>NZ_MSDF01000052.1:0-351132 GCF_002022275.1 Pseudomonas fluorescens
ACGGATTCAAGCCTGCGTTCGGCCAGCGTGGTTGACGGGGCGCCTCAGATCAAGATCAAGGTCACGAGCCAGGTCACAAGCAGAGCAACAGCTACGGCTTCAGTGCGGTGTTGGACTTGGGCGTTAAAAAAGCTGGGGCACCATGGTGACCCAGCTTTTTTTGTTGCGCTCGATGTATTCAGGCTGGCATCACCACAAAGCTCTCCGGCTTGCAGGTCAGCGCCACAGCCGTCCCCGGCGGCAGTGCGTGGCTGCCTGGGGTAGGCAGTTGCTGGCATTTGAGGTCAAGTGTGCCGTCCGCGACGGCGACGCGGTAGATGACGCGGTTGCCGATGAAGGAGGTGTCTTTGACTTTGCCGGCAAATGCGCCGTCGGCGAGGGGGGTGCCGAGTGCGGGTTCCAGGCCGATGGTTTCGGGGCGGATCGAGACGTTGACCGGGCCGCTGCCGAGGTTGGTTTTGGCGCTGTGGGCGTAGCGTCCGAATGGCAGCTCTACGTAGCCTTCGTGACCGTAGGTGCCGTTGACGATGTTGGTGTCGCCAAAGAACTTCGCCGCAAACAAGGTGCGCGGTGACCAGTACATTTCTTGCGGGCCGCCGATTTGTTCGATGCCGCCTTTGTTGAGCAGTACCACCCGGTCGGAGAGGATCATCGCCTCGTCCTGGTCGTGGGTGACGTAGACGAAGGTGGTGGAGGTTTCTTCGTGGATGCGTTTGATCTCGTTGAGCATGTGGTGGCGAATCTTCAGGTCCAGGGCCGCCAGCGGTTCATCGAGCAATAACACGGCCGGGCGGTTTACCAGGGCGCGGGCCAGGGCGACGCGCTGGGCCTGGCCGCCGCTGAGTTCGGAGATCCAGCGGTTCTTGAAGCTTTCAAGTTGCACCAGTTCCAGGGCTTTGGTCACTTCGCGCTTGATTTCGTCCCTGGGTTTTTTCTTCAGGCGCAGGCCGAAGGCGACGTTGTCGAACACGTCCAGGTGCGGGAACAGTGCGTATTTCTGGAACACCATGTTCACCGGGCGGTGCTCGGGGGCGAGGGCGGTGGAGTCCTTGCCGTCGATCACCACTTTGCCGGTGGTGGGCTCCTCGAAACCGGCAATGATGCGCATCAGGGTGGTTTTGCCGCAGCCGCTGGGGCCGAGCAGGGTGAGGATTTCATTGCGCTTGACGGTCAGGTCGACCTTGCCCAGGGCGGTCAGGTTGCCGTAGCTCTTGGAGATACCGGTGAGTTCAATACTGTTGGTCATGGTGATTACTCTGCAGTTTCAGCACGTTCAAGTTCGAGGCGGAGACGGCGCAAGGTCATGACCAGGCCGGCAATGGCGATAATGGCGATGGTCACCACCAGCATGAACACCGAGGCGGCGTTGATGGTGGGGCTGACGGCGCGGCGCATCATCGAGAGGATCATCAGCGGCAGGGTGGTGTCGCTGCCGGTGACGAACACGGTGATCAGGAATTCATCCATCGACAGCGCCACGGCGAGGATCGCGGCCCCGGCGATGGTCGGGCCGATGATCGGCAAGGTCACCAGCCAGAACGCCTTGAGCGGTGAAGCGCCCAGGTCGCGCGCGGCCTCTTCGAAGGACAGGTCGAAGTACTCCAGGCGCGAGCGCACCGATTCGACGAAAAACGGAAAGGTGAACAAGGTATGGCCGATGATCACCGTCAGCAGCGAGCGCGGCAGGCCGATCAGCGAGAAAAAGATCACCAGCGCGATACCGAGAAACAAGCCGGGCAAGGCAATCGGTGCGAAGTTCATAAAGGCGAACACCGCCTTGACCCGCCCCTTCATGCGCATCAACGCCATCGCCGAGAACGTACCCAGCAACGTGGTGAGCACGGCTGAGCCGAGCGCGACGATGGCGCTGTTGGTCAGGGCGCTCATGAAGTCCGAGCTGTTGAACAGCGCCGCATACCATTGCGTCGAGAAACCTTCGAACGGGAACGACAGCGACGGCGATGAGTGAAAGCTGAACAGCGCGATAATCGCGATCGGCGCGTAGAGGAACAGCATGTAAACGTAGGTAAATAGCCTGAGCATGACGAGGGACCTTTTTGATGGGCGGTATTCAGTCGTGGTAACGCTTGCCGGGTGCCAGGTTCGCCACCCGCAACACGGCCAGCAGCAGCGCGTAGACCAGCATGAATACAATCAGCAGCAGATAGGCCATCGCCGCACCCAGCGGCCAGTTGCCGACCGAGCGGAACTGGTTGGCGATCACCAGCCCTGTGGTCATGGCATCGCGGCCGCCGAGCAATTGCGGGGTGACGTAGTCACTGGCCGCGAGGACGAAGGTGAACATGAATGAGCTGACGATGCTTTTGTGCGCCATGGGCATGATCACCCGCCACAGAATCGTGACGCCGCCGGCGCCCAGGTCGGCGGCGGCTTCCAGGTAGTCACGCTTGATGTCGCGCAAGCCCGAAACCAGCAGCAACAGGGTGAAGGGCAGCATGATGTGCACCAGCGTCAGCACCACGGAAAACTTGCTGAACACCAGCCATTCCATGGGCTGGTCGATCAGGCCGAAGTGCATCAGGGTGGAGTTGATCACGCCGTTGGTGCCCAGGATCGAGCGCCAGGCGTAGACCCGCACCAAATAACTGGAAAACCACGACACCAGCGCCAGATACAACACGGCGTTGGAGCGGGTGCGGTACACGATGTAATACGCCACCGGGGCGCTGATCACGGTGGACAGCAGCGCGGTCCAGAAGCCGTTTTGCAGGGCGATCCACAGCGAGTCATAAAACCCGCTGGCCCCCAGGGCCCGCGCATAGCTTGCAAGACTTGCCGCGGGTTCCATGCTGAAGGTCTTGGCGGTCCAGAAACTGGCCACCAGCAGCAGCACCGAGGGCACCAGAAAGAACACCAGCAAAAACACCAGCGGCGGCGAGGCCAGCCAGTAGGCGCTGAGGGTTTTCTTGTCGATCTTTGTGCGTTTTGCGGCCTGTTCGTCCCCGTTTTGCAGGGTGATGGGCTCGCTGTTGTTGACTACGGTCATGATGAAATTGCCTGTGCTTTTATCCGATAACCCGTGCGCATGGGTGAAACAGGCGCGTGCTCACGCGCCCCGCATCGCAGCGCTTTAAAACGAACCCTTGAAGTTGGCCCACTGATCGATCCATTGCGCGTAGGTCACGTACTGGTCGGAGTTCAGCGGAGGCTGGCCGTAGAGTTTGGATTTCTCGAAAAAGCTGTCCAGGTGGGCGTAGTCGAAGGTGTTACGCAGCTCTTCGGACAGCAAAGGAATGGCCTTGGGGTTGACTACGCCGGAGAACATCGTGGTCGCCATCTTGGCTTGGGTATCGGCCTCCAGCACCTTGTTGATGAACTCCAGCGCCAGGGGAACATTCTTCGCCGTCTTCGGAATGAACAGCGCATCGCACCACAGCGCCGCGCCTTCGGCGGGCACTGAAAGCAGGGTGGTCACGCCGCGTTTGGTGGTTTCGCTGGGGGTGTTGGCGGAGGCCGAGAACACCACGTCGACTTCCCCGGACACCAGCAACGACACGGCATCGCCGGACGACGCAGCAAATACGCGGCACTGGTCGCGGTAGGGTTTGAGCTTTTCAAAGGCGTCGTCGAATTCGGCGCGGGTCAGGTTGGGGTACTTGTCGCCGTAGCCGGCAATGATTGCGATCAATGACCAGTTGGACGTGCCGTCGTCCACAAACGTAAGGCGGCCCTTGTATTTCGGGTCGAGCAGGTCGCTGTAGCGGGTGGGTTTTTTGACGTTTTTGGGGTTGTAAACGATGGTGTTCATGCCCCACAGCAAAGGCACGCCCCACTGCTTGCCATCCCAGTACCAGCGGCTGCCCTTGTAGAACAGCGGCAGGGTGTTGTCGGGTGAATAATTGGGGATTTTCGAGGTGTCGATGGCCTTGAGCAGGCCCATTTCCTTGTAGATGATCTCGTAGCCCAGCGCATACATGGTCAGGTCCAGTTGCACCGGATCGGAACCGGCCAGCCGTGCGGTGATGTCGTCCTGGTTGCTGGCGTAGCTGGACCGTACGGTGATGCCCTGTTGTTTGCGCCAATCGGCCAGTTCCGCGTCACCGGTCTCGCCCTCCCAACCGAGGATTTCCAGGTGACCGCCGGTGGCCGCGAACACGCTCGGCGCAAACGAGCCGATATACAGCCCCGCAGCAGAGGCGGCGGCGCCCAGCAGAAACGAGCGACGTTTCAAGCTCAGTGCGTTGAGGTCAATGCCGGTCAAACCATAACCCGTTTGTTTTTCTTCGTTCATTTCGAGTTCCTGCCTGGGGTAAGTGTGTGCAAACGCTATGAATGCAGTCGTGTAGATCGGCAGTGTTATGGCCAGCATTGTTTCCATGCTGCTGGGGAGGGGCTTAGCCTCCACTGGTCCGATTGACTCTTCCTTGGCGGGGCGACACCGGCCTGATTCACGGGCTATGTGCCCGTGCTTTGAGGGGGTTCGCCCAGCGGCTGATAGGCTCGGCTTGTTGTTTTCATGGCTTGAGTATTCGCCCGGCGGGCAGGCCACTCAATTTCGCAGCCCCGGCAAAAGCGACGCACACTGACGCATCAAAGTGACTTAAACGGCGCAGCCCCGGCCGTCTGGCGGGCGCCAGAGCGGCTGCGTCACCCTGCGTCTGTTTTTGTGCAGGGTGCGAAATTGAGCGCAAGCGACGGCGGGCCAATACTGCAGCGGTGATTCTTGAGCCAGGCGCGGTGCATTGATGAAACTCACGGGCAGCCAGATTGTTGTGAAAGCGCTGAAAGCCAACGGTGTCGACTACGTGGCCGGCGTGCCGGGTGAGGGCGCGCGGGGTCTGCTCGACGCCTTGTTGGCGCCGGGAACGGGCCTGCCGTTTATTCACGTCATGCAGGAGCACAGTGGCATCCACTTGGCCGATGGCTATTTTCGCGCGTGCGGGCGGCCCATGGCGGTGGTGCTTGCGGGGCCGCTGGAGCGTTCCAAGGCGGTGGGGGCGGTCGCGGCGGCGCAGGCGTTGCTGGTGATCAGCGGCGTTCATGACGACACGGAAGGTATGACCATCGAAGGGCTTCCCCAGGCCTTGCGCCAAGCGTTCGAGACGATGCTCAGTGAGCGCGGGCCGGTCAACCTGCCCATTGCTGTCGCCGTGCAGAACGCTACGCTTGGCACGCGCCTGCCACCCGCCAGCCTGCGCGCCGAACCGCCGTCGCCGGGGGCCACAAACGTCGCGGTGTTGCGTCAGGCCCGCGTGTCGCGTTCGGCACTGGAAGCGGATGCAATCCTGGTGGTGGGCGGTGGTGGTGTGCAGGCCCGGCTGGGAGAACTGTTCCCCAGCCATCACCCGGCCAGCCACTTGAGCACCGAGACCCTGGGGTGGGCGGTCCCCGCGGCGATTGGCGCGCGGCTCGCCATGCCTGCCCGGCAGGTGGTGTGCGCCGTGGGCAGCACCGACTTTTTGCAGTCGCTGCAAGAAATGGCGGTGTGCGTGATGCACAGCATTCCGGTGGTGTTTCTGGTGTTCAGCGCCAGCGCTGAGTTCAACCTGCCGGATGGCAAACCGTATGCCCCGGACTTTGCCGGTATCGCGCGCAATTTCGGCCTGGAGGCCTGGCGGGTCGAACACGCTTCGCAATTCAATCAGACCTTTATCAAGGCGCTAAACAGTACGGGCCCGTCCCTGGTCGAAGTGATGACAGCGGCGAGCGCGCCTTAGTCCTGGCCGCCCCACACGATCGTGGCGTTTTCGCCGGTCATGTATTCGCGCACATCCAGTGGGATCGACTGGTCGCTGGGCAACACCACCGTGGCGTTGCGCAGGTGGTGCTTGCGGATTTTGCCCTTGTCCACCAAGCCCAGGGCCATGCGCGTGGAGAAGGGTTGGCGGAAGGATGACGACGCCACGCCCGTGACCAAACCGTAGAGAAAGCGGATCGGCCGACGGTGCTGCGGCGTCAGGATCGAAAACGTCATCTCGTTGCGTTGCTTGCCTTCGAAATCCACCATGAACAAACGGTCGCCAAGCAGCAGGCAAAAGCCGTGGTAGGTGAAGGAATAACCGATCTTGCCGCTGCCATCGCGCAATGGAAAACGCTCTATGGTGACGTATTGCACCATGGAGTCGGCGCGGTACAGGCAGGTGACGGAGCGCAGTATCCGGCCTTTATAAATCGATGAGTTGTGATAGCGGTAATACACGCCCAAATAGTCTTCCAGCAGGTCGGCCGATTGTTTGGCCAGCGGCAGGAAGTGATTGAATTGTTCCGAGGCGCGCAAGTCAGTCGGCAACTCGTTTTCATAACCTTCATAGAACTTTTTGAACTCGGCGGGCGGGCGAAACAGGTCTTCGGCCTCCATCATGAAATAGCGCCCGATCTTTTGCAGGATCTTCTGCGAGGGCACGTGCTGGCCCACCAGGTACTTGTTGAATTGCTGGCGATTGACGTCGACCTTACGGCACATATCCGCCACCGAGCGGCAGGACTCCACCAGGGTGCTCAGGTTCTTTTGCACATTGGCCTGCAGGTCGCTGCGCAGCTGCTGGCGTTCGGGGTGCGAGGTGGCGGTGGCTAACGACAGGGCGGGTGAGTCTGCGCGATTGGGCATGCTGTTCTCGACGTGACTGATTCGGTTATAGCGCCAGTTATTCAAGTTATCCAGCAGTTATCAGATAACTTTCGGAATAACCGTTATAACCGTTTAACTGTTTGATTCTTATACTAATTACTCAAGCATCTTCCATGCCGAAGGCTCGCACTTGCCGAGAACTTTCGGCGCCGGCCAACTGCGTCAGTTTGTAAGCAGTTTTCCGACACTGCGCGTGTATAACGACGTGCTGTTTTTTGGGGCAAGTCTATTGTTTCGCGCACCTTTTGGGTAACGCATAAGCGCAGTCAGTAACACCTTCAGCCTTTGCGGGTAACACCGCTTGCCGGGGTAAAAGTGCTTCGGTCCGCGTCAGGTATCGAGGGGTGTGCGAAATGGAGAAAAACCTGCGCGCGCTGAATACTCGGGGCAGGGCGTTTGCGAGGCAGACGCGATGATCACGTTACCGAGGGCATTCCATGTCAAGCGAACTGCAACGAGCCGCGTATTCGGTTCTCCTTCCGGCCTTTGCCGATTTGCAGCTGGACGACACCGTACGGCGCTACCTGAGCCGTGGCGGTGTGTCGATCCTGCTCGGTGAAACCCGCGACGAATACGTTGGCCGGGGCATGAGCCCGGCTCGCAAGGCGGCCGAGACCAGTGCCGGCTTTATCAATATTGCCCGTGAAGCGGCCGCATTGGCGGGGGCGCCGGTGCTGGTAGCGGTGGATCAGGAACTGGGCGGGATCGAACGCCTGCATCAATTGGTGCCTGCCGTGGCCAGCCGGGCCGAGCTTGAGGGCCTTGGGGCCGATGTGATCGAGAAACGCTGTTTTGAAATGGCCACCGTGGCGCGCAGCCTGGGCGTCAACCTGTTCCTGGCGCCGATTGTGGATGTGGTCACCGGCGCCAACCCATGGTTGCACAACCGCCACCTGGGCGCCGACCCGCACGAAGTCAGCCGGGTGTCCTGCGCCTTTATCCGTGGGGTTCAGCGCGCCGGGGTGATTGCCACCGCCAAGCATTTCCCGGGGCATTACGTGACCGAGCACGACCCGGCAATCGCCGAAGCCACGGTACCGGGGCCGCTGGAATTGCTGGACGCCAACCTCGACGTGTTCAGGCAGGTCATCGCCACCGGCGTCAAAGCCGTGATGCCCGGGCCTGCGGTGTTTGCGGCACTCGACCCGGAGCAATCGGCCTCAACCTCACCGGCGGTCATCGGGCTGCTGCGTGACACGCTGGGGTTTGACGGTTTGATCATTTCCGATGACCTGGATGCCGTGTCGATTCTGCGCGGCAACAGCATTCCCGACACGGCCGTCGCCTCGCTGGTGGCCGGGGCGCACTTGCTGCTGGTGTCCAGCGAATCCGGCCTGGATGCGATTGCCGAGGCGATCGTCAACGCGGTGCATGAAGGTGCCCTGGACCGCCAGGTGCTGCTGGCCGCCGCCGCCAAGGTACGCCACCTCGCCAGCCAGGGGGCGCGTGATGAGCAGCAATGAGCGCAAGGCTTACGGCGTGCTGTTCCCGGTGGTGCTTGACCTGGAAATGACTGACGAGGTGCGCCGCTTCCTCGGCAATGGCGGGCGCAGCCTGCTGTTTGGCGAGACCGCCGAGGAATATGTCAGCGGCGTGATGAGCCCGGCCCGCCTGCACTGCGAAACCCTGGATAAGTGGCAGCGTTATACCGCTGCGGCCATTGAGCTGGGCGGGCCGTTGTTGCTTGCGGCCGATGCGGACATCTCTGCCGTGCACCGTTTGCAGGGCGTTGCACCGGCATTGCCCGAGCCGGATGCGGCCAGGGCAATGGCGGTTTCCGAGCTGGAAGACGCGTGCTTTCGCGTCGCCTGCGCAGTGCGTGATGCCGGGGTCAACCTGCTGCTGTCACCCACGGCAGATGTCGTCGGCGGCCCGAACGTGTGGCTCAGCGGGCGCACATTGTCCGATGACGTCGAGCAGGCCGCTGCGATGGTCGGTGCCTATGTGCGTGGCGTGCGCCGGGCCGGTGTGGCCAGCACGCTCAAGCATTTTCCCGGGCACCCGGTGTTGCTGCGCCAACCGGCGGTTGAAGAGGCGCAGGTCAACGCAACGCTGGCGCAATTGCGCGCGTATTGGCCGGCCTTCCAGGCGGGCGTCGACGCCGGGGCCGACGCGGTGATGATGGGGCCGGCGATTTTTACGGCCTGCACGCCGCCGGTTGCCGCGTCGATCTCGCCCGAGTTGATCGGCGTGCTGCGCGAGGAGCTGGGTTTCAGCGGCGTGGTGATGACCATCGACCTGGACCATCGCTCCGTTATCGGCCAACGCTCGCTCAGCGAGGTGGCGGTGCAGGCCTTGAACGCCGGTGCCGACCTGCTGCTGATTTCCGCCCGGGCGCTGCCGCAACTGCCTCACATCGCCGATGCGATTGTTGGCGCCGTAGCCCACGGACGCTTGCCCCAATCGCGCCTCGATGCAGCCGCGCTGGCCGTTGCTCGCCTGGCAAATCGCCTCTCAACCGCCCCTTAGGAGCGCCCCATGACAACCCTGACCCTGCATTCCACCGTCGCCAAGCATTCCACCTTGGCGATGGACCTCGACATCGCGAGCGCCGTGGGCTTCGACGCACTGGAAATCAACAGCGGCAAACTCGAAGCCTATCTGCAGGCCGGCTACACCGAAGCCGAGTTGCGCGCACTGCTCAAGCCTGTGCAGGTGCCCGGCATCGGTTACCTGCGCGACATCGAACGCCAAGGCGCCGAGCGCGACGAACTGTTCAAAGAGGCCGAGCGCCTGTTTCAACTGGCTAATCTGGCCGGCGCCAAGGGCGTTCAAGTGCTCACCGGGCCGATCAATGTGCAGGCGGTGCATGACTTCCAGCGCAGCGGCCACAGCCCGCATTACACCGGCCTGTTGGGGCAGGACTTGACCGAGCAATACCGGCTGACCGCGAAAAACCTAACCTCGCTGGCCGACCTCGCCGCGCAGTACGACGTGCTGCTCTACCTCGAAGCCTTGTCATGGACGCCCTTGAACAGCCTCGCGCACCAACTGCAACTGATCGACCGCAGCGAGCGCAGCAACGTGAAGATGGTCATCGATTACTGGCATTGCTTTACCTCCGGCAACACGCCGGACGACGTAGCACGGCTCGACAAGGAGGTGATCTACGGCGTGCACGTGTGCGACTCGCTGCCTTTCAGCGGCGGTATTGCGGATGAAGCGGTGTTGCGCGACGTCCCCACCGGCAGCGGGGTGCTGGACCTTGGCGCGTGGACGGCGGCGGTCAAGGCCACCGGTTATGCGGGCTGGTGGAGCTGCGAGTTGTTCTGCCAGAAACAGCAGCAGCAAAACAGCTACGCCGTGGCAAAGGACCTGCACACGCTGTTGCGCCGACTGGTGGGCTGA
This sequence comes from Pseudomonas fluorescens, assembly GCF_002022275.1. Lineage (GTDB taxonomy): Bacteria > Pseudomonadota > Gammaproteobacteria > Pseudomonadales > Pseudomonadaceae > Aquipseudomonas > Aquipseudomonas fluorescens_AJ. The sequence goes on from NZ_MSDF01000052.1 coordinate 9,938, forward strand.
TTCGGCCTGCCACTTCCCGAACAATCAAAACAATTGAGGTCGTCATGGTGGATTACATCGTGATCGGAGGCGGCTCTACGGGCTGCACGGTCGCATCGCGCTTGAGTGAAGACACGTCGGCATCGGTGGTGCTGTTTGAAGAGGGGCCGCGAGACCGCAGCCCATATATCCACATCCCCGGCGCCTACTACAAAACCGCCCAAGGGCCGTTACTCAAGCGCTATGCCTGGGAGCCCACTGAGGACCAGCATCGCAGCGAAACACCGACCATGGTCCAGGCCAGCGTGCTGGGCGGCGGCAGCTCGGTGAACGCGATGATCTACATCCGCGGTGTACCGGCGGATTACGACGGTTGGGCCGAGCAGGGCGCCACCGGCTGGTCCTATAACGATGTGCTGCCGTACTTCAAAAAAGCCGAAGACAACGAACGTTTTTGCAATGCCGCCCATGGCGTGGGCGGGCCGCTGGGGGTGTCGGACCCGATCAACATTCACCCGCTGACCAAGGTCTGGCTGCGCGCGTGCCAGCAATACGGCCTGCCGTACAACGAAGACTTCAACTCGGGCCAGCCCCAAGGTTGCGGGCTGTACCAGATCACCGCCAAAAACGGTTTTCGCAGCAGCGCGGCGGTGGCTTATCTGGCGCCGGCCAAACGTCGCACGAACCTCACGGTCAAGACGGGCTGCCGGGTGCTGCGGATTTTGCTGCAGGGCGACAAAGCGGTGGGCGTGGAATACCTCGAAAACGGCGTGCGTCAGGTGATGCACGCCGGGAAAGAGGTGGTGCTCTGCGCCGGCGCCATCAACTCGCCGCGCTTGCTGATGCTGTCCGGCATCGGCCCCGCGGCGCAGCTGGAAAAGCATGGCATCCAGGTGACCAAGGACTTGCCGGGTGTCGGGCAGAACCTGCAGGACCATATCGAAATATCGCTGGTGTATGAACTGACCGGCCCGCACAGCTACGACAAGTACAAGAAGCCGTTCTGGAAACTCATGGCCGGCTTGCAATACGCGCTGTTCAGGCAGGGCCCGGCGGCCTCCAACCTGATTGAAGGCGGGGCATTCTGGTGGGGCGACAAAGACGCCGTGCACCCGGATATCCAGTACTTCATGGTGGTGGGCGCAGGCATTGAGGAAGGCGTGGATTCAGTGCCGGGCGGCAATGGCTGCACCCTGAACCTGGGGCAGATCCGGCCTCGCTCGCGGGGCTACGTGGAGTTGTATTCCAGCGACCCGATGTCGCCGCCGCGCATCGTGCCCAATTATTTTTCCGACCCCTATGACATCGAAAGCCTGGTGGACGGCTGCCTGGTGGGCGAGGCGATCATGGCCCAGGCCGCGTTCACGCCTTACATCGCGCGGCGCCACGTGCCGCAAGACAGCGTGCGCACACGCGACGCGATGAAACAGTTCTGCCATGAACAAGCGCACGCAGCCTTGCACCCGGCGGGCACCTGCCGCATGGGCGTGGATGAGCTGGCCGTGGTGGGGCCGGATTTGAAAGTGCATGGCATTCAAGGGTTGCGTGTGGCCGATGCGTCAGTCATGCCGACGCTGATCTCGGGCAACCCCAATTCGGTGTGCATCATGATCGGCGAAAAAGCCGCCGACCTGATCAGGCAGGCGCGCTAGCTGCACCGTTTTGGTTCGGTTGCTACCGACCCGTGAAGGGCGAACAGTGTCCCCGTGGCGAGCGGGCTTGCCCCGCGTTGGGTTGCGAAGCGACCCTAAAAAGGCAGAATGCGGTGAGTCAGTCACGCTGCGACCGCTGGTTTTGGGGCTGCTTCGCAGCCCAACGCGGGGCAAGCCCGCTCGCCACAGGGTACTTGTCGCCTGTTCTACCTCACACCCCGAGCAACCACAGCACGCCACAGCCGCCAAGGGCACACACCGACAGGGCAATGGCCAGCCGCGCTTGCCATTCGAGGGACAACCCACGGGAGCCGTGAAGTTTTTCAATCGAATCAAGCGGCTGTACCTGGCCGTTGATCACCCGGGCGGTGGCAAAGAACAAACTGTGCATGGCGTATACCTCTGGGTCGTTTCTGCTCATGTCGAGGCGCGAGTAGCCCTCTGACAACACTAGAGCAAGCGCCATGCCACCTTCTAGCGCTGCTCCACCAGATTGAGGAAACGCCGGGTGCGCTCGTCTGCGGGATTCACCAGAATCTGCTGCGGCGTGCCATCGGCGACGATCTTGCCGGCCTCCATGAATAACACGCGGTCAGCGATGTCCTGGGCGAACTTCATTTCATGGGTCACCAGCAGCATGGTCATTTGCTGTTCGTGGGCGATCGAGCGAATTACCGCCAGCACTTCGCCGACCAGCTCCGGGTCCAGGGCCGATGTGACTTCATCGAACAGCATCACTTGCGGGCGCATCGCCAAGGCGCGCGCGATCGCCACGCGCTGCTGCTGGCCACCCGAGAGCTGGGCTGGGTAGGCGTCCGCCTTGTGGCTCAAGCCCACCAGGCTCAGGTACTCGTCGGCGCGGGCATTGGCTTCGTCGCGGCTGAGCTTCAAGACCCTGTACGGCGCCTCGGTGATGTTTTCCCGTACGCTCAGGTGCGGGAACAGGTTGAACTGCTGGAACACCATGCCGACGCGATGCACCACCGGCGCTCTGCGTGCGCCCGGCCAATGCCAGCGGCGTTGCTTGTCGGGCACGGCGGCACCTGCGACTTCGATGGTGCCGTGCTGGTAGCTTTCCAGGCCCTTGATCAGGCGCAGCACGGTGGACTTTCCGGAGCCGCTTGGCCCGATCAAGGCAACTTTCTGGCCTTGGGGGATGCACAGGTCGAGATGGTCGATGACCCGTGTGCGGCCAAAATCCTTGACCACGTGCTTGAGCTGGATCTGCGCCGGCGCCAGGCGGTGGGTGTGGGAGAGATCAGTCATGGCGGCGCCTTTCGAGGTAGGTGAAAAACAGTGAAGTGGGCACGCTGATCGCCAGGAACATCAGCGCCATGACGGTGTAGGGCTCGTTGTAGCGGTAGGTCATGCCTGCGATTTGCTTGGCGGCCTGGAACAGTTCCGGGATGGTGATCACGGCCAGCAGCGGGGTTTCCTTGAACATGCCGATCAAGTAGTTGCCGAGGATCGGCAGCATCGGCTTCAACGCCTGGGGCAGCACGATCCGGCGCCAGGTGGTGGCGGTGTCGAGGTCCAACGCCTTGGCGGCCTCCCACTGGCCGGCCGGTACGCCTTCGATGGCGCCGCGATAGGCTTCGGCGATGTAAGCACCGTAATACAACCCCAGCCCGATCACCCCGGTGGAAATCGCGGGGAGGGTGATGCCGACTAAAGGCAAGGCAAAAAACAGCACATACAACTGCACCATCAACGGCGTATTGCGAAAGAAGCTGAGGTAGCCACGGCTCAGCGTGTGCACGATGCCGACGTGCGAACGTTGCGCGATGGCCAGCACCAAACCCAGCAACACGGCAAGCACAAAGCCCAGCACCACCACCTGGAACGTCACCAGCAAGCCGCGAAACAAATCGGGCAGGATCGACAGGGCGAACCCGTAATCGAAGTTCATGCCGTTCGGTCCCTGCGCCAGCCCGTCACGTGGCGCTCATAGCGTTTCACCAGCCAGCTCAACGGCCAGGCCATGACGAAATAGCACAGCAGCACGATGCTCCAGATCAGTGTCTGTTGGCCCAGCGTGGTGACGAGCTGGCCGCCGGCAAACGTCAGGTCGCTGAGGGTGATCAGCGACACCAGCGAGGTGGTTTTCATCAGCTCAACCAGCTGGTTGCCCAACGGCGGCAGCATGAACGGCAGCGCTTGCGGCAGCAGGATGCGGCGAAAGGCGGTGACGGGGGCAAAGTCCAGGGCGCGAATCGCGTCACGCTGGCCACGGCTGACGTTGACCAGTGCCGAGCGCACGATTTCCGAGCCATACGCCGAAAACGTCAGGCCCAGGCCCAGCACGCCGGTGGTCATCGGTGACAGGCTGATGCCGAACAGCGGCAAGATGAAAAACAGGTAGAACAGCAACACCAGCGCCGAGATGCCGCGCAGTACTTCGACGTACAGGGTGGCGATCCAGCGCAAGGGGCGTGAAGACGAAAGGCGCATCAGCGCGATGACGAACGACATCACCAGAACCGCCAGCTCTGCGAGAACGGTGATCTCCAGCGTGGTCAGCGCGCCATGGGCCAACTGGCGCGCGATGAACGCTGCGGTATCCAGCGTTGAGGGGTCGATAAACATGGCGGGTACGGCTACCTGGAAACTCAGAGCGCGCAGCGTTGGGCGGCAGTAACACCGGCTTCCGGCAGTTCATTATCGGTGTAGCCGTATTTCTGCAGGATCTTCAGCAGCTCGCCGGATGCACGCAGTTTGGCCAGTTGCTCGTTAAAGGCCTGGGTGAATTCCGGGTCGTTTTTCGGCAGGCCATAGGCGTGGTAATTCCAGGTCGGCTTGCCTTGCGCGTCAGGAATTTGCTCAAAGGGCAGGGCGCGTTCGATGTCGCTGCTGTTGGCTTTTTTCACCAGGCTGATGATCTCGGCGTCCGGGAAATACACCACGTCAACGCGGTTGGCTTCGAGGGCGGCGAGGGCTTCGGTGTCTTTGTCGAAGAGGATCACGTTGGCGGCGCTGATGCCGGTGTCCTTGGCCTCCTGGACCTGGTTGGTGCCGGTTTGCGTGGCCAGGCGGGCCTTGGGGTTCGCGGCGACGTCCTTGAGGCTGTGCAGCTTCAACGGGTTGCCCGCTTTGACAATAAACGCACCGCCGGAATGGGTCACGGGGTTGGAGTAACCGATCACTTTGCAGCGGGCGGGGTTGATAAACAGGCCCGCACCAATCAGGTCAAAACGCCCGGCGGCGAGGCCCGGCACCAATGAACCGAAGTCGGTGATCGGGGTTTCAATTTTAGTGATGCCCAGGGGCTTCAGGATGGCTTGCAGCACTTCGACGTTGGCCCCGGTGACCTTGCCGTCGGTGCCGATGTAAGCGTAAGGCTGTTCATTGGCGATGCCCGCCACCAGCCCGTTGCTGCGGCCTTTTTCAAGCAAGCCGGCCATGGCCGACGAGGCCAAGAATGTGCTGAGCAGTGCAGCGGAACCCAGGGTGACGGAGAGCGAGCGAAGGTTGATGCCTTTCATGATGAACTCGACGGGGAAATGGGAAGAGGGTCCATGCGGGTGACAGCGAGACGTCACGGCGACTGGAGTCAGGCGCGCGAGGCTTTCCTAAGCTTGAGAATGACTCTATAGCTATAAGAAATATTATTTAAATATCTTTGGGGAATATCGATAGATCGCGGGGGTGTGCAGCGGGGCGAGGCAGCCCTGCAACTGCGGGAGTTGCAGGGCCTGTAGCGGGGAGACTTACTCTTTCACGTCCATGAACTCTTCAGCCCATGCCACGTAGTTTTCAGGCCGCGTGTAGGTATGCGTCAGCTCTGTGGCACCGAGGTTGGAGGTGCTGTGAGTGAGTTTGCGCTGGGCACGCAGGCTGTCGTAAGTGGCCTTGATCGATGCGAAATAGGCGCCATGGCCGGCCACCACAATGCGCACGCCGAGCTTGGCCAGGTGCTCGCTGTCATTGAGTTTCGGGTTGCCGTAGGTCACCAGCATCAAGGGCACCGTGAGGTTCTCGGCGATCTGCTCAAGGTGGTCGAAGTCTTTGACGCCGACCATGCAGATGCCGTCAGCACCGGCTTTCTGGTAGGCCAGGGTGCGCTCGATCACTTCTTCGGTAGGCAGCACGCCAGCGTTGGTGCGCGCAATGATCGACAGTTCAGGATCAACCCGCGCTTCCAGCGCTGCCTTGACCTTGCCGATGCCTTCCTCGATGGAGATCAGGTCGGTGGACTTGCGCCCAAATTGTGCCGGCAGCAGCGTGTCTTCAATGGTCAGCGCAGCCACACCGGCGCGCTCAAGCTCTTCGACGGTGCGCATGACGTTCAGCGCGTTGCCATAGCCGTGGTCGGCATCCGCAATGAAAGGCAGTTGGGCGACACGACCGATGCGGGTGGCCTGCTCAACGAACTCACTCAAGGTAATCAGCGCAAAGTCGGGGGCCGCGAGCACCTGCAAGGAGGCGACGGAACCACCGAGAATGCCGACTTCAAAGCCCAGGTCGGCGGCGATACGCGCGGACATGGGGTCAAAGACGGAGGCGGTTTCAACGCAGATGGGCTTTGCAAGCAGTTCACGGAAATTGCGGCGCAATGCTGAGTGAGAAATTTTCGGCATGTTCTTTCCTGGCTCTGGTCATCGTCGAGTGACGATCAATGTCTATTCGTGGTGGCGCGAGATTACCACGCAGACGAACCGCAGATGATGACGTTTGAGTATGAGGTATGCGTCAAGCACATGGATCCTGGGTTCACAGTTCGGTGATGGACAGCCGAAAATTCGTGCGATCTGCATAAACCAATCCGAATGTTTTAGCCAGCATACAAACATGAAACATCTTGTAAATGTTTCATGTTTGACAAATTGACGTCAAAAATTTGCGCCAATAGTATCGCCGCCAAATGATGGCACTAAGCCATTTCGTCAATGGAGTGGCCATGCGCGTTTCAATCCTCACATCAACGTGCTACGCGCTGGCACTGACCGGCGTTACGCTGGCCTTTACGGTTCAAGCGGCGCCCAACCCGGGTGACACCGACCTGATTCGTGACCGCCAGGACCGCCTCCTTGAAGAACAACGCCGGCGCCTGGATGACCTCAAAGAGCTGCCTGGCCATACCGCGCCGTCCCAGGCGCCGGACGCCGCAGCGGACAGCCGCTGCTTTCCGATCAAGACCGTAGAACTCAGTGGCGCGGACGCTTTGTCCCCCGCCGAACGCACGCAGCTGTTGGCGCCCTACATCGACCAATGCCTGGGGGTTGCGCAGCTCAATGCCCTGCTCAAAGTCATCACCGAGCGCTATATCGCACTGGGGCTGGTCACCAGTCGCGCCTATTTGCCGCAACAGGACCTGTCCAGCGGCACCTTGAAGGTGCAAGTCGTGGAGGGCCGGCTTGAAGGGTTAAAAGGCGCCGAGGGCAGCGGTTTTTCCCAGCGCCAGTTGGCGCAAGTGTTCCCGGGCAAGCCCGGCGAGGTGCTCAACCTACGCGAAATCGAGCAGATGGTTGACCAGCTCAACCGTCTGCCATCGAACCAGGCGCAAATGGAGCTGGCACCCGGCAAGGCCGTGGGCGGCAGCGACGTGCTGGTCAAAAACACTCCGCAAAAGCCGTGGCGCGCCGGGTTGTCCTACGGCAATGACGGCCAGCGCAGCACCGGTCGACAGCAGGCCGGCACCAGTTTCGACTGGGATAACCCGCTGGGGCTGTCCGACCAGCTCTCGCTGCGCGCAGGCCATGATGTGGTCAGCGACACCACCAAGAATTCGCGCAACGCGATGCTCAATTACAACCTGCCGTTCGGCTGGTGGAACCTCACGTACAGCTACAGCGAAAGCGAGTACCGCTCCCAGGCCCAGGCCAACGGTTTCAACTTCAAACAAAGCGGCGACAGCCAGAACCACCAGCTGCGCCTTGAACGAGTGATCTACCGCGACGCGCTGAGCAAAACCTCGCTGAGCACCGGCGTGTCGTCCCTCAACACCCACAACTACATTGAAGACAGCAAGCTGGCGCTGAGCAGCAATCGCATCAGCGAAGCGCAATTCGGCATCAACCATGGCCGGCGTATCGGCGGGGCGTTTCTCAACATCGACCTGGGCATGCAGGACGGTATTGGCGCCTTTGATGCCCAGAGCAACCGTGACGTCAAAGCCGGCCAGCCCGATGCGCGCTACCGCAAATACACCGCCACCGTCAGCTATTTGCAGCCGTTCAAGCTGTGGGACGAGTCGTTGAGTTTCAGCAGCCTGATGACCGGCCAGCACAGCGAAGACGTGCTGTTCAGCCCCCAACGCACCAGCCTCGGCGGGCAATCGTCGATTCGCGGTTACCAGGACCAGACCCTTTCCGGCGACAGCGGCGGCTATTGGCGCAACGACCTGCGCTGGACCCGCCCGGTGACCTGGAACTGGATGCACGCGGTGTTTGCCGAGTACGGCAGCAGCCTTGGCTATGACCGGGGCGTGATCAGCCACGGGCGCTACAACCCTGACCAGCACGGGCGCATGAGCAGCGACTCGCTGGAACTGTTTGCCCGGGGCGCCAACGTGGCGGCCACCGTGACCTTTGCGCATTCCCTGGAACGACCCGACGCGATCACCGAACGTGAAGCACCGATCTATTTGCGCCTGGATTTCTTCCTCTAACTTTTTCGCCTTCGTGCATCGAGACCTCACATGGACGTCCGCCAGTTCGCCTTTCTTGCGCGCCAACCTTCTGCAGCCCTGAAAAATCGCCCGACGTTCCTCGGGCTGCCCAAGCGCGGGCTGGCGTTCATTCTGGTCAACGCCCTGTTCTGGCAGCCGTTGCTGGCACAGGCGGACGGTGTCGTCGTGAATGCCCCCGGCACCACGCTGGCGCAAGCGGGCAACGGTGTGCCCATCGTCAATATCGCGGCGCCGAATGCCGCCGGCCTGTCCCATAACAGCTTTCAGGACTACAACGTCGGCGCGCAGGGGCTGATCCTCAACAACGCCACCAACCGCACCCAAAGCACGCAGCTGGGCGGGATCATTGTCGGCAATCCCAATTTTACCGGGCAGGCCGCCAGCACCATCCTCAACGAAGTCAACGGCGGCAGCCCGAGCCAGTTGCGCGGTTACACCGAAGTGGCGGGGCAGGCCGCCCATGTGATTGTGGCCAACCCCTATGGCGTGAGCTGCAACGGTTGCGGCTTTATCAACACGCCCCAGGTCACGCTGACCACCGGCCAGGCGGTGATTGAAAACGGCGCTATCAGCCGCTACCAGGTGGACCAGGGCAGCGTGTCGGTGGAAGGCGACGGCCTGAACGCGAGCAACGTCGGCCAGTTCGAAATCATCACCCGTGCCGCGCACATCAACGCACAGATCCAGGCGCAAAAGCTGAGCATCGTGGCCGGTCGCAATGACGTCGACGCCGCCACCCTGAATGCCACCGCTCGCGCAGCCGACGGCAGTGCCGCACCGGCGCTGGCCATTGACTCGTCGGCGCTCGGCGGCATGTACGCCGGCACGATCCGGCTGGTGGGCACCGAAGCGGGCGTGGGGGTAAAACTTGCCGGCAACATGGTTGCCGGGGGCGATATCCGCATTGATGCCAACGGTCACCTGAACCTGGGGCAAACCTCTGCCGGCACTGCCGTGAATGTGACGGCCCAAAGTGTGGAAACCCAAGGCGCGGTGTATGCCGGCACAGACCTGGCGATCAAGGCCCAGGGCGACCTGAGCAACGGCAATAACCTCGCCGCGCGCAACAGCCTCACCCTCGACAGCGGTGCTCGCCTGAGCAACAGCGGCATCATCGAAGCGGGCGTGAACGCGGACAACAGCCGCAATGCCAACGGCGACGTGCGACTGACTGCGCAAACCCTCGATAACAGCGGCAACAGTGTGATCGCCAGCCGTGACCTCACGGTGAATGCTGCCACGCTGGGCAACAACCACGGCACCCTCAGCGCCGGGGGCCAAGGGCAGGTCAATGCTGCTCAAGTGGACAACACCAACGGCGGCCGGATTATCAGCACCGGCAGCCTGGGGCTCACGGCCAGCCAGTTACTCAACAATACGGGCGGGCTGCTGAGCAGTACTGGCAACTTGACCGGCACGGTGGGTCAACTGGTCAACAACGCGGGCGAGCTGTCGAGTGTGGCCCAGGTGAGCTTGCAGGTGGCGTCGCTGGATAACGTTGCCGGGCTGCTGTCGGCCGGGCAGTCGTTAATTCTCAACGCCACCGGTGCGGTCAACAACAGTTCTGGCGGGAAAATCCTGAGTACCCAGGGCCTGCACGCCAACGTGGGCAGCCTGGACAACAGCGCCGGTCGGGTCGCGAGCCAGTCCGACGTGAGCCTTGACCTCAACCGTGGCCAGCTCACCAACCTGGGCGGCGTGATCAACGCGCCGGGGCAGTTGCTGCTCAGCCATCTGAGCAATGTCGACAACCGCAACGGCGAGATCGCCAGTGCCAACAGCTTCAGCCTGCTCGCCGACAACCTGGACAACACCCAGGGCAGCCTGACCAGCGGCGGCCAGCTGACGGCGCAGATCGCCGGGCAATTGCTCAACCCGACCGGCCTGTTCGCCGCCACCGGTGACCTGCAATTGAGCGCCGCCAGCGTGAACAACGGGCTCCAGGGCCGCATCATCGGCAAGGCCGGTACGCGCCTTGCCATCGGCCAGTTCGACAACCGTGGCGGCAGCGTGGCGACCTTGGGCCCCCTGCACGTGCAGGGCGCGAGCCTGGATAACCGCGCCGGTGGCTTGCTCAATTCGGCAGCCGCCCTGACGCTGGCCGTCGACCAGGTCGACAACCGCGGCGGCGAAGTCTCCAGCGTTGCAGACCTGAGCGTGACCGGCAGCGGTTTCGACAACAGCCAGGGCGGCCAGCTACTGGCCGGCGGCGCATTGCAACTGACGCTCGATCGCCTCAACAACCAGCTCAAGGGCATTCTCAGCGGGCAACACACCGTCAGCATCAACGCGGGCAGCCTGGACAACAGCGGCCAGGGCAGCGTGTACGGCAAAGACGGCCTGTCGTTGCTGCTGCGCAATCAGTTCACCAACGCACAGGGCGTGGTGCGCAGCGACGCCAGCTTCAACGCGCAAACGGGCAGCCTGATCAACGACGGCGGGCGCATCAGCAGCGCCGGGCCCTGGGCGCTCACCAGCCAAGGCACGGTCAGCAACCTGGGCGGCCAGTTGTACAGCACCGCGGGCCTGAGCCTGGACTTGAGCGGCGCGCAATTGAACAACGCGGGCGGCCTGATCAATACCCCGGGCGTGCTGCTGCTCAACCATCTCGTCACGGTGGGCAACAGCGGCGGTGAAATCTCCAGCGCACAGGCCTTTACCTTCGCTGCGCAAAACCTCGACAACAGCGGCGGCAAACTGATCAGCAACCAGGCGTTGACCCTCAACGTCGACCAGTCGCTGACAAACCTCAACGGTCAAATTTCGGGGGCCGGGGTAAACGCGCATGTCGGCACACTGGATAACACCCACGGTTTATTGAGCAGCTCGACGGACCTTGCGTTGACCGTAGCCGGCAACCTGCTCAACGACAACGGCGAGGTGTCGAGCGCCGGTGCCAGCCTGGTCAGCGCGGCGGCGCTGAGCAACAAGGGCGGGCAGGTGCTGGGTGATAACAGCCTGGACCTGAGCGTCAGCGGCGCGCTGGGCAATCAGGGCGGTACCCTCGGCGGTGGCCAACGCTTGCAGGTGAAGTCTGCCAGTCTGGACAACAGCCAGTCCGGCAGCCTCGTCAGCGACGGCAGCCTGAGCGCGACCGTTGACGGCCTGCTCGACAACCATGCGCAAGGCAGCGTGCAGGCCAAGGGCGCGGTGGACATTCAGTCCGCCAGCCTGGACAACCGCACCGGGGCGATTCGCGCCAACGCGAACCTGAACCTGCACACGGCCCAGGTGGACAACCGCCAGGGCGTGATCAACAGCAAGCAGGTACTGGGTTTTGTCGGCCAGCAGCTGAACAACAGTAATGGCTTGACCAGCGCCACCGGGCCGGTGCACCTGGCTTTCGATAGCGTCAGCAATGACAAAGGCCGTATCGCCAGCCAAAGCGACCTCGACGCCACCCTCGGTGCGCTGACTCAACAGGGCGGCGAACTGGCGGCTCAGGGCAGCCTGACGCTGAACGCCACCACCCTCGACAACAGCAACGGCGGGCTGGTGGCCGCAACAAAAGCGCTGAAACTCAATGTGGGCTCTGCCGACAACCGCGGGGGGGAAATCTCCAGCCAGCAGAACGTCTCGCTGACCGGTCAGCAACTGGACAACAGCGGCGGCAAGCTGCTCGCCGCGACCGCTCTGGAAGTGGCCGTGGCCCAGGTGATCAACCAGGCCAAAGGGCTGGTGTTCGGACAAGACGTGCACCTGAGCGGCACAGGTCTGGACAACACTCAGGGCACTGTCGCCGCACAGCACTCGCTTGCGATTCAGCTGGCGGCAAGCCTGACCAACGCCAGCGGCACCCTCAGCAGCGAAGGCGACCTGACGTTGCTCGGCCAACGCCTGGACAACAGCGGCGGCAAGGTGTCGAGCGCCGGGCTGCTCAGCGTGACCAGCACGGCTGACCTGTTGAACCTCGGCGGTACCTTCGAGGCTGCGCAGGGCCTGGTGCTCAACAGCGCCAGCCTCGACAACAGCGCGCAAGGCCTGATCAAAAGCGACGGCGCGGCGCTCATCACCACCGGCCAGTTCAACAATGCCTCGGGCGGGCAGCTCACCAGTTCCGGCAAGCTCGACTTGAGCGCCGCACAGGTCAACAACGGCGGGCGCATCGCCAGCGCCGACGAGCTGAACGCGAGCGTCACCGGCCTGAACCAGCAAGGCGGCCAACTGTTCAGCAATACCCGACTGAACCTCAACCTCAACGGCGGCGACCTGAGCAACAGCGGGCTGATCAATGCACCCGTCCTGCTGCTGAGCAACCTGGGCAACCTCAGCAACAAGGGCGGTGAAATCTCCAGCCAGAACGCGTTTTCGCTGGCTGCGCACACCCTGGACAACAGCAACGGCAAACTCATCAGCAATCAGGCCCTGACCCTCACCGCAGACCAGCTGTTGAGCAACGTCAACGGCCATATCAGCGCCTTGGGTTTGACCACGCGCAGCGCGCAACTGGATAACACCGACGGCATCCTCAGCAGCCACGGCGGCGTGGACATCAGCGCCCGCGACCTGCTCACCAACCTGCGCGGCAGCCTGGTCGGCGACGGCTCATTGCTGCTCACCACCGCCAGCCTGGACAACAGCAGCGGCCAGGTGGCCGGCAAGGCCGACACGACGCTCAATGCCGGCGTGATCAACAACGGCAAAGGCCAGTTGGTCAGCACGGACACCCTGCACATCAGCGGTGCCAGCCTGGACAACCGCACCGGCCTGGTCGGCGCCACACAGGCGTTGAAACTGGACGTGGGCAGCGTCGACAACCGCGCGGGCGAGTTGACCGGCAGCGCCGATGTCACCGTCAATGGCCAGCGCCTGGACAACAGCGACGGCGGCAAACTGTTCGCGGCCAACGCGTTGAGCCTCACTGTCGACCAGTTGCTGAACCGCAGCCTCGGCCAGCTCAATGGCCAGCGCGTGACACTCACCGGTGTGACGCTGGATAACAGCGGCGGCAAGGTGTTCAGCCAGCAACCCTTGGTGCTGAACCTGACCGGCGATGCCAACAACACGCAAGGCCTGTTGAGCAGCGAAAGCCAACTGACCCTCAATGCCGCCAACCTCATCAATGCCCAAGGCAGCCTTTCCAGCGCGCAAGACCTCTCGCTGGGCCTCGGCGGCCAGTTGAACAACCTCGGTGGCGAACTGGTGACTGACGGCACCCTGACTCTGCACAGCAACGGGCTGAATAACGGCCAAGGCAGCATCAGCGGTAAAGGCGCGGTGGCACTGACCACCGGCGACCTGACAAACCAGAAGGGAAGCATCAGCAGCGGCGACACCCTGAGCCTCAGCGCAGGCCAACTGAGCAACGGCGGCAGCATCGGCAGTACCCACGCGCTGACCGCCAGTCTGACCGGCCTGAGTCAGCAAGGCGGCAAGCTGTTCAGCAACGGCGCCCTGACGCTCGATGTGAACAACGGCCTGTTCGACAACACCGGCGGCTTGATCAATTCGGCAGGTGCGCTGCAACTGAACCACCTCAGCGACGTCACCAACCAGAACGGTGAAATCTCCAGCGGACAGGCGTTCACGCTGACGGCGCAAAACCTCGACAACAGCAACGGCAAACTGCTGAGCAACCAACAGCTGACCCTGCGCGTTAACCAAGCGTTGGCCAACATCAACGGCCTGATCGGCGCCGCCGGCCTCGACGCCCACGCCGCCTCGGTGGACAACGGCAACGGCACCCTGAACAGCCGTGGCGACCTGCAACTGACCAGCGATGGCCTGCTCAATAACACCGGTCTTGGTCTGATCCACAGCCAGGGCAACCTGAACCTCACGGCGGCCAGCCTGAACACCGGCAGCGGCGGCGAAGTGTCAGCCCTAGGCACGCTCGACTTGAATGCGGGCGCGCTGACCTCGGCGGGCGGCAGGATCACGGGTGAGCAACGCGTCACCCTGGAGTTGAACAATGGCGACCTGGATAACCACGGCGGCCTGATCCTCGGCAAAGGCCCGTTGGCGATCAACCACCTGCGTGACCTCAACAACCAGAGCGGTGAAGTGTCCAGCCAGCAGAACCTGACGCTGGCCGCGCGCACCCTGGACAACAGCGCCGGCAAGCTGATCAGCAGCCAGGCACTGACCCTGGGCGCGGCCAACCTGACCAACGCCAATGGCCTGGTGTCGGGCTGGCAGAGCCTCGGTTTCACTGGCGGCAGCCTCGACAACCGCAACAACGGCACGTTTTCCAGCCGCAGCGGTGCGATGGCGGTCAACCTCACGGGGGCGCTGCTCAACAGTGGCGCCGGTGCACTGGTCAGCCAGGGCCGCTTGGACATCAACGCGGCCAGCCTCGACAACAGCAGCGGCGGCATTCTGTCCAGCGCAGCGGGGCAGGGCTTGACGGTCAGCGGCCTGCTGAACAACAGCGGTGGCGGTTTGATCGACAGCGGCGCGACCCTTGACGTGCAAGCGGCGACCCTCGGCAATGACGCCGGGAAGGTCAACGCGCAACAGGCGCTGGCCGTCACCGCCACCGACCTGAACAACACGGGCGGTAGCCTGGCCGGCAACGGCGCGGTCACCCTGAACCTGCTGGGCAACCTCATCAATGCCAACGGCAAACTGGCCAGCGCAGGACCCTTGCTGTTGCAGCGCGTTAATCAGGTCAACAATCAGGGCGGGCAGATTGTCAGCCAAAACCTGCTGAGCCTGTTTGCCGGGGCCATCGACAACAGCGCACACGGCACCCTCGCGGGCACCGGCAGCGTGGCGATCAACGCCAGCGGCGGCGTGCAAAACAACGCTGACGGTTTGATCTATAGCCAGGGCGGCGGCGTGCAGTTGCAGGCCGCCGGGCTCGCCAACGGCCGGGGCGTGGTGCAGGGTCAGAATGGCCTGAGCCTGAACCTCAGTGGCGACGTGGATAACCAGAGCGGCACACTTATCGCGCAAACCGGTGACGTGGCGCTCAACGCCAACAACCTCGACAACCGCGGCGGCACACTCGCCAGCCTCAACGGCGCAGTGCAAGCCCAAGTGGTGGGCGTGCTGCGCAACGGCTACGACCTCAACAACAACCGCCAGGGCGGCACCGTGCAGGGCCAGCGCCTCAACCTGCTGGCGGCGATGATCGATAACTACGGCGGACGCGTCTCCGCCCAGCGCGGCGATGCGCTGGTCAGCACCGGCAATTTCGACAACCGTAACGGCGGCCTCTACGCCACCGGCCTGGTCAGCGTCAGTGCCAACGACTTTGATAACAGCGGCGACAACGACGGCCAGATCACCGGCCAACAGATCGACCTGAGCCTGCGCGGTGCGTTGAATAACCGCCTGGGTATCGTCGAAAGCCAATCCACCCTCAACGTCAGCGCCGCCAGCGTCGACAACACCAACGGCCGCTTGCGCGCCCTGGGTAACGCGGGCACCACCGAGTTCGCCGTCGCCGGCCTGCTGGACAACACCAACGGTGTGCTGGAAACCGCCAACAGCAACCTGACTCTGGGTGCCGGCAGCCTGCAAAACGTCGGCGGCAGCGTGCTGCATGTCGGCAACGGTAATTTCACGATTGCGCCCGGCAACCTCAACAGCGTGGGCGGCAGCCTGGTGACGCGCGGCGGCCTAACCATCGCCCAGGACACCTGGACCAACAACAGCGTGATCCAGGCCGGGCACCTGACAGTCAACGTCAACACCCTCAACCAGACGGCCGACGGCCAATTGCTGGCCAGCAGCGCGCTGACCGGTACGGGCGGCAACTGGACCACCAACGGCCTGATCGCCAGTGACGGCAGCCTCGACCTGCACCTGGGCGGCACGCTCAACGGCGCAGGGCGCATCACCAGCCAGGGCGACCTGAGCCTGAGCGCCGCGCAACTCAACCTCAGCAGCGCCGCCAGCCTGGCCGGTGGCGGCCTCACCACGGTCAACGTCGCGGGTACCCTGAACAATGGCGGGCGGCTGACATCGGCGAATGACCTGATCATCAATGCTGGCGCGATAAACAACACCGCAACCCTGGGCAGCGCTCAGAAATTCACCGCCACCACCGGCGCATTGCTCAATGACCATGGCCTGATTTTCAGCGGCGGCGACATGAGCCTGCGGGTCGACACGCTGAACAACAGCTACGCCGACGTCTATAGCCTGGGCAACCTGAGCATCGACCGCGACGGGCAGGGCGGCCTTGCCACGGGCATCGTCAACAGTTCGTCGAGCCTGCAAAGCGACGGCAACATGAGCCTGGCCGCCAGCACGATCCAGAACGTGCGAGCGGTGCTGACCACCAGTGCGGGCGGCATCTATACCGCCTCCATCACTGAGTTTCCGTGCATCGAAGGCCCGAACTACGCGGGCGATTGCAGCGGCAAGCAGAACCACCTGTGGCAAATCGACCAGCGCGAAAAACTCGAGGTCACAGCGTCCAGCGCCGCGTCGAGCATCACCGCCGGGCAGAACCTCAACATTGCCGGCGGCGACGTGGTCAACGCCAGCAGCACCATCGGCGCGGGCGGCAACCTCAGCGTTGCCGCCAACAACCTCACCAACAGTGGCGTTGAAACCGGCGAGACCGATACCTCACGGCTGTTCGTGTCCGAGCGGACCCGGCACCCCGAGATGTGGTACGACGCCGCTGCCGCGTTCAACAGCCGCTACTCCGTGGGCGGCGCCACCTACAACCCCAACGACCTGAGCGGCCTGGACGGCGCCATGGCGTCGTTCATCGGCATCACCGAGGCTGAGCGCACGGTGTTTCGCACCGTCACCCATATCAACGGCGGCGACCAAAGCTACGCCGGTGTGATTCAGGCGGGCGGCGCGGTCAACATCAAGGCGCAGGCGAATATCGACAACAGCGTGGTGCGCCCAGGCTTCACCTACGTGGGCGCGGGCGCCAAGACCGGCACTGGCGCGGCGGGTGCCAGCGGTGCGGGTACCTTCTCCACACGCATCACCGTCAACGCGCAACTGCCGCCTGACCTCGCGCAGCGCCAGATCAACCCCCTGACCTTGCCGGGCTTCAGCCTCCCCACCGGGCAAAACGGCCTGTTCCGCTTGAGCGGGCAGGGCAGCAGCACCCCGGCTTCCAGTCACAACGCGCCAGCCTGGTCCCTGAGTGGCGCCAGCCTGCAACTGGACCCGCACCAGATCACCGCGCCCACGATTTCGGGCCGCGTGATACAGGTGAACACAGTGGCCCAGGACGCCGCCGACAGCCTCCAGCTGAACCTGGCCTCCCGCCAGGCCAGCGGCATCGGCGCCAGTGGCAGCGGCGTGGGAACCATCGCCGATGGCGGCAGCGTCAACCTTCAAACCCCGGGCCGCAGCAGCGCAGCCGCGGCCAGCCAAGTGGCCACTGGCGGTGCCCAGAACGCGGGCGGCGGTACCGCACCGTCCACCGTGCCCAACCTTGACCTGCCCGCAAACCAGGGCGGCAGCCTGGGCGCACCGGCGATCGCCGCGGTTTCCAGCCAGAGCATCGCCCGTGTACAGGGCCTGCCGGGCGCGCAGCCGGTGTCGCAGCCGCAAAAATACCTGGTCGAAACCAACCCGGTGCTCACCGACCTCAAGCAGTTCATGAGCTCGGACTACCTGCTCGCAGGCCTCGGCTACAACCCCGACGACAGCGCCAAGCGCCTCGGCGACGGCCTTTATGAGCAACACCTGGTCGATCAAGCCGTGGTGGCCCGCACCGGGCAACGCTTTATCGACGGCCAAAACACCGACTCGGGCATGCTCAAGTACCTGATGGACAACGCCATCAGCAGCAAACAGCAACTCGGCCTGAGCGTGGGCGTCAGCCTCACTTCCGCGCAAGTCGCAGCGCTGACCCACGACATCGTCTGGCTCGAAAACGAGCAAGTGAACGGCGAAACCGTGCTGGTGCCCGTGGTGTACCTCGCCCAGGCCAACAACCGCCTGGCCCCGGACGGCGCACTGATCGCCGGTAACGACGTCAACCTCATCGCCGGCCAGAACCTGGACAACGTCGGCACCTTGCGCGCCACCGACAACCTGTCGGCCCAGGCTGGCAACGACCTGACCAACAGCGGCCTGATCCAAGCCGGCAACCGCCTCGACCTGCTGGCCGGCAACACCATCATCAACACCGCCGGCGGCATCATCGCCGGCCGCGACGTAAGCCTGACCACCACCAACGGCGACATCCTCAACGAACGCAGCGTCACCAGCCACGACAGCAGCAGCGGCTACCGCACCGAACACAGCGACTCCGTGGACAGCGCCGCACGCATCGAAGCCGCCAACAACCTGAGCCTGCAAGCCGGCCGCGACGTCGACAGCGTGGGCGGAGTCGCCAGCAGCGGCGCCGACACCACCATCAAAGCCGGGCGCGACGTCAACCTCATCGCCGCCGAAGGCGACAACAGCAACACCGTAAGCGGGGTGTTCAAAGACAGCAGCATCAACCAGTACGGCAGCAGCCTGCAGGCCGGCGGCGACCTCAAGGTACAAGCCGGGCGAGACATCAGCGCCGTGGCAAGCGAGATCGACGCCAAGCGCGACGTCACCATGTCGGCAGTCGGCGATTTGTCACTCTCATCGGCGGCGGACGAATCCCACGCCTCGTTTACCTCGAAGAAGGTCAAGAGCGAAGACGACCATGTGAGCCAGGTGTCCACCACGGTCAAGGCCGGCGGGGATGTGGCACTGAGCGCCGGTCAAGACCTGGCGATGACCGCAAGCCGGGTGACTGCTGGGGACGAGGCATATTTGTATGCCGGGAACACGCTGGATCTGAATGCGGCGCAGGACAGTGATTATTCGCTGTATGACATGAAGAAGAAGGGTGGCTTCGGCGCGCTGAAGACTCAGCATGATGAAGTGACGGATGTTCGGAATGTGGGGAGTGAGATTCAGACCGGTGGGGCGCTGGCGCTGATCAGCGGCGGCGACCAGGTGTACCAGAACGCCAAGCTTGATAGCGGTGCGAACCTCTCGTTGAACAGTGGCGGGAGTATTTCGTTTGAGGCGGTGAAGGATCTGCATCAGGAGAGCCACAACAAAAGCGATTCCAGCTTGGCGTGGACGTCGATGTCAGGCAAAGGCAGTACCGATGAAACCCTCCGCCAGACCGAGTTAACTGCCAAGGGGCAGACCGTCATTAACGCCGTGAACGGCTTGAATATCGGCATCAAGCAGATTGACCAAAATACGGTTTCGCAAACCATTGATGTGATGGTGAAGGCCGATCCGAGCCTGGGGTGGTTGAAAGATGCAGAAGCCCGTGGGGATGTGAACTGGCAGCAAGTCAAGGAACTGCACGACTCCTACAAGTACAGCAGTTCCAGCTTGGGTGAAGGTGCGATGCTGGCGATCATCATCATTGTCTCTGTGCTGACTGCGGGAGCCGCGAGTGGCGCGGTGGCCGCTATGTCCGGGGCCGGCGCTGGGTCGACCATGGCAGCGGCTACAGCGGAAGTCGCAGCCACCGCAACGTCTGCTGCTGTTGAAGCGACCACTGCTGGCTTGGGGAACATGATGGCCTCGGCCGTGTTGACCTCTATGGCCAGCAGTAGTGCGGTGAGTTTGATCAACAATAAAGGGAATCTGGGCGCAACCCTGAAGGACACACTCTCGACATCGAGCCTTAAAAGCGATGTGTTGGCGGGACTCACTGCGGGAATAGGCTATGAACTGCCTTACAACCCTACAGCATTCAGCGTGGACAACCTTGAAAAGGCTGCTGTCACGTCAGTTGCCAATGCCGTAGCAAAAACTGCTGTTGAGGGCGGAAGCCTGCAGGGAAATCTGGTTAGCTCGTTGGCTGGTGCGGCGATTAACGTCGGTGGCGGCACAGTGGCCAACGATATCGGAGGGACTTACCTGCCCGACGGATCGCTGACGAAAATCGGCATGCATGCTTTGCTCGGTGGCGTTCTGTCCGTCGCTCAAGGCGGGGATTTCAAAACAGGCGCATTGGCAGCGGGGGCTGACGAAGCTGTAGTCAAGACCTTGTCTGACCTGGTCATGCCTGATCCTGCCACCGCCAGTTCGTTGACCGTACAGCAAGCGCAGCAGAAGTTGGTCGCACTGTCAGGGCTGGTGGGCATCCTTGCCGCGACTGCGACTGGGGGGAATGCTTCGATTGGTGCTTCTATAGCGGAAAATGCTACGCAGAACAATTTCCTGGGACCGAATTCTATAGCGCGTCGAGAGGCAGATCGTCAGGCACTGGAACACGGAACTGCGACAAATCAGCAGGCAGCTGAATACAAGGAATTGCAACAACGGGATCAGCAAAGCGATTACCTGCGTTCGAAAGTCGCAGCTGGGGGGGCGCTAACCAGTGCAGAGCGATCTTTCCTGCTTGATTCATATCAACAGTACTACGACGAAATGGTCAGCCAGGTCGGTGAGGGTCTGGCAGGTGCAGCGTTAGCCGGTTTGAAACAGGACGGCGCCATTAAAACATACGGCTTTCCGTTTGCCGGAACACCGGAGCAGAAGACTGACTGGACCGCCGCCAATTCCCAAACAGTTTTGGATTTCTTGAAGACAGCGTTTCGCTCACCGAGTGAGGATGAAACGCTCTACAACGGTATTGGGCATAGCGAGCAGATCGCAAAAGCACAGGAGCAAGACGTTCAAATAGGGCAGATTGCTATGTTGCCTGAGGAGGGATTGGCCGGGATTGCTGCGATAGGGGCTGTGACTATCGGGAAGGCAGTATCGGCTGGCAGCGAAGCTGGGGGTGCGCTACCTTCCACGCTGGGTTTGGCTTATGGAGAGAATAATGTAGTAGAGGTAGGTGTTGATCGAGGGCTGGGCAGCACAAGTGGTCATGAGTTTGCCGGGGCGGTTACCGAAGGTGGTAGTGGACAAGCGCTCGCTGGGCACGGTGTGATGGATGGTAGCTCCGCGTCAACACAATATGTCTCTCCTGCGGGAACGTTTGTTATTTCACCACGACCTGGCATAACGATTGCTGACTCAACCGGCCAGATATTGGAGCAGCTAACATCAGTGGAACAACTGGAAAATACGATGAAAACGGGTATTTCGCCTAACGGTCAAGTTCTTACGCAGCGAAACTATAACGATTTGGCAGGTTATCAGGTGACTGCACCTGGTGAGACGGGCTATAACTATACATTGCTGAGTCCGGGGTTCCAAAATAAGCCGTTAAATATATTTGGCAATTCCACAACCACGAGTGCGCCAACTAAGCTTTCCGACTTTCTTGAGCCGAATATGGGCTGCGTTTTTTGGGCCGCTTGTACCCAAGCCGTTCCCTATATACCACTGAAGTAGTGATAATGAATAAAATCCCCTATTTTGCTGACTTGACCAGCTACTCTCATCAGATAGAACCATTCACTTTAATCGGTGTAAAAAATGTGGGTTGGCTTGATGTCGAATCAACATTTCCGCTAGGCGATATCCCTAAGACAACGTTCCTTAAGCTGATAAGTTTGGCAGGTGGAAGTGGCAGCTTTCGGCCACTTGTGGAGCCAGTTCGAGAGTTGACCTGTTGCCAAATATGTGGCCCATTAGAGCTGCGTGACTCCACTGGAAAAATATTGCCTAGCGCTGAGCTTTGGATTCCAGCGCGCGAAACTATTTATGCAGCGCCCATAATGATTCTGCATTTTATCAGTGTTCATAATTATCTTCCTCCGGCAGAATTCATTGCTGCAATAGATGAAGTGGACGAACATAATCCGTTTGTCGCGGATGAAATATATAGAGAACAGCTGAGGTTGAGTGATTGGGGGCGGCTCTCAGGAGAAGAAAAAATGGATTTGGCCGCCGCTTACATTAAACGAACGCCTGGCGCGAAACCACAAGAAGATATAATAAAAGGAACAGATTTATTTAATGATTAATTGCCGATCAGCCTATTTTTTAAGCATGCGAAAAACGGGGTCAGCCCCCGTTTGATGTACGTTTTAATGTGGGCATATACAGGGTCTGCCCCCTATTTTTCGGACCTCCACGGCGTTGGAGCAGGCTGGAATTCCACGGAATGAATGGTTTGGGCGGAATCAAACTGGTATTGAAGCTTATTCAGGTAAAACTTTTAATGATTTAGCAGCAGATCAATTAAGAAATAATGATTTGCCATCAACCGGAGCAGAACAGCTGAAGTCGGTACGCCCATGATAATTAGCAAGCCAAAATTAGTACTAAATCCATACGAATGGTTGCCAGGGTACGGCGAATCAAAAGTGTCCTTTCGCTCCGAGGGGGCGAATGTGTTACTTGGTATTGAATGCGAGAGGGAAGTGCTAGATGCTGATGGAAATGAAAATATATTAAGCCTGGCTCGAGAAATTTGTTTTAAGCGTGTAAATGCCTTCGTTAAAACTCTGTTCCCTGGAAGTGCTATTTTTGAGTTTGAAGGTGAGCTAGGTGAGTTTAGGCTAGGTGAACTGACGGAATTCACGCAGTCTGAGTGGGTTAGGAGTGGTTTGAGTTCTTGGCGCTCAAAATCAAGTCATTCCCCCCCAACGATAAGACATTTTAGTATTCAGTTTATGTCTGAAAACCTTGCTTTCCATATATTGGCTGAGGGGGTGTTTTTGTCAGATGAACGCTCTAATGATTGTCCTCAATAATTGGATTTGACCTGTAGAAAACGGAGGCAGATTTATTTTATCTGGATGGCGTCAAAAACGCGGCAAATGGAGTCGAGCGAGTGGGGGCAAAGAAATAAATCTGTCCCCTTTATTCAGGTGACCTGATTATTGCCAAACTCAAGTGAGATTAAATAAGTGAATAATTGGGGTCGGTACGGAAAATTAAAATTTCAAGCGCTGTCACGGATTGAGCATGTACAAAGTCATTTGGATGGTGGCTTCGATCTGGCAGGATGTGTCGACAACATAGAGACCGGCAAAGGAGATCCTGCAGGCTGCGCGGATCTGTTGTCGACGCATGCGTACGCTCAGGGTATAGAAGAGTGGTTTGGCAATTCGTCACTGGAAAAAATGAAGGCCTGGTTTTTTATAGCAGACAGCCTTCGCCAATATCGATACTCATTCAAAAGTGACAGAATGAATTTTCTGTTAAAGACGTTTGATTTTATGGCCGGGTTGGTTTCTGATAACGAATCACCGATAGACTGGTTTTGTAATATCGATGAAATTGTTGATGCTAAGAGAATTCAAGCTACCACTACTGCAGACTTTATAGCTTATCAAATTCGGCTGGCTATTAAGGGAGACTTTGCTCAGCTTCGCGACCGTTGTGCCAGAATGATCGCGCGCCCACCTTCGGGACCAAAGAAGAGATTCATGCTGGATAATGAGTTCTTCATTGCGCTCGCAGAGGGCGATAAATCAAAAATGGAATCAGTTTTGCGCGAGCTGACAACACCGGCTTCAATAAAGAGAAGGTTTGATAGTGAGAACGGTTATTCTGAAGGTCTGATTTCAACTTTTGGTGTTATCTATGCAAAAATTGCCTGGAGACATGGTTATGAAGTAGTCATCGATACACCATACATCCCCGCAGAGTGGTTGCCCGTGAAACCGCTGGCTCATTATGACGTTCATTATAAATTCTTAGCGAGAGAAGTTTGAAGCGGATATGAATGGAGAAAAAGGGCGGGCATATAAAGTGTCTGCCGCCAAAGTCTGTCAAAAAAGCCATGGCCTTCGACAAGATTTTTCTATGCGACTAATTATATTACTGCTTGGAATGGCAGCCATTTGTGGATGCGTTAGTCAGCCAGTGACGTTGAGCAAAAATGCTGCAAAGGCATATGATGCTTTTCTGTCTCAACCTGTGGTTGCCGATACAGTGTTCCGTGAAGGGGACAGATTAAGTTTCCAGCTCGTTGCACCGCAAACCAAAGAAAAGACTCAACGTATTGTTGTGCAATTAGAAGCGTCTTGCAGCGTACCGCAGTTGAGCGCCGCGTATATAGACTCTCCGCATGGTCGATTTTATACAAATCGCAAAGAGGGAGAGTACGTAGGTGTGCAGCCCCTGCTGTCATCGCTTTATTCCGGGCTTACAAAGAGTCCGAGCTTTGCTCAAGCATGTTCTGAGATAACGCAGGCTGACTGGCGAATCGTAAAAAAGAAGGTGAACGATCGATGGCTAATGCTTGATAGGCAAAGCATCAAGAAGCAAGGCTCGGAAACGCTGTTTTGGGGAGCTTATGATAATAATGAAGTACAGATGAATGCAGTACGGGGCTTCTCGCCCTCCCAAGTGCGCGAGCACTATGCCGTCGATTGCTCCAAGCAAACATTTCGCCGGCTGGCCAGTTATGATGTTGATATCTTCAACAGCGTTGCTGATGGTGAAACTCCGGAAAATCCTGTGACTAAGATTGTAGCGGAAGCTAATGATGATAATAAGCTGTTATTCAAAACAGTGTGTATGAGCACCGAACAACTGAGTGAGCTACCAGTTTACAGTCCACGCTCCAAACCTCTTGATGTGCGCGCCCAAAATAGGATTGATGCGTCAGTTCTTTCTGCAGTTAACACGATCAATCTGCAACCGGCAACCAAAAAATTGACATATCTTGCACTGAGCGAAGAACCCACCAGCAGGGATGCCAGTTCAGTTCCTTACGAAGAGCTTTATTTCACCTCAGATTTGGCCAGTGGTCAGCTCGCTGTCGATCTGCGTGGAGAAGTCTATCAAATTCATAAGGTTACTTGGCGAGGGCTAATTAACCTTGATAGTAAAATAACTACATTTCAAGGCAAGGTAGGCACCTATAAACTCAACAGCTTGAGTTTTTCCGGAGATTGGCAGCTTATGCCTATTGGCTCTCTACTGAGCTACACCGCTCAGGGGGAGATTGGCCGTTCTGATCAACACCTGAAAGTCGGTAGAGTCTTCACGGTTGAATGCACTGTCGGGCGAGAACTTAACGCCAGTGAACTCAATGCCAACCTCAGTGGCACAGCCAAGGAATTAGGATGCATTACTAAATTTGAGAAAAGCAGCCCGACTTATAAAGTGTACTACCTGGCTGAATATGGCTACTTTTTATATTTGGCTGGTGATGGAAATGCATATTCCAATAATGAACTGCGTATTTTGAGCGTTCACTGAAGATGATCTGTTCGGGGGGCAAAACTGTTCTCGTCAAGCTTTACCGGACGCCGATTACGATAATTAAACCGCCTGCTGCTCCATTGCTGTTGGCGACAAATAGTTGTTGTAGCTGTGGAATCTGATTCGCTTGCGGCGTATACGGGGTCTGAGCCCTATTATTTCATTTGGCGAGCTTCCTGTGTGCTAAAGCTGTCGTGGCGCGATTTCACAGCTTGAATCTCTTCATCCAGAAGTTACCGCGAACGTACGAACCAATCCAAAGGGCCGTAGAGTACCACTCAATTAATAGGTGATTAATGTGTTGAGTTATAACGATATAGTGCAGAACATACTTTATTATTATCCAGTTTACTGCCGGGCTAAGGTTGCCACCAATAAAAGACAAGGATTTTCATGGGTGCCGGGAGAATTGGAGGTGGGGTACGCGTTGAATCAAATTGAAGGCAGCCTTGATCATCCCGCAGAGAGGTTGATGTTGCACACTGCGGGCCTTATTCTTTCAGCCGGTAGAGAGCCTGAAGTTGCTCGAAATGCCAACCTTGGTGATATTCTTGGCCTAATTGAAAAATATGGCGTCAATGCGTTATTAGGTGATCTTTCAGAGGCGGATGCAAGAAGAGTAAAAGCTGATTTAGAACTTTTTGGCGTAATATGAGTTCTGTCAGTTAATATGTGAGCACTCTAGGGGAAGACGGGGTCAGACCACGTTTTAATGTGAGCATATATGGGGTTTGACCCCTATTTCCCACAGATTTTTCACTTATTTGCTAGCTTGTAATCTTCCAAGGAGGGAAATTGCTTACGTCGGAGCAGTGCGAAATAGAGCTGCCCCCTTTTTCTATTCTTTTTCTTATTGGCCAGCTTAGAGTAATTGAGGTTCTGAAATGAGCATTACAATGTTTTTAGAAATTGAAGAGGGTGTCTCATATAGTGAGATAATCTCTGTGCTCTCTAAGATGAAAGCAAGCTATGCTGAGGAAGAAGATAATTTATTTGGAAACTTTTTCCGTTCAAATTGCTTCTTTGTTTTTGATCGCGCCTCCTCAGACTTTGAAGTGATAGCTGAGAGTGTGACTGTAGACTGGAAGGTTGGAGTAAGAGGCTCATTTAGCTCTCCTAATAGCGCAATGGAGGAAAGCTGGGGAGATATCAAGGCTTTTGTAGCTACGCTTGCCAATGACGCCCGCTTTAAGTTTGTGCTGTCTTTCCAATATGAAGGTGTAT
Source organism: Pseudomonas fluorescens (assembly GCF_002022275.1). GTDB lineage: Bacteria > Pseudomonadota > Gammaproteobacteria > Pseudomonadales > Pseudomonadaceae > Aquipseudomonas > Aquipseudomonas fluorescens_AJ. The sequence goes on from NZ_MSDF01000052.1 coordinate 36,410, forward strand.
ATGCATTGAATAATGAGGGCGGATTTAAAATTGTGCAAGAGATGTTTAGTTGATTGGGGTCAGATCACGTTTAAGAAAATATGGCCAATTTGCGTATACGGGTCTGACCCCTATTTTCCTGACCAGTTTGGTAACCATTGGTTTGCCAAAACGCGGCCAGACGGAATCCAACCATGGGGCAGTATCCGAAATGGAGTTATTCAAAATGACGGATTGAATACGACGGCGCGAGGCTTCAATCCAGATACCGGACTGTTGAAAGGAAAATAGCAATGAGTACTGAAAATTTAACACCTGAACTCGCGTATCTTACGATGTATGAATTTCTTGTAAATCTGTATCAGCGAACAAAGTCGGATGACTTAGGTTCACTTTTGGGAAGTATGAGTTATCTTGCTGATGGTGAGACTGCCGATCCTACAATTTGGAACGATTGGGTGCTCTGTGTGAACAAAATATTGGGTGGGCAAGGCGATGCTCAACTGAGATTGGAATGATTTCTTACCACAAACACCACGCTGACACAGCTTTGATGAATTGTTGAAGGGAGGCTTCATCAAGCCAATCACATAATTCGGGGGGTTAACTGTGAAAATCGAACAAATAGCAGAATGCTTTTTTAAATATGCAAATGAGCAGGGGAATCCATATGATGAATTTCCTTTGGGAACTGAAGTGGATGAGTTTGGTGGCCCATACATCGAAATTTCCGACTCTGGAAAGCTCGCAATAGTGGCAAAGGATCGCGGCGAAGCGTGTATGAGGAAAGAAACGCTATCGCCGGAAGCTCTGGCCAAATGGATCTATGAGATTTTCAACAAAGAATAACGGCCAAGTGATGGAAGAGTAGTGTGAGGTAAGGTCCTGAACGTATACGGGGCTGCTACTGTTTTTCCATTTTGAGTTGCAAAAAACGGGATCAGACCCTGAGGGCTCCGATTTTTCTTAATACAATTCAGCAGGTTGGAATTATTAAAAGGCCTGCATGACTCGGCAAACTTGGTTTCCCCCACGCTCTAGACATCAATGCGCAAGGCATACTGATTGTGCTTGCACACCTCGTTATTGGACCCTATCCAGATACCGCTCTATCAACCCCAACAACCGCCCGTTATCCACGGTCTGCAACACCTTGACCGGCTTACCCACCGCCACCTCAATCCCCACATCCAGCCGCAACGGTTGCTTGTAACGCCAGGTTTTACCGCGTGTACGCCCCTCCCGCAGTTCCACCTCCACAAAAAACTCCGTAGCCGTGGCGACGCCGGAATCCAGCAGCCAGGCAATCACCAACGCATCATGAATCCAGCACCCCGCCAGGCCACGGGTGGTCATCGAGTAGTCGATCCACGGCCGGAAGGTTTCGCAGATAAATTCGGCGAGTGGTGTACCCAGCGAAGCGATGAGGTCGAGGTCGGTGTGGGTCATCAGGGTTTGGGTGGTGACGTCCAGCGGCACCAGGATGATGTTCGCGCCGCTGGTGAGTACCTGGTGGGCGGCTTCGGGGTCAAAGCCGAAGTTGGTGTCCTTGATGTAGTCGTCGAGGGCGAACACGCCGCCCATGATGACGATCTGGCTGACGGCGGTGGCCATGGCGGGGTAGCGTTGCAGCGCCAGGGCGACGTTGGTCAAGGGGCCAATGGCGACGAGGGTGATGTCGCCGGGGTTGGCGCAGATCAGTTGGCCGATGGCGTCTGCCGCGTGCAAGGCGGGTGGCTGAAAGGCTTGGGGGGCGCGTACGTCTTGCCATAAATGTGCGAGTTGGCGTTTGTGCACGCTGTTGTCGAGTGCGTCGCGCCACGGGGCGTCGGGTTCTTGCAGTGCCTGGGTGCTGCCTTGTACGACGGGAATCGTGCGGCCGACGCGGGCCATCAAGTCTTGGGCGACGTTGTAGCCCACGGCGCTCGGCGTGTTTCCGGCGACGGTGGTGACCAACTCAAGCGACAGTTCGGGCGCGGCCAATGCGAGCGCCAGTGCCAGGCCGTCGTCAACATTTGCCCCTGCGATCCCGTTGCCGGGGTCGCAATCAATGATTAAACGCTTCATTTCACCTTCTTGTTTTCAGGCTTGCGGGGTTTTTATGGGGGTGCATCCGCAGGATTCGCCGAGTACCAGGCGATGGGAGAACTCTTGCAACTTCACCTCGCCATCCCAGGCCAGCAGCATGGATATGGCGGCTTTGGCCATGTCTTTGACGGGCTGGCACACGGTGGTCAATGACGGGGTGCAGAACGCTGAGGCTTCGGTGCCGTTGAAGCACACCAGCGCGATGTCTTCGGGCACCTTGAGGTGGTGTTCCGAGAGTGCCCGTACGCAGCCGATGGCCTGCGCTTCGTTGGAGCAAAACAGCGCGCGGGGAGGGCGGCCGTTGGCCAACATCTGTCGGGTGGCGTCATACCCGCCCTGGCGGGTGTAGCTGGCAGGGAAGATCCATTCGGGGTGTTCTTCAAGTGCGGCATCGGCCAATGCGTCGCGCCAGCCGTTGAGACGGTCCTGGGCGTTGAGCATTTCCGGCTCGCCGCTGATGATGCCAATGTCGCGGTAGCCGTGGCTGAGCAGGTGCGCGGTGACTTGCCGGGCTGCGGCGCGTTCGTCCACGCGCAGCATATTGACACGCAGTTCGGGGTCGACGCGGTCGAGCATCACAAACGGTGTGCCACTGGCCTGGATCAAGTCGATATGCGGGTGGCGGTCGACGCTGGTGTAGAACAGGCCGTCGACGCGCTGGCTGAGCAGGCTGTTGATCAGGCTCAGTTCGCGGGTGCGGCAGTCGCCGGAATCGCCCAGCAGGATCACTAGACCGTTGTCCAGCGCCTCTTGTTGCAGGGCATGGGCAAAGGAGGCGATGAAGGTGTTGGAGATGTTGGGCACGATCAGCCCGTAGGTTTTCGTTTTGCCGGAGGCCAGCGCCTGGGCCACGCCGTTGGGGCGGTAACCGGTGGCTTTGATGGCGTCGAGTACGCGTTGCCGTGTGGCTTTGGCGACGGGCCTGGGGCCGTTGTTGACCACGTAGCTGACGACGGCCACTGAAGTGCCGGCTTCACGCGCGACGTCATCGCGCGTGGCGCGGCTTGCGTGTTGTTTGGTCAAAGTGACCTTCCCGTCTGGAGGGGTTTGGCAGTGGGTCTACCCGCGTAGACCCGTGCGTTAAAAAAATAGAAAAGGGCGTTCAGGCGACGGGCAAAACCGGCTTTTCATAAACGACATTATCCCTTCGGTTTTATTGCAGTTTGATGACCGGCGACGCGTTTGCGTGATCACCTGCAGCCCTTTATTCAGAAGATTGCGTAGGTGTAGCTGAAGACCACGCGGGCCTGGTCAACTGCGCCAACGTTGGGGATGCCGCTGCGGAAACTGCCCTCGCGCAGGGACGCGCCGAGGCCTTTGAGGGCGCCGCTTTGCACCACGTAGTCGATGCGCGCATCACGTTCCCATTCCGAATAGCGCTCACCACCGGCGGAGCGAATGTTGTCGCCGTGCAGGTAGAGCACCGAGGTGGTCAGGCCGGGTATGCCCAGCGCCGCAAAGTCGTAGGAATATTGACCGAAGTTGGTGTTTTCGCCGGCGCGGATGAAGGAGTTGTCCATCACGTCGGTGATCAAATACACGCTCGCGCCGCCATTGCCCTCGTTGTTGCCAGTGCCACCCAACACGCTGCCCTGGTTGAGGTAGACCACGCCACCTGAGTCAGACACTTGTTGGCGACCCAGCATGAACGCGTGGCCGCCCAGGGTGTAGGTGAACGCGGCGCTCCAGGTGGTGTTGTCGACCTCGCCGGGCTTGCTGGCGTAGCCGCCGTTGTTGTTGAACACGTAGCCGGGCTGGCCGTTTTTGCCTTGGGCGGTGCTGTTGAAATAGCGCAGGTCGGTTTTGAAGCGTGAGTTGCCGTCGAGCTGGGTGGTGTTCAGCAGGCCGAGGAAGGTCTGGTTGTAATAGTCGCTGAGGTTGGCGCGGTACAGCTGCACGGTGGTGTCTTTGTTGAGTTTCCAGCCGGCGCCGGCGTAGGTGAACTTGCTGCCTTCGGTGCCGCCTGCAACGGCGAGCTGAGTGGCATTGGATGACGCACGGCCGGTGGAACGGTCGAGCTGCCCGGCATTGATCGTCAGGTTGTCAATTTCCTTGGAGGTCATGGTCACGCCTTCAAAGGTTTGCGGCAGCAGGCGACCATCGTTGGCGACAAGGATGGGCAGGTTGGGGGACAGTGCACCGCCTGCGTGAAACTCGGTCTTGGACAGGCGCACCTTGGCATTGCCGGCAAGGCGGCTCCAGTTATCGACCGGGCTGCCGTCGGAGCTGACCGGGGCGAGGGAGTTTTGGGTGGTGGCATTCGGGTGCTGGGTGCCGCCTGACAGGTTGAAGGCTTGCATCGCCTGCAGATCAAGGCCAAAACCTACGGTGCCTTGGGTAAACCCTGACAAGTAGTCGAGCTTGAAACCCTGGGTCAATTCGTTTTGATCGACGCCGGGTGTGTTCGGGTTATCACTGCGCAGGTAGAACGTGCGCGCGCTGATGGCCGCGCTGCTGTCATCGATAAAACCTGCGGCCAGCACCTGCTGGGTCAGTGCAGTTGCGGTTATAGCGAGTGCGAGGGTGGATCTTTTCATGACGACGCTCCTATCAAATGGCCGTTTTTCAGGCATGGCTTTGCCCGGCTGTGGTTTCACAGTCGTGCGGGTTGGCGCCTTCTATGAGGCGTTGGCAGTGCTGGTTTTTATGAAGGGGGAGTTGCGTTAGATGGCGTCTTCCACGGCGTTGAGGTCTCGACCACGGGTTTCCGGGGCGATAAACGTGGTGAAGAAGCCGATGCCGGCCATGGCTGCAAAGTAGGTTGCGATCGGCCACCAATGGCCGGTCCAGGACAACAGCGCTGCGGCGATCAATGGCGCGGTGCCGCCGGACAGAATCGAGCCGAGTTCCTTGGCCATCGCCAGCTTGGTGTAACGGTTTTTTACGCCGAACATCTCCACGCCCCAGGCGGCTTGCACACCGAAAATACCCAGTGAGGCGAGGCCCATGCCGACCACCATGGTCGCGGTGACGATCACGGGATCACGGGAGTCGAGCAACATGAACGCCGGGAATGCGTAGAGCATCAGCAACAGGCAAAACCAGCGGTACACCACGCGGCGCCCGAAGCGGTCGGACAGCCAGCCAGCAAGGGGGATGATCAGGAAACCGAGAAGGGAGGCGATCAACACCGCCTGGGTTGCAACCGACTTGTTTACGGTCAGCACTTTCACCACGTAGCCGACGATAAAGCCCTGAGCCAGGTAGGACGGGCCGTTTTCGCCGATGCGCAAACCGACCATGGTCAGGAACGCGCGGCTGCCTTTCCAGAACCCGACCGAAGCGGTGTGTTGGGGCAGCGCAGCTCGGCTGCTGTCACGCTGGGCTTGCAGCTCGGCTTTTCGCTGCTCGAACACCGGGGTTTCACGCAGGTTGCGCCGCAACCACAACGCGGCCAGCGCGATCAACGAACTGCAGAGGAAGGGAATGCGCCAGCCCCACGCCTGCAGTTGTTGTTGATCCATCTGGATGACGGCCAGCCACACCAGCGAGGCGAGTAAGGTGCCGCTGTTGGAGCCCAATGCGATGACCGAAGACACCAGCCCCCGGCGCTTGGCCGGTGCAAATTCGCCGAGCATCACAGTGCCCGCCGCCAGCTCGGCACCGGCGCCGAACCCCTGGGTGAACCGCAGCAGCACTAGGCACACCGGCGCCCAGATGCCGATGGAGGCGTAGCTCGGAATCAAACCAATCAAGGTAGTGGACGCGCCCATCAGCACCACGGTGGACACCATCACCACTTTGCGGCCCTTGCGGTCGCCCAGCCAGCCAAAAAACAGCGCACCAATGGGCCGCGCCACGAAGCCGACCGACCAGGTGGCGAACGTCGAAAGCAAGGCCATGGCCGGGGTGACATTGGGGAAAAACACGTCGCCGAAGATCAACCCGGCCGCAAGGCCATACAGAGCAAAGTCGGCATATTCCATGGCCGTGCCCAACCAGCAGGCGAGGGTGGCGCGGTACATTTCCCGACGCCCTCGGGGTGTTGTCAGACTTTCATCGGCCGCGCCACGGCCTGCAAAGGCGGCGGGGTGGGGGGTACTTTCAAGCGTGGACATCAAAAAACTCCCGATCTGTGGAGGTGACGAACATCACTCGATCCTTTGTTCCTGAGCGTTCTACGCGCGTAGATTTCAATCCTTGAAAAACGGCCCGAAGATAAACCTCAAAGGCCGATGCTTAAAACCGATGGAGCAGTGTTCGCGTCAGTGGAGACCTGGGTAGCGGGTCTCCGGCCGGGATTTTAGACAGGGTTATGTTGCGGTCGGATGACAGGCGTGGATGCGGTCCATTTGTAGGGCATTTCCCGCAATGTTTCAGAAAAGGCCTTACCTACTTAAAGCCACGTCTGACTGAGGCGCGTAGACGAAACCCTGAAACTGGCGGCCCGTTTCATTACGCGAGCACGCCATGAGCCCTCCTGCCGTCGCCCTGCCGGCCAGTGAATTCGAAGTCAGAAAAGCATTGGCAGAAGGGCAGATACAGCCGTTTTTTCAACCCAAGTTCAACCTCGCGAGTGATGCCGTGGAAGGCGTCGAGGTGTTGACGCGCTGGGCTCATCCACAGCGGGGCGTCTTGTCGCCGGCGGCGTTCATGCCCGCTATTGAGCAAAGCGGGTTGTTGAACGAGCTGTTTTTTCACCATCTGCACCGCGGTTTGACGTTGCAGAAGAAGCTGCGGGGCAGGGGCTATTCGCTGTCATTTGCCTACAACCTTGAAGTCGAGCAACTGGGCGATTCAGACTTCATCCGCCGGGTGGTTTCGGCGCTCGACCGTCATGGAGTGCCAGCGTCCGGAATCACTTTTGAACTCACTGAGCGCGGCGCCCTTCACTCCGGGTCGATCCAGCAGAAAAGCCTGATGGACCTGAAAGCGCTGGGGTGTCGCTTTTCCATTGATGACTTCGGCACAGGCTTTTCAAACCTGCAACGTCTGTTGCAGGGCCCTTTCAGCGAAATAAAACTCGACGCCAGCTTCGTCAGGGACGTGGTTCATGATGCGCGGTGCAAGGCCATTGTTGCGGCGGTGATTCAACTGGGGCAGGCGCTGGGGATCAGCGTGGTACTCGAAGGCATCGAAACTGAAGCTCAGCGTCAGGCCTTGATCGAGCTGGGCGGCATCACCGGCCAAGGCTACTTGCACGCAAGGCCCATGAGTGCCGGTGATTTGCTCGTCTGGTCAGGTGCCACGCGCTATTCAAGGGCTGGCGGGTTGTAGGTCTTCCTTCAGTGGCTCGGTCTGTTGATGATGATTTTCACCTATAAACATATACATCGCAGGCACCATAAACAGCGTGAGCAATGTACCAATCGACAACCCGGCAAAGATCACCAGGCCCATGTCGTGCCGACCGGCAGCACCGGCGCCCGACGCCCACACCAGTGGCACCACGCCGAGCACCATCGCCGCCGTGGTCATCAGAATCGGGCGCAACCGAACCGCTGCCGCTTCTTCAATCGCTTCACGTTTGCTGTGGCCCGCGCGCTGCAGCTCGTTGGCAAACTGCACGATCAGAATCCCGTGCTTGGTGATCAGTCCCAGCAACGTCACCAACCCCACCTGGGTGTACACGTTGATGGAGGCGTAGCCCATGGTGATGAACGCCAGCGCGCCAAACAGTGCGGGTGGCACCGAGAACAGGATCACCACCGGGTCGCGGAAGCTCTCGAACTGGAAGGCCAGGGCCAGGTAAACGATCAGGATCGAGAACAGCAACAGGCCCACAAACCCACCGGATTCCTGGATGAACTGGCGTGATTCGCCGGCAAAATCCGAGGTGTAGCCCGAGGGCGCCACGTTGGCGAGGATGGTGTTGAGCTTCGCCAGCAGTTCACCCTGGGCCACACCGCTGACGCCCGACAGAGTCGCCGAATTGAGTTGCTGGAAGTGGTTGATTGACTCCGGCTGCGTCGAGGTCTCGATGTGCGCCACGGTGCGTGCCTGAATCATGGCGCCGGAAGGCGTACGAATGTAGTAATCGAGGATTTGGTCCGGGTTGAGACGGTCCACCTGCAAGACCTGGGGAATAACCTTGTACGAGCGCCCGGCGGTGGAGAAATAGTTCACGTAGTTGCCACCCAGTGCGGCAGACAGCGCCGCGCCGACGTCTGCCTGGGTCATGCCGAGGGCGGCGATTTTTTCGCGGTCGACCACCAGCTTGGCTTGTGGCTTGTCCAGTTTCAGGTCCATGTCGGCGAACCAGAACAGTTGTTGCTTCTGGGCTTCGGCCATCACGGCCTGGGCCACCTCATTGAGGTTTTCCACCGTGTCGGTGGTGGTGATGACGAACTGCACCGGCAAGCCTTGGGCGCCGGGCAGTGAAGGCAGCGGGAACGCGGCGATGGTCGCGCCCGGCACCTGGTTCCATTTTTGCTGCAGGTCCAGTATCAGCTGGGCCTGGGAACGCGTGCGGTCGCCCCAGGTTTTCAGCAGCACGCCGCCCAGGCCCTGGTTGAGAATGGGCAGCCCGGTCAGCTGGAACATTTGCGCGTATTCAGGCTCTTTGTTGGCGATCTGGAAGGCCTGGTCGGCGATTCGTTCCATCTGTTGCGGCGAGGCGGTGGGCGGGCCTTTGATCTGCATGAACACCAAGCCCTGATCCTCGGTGGGCGAGAGTTCGCTTTTGGCGGTCATGCCACTGGCGCCCACCAACAGGAACAGCACAAAGCCAAAGGTGACCAGCACCGGCCAGATGTCCAGGCCGCCAGACAGTACGCGGTGGTAGCGTTTGCGCAACCAGTCAAAGTACCCATCGAGCCGGCGTGCGAAGCGGCCTTCCTCCTGGCCGGGCTTGAACAGCCGGGACGTCATCATCGGCGACAGGGTTAACGCGACCACGGCGGACACGGTCACCGCACCGGCCAGCGAGAAGCAGAACTCCTTGAACAGTGCGCCGGTCAGCCCGGTGCGCAGGCCGATCGGCACGTAAGCGGCAATCAGCACCACGGTCATCGCCAGGATCGGCCCGCCCAGCTCCCGCGCGGCCACCAGCGCCGCCTCCAGCACACCTTTGCCTTCTTCCTTGATATGCCGGTCGACGTTTTCCACAACGATGATTGCGTCGTCCACCACCAGCCCGATCGCCAGCACCAGCGCAAGCAGGGTCAGCAGGTTGATCGAATACCCCAGCAGGTACATCACGAAGAACGTTCCGACCAGCGACAACGGAATCGCCACCAGCGGCACTATCACCGCGCGGAACGAGCCGAGGAACAGGTAGATGACCACGGAGACGATGATCATGGCCTCGACCAGGGTCTTCACCACCTCGTAGATCGAGGTGTTAATGAACTCGGTGGAGTCATACACGATGTCCCCGCGTACGCCGCTGGGCAGTTGTGATTGCAGCTCGGGGAAGGCCTGACGCACGCTGTCGGCGACGGTCAGAATGTTCGCCGTGGGTGCGACTTTAATGCCGATGAACACCGAACGTTTGCCCGAAAACGCCACGCTGCTGTCGTAGCTTTCGGCGCCGAGGGTGACGTTCGCCACATCCTCCAGGTACACCAGCGCGTCGCCGTTCTGCTTGATGACCAGGCGCTTGAACTCATCCACCGTGTGCAGATCGGTGCCGGCGGTCAGGTCCACCGTCACGGTTTGGCCACGGGTCGAGCCGACGGCGGACAAGTAGTTGTTGTTGGCCAGGGCGGTGGACACGTCCTGCGCCGTGACGTTGTGCGCGGCCAGTTTGTCCGGGTCCATCCAGGCGCGCAGGGCAAATTGGCGGCCGCCGAGAATTTCGGCGGTTTGCACGCCCTGCAGCGAGTCCAGCTTGGGCTTGACCACGCGCACCAGGTAGTCGGTGATGTTGTTGGTGGGCAAGGTGTCGCTGTAGAAACCCAGGTACATCGCATCGGTGGTCTGGCCCACGGCGATGGTCAGTACCGGTTCCTGGGACTGGGCCGGCAGCTGGTTCTTGACCGAGTTGACCTGGGTATTGATCTCGGTGAGCGCCTTGCTCGCGTCATAGTTCAGCCGCAGTGTGGCGGTAATGGTCGAGACGCCGGTGATGCTGGTCGAGGACAAGTAATCGATGCCCTGGGCCTGGGCAATCGCTGATTCAAGCGGCTGGGTGATAAACCCCGCGACCGTGGACGCATCCGCGCCGTAGTAGGCGGTGGTGATGGTGACCACGGTGTTTTCGGTGCGCGGCCACTGGTTAACCGGCAGTTCGAAGATCGAACGCAGCCCCAGGATCAGGATGAACAGCGAGACGACAATGGCCCAGACCGGTCGCTGAATAAAGGTATCGGTAAACTTCATGGGACACCTTTAGTGTTCTTGGGGAGTCGGAGCAGGGTCGTTCAGCGGTGCGGTGCTGTTGTCGATCTTCACCGGCGAGCCGTTTTTGAGCTTCATCTGGCCGCTGGTAATCAACAAGTCGCCTTCCTTCACACCGGACACGATGGCCACCTGATCGCCACGCGTCGGCCCGGTCTTGATAAAGGTTTGCTGCGCCGTGAGCACTTCTTCGCCTTTGTCGTTCTTGCTCGCTGTCGCGATGAACACCGTGGTGCCGTAGGGGTTGTAGGTGACCGAGGTCTGCGGAACCGTGAGGTAGCGCTGCGGGCTGCCGGAGGTCACCACTGCACGGGCAAACATGCCGGGCACCAGACGTTTTTGCGGGTTGTCGACCGTCGCTTCCACGGTGACGTTGCGTGTGGTGGCATCGAACTGGGTGTCGACGGTGCTGACACGGCCCGTGAAGGTTTGGTTGGACACGCCGTCAGCCGTCACCGCTACGCTCTGGCCGATGGCGATGGCTTCCAGTTGAGTTTGTGGCACGGTGAAGTCGATGTAGATGGGGTCGAACGTCTGCAACGTGGCGATTTTGTCGCCGGGGTTGAGGTACTGCCCCGGGTTGACGCCGGTAATCCCGATGCGCCCGGCAAACGGTGCACGAATCGACTTTTTCTCGACCAGCGCACGTTGCTGTTCGGCCGCGGCGAGTTTGGCCTTGAGGTCGGCGCTGTCGGTGTCTACCTGTGCCTGGGACACGGCATTCACCGCCAACTGAGCCTTGTCGCGCTTGAGAACAATACCGGCTAAATCCGCGGTGGCTTCCAGCGAGTGAAGTTGCGCGATGTCCGAGTCGGCATTCAGCTGCACCAGCAACGCCTGCGCGGCCACTTCTTGCCCGGGTTTGAAGCCGATGGTGCGCACGATTCCACCCACTTCAGTGGTCACGTCCACGCCTCTGACGGCCTTCATGGAACCCACGGCGGACACGTTGGGCTGCCATTCCTCAAACGGCACCTTCAAGGCCGTCACCACGGCGGCGGGCAAGGGCATTTTGGATTGGGCGATCAGCGCCGATATCTGCACGAATTTCACCCCGGCGATGATCGCAACGATCACCAGTACGACCACCAGCATGATGATCATCGGCCGCCATAACCGACGCTTGCGCGGAGCACTCTGTTCGTGGGGCAGGGCAGTCTTGACGTCAGCCATGGAGGTTCTCGCTGTTTCAATGAGTCAGTTCAGTTGCGCCGCGTTTCTGTCCGGCATGATCTCGTGCCATGACGGCAGGCCGAAACGATCAGGGCTGCCCTGGGTGGCGGGATCCACGTCGGTGCGGTTCCACCAACCGCCACCCAGCGCCTGGAACAGCGCAGTGGTGTCGCTGTAGCGGGCGGCCTGCGCCCTGACGCGCGTCAACACGGTGTTCTGGTAGGTCTGTTGGGCGGTGAGCAGGTTGATATACGCCACGGCGCCGAGCTTGAACTGGGCCTGCACCAGGTCCAGGCTGGCTTGCGCGGAGCGTTCGGCCAGCACCTGCTGATTGAGTGCGTCGGCATCCGCTTGCAGGGCGCGCAATGCATTGGCGACATCCTGGAAAGCGGTGATGACGGTGCCGCGATACAGCGCGGCCGACTGGTCATAAGCCGCCACGGCTGCGCGTTTGCGATGTTCGAGGGCGCCTGCATCAAAGATCGGTTGGGCGATTGCGCCTGCCAGGCTCCAGACGCCGGTGCCGGAGGAAAACAGCTTGGTGCCAGCCACCGCCGTTGAGCCCAGTGAACCGGTAATGCTGAACTGCGGCAACTGATTGGCCACGGCCACACCAATGTTCGCGCTGGCTTGATGCAGTTGCGCTTGCGCAGATCGCACATCCGGCCGCTGGTCGACGATGGCCGAAGGCAGGCTGACCGGCAACGTTTCCGGCAGGCGCAGGGACGCCAGGTTGAACGCCTCGCCACGGTCCTGATTGGGAAACCGGCCAAGGTAGGCCATCAATTGGTTACGAGTCTGCGCCAACTGTTTTTGCAGCGGCGGCAAGGTGGCGCGGGTTTGCGCGAGTGCGGTCTGCTGGGTCAGGACGTCGGTGTCGGCGATGGCGCCCAGCCGCCGCTGCGCTTGCAACAGGTCCAGCTGGCCGCTCTGCAGCCGGATGATTTCCTCGGTGGCAACCACCTGGTCGCGCAAGGACGCGAGGCTGATCGCGGTGTTGACCACATTGGCGGTCAGGGTGAGGTAGGTGGCTTCCAGCTGGAAGCGCTCGTACTCGGCTTGTTGCGTGGAGGACTCGATCTGCCGGCGTGTGCCGCCGAACACGTCCGGGGCGTAGGACACGCTCAGCGACGCAGAACTCACGGTCAGGATGGGCGATGACGGCAGGCCGGTTTCAGCCCCCGAGACTTTCTCGCGGGTTTTCGACGCGTTGGCGTTGACCGACGGAAACAGCGACGCCTGATCGGCGTACACCAGCTCATTGGCCTGGCGCAATGCAGCTTGCGCAGCGCTGACATCCGGGTTGGCCCGCAAGGCTTCTTCCACCAGGGCGTTCAGGGGCGGCGAGCGGAACAGCGTCCACCATTGCCCCGGGATATCCATCCCGGCGACCAACTGCTGAGCCGCGCCACCGGTGTCGATGTCGGCACGGGAAGTGGCAGTGAGTTTTTCTTTTGAAAAATCGGCATTCGCCGGTGTTTGCGGGCGTGCAAAATCGGGCCCCACGGTGCAACCGGCGAGCGCAATGCACAGCACACTGAGGGGAGCCATAAGCCGGGAGTGTTGCAACAAGCAATGAAGGTAAGCGACCTGTCTCGATCCTGATACACGCTGCCGAGTCTGCTCTTTCATATTTACTCTGATTAATCAGCAGGTTGACTGCTTTTGTGGTTGAGCAAAACGTGCAGGTATTCCCAGGCCGGACCGCTGCGGCGGCCGGGTTCAGATCAGTGTAGGTTGTGCTTGGCACTGCGCAATGTCAACGCGGTGCGTGCGAACTTAATGTACTTTTCAAATAATGCATTCTGCGCATTATTAAAGAATTAGGTTATGCGCAATCAGTATTTTACACGGCGTGACAAAGCCCTCATCGTATCCAGCCTACAAAAATGCCGAGACCGCGCGCGCGGATCGACTTGCAATGCCTGAACCGGCATCTGGAGACGAGCGTGCGTTACCTGACAAAACTGGCGGCCGGGCTGGCTGCCACCTTGATGTGCCTGACTGCGAATGCGCAAACGCTGGTGGTGGGCGACCAAAGCTATAACGCCCAGGCGGTTATGGAGGCTGCGGGCGTGCTGGATGACCTGCCTTATCAGCTTGAATGGAAGCAATTCACCGCCGGCTCGCCGGTCGCCGAAGCGCTTAACGTTAACAGCCTGGATATCGGCCTGCTCGGGGACGCGCCTGTGCTGTTTCTGGGCGCACTCGGCGCGCCGATCAAGGTGATTGCGATCAGCCGACAGAACCTCGACGGCGTGGCCATTCTGGTGAGCAAGGACTCGCCGATCCACAGCCTGGCAGACCTTGCGGGCAAACGCGCAGCCATCTGGAAAGGCTCGTGGAGCCAGCAACTGTTGCTGACTGCGCTGGATAAGGCCGGTGTGCCAAAAGACGCCGTGGAGCTGCGCTACCTCAGCGCACTGGATGCTTCCCACGCGCTGGAAGGCGGCTCGGTTGACGTGATCGCCACCTGGGAGCCCTATGTGACCCAGCAGGAACGCCAGGGCGCGCGGGTGCTGGCGACGGCTGAAGGCTTGATCCCGGCCCAGAGTTTTGTGGCGGCCAGCAGCAAGGCCGTCGACACCAAACGGGCGCAAATCAGTGACTTTCTTCAGCGCCTGAAAAAAGCCCGTGACTGGACGCGCCAAAGTCCGGCGAACACCGACGCCTATGCCGATGCATGGGCCAAACGGGCTCGCGCAGATGCCGACATCGCCCGTGCCTGGTTTGCCCGGGCACGTGCCACGGTGGAGCCCGTGACGGAGCAGTCGCCTGTAGAGGCGCAGAAGACCGTGGACTTTTTTGCCAGCCAAGGCCTGGTCAAGTCTTACTCGGCAGCCACGCTGTTTGACGCTTCATTTGCCGCGTCCTTGCAGCCTGCCGTCGCCAAAACCCAGCCCTGAACGCTAGAAGGAATCCTGCACAAATGACCAAAAGACAGCTCAAACTTGGCGCCCTGACGATGGGCTGCGGAGGCCCGGGCCGCCACAACCTGTGGCTTGACCCCGAGTTGCCTGCCGATGCCAGCGTCAACGTCGACTGGTACATCGACATTGCCCGCCAGGCCGAGGCGGCGCTGTTCGACCTGATATTTATCGTCGATAGCCAGTTCATCACGCCGGGTTCGCCCTCGCATTACCTCAACCGCCTGGAACCCTTGACGCTGCTGTCGGCGCTCGCCGTGAGCACGCGGCGTCTGGGGTTGGTGGGCACGCTGACGACTTCCTACAACTCGCCCTATAACGTCGCGCGCCGCCTGGCCTCACTCGACCTGATCAGCAAAGGCCGCGCCGGCTGGAACGTGGTGACCAGCGGCGATGCCGGCACTGCCGGCAATTACAGCCGCGACGAACATTATGACTACGACACCCGCTATGGCCGCGCCGCCGAACATGTCGAAGTGGTGCAGGGCTTGTGGAACTCCTACGAGGAAGATGCCTTCGTGCGCGACCGGGCCACGGGCCAGTTCCTCGACCCGAGCAAGCTGCACAGCTTGAACCACAAGGGTGAACATTTTTCCGTGGTCGGCCCGCTCAACATCCAGCGCTCACCTCAAGGCCAGCCGGTGATTTTCCAGGCCGGTGACTCGGAGCAAGGCCGCGACCTGGGTGCTGCCACCGCCGATGTGATCTTCACCCACGCCGCCAGCATCGAGCAGGGCCAAGCGTTTTATCGGGATATAAAGGGCAGGGCAGCGCAACATGGCCGCAACCCGGAGCAACTGCTGGTGATGCCCGGTGCGGAAATCTACGTGGGCGATACCGACGCACATGCACGGGAAATCGAGCAGTACTACCACCAGGCCGACCATAGTTTTGAGCTGGCGCTGAAAGAGTTCGGGCGTAATTTCGGCTGGCATGATTTCAGCCGGTACGACCTGGATGCGCCGTTTCCTCAGGAAAGCCTGGAGGCCGCGCGCAGCAGTTTCTTCACGGCCGCCAAACGCATTGCCGACCAGGCGCGTGAAAAGGGTTTCACGCTGCGCCAGGCCGTAGAGTTCGGCCGACAACTGCGCCCGGGCGCGTTTGTGGGAACGGCTGATACGGTCGCGCAGAAAATCGCGGATTGGTTCGAGGCGCGGGCCGTGGATGGCTTCAATATCTATATTGGGCACCCGCAGCAGTTCAGTCGTTTCACACAGGAGGTCATTCCGTTGTTGCAGGAACGCGGTGTCTACCGCACGGCCTATGAAGGCACAACGCTGCGTGAGAGTCTGGGCCTGCAGATTCCGACGTTTACAGCCCGGCACCCACTGACTCGATAAGCGCCCTGAACCAGTGCTGAGCCGGGTTCTCGTTGCCCCGACGGTGCCAGATCAAGTGGAAAACGATCTCTGGCAACGCCACGGGGGGTGGAAACAACGCCAGCTTGGCGCCAATCGGTGAACTGAGGGCCACGCGTTTCAGAACAGTGGCGGTCATTCTGGACGAGGCGATGATCGCCGGCACCGCAAACATGTGCGGCAACGTCAGCGCCACCGTGCGCTGTTGACCGGACTGGGCCAGTGCCTGATCCACCAGGCCGTGCCGGTCGCCTTCGGGAGAAACCAGCACATGGGACAGCGCAAGGTAAGTCGCCAGATCCATCCCGCGCCGTGCTGCGGGGTGGTCGTGGGCCAACAGCGTGACAAACGTGTCGCGCAGGACCGGCCGCGTCAGAATCCGCCCGTCTTGATGGCTCGGCAGTACGCCAATGGCCGCGTCGATCACGCCGGCGTCGAGCAGATCGACGGCATGATCGCGACCATTGAAGGCGTGCACATTGACGACCAGCCCCGGCGCCTGGTCTTGCAGCGCTTGCAGGAGCTTGGGCAGCAGGACAAAGGCGGGATAATCCGCCAGGCCCAGGTTCAATGTGAGTACCGCTTCGGCGGGGATAAATCCGGGTTTGGTCACCAGCGCGTTTTCGATTTGGCGCAGCGCCAACTCGATCGGCTGGGCCAGTTCACGTGCTCGCGGCGTCGGCAGCAGGCCTTCGGCGCTGCGCAGAAACAGCGGGTCACCCACCAATGTGCGCAGCCGGGAGAGTGCCGCGCTCATCGCCGGTTGGCTGACACCCACCTGAACAGC
Source organism: Pseudomonas fluorescens (assembly GCF_002022275.1). Taxonomy (GTDB): domain Bacteria; phylum Pseudomonadota; class Gammaproteobacteria; order Pseudomonadales; family Pseudomonadaceae; genus Aquipseudomonas; species Aquipseudomonas fluorescens_AJ. The sequence goes on from NZ_MSDF01000052.1 coordinate 53,002, forward strand.
CGCGCGTGTGACGTTGCGTTCGGTCATCAACGCGTTGAACGCCGCCAGCAGGTTCAAATCAATGCCATGAAAATCCATAAATCAAATAAACACTCATATCGTTAATTTGTTTTACGGATGTTAGCGCACTCCCCACACTCGCGTCATACCCAACGACGAGAGATGCGCCATGACCCCCGATGAACTGACGACCCGCCTGCACACCGAACGCCTGGCCGTGGAAACCCTCTACCGCGCCTTCAGCGACAAGAACCCGGACCTTGTCGACAGCGTATTGGCCGCTGCCTGGGACGATATTCCACTGGCGCCCGGACAAGGGCCGGGGCCAGAGGGGATCAAACCGATTATCCGCAGCTTTGGGGAGGCATTCCCGGATGTGAAAATCACCATCCGTGACCTGATTCAGGTGCCTGGCCAGATCGCTGTTCGCGCTGAAATCACCGGCACCCATCTGGGTGAGTTCTTCGGCATTGCTGCGACCGGCAAACAGGTCAGCTTCCGTCTGCACGAGTTCCATACGCTGGATGGCCAACGCATCACCACCACGTGGCACATGGAAGACTGGTTCGGCCTGTTTCTGCAACTGGGTCAATTTCCTGCCCAACCTTGAATCTTCGCGTGAGGCTTACCATGAAAGCAGCAACCATTAACCTGTTCGGCGGCCCTGAGGTCGTTACGCTTACCCCCTTCAGCCCGGGGCTGCCGGGGGCTGACGAGGCCGTTGTGCGCATCGAGGCCGCCAGCGTTAACCCGCTGGATCTGAAGATGATCGCCGGGTATATGCAACCGGTTTTCCCGGTACAACTGCCCTACGTTCCCGGCACCGATTTCAGTGGCGTGGTCAGCAGCGTCGGCGTACGGGTCAGCCACCTTAAACCGGGTGATCGGGTGTTTGGCCGTAGCGCGCCGAGTTCAGGCGGCGCGTTTGCCCAGCACCTGTTGATCGCCGCCGCCGACCTGTGCGTGCTGGCGCCCTCCATGAGTTTTGAGCAAGCGGCGGCGCTGCCCACAACGTTCGGCACCGCGCTGCAGGCGTTGTTTGATGTCGGGCAGTTGAAACGCGGTGAGCGCGTGTTGATCCATGCGGGCGCCGGTGGCGTGGGCAGCATGGCCGTTCAGTTGGCTCACCTGGCGGGCGCCCATGTCATTGCCACGGCGTCGGAACGCAACCTTGAACGGGTCAAGAGCCTGGGGGCAGATGAGGTCATCGATTACCGCAGCCAGGCATTTACCACGCTGCGCGACATCGACCTGGTCCTCGACACGTTAGGCGGCGATACATTGGAAAACTCCTGGTCGGTGCTGCGCGAAGGCGGGCGTATTGCGTCCCTGGTGGAGTTCGGCATCGAACCTCGCGAAGGGCGCGCGGGCACCTTCGTGTTCTTCGCCTCGGCGACCCCGTATCTGCAAGCGGCCGTGCAGCAGTTCAATGCGGGGCAGTTGCAAATCATCACTGACTCGATCTTTGCGCTGGGCGAGACGCGCAGCGCCCTGGAGAAAGTCGCCACGGGGCATGCCAGTGGCAAAGTGATCATTCGAACCGGTCACTGATTCCGGCGAATCGCAAGCCGTGCCAAATCGGCTCAGACCAGCCTGGTGGGATTGTCGCCGGGCTGGCACCCCGGTGTCAGTAGTCGTAATTAAATGCGGAGCATACCTTTTGGGGGGGAAATGCTCGTGAAAGTGCTCAGCCAAGTTCTGCGCTCGCTGCGTGGGGGTTCAGGCACGCAGCGTTCATGTCTCTCTTCGGATTCAGATGGGCGGTTTTTCAGCGTGTTCTTAAAGATATCGGCGTGAGATGTTCATATGATATTTCTTTTTAGAACAGCTAGAGCCCCCATGCCTAACAATCTCGAGGCGTTTATCGTCCGTCTTCCAAGTGAACTTCACGCGAAAATAAAGAACACGGCAAAGGTCGACCGGCGAAGCATGAACAATGAAATTGTCGGGAGGCTTGAGGACTCTTTTGCAGCAAGGCGATCAGTGCCTGCTGACGCTAAACTCAACGCCATATTGTTTGAGCACATTTCTACGCTCGAAAACCAAATTGAGTGTCTGCAGCAAGAGCTGGCCGCTTGCAGATAGTCAGCGTTTAGTTTTCAGCATGCGTGATTTTCAGATCAGTCCTAAATACAGCAGCTGCATTCAAACATAAGCTGAGATTGTGCAGGGTCGCCAGGTTCTTTACCGCGCAGGGATTGCGCGACCTGGTGGCCCGGCATTGTTCTATGCCTATAAATAGAGTGAGTTGTTGAATGTCGTCCTGAAAGGTTGGCGCAATTAAATAAGTACGGCAAAGTACGCGCTTTCGGTGAGCGATAGGCAGGAGGTTGTTATCCTTGTGATGCTTCTTTTTCTTGAAGAAGGTTGCATTGCTTACAGAGGTGTTTGTCGCTTTTGGCAGGCGATAGTTACTTTGAAAAATGGTGCATTCAAATCGTTATAGTTGTTGGCGAGGGCACCCGTGCCGATATCCTGAAGCAGAGTCTCGTTACGACACAAACACCATTGGCATCGAAGTCAGCGTGCCGTTGTACGCGGGGGGGCGGAGTATCGGCTTCAACCCGTCAGGCCAGCCGGAACCTGGAGCAAGCCGAATATGAGCTGGAAGGCAAGACCCGCAAGACGCTGATTCAACTGCGTCGTCAATTCAACGACTGCCTGTCAGGCGTGAGCAAGCTGCGTGCTTATCAAAAAGCCCTCAAGTCCGCCGAAGCCCTGGTGGTGTCGACCCAACAGAGCGTGCTGGGGGGCGAGCGGGTCAACCTTGACGTACTCAATGCCGAACAACAGCTTTACACCACGCGACGAGACTGGCCCCGGGCGCGTTACGACTATCTGATGGCGTGGACTCAATTGCATTACTACGCCGGGATCCTGAAGGCAGACGAACTGGCAAGCGTGGATGCGGCCTTTAGTGGAGGCACCGTCAGTCAATAACTGTACCCACAGCGTTGATGTTCGGGCGTGTTGATCAAGCGCCCGGTCGGCGAGTGCCATGCGCAGTTGCACAAGGTTGTTCACCCGTCCAGCGGTCGTGAGCCTGGGTACGGCGCATTGGCTGAAGCCGCTGGCGCTTTGGCAACGAGTTGCAGCAGGCAACACTGAGGCCGGGCAAGGTGGTACGCAACAACGGTACGTTCGAGCGAGCGATAGAAGCCTCGGACTCTGTGCTTGAAGCCTCGTACTCCTTGCCGTATCTGTCCCAATCACGGATGAAACCGCTGGTCGCCAGGATCCGCTCAGCTACCAACGCAAACTATTGGGGCCGGCTCGGCAGATTGATCCAAGGGCTTTGGGTGATCAGGCGAACCATGGTGAATCTCCGGAACGTTATCCCATCGATATTGCTCGGCTGCGCGGCGTGCTGCAAGTCGCAGCGAAAGCCGCCGGCTGGGGGCGAACGTTGCCCAAGGGGCGCGAAGCGGCCCTGAAAAATGGGACTGCTACGCAGTCCAGCGGGAACAAGCTCCCTCGCCAAAGGTTATCGGTTATTCGTGCTATCTCTAACTGATCGGCATTACCCAATGGGGCGATTTTTTTGCCGGGTAATAGAGGCAGTGCGAAAAATCGGCTGGCAACGTTACTTTTCAGAGCGTTCCAAACTACCTCCTTAGTTGAGCGTCGCCATAATGCTCCGCGCGTAGGCACACATCGGTCGCAGAATATTAGGGAGTAGTTATTTTTAATCTTGTCTGTGGTCCAAGCGCAAGCTCTATTGTCCAGGTGGGTAATAGTGGCCAGTTTAAAATATCAAATTATAAATACGATGTTGGCACTAAGACTGGCAATATCGTGGTGAATGGTCAGTCCCCTGTAGCGTTCAAGCAAGGGGCTGATGCAGGGTCTTACGAAAGAGCGGCAGTGACTCAAACTTCTATCTACGTGCCTGCTTCGTCAGCTCAGTCGGTTGGCGTAAGTCAGGTCTCCATCAATATCGGCGGCCTCGACAAGATCGACGTCAGTGGCATCACCCAAGGGGCAGGGCAGCAGTCTGTCGGTGCATTCAATATCAATATCGGACCCGCGCTGGTGAATTCCAACTCGATCAGCGCAGGTTCTTTTTCGCTTAATTTCTCCGGGCAGAATGATTTCCAGGTCACGACTGTCGGTCAGTCGATCTCTACCGATCTGTTCGTGTGATCTGACAATAAAGGCGGTGGAGTTTTTGTACCGCTGCCCTTCGGAAATGCGTTGGTTGATGCTTTTCGGATCACTCCTAAAGACTGTTTTTGCGCCCGCGCGCACAATTTTTTTGTCTTGCGCGCGCGAGTTGCTGGTTCGGTGCCTTTACCAGTCGTCTGCATTGGCCATTCGCTATTAAACGATTTCAAGCAACGCGAACGTTTAGAAATACAGGGCAAGAACAACTCCTTCGGGGTCTCCCTAATCGATGTTTATTTAAAAAGGCGGCTTATGAATCGAACCTTACTCGCTGTTACTGCGCTGACGTCCATACTCGCTGTGTCAGTCGCCCAGGCCAGTGACGGTACTCTCAACTTCACCGGCGCTTTGACGGCGCCCACGTGCACCTCCAGCGTAAATGGTGTTGCTAACGTAACGTCTATCGCTTTGCCGAGGGTCGCTGCAAGTTCGCTGGCATTTGCGGGCACTATTGCAGGTGCCACAAATTTCACAATTGAGCTTAGCAACTGTGACGATTCAATCGCCACCGCAGCTGTCAACTTTGAAGCAGGGCCAGGTGTCGACCCGACTACGTTTAACATTAGAAATACCGCTACTGCCGGCGCCGCCACAAACGTGCAGCTCCGGTTGCGGAACGCTGCGGGCAATACGCTCCGGGCTGGCAGTGCCACTCAAACTAACAATGCGCGGACCCCGCTCACTGACGGTGCGGCAGTGCTGCGTTATTCCGTTGAATACTTTGCCAGCGCTGCTGCTACTGCCGGTGCGGTAGTGGGTTCGGTTACCTACGCGATCAATTATCAATAAATGGGCTGCTGGCGCATCTGGAGTGATTCAGGGGAGCTGGCACTATCGTTTCTCGAAATAACGAATGCACTCGTTATTTTTCGGACAGCTCCTAAAGATACCTGTGCAGAGCTTTCTTATAATTACTGCTCGTACGGCAGTTGAAGCTTTAATAGCGAACAGATCGCTGATTCGACGGCTGGACGATCCATTTGCTTCTGGCAAGTCGCAGTTTAGCGAGCCGTAGCAAGGGTTGGTTTGATTATGCAGCGCGATAAAAAAGTAGCCCTTTGGGCATTTTCTTAACTGATGTTTCGATTTTAAAAAGGCAACTTATGAACCGCACCTTACTCGCTTTCGCAGCACTGACTACCACCCTTGCCATGTCGGTTGCCCACGCTACCGATGGTACGATCAACTTCACGGGCGAGTTGACTGCTCAAACCTGTACCGCACGGGTTAACGGCTCCACCACCGCTGTAAGCACTGTTGCCTTGCCGCGAATCGCTACTACGTCGCTGGCCACCGCAGGTGCGACGGGTGGTGCGACTACCTTCACCATTGCGTTGACCGGCTGCTCTACTGGCGCCAACGTCATTGCCAGCGCTGCGGCATTCTTCGAGGCCGGCCCAGGTGTCGACCCAACTACCCGTAACCTGCGCAGCACTGGCACCGCCAACAACGTGCAACTTCAGTTGCTCGACTCTGACGGCGAAATCATCCAGGCCGGTGCTGCCACGCAAGTCGCAAACACCGCCCGTACCACGGTGACAGCCGGTGCCGCTACCCTGCCTTACTCGGTGCGTTACGTTGCTACCGGCGTACCGACCGCAGGTACTGTTGTCAGTTCGGTTACTTACTCGCTCAACTATCAGTAAACACTGAACTGTCGGCGCATCGGCACACTGTGCGGTGCGCTGACAGTGCCGGGAGGGAAGAGTATGCAGGGCCAAAAAGCCTGGTTTCGTTATGCGGTTTTCATGGCTGCGTTGTTGGGTTGTTCCCAGGCGATGTCTTCCGTGGTGATTACAGGTACCCGTGTGGTGTACCCGGCGGACAAAAAAGAAGTCACCGTAAAAATTAACAACGAAGGCACCCAGCCCGTACTTGTTCAGTCGTGGATTGACGAAGGGGACGCGGCTTCCACACCCAGTAATTCGTCAGCGCCGTTTGTAATTTCTCCACCGGTATCGCGTGTTGATCCCGCCAAGGGGCAGAGCCTGCGCCTGATGTTTACCGGTGCGTCATTGCCAGGCGACAAAGAGTCGGTGTTCTGGCTTAACGTCCTCGAAATTCCTGTGAAAGCCGCAGCAGACGACGATCAGAACATGTTGCAGATGGCATTTAGATCAAGGATCAAGCTGTTTTATCGGCCGGCCAATTTGCCAGGCACGCCTACGGCATCCATAGAAGCGCTTCAATGGAAAGTGGTCGCTCAGCAAAACGGAACGTTCGCACTGCAAGCGTTTAATCCAACTGCTTTTCACGTATCACAAAGTGATTTAACGCTCGTTGCCGGTGGGCAAAGAGTATCCAGTGAATCAGGCATGGTTGCGCCAGGGCAGACGCAGTTGTTTGCGCTACCTGACATGAAGTCCATGCCGGCTGCAGGGGCCCAAGTTGAATACAGCGCTATCAATGATTACGGCGCCTTAGTCCCTGTTCGCAAACCCGTTACGCCATAGCTTACGCCTCAGCTACTTTCTTCTTCAGTTGTTCAGGTAAATTATGAGCCCGCTTTCTGATCTGCGCATCTGCCGCAGGGTTGCCCCTTGCGCGTACACCGGCCTGTCCAGAGTTTGGGTGGGGCGAGTTACCTTGATCTCTAGCGTGTTACTGATGCCCCACGCACTGGCGGAAGAAGTGCAGTTCAACAATGCCTTTCTGCCTGAGGGCTCCAGCGGGATTGACCTCGCGTTGTATCAGAGTGGCAACCCGGTCATGTCCGGCGAATACCGGGCTGATATCTTGGTGAACTCGAGCCTCAACGGGCGCCAGGATGTTCGCATCGTTTCCGACAAGCAGGGCAAGCACCCCAGAGTGTGTGTGAACACTCGTCTGCTCGATCTGGTGGGCGTAGACGTCGCGACCTTGTCGTCTACGGCACTCGCTACATTGGAGCAAGAGGGTGAATGCCCGGTCATCAGTGAAGTGATCGACGGTGCGACCGCTTATTTCTCTACCGACACCCAGCAATTGGATTTCAGTATTCCCCAGATCGCCATGCGCCGTAACGCGCGGGGCTATGTGAACCCGCAGTTGTGGGATCGCGGCGTCGGCTCGGCGATGCTTGGTTATGACTTCAACGCCAACCGCAGCAAGTCCCAAACCGGGCAGTATGATTCGGCTTACATGGGGCTCAGAGCCGGGCTCAACGTGGGTGACTGGCGCTTGCGGCACAACGGCTCGTTCAGTTGGCAAACCCAGAACGGCGGCAAGTACCAGCAGATCAATACCTTTGCTCAACGTGACCTGACCGGTTTGAAAAGCCAGCTGACCGTGGGTGAGGCCAACACCACGGGGGAGATCTTCGACACCCTGGCGTATCGTGGCGTTGAAGTGGCCAGCGACGACCGCATGCTGCCCGATGCACTGCGCGGGTACGCCCCCGTGGTGCGCGGCATCGCTCGCACCAACGCACGCGTTTCCATCAGTCAGGGCGGTAATCTGATTCAGCAAACCACGGTGTCGCCGGGTGCTTTTGCCATCGACGATTTGTACGCCACGGGCTATGGCGGCGATCTGCAAGTCACGGTACTCGAGGCGGATGGTACCGAGCAGCGGTTTATCGTGCCCTATGCTTCGGTCAGTCAATTGTTGCGCCCAGGCACATCGCGTTTCAGCTTGACGGCGGGCGAGACACGCAATAATTACATCGACGAAGAAGCCCCACTCATACAAGGCACCTACCAACGAGGTCTGACTAACGCGTTCACCGGCTTCACCGGCGCTCAGTTGAGTGACGGTTACGCAGCGATGCTCGGCGGCGTGGCATTCGGTACCCCGATTGGGGCATTGGCCATTGACCTGACTCAGGCGCGTACGGAGCTCGCGGCCGGAGCCGAGCAGGGGCAAAGCGTTCGCTTGTCCTACAGCAAAAACATCCAAAGTACCGGCAGTAACTTCTCACTGGCGGCCTACAGGTTCTCCACCAGTGGTTACCTGGACTTCAACAATGCGCTGCTCTTTCGGGATGCCGACAACACCGGAACAGACACGACAACCTTCGGTCGACCGCGCAATCGTCTGACGTTGAGCATCGACCAGAGCCTTGATAATTGGGGGCATCTGTCGCTGAGTGGCTTTACCCAGAACTACTGGAATCAACCGGGGCAGGACGTGCAGTACCAGATGGGTTACAGCAACCGTTTGGGCCGCGTCAGTTATGGCGTCAACGTCAGCCGCAGTCGTGTCGGTCTCGGCGATATGGACAACAGCCTGTTGTTCACGATGAGCATGCCCCTGGAGTTCGGTTCATCTGCCAACGTTCCGCAATTGTCGGCGCGGATGGGACGAGACAGCCAGGGTTATTACAACCAACAGGCATCCGTAAGTGGCAGCGCCGGCGAAGACCATGAGTATGGTTACAGCCTGACCGCAGGCCGCGAGGGTATGGGCGGCTCCACCAGCACCTCAATCGACGGCCAATACCAGGGTTCAAAAATGCGCGTCAACGGCAGCCTGAGTCAGGGTGACGGCTACACCAGTGCCTCAGTGGGCGGAGGCGGCACCCTTGTCGCTCACCCGAACGGAGTGACACTGACGCCGCATAGCGGTGAAACCATGGCGGTAATCAACGCCCCCGGCGCGGCCGGTGCAAAAGTGGTGGGGTATCCAGGGTTAAGGCTTGATGGAAAAGGGACGGCGGTCGTCAGTTACTTGCAGCCTTATCAACGCAATGAAATTGCCATTGACCCTGAAGGCATCGCGGACGGAGTCGAACTGAGCGAGACCAGCCAGCAAATAGCACCACGTGCCGGTGCGGTCGTGTCGGTGGAGTTCGCCACCGTGCGCGGTGACGCATTGTTGTTGAACGTGCGGTTGAAGGACCAGAGTCCGTTACCGTTTGGCGCCAAGGTGGTCGATGACGCCGGCAACTCCGCAGGGACCGTAGGGCAGGGTGGGCAGTTGTATGCACGGGTCAAGGAGGGCACGCACCGTCTGCACGTCAGTTGGGGCGGCCAAGATGATCAGGCCTGCACCGTCAAAGTACCTGAGGTTAAAGAACAGGGGCCGTTGTTCAAGGCCAACGCGATCTGCCTGGACGACACGAGACTGACTGATGTCGATGAGAACAGCGTGAACAAGAGCGCCGGGCGATGAGATGTTGAAACAGCAAAGTAACCGCTTTTTTTTCGAGCTGAAGGGATAACAGTATGAGGAGTAAAGTCATCGCCGGAGCGTTGATAGCGCTGGGTTATTTGATGGTTTCTCAGGGGGCTTCGGCGTTCTGTCTAGCGCCGGTAGCCCAGAACTATAATATGGCATTGAATATCAGCAGTCTCACTGTGCCGCGAGACGCACCCAATGGTACGGTGCTTCACCGTCAGGAATTTCACCAAGCCGGTGAAGGCGGGCTTATTACCTGTCGGGCGCTGGACCGAAATGACGCTCCACCGGTGACCATCTATTTTAATGTGATTGGCTTGCTGGCGAATACTGGCTTCACTGCTGCGCCGTTTGAAAGTCAAGTGTACGCAACGTCTGTTCCGGGCATTGGCGTTAGTTGGTTCAATGGGTGGAACTATGTAGGCGGCACGCGGATAAACCGACCAGCGGGTTCCAATTGTCCGTTTGTCAGGAACGCAGGGAGCGGAACTCAAAGTGATATCTGTCAATCCCAAAGGCTGACACTGACTAATCGTACGAGGGTGGCATTGATAAAGACTGGCCCGGTGGGCTCTGGCACTGTCCGAGCTGCTGATTTGGGACGATTGCAGTTCAGCCTGAGCATTCCCGGGGAGAACATCCCCGTCATGACGGAAGTTGGAGTAACCGGCGCTATCAACGTGGTCAGCCAAACCTGTACAACGCCGAACGTCACAGTCCCTATGGGCACTCACAGAACCTCTACATTCACAGGGGTGGGTTCGGCGTCACCCCAGGTGCCGTTTAACCTCAACATCACGAACTGCCCGGGTTTTCCCGGTTACTACGGTGGAACCACAACTGCGGCAACACCGGCAGCCTCTCAATCAGGGCCGACCAACGCCGGGACGCGAGTCCCCAATACCGTCAGCTTCCGGGTGGACCCGGTCTACACCGCCATTGACGCTGCCAACGGCGTATTCAGTCTGACACCCGGTACGGGTGTGGCGACGGGCATCGGCGTGCAGCTATTGCGTGAAGGGGGCGCCGTGCAACCACTCGCCCAGAATCGTGTGCTGGCTATTTCACCCACAACCTCTACCACCGGGTTTGTGATCAGCCTTGCTGCCCGTTACTTACAATCAACAAGTACCGTCACGGCCGGAAGTGCCAATGCCGTGGTGAATTACACGCTTATTTATCAGTAACGAACGCGCCTGGCGAAGCAGTGCGCACCACAGTATTAAGGTAAGTCATCACTGAGGCACTATTATGAACATGGCCACGCCCACTGGTTTATTGGTTTCGGGGTTGCTCCTGTTGAGCGGCCACCAAACTGCAAGCGCTGCAGTGGGCTGTGGCAACATTACCGGAGTGCCCGCGTTTAATGGCACGATGGCGCTTAATATCAACAGCTTGTCTGCGCCTCGAGATGCGCCCGTCGGTACTGTGCTTTACGTGCAGGAATTTCATCAGGCAGGCCAGGGACCAACTTGGCAGTGCGGTATCGAAAACGCCGCGATGACGGGTAATTACAGTGTTACCGGTTTAGGCCGCAAAGTGGATTTCAACTCCGGAACGTATGCGGGCAAGGTTTATGACACGGGCGTACCTGGTATCGGCGTCAGTTGGTTCAGCGGAGCAATAGGCGTCCGGGCTGTTGGGGCCGAAGTGGTGGCAGGCGTGACGCCTAACGGTTGCGGTCGAGTCGGAAACAATATCTGTCAAACTCTACCGATTAAATTCCTTACTAATGCCGCAGTGGTCTTGATCAAGACGGGTCCGGTTGGCACGGGTACTGTCCGGGGAAGCGAATTGGGCAGAATGGTCTTATCCACCAGTGTTGCGGATAGCCCGGCCTACAGTACCGCCGCTGTCGGGGTCACGGGCACTATCAATGTGGTTGCCATGACCTGCACGACCCCGAACGTCACAGTACCCTTGGGTAGTCACAAGACGTCCACGCTCACAGGCGTAGGCTCGGGCAGCCCTCGCGTAGATTTTATCCTCAATATTACGGATTGCCCGGGGTTTCCCGGCTATTTCGGTAACACCGCCGCATCATATCCCGCAGCTTCCCAGTCATCCGTGACCAGTACCGGCACGCGGGTCCCCAACACCGTGAGCCTGCGAGTCGACCCTGTCTACGCAGCGATAGATGCGCCTAACGGCGTACTGGGATTGACACCTGGTACAGGCGTGGCGACTGGAGTGGGTGTCCAGATACTGTATGCAACAGGCTCGTTACTGCCACTGTCCCAGGCCAGGCCGCTCGGCACTGCCTTCACCGCGAGCACTCGTTCTTTCAGCATTGGGCTCTCCGCGCGTTATTTACAAACTGCAAGTACGGTCACACCAGGTAGCGCCAACGCGGTGGCGACGTACACCCTTATCTACCAATAGAACAGCGCGAGCTGCCAAATTGAACGCGGCTAGGAGCCGTCTGAGTTTAAAAAATACCGATCACGCTGCATGACAACGGCCCACCCTATTCTCACTCCTACACAAAGCCTACTGCCGGGTTCGAAGGCTGCGTTTTTAGTCCTGATCCTATGTCGAGCACTGGCAGCATTGATTACAGTAGCCGGGCATATAACTCCTGGAAAATTATCGTGAATTCAATCGTTGCCTGCGGGCCCTGTGAACTTGAGCGCCTGCGCGTCACGGTGGTGGAATCTGATGTTCCACGGGCGGCGCGTTTGTTATCAATATTGCGTTCTTTGGGCATCCATCAACTGAGTGTCGTGTCCGGGCTGCAGGACCTAAGCCTGCAACTCAGTCAAACGCAGGTAGATGTGCTGGTGACCGAGATTCGCCCGAACAGTAACGATGGGTTGATGTTGCCCAGCGCATTAAAGTTGCACTATGGATCGGCGTGCAGCTTGCAGTCTCCGCGCATTCTCTGGTTGGCAGAAGTTGAACCGTTACTGCCGTTCACTGAGCTCTCGGAGCATCACTCGGTATCCACTTTTCGGCGTACCTCACCCGTCAACCGGGGCGAGGGTATTTCCGTCAAGGCACTTGATGCTCACGCTCAACTGGCGTGCGCCGCCGGTTTTGTCGCAACAACCCTGTATTCCTTTGATGCCCGGGCCGTAGGCAATGCGTTGGAGGCGCTGTTGGCGATGCCAAAGATAGCCAATCGGCCGCTGCCCGCCAGGAATGATGTACCGAGTGAGGATGATGTGATCATTGCGCTCGCGACGGGGGAGGGGCTGCGCGTGGTGTTCCAGCCACAGCATGATTTGCGCAGCGGGGAGATGGTTGCTGCTGAAGCATTGGTCCGCTGGCGTCATCCTGAGCATGGCGACATTTCACCCGCGGTACTGATCCCGTTGGTGAATAAGTTAGGCTTGCATCTGCTGCTGTTCAGTTTTGTGAAGGCCCGGGTGCTTGAGGTGTTGTGTTCCTTGCAAAGCATGCATATGCAGATGCCTATCTCCGTCAATGCCTCGGTCGATACCCTCTGCACTGCAGGGTTCTCGGCGCGCTTGGCTGATCGGATGATGCGCTCGGGTTTACCCAATCACTTGCTGAAGATTGAACTCACCGAAGACATCCCGGTGATGGACGAACTGTGTCTGTCGGCCGCGCTTAACGCGCTTAAAGCTCGAGGTTTTGGGGTGTCGCTTGACGATTTTGGCTCAGGCTCAGCGACGCTGCGCCAAATAGCTCGCATGCCTTTCGATGAAGTAAAAATAGACGGCGCGCTGATTCGCGACCTAGACACCAAACCTACCGCGCGTCGGGTTATTGCGACCACACTCGCGCTGGCGCGGCGCTTGAACATGACGGTAGTTGCTGAGGGCATTGAAACGGACTCATGCAGGATACTGTTGCGCAGGCTTGGATGTTCCTACGGCCAAGGCTTTGTACTCTCCCGGCCAATGGAGGTGTCGGATTTCTTGAACAGGCTGACTGCCGAAAAGCAATCGAACCTGTCACCGCCACCTGTCAGCCTGGAGCCAGGTGCGTTGAGAGAATTCTGATGTACCCGCCTTGAGCACTTTTGGTTCGGGCCACGTGAAATTCCTACGTGGAGCCGAAAAACTGACTAATCTTCTTCCAGTCATATCCCTGCAATCATGCTCTTTCGCGAGCTTGGTATAGCCAAATTATGAAACGCCTTCGTATTGCGCTCCTGGACGACCACGCGATTATTCGCCATGGTCTTTCTGCCCACCTTAGCAAAGAGCCACTGTTTGAATTGGTCGGCACCTACGGCACTACTCGCGAGCTGATGGCTGGGATGCAAAGAGCACCGGCGGATCTGTTGTTGCTTGATTACGCCTTGGGTCCGGATGAACTCGACGGCGTATCGTTGATTCGAGCGGTGCGCACCAAATTCCCTGACTGCCGCATTTTGGTGTTGTCTGCACACCATGATCCCTCCACCGTGGCGCTTGCGTTGCGGGTGGGCGCACGCGGTTTTGTCGGAAAGGGTGAAGAGCTGCCGGATCTTGTTCGCGCCATTCACGCCGTTGCCTCCGGTACGGTTTATTTGAGCGCCGAGATGTCGTACAGCGTCGCCGAAGCCACCACGCAAACAAGCGTGCAGCCCGAGGACGAGCCGCTTGATGCATTGCAGGCCGCGTCACTGTCTGCGCGGGAGCAGGAAGTCATTCGCTGCTACCTGGCTGGGATGACGGTCTCGGAAATTGCCGAAAAATTCAACCGCAGTATCAAGACAATCAGCACCCAGAAAACCGCTGCATTTCGAAAGTTGGGCGTGACCTCCAATAATGGTCTGTTCAAACTCAAAGAAACCCTTGGCTCGCCATGAGGCGTGTTTGGCTCACCCTGGTTGTGCTGGTTTTCACCTCGTTTCACGCTGGCGCGCATGCCGATGAGTTGGGCGGAACGCTCCAATTGACCGACGCCGAACGCGCCTGGATTACTGAGCATCCGGTGCTGCGCGTTGCGGTCATGGAGGGTTTTGGTGCGCTGGAGTACATGCAAGGCTCCCAGCTTTCGGGGCTGTCGGTCGAATATCTCAATGCGATCTCAAAAGAGCTGGGCATCACCTTCAGTTATGTACTGACAAATGGTGGCAGTGCGCGTATCGCGCTATTGCAGCAGGGCAAAGTGGACATGATCTCGACGATGCGCAGCATCGGCCCGACGTTGAAGATTCAGGGCCTCGCCTTGACTGATCCCTACCATGTCAGCGCTGCTGTCGTGATCGCACGGGCTAAAACGCCTTTGATATTTGATCTGACCCAACTGGAAGGCAAGCGAGTGGTGATCGCAGCCAAGGGGCCTTTCGAGTCCATCTTGAAGGACAACGTCAAGAATATCAGCCTCATAAAAAGTGATTCAGCGCTGGAAGCCTTGAGGCTGGTCGAGGAGGGGGATGCGGATGCAGCACTCGGCACCGAGACTTACCTGATCCCGTATTTCGGCTCTAAATTCGAAGGTGTGCTGCAGTTATCCGGGGTGATCTCATCGATGACTTCCGAGATCAGCATGGCGGTGCGTGATGACCAGACGATGCTGCTTTCCGTACTGCAAAAGACCTTGAAGTCCATATCTCTAGAGCGCGCCTACCGTATGAACGAGCATTGGCTGGTCGCCTCGGGATATGGCGCTGCGACAGATTCCAATTCGATTCTTGACGACCATCTGCACGAAGTCACTCTGGCAGTGCTATTGCTTGCAGTATTGCTGGGGCTGGTCCATCAGACCCACCGCCAACGTCGTCGGGCGGTGCGCAGTGAACGTGAGAAAGCAAAGTTCCTCGCGGTGATGAGCCATGAAATTCGGTCGCCCATGAACGCGGTCCTGGCGGCCGTGGAGCTACTGTCACTGACCCGGCTCGATTATGACCAGCGCCATCTCTCATCGCTGGCCAGCAGCGGGGCCAATACGCTGCTGGCACTTCTGGATGATGTGCTGGATCTGTCCCGGCTTGACGCCGAGCAACTGCGCCTGGAGCTTGAGCCTGTAGATCCTGCAGCGCTGGCCAGAGAGGCCGTTGCGCTTTACGGGCTGCGAGCCCTGACCAAAGGCATCGACTTGATCCTGCAAGTGCCCGACTCGGTTGAGTATTTGATGCTGGATGAGGGGAGGGTGACTCAGATCCTGCATAACCTGATTTCCAATGCGATCAAATTCACTGAATACGGTTCGGTGCAGGTGAAAGTGGTGGTAAGCGATACCGATGTCCCAGGCTTGAAGACGCTTGATATTGAGGTAGTCGATACCGGTATCGGTATTTCCGCGCACCTCCAGGAGCGCCTGTTCACGCCGTATTCACAGGCCGAACACTCCTACAAACGATCCGGCGGCACCGGGCTTGGCCTGGTGATATGTCGAGAGTTGGCCGAGCTGATGGACGGCACTCTGTCGCTCACCAGTGAAGTAGGCGAGGGCACGGTGATGGGGCTCTCACTGCACGCGCAACTGACGGCGCCGCCGGCGACCGAGGTCGGCGCGGTCACGCAGCTCGCACCCGCGGCCCTCATCTCATCCGAGGTTGTCGCGCCTGTGGCGGGCGAGCCACCTGCCAACCTGCGCATCCTGGTCGTAGAGGATGCCCGCGCCAACCAGGAGGTGTTGCTGGCGCAGCTCCATCAGTTTGGATTCACAGCGGCACTCGCTCCCGATGCTGCTCAAGCCGTGTTGCAATTTCAACAGCAGGTGTTTGACCTGGTGCTGCTGGACTGCGATTTACCGGACAAGGACGGCTACACGGTGGCCACTGAGCTACGCGCCCTTGAAACCGACCACGGACGCCGGCGTTGCCCGATTATTGCGATCTCTGCGTCCACTGGGCATGACCATGCCGAACGCTGCTTTGAGGTTGATATGGATGGCGTGCTCAGTAAGCCCATCCAGTTGGCCAAGTTGAAGTCGACCATTGAACTCTGGTGTGACGTAGTGGTTGCGCAAAAGCAGGCCGTGCCCCCCAGCGTGGTCAGCCTGGACCTGCACCAGATCCGCGAGTCGATGCTTGAAGACTTGCTTCATCTGCTGGAGGCGGTGATTCAGAGTAATGCTGAGCTTGCGTTGCACAGAGCCCATCGGCTTCACGGTGCAGCACTTTCTATGGGGTGGGTGGACCTGGCATTGGCCGCGCAAAAATTTGAAAGCCTGCTGCGCGCCAACATACCGATGGACGAACCCCATTGCTGTGCGCACTTGCGGGAAATCATGCAGCAGTGGCGTCAAGTTGATCTGGCGCTCTCGGCATCCAACCATGAAAGATAAGTATTCGGCAGCACTGTGGATGTTCGCGCTACTGGGCGCGTCGTGCCTGCTGGTTTCTATGGATCGGCGTATTTTTTGGGTATTCGCCAGCGGTATTCGACACGACCTCGGGCTCACGCACACGCAAGTGCAAATGGCTTCGGAAGCCGTCCAGCTGGGCTTGGGGGTGGCGAGTTTAGGGGCAGGTTATCTGGTTCGAATCGCCAACCGTAAAGGGTTGGCCATCACGGGTCTGTTGATGGCCTCATTGGCGACATCGGCGACTGCGTACGTCCTGGATTTCCAAAGCATGTTTGCTGTGCGGCTGGTCGTCGGCGCAGGGGTCGCATTGCATTGTCTGGCCATTTTGACGATTGGCATCAATTGCTTCCCGCGCCACCGAGCAAACGTGGTCGCGGCCGTGATCTTCTTCATGGGGGCAGGCGCTTTAATTGGCGTGAATCTGGGCACTATTATCGGCGAAGTCACGGATTGGCAAGGCACCCTTATCGCGTTCGGTCTGGCAGGTCTGCCCTTGGCGATAGCCATTTTCGTTTTCGTAAAACCCTGGTTCAGTGAGGCGGTGCTGCCCCAGCGCTGGAACATTCAGCCGGTGCAACCACCACCAGCCAGTTCGATATGGTCACGTCGGGTGTTGCTGTTGGGGTTAATGACCGTGTTGTTGAGTCTGTGCGTTTCCAGCTTCCGTGATAACTACCTGTTCCACATCCGTGAAGAAGGTGGCTTCAGCTGGCAGTTTGGGCAATTAGCAGTCAGCGCGTATGGCTTTGGCAATTTGTTCGCCTTCTATGGTGCATCGGTACTCAGAAGATACGGTGCCCGCAGTGCGCTGATCGCCTCGTTTGCGCTGACAGGTATTCTGTCGTTTTGCATTTTCACCATGAGTTGGGAGTACACGTTCGCCCATGTCACGCTTTCCATCCTGTTGGGCATAGCCTTGGGGGGCATTGCTACGGTTTCGTTGCTTTTACAGATGATCGATTCGGTAGTGGCTGCCCAGCGCCCCCCCGTGATGGGCCTTTTTTTCACCTGCCTGATTACGCCTACCATTTTGTCCAATAATCTGTGTCAGATAGCAGAACAAGCAATGGGATACGCGGTGGCGGGCTTAGTGTTGATGTCAGGCAGCGCGTTGATTGCTGCGGCACTCGCAACACAATTGCCTGCGCGACAGAGGACGCTGCGCAGAACTTAGCTGAACTTCAGGTGAGGAATCGAACAGTTCAATACTCATCTCGGCACGTCAGCCGCCAGTCGCGCGTGGTGTGACGAAAGTCTGCGGGGGCCGGCACCAGGCGAGTCATGAATTGTTCAAGCTCTGTGTACTCGGGCATTCCGTTTCTATAACAACCTTCTCCGGTGACCGACCACTGCAACTCAAGACTGTTGGAGGGGCAGCTGTAGACAAACAGGTTACTGATTTCAAATTTTTCAAACGCTGCCAACTGGCAAGGGTGTTGCCTTGATATGGGTTCGGCGGCCAACAGTAAATCAAATCTTTTTACTCCGGCGAAACTTAACTTGACGCCTTCCTCGAGCGTGGAAGTTGTGGCGATGCAGTAGTAACCCATTGTGTTGAGCATCTTTTCCACCTGCATGGATTGTGCGTGAACACTGTCCAGAATCAAGATGCGCAAGTGTTTATTCATCATGGCTGTATACCTCCCGGCGCCGGGTCAAAAATGAGTCACCGCCGAGCCTATCGATTTAATTTATTTTCGTATTTAAGAGTGCTCTGAAAAAAACCAAAATTAGCGGTATCGGCGATCATTGATCGCGGGTTTCAATTTTATCGGAGCAGTCCGATTTTCAAAGTGTTCGGCGCTCTCCACGCTTGGCTTTATGAGTGTTCTACCTAAATCATAAAACAAGGTGTAAGTATGTTGGCTCGTGCCGTTCCAAAAATTATTGCGGGCGTTGGGTTGCTTGCCGTGTTGTTTGTTTCCTATGCGAGTTTCGCAAAAGAAACCATCCAGGATCTCAATAAAAATAGTGGGCTAGAGGATTTAGTGCTGATCCAGGACTGGAAAAATGGTGACCTCGCCGTGCTGGTCAGGCATGAAGAGCGATGTCACCGATCGAGCAATAAATGCCTGGGGCCTGCCGATGGAATCACCGTGTTGGGCAGCGAGCGGGCCACTAAAACAGGCGAAAAAATCAGGGTGCAGCTCGGCTTGGACAATGTGGATATTCTTACCAGCCCGCTGGTGCGCACGGTTCAGACCGCTCAATTCATGCTGGGTGACGCAAAGCAGTTGCCCAGCCGGCACACGATTTGCGGGCAAGACATCATCCGCCGATTGGCCGAGCACAAGAACAGCGAAAGAAGTCTTTTGTTGATGACTCACAGTACCTGTATCAACGACTTGATCAAGTCTGCGGGTTATCGTAAAGAGGGTGAGCCTGACTATGGAAGTCTGCTCTTTGTTAGGTTTTTGCCACAAGGAGAGGTCGAAATCGTGGGCAAGATAGATATTAAATAATCGCTAAAATCCTAGAAATTCAGACAGCTCCTAAATTCACCGGCGCGGCAAACAGCCATTATAGGCTCTCTTCCAACCAACGGTGTTTTAACCATGTTTAAGAAACTCGCTATCGCTGCTCCAATGGCATTCCTGGCTATGGCTTCTACCGGTGCATTCGCTGCCGGCGAAGCCAGCCACAGCATTCAGCTGACCGCGCACGTGCCAACTAACAGCTTTCACGTTCTGCCTGTAAACGCTGATGTAGTTACCGCTCCACAAGTGCTGGTTTACAACATTGCCAACTCGAACTTCACACCGCTCGTTGAGAGCTTCGATGTCAAGCACACCGCAGGTTCAATCAGCGCCAGTATTGATGAGCCTAACGCCTACCTGTTCAACGGCAATACCAAGATCAACCTGAATGTTGTGTTCAATGACGTGAAACTGAGCGCCACGCCTATTCTGGTAGTTAGCGCAGCCGATGCACTGCCGGGCACCCGTGTTGATTTGGAAATCACTCCAGTAGCCGCACCGGCAACGGGTTATGTACCAGGTGACTACACCGGCACTGTAGCCATGACATTTGATGCTGTTGTTACGCCTTGATTGAAATAGGTGCGGTAACGCGCGCACCGGTTAAGCAGTGACTCAAGCAGATCGACTGGGCCAGTCCGGTCGATCTGTTTTCAAGTGGATTTCTTCAAAGCAAGAGTATCTCCAGCATGTTCCCTATAACGCTCATTGCAGCGGCGCTGTTGCCGTTGTTGTGCTTTAGTGCGTACGCCGCTTCCGAGGCAAACACCGGTTCGCCAAAGAGTCTGCTGGCGCAAGCAGCGGGGCTGCCTTCGGACTTTGCCGAACACTTTTTTGATGTGCCTCTGGCTGTCCGCGTAGAGCTGGACAAACAATTTCTGGGCGAGGCCATCGTGGTCTTGTCGCGTGACGATAAAGTCACCCTTATTGAGTTGATCCACGGTACACACGGCCAGATCGACTTGAGCGAGCTTGATACCTGGACTGCTTTTCTGAAGCGGGGGGTCAATTTGGGTGCGTGTGCAGATAACTGTGCAAACGACCTGCTCGCCGTGCACTACAGCCTCGAAAACTCCATGTTGTCGATCGTGACTCAACATGCTGAGCGCAGCATCACTGCACCTCGTTACTACGAGCAGCCCAAAGAGGGCGGCAGCGGCCTTATCGTTCGCAACCAGTTGAACCTGAATGGTGGGCAGGAGCAATCCCTTGGCGGCCGTTATGGCCTGGAAGCCACGGGTAGCCTGGGTAGCTGGACGCAAACACTTGGCTTCCAGATGGCCCGTATGGGGGGGGATGACGAGCAGCTGTATCACGCCGTGCAAGAGCTTTACTCCCAACGTGAATTGCAGGGCAGTTTTGTGCGCCTGGGTTATTTCACCCCCAGCTCCGACGGCGTCAGCCTGCAGCCACGGCTGCTGGGCAATTCCCTGGATACGACACTCGGGGTGATGTACGGCAGCTCCGACAGTCTGGCGATCAACAGCGCGCAACCCAGCGTGTACCCGATTTATGTCACGACCAACCGTCAGGCGTCGGTAGAGATCTATCGCAATGGGGTGTTGGTCAATACCCAACCTGTGGCCGCAGGGCTGCAGACACTTGAAACGCGCAATTTGCCGAGCGGTATCTATGAGGTGGAAGTGCGCATCGTTGAAGATGGGCAGGTGACTTCCACCAGCCGCGAACTGGTCTACAAACCGAACAACTGGGGCAACCCCGACGAGCGCTGGCGCTACAACGTGTTTGCCGGTCGTGAAAGTCAGCTGTTGAGCAACTGGGAAGAAGAGGAGGGCGCCGAGGAATTGACTGCCGGCGCTGCCTTCAACTATTTGCTGCATCCTCGCGTAGTCGTCGGGCTGTCCGGCCGCCAAATTCGCCAACAATTGCAGTACGGCACGACCGTGGACTGGGCGTTGACTGACGAGGTGCGAACCTTCGTCAACCTGTACCAGACCCAGGACTACGGTACAGGCGTGGACCTGCAGGCCCAGTATGTGTATGGCGCCGGTAGTGTGTCGCTCAGCCACAACCGCAGCTGGCTGGATACGCGTAACACCTATGAAGTGCTAGCGGATGGCACACGGTTGCGCCAGCGCAACAACTTTGTCGGCCAAACCAGCAGCTCCGCGGTGTCGTTCAATCACCGTGTTGACCGCAAGCGATCTATCAATGCCAGGGTTTCTCACAGCCAGGGCAACATGGAAGGTGTCGGTGTCGATGTGGGGCTCAACCAGCAAACCAGCCTGATGGGCAGTGATGCCAATTGGCGCTTTTCGGTGTTTGACCGCCCACGCAGTATCAGCACAGATAACCAGCGCAACCGTGGCGTTGAGTTGAGCGTAAACCTGGCACTGGGCTCCGACGGCGAGCACTGGTCTGCCAGCCTCGGTTCGCGAACGTCGCGTGACGGCGAGCGTGACAACAATGGCTCGATCGGTTATCGCCGTGATCTGCGTGACCATGCGCTGCAAAGTGTCGCTGCGACAGCCACCGTCGACACGTATGGCGTCGGTGTGTCCGGTCTGGCGCAATTTGAAACCGACCTCGTCAACGGTGATGTTTTTGCTCAGCGGTCCTCCTACAACGGCTCGTTGAACGGCGGCTTGAACCTCGACAGTACCGTCGTGGTCGGCGGTCAGAAGTTGGCTATGACGCGTAATGGGCAAACCACTGGGGCGGGAATGATCATCGATGTCGAGTCCGACCTTGACGACATCGTCTTGCGCGCCGATGACCTCAGCGGCGGCAGCGTGGTGCTGCGCGGCGGGCGTAACTTCATACCGATCACGGCGTACAAGAGCAGCTCCGTCAGCTTCGACTTCGAAGGCACCGACGTGCCGGCGGCGAGCATCCAGCCGGCGCGTGCGGCCTATCACCTGAACAAGGGCGCAGTGGCCTATCGCAAAATCAGTGTGATGAAGACGGTAACAGTGCTTGGGCGCTTGCTAAACACCCAGGGCGAACCGTTGAAGGGGCATCACATTATCAATCACGCGAGTCGTGGTGTGAGTGAAGCCGACGGGTTCTTTTCCATGGAAATGAACGCAGGAACTCCCACGTTGGAAGTTCGCCAAGGCGATCAGTTGTTGTGCCAATTCCGTATTGACACGTCGAGCCAGAGCAAAGAGGACAACGTGTTGATGATCGGTGATCTCCAGTGTGATCCGAAGACGCTGGCAGCGACCACGAACGATAGCGAGAAGGCTGGCTGAGCAGTGGCTCAGGCGGCTTACCACAGGACCAAACGATGAATATTGTAATGTTGACGCGTAGGTTGATCGGGAAGAGTGTGTTCCTGTCTGCGCTTTTTTATGTGTTATCCAGCCCCTCTGCCTGGGCTGTCCATGTACCGATTACTGCGGAATTTATACCGAACCCCAGTAATGCTCGAGTTAACCAGTTTGTCAATTTGACGCCGTTCAGTGGTTATTGCACAGAAGCCCGTGCCCAGTGCGCGGCTA
This sequence comes from Pseudomonas fluorescens, assembly GCF_002022275.1. Taxonomy (GTDB): domain Bacteria; phylum Pseudomonadota; class Gammaproteobacteria; order Pseudomonadales; family Pseudomonadaceae; genus Aquipseudomonas; species Aquipseudomonas fluorescens_AJ. Next base: position 75,413 of record NZ_MSDF01000052.1, read on the forward strand.
GAAATATTTTCAGTGTCCGGGCGAATGTTAATTTTGCATCAAAGTTCATCCACAAAGGTGAGCCTGTCTATATAAAAGCGCCTTGGGAATGGAAAAAGGTTACCGTTACTCATCCGATTGGAGGTCCGCAAGAGGTTGAAGTCAGAGTGACAGGCGTGGGTTCGGGTTACCGAATCAACCCGGGCGCGGCGACTATCGCGGGTGGTGCGGACCAAGGCATTCAAGCGAGTCACAGTCGGCTTTGGGGGACGGGGAATGCCGTAGGCAATGACTGGGTGTACGTGCCAGCGCCTTGTCGATTTACAGGTTCCTCTTTTGCCACTCCGAATGTCTTCGGTTTTTTCTGGCTGGTGACCAATTCAAGCAGGTGCACTAAAACGGCCGCGGTCGATATTCCAGACTTTAGTTTTCAAAATATCGACTTTCTCTACGAGTTGCGCACCCCCAACCCATTGGCGATGCAGTCGGGCACGTACACAGGAAGTTTGATTTACAGCGTCGGGGAAAATAAGGACTTTGACTTTAATAAAATGGTGCCCAACGACAGTGTTATTTCACTGGACTTCACACTTAAAGTTACCCATGCCCTTAAAGTCGAAATTCCCCCAGGCGGAAACACCGTTGAGCTGGTACCGGAAGGCGGGTGGCAGCGCTGGATGAATGGGAACAAGGCACCGCCCCGCTTGTTTCGTGATCAACCTTTTCTCATCTCTTCGAGTACGCCTTTTAAATTGTACGTCGAGTGTGAGGGCACCATCGGTAGCGATTGTTACCTGACTAATTCGACCGGGTCGGGCACGGTGCCGGTGAATGTCAGCGTCACATTACCCAACGGGTTCACCGATACCTCAGGTGCAAGTATCAATAGGCGCAGGCTTAATCATATTCAAGGCATCAGTGCTGCGTCGGTGGGTAACGCGTTGTCAGTGAGGCCCAGTTATTACGTCGATAGATCTCCCGCCATCTTGCACTTTGAAGTGCCCAAGGAGGGCATAGACCAAGTACTGAAGAACGATGGCCCCTCCCGTTACTACGGTAAAATCACGGTTATTTGGGACGCCGATATTTAATCTTGCTGTGTACAGTTATCTATTTTAAATGAGAGTTAATGTGATGCGATTTTCAATTTTTTTATGGGCTGCCTCCGTATTGTTTGCTGCCACTGCCCATGCCGGTCCGAGTATTAACGTAGGTGTGATTTACGACTACCTGGAGGGCGACAAGAGCACCTACCTTAAACGGGTATTCAACAATGGTGACAGCACGGCCTTCGTCAAAATCAATATTTTGGAAATTGTCTACGACGCGAATGGCGCGTCCACCGAAATCCCGGTCGCCACGGACAGTGCAACCCTGGTACGTAATGGTTTGATGGCCAGCCCGGCTCGGCTGATTGTGCCCGCCGGCGGCACACAGGGCACACGGTTGCTGTTCATCGGCAGTCGCGACAAAGAGCGCTACTTTCGCGTCCGTTTTGTTCCCGTGGTACCGGAAAAAGAAGACCAGTTTGCTATTTCCGCTGAAGAACGTGACAGCTACAAGAAGAACTTGTCGGCGGGCATCAGCGTCATGGCAGGTTATGGCACCATTTTCTTTGTCCGTCCAAAAGACACGCGCTTTGATACCCAGGTCACCAACACTGCAGATAAGTACACGCTGTACAACAACGGTAATAGCGTGGTGGTGGTAGATGAGTTTCAGGATTGCGCCATTAACAAAGAAGCCGACTGTAAACCCACCAGCAAACATCACATCCTGGCAGGTCGAACTCATTCGTTTGGCAAGGAGCCCGGCCGAGAATATCGATTCAAACTGGTAGAAGGCACCAGCACCAAAAATGTTGATGTGGTGACTCGTTAACCAGTGGTGGGTATCAGAGGTCATCTCGACATTTCTGCCACGCGATTGATGATAGATAAGAGGTACGATATGGTAGATAGAGCTGTGTGGTTATCTATTGCAGTTTTTATGCTGATGGGCTCGTCTGCGCACGCGGCTAGAGAAGTACGTGAGTTTGACGTTTTCCTGGATATTCCCAAACCGATATTTTACGTGGTGCCGGTGGAAATCGACTGGATTCAGAACAGTCAATACCTTAAGTGGGACCCTATCAGTTCGACGTTGGCCAGTTTGCGCAAAGAATTCGACGTGCGAAATAACAGCGGAGCGATTACTGCGTCGTTGCTCGCTAAACCTGTCCTGTCCAATGGCATTGCGGGCCAGGAGATTGCGTTAGCCGTTACGTTCAATGATGTCACTTTGAGTGAAGTGGGTGACCGCGAAGCCGTGTCAGCCGCTGACGCGCGCCTTGGCAGCAGGGTCATGCTGGAAATAATGCCGGTGAAACCAGCCAATGGGTATCGACCAGGTCAGTACTACGGCAGTGTCAATATGCTGTTCAATGCGGTGGCTCCATTGTGATAGGAGTAATCCGCGGCATTAAATCGACTCGCCCTTTGACGGGTAAAATCAGAGCAAGTATTGCTGTGCTGGGCGTGATGTCTTTGCTGTCAGGGTGTCAGCAACTCAATCCACAGCCTGAAGCGCTACCTCACCCTGACTCTCCTCTCAGGGTTGCACTGGATGCAATGAACCACAGTTTTCGCAATGGGGTTCGAGACTTGCTTATCACGCAGCATGTCAGCGGTGGGGAGTTTCCGACAGCGGCCGTTATAACTGTCGAAGAAAGCGGTTTACTGGACGATTCCATTTCTGCACAAAGAACAGTGTTTTCAATGGCCTACCTGGAAGGGCGATGGGTCATAGAACGCCAGACCAAGGCGCAAAAATGTTACCCCGGTCGTGGCCATCAGGACTTTGCTGACAAACGCTGTCTTTAGGGAACTTCGTTTTTTGAGACGCAGAGACAAATAGTTGAGACGCAGAGACAAGCCTTTTTTTTCGATATCTTTTGCAACAATTTACCATTGGAGTTTCTCTAATCGCAAAAGGATGAGTGAAATGTCGCTGCGCCAATTCTCTGTAGCAGTCACCATGCTGGCCCTGCTGAGTGGCTGTAATGCACTCGCAGGCAAAACCAACATGTTGAGTGATGATGACGTCAAATCCCAAAGCGCTGGCGCATTGGGCTATACCCCATCCGATCTGACGATCGTCAACCGGCGAACCGAAGGCACAAACACCTACGTCTTGTTGAAAACAGGCGATAACAAGCAGTTCAACTGCATTATCAACGGCGGCAACATCCTGACGTTCGGTATGTCGAACCCACCCTCCTGTGCGAAAAAGGGAGAGCCGATTAAAAGCGCGCCGTTTGGAGGATAAGCGCGCAGTGACGACTATTCCCTGTTCGGCAAAACTGCTGTGCAGGGCAAGGGTTTAATCCCATAACGGGTACTGGCTATAGTGGGTTCACCACCGCAGGCGGTTTCAGGACGCCGCGGGACACAGCACAAGACTGAGGTGAACCTGATGACCCATGAATTCAAGCCTGCATTGCTCGACGTCAACCAGGCAGACGCCGAGTACTTCGAGTACAGCAAAGCGGCCAACCCCATCAGTGCCAATCTGATCCCGCGCATTCCCTATCACAGCTTTCCCGCGTCGCTGTATGACAGTGGCCCCTCGCGCATCGTAGCGCTGGACCTCAGCGACGCACTGGGCTGTGAAGGGCCGGCGACAGGGCCCGGGCTGTGTGCGAATTTCATCCGGCTTAACCGTGGCGACACGCTCACCTTGCAACCCAACGCGACCTCACAAGTGTTTTACGTGATCGCCGGGGAGGGCAGAGTGATCCAGGGTGAGCATGCGATTGAATGGTCCACCGGCTGCTTTATCGCACTGCCGGGTTTGCAGGCTGCGCAGTTCAGTGCCACCCAGGATGCGCGTTTCTACTATGTGCACGATGAGCCGCTGTTGCGTTATCTGGGCGTGACAGCCAGCGCGGATCGCTTCGCGCCCACGCTGTATCCCGCGGCGTTGGCCAACGCAAAGCTGCGTGAGGCCGCCGATGATCCCCGTGCGCAGGACCGCAGTCGCATCAGCATCCTGCTTGGCAATCGCAACTTTCCACAAACGCGCACGGTGACGCATGTGCTGTGGGCGATGTACGGAATTTTGCCCGCGGGCTCGGTGCAAAAGCCTCATCGGCATCAGTCGATCGCGCTGGACTTCATCATCGACTGCCCGGTGGGTTGTTACTCGCTGGTGGGCACGGAGCTCGAAGCCGATGGGCAGATACGCAACCCGGTGCGGGTTGACTGGTCGCCTGGCCTGGCCTTTGTGACGCCTCCGGGGTATTGGCACGCGCACTTCAATGAGTCAGATACGGAGGCGTTCCTGATTCCGATCCAGGATGCAGGGCTGCAAACTTATCTGCGGTCGTTGGATATTCGGTTCAGTTGAGCCATGTAGCCGCCGGGTGTCGGATCTGTTGTGTGTCAGGAAGGCTTGTCGAGGGTTTTTTCGGCCTCTTCCCTGGCACTGGCGACTTCACCCGCGAGCCGTGATTGTTGATCATGTAAAGCGTGTTGCTTTGGTCGTCATTACTTGTGGGGATGTCGATCCGATCAGGAATTGAGGCAAACTTTAATGGCATATTTTTAAGAGCATATTAAAAAGTTTAACCATTGATTAAGTTGAATTCGGTTACGCACTAGTTCAGTGATAATCTGTAACTTATTTGCTTGTCGATTGTTTGACAGCTCCCGAAAGTTCCACGCAATGATAGGGCGTTATCAGGGCGAGGAAGTTAGAGCATGAAATTGATTGATCGTTTTGCTGTTGGCGCGCTGTTATTGTTCAGCGCACAGGTCTACTCACAAGAGCAATCCACTCTAAGCGGCGCCAGCAGTGCCGAGCGTAAATACATTGCGCTACCTGCGCTCCTGGATGTACTGAAACGTTATATGGCATTTACAACGTGCTAACGGCCTTGCCATTATTCTCTGGAACAAAAACCCCAGTGATTCACGCTTTCTTTCTACAGCGGCCAACATCAGTGAGCGCATTACTTCAGGGGCACAGGATGGGGATAATGTCTTTATGCACGATACGTCTCTGCGCTCGGTAGAGGCTACAGAAATGGCCATCCGGGATCTTTCTGCAAAAGGCTTCGTTTTTGTGACGGCCGAAGAATTGATCAGGCACCGGCAAACGTTAGTGGCGGGGAAAGTCTATACCACTGGGTACGCTTAATGAATGTGATGAATGATTTACTGATGCTGTGCTGGATAGTCTGGCTAACAGGGGGATCCAGGTAGAAGAGGCCTGGATCTATAGCGCACATTTTATGTGCGTCGCACAAATTTCCTGGCAATAACCACTAGAGGGAATACAAACACTGCAAAGAAACACAAGCCCATCAGCATGATAATGAATAAAACATAAGAGAAAACAAGTTGGATATTCATACAATAACCTCTCTGTGCCGCATCCCACAGGCCGCGGGTTTCTACGTCGGCTTCGTTTAAAGGCGGACGTTTCAGGATGGACCAGAGCGAACTATGGCGGACAATATTTAAGAATGTCTTAAAAGGATTGGTGAGTTATTAAGACGCCTTCACCGCCCCTGCACATACAAATCGAAGGCTGCCTGGATCGCACGCAAGCCACGCGTTGATCATTGTCTAAGCTAATTCCATTAAATTATTTATTCCTGTCTTTATAGATCAATATCATCTAACCGAGTTGTCCCCTCAATGCGCCGAAAACCACGCTGCTCAGGCCTTATACACTCAGGAATCCATACACATGAAAACGCTCAAGCTGGCCCGGAACCTCCTCTCGGCCGTGGGCCTCGCTGTACTCTCGTTAAGCGCCCATAGCGCTGAATTGACCATCGGCTATATCAGCGGTATTGACCCTATCAAACGCGCCATTGCCGATGGCGACTATGAAAAGGGGATTGGCCAGAAAATCGATTGGCGCAGGTTCGATGCCGGCCCGGCTGTCTTGGCGGCGATGGCCTCCGGTGATGTCCAGATCGGTAACCTTGGCTCGAGCCCGCTGGCTGCTGCGGCGTCGCGAAACATGCCGCTCGTGGCGTTCATTGTCAGTGCACAGATCCGCAGTTCCGAGGCATTGGTGGTGCGCGATGGCAGTGGTATCAAGACCCCTGCCGACCTGATCGGAAAAACCATTGCGGTGCCGTTTGTGTCGACGTCCCATTACAGCCTGCTGGGCGCTCTGAAGCATTGGAACCTGGACCCGCGCAAGGTCAATATCGTGAACCTGACGCCGGCGCAGATTACCGCTGCCTGGAGTCGCGGCGACATCGACGGTGCATTTACCTGGTCGCCCGCGCTGGGCGAGATCCGCAAGACTGGCACCATCCTCACGGATGCCGGCGAGGTTTCAAACTGGGGTGCACCGACCTTTGAGGTGTGGGTAGCGCGCAAGGATTTCGCGGAAAAGAACCCGAAGGTGGTGGCTGACTTCGCCAAGGTCAGCCTGGCGGCGATTGCTGATTATGCGGCGCACAAGAACGAATGGACGGCAGACTCTGCGCCGGTGAAGAGCATCGCCAGGCTGACCGGTGCAAACGCTGCGGATATTCCGGAATTGCTCAACGGCTCCTCCTATCCGACCGCCGCTGAACAAAAGAGCGCTCAATACCTGGCAGGCGGCACCGCCCGGGAAATTGCCAAGACCGCCGAGTTTCTGAAAGATCAGGGGAAAATCGAAAAGGTTCTGCCGGATTACTCAGCCTTTGTCAGCGACAAGTTTATCGGGCAGTGATCATGAACCTGAGTCTTCGTCCCCTCGGCCCTGCGATTGGCGCCGAGGTAGAGGGGCTGGATATGTCCCAGCCTCTGAGCGAGCAGCAACGCCACTGGGTGGAGCACGCGCTGCTCCAGCATCAGGTGCTGTTCTTTCGTAACCAGTCCATCACCGCCGCAGAACACGTAGCGTTTGCTGCGTGTTTCGGCGATTTGCATCGACATCCCATTTACCCCCATGTCGATCTGCACCCGGAGTTGCTGCTGATCGACACTGCTGTCACCGATGTGCGCGATAACGCGATCTGGCATACCGACGTCACGTTTCTCGCGGCGCCGGCAATGGGGTCTGTGCTGGCCGCCCGGCAAGTGCCTGACTTCGGCGGCGATACATTGTGGGCCAATGGTGTGGCTGCGTTCGACGCATTGTCTGCGCCGCTCAGAAGCCTGCTCGACGGCCTGACAGCCACTCATGAGCTAACCAAATCATTTCCCACTTCACGCTTTGGCAACACACCGCAGGCGCTGGAGCGCTACGAAAAAGCCAGGAGGGATCATCCACCGCTGTCACATCCTGTGGTCAGGACCCATCCGGCTACAGGGCGCAAGGCGTTGTTTGTGAATGAAGGTTTTACGACGCGGATCAATGAGCTGGAGGCGGCAGAGAGCGATACGCTGCTGAGGTTCCTGTTCAGCCATGTGAGTCGCCCTGAATTTAAGGTGCGCTGGCAATGGAAAGCCAATGATGTAGCGTTCTGGGATAATCGCATTACCCAGCATTACGCGATTGATGACTACCGCCCGCAGCGACGTATCATGCACCGCGCGACTATTCTGGGTGACGTACCTTTTTAGCCGTTGCGCGTTAAGCTGGCCAGTGTGTTGAATAGAACGACCGGCTCGCACTCAAACTACGCTTAATACATTCTTAAAAGCGCCTGTTTAGAGTGCGAGCGTTTGTCACGCTCAATGAGGCTACCCGTGTATTTATTGTTGGTCGAAGACGATGCAATGCTGGCAGAAGCCATTTGCGATGGAGCCCGGCAAAACGCCTGGAGTGTCGACCATGTCATAGATGCTTCCCGGGCCAAGCTGGCGCTGGTTGAGCACACTTATAACGCAGTGTTACTTGACCTCGGCCTTCCGGGAGAGTCCGGGCTAACCGTGCTCAAAACCCTGCGTGGGCAACATGATCCGACACCTGTGGTGATATTGACCGCTCGCGGCCAGCTCAGTGAACGCATCATCGGCCTGGACGCGGGTGCGGACGATTACCTGGTCAAACCTTTCCAGTTCGATGAGCTTTGGGCGCGCTTGAGGGCGGTCAGTCGACGCAGTGAAGGGCGGGTGATCTCCCGCCTGACGTTGGGTGATATCGAAGTGGACCGCAGTCGAAATGTGGTGACGCGTGCGGGCGAGCGCGTGGCGTTGAGTGCCAACGAGTATCGCACGCTGCTGGCGCTGTGGGAGCGACCGGGGCACGTGGTCGCCCGCGACCACTTGCAAGCGCTGGTATACGGTCACTCCAGCCATGTCGAAAGCAACACCATTGCTGTTTACATTCATCAATTGCGCCGCAAGTTGGGCGACGAGGTCATTACGACGGTGCATGGTCAGGGTTATATGATCGCTGGCTCCAAAGGATGAGTTCTTTGCGCCGACGCATGATGCGCGTCCTCTGTCTGACCATCGGTATTTGCTGGGCGCTGACGCTGGGCCTGTTTCTCTATACACAACTGACCTCCCGCAGCAGCTGGGACAGCAAGTTGCAGACCATCGCCACCAAGCTGCTGCTCTCCATCCCGCAGGGCGACGGCATTTCCCAATTGACGGGCCCCGGCTTGCGACTGCGCGATAGCGAATTGGCCGACACCGGCGATTTGACCTTCCAGGTCTGGGCCGGCCGGGATCATTTAGTCGTGCGGGCACCGGGAGCACCGGCGAGTGCGCTGCGAGCGGATTTCCAGGATGGCTTTTCCAGCCCCCAGGTGGCGGGGCAACGCTGGCGGGTCTATTCGATTTCCGATAGCACGGGGCATATATTTGTCCAGGTCGGCAATTTGCACAGCGTGATCGACGCCGAAATCCGCCGTAAAACATTTTCGGCGCTGATCATCATCACCACGTTGCTGACGCTGCTGGGTTTATTTATGTGGCAGGTATTGGCGCGCGCGTTACTGCCGGTATTCGAAATTGAAAAGGCATTGCGTGAGCGCCACCGCCTCGATCTCACGCCATTGCCGGTGGTCGCTTTACCCCGTGAGTTGCAGCCGCTGGTTGAGGCCTTTAACCATTTGCTGGGCCAGCTAGACCAGGCGCTCGAAGGCGAGCGGCGATTTATCGGCAACGCCGCCCATGAGTTGCGTACGCCATTGGCAGCCTTGCAGGCGCATGCGCAGATCGCGTTGCGTGCCACCACCCTGGCCGAGAAGGACGCCACGCTGCTCAAGCTGCAGGCTGTGGCAGCCCGTAGCACGCGGTTATCCGAGCAGTTGCTTGATCTTGCGCGGCTGGATGCGTCCAACCTTGGGCTGCACCGCGTCCAGGCTGACCTGAGCAAATTGATCGGCTATGTGGCCGATGAATTTGCAGTCCAGGCGGTGCAGCAGCAACGCACGATGCAACTGTGCACCGAGCCGTGCCTGATCGACTGCGACATCGATGAGATCGGCATCTTGCTACGCAACCTGATTGACAATGCGTTGCGGTATACCGCGCCGGGCGACAGCGTAAAAATCAGCTGCGGATTTTCGGCACAGGAGGTGTATTTGCAGGTAGCCGACAACGGGCCGGGTGTGCCGATAGTGGAGCGTGAGATCATCTTCGACCGCTTTCACCGGGTCTCCGGTAATGGCGGGCGGGGCAGTGGCATTGGCCTCTCGCTGGTCAAGAGCATCGCCCAAGGGCATAAGGCCCGGATCCAGACCGGCGAGGGGCAAGACGGCAGAGGGCTGACGATTACCGTGTTGTTTCCGCCTGCGATTGTTGCGCAATCCCAGCCTCCAGCACCTGGGTCATGATCTGCGATTGCCAAGCGAAATAGGGGTTATACGTGAGCCTGGCGTGCACTCTGCCCAGCTCGCGATAACCCCACTCCGAATACCAGACAGGGTCACCGGACTGGCATTTCTGGTAGGCCGTCTCGCTCTGACCGTTATTGCACAGACGCTCGCTGCCTTGGCGACCGTATTGCGGATTATCAGGGGAGAACAGCACGCCCATATGGGAAAACTGGCTGATTTTTTCGGCGGGTAACCGATCGCTGCGTACCAACATGCGCGGGCTTTGCAACTCTTTGGCAAGGTCGCCATACCAGATCATTCGCGACGCGGGGTTGGGAAAGCGACGGTTAAAGGTATCCCGTACAAACGCCACGTCCACCACCGAATCATGGGCGGCGCTGACTACCAGCACAGGACGAAGGAATTCACGTGAGGCCAACTTGCTGCGTACCGCCGTACTGCTGAGGTAGTACTGGGCGAACCCATAGGTCGGCACATTCTGGTAGCGCATGGGTGTCTGTTGGGGCGTCGTGCCTGTCGGTTGCCGCAGCCAGGGCTTGACGGTAGCCAGCCACGGCGTCATCCAGTCGATAAAGAGATTCGACTTGAAGGCGGGCGAAAACAGCAACAAACCCGCGATCGACTGATCGTCCATCGCGTAATCCACTACCAGGTTTGCACCTGTCGAAAAACCGCCCAGATAAACGAAATCGACTTCTTTGCTCAGCAGCGCCACCTGTTGTTCCACCGTGCGGCGCCAATCATCGAGGCTTGCCTCAAGCATGTCAGCGGGCTTGGTGCCGTGGCCCGGCAGTAACACGGTACGTACGCGGTAGCCTTCACTGGCCAATTGTTTGGCAACGTCAAGAAATGAGCCGGGCGAATCGCCAAGGCCATGCACCAGCAAAACACCGCGCGCATTCGGCTGCTCGGGAATCCACTCACGGGGAACATTCCAGTTCAGCTCCAGGGTGTGGTCGCTGTTCAGGAAGTTTCGGTCGCGCTCAATGTGTGTGAGGGTTTGTTGGCGGTAGTCGGCGAAGCTGGCTGGCGCCGGTTGGACAATCTGCGCCGGTGGACGGGCACATCCAGCGAGGCTGACGGCCATGAGGGCGTAGAGAAGTTTCATCTGTATTCCTGAGTGATCCAATAGATGAGGGGTTAAAAACGATAAATGGGCAAAGCAGGCGTCGCCTCCAAAACCCGATGGGTCATTAATTGCGCGGTGAGGGCATCGTTGCGTAAACCTGAAGCCCCTGGGCCTGGCTGGGCGCGCGGTTCGTGCCTGTGGGACCTGTTGTCGGGTTGACACTCCTGAAGCAACGCCGCCAATGCATAACCTGTACGCCAACGCAGTTATTCCTGTAGGGAAATCACAGAGCAAACTATGGCGGACAATATTTAAGAAATTTTTAGGGGGGTTGTTTGGTTATTAAGCGCGCTATCAATCGGCATTGGCGTCACCGCTCGTATCCTGTCCATGGGCGAGATGCATCGCGCGATTTCAGGCAGCGTATTGAAGCAAGGCGGTGGGTTCTGCTCGCCGACTTACCCCGAAAGCGGGTTGCCAGACCTATGCCCCAGGTGCTACCTGCGCACCTTCTATCCCGTGGTGTTGCAGTGAACGAGCCACAAAGCCACTGGCCTTTACGTCCTCCACATAATCGCGCAAGGCCTGCCGTGCCAACGCTGTTCGGCTGGCAGGATTGCCCCGCTTGTTGTTCACGCGATTAAAACGAGACTGTTTGGTACTTTCTTAAAATATAGGTTCTGCACAAATCGAACGGCGGCAGCCTGACGATATAGTGTTGCAGGGTGAACCCCGCCAGTCGAAACTCCGACTCTATCCTCGCATGCCCGGGGTCGCCGTTTGCCCCTGAAGAAGGGTCGCCCTTAACGTCAACTGAGATAATCAAACAATCACGGGTGATTCGATGAAACTCTCGCAGTAAATCCAGGCGAGCAGAAGCGTCAACAAGGCCCTGAAACGGACGCATCGAGAAAATACAGTCCACCGATTCATCCGCAAGGCCCATGGCGAACGATGGGGCGTGCAGACGCACTCGTTCGACCACCCTGGAAGGGTTGGCATTCCAGGCCGAAACCAACATCGTGGCTGACTTATCGGTGGCAATTATCTTTCGGTCGCGTTTTTCTGCCAGTAATGGCCAGAATCGACCGTCACCGCAAGGCGAGTCCAGCACTGTGGTGGGCTCGTCAGCCAGGAAAAGAGCCCTGCGAGCGATTAAACGGTCCCAGAAATTGGACAGTGCACGTAACAGGTCGCTTTCCCGTTTATAAAGCAACTTTGTATTGCTCATCGTTTGCTCCCTGCATTGATCGAGGTTGTGAAAAAAGCAGGAGAAACGTTCTGCGCGCCCATACAGTGATTCCTGAAGAGAAGTTTCAGGGCGCACTATGGCGAACAAACGTTAAAAATTTATTAGACGGTTTTGGCCTGTTACACGCCGGGACGGGCGCGTGGGAAGTGGGTGTTGCGCGAGTGCTCGCTGGCGCAAGCGCTGAGTACCGTGCCACCCCGCGAAGCGATCTCCCTGATCGCCCCGCAAGTTGACTCACCCTCAGCGCTACATCACGTCAGCCATACTTCGACCTTCGGCTCTGTGCCCTCCATGAAGACCAACGCCTCGACCTGACCGGCTTCGATCAGGTCGTGGCGAACGCCTTTCATCATTTCGAGCTGCGCGGCGGTGTCAATCCACTCAACCCGTGCTACGGGCGCCTTCATGGATTGGCGTGCGTCAGATTTCGCTTTGCGAATCGCAGACAGCAGGGTGCTGACGCTCATCAATAAGCGTTCGACGGACGCATCAGGCGACGCCTCTTCGTTCGGCCAGGATGCGGTGTGCACGGACCCGCACTGCCAGGGCTGCCAGACTTCTTCACATACAAAGGGCATAAACGGCGCAAACAGTCGCTGCTGCACGTTCAGCGCATGGGCCAACGCATTACGCGCCGAATGGCCTTCTGGTCGATAGGCGCGGCGCTTGACCAATTCAACGTAGTCATCGCAAAACCACCAGAAGAACCCTTCAATACGCGCCAATGCCACGCTGTAGTCGTACTGTTCCAGCGCAGAGGTAGCGTCCCGAACCACTGCGCCCAAGCGTTTAAGCATGGCCTGATCCAGCGGCTGGTTGATGTCCTCGATGTCATCCCTGGCAAAGGCTTGAACCAACCTTGATAGATTGAACAGCTTGACGGCCAGGCGGCGGCCGATTTTCATCTGTTGTTCTTCAAAGGCGGTGTCACTGCCAAGCCGCGCCGAGGCTGCCCAGTAGCGCACGCCGTCACTTCCATACTGATCGAGCAAGGCTTGGGGGGTTACCACGTTGCCTTTGGACTTGGACATTTTCTTACGGTCAGGGTCAAGGATCCATCCGGACAGCGCGACCGTGCGCCATGGCGCACAGCCGTGCTCAAACTGGCTGCGTACCATTGTCGAGAACAGCCAGGTACGGATGATGTCGTGCCCCTGGGGCCTGAGATCCATGGGGTAGATGTTGGCGAACAACGCATCGTTGTCGCCCCAACCGCCGGCAATCTGAGGCGTCAGGGAGCTGGTGGCCCAGGTGTCCATGATGTCTTGTTCACCGACAAAACCATTCGGTTGACCACGTTGCTCGGGACGATACCCTAGCGGAGTATCCAGGCTCGGGTCCACTGGCAGGCTGTCTTCGCAGGCAATAATCGGCGCGCTGTAGTCCGTTTCGCCCTCTGCGTCCAGGCGATACCAAAACGGTATGGGCACACCGAACGTGCGCTGACGGCTGATGAGCCAATCACCATTCAAACCGCCGACCCAATGTTCGTAACGCCGCAGCATGTGTGGCGGATGCCAGTCCAGCGTCTGGCCAGCGGCAAGCAACGACGCCCGCAGATCCGGCTCGCGTCCGCCATTGCGCAAGTACCATTGGCGCGTGGCGAGAATTTCCAAAGGCCGGTCACCTTTCTCGAAAAACTTTACCGCGTGTTGAATCGGCCGTGGCTCACCTTGCATCGCACCGCACTCGCGCAGCATCGACACAAGTTGCGTCCGCGCCTGGGACAAGTTCCGGCCGCCCAGGGCCGCATAGGCTTCTTGGCTGCTCGGCGTGGTTAACCAGGAGGGCGTCTCAGGCAACAGGCGTCCGTCTTTTCCCAGTACTGACCGCGTTGGCAACTGCAACTCTCGCCACCAAATGACATCGGTCAAATCGCCAAAGGTGCACACCATCGCCAAGCCGGTGCCTTTGTCGGGGTCCCCCAATGGGTGGGCCAACACAGGTACGTGCGCGTCAAAAATCGGCGAGCGCACGGTTTGCCCAAACAATGACTGATAGCGCGCGTCGTCCGGGTGAGCCACCAGCGCCACGCACGCCATCAGCAGCTCAGGACGGGTTGTGGCAACCATCAGTGCCGCACCGTCGGGCGAGTCAAAGCGCAGCGTGTGATACGCGCCGGCGATCTCGCGCTCTTCAAGCTCGGCCTGAGCCACAGCTGTCTGGAACGTGACATCCCACAGGCAGGGCGCCTCCTGGCTATAGAGTTCGCCACGCTGGTAATTACGCAGCAACGCGCGCTGGCTGGCGCGTTGGGAGCGTTCATCAATCGTTGCGTAGGTGAGGCTCCAGTCAACCGACAGGCCCAGTTGTACGAACATCGCACGGAAAGCTTGCTCGTCAATGGCCGTCAGTTCATGGCACAACTCGATGAAGTTGCGTCTGCTGATGACGGTAAAGTCAGCTCGCTTTGATGGAATTGGCTCAGAGGGTTTGAAATCAGGCTGGTAAGCCGTCAGCGCGTCGCACCGTACGCCATAGAAGTTCTCGACCCGGCGTTCGGTAGGCAAGCCGTTATCGTCCCATCCGATGGGATAGAACACGGCCTTTCCTCGCATGCGCTGGAATCGGGCGATGATATCGGTGTGGGTGTAGCTGAAGACATGGCCAACATGCAACGAACCTGAGGCCGTCGGCGGAGGGGTATCGATAGAGAACACGGTGTCGCGTTCGGCGGTGCGGTCAAAGGCGTACGTGCCTTCGCGCTGCCACTGCAGGGACCAACGTGCTTCGATAGTGTCGAGTGTGGGGGTGGCGGGTTGATCGTTTAGAAATTCATCACGTTTAACGGTGACATAGCATCCTCCTGTTGACATCAAAGGGCGCACCAATTGGGATGCGCCGAAGCGAAAGTTATAATAAATCGCCTTTGAAAAGTAAACCTTTGATTCTCCCGATACCCGATAGTCCTCATCCGCGCAGCGAATAGAAATAGGCAAGCCTCATAGATGATCCGGCATAGGTCGGGAGTGGTTGCTTGCCTACAATTCCGTACGCACCCACCGAGAGGATTTTCCATGAGCAACCACAAAACCCTGTTTATTACCGGCATCAGCAGCGGCTTCGGCAAAGCCCTTGCGACCGAGGCATTGGCAGCCGGCCACCGTGTCATCGGTACCGTTCGCAACGACGCGGCCCTGCAAGCGTTCGAAGCGTTATCAGCGGAGCGTGCCCATGGCGTGATCCTTGATGTCACCGACTTTGAGCGGATCGACAGCGTCGTCGCAGAGGTGGAGACCCTTTACGGCCCGGTGGATGTTCTGGTGAACAACGCAGGTTATGGCCATGAGGGCATATTCGAGGAGTCGCCGCTGGAAGAAATGCGTCGTCAGTTCGACGTCAACTTATTCGGCGCCGTTGCCGTGACCAAGGCCTTCGTGCCGTACTTCCGTCAGCGCCGCAGCGGGCACATCATCAATATTACGTCCATGGGAGGCACCATCACGATGCCGGGCATCGCCTATTACTGTGGCAGCAAATTCGCGCTCGAAGGCATCTCCGACACGCTGAGCAAGGAGCTCAGGCCATTCAATATTTTTGTCACGGCCGTGGCGCCTGGCTCATTTCGTACTGATTGGGCGGGCCGGTCCATGCAGCGTACGCCGCGCAGCATTGCCGACTACGATGAAAGCTTTGATCCGGTACGCAAGGCACGCGAAAAGAAGAGCGGCCAGCAATTGGGGGACCCGCAAAAGGCAGCGCAAGCCATGTTGCAGTTGATTGCCAGTGACAACCCACCGGCCCATCTGTTGCTCGGCAGTGATGCGTTAGGTTTTGTGCGCGAAAAGCTGGCGCAATCCGTGCGCGACATCGACCAATGGGAAACACTGACACGTTCTACGGATGGTAAAGCGTCGTAACACCGTGAGAGGGCATATGAATCATTCTGCAACGCGAACCCGGCGCATGGTTCAACTGATGGAACAGTTGGCACCGCTGGAAGGCTACAACCTGAGTGCACTGGAGGACATACGCTTCCTGCGCTCCAATCGTCCGCTGAACCGAACACCCGTGCTCTACGAGCCGGGCATCGTGATCCTGTGCCAGGGGCGCAAGCTCGGCTATCTGGGTGACGAGGTCTACAGGTACGACGCCCAGCACTACCTGGTGGTGTCCGTACCGGTGCCTTTCACCATGGAAACCGACGCCAGCGCAGAGGAGCCGATGCTGGCGGTCTACATGCGTCTGGATTTCAAACTCGCTGGCGAACTGATCCTGGAAATTGACGAAAAGTTTGGCCCAACCAGCGAGCGCCCCAAAGGCATGTATTCCTCGCCGATGGATGAGATGTTGCGCGAGTCGACACTGCGCTTCCTCGAAGCGATGAGCCATCCTGTCGAGGCGCAGATCCTCGGCCCGTCGCTGGTGCGCGAAATTTACTACCGCATCATCGCAGGTGAACAAGGCGGGTCCATGCGTGCCGCGCTGAGCAGGCAAGGCCATTTCGGAAAGGTGACTCGCGCCATTCGCAAGATCCACAGCTGTTACCAGGAGCGGCTGGACGTCGAGTGTCTCGCTCAAGAGGCGAGTATGAGCGTGCCCAACTTTCATCTGCACTTTCGAACCGTCACCGACTCCTCGCCGATGCAGTACCTGAAATCGACCCGGCTGCATCAGGCACGATTGTTGATGCTGCGCGATGACCTGTCGGCCTCATCGGCGGCTTATAACGTGGGCTATGAAAGCGCGTCGCAGTTCAGTCGGGAATTCAAGCGCTTCTTCGGCCGCACACCGCATGCCGAGATCGAATGGATGAAAGCAACGTATTCGCTGCCGGCACCCGTGCAGCCTTCGATTTATGTGTCTTCGCACTGACTTGAACCGGCCGTGGGGTCAAGGAGGAGGGCGGTCATATCGCCGCCAATCAGGCGAGCCGAGGCCTGCACCTATGCCAAGCAACCGGCAGACACATCACTTCCAATAGCGCCGTGGGCGACGGAAGCTACTCTCGATTGATCCCGTGTCTAAGCGCTGCATCGCACCTGAACCGGTTTAACTCTGTTCCAGCACCATCGGTAAATACATATTCCATATCACCAGTAACGGACGCTGGTCTTCCTCCAACGAAGAATACAGAGTTATCGAAAATACCCATTCCCCCCCCTCCGGCTGCGGGTGGGCCTGCTTGCGCCAGGTGTCCACTGCCGTTTGCAAGTTGCCCGCCGTGCTGCTGTCGAGCGTCTGGTTGGGGTACAGGTACACTGGCGTTTCCCCCACGAGCCCATGGTTTGGGTCCTGCGGGTCGGTGGCCAGTTCGTAGGCATAGGCCACCCCGGCGGTGATACTCAGCCCGCCATTTTTCGCGGCGTCGCCGAACAGGCTGTCGAAGGCTACCTGCAGGGCCGCGCTGATTGTGGTAGACGCGGTCGCCAGCGGCACCCGCTGGTCCCATGCATTGAGTGGGGTGGCCACACTGGCGGCTTCGACCCGGTCCGTCTGGAACACGAACGCCGGATGAGTGGGGGGGCCGTCTGCACCGAGCAGTTTCTGATTGCGCTGGACCAGAATAGAGCCTGTACCGTTCTGCCAGCGCGCGACGTTAAGCCCTGCCAGGACCAGGCTGAAAGTCGGCCACGACGCCGGGACGTGCACATCCGGCGGCACCTCATAACGCGACTCGCTGGCCGAGACGCCTGTCCGTTCCAGTTGCACCGTCCACCCCGCTGCAGTCAGTGCCCATACTTGGGGCCATTGCCCGTCGGGACCGACGTCGGCGTTCAGCGCAGTGAGGCTGAGACTGGCCACTTCGCGGCTGGCTTGCAGCCCATCGCGATCGGTGACCCGTGCCTGGAAGCTGAATTGATCGGTGGCCGGGGCCAACAGGCGTGCATCCGCGCTATTGTCGGCCTGGCGCGTGTTCCAGCTGCCGGCAACCGCACGGGTCAGATCGCGTAGCGTATCAGCTGCATTGCTCTGCACGGGCGTCAGGGCGCCGCTCTCCGGCAGGTCACCGAGGATGTCCCAGAGCCCATCGGCCACAGTGATGTAGCGCGCCAACTGGACGAACAGATCCACATCGTCGGCCGCCAGTCGCAACATCGGGTCGGGCCGCAGGTTGTAGCTCAGGGTCAGACTGACATCGTCCTGCTCGGCATGCTCGTGGGAGTAGGTGAAGCGATGCTCCCATAACGCCAGGCTGGCCAGACTCACCTCGTTGTCGGCGCGCCGGGTACTGACGGCGCGGCGGCTGCGCAGGGTCTGACGCAGTTCGGCATTCAGCGCGGTGGTACTGGCGCGTTGCTCGACGATCACTGGCAGCGCCGGGAATTCGCGCAGCGGAATCGGCACCGAAACTTCGCCCAAGTCCACGCTCATTGCCGCCGGAAGATTGCTGCCGCCCAGTGGCGGGATAAAGGTCAGCCACTGCGACGCAGCGTAGCCGTCTGGCAGGCCGGCAGTGGTGATATTACGCTCCAGGTCGGTGATGCCGAAGGCCATGTTGGCAGTGACCGCACGGTGGCTGGAGGGGTCGGACTCGGTCAGCAGCAGGGTGATGAACGGCGAAAAGTCAGTGAGCCAGCACTTGCCCGCGCTCATGCTCCAGGAGCGCTCTTCGCCTCCGCTGGTGACGTCAATGCCGCCATACATGTCCGCCGGCAACAATGCGCTGTCCGGGTCCTGCCAGGCCGAAGCAACCTCGCGGTTAAGTTGCACCAGGGTCGAGGCACTCCAGGCCCGGGACAGGCTGATGCCCAATTGCTGTTGCAGGGTGGTGGCCGCTGCCGCCTGGCCGGCGACTGCGTCCGGGTCACTGATTTGCAGAATCGGTTTGAGCCCCTGCGCAATGGCCCCGGCCAGTTGGCGCTTGACCGCCACCAGATCGTTCAGGGTCTGGCGGGTAGCCGGGGTACGGTACAGCGCGGCGACGTTGTTGGCGCCAAGAATGCGGTCCATGTCCGAGAGAAACCGCCCGGCCCAGGGTTCCACGTCGACGCCCTGGAAATCATACTGGCTGCTGGTGTGCGACAGCGTGCCATCGGGCAGCAAAGCGTTGAGGTTGACGCCCTGGCGGCTGACCAGGCTCTTGTACAGCGGGGTCAGGGCAAAGAAGCGCGGCTGCGGTCCCGGAGCGCCGGGTACCGTGGTGGTTCCGGCGATAGCCAGGGAGCGGATCCCCGCATCGCCGAAGTTCACCGCCCACAGATCGCGGCTGTCTTCCAGGGCTCGTCCAGTGGCGATACGCAGATTGGGCAGTGCCGTGCGCATGGCAGCGATGAAGGCGTTCAAGGCGAGACCGCCGCCCTGGTCCTCGGCCGCCGGCACTTGCGGTGCCGGGATCGGGCTGCTGCTGTGCGATACGCCACCGTCGTTGTCAGCAGCGAAGTCCGGGTTGATCAGCGCCGTCGGGCGGCTCAAGGTCAGGCTTACATTCAGCGCGAAGGCAGGCCCCGGATATGGCCCGCTGGCATCGATCGGCAAGTTGATGCGTATCACGGCTGGCGGCACCAGGGCGGGTGCAGCCGCGGCGAACAGCAGTTTGTCAGCGTTCGCCGGGGTTTCGACGATTTCCTGGGCGTTGACCTGCACCCCGGCGTCGGCGAAACGTACGATCAGGCTGTTCAGACAGTCGTTGGCCTGGGTGACCACGCTGGCCTGGCCTTGCGGGGCATCCAGGCGGATACCGCTGGCGATCAGGTTCGGCGTACCGACGTTGGCCAAGGCAAAGGCGCCGGCGCTGACCCCCAGCAAATCAGCAAGGGCCGATGGCGCAGTGGCGCTGGCAAATTGCGCAGGGGCGCAGATCAGCAGGGCGCCCGGGGTCAGCACCTCAGTCTCGTCGCCGATGCTCGCCAACAGATCCGTCAGGGTCGCCGCAGGCGCCTGTTGCTGCAGTTGACTCAGTGTGGCGGCCAGGCTTTGCCCGCTGGCGGCAGTGATCAGGCGGTAGGACTGGCCGCCGACGCTGATGTTCAGGGTCACGCCACCGGCCATCACGGCGGGCATCTCCAGGTTGTCTGTGGCCAGCTCAAGAGAGCGCTGGGCGAAACGCGGGGCGATGGTGTCGAGGCTGTCGCCACCCTGGATCGAGTAGGGCACTCGCAGGTGGGCATCGTCAGCCGGCCAGCTCACCCGGCCCGGCAAGGCGAAAGCGCCGTCGCCCGGAACCGCGAGATCCGGGTTGGCGCCGAGCAGCAGTTCAGCCGGGCAAGCGTGGGCATCAGCGAATTGATGCAGGGTTTGCGCGCCATCGGCGCTGATCCCTGCGCCGTCGTTGAAGTCACCCAGATAAAGTAGCGCGCCCATTTCGAACAGATTGACCGAGGAGGTATTTTGCGCCGCGAGGGCTGCCTGGCCCAGACCGCTGCCGTTGTGCCCCAGGCTGTCGTCGTTGCCCGCGACCCAGGCCGTGCTGGAAATCAACTGGTTGGCCTGGAAAATCGCCGGCAGGGCCTGATGGCTTTGGCCCAGATCGCTGACGTTGATATTCACCCCCAAGGCGGCGAAGGCGGTGCAGACTTGCTCCAGCGAGCGGATCGGCGCCTGTGCATCGGCGTCGGTCACCTTCACCGAAACCAGCTCTGCCTCGGACACCGCAACCGAGAAGGTAATGCCCGGAGTGAGGATGGTCAGGCTGGCGTTATCTCCGGCCAGCAACCCGGGCAGGGTCCCAAGGAGATTGGCCAGGGTTGCCAGGTTGGCGCTGCCGTCGGCGGTGTTGCGGGTCAGTGCAGGCAAAACGTTGAGTATCGCGCCGCGGCGCAGCGGCACCTCACCGTTCTCGGGCGCGGCCAGCAGAGCCTCGGCAGTGATGCTCGGCCAGCCGCTGGGGCGGGTGATACCGGCGATGCTCTGCGCCGTGTCGTTTTCGGCGAACAGGGCGTAGGCCGGCACTTTCAGCAGGGCGCCGTCACCGAACAGTGCGTGCATGGGCACTTGCGCGTTGGCCAGGGCCATTTCCGCGTAGCGCAGGCTGTAGTTTTGGACCAGTGAAGCGAGGGTGGCATTCGCCGGGGCACGTGCGGCACCCAAGCGTGATGCACTGGCGCTGAAGGCTTGGGACGCGGCGGCGAAGCGCCAGAGCGGTTGCTGGTCGATAGCGTGCGCGGCGCTGGTGTCGAGGCTGGTCTCCACGGCCGCACTTAACGGCTGGCCGAGCTGGTAGTAGGCCTTGGCGTAGGCTTCGGCCTGGCGAGCGGCGGTTTGCGCGGCGGCATCGCCAGGCTGGCTTGGCGACGGCATCACCGTGGTCGGGCGCGCCTCCAGGCTGATGTTCAAGGTCACCTTGGTCTCGCTGATACTGACCGTCCAGGCGCTGACCAGTGCCGGCCAGGCGCCCACCCCGAGCAATGGATCGGTATAGCCGCTGGGCAGGCTTACCTGGCCCTGGCCGGCGGGGTTGGCGCCGGTCTGGTTGCCAAAGATGTCCTGGAAGTTCAACACGACCTGAGCCGAGGGCAGGCTCGTGCTCCAGCCAAAGCCGCGGTACGGGTCGTCGTCCGGACTCGGCAGGCCAGCCACACGTGGCAGTGGCGACGGCGTAGCGAAGCGGTACAGCGGCAGGATCTGCTCGTACAGCCAGCAAGGGTCGGCCTCCTCGGCCAGACGCTTGTCGCGCAGTAGGCCGCGACGGATCAGGCGCTCGCGTTTCCACGCAGAGGGAGCGTCCTTTTCCACCGGGGTGGGCGGCGCGGGCATACCCGAGGCCGCCATGGCGAACGGCGAACCCTGGACGGCCGGAATCTGCGTGCCGAGCAGGCTGAAGAGTCTGCGAGCCTGCAATTGAGGGGTGCTCTTGGCCTCGTCCGGCGGTGCGTCGAGGGTCAGGTTGAAGCCGACGCTGCCCGCCGGTACCAAAGCCTGCAGGATCGTGTCCTCTTCGTTATGGTCCTCGGCATAGAGGGTGCCGATGGTTGCATCCAGCCCCGGCGCTACCAGCGCGCAAGTATTGAACGGCAGCAGTTCGCGCCCCTGCGGCGCCTTGCCCTGCTGGGTCCCGGCGATCACCAGCAGGTCAATGCTGGCGACGCCATTGGCGTCCAGAGCACTGGCCGGCAGGCCTTTTTCCAGGCCCAGGGTGTAGCCGGTGCCACCGACTACGCTGCCTTCCCAAAGCAAGGTGACAAAGCGCTCCAGCTCATTGAGCGACGCGGCCGGGGCCGGCTCGCCGTCACGGGCCAGGCTGTTGACCCGGCCAAGGGAAACGTCAGGGGCGCGTGGCACGCTTTCCGTGGACAGGTTGGCCTGGATCAGCCAGGTCTGTTCAGGCGTGCCGTCGAGCACGCTGACCCCTGCGGCGTTGCCAGCATTCGGCGCAGGCAGGGCCAACACCTTGACCACTGTGCCGCTGCCTTCGCCGGCCGCCAGCCAGGCGCGTAAAGCCAGCAAGGTCGGGCGCTCGGCCTCGTCCACGCCTTGCAGGGCGAACAGGGTCAGGGCGTCATTGATCTGCTTGATTGCCACCGGAATGCGGCAGGCCCAAGTGGCGCTCTCGACGGCGACCGAGTCGCGTCCGGCGCTGGCGCCTTCAGCGGTGGTCAGCAGGTCGTAGGCGACGCTGGAACCGGACAGGGCCTTGGCCCGCAGATCCGCCGGCAGGGGCCAGAGGGTGGGTTGGGCACCCACGGGTGGTGCGTCCATGCCGGGAATCGGCAGTATCACTGGAGTTTGCAGCTCGATACGTTGGGTCAGGCCGTAAGCTGTCGGCGAACGCCCTGCGAGGACCATGGGCGCTGGCGCCTTGACCACCGGCAGGGTCAGGCAGGTAGCTGGGCCCATCGCGATGATCTGCGCGTTGCTGTAGCGGTAATTCAGGCTCTGCACCACCTCGGTGGGCACCGCCGTGCCGACGGGCAGTTCGCTGCGGACGAGGAAGCTGCTGTTCGGCAAGGCGTTGGCGCTGGCGACGGTGCTGTCCACCAGGCTGATCCATTTGCTCTGGGCGCTCAGGGTCATGTCCAGGGCGGGGTCGTCGGCCTTGTCCGGTGCGGTGTCCACTGCCAGGTCGAATTGCTGGCCGGTGAGGTCGTAGAGCGGTGTGGGTTGTTGCGTGTCGGCGACCGCATGCCCCTGGGCGTCGGCCACGGGCTTCGGCGCACGCAGGCCGGCCATCAGCGAGCGTGAGCCCTGGTTGACGATACGCGGCAGGGCTTCGCCGCCGAGCAGTTGGTCGAGCAGCCGTTCGATGGTGATCACCGGCAACTGGGTCACGTGCAGTAAGGTGCCAATGGCGTAAAGGCCGGCGAGATTTTCCAGACGCACCGCGGCATCGGTAATGCTCAGACCGAAGGTGTTGGCCAGCAAGGTGAAACTCAGGGTCTCGCCTTTGCCGGCCTTGGCAACGGCATTCGGCACCGGTACCACTGCCAGCGGCGCGAGGAAGGTCGCGGGGCCGGCCCAGGCGAGAATGTTTGCCCAGGCGTACTGCCAGGTGCCCAGCGCCGGGTCGTGGCCGGAGGTCCAGCTGACATCCAGCAGCAAGCGCCGGGCCAGAGCTGTGATGCTTTCCCCGGGCGCGGCGTGCAGGTCATGGGTGAGCGGCAGCCCAAATGTGTTGTTGCCGGTTTGGGTCACGTCGCCGAGAAAGGCCTGCCAGTCCGGTGCTTGCGGCGGAGACTGGGTGGGGTAGACCTGGACCAGGGCCAGGGTCGCGGCGATACGATCCAGGGTGTCGCCGGGCTGGGTGATGTAGTCGCTGACCGGCTCCAGCGCATTGAAGCCCAGAGGCACCCGCAGGGTCTGACCTGGTGGCAACTCCTGGCTGTTCACCGTGAGGTCGTCGCGTGTCAGTCTCGCGATCAGGTCGGCATTGCCGTTGAAGACGGCCTGGGCGTACCAGTCTGCCGGGAGGAGCGGTGGCAGGCGATAACGCACATAGGCCGTGGCGGCGGCCAGCAACTTATCGGCAGGGCCATTGCTCCAGGTCCGCAACGGCAGGTCGAAGGGCACTGCCGGGTCGAGCAGCTCGGCGGACTCGCCGAGGCCGCTGCCGTCGGCTTGGAACAGCTGGCTGCTGCTGGCCAGGTTGAACAGGCTCGCGATGGCGTCCAGGGTTTCGCTGCTGGCGGCCTGGTGAAGCAGGGTGCCCAGCTCGACGCTGTCCAGCGCAAAGGCTTGATTGGCGTTGTCCCCGGCCAGCACTTCTGGCGCAATGCCAAGATTTACCGGCAGGCGGCTGTTCACCGGTGCGCTGGCTAGCTGACGCTCCAGCCCGGGATTGAGGAACAGCAGTTCGGCACTGCTGGCGCCCAGTGCCTGAGCCACGCTTTCAATGGTATCCCCCGCGCGTACCGGGTAGTCGATGGTGGCGCTGGCAAAGCTCGCCGCCAGTTGCGCCAGGGACTGGCCCTGGCCGTCGCCGCCGTCGGCTACGCTGACCGTGGTGTTGGCCAATAGATCTCCAGCTTCCTGCACGGCGGCCTTGGCCAGCATCAGGCAATAGTCGCGGAAGATAAAGGTCGGGAAGGACTCGTAAGTCGCCGGATCATCCAGTTGCGGACGCGGTCCGCTGGCCCCGCCCACCGGCAAGTACTGGCCCATGTATTGGGCCAGTTGCCATTCGTACCAGGGCCCGACCCGATTGACCTCGTCGAAGTTCAGTGTTCCGCCCGGCGTGCCGCTGCGTATCAGGCCCGGTGGCAGCGGCGCGACCATGCCGCCGACTTCGGTAACGGCCCCCGGATCGGCCCCGAGCAGCAGGTGCAGGTTAGTCGCGAACAAGGTATCCAGTTTGCTCCAGGCAAAGGCCGCATCAGCGCTTTGCGGATCCTCAAGAGCACCGGCGAGCAGGGCCAGTTGGCCGGCGGTGAGCGGATCGGCTTCGGTCCGCGGGCCATCGGGAATGGCGTACAGCGCATAGAGCAGAACGGTGCGCACCCACAGGTCCGGCGTCAGGCTCGACGTGTCCTCGGCGCTGGCGGCGAGGGCGTGGTGTAACGCTGAGCGCCGGGCCTCGGCACGCGCGGTAGGGGCCTTTGGATCGACCCCGGAGTTGGCGCAGAGTATGAACGCGACGCGGTAGTTGGGCGTTGCATCGGTCTGGGCCGGGCCGCTCCAGGACACCGGCAGTTCGCCGATGGAAATGCTCGGCAGCAGATAGAGCAGGGCGCTGCGCGGCTGGTGGTCGGGCCATTGGCTGCGGCTTGGGTTCCAATCCCAATCGCTGGCCTCGACCAGCGGCAGGGCATTGTTTGCGCGCTTGCGCAGCAGCACTTGGTGCAGATGCTGGGCGCTGAGCACCTGCACCCGCTGCGCGTAATTGCGCCGTGCCCGGGGTCCGTAGCCGCTGCATAGGCTGCCCGCCCGCCCTGGCGTGCCCAACAGGTGGTTGCTCTGGAAACCTTTGGGATCGCCGCCTGGCGCGACAATCCAGGGGGTCTGCTGAACTGATCCGAGGGTGAAGGACAGCTCCAGCGAAACGTGGAAACTGAAAGAAATCTTGATGAACAGGATCTTCACCTTGGCCTCGGCGCGCACCGAGACCTTGAGCGTGAGTTCGGTCGGCCGGTAGCACTCGAACAGCGCGCTGACCTGGGCATAGGCCTCCAGGCTGATCGAAACCTTGATCACCTTGAAGTCCACGTAGCCGTAGACCTTGCCGTGCAGTGCGGCAATGCCCTGGGCACGGAAATACTGAGCCGACGCCAGCCCGGCGCTGGAGGGGTTGAACCAGCCGAGCACGCCCTGGAAGATCACCTGCACCTCGACATAAGCACCACCACCGAGGATCCCGGCGCGAATTTCCTTGCCGACCCCCACCGCGAGGCCGATGCCCAGTTCCAGTACCGGCGAGAAGGTACCGTTGCTGATGCGGGGTACCTGGCTCGAAGTTACGCCATCGAGCAGGCCGAAATAGACCCCGCCGCGACCAATGAAGACATAGGCCTGGACAGAGAACGAACGGCTGAAATCCTGGTTGTAGGGAAAGCCCAGGTCTACCTTGAAATTGCCATTGGTGTAGACCTCGATGACCACAGTACCGAGGGTCAGCGAGGCGATGCCGATCTGGAAGGTACGGAAGGCGTCCGGCAGGCGGAGCTCGACGCGGAACATGCCGACGTCATCGGAAATTTTCTTGTACAGGATCTCGAAGCGCAGCCCGGCGAGACTGCCGGCCTTCTCGCCGTTGAGGCCCACCGACAAGCCGTAGAGGATCGGGTCGTTGAACAGGAAACCGAGGTCTACGGTATTCGCCATCAGGCCGATGTCCAGGCCGATCAGCCACTGACTGTCGGCGGAGTAGGCGACCCCGCTGCTGCGAGTGCTCGGCAAGTTGTCGGGGTTTTCCACCGGCTGCATGAATTGTTTGAGCAGGGCCAGGTTACCGACCACGGTGTCCACCGGGTTCTGCAGACGGATGCGCTGGCCAATGCCGAGGTAGCGCAGCTCCACCAGCGAAGAACCGGTGCCCGGCACGGCGGGCGGCGGGTCGTTGACCACATCCCAGGCCAGGGCATCGTCGCCGGTATAGGATTTGCCCAGCAGCGAACCTTCAAGGATCAGCTCCACCTTGCCGGCACCGGCCCGGGTATAACGTACTCCGATCGCCGAGAGGCTGCCGAAGCCAAGGTCCACGTTGGCCTTGTAGACGAACTCGACCACGTTGTTGGTCGGGTCGAGGGTGAATACGAAGCTGGACAGCTCGATGCGCTTGAGTACGTCCCACGGCGAATCGAGGGTAAAGCCCAGGGTCGGCGCGGCCAGGTTGACCAGGTATTCGAGCATATCGCCCAGGGTGGTGCCGCCCAGCTGTACCGAGATCACTTGATGGCGTGGGTTGGTGGTGCTGTCCTTCTCGCCGCGCCAGGCGGTAATGGCCTGAACCCAGATCGTATCGACGTAGACCTTGAGCAGGTAAGTCGGCTCCTCGACCCCTACGTCCATGCCTACTTCCACGCCAATGCGGTTGATCGAGAACTCACCGCTCAAGCGCCCCGAGGCGGGTTTATCCGCGGGCGCGCTGCCGTCCCGAGCGATATCGATGCTGGCAGCTGCCGAGATCTTCAGCTCGGTGCCGAACAGGGTCGGGGTCCAGCGCATGGAAATAGTGCCGCCCAGTTCGTAGGACTTGTCGCCGGTGGAAAAGCTGACGTCGAGGCGGTCTACGATGAGCGCGGGTATCGAGGCGGAGGCCTTGCTCAGGCCAAGAAACTGGGCAACCAAGTCGCTGAGGTTAATGCTCGTGCCCTGGTAGAGCCCTCCGGCGAAAAGCCAACCCTCGGGGGTGTCCGGGTCCTGCACCGGGTATTCGGCGCTGAATACCAGGCGAGGGCTGTCGTAGTCGTCTTCTGCTGCCGAGGGGAAAAACGAGAACACGCCATTCAGGCCACCGCCAATCTTGCCGTTCTGTGCGGTGATCCAAAAGCCGATCTCTTCAAGACGCAGGGTGATCACCACCAAGTTGATCTCCCAGCCCTGGTCCATGCTGGGCTGGTCATCGGTGGGGTCGCCGAATACCACTAGGGTCTCGGCGGAATAATTCTGCAGCAGTGGATCGGCGGCGAAACCCAACTCGCTTACCACGGCGCTTTGCAGGCCTCCCACGGCAGGGCCCGGAGCGCCGAAGAAATAGCTGAATGCCTGGCCGATCGGAATGTAGTCGCCAGCGCGCATCTGCCCCTGAATGTATAGCTGCGGCAGGCTGACTGAGACATCAATGTCGACTTTCTTCCCGGAGTTGGCATTGTCGCCGAAGCGTAGGGTGCCAAACACCGCACCGCTGACAGTACCGGTATAGCGTGTAGCGCCACCGTCAGTGGTGATTGCACCCCAGCCCCACACCCAGCGGGTACCCACATCATGCAGGGTGATGAAGGGCACTGGAGGCGACCATTGCTGGTTAGAACCGATGGTCACGCCCAACGCCTGAAGCTGCGGAAGTCCACCACCTGCCGGTGACGTGAAGGTGAGGTCTACCTCTCGGAACTTGAAGGTTTCCAGGAGCGGGAAATTGTCCGGGAGGGGCAGGGCTGGCAGGCCGAAGAGGGTGCTCAACTGCGCCATGCCGCGAACAATCGAGGCGTGGGCCGGGTCGAATTCGGCGGTCAGGCGCCATTGCGCGCCCACCACCAGCAATGGCGTGGACAGGTTGGCCACCAGCGCCGCGTTGTCAGCGCCCAGACTGACGGTGCCGACCAGATTGATGACCGAGAAGCTGGTGCGGTTCCACAGTTCTTCATCGAGGTCGTCGCGTACCAGCAGCTCCAGGCCAAGATTACTCAGTGCCAGGCCTGCCGGGCCACGACCGGTGGGTGCGGGCGAGCAGACGTTGAGCACCGGTGAGCCGGCCGCCCTGGCCAGCAGGTCCATGACCGGTACGTCGTCCCAGCTGGCTGGCATCTTCAAGCTACCGCTCAAGGCCAGCGGCCATGGGGCGAGCATATCCAGGGCAGTAGAGAAGACGTCATTGGCCGGTAGGCGTCCGGATAGCGTCAGGCTGCCATCGGTCCGGCTATCGGCCTGGAATACGGGAGCCTCCAGTACCAGTCCTTGCAGGAAAGAGGGCTTCCAGACCACTGAATCGCCACGATCGGCGGGTTCGCCCTGCGTCTGTGGCAGGCAGGAGGGATTGAAGAAATCCGAGAAGGTCCATCTCGTCGAGGTGAAGGCCAGGCTTAATTGAAACAGGCCGCTGCCCGCGTCCGCCTGGGTATAGAGCAATTGCCCGTGGACCGCGAATCGCATGCCTTGTGGATCACCGGGCTGGCCGAAATGGCCGCTGGCGCTCAGGGTGACCCGGTCGAGCCCTTGGCTCAGAGTGACGCTGGATAACAGCCAGGAATCATGGATGCCGAACAGTTCCAGCACATCGCGTAGCGGCGCTAGCGCGGATTGTGTCGAGGCTTGCCAGAGGTCGATGACACCGTCGTGGATCGAGGCGTTCAGCGCGGAGTAAACGGTGGCGACTGACATGGGATACCTCGCAGAAAAAACAGGGACCCATCAGGGACGGGAAATCAGGCGACGCAGGTTGCGCTGTATGCGTGCAGGTGCGCGGGCGGATCCATCGGCAGGTGCAGGTGGTGGCGCAGTTGCTTGCGCAAGGCTGCTGCTGGCGACGTCGTTGGCCAGGCGAGCGCTAGCGAAGGCCTCGGCGAGCTGCCTGCTGCTCTTGGGCAGGCGGTTGCTGGAAAATCCGATGAAGCGGATGTTGCGTTGGTCCACTGAGGATTTCGCAGTCACCTCATAGCCCCAGTTCATGCCTTCGGCGAATGCGGCGGTCGGGGCCGTCAACGCCTTGGCGGGCGGGAAGCTGAAGTTGCCTTTCTTGCTCTCTCGTCCCCAATACAGGGTGGTGTAGTAGTTCTGGTTGGTCTGGTAGGTGTAATTGCTATTGAGCGCACCCTGAGTGTTGGAAAGCGGTACGTCGAAATAGGCTGATACCAGGTGATTGGGTTGGATAGGCTCATCGACCCACCAGGGGCCGCGATGGTCGGCGAACTTCATGAAGGCATTGATGGTGTCCAGGGATGGGTGGTCATGGCTGGTGTCGGCGCTGACGATGACCGTTGCGCCGTAAGTCAGCGAGGCGAAAGTCTTGACCACTTGCGCGGCCTCCTCGCTGATGACTGCGTTGGACACCTTCAGGCCGAAGGTGGTTGAGCGGCTGCCGTGGTGTGGTGCCTGAATCATGAACGAACTGGACAGCCAGACCTTGTGTTCGAGGAAGTGCCGATTGACAAACTGGAAGGTGGAAAAAGTCGCGTCGCCGAAGATCACCGCTCCAACGTTGAACATCTTCAGGTAAATGCCCAGCGACGTTGAATTGGCCAGGTTGCCGTCGGGCTCGTCGCGGGCCTTGTAGGCGATATCAACGTCTTCTCCCTGTTTGGTATCGGCCATCGGTGTATTGACCGCGATCACATAAGCATTGACGGTCTCGTTGCCCCAGATCGAATGCCAGTCCTTCGGGTCGCCCGTGGGGAAACTGCTGGCGCCCACGGCGAAGTTAAAGACGTGGGTGTCGGCGTTCTCGGTACGTTTGCCCAGTTCGCCCAGCACGTTCTTGGTTTTTTTGCCGGCGTACCACTTGTAGCGACCGCTATGGAACACGTGGCCGATTTTCATCTTCGGCAGTTCCTCCAGCAGGCCGCGGATCAGGTTGATATGGTCGGCATCTTTGTGCGAAAGAAAGACCGCGTCCAGGTAGCCCTCGTCGTCACCGCTGCGCGCGATGATCTGCCGCTTGAGAAACTGAATGGTGGGGCGTCCCGCGCGGCGACGGGTTTTTGTCGAGCCGAGGTCGAAGAGGGCGTTGGCAATCACGCTGTCGTCGTCGCCATACCCTTCGAAATAGGTACACATGCCCTGGCCGACATCCAGGCAGTAAAGGCGTTGTTTGCTCATCGCAGTGACCCTTGCCGTTGATTTTCAGATAACCGGTGGCGTACGCCGCCCGGAACGTGCGAGGCGCCTGCTGTCCGGCGTACGGCGCGCTATCTGGCGTGGCGCAGGGCCAGCCACCAGCGCTTGCTGCTTCTTCTTGTCCTCGTCCTTGAGGTACGCCGCATACCAGCCCAGTGAGGTTTTCGGGCTGCCGGGGGCGCCGAACAGCATCAGGTCGGCATTGCCTGGCGGGAAGCTCCAGGCCAGCACCGACAGGGCGAAGCGGCGCATGCGCAGCAGGTAGTTGAGACGGTTGTCGCTGTCGCGCCAGGTTTCGAAGAGGAAGTTGCGAAAGCCCAGCTTGAGCACGCCCTGCAGCGGCAGGCTGCCATTGATGGCATTGGACATGCCCAGTTTGATCCCGAGATAGACCGGCGGCTCGCCGGCCACCGGCTCCGGCCCCCAGGCAGCGAGCAGGGTGATCTTCAGGCCGATGGCACCGCTGAGGGCGCCAAGGGTGCCCATGTCCAGGGCCAGGCTGAGGCCGAACCAGGGCGCCGCGAGGGGTTGCTGGTCCAGGGGCGCGCCGATGGAAGTGAAGCCGAGGCTTTCCGGGGTCGCACCTTGCGGCGGCTGGCCGGCGGGGGCCAGGTCGGGGGCGGCGACCAAGCCGTCGAGGCGTAGCGGAAAGTTTTCCACCAGTGAGGCCGGGCGTGCCAGCGAAACGCCGGGGCCGGTGTTAAGGCCGACTCCGGCTTCGCCGGAGGTGAAACGTTGCTGAGCCGGGTCCTGCATGGGAAAGGACATGGCCACTACCAGCCCTTGAAAACTCAGGTAGCCGTTGACTGCCTCGCCGGGGCCATAGCCGAACAGGTCGAACTCGGGAATTTCGGCGAAGGCCAGGCGCCCCGCCAGCACGAAGTTGGCCGTGAGCATGCCGTCCACCGGGGCGGCGGCGGTCTCCAGCCTACAGTCGCGGATATCGATGGAAACCAGGGCCGCGCCATTGCTCTGGAACACATTGTCGCCCAACAGGCTGAAGGAATAGCTCGGCTGGCCACCGACACGCTGATAGCTGCCGGTGAGGATCAGATTGTTACCGCGAGCTCGATCGACCTTGGCCAGCCATGAGGCAAACAAGCGGTTGACCATCAGCTCGGCTTCGGCTGAGAAGTCCACCACCCGCGCGTTGTCGAAGCGCACGCGCATGGAAAGGGTTTTGTAGCCGAAGGGGATGGTGGTTGAGGCCACCAGGTCCTGCGGGTCGTTGTAATCGATCAAGCCGAACACGGCGGTCTGGCCCAGGTTGATGACGCCGTTTAGCGGCGTGTACGGGGTCAGCGAGAAGCCCACATGATGGGCATAGAAGCGCGAGCGATCGACCCCGGCGGCCATGAAACGCAGGGCCGAGGGCATGTCCTGAAAGTCGATCGGTGCATTAAGAAACAGCACACCGTTCCAGCGCGGGTTGTTCAGCACCTCGTGATAGAACAACACCAGCGGGTCGCTGTCGCCGATATCCGGGTTGAGCACAGCCAGGCGCGCCTTGCTGATCACCGCGTCGAGCGCGGCCCGGGTCGGGGCCAGCGAGCCGTCTGCAGCCTGCGCGACGGCGGGCCAGCACCAGGCACCGGTATCTACCGCGAGGTCAGTGATGGCCCGGCCGCAGTATTTGAACAGCATCAGGGTCGGAGTCAGGGCGTCGTTGCGCCATGAGCGCGGCGAGAGCTGGAAGGTCCAGCCTTCGATATCGGCGCGCAGCAGGCCAGCCGCGGCCTGGGCCTGGGCCAGGTAGTCGCCGGCGCTGGCCGACACAGCGACATCGAATGCGGTTTCATTGGCGAATTCCGGGTAGCCGAGTGCCTTTAGCGCAGTATTGATCGCCTGGGCCTGGGCGGCCGGTACCCCGGCGGCAAGCAAGCGCGAAACGGCGTCTGTGGCGCTCAGTTGATAAGCCACCGAACTACCTTGTTCCATGAAGGTGTCGACATTGGCCACCACCATGAACAACTGGTTGGATTGCAGCGCAGCCTGGAATGGGGGTTTGACCTCAGTCAAGATCAACTGCCCGGTATCCGACTGCGGCATGTTGGCGAACAGCACGCCGGCCCATGCCGATTGCGCCGCATTGAGCACGGCGATCAGGCCGCTTGGGGTAACGCCCAGCGGTGGGGTTTCGGCATTTGCGGCAGTGGCTTGCACGCCGAGTCGCAGGCGTCCGGTGGGTGCGCTGTGCGATGCATCCAGGGGCGGCAGGCCGATCAGCTTGCGCCGGGTGGGCGCCAGTGCAGCGTCCTCAAGATGTGCGGCTTGGTCAATCGCCTCCGGTGCAATCCGCCCATAGACGCCCATGGGCCAGACCACCGGCGCATTTTGTTGGCTCGCTTGTAAGGTCGGCAGGGTGGCGGCATTCATGTTCAGGTAGGAGAGGAAACCCGCGACCGGCACCCTGGCCGCGTTGAACAGAGGCGAGCGCGGCGGTTGCGCTTCGTAGCTGCGGCCACTGCCACCATCGGACAGCACGGTGGCCCAGGCAGTGGTGCCGAGGTCGCTCAGAGGGGCGCCATTTACCTGCTCAGTGGCCGGCGGCAGATAGGCTGCGCCGTTCGCCTGGAACAGCAGCAGTGACCCGCTGCCCTGCGGCAGCACAACGGTCTCGGTACCGCAGACGCCGAGAATCAGGCGCGTGTTGCCATCGCTGCTGCGGGCCTGTTGAGGTGTGCCGAAGTCGAACAGACCATCCGGAGCCAGATGCCAGACCAGGTTGGCACTGGCGACATCCGTGGCGACGAATAACGGGGTACGCCCGAAGCTCAGGCGCGCCCCTGGCAAGTCGCCGCTGCCGGTGCGTGGTGTGGCCAGGGTGGTGTGTCCGGTATTACTGAGCTGGGCAAATCCCAGAGTGGGCACGCTGCCTTGCCCGGTGGCGAAGACCAGGGCGCTGCGTTGCGGCAGTTCGGGGTTCAGGGGATCGAACGCCAAGGCCAGGTCAAAGGCCGTGGCGTCCAGTTGGCGGAACAGTGGCATGTCGATCAGGTTGACTTCGCCCACTGGGCTGTCGATATCGGCTTCGCCATACCGCAGCATCACGCCGAGGCGCTGCATATCGTCAGCCTCTGCGTCGAGGCCATTGCCGGCGCGGATGCCAAAGGTCATGCAACCCAATTGCCTGCCGCTCAAGGGTAACGGGCACTGGGACTGGGTCGAGGTATAGACGCCACCCGGGGCATGGAAGGACAAGCCCGGACCGTCGAACAGCAGGCTATCGTTGCCGGCGACCAGGCCGCTGCCACCCTTTATCGCCACCGCGTACTGGCCGAGGGCGAAACGCATATCGCGCACCACTCGCCAGCCGCCGCTCGGCTCGCCCACGGGCAGTGCGTCGATGCCTTGGGTCTGCCACTGGCTGGCGCTGTCCGCCGGGTTGGCGATCCACAGCAGGCGCAGCCAGCCCTTGGGTGACAGGCGCGGCCACAGTGCGCGCAGGTCGGCGACGAACGTTGCCGGATCGGCGGGGGCGTCAGCGCAGAACAGATAGGCGCCACCCGGGTCGGCCCAGGTCTGCGCCAGGCTGGCGCTGGCACCGAGGTCGCTGCCGGGACTGGCCAGATAGCCTGCCCAATAGTGCTCCAGCCCACTCTCGGTGAGGGTGGAAAGGCGGTACAGGCCCGCAGTGACTTGCTCGAACACCGGTACGCTCATGACGACTCCCTGCCGCGATGCGGTGATGGATCAGGGCTGAGTGGTGATAACGGCATCACCCGGCAGCAGCGGTACGGCCAGCGGTGTCCAGCCCGGGGCATAGCTGCCCAGCCCGCTCCAGTCCAGGCGCAACGGCCAGGCGCCGGTGCCCAGGGCCGCTGCCGGATCCAGCACGGCGGCGCCCAACCCGCGGAGCACGCGCACTCCGTGCACCGGTAGCGCCGCCGGCACCGGCATGCGTCCGGCCAAGGCCAGCAGGTTGGCCACGGTAGTGCCCACCGGCACCACCAGAGGCGTGCCATCAAGGCTGACACGCAGGCACGCCTTCGGCACCGCGCGACCGCGGAAGAAGGCAACCGGCACGGTACCGCCAGGCACATTGCTCGCGCTGTTCAGTGCAGTGAAGCTCGCGGCTGCGGCAAGGGTGAAATTGTTGGTCGTGGTGGTGATTGCCGGGTCACTGGCACTGGCAAGGGCAGACGGCGAGAACAGACGGTAAAAAGGGGCGATGAAAGCCGGAAAGTACAGGTCGGCGGCATCCGCAACCCCACCCATCTGCTGGGTGCTGTCATGGGCTGGTGGCGGGTTGACCGAGAGTGCGCCGCCGCTGACCAACTGGCCGATAAATGAGTCCCAGCCGGTGCTGATACTGCCCGAGCTGTCGACGAACTGGCCAACCGGGTAGTCCACCGTCGGCCCGGCGATGTAGCCGTTGCTCCACTTCAGATCCGAGGCGCTTGAAGAGATCGTCTGGAAAGGGCTGGCAGCAATCCGCAGAATCATTCCCGGACGCAGGTCCACCGAGCCGAGAGTGGCCCCGGTATCGGGGGAGGGGAATGACAGGCCAAAGCCGTAATACAGCGACTCCTCGAAGGTTTGCGGCATTACCCGTGCCAGCGCGTCCTGCACGGCGATGATGCCCCAGGCTGCGGCACCGGCGTTTTCCAGCGTCTGGAGAAAGGCCACGTAGGCTTTCAGCAGGCCGCTGCGCAAGGGTTGGCTGTCGAAGGTCCAGGGCGAGTCGGTGCCACTGGAGGCGATGGCAAGACTGTAGGGGTAGGTGGTGCCAGAGGCCTGCGCCAGGGTAAACGGGCCGTTGCTGATTGGCAGGCCGCTGAGGCTGCCGGTTTTGCCGATCTGCGGCAGGTACAGGGTCAGCGCTGCGGTCGGTGCGGTGCCACTTAGCGCGGTGCTCAGGGCCCGCGCCGGGATCAGATGAGGGAAGCTGGTCGATGCGGCTTGCGCCGATGGAATGAAGGCACTGCGATACAGGTCCGAAGCGCGGCTGGATGGGCCAATATTGTGGGCGCCGAGCACCGGCTGGTCGGCCTGGACCACCACGCTCAGGCTGGCTTCGGGGTTACTCGGGGCGTAGGCCCAGCTTTGCTCGAGCATCCCGGCGCTGGAGGTAAACACCTGGTCGACGCTGGTGGTGCCGGTCACTGATTTCAGCACTGAAATCCGGTAAGTCCGGCCCTCGTTCACGGCGCTCCAGCGGGCACTGAGGGTCGCGCCGTCATAGTCCACCTCGACATCCCGCACGGGGGTGCTGGCCAGGGTAAAAGACGCACTGGCAGGGCCGACGAAGGTGCAGCCATTGACCACCCCGGCGCTGCGCACGGTGACCTGTGCCGGACTGCCGCCGCTGGCCAGCTGTGCAGGAGTAAGGACAATGCTGGTACCGGTCTGGTCGAGGTGCTGACCGCCGGGCAGGCTCAGGCGGTAGCCGGGGGCACCGCTCAGCGCTGCCCAGCTCAGGGTGCCGCTGCCACTCACTGCATCGGTGTCCCAGCCGCTTATCTGAGGGATCGAGACTGGTACGCCCAAGGCCGTGGCGCAACTGTTGCGTACCACACCCTTGGCCGGAGTCAGGACGATGGTCAGGGACGCACCGTTGGGGTTGACCGGCAGGGTCAGTCGCGCCGTATTGCCGTCGACGTTGAGATCGCTTACGGCAGTACCGTTGAGCAGCAGGCTTACGGTGGTGGAATCGGCCTCAGTGAGCGATACAGGCGCCTGCCAGCTGATATCCACACTGCCGCCATCGGCGACGACCACTAGACTTGTGACGCTGGCGCTGCCTGTAACGATAGGTAATAGCTCACCTTCAGCACCGACGCCGCCGTTGTTGTTGGCGATGATCTGGGCAACCCAGAGTTGGCTGCTGTCCAGTGGCGCATTCAGGGGAATGCTGCCGGAAGTGGCTGTGGCGTTGCTGACGCTGGCGGAAAAACTCTGCCCGCTGGACAGCGACACGGCCTGCAGGGTAAAGCCTGTGACCGTAGGGTTGTAGGGCAACGACCACGTGAGGTTCAGCGCGGTACCGGCATAGTCCACGCCAGTTAAAACCGGCCGGGTTGAGACGATGGCGACCAGTGGGCTGACCAAGCCTGCGCCGCTGGAGGTAAAGGCCGTGACCGAGAGTTGGAAACTTTCGCTGTCGGCCAGGGCCGCGGGCAGAGGCAGGGTTGCGTTGCTGGCATCTCCGAAGGGGATATCGATGCCGTAGCAGGTAGCGCTCGCCAGGTTGATGGCACTGAGTCGATAGCGGACTATTTCGGCAGCATTGCTATCGCTCCAGCGCGCAACGATATGGTTACCGTCGCGGTACAGGTTGGTTCTGCCCAACACTGGGCGGACCATCGACTTGGCCGGAAAACTTGCCTCGTTAGAGCGTGCGCTGGCGCTGTTTTCTCCGACCGCAGCAACGCTTACCACCCACTCGCCACCGTCAGCCAGACCGCCGCCGAGCTCGGCATTTGCGACCACCGCGGAGCGGCTTTGCGCACCACTGACGGGGATGGTGTAGAGGGTACCGATACTCTTGGCCAGCACGATGATCTGGTAACCGCCCGCCGCCTGCCAGGACGTTTCCCATTCCACCCGCAGGGCGTTGCCGTCATACAGCGCCTCCTTCAGGGTCGGCCGCGCGGTTGGCAGGATCACCGGTGCGCTGTTCTGCCCGGCAGTATTGCCCCATTGCGCCTGGACCACCACCTGGTAGGCGACGTTGGTATTGAGCGGCCCGCTCAGGGGCAGGCTCCCGATATTGAGTAAGCGTCCGTCGAGAACCGTGCTTTGGTAAGCCAGCACCGGTTCGCCGGCTCCCAACCAAGCGAGCTGGATGATGTAGCCGGTGACCGAGGTATCGGCCGACGGAGTCCAGGTGACTCGTACGCTGCTGCCGTCATAGATGGCGGACACGATGACAGGGTCATTGTTGCTGGATTGCGCTTGCGCATGGATGGTCATGCGAGCCTCCGGAAAACGGGCAGGAAAAGGAGAGAGCCGCAGAGACGGGGCGGCGGGGAAACAGCTTGATGCTTCCCCGTGCGGGCGTCATTGGTCGTTATCGAAGTCCTGCAGCCACTCCTTTGGAAGGGTGGCGCGGATTTCCGCCGGACTGCGCAGTGGCGGACGGCTGTTCACGGTGGCCAGTGCCTGTTGCATGTTGGCGTCGCCGGTGAGTAAGCCGCCAGCGTAGTAGGTGCCGGAGGTCGGGTACGCTTGGGTCAGCAGGTTGTGCACCTTGCCGGTGTACTGCTCCTGGGTAAGGGAGGTGATGATGGCAGTGCCTTCAAGGGTTTTCAGCTCGTCACCGATGCGCAGCGAGCGGGCCTGGGCAGGTAGGCCGTTGGCCAGAATCATCGGGTGGGTACGGGTAACCAGAACATTTTGCCCGGCATTGGTCTTGATCCGGATCATCGGGTGTGGCTCGGTGCCCTGGGTGGTGCCGTGCACTTCGCTGCTCATGCCGTCAGCGCTCTTCACCGACTCTCCACCCTTGCCGGTGAAGGCTTCGACCGCGCGCTTGCTGCCGTCGGCCAAGGTGATCTCGGTACCTTCAGCCAGGCAGCCCTGCATGATGAACAGCGGCGGGATGATGCTCACTCCAGGCACGCCGATGTTGCTGCGGTCGCTGGTAAAGTTGAGGGTGCCGAACGGGGGGTCTTGAGTGCTACTGCCGTTGAGGGAGATGTATGCGATGACCCACAGGTTGGCTGCGGTGCCGTCGTAGTAGCCGATGCAGTTACCGGTATTCGGGAAGGCTGAGGCTGGATAGTTCCAGGAAATGGTCTGGCCGTTCACCGTCCAGTACTGCGGATCCAGGCCGCCGGCTTGCTGGAAGTAAACTTTGCAACCGCCACCGCTGGGGTTCTGCAGATAGATCGAGGTTACACCGACTGCTGGAGAGACCACGGTATTGGGGTAGGTCGCCGAACCCTGCAACGGAAAAACGAAGTTGGTCGGGTGCGCCGTAGGGTTCCAGTAGTCGCACTCACCCTGGCTGCCGCGGTACCAGCACAGCTTGATCGCTGTGGTGTTGGGTTTGGTGTTGGTACAACTGGTTTCGTAGCTGCCGGTGCAGTTGCCCTTGTTGTCGCGCACGCAGTAATTCGGCTGGTTGAGGCAGGCGCTGGTTGGATTGACGGTGTCCTGGTAGGTCTGGATGTACATCACCGGCGGAGCGTCAGGCCCGGAGCTTTTCGGGAGGTAGTAGAACAGTGCCTTGGCCTTGGTGGTCGGGTTGCCATTCGTTGAGGGCACCTGACCTTCCACCTGGACCCGGAAGTCGGTGCCTTGATTGTACTCTGAGAGCGATTTGCTGGCGTAGACCATGCCGGTATCGACCTCGTACAGCTCCATGACAATATTGGTGGCGAAAGTGCCGCCGACCACCGAAGACACCCCAGTCGCCTGGTAGCCCGGCTGGCTGGAAGTCAGCGCCTTGGTCTGGGGATTGGAAGACGCCGCGCCGTTGTCTTGGGAAAAGGTCGCGATGAAGTTGAGATTCTCAATCCCATCGGTGCTGTTCTCATTGCTCACCGCCAGCGCCTTCAGCGGTTTGGTGCCGCTTTTCTTCAGCTCGGCGAGGCCGAGGTTACGACCCTTTTCCAGGGTTTTGAACAGCTGCGGCGAGTTTTGTGGGGTTTTTCCGGCGCGTTTGTAGGTTTCGAGGATGTAGCGATAATGCAGCGGATTGGCCAGGTCAAGGCGGTGTGGAATGCCCGGCTGGACTTCCAGGTCGAGGGCTTTGATATCAGCCATGGCCGCGGCGCTCAGCACTTGGGGCGTGGAGGCTGTATCAGCGGCCTGGACCGGAGCGGTAGCCACGGTGACGAGCACGGCCAGTGAGAGAAAAGCGTTACGTACAGCTCGAACGAAATCGCGAGTGGCCATGATGTCTTCCCTGAAGTTATGGCTAGCTGCTCATCGCACCGAGTGCATTTCCTTGTGAGCGCTGGACGTTCAGAAATATAGTCGGGGGCCAGCAAACTGCAAATGTATATTTCAGGGCACCACTGAACACTCAGTGCTGAAACGACGACAGCCCATAGATGAAGTCCGGCGACGTCAAGTTCCGCAGGGTATTGACCATCACAGGTGATCACGCCTACGCGAAAAGGTAGTCGGGCATAAAGGGCATGTTTTATTCACGCATTGACCGCAAACCTGGATGCTTCAGGTATCGACGTCCGCCGAGTCGAGATCTTCAATCGAACGGAGCAGGGCGTCGATGAAAACCCTTACCTTTGTCGAGAGGCTGTGGTGATCGGCGTAAACCGCGTAGACCTCTGCACGCAAAGGCGCGCGTTCGCTAAAGAGATGCACCAGTTCTCCGCGCGCCACTGCCGGCTTGGCCAGGTAGTCGGGGAGCAACCCGATGCCACCGTCATGTATCAATATTTTTTCAACGATATCGGAGTCGAGGGTTTTGACGCGTCCGAGAGTGTCTGTTGCCAACTTGTCTGAAGCGGTGTCTCCGGCAAACCAGGACACTAATCGATCCGCACGACCAATCAAGTTGTGACTGAGCAAATCCTTCAGGGTGAGAGGCGTGCCGCATTCACTCAAGTATCGGGGGCTCGCACAGGTCCAAAGCTCAGTTGATCGGATCCGGCGCGCGACGAGCAGCGAGTCGGCCATGGCACCGATGCGCAGGGTGATATCGAACTCCCCGGAAAGCATGTTTATGCGCTCGTCCGTCGCCACTATCTCTACCAGAATGGAGGGATATCGCTTCAGGAAAGACGGCAACATGGGCGCGATGATGCAGCGGCTAAAGGCGCTGGGAGCATTGATCCGCAGTACACCGCTGGGTACGCCGGCATGATCGACCATCGTACTCATTGCGACTTCGACACGTTCAAGAATCTGCAAGGCTTGTGGATAGAGCAAATGCCCCGCGTCCGTGAGCCGAAGATGGCGCGACGAGCGCTCCACAAGCGCGGCGCCCGCCATATTTTCCAGGCGCGCCATGGCGCGGCTCACCGAAGACTTCGGGGCTCCCAGGGATTTTGCGGCGGCCGAGACACTTTTCAGGTCCGCAATGCGGATAAATACGCGCAGATCGTTGATTTCAAACATGCGCCAGCGTTCCAAATCTGGAACCCTTTGTCTACGTTTTCGAGTCTCTTCCTGTTGGGTTTTCGTTGTTAAGGTGAAAGAACACAGTCGCAGGCACCTCGTTGCTGACTGCAAGCCCCCATGAATACAGGAATACACCTTGAAAATTCTCGAGTCGTATCAGCTTGGCGCTCTGGCGTTGAGTAATCGAGTGGTTATGGCCCCCATGACCCGCAGTCGTGCGCGAGCCGATGGCGTTCCCGGTGATCTGGCCGCGCTTTATTACACCCAACGCTCATCGATGGGGTTGATTATCTCTGAGGCAATAAACATTTCCGAAGGGGCCAAAGGTGTGCCGAATACACCCGGCCTTTACACGATGGACCAGATCGAAGGGTGGTACGAGGTAACCTCTGCGGTGCACGCCCAGGGAGGGCTTATCTATGCGCAACTCTGGCATACAGGTCGAGCCGGTCATTCAAGCGCTCGCGCAGGTGTGCCGGGTGTCGCGCCCAGTGCGATCCGGATCGAAGGGCAGCAGTCGTTCACCCGTGATGGGCCGATGGATTTCGAGGTGCCTCATGCACTGACCATCGAGGAGATAAAGACGGTGATAAGCGACTACCGAGTTGCAGCGATGAACGCGCGGATAGCGGGTTTCGATGGTGTCGAGTTACACGCGGCCTTCGGCTATTTGCCTAATCAATTTTTAGTCGATGCTGCTAACCAGCGTACGGACTCCTACGGTGGCAGCATTGATAATAGAGTGCGCTTTACGCTGGAGGTGTTGCAGGCGTTGATGGAGGTTTGGGGCGAACGGCGTGTGGGTATCAAACTGTCGCCTTCCAACACCTATAACGGCATGACTGACAGTGATCCTGAGGCGCTTTATAAACACCTTATTACGGCACTGAACAAGCTCCCTTTGGCGTACCTTCAATTGATGCAGCCGCTGTTTCCTCTTGATGAGTTTCCTGACTGGCCGAAAGATACCGTGGCCACCTACGCCAGGTTTTTTGCCGGTACGGTCATTGCCAACGGAGGCTATACCCGGGAAACGGCCGGGGAAGAGATTCAATCTGGACGTACCGACCTCGTAGCGTTCGGCACCCTTGCCCTGGCCAATCCTGATTTGCCTGTGCGATTTGACAGGGGAGGGCCTTTCAATGAAGCGGACCGGGCCACGCTGTACGCAGGAGGCACAGATAAGGGGTATACGGATTATCCGGCGCTTTCAGCTAAAGGGGATTCATGATGGGCCGATTGGAAAATAAAGTTGCCGTTGTGACGGGGGCGTCCAAAGGCATCGGTGCAGCGATTGCGGCGTTGTTCGCCGCAGAGGGCGCCTCGGTAGTGGTGAACTATGCCTCAAGCAAAAGCGACGCTGACAAGGTGGTAGCCGGGATCCTCACTTGCGGTGGCAAGGCCATTGCCGTCAAGGGTGACGTCAGCAATGCCGAACATGCCATCGCGATCATTGACGCGGCCGTTGCGGAATTTGGCCGATTGGACATTCTCGTCAATAACGCCGGTATTTATGAGTTCGCACCGCTGCTGGATATCACCCAAGAGCATTTTCACAAGAGCTTTAATATAAATGTGCTGGGGCCCTTGTTGATGACGCAGGCCGCGGCGAAACACTTGGGTGAGGGAAGCAGTGTCATTAACATTGGGTCCAACATAACCCATATGAAGCCTCCTGGCTCAGCAGTCTATGCTGCGAGCAAGAGCGCAATCGAAACCATTGGCAGCGTGTTGGCCAAGGAGCTCGGCGGGCAGAAAATCCGTGTGAATACCCTGAATCCAGGGCCTACCCGTACTGAGGGTACCAGCCAGATCATGACGAATAGCGAAATGAGCCAGCACATCATCAACGACACACCGCTGGGCAGAATGGGGTTGCCTGGAGACATTGCTTCAGTCGCATTGTTTTTGGCGTCGGACGACTCTGCCTGGATCACGGGCGACGTGCTGCTTGTCAGTGGCGGGCTGTGAGGCAAGTACGTGCATTTAGTCAGGCGCACGGAAGTTAAGCCTGACTGATCACCCAGTCCAATCGCCATGGTGCTGATGCACATGGCGATTGGACAAACCCACCATGCCTTCTCCCTGCACCACAGGGGTGCGCTGCACCATTGAAACGCGCGATAAGTCGGTTGCCCATAGAATTTGCCGGTCGTAAAGGCAATGCCTTGCACCGCGCGCCGATTCACACGAATCAAAGAATGAATCAGGCCAATCGAATTTGGGTGGCAGGCGACTGAGCGCGTGCCACCTGCGCCAATACATGCGCTGCGAATAATGGTTCATTTGAATCACTCGAATTTTTTCTGGCACAGCTGTTGCAATTTCACCTGCATCTTCCGCAGTCATTCGTGGTTATGCCGATGGACCGTGAGCGTCTTTGCGCACAGCTGAAACAGCAGTTCGACACCTTCCCCCGGCAGGAGCGCGCTGCCGCCAGTTTCATTCTGGATAACCCGCACGAGGTCGCGGTGATGTCCATGCGCGATCTTTCGCGCCTGGCCAATGTGCCGCCTTCGACCATGACCCGTCTGGCCAAACGAGTGGGCATGGCCGGGTATGACGAGCTGCGCGAAGTGTTCATCGATTCATTGCGCGGGCACAACAGCGCCTATGGTTCCCGGGCCCACGACCTGGTGGAACTCAAGCAACGTGTGGGCGCGCACCGGGTGATTGAGGACATGGCCAACAACGCCATCGAACAGATTCAGTTGATGTGCAGCCAGGACAACCTCGAATCGATTTCCCGTGCGGTGGCTCTGCTGGCGGGTGCCCGTCAGGTCTATTGCCTGGGCATGCGCTCATCGTTCGGCGTGGCGTTTCAGTTCTCCCACGTGGCCTCGTATTTCGCGAAGAACGTGCGTCTGGTTGAAGGGGCCGGCGAAAGCGGCGTGATGTCGATCATCAACCAGACCAGCCCGAAGGATGTGGCGCTGGTGTGCAGTTTGCCGCGCTATTCGCGGCGCCTGATCACCTTGACCAATTACCTGCACCAGCAGGGCGTGCGCGTCATCGCCATCACCGACAGTGTCACGTCGCCCACCGCCCGGTTGGCGGCGGCAACCATCATTGTGAAAAACCAGACACCGTC
The DNA here is from genome assembly GCF_002022275.1 of Pseudomonas fluorescens. Lineage (GTDB taxonomy): Bacteria > Pseudomonadota > Gammaproteobacteria > Pseudomonadales > Pseudomonadaceae > Aquipseudomonas > Aquipseudomonas fluorescens_AJ. The sequence continues at coordinate 118,863 of NZ_MSDF01000052.1, forward strand.
CTTCTACGACACCATCGTGCCGGCCATGTTGGTCAGCGAAATCCTGGTGGCGTTGATGTCGGCCAGCTCCAGCCAGAACACCGAAGCCTCGGTCACCCACACCGAAGAACAACTGCTGAGCCTCGGTGAGTGGTGGGACCTTGGGTGAACGGTTGATCGCCTTAACCCGCCGCTGTTTTCGAATCCTGAGCCATTTAATCCTTGGAGCACCCGCATGAACCTGAACCCGCGCCAGCCGTTTAAGACAACCCTCCTCGTGACCGCCCTCTGCGCAGTGTTCTCCAGCCCGTTTGTACAGGCCGGGGATGCGCTAAAGCACATTCTTGACAGCAAAGAGCTGCGCGTGGCCGTGCCGGTGGACTACCCGCCGTACGGATACGTGGGCCCCGACATGATGCCCCAGGGCCTGGATATCGACGTCGCCAACCTGATGGCGGACAAGCTGGGAGTGAAACTTGAGCTGGTGCCTGTCACCGCGCCTAACCGGGTGGCCTATATCCAGTCGGGCAAGGCCGATTTCACCATCTCGTCGTTGGGCAAGACCCCCGAGCGCGAGAAGGTGATCGACTACAGCATCGCCTACTCGCCGTTCTTCGACGCGGTGTTTGGTGCCACTGGATTACCGGTCAAGTCCCTGGCCGACATGGCCGGCAAATCGGTGTCGGTTACCCGCGGCTCGATGCAGGACCGCGAGCTGACCGACACCGCGCCACTGGCCGTGGCCAAGCGTTTTGAGGACAACAACAGCACCATTTCTGCGTTCATGTCGGGCCAGACCCAAATGGTTGCCATCGGCACCACGGTCGCGGCCTCCCTCAAGCAGAAAAACCCGAAACTGGACATCGCGCTCAAAGTGGTGCTGTCCAACTCGCCGAACTACATCGGCATGAACAAGGACCAGCCCGAGTTGCGGGCCAAGGTCAACGAGATCATTCGGGCGGCGAAGGCCGACGGGACACTGGACGCGATTTCGCAAAAATGGCTGGGAGCCCCGGCCGGTGAGCTTCCAGAGTAACCATGAGCGACGTGACCCCAACCCTCGTTGCGCTCTCGCGCTGGAGCTCGAGCGTGCGCCTGGAGCAGGTTCCGCTGGCGGCGCAGCACGCCGCCAAGCGCTGCATGATCGATACGCTCGGGGTCATGCTGGCGGGCAGTCACAGTGACGTCGCCAACCAGGCGCGATCCATCAGCCTCGCCGTCAGCGCCGCCGGGCATTCAGCGTTGCCGGGGCATGCCGAATGCCTCAGCGCACCGGCAGCGGCCTTCGTCAACGCGACGGCCGGGCATGCGCTGGATTTTGACGACAACTGCTACCCGGGCGTCGTCCATGGCTCGGTGGTGATCATGCCGGCGGCCTTGGCCGTGACGCAGATGCGTGACCTGGACGGCGCAGCATTGCTGACGGCGTTCGTGGTGGGGGCCGAGTGTGAGTACGCACTGGCCAAGGCGTTGACGCGGCAACTCTATGAACGTCGCTGGTGGACCACCGGGTTGCTCGGCGTGGTGGGGGCCTGCGCGGCGGCATGCCATGCCCTCGGGCTTGACGCCGTACGCACGGCTTCAGCGCTGGGGATTGCACTCTCCAGTACGGCCGCCACGAAGGCCTGTTTTGGTACCGACGCCAAGGCCCTGATGGCCGGGCGCACCAGCGAGGCGGGCGTGATCGCGGCGTTGCTGGCGGAGCAGGGCAGTCGCGGGCCGGTGGATATCGTCGAACATGCCAATGGCCTGGCGGCGATGTTCAACGCGGGCGTACTCAAGGCGTTGCCTCTGCCGGGGGCGCACTGGAACCTGCTGGATCCGGGCGTCGACATCAAGCGCATCCCGCTTTGCCTGTCATCCCATGCGGCCGTGGATGCCTTGAAGGACCTGCTCGGGAGCGGCGCGGTAGCGCTTACGGACATCGCCGAAATCATCTGCGACGTCCCGCCCATTGTGATTCAGAACCTGACCCACAACTCGCCCACCCAGCGCCAGCAAGCGCAATTCAGCATGCCCTTCGCCATGGCCAGCACGTGCCTGCTGGGGGACATCACCCTCGCGGCGCTGACGCCGAAAATCATCAACCGCCCGGACATGCAACGCCTGATGCAGCGGGTGCGCTTGCACAGCAGCGATCGCTGGAGCACTGAGCGGCTGGATCAGGCCCCGGAAGGCGCATGGGTCAAGGTTGTGCGCACTGACGGTGGCAGCGTTGAAGGGTTTTGCGCACGGCCCCTGGGCTCGGCAGTCAACCCGCTGTCCCGGGCCCAACTGCACGACAAGTTCATGGCCTGCGCCACACCGCGAATGCCCGCCGCTCAGGCGCAGGCATTGCTTGAATATCTGGAACAGCTGGAGCGTATCCCCAGGGTTCGCTGCCTCCTGCCTTACTCACATGCGCTGGAGCAGACCGACTCATGACACTGGATTTTTCTGTGGTACTGACGCAATGGCCGTTGTTGCTGAACGGGTTGCTGTTGACGGTGTGCCTCACGCTGTTGTCGGCGGTGTTTGGCACCGCGCTCGGCATCGCCTGCGGGCTGGTGCGCAGCAAAGGGCCTGGGTGGGCGCGCTGGACAGTGGGGCTGTACGTCGAGCTGATCCGCAATACCCCATTCATCATTCAGTTGTTCTTCATCTTCTTCGGGCTGCCGGCCCTGGGGCTGAAAATGACCGCACTGACCGCCGCGATCCTGGCCAACGTGATCAACCTCGCGGCCTATGTCAGCGAGATCGCGCGCTCGGGCATCGAGGCCACGCCGGATGGGCAGATCGAAGCGGCCCAAAGCCTGGCGCTGGACCGCTGGCAGATTTTCTCCCGGGTGATCCTGCCGCCGGCACTCAAGCGCGTGTGGCCGGCGCTGGTGGGCCAGATGGTGATCATCATGCTCGGCTCGGCGGTGTGCAGCCAGATCTCCACCGAAGAGCTGACCTACGCCGCCAACCAGATCGCCAGCAACTCGTTCCGCAATTTCGAAACCTACATCGTGGTCGCGGGCTTGTACCTACTGCTGGCCATCGCCTTGCGCCGCCTGCTGAACTGGGTCGGTCCGCGCTTTATCTTCGGTCGCTGAGGGAAAACCCATGTTCGAGTTCTCTGCCTGGGATATCGCCCGCAACCTGTTGTTGGCCATGCGCTGGACCATCGGCCTGTCGCTGATCGCGTTCATCGGTGGCGGGGTGGTGGGCGCGCTGCTGGTGGTCATGCGCCTGACCGGCAACCGCCTGGTGCGCGGGCTGGTGATGCTGTACGTGCAACTGTTCCAGGGCACGCCGCTGCTGTTGCAATTGTTCCTGGTGTATTTCGGCCTCGCCATGTTCGGGGTCAGGACCACGCCGTTGGTGGCCGCGTCGGTGTGCCTGACCCTGTATGCCAGCGCCTACCTCACCGAGATCTGGCGGGGCAGCGTCGAGTCGGTGCACCTCGGCCAGTGGGAAGCCTCCGCCAGCCTGGCGCTTAGTTTCAGCGAACAGATGCGTTACGTGATTCTGCCCCAGGCGATGCGCGCCGGCATCGCACCCACCGTCGGCTTCATGGTGCAGGTGGTCAAGGCCACGGCGCTGACCTCGGTCATCGGCTTCGTCGAAATGACCCGCGCCGGGCAGATCATCACCAACGCCACGTTCCAACCCTTCGTCATCTATGGCTCGGTCGCGCTGATGTACTTCGCGCTGTGCTTTCCGCTGTCGTGGTACAGCCGCGTACTTGAACAGAAACTTCGCCGATAGGGGCCTGCCGATATGAATCCCTCCCACACCCATGATCCCAGGGCCGACTTTGCGCTGGTGGACATCCGCGGCCTGCGCAAACGCTTTGGCAACAACGAAGTGCTCAAGGGCGTTGACCTGCAGATCGCCCGCAAGGAAGTGGTCTGCATCATCGGCAAGAGCGGTTCGGGCAAGAGCACGCTGCTGCGCTGCCTGAACGGGCTTGAAGCCTTCCAGGAAGGCAGCGTTGTGGTCGATGGCCAGCCGATCCGTCACGACGACCGCCAGGCCATGCGCGAACTGCGCCAGAACGTCGGGATGATTTTCCAGGGGTTCAACCTGTTCCCGCACCTGAGTGCCGGGCAGAACGTGATGCTCGCCCCGCGTCTGGTGCAAAAAGCCTCCCGTGCCGGCGCCGAACAACAGGCGCGCAAACTGCTCGACCGCGTAGGGCTGGGCGACCGGTTTGATGCCTTCCCCGACCAGCTTTCCGGAGGCCAGCAACAGCGCGTGGCGATCGCCCGCTCCCTGGCGATGAACCCTCATGTCTTGCTCTGCGACGAGATCACCTCAGCCCTCGACCCCGAGCTGGTTGGCGAGGTGCTGAGCGTCGTCGAAGGCCTCGCGGAGGAGGGCATGACGTTGATCATGGTCACCCACGAAATGGCCTTTGCACGCCGGGTCAGTGACCGGGTGATTTTCATGCATCAGGGCCTCGCGCATGAAGCCGGCGACCCCGAGACCCTGTTCACCGCCCCGAAAACCGCTGAGTTGCGACGGTTCCTGTCCATGGACGTTTGACCGCCCAGCCCTTTATTTCACGCATTCATCCCTCCTTCCCACTGCCCGTTCAGGAGACACCCATGGATTTCCCATTGACCGTACCGCCGTCGAAAAAACACCAGAGCTTTCTGTGGTCGCCCATCTGCACCGACCTCGACCAGCTCGACGCTCACGTCGCGATTATCGGCATGCCCTTCGGCAAAGCCTACGTGGCCGAGCACATCACCAATGACCAAAGCCGCGCGCCGGACGCCATTCGCGCCATGAGCGACCGCATCTGTCGTGCGTTGCACCATTACGACTTCGACGTGGGTGGCCCGATCTACGACAACCGTGCGTTGAAAGTCGTCGACTGCGGCAACGTGCCCGCCGACCCGAGCGACCTCAGCAGCCACGGCCTGCGGGCCGAGCAGGCGGTGCGCAAGATTCTCGACGCGGGCGCCATGCCGATTGTGCTGGGCGGCGATCACAGCATCCCGATCCCGATTCTGCGCGCCTATGAGGGCCGCGGGCCGATCACCCTCATCCACATCGACGCGCACCTCGATTGGCGTGATGAAATCAACGGCGTGCGCGATGGCCTGTCCAGCCCGATCCGCCGCGCCTCGGAGATGGAACACATCGGCGAAATCTTCCAGATCGGCCTGCGCGCCCAGGGCAGCGGCCGGCCGACGGATTTCCAGGCAGCGGTGGACTATGGCGCGCACCTGATCACCGCCTATGAGGTGCATGACAACGGCATGCAGTCAGTGCTCGACCGCATTCCCGACAACGGCAACTACTACCTGACCATTGATGCCGACGGCCTCGACCCGTCGATCATGCCCGGCGTTGCCGGCCCGGCGCTCGGGGGCATTACCTACGTGCAGATGCGCAAGCTGATTCATGGCCTGGTCAACAAGGGCAAAGTCGTGGGCATGGACATTGTCGAAATCACCCCGACGACCGACGTCAACAACATCAGTTGCATCACCGCAGGCCGGCTGATCGTGAACCTGATTGGCGCCGCCGTGCGCGCAGACTATTTCGACGCGCCACCGCTGTAATTACACGCCGTTTCCAGATCTGGAAACGGCGTTTCCCGATTATTTTTTTGTCGATAACGCCAGGTCAATCATGCCCACTCATACGCGTATCCGGATGTTCAACACCAAGGACACTTACCCCAACCAGTCGCTGGACAACGACCTCTGCCAAGCCGTGCGCGCCGGCAATACGGTGTACGTCAGGGGCCAGTTGGGCACCGACTTCGACGGCAACCTGATCGGCCTGGGCGATGCCCGGGCACAGTCTGAACAGGCGATGAAAAACGTCAAGCAACTGCTGGAAGAAGCCGGCAGCCAACTGCAGGATATTGTGAAAATCACCATTTACCTGATCGACCCGCGCTACCGGGAAGAGGTGTACCAAGTGGTTGGTAAATGGCTGAAGGGCGTGTTCCCGATCTCCACCGGGCTGGTGGTGTCTGCCTTGGGACAGCCGCAGTGGTTGATGGAAATCGACGTGATTGCGGTGATCCCTGGCTAGGCTGCGGAGTGCGGGGAAGTCACAACACTTTCCAGAAATAAACTGTTTATGGTCTGGACACCCGTCTGCTCGCTCCAAAAACCGGGTTTTATGCCCTTGAAAAAAATGCGTTGACATCGCTCCTCGAGCCTCTGTAACTTCAGCGGCAACGGTCGCTTTTTCTGATGAGAAATGGCAGACCCTCAGCAATATTGCTGAGCACATATCGGCTATAGAAGCCCCTGATTTGCGTATCCACGCATTCGGGGGCTTTTTTTTTGGAAAATTTTATATGTCGACGTTGCCGTCCACTGATCAAACCCAGGCATTTCCGAGTTTCACCGTTGCGGCGTTGCAAATGGAGCCGCGCGTGGGCTGCAAAGCCGCCAATCTGGCGATGACGTTGCGTTTGATCGAAGAAGCAGTGCAGGCCGGTGCGCAGGTCGTTGTGCTGCCTGAATTGGTCAGCAGCGGCTATGTGTTCTCCAGCCGTGAGGAGGCATTCGACCTGGCCGAGGAAGTGCCCGCAGGTGCAAGCACCCGGGCGTGGGAGGCGATGGCGCGCAAACACAACGTCTACATCGTTGGCGGCGTGGCTGAGCGCGTGGGGCACACGCTTTACAACGCTGCTGTGATGGTGGGCCCGCAGGGCTACATCGGTACGTATCGCAAGCTTCACCTGTGGGGTGACGAGCACCTGTACTTCGAAGCTGGAGACCTTGGCTTGCCAGTGTTTCACACGCCCCTGGGGCGCCTGGCGATGATCATCTGCTATGACGGCTGGTTTCCGGAAGTGTATCGACTGCTTGCCTTGCAAGGCGCCGACATCGTGTGCATGCCGACCAACTGGGTGCCGATGCCGGGGCAGGGCGAGAGCACCATGATCATGGCCAATACGCTCGCCATGGCCAGCGCACACGTCAACAGCCTGAACATCATTTGCGCCAATCGGATCGGCACTGAGCGCGGTCAAGCGTTTGTGGGCAACAGCCTGATTGTCGGCGCCAACGGCTGGCCGCTGGCGGCTCCCGCCAGTGCCGATCGTGAGCAAATCATTTACGCCGAGATCAACCTGAAAGTATCGCGCCATACCCGACATTTAACACCGTTCAACACGCTTCTGCGTGACCGCCGGACCGACATCTACGACCCCTTGCTCGGCACGGGCTGGCAGCCAACTCGCTATTGAACCCATCGACAATAACAACCGTTGAGGAAACTCATATGAAATCCAGTCATCGCCTCACCCGTATGACAGCGCTTGCTGTAACGGCGCTTCTGGCTACTCAGGTTCACGCCGCTGAACCTATCAGGATAGGCGTTGCTGTGGGCTTGTCTGGCGCCAACAGCGTTGTGGCACCTGCGGTGGTCCAGTCCTCGCAGTTGGCCGTGGAACAAATCAACGCGGCAGGCGGGATACTCGGCCGCACGGTGCAGCTGGAGATTGTTGACGACGCTTCGGGTGCAATCGGTGCCCAGAAAGCCTTCGACACCCTGGTGCTGGAAAAGAAAGTGGATGCGGTGATCGCGATGCAAAGCAGTGCCGCGCGCAATGCGGCGCTGCCGATCATCTCCCGCGGGCATGTGCCTTACATCTACACCTCATTCTATGAAGGCCGCTCCTGCAATAAGTGGATGTATGTGAACGGCTGGGTACCTGAGCAGCAGGTCGCGCCTGTTGTGGATTATTTCGGCCAGAAGCTTGGGGCAAAAACCTGGTTCCTCGTCGGCAGCGATTACGCGTTCGGCCGCGGAATGTTGAAGTTCACCAAGGCCTATATCGAGGAACACGGCGGCAAGGTTATCGGCGAAGAGTACTTGCCGATGGATGGCAGCGACTGGACGGCGGTCATTTCAAAAATCCGCTCCGCGCAGCCGGACGCGCTGATCAGTGCCACCGCCGGTGGGGTGCCCAACGTGTCGTTGGCCAAGCAGTTGAAAGCCGCTGCGCTGACACTGCCTTACGCCAACCTGGCCATCGACGAGGGCACGGCCAAGACCATGGGCGATGTGGCGACGGGCATGTACATGTCTGCCTCGTACCTGACCAGCATCGATACCCCGGAAAACAAAAAATTCCTGGCCGATCTCAGCCAGAAGTTCGCCGGCAGCCTGTCCACCCCCAACGAGCTTTCCGAGCCGCAATATGAAGCGTTCTTCCTCTATAAAGCCGCGGTAGAAAAAGCCAACGCCACCGACGCAACTGCGGTCGTCGCCGCGTTGAACGACGTGTCTATCGTCGGGCCTCGTGGCGTGGTGCAGATGAATGCCAGCCGTCATACGCCACTGGCCATGCGCCTGGGCCAGATACAAGCCGACGGTTCGATCCGCATACTTGCAACCCAGCAAGCGGTCAGCCCTGGCGTTCAATGCCCGGACCTGAAATAGCCCGCTGCCAGCTCACTCAGCATCGCTTCACGCTACAAGCTCCCCGGAGGGAGACGTCATGGTGTTAATTCTGGATATAACAACAACAATAGCCATGCTGTTCATCGTAACTGCAGGCCTGATGATGATTTTCGGCATCATGAAAATCGTCAACTTCGCTCACGGCGCACTGCTGACAATGGGTGGCTACGCAGCATTCGTCGTCACCCAGTTGGGGTGGAGCCCCTGGCTGGCCTGGCCGTTGGCGTTGGTCACCGGCATGGCGGTGGGCGCGATCATCGAATTCCTGATCGTGCGGCCACTCTACAAGCGCCCGCTGGACGCGATCCTGGCCACGTGGGGCCTGGGCATCGTGATCGGTCAATTGATCATCATCGGTTTTGGCCGGGATGTGAAATTTGCCGACGTCCCCCTCAGCGGCACCTGGTCGTTGGGCGCAACCGATTACTCGTCTTATCGCTTGCTGTTGATTCCCCTGGCGCTGGGTTTGTGCGCCTTGCTGACCGCCTTGCTCAATGGCACACGGTTTGGCGTGAAGACCCGCGCGGTGATCATGAACGAGGAACTGGCCAGCGGGCTGGGCATTCATGCCGGGCGCATACGCTTTATTACCTTCACCCTGGGCGCGGGCCTCGGCACCCTGGCCGGCGCCTTGATCAGCCCGCTGTCGAGCATCGACCCGGGCATGGGCATTACCTGGCTGGTGTCTGCGTTCATGCTGGTGATGGTCTCCGGGCATTCGATGCTCAGCCTGATCGTGACCTGTGCGGTGTTCGGCGCTTGCCAGGTGATCGTCAGCACCTACGCCAGCCCGGTACTCGGCGGGCTCACCATCGCCGTCCTCGCGGCGCTTACCTTGCGTATTCGTCCAAAGGGGTTCGCACATGACTGACACTACGTTGCAGGTGGTTCACACCAGGCCCGCCCGGTCCGGCCATGAAGACAACTGGCATCGTTCGGCGTTTTTGGCGTTGATCGGCGTTGCGTTATTGGTGGCAGGGCCGTGGATGTTTGACAGCTACATGCTCAACCTGCTGATCAAGGCGTTTCTGTTTGCGATCGTCGTGATCACCGTGGATGTGTTATGGGGCTACACCGGCTATCTGACCTTCGGGCAGTCGGCTTTTTTTGGTATCGGTGCCTATGCGGCCGGGTTGGTGTTTACCCACTTTGGCCTGTCGGGCGGCACAATCGCCATCGCCATCGGGCTGGCTATCGTTGTGCCGATGGCGGTGGCAGCGCTGGTGGGTTGGCTGTCCTTTTACCGGGGAGCCTCGCCTTTTTTTGCTACGGTGATCTCGTTGGTGCTGCCCATCGTTGTGACGCAGCTACTGCTGTCCGGCGGTGAGTGGACCGGCTCCAGCTCGGGGCTGACCGGCTACGACACCTTCGACTGGTCACTGCAAACCTGGTACTGGATTGCCGGAGGCGGTGTCGCACTGATCGGTAGCGTGGCCTGGCTCTTCGTGCGCAGCGATGCGGGGCGTGTGTTGGCGTCGATACGTGACAACGAGTCGCGCTGCGCCTACCTGGGCATCAACGTGGTATCCATCAAAATTCTTCTGCTGATCGCTACCGCCGGCATTACCGGGGTCGCAGGGTTTGGTTATGGCGCGTTCAGTGGCGTGGTGGCGCCCGAACTGTCCGGGTTTGTGCTGGGTACCGAATTGATCATCTGGGTGGCACTGGGGGGCCGCGCAACCTTGTGGGGGCCCTTGGCGGGCGCGATTTTGATCAACGTTGCTACCGCCTTCCTCGGCAGCCGGATGCCGTTTGTGTGGCAGTTGATCATGGGGCTGTCGTTTGTGCTGGTTATCGTCCTGCTTCCGCAAGGCATCGTGCCGGCGGTACTCAAGCCTTTCGGCCTGGGTGCGAGGGCTCGGCGCGTGCCTGTGCTGGTGGAACGGAACAGTCAGGGGGTGCCGCAGGAAAATGGCACACCGGCGCTGTTGATGGAGGACGTGACCAAGCGCTACGGTTCACTCAAAGTCTTGCAGGGCATCAACCTCAGGGCCGAGGCCGGTGATCTGGTGGGGCTGATCGGCCCCAACGGCGCCGGTAAAACCACCCTGATGCGGTGCATGAGCGACGGCGCCGACCGTACCTCGGGAACGGTGCACCTGTGCGGTCATGATATTCGTCGACTGCCGGCAGAATCCTGCGTGCGTTTTGGCCTGGGGCGCAAGTTCCAGAACGCCAATATTTTTGAGTCGCTGACGGTGGCTGAGTGCTTGCGCATCGCCGGAACGCTTCATCAGCGGCCCGCATTTTTCACGCAGGCACCGGCGCTGGCCTTGCCGCCTTATGCGCTGGACGTGCTGCGTGTGACCGGGCTGGATACCCTGCTGGACGCGGTCGCAAGGGACTTGTCTCACGGCGAACAGCAGGCGTTGGAACTGGCCATGGTGCTCGCCCTGGAGCCGCGTATCGTGCTGCTCGACGAACCCACCGCCGGGCTAACCAAAACCGAGCGCACGCAAATCGGTGAAGTGCTTGCATTGCTCGCACACCGCTACAAGTTGTGCTGCTTGCTGGTGGAGCACGACCTGGATTTTGTGCAGCAGATTGCGACCCGCATCGTGGTCTTGCACCAAGGGAAAATGGTCATGCAAGGGACGTTTGAGGAAGTCGTCAATTCTGAGTTGGTCAAGACCATTTATGCCGGGTCTGCGCTCGTGCCACGGGAGGTCGTATGAACGGTGCCACGTTGCAACTCGATGCAGTCACCAGCGGGTACAAGACTTCGGTGGTCATCCGCAACTTGTCGCTGAAGGTGGGCGCCGGCGAGGCAGTGGCATTGCTGGGCAAGAACGGCATGGGCAAGACCACCTTGCTGAAGACCATCATGGGCTACCTGCCAAAGCAGGGGAGTGTGCTGGTCAACCACAGCGATATCACGCGGCTCGCACCGCATCGCATCGCACACGTGGGGGTCGCCTATGCCGCGCAGGAAAAGGCACTGTTCACCGAGCTGAGCATTCGTGACAACCTGCGCATGGGCCTCGAAAAAGACGCGTTGTTCAATGAGCGGTTTGCCGCCATCGAGCCTGTGTTCCCAGTGTTCAAGGACCGCCTGAAGCAATACGCAGGCACTCTGTCAGGCGGTGAGCAAAAGATGTTGCTGGTGGCGCGTGCATTGATGATGCGGCCTTCCATCATTTTGCTCGACGAGATCACTGAGGGCCTGCAACCCTCGGTGATCGAGCGGATAGCCGTTGCCCTGTTGCAGGAGCGGCAACGCCACGGCACGACCCTGCTGTTGATCGAGCAGAATGTGCCGTTTGCACTGAAGGTCAGCGATCGTTACCTGGTGCTCAAGCAAGGCGTAATTGAAGAAGACGGCGATGCCAAGGCGAGTAGGGCGGCCGAGGTGATTTTCAACCATTTGAGGGTGTGAGCGTTATGGTCCGATCAAACGCTGACGAATTGCCGGTGTGCCTGTTTATAGCCACCGGAGGAACCATTGCCATGCGGGTCGACCCTCTGACCGCGTCGCCGAAACCCGCTTTGTCGGGCAGTGATTTAATAGCGGCAGTGCCTGAAATAGCGGAGTTTGCTCAGTTGGAAGTCAGCAACCTGTTCAATGTGCCGTCGGTCGAAATGGGGCCTTCGCGCTGGGTAGCGCTTCATCACGAAATCGAGGCCGCCTTGGCACGCCCCGAGATCCAGGGCGTGCTGGTGTCGCACGGCACAGACACGCTGGAGGAGACAGCGTGGTTTCTCGACCTGACGTTGACCTGCCGTCACAAGCCCGTGGTGTTGGTCGGCGCGCAGCGCAACGCCTCCGAGCCGGACTTTGACGGCCCCCGCAACCTGAGAAGTGGCGCCAGGGTGTGTGTCGCACCGCAGTCATCGGGCAAGGGCGTGATGGTGGTGTTGAACGAGCAAATTGACGCCGCCCGGGAAGTCAGCAAGACCCACACCACAAACGTCGACTCATTCGGCTCGGCAGACGCTGGTGCGCTCGGCTGCGTCGACGGCGCGCAAGTAATCTTCAACCGGTCGCCCGGTCGGCGGCAGTATTTGGCGTTGGAGGGAGAGGAGGGCAGTTTGCCGCGTGTTGATATTGTGCCGATGTACGCCGGGGCAGATGCCGCGCTCTTGAAGGCTGCGGTACAGTCAGGAGCCAAGGGTGTTGTCATCCAGGCACTGGGCGCGGGTAATGTAAATGCGCAACTGTACGCGGCCATTGTGGAGTCAATCGATGCGGGTATCAGCGTGGTCATCGCCTCCCGCGTCCCCCGCGGTCGGGTCAGTGCGTTGTATGGCTTTACAGGGGGCGGTAAGACGCTTGAGGTTGCCGGTGCGGTGTTTGCCAATGACCTGAGCCCGCAGAAGGCGAGAATACTGTTGATGCTGGCACTTCAGGTCGCTCGGTCACCTTCACAACTGCAAGCTATTTTCGATAACAGGTGAGCGCCATGCCAAGTACCCGCAACGCTGCCGCAAAAGATCAGGGCTGGCCTGTAGGCGTTTTGTACTCGCGCACGGGGGCCACGGGGGTCACCGAGTCCGAACATTTCTTTGGTACGGCATTGGCCATCGAGGAAATCAACGCGTTGGGCGGCGTGTTGGACCAACAGCTTGTGCCCACGGCGTATGACCCCAAGGGCTCACCGGAGGAATACCGGCGGCTGACCAGCAAGTTGCTCATCGAAGACGAGATCAACGTCATATTTGGCTGCTCGCGCTCGTCCAGTCGCAAGGCGGTGTTGCCGCTGATCGAACGTCATAACGCATTGCTCTGGTACTGCTCATTCTACGAAGGCTTCGAATATTCGCCGAACATCATCTACACCGGCGCCGTGCCCAACCAGAACAGCATCCAACTCGCCGCTTACCTGCTGCAAAACAAGGGCACCCGGTTGTTCCTGGTGGGCGCGGACTATATCTACCCGCGAGAGTCCAACCGGATCATGCGCGACGTCGTCGAGCAATACGGCGGTGAGATTGTGGATGAGGTCTACCTGCCCATCGACGCGGGCATAGAGCGGATCAAGGAGGTGCTTGATGAGGTGCGCGAGGCCCAGCCCGATGTGGTTTTCTCGACACTGGTAGGGCAGTCGGCGCGCTCGTTTTATCAACAGTACGGTGCACACGGGCTCGATCCCAAGAAGATCCCGATTGCGAGTTTGTCCATGGCCGAAGAAGAAATACGCCTGATCGGCCCCCAACTGTGTGAAGGGCACATCACGGCGGCCACTTACTTCGGTTCTCTGCCCAATGAGAGCAATCAACGCTTCATCGAGCTTTGGCGCAACCGCTTCGGTGATCGCCCCACGAGCACCTGGTCGGAAATGGCGTATTCTCAAGTGCACCTGTTTGCACGTGCCCTGGAGCGGGCAGGCAGCCTGGACCGGCGTAAACTGGTGGAGGCGGTGCACAAGGTCAAGTTCGCCTCCCCGGAAGGCCCGATTGCCATCGATGCAGAAAACAACCATTGCGCGCTGACGCCCCGAATCGGCATCTGCCGCAGTGATGGCCAGTTCGACGTCGTGTGGGAGGGCTCAGGTCCGGTGAAGCCCGATCCGTATCTCTCTACTTTCGGCTTCTCTGAGTTTTGGTTGAGGTAACGCCATGAGTTCCAGCCTTCGCCGTCTCTATGAAGATTTGCGCAGTATCTGTGTTGCTTTTGTTTATCCCCCCGGGGATGACCGCGACATCATCATGCAACAACTGAAACGCATTGGTTGCCGTGTAAAAATCGTGTGGCCGTTTCCCGCAGAGCCCCCGGCGGACGTGGACGTCATTCTGTTTCAGATCACCCAGGAACTGGAAGGCAACAAGATCTGGTCCGGCGCCTTCGTCAATGCAGCGCTTATCGCGCTTTCCGACTATGAAAGCCCGACCATCCTGAAGTTATTGCTCGACACCCGGGCCCACGGCGTCATTTCGAAACCGTTTCGATCCTCCGGCATTCTCAGCACGCTGGTGCTGGCGCGTGCGTCTTACAGTTACCAGGAACGATTGCAAGGCAAGATCGACAAGCTGGAGCTGACCATCAAGTCTCGCCGACAGATCGAAAAAGCCATTCGCGTGTTGGTCGAACGTCAAAACCTGACCGAGACACAGGCTTACGAGCATATGAGGTCACGGGCAACCAGCTTGCACGTAACGGTGGCCGAGGTGTCGGGAATGATCATTGAAGCCCATGAGGCGATGGAAAGGCTTGGACTTAAGCTTTGAGCCGGATCGTTTGCGGTTCAGTGGCACGGCGTGTGAGCCAATCGCTAATTTACGAGAAAATCAGCAGGCCAAGCTCCGTAGGAGCTTTGCATATTCCCTGCGAATTAATGAGACACAATTCCGGAATCAACACAGATGCTGCATTGGTCTCTGACATTCGACATTCAAAAATGGCAAATGGAGTTTTCCAAAAATGGTCGAGTAAAATGCTGGACACTAATAGAGCGTTCGACTTGGCAACTGCTGGAGACTGAAGGCGTGCTCACATGCCCCATCAGCGCAGCCAACGACGACCCGATCTTCCAGGACGCCTATGCCTGGATGAAGCACTCGATGGCCAGCGCCGGCATACTCGCACCGGAGCCGGGCTTAACTCCTTGGTGGTGCTGGGTAAGGTGTGGTGAGAATCATCCTGAACCTTACATTGAGGACGCGGAAGGTCTGCATGATCCGGTCGTGCTTCAGCTTTCTGTTCCCGCAGAACAGATTGTGTTGTCGTGCTTCGATCTTTGGCATTTTGTACTCAACAAATGCTATGTCTGGGCGTCGGAGCTTGATGAGCAAGATTTTGATCGAGCTATGGAGAATGCGGAGGAGGGTTCAGATGCTGCGTCAAAGCTCCAACGGCGGATGCAGAAGTCCTGGTCGGCGGTATTTGAGCTTGATCAAACTGCCGTGGACATGGGCCCATTTGAAGCCAAGAGTATTCAAGGATGTTTTTGGACGCTGAGATTGGCCGACGTCACAGCCGTAATCGAGCGGGATGCTCTGACGTCCCACCACTAAGCTTGAAAGTCGCGGAGCAAACAGCCGTGCACATCCAAGCTACCTTACTCCGACCACCAGTCCTTCTCTGTGCGTCCCATGCAATAGCCGGAACAGAATCGCGTCAGCCGACCTTCGATCTTCCCACGCATGTCGCGAGGGCGCTTGTCCAAGATCCTGAGAATGAACTCAATACTGAAAGTCATGTGATCGACACTCCAATAGTCAGGTACATGATCGTGGCATAACAAACTCATCGGGTTGACCCGAACGCGCGCGACCTAAAACAAGGCTATCGGCGTTTTAGAGGGAAGGGTTGAACTCCAGGATTCATGAGCATAAGCAGCCAGACACATAATTTAACTAGTGGGCGATGTGATATGTACATAAGAGCGGCAATTCACTGATAAATATGAATATATCCAGGTTGCAAGCCACTCTAGTGCTCATCAAACGGCGCTCATAAGAAAAAGGGCCGCTCTGCTAACTTCGCACTGTTTCAGTGGAAGTGATAGTGCAGTACAACTGCAGAATGACCATTTGCTCGATGCACTCTAAAGCCGTGCAGATCGTTTGTTACGAGCTTATGCGGATGGTGACCATTGCAGCGGTCAGGAATGCAATGAACGAAATGATCAGGTGAAAATTTGGCAGCCATGCCTTTCACCCATGAGTGCTGTGAGCCATGATGAGGCACTTGTACGGCCGCCACCAAAGCCAATCGATTTGCACCATAGTGCGCCTGCATTGAATTGAACGTTGGCATGTCCATACACAAGTCGCCGAGGCAGAGGAGGCCAGCTCGATCCAGTATCGCTGAAGGACGCCTCGACGATCTCATTAGCACGCTGCGCTCACCGTCAAAGTACGAACATGCACTCACTTCGCTCAGAGGGCGTACCATCAGG
Source organism: Pseudomonas fluorescens (assembly GCF_002022275.1). Classification (GTDB taxonomy): domain Bacteria; phylum Pseudomonadota; class Gammaproteobacteria; order Pseudomonadales; family Pseudomonadaceae; genus Aquipseudomonas; species Aquipseudomonas fluorescens_AJ. Next base: position 135,089 of record NZ_MSDF01000052.1, read on the forward strand.
CAGAGCGAGATGTTGTTCCGTTGCTTACTAGTCGCTCCGAAGTGGTGCTCATAGACCTTCTTAAAGTGTGATCGCCAATTTCGGTGAAGCCTGAGAGGGCAACTCAATCCGGATGAATCAATCGCAGTTGCGATCTGATCCTGCACGACATCTATTGACGAGAACGATTTTCGTGCAACCCGCGCACCTCCTTTTGTAATAAATAAGTCAGGTTGGTCGGAGTTGAAGAACATAAATTCCAAGGGGAGCGTACCTGGTCCGAAGCTGGCCGCATGATCCATCTCGAATGAGGCACCGCCCCATTTTTTGGAGCGTGCAGCAACTGCCGGTAACATATCATCAACCAAAAGTGGCTCGAGGGATGAGCCAAACACATCATCGCTAGGGCGACTGGCAAGCTCGTCCCATTCAGGCGATGGATTATCGCCGCGATCAGGGAGCGTGGAGCGTTCGTCCCCAGAAACACCACCCTTCACGAATATTACCGCCCCAACTTGCTCAGAAAGACCACTCGTCAGAAGCCACTGGACTGGATCGAGCTGGAAGAGCGCTGTCGACGCAGAGCATGTGCTGGCATCGCCAGCCAAAACCTCTTCAACTCGCTGGCCTATACACATATAAGGGACTGCCAACCAGCGTACACGCCTGTTTCGTAAGAAATGCTCCACACCGTTCACATGATCGTTGTCAAAGTGGGAAAGAACCAGCAAATCGATTTCCTGCGGCAACCAGCCTGCGATGTTTTGATCATTGATAGCTTTTTCTACACGATGCTGACTTCTAGCTCCGCAGTCATAAGCCCAACTGAATGCGGCTCGTCGCAACTTCTTATTCCAAACTACCCCGGTGAAAAACGTTCCGTGGCCTACCGGATGGAAATGTTGACGCACGTGCAGGTGGCAATTCATAAAGTTCCTTACCTAAACCCTGATCCAAAAATTTACATAATATCGGAAGACTAGGAGATATAATAGCTAATGGCCAGCACCAAGACGCAATCTCTGCCTTGAACCCGCCCTTGGTTTTATACTTGGCGGTGTTGGGGGCAGTCCACACGGTGCGGAGGCAGTTCGTAGGCTGGTTCCAGCGTGCGACTTTGCCTTGACGCTCTCAGGGGAGGGCTGGCTTGAGTGCATGTCAATTTGCTACTATTGGTTTTTTTGTCATTAGCATCGCCGTTTTGTTGAATGAATACGTGAGCGTAGTGACTGTAACCTAAGGTAAATCAATGGCGGATTCTGATTTCAAACAAAAGCCGATCGCATTCCCTACCGGTTGGATTCGGCACTCCAATGGAGGCGTCATTGGCTTAGATAGGTACCGCCCAGATCTATCTTTCCAGGACGCTGAGGGCAGGGTGGTTTGCGTAATTGAATCATCTAGCACCAACGATCGTAAGGTTGGAGTTGGAGAATTGTTTCTCGCGGACAAGTTTTTTTCAGATACTGCTGTCGATGGCGTCCTCATTTTTTCCCTTTGTGGGAAATCGACCAGCCCACCTCGTCCTGATACTCAACACGCCTACCTGCTGCCGTACTTCACGTATCTTCGTTCATTCGCTGGAGAATATGGCGTAAAGGAAATATATATTATCTCCGAAGCCGCGTTCGAATCATGTGATTGGACAGCACTCAGCGACGACTTCAAGTCCATGGCGTATGCACTCAAAGTTCAAGCTGTTATTTCAGATCCAGTTGTACAAGCAAAACAGGAAGCTCTACGCCCATCGCTCGCTTAGGTTGCCGGTTCGGATAGCGCGCTAGATATGCTTTCGCGATTTTCAGTTTGTGTTTACCTCCCCCCACGAATGGATGTCCTTATGGAAATTGAAATGACCCCGCTGCCAAGTGGCTTGCTTCAGCAACTCGACAATGTCGGCTGTACAGTGCCGAAACAATGCTACGCAAATTGCTTGGCTGCAGTAACCAATTATCTATTAGCAGAAAAATATGTTCTATGTTTTGTCGAAATAGAAAGTGGTGAGAAGTTAGGGCATGCCGTAATAAAGATTGATGGCAACTACTACGACCCTACACTTGAGCTTCAAGCGCCCCGTAAAGTAAAGTACTGGTGGCACTCAGAGTATACAAAAACTGAATTGCGCGACTTTGTTAAAGCGCAGCATAAAGACATTGTTCCAAAAAACGGTGGGATTGAAGTGTTTCCCCCAAGCCTTCGTCAGGATGGAACAGTGGTGTGCGAAGAAGTTACAGCTTAAGCGAACGACAACGGCACCCACTGGTAAAAGTCAGACAGTCATAGCTGCCAGAGAGCCCCAAAATTTCCGAGCATTCTAAGAGCCGTCAAGGTCGCCACGCATTCAGGTGAAAGTGGTGATGGAAACTTGAGGTCTCGGCTTTTGGCATAGGCATAGAAAAAGCCCGGATCGCCCGCAGATGCGCGGTACATTTGATCATTGGGTGCTTCATCGCTGCTGACCTCGATCTTCGGATCAAATTGGATGCTAGCACAAGCCTTACAACCCGCAGTCTTCCGTTGATCCCCTTTGATTGTGGAACTTAATCCATCAGATGTTCATTTCATCTCGCTTGGCAGTTCCGTTCGAATTCGGGAAAACAGATCGTCCAGGGAGATCAGATTGTCCTGAAGTAGATAACAGGCTACGAGTATGGTAAACGGATGAACGTCCAGTACAGATGACAGCTCGTCTACCTTCTCGATGGCATATTGTTTTACATGTGGGCGATGTTAGATGTTCATGAGTCGCTCATGGGTCAAATACCGCTGGCTTAGTACTCCAGAAATGAACGCAATTGTTCATCGTTTGATGTTCATAGACCCGGTTTTCCCTGCCGTCCTTAGCCTCGTCTCCCCGACCTCTCATGGTCCCAGTCCAGAGGGTGATGGATGCTGATTTTCACAAAAACATGCTTGGGCATCTGGCTGGAAATAGGGTAGTCCCTGTCAGACTCAGAATTGAGCAGTGTGATTTGTCCCGGAGCTGGTTACTCATGGCCCTCTTAACTGGCCTCAGTTTAAGGCATGGAGGTGTCTAAGAAACCCGCGGCGATTCATCTCTGGAGAGAAGCACGATTGAGCGTAGGACCGGCAGAACCATAGACGCTTGGGGTTTTCCCACACCGAGCTGCGCATGCACTGAACGTTCAAAGGGCTTAAACGAACTGCAATACGTCGTTTACGGCTTTACGCGGCTTTTGTGGCCAGTTGGCCAAGCCCGGGTAGCCAACAGTGATCAACATCACCGGCACTTCCTCATCCGATAGACCGAACTCCTTGGCTACTGCGACCTGATCAAACCCGATCATTGGCGTCGAAACCAGGCCCTGGCCCTTGGCAGCCAACATCAGGGTCATCGCGGCGAGCGAGCCCGAGCGAATGGCCTCGTCGCGCTGCAATTGAGGGTTTTCCTGGTACATACCTTGAGCCGCACCCACCCACATGTCGTAGATCGACTGATCAATGATTCCGGCATCCAGGGTCGGTTGCAATGCGGCAGGCAGGGTTACATGCGGGTTGAGGGTGCCGCAGACAATAAAGGTCACAGCGGCATCCAAGACCTTTTGTTGGCCGAATGCCAATGGCAACAAGCGCGCCTTGGCTTCGGTGCTGCGCACGGCCAGGAACGTCCAGTTTTGCAGGTTGAAGGCGGAGGGGGCGTGAGTGGCCAGGTTGACCAACTCAGCGACTTGGGCGTCCGTCAATGAACGTTCAATGTCGTAGCTGTTGGCGGAGATGCGGGACTTAATAACTTCAGCGATGGCGGACATGGTGATCTCTGTGTGGGATAAAGATGCGCAGGACACAGCTGTCAATCGTGAGCCTGCGCGTTGCTTGAAGTTAGCGGCTGAAGCCGTCGAACGGCGTCATGTAGACGGCGCCGAACGGGTCGAGGCGCTTGCGGATTTCAGCGTCGGGCGTGCCGTAGACCACCAGGCTCTTGATGGTGCACAACGCCAGGAAACGCTGGCCGAATGGCGCGAACGTGGTGTCTACGTGGCTAACCACGGCATCGGCGTTGTAACGCTCAAGGATATGCACGGTGCTGTTGTCTTCGTTGACGCTGTATTCGTAAATCAATGTGCCCGGCTCGGCGCGAGTGGCGGCAACGATGGTGGCGATCAGTGCCTTGAATTCAGCAAACTCTGAGGGTTTGACTGCAAGGGAGAACAGGCACGAAATAGTGGGATGCATAGGGGTTGTCTCCAGCAGAAAGACGACAACCTGCACGCCAGCATCGCTGGATTAGCCGGTGCATGGGGCGCAGGTCATGAGCGTCAGGATTTTTGGGATGCTTCCCCGAACAGCTTGCCGGCGCCGGCCCAGTCCGATGCGGCTACGTCTTCGAAAATCACGTAGATATAATTGGCATCGGTCCCGGTGTGTTTAACGATGCTTTCGGTGATATCGGCTGCAACAGCGGCTTTCTGCGCGTGTTCTTTACCTTCGAACCAGCTCACACGTACGACGGGCATGATGTATTCCTTCTAAAGCATTGATCTGGGAGAGGTGCGCAACGTGCACCGCTGTTTGGCTGGAATCCATCGTACTGTTGAATCGAGTGGCGATAAACGGCCTGCAGCTATAATCTGGGTAGCATAAAACTCCACAATAGCGGGCGCAGCATGGTACCTATCGATTCCTTTCAGGGCGTCATCACCTTTGTTGTGGCGGCGCGCTCATCCAGCTTTACCCAGGCAGCCGAGCGCCTGGGATTGTCGAAATCTGCTGTGGGCAAGGCCATTGCGCGCCTGGAAGAGCGTTTGGGTACGCAGTTATTCCATCGCACGACGCGAAGGATTTCCCTCACCGCCGATGGCGAGGCCTACTTCGCTGCGTGCTCAACAGCCCTGGAGGAAATCGGCGCCGCTGAAAGCGGGCTGGGCCCCGGTGGTGGTGAGCCATCTGGCCGTTTGCGGGTTGATGTTCCGGTGGCGTTCGGACGCCGGGTTGTCGCGCCATTGTTGTTTGAGATCGCCAACAAATACCCGGCGTTGCAATTGAGCCTGACGTTTTCCGATTACCTCGTGGACCCGTTCGAAGAGGGTATCGATTTGTTGGTACGATTCGGCGAACTCCAGGACACCAGCGGCCTGGTCGCGCGGCGATTGACCCGTCAACGCTGGGCCGTCTGTGCCTCCCCTGACTACCTTGCGCGTTTTGGTACCCCGCACACCCTTGAAGAACTGAGCCAGCATCGTTGCATCGTTGGCCATCGACAGGGACAACCACTTGCATGGCGAGTGATGCAGGCGGGTCAGACGGTCCGTTACGCGCCCCCATCAACTCATCAAATTGGCGATGGCGAAGCCATGATGCTTGCTGCGGTGGCGGGTGCCGGCTTATGCCAAATGCCGCGTAGCCTGTTCCAGGATGATATTGAAGCGGGCAGGCTGGTCGAGGTGCTGCAAACCTATGAGCCTGATGCGGTTGATGTGCATGCGGTCTGGCCCAAGGTGTCGCACCTGCGCCCCAAGGTCCGTTATGTGGTCGATGAGCTGGTCAAATTGTGCGCGCATTGGCAGTAAAGGCTGCGCGCACAGTTAATCGCTTAACCGGATGAGTATCGGTATCGGAAACTTTTGTAAGATCCCAGAAGCCCAGTTTTAAGGGGCTTGCCTAGTGAGTCACGCCGTCGTCACGGGTGAATGTAGTTTGCCCTGAATAGGTTTTCCCGCTCGCGGTAGTTACGGAAACGTCGTGATTCGTCACGCCATCCGCGGTGGTTGTGGAGGATGAGCGCGTTCCGTTCGGGCCGCTGGCTGAGGTTTGGCTGCTGCCGGTTACCGTACCGTCTGAATTTCGTACGTATGCACCGCTACTCGTTGCCGAGCCGCCATTGGCGCGTGTACTAGAGGAAGAATGCGAGCTTTGTGCGGTACCGTCGTCGTGTCGGCTATAACTGTTGCTGCCCGAATATCGCGTACCCGCATCGCCGGAGAAATAATGGCTACCGTTATGGCTGATGTTGCCACCGGACGACTGAGTATAGCCACCACCAGCGGCCGAGGCATGTGGCGTGGTCATCGCCGTGCCATGCGCACGCCCTGCCGCGTGAGAGGTGTTGATAGCCAGGCACAGCGCAAGCACGGCTGCGAGGGAAGAGCTTGAGCGGTTTGGTGAAATAGTACGCATGGCGATGATCCTTTTAGGACGGCTTGGGAGAGGATGACCATGCCAAGTTAGCTGCCGTTTCCTACGCGCCAGTTGCCGAAGTAGGCGAAGGTATTACACCCGGTTACAAATGGCTCCCAGCGCGGCTTTGGCGGTTGCGAAAGTCGCTGCGCACTGACCAGAATGCGTTTTGCTCTCGCGAAAACATACTTGGAGGTTCGCATGCCTAAAATTCTCGTGCTTGATGACGACGCCGAGTTACGTGCATTGCTACGGCGCTATCTCGGTGGGCATGGCTTCGACGTGACTGCTGTGGCTACTGCCGAGCATATGGATCGCGCCCTCGCGCGCGAACCGTATGACGCGCTGGTACTCGATCTGATGATGCCCGGTGAAGATGGCTTGGCGATATGCCGGCGACTGCGCCATCACGGCCACACAATTCCCTTGCTGATGCTCACTGCGCGTGGCGATCCGGTGGATCGGATCGTAGGCCTGGAAATGGGCGCCGACGATTACCTGGCCAAGCCATTCGACCCGCGCGAACTCACGGCGCGGTTGCAAGCGATGCTACGTCGGCAGCAGATGCTGCACAGCATGAAGACGTGGGGCAACGACGAGGTGACGGAGTTTGGTCCGTTCGTCCTGAACGTGTCGCGGATGGAGTTGCGCCGTGAAGATGAAGTCATTCCACTGTCGAGTACGGAATTCCAGTTACTACGGGTATTCGCGGCAAACCCACGACGCCCGATGACACGCGAGCACCTGCTGGACAAGGTCAAGGGGCGTGAGCACGAATCGATGGATCGCACCCTCGATGTGCAGGTGTTGCGGCTGCGGCGGAAGATAGAAACGGCCCCCACCTCACCGCGCTACATCCGTACTGTGTGGGGCATAGGTTACGTTTTTGCGCCGGATGCCGACCGTGATTAAATTTCTTCCGCGTTCGCTCTTCACCCGCAACCTGCTGGTGCTGATTACCTTTGCCGTATTTGTCCAGTCGGCATCGGTCACGGTGTTTCTACTCGCGCAGGGACCGAAGGTCACCGAGGTAGGCCATCTGCTGGCTATCGAACTCAATACATTGAACGCTGCCTTGTCACAGATCGAACCGGCGCGTCGCGAGGCGAGTCTTCTTCAGATCGACAGGATCGGCCAGCTGCGCCTCCAGCAAGGGTCGCCACCCGTTAGTATTCAACCAAATCCTCTGTCGATATTCGGCAAATTCGCCGCCGCGCTGCGCGAACAACTAGACCCCGATATTGGTTTTCGCTGGCAGGTAGCGCCTGTTCCCGCCGTGTGGGTGGAAATGAACGTCGCAGGACAGCGCTCGTGGTTCACGCTGCCCACAGGTACCGTGCCGCGTGATCGCGTGTTGACGTCTGGGCTGATGTTGTCGCTCGGTCTTGTAGCTTTGGCGACGATCATTGCTATGTTGATTCAGCAGCGCATCAATCGGCCACTGCGCGAGATTGCCGAAGCGGCCCGTCGGCTCGGTCGGGGAAGCCATGGCGAACGGCTGCCCGATTACGCGGCCTCAGAGCTTACGGCCGTCGCACGCCAGTTCAATGCTATGTCGGCCAGCCTCGAAGCGATGGAAGCCACGCGCATGGAAATGCTCGCCGGGATCTCGCACGATATCCGCACACCATTGACGAAACTACGGCTGACGCTGGCGCTGGAAGCACGAGGCGACGATTCGCCGGGGGTCGGCTTTATCAACCAGATCGATGCGATCGTCGGTCAGTTTCTCGACTACGGGCGCGATGACTCCGGCGAAGCCCTGATCTATGCCGACATCAACACGCTGGTTATGCAGATCGCAGGAGAGTTCGAGCAGAGGGGAACGCCGTTCGAACTCTTTCTCGGCCACGTGCCGCCGTTCCGTTTCCGGCCAACCTCTATGCTGCGCGTGATCAGCAACCTGATGGAGAACGCATTGCGCTACGCGGGCAATGGCCTTGAGGTCCGTACGCATTACGACTCGGGGAACGCCTACATAGAAGTACTCGATCGCGGCTCAGGCATCCCGGCCGAGCAGGTAGAGCATTTATTACGACCATTTACTCGAGCCGATGACGGCCGCTCGGGTGTCAGTGGCACGGGTCTGGGCCTGGCTATCGTCGATCGCCTCGTCTGCTTGCACGGAGGTCGGCTGCGGCTGCTTGATCGCCCCGGTGGCGGGCTGCGTGCATGTGTAGCCCTGCCAGTCAGCGACGGCGAAGCCTCCGACAGTCGATAGCATCGGGGGCTATTGCAACGCGTTGCAACATTTTTCAAGCGATACGAAATCAGCTACCAACATCGCGCGCTCAAGATGATGTGAGTGGACGGCTCAGAAGCCATCCACGATACAACCGCATCCCCGCCCGACAGAGGAAATTTCATGCGCTTATTAGTCGTAACCTTTTTTATGCTTGTACCCGCATTCGCCATGGCGACGCCCGGGTTTGGTAACTTCAGCGCCGATCAGGCCATGAGCAAGCTCAACGCCAGGTTTGCTCAGGCCGACGTTGATCACGATGGCAAGCTGACTAAGGCTGAGGCAAACGCTGGCATGCCGCGCTTGGCCGCACATTTCGATGAGATCGATAGCACCCACCAGGGATTCATCACCCTCGAAAAGATCAAGGGGTTCATGCAGAGTCGCGCTGGTGGATGACCAACACTGCCTCGATGTTTAGCGGTAACGCGGCCCCCCCGGTGCTTCGCTTCACTGCGGTGACCTGTGCCGCGTTGCCGCAATCCAACATCTCGACTTTCATGACGGTCACGATCACCACAACTAGACAGTTTTGTTGCCGGAGCGGCGCGTAGGCTGACCTGCGCCAGCTTTACAGCGGTCGACACACCTCGCTTGGGTTGTAGTGGTTTTCAGCGCTCCCAGGCGCCTGTAATCCGGTGTAATGGTTTCATCGCCCCTGGAAACGGTTTCGAAGGATGCGACGCATAGCATGCGTGGGATCAGTTACTTTTTCCGAGAATGTATCCCGATGCCTACCCCTCGCATATCAAAAACGCCGCTTGCAAACCCGCGCATGTCTAAGCATCAGGACAGCGGCGGCCAATTTAAATCACGACATCGGCGACGCAGGACGATAATTCTAAGGGCGATGAGTTCGATCATCGTACTCGTCGTCATAGCAGTTGCCATTATGCTGACCCGTCTCGTGACCTACGTGGACCCGTTCGCGGCAAAGGTGGCCGAAGCCGGCTACGTTAGCAAAACTGCACGCGTAAATACCGTTACCTTCAGCTACCACGAAGGTCCGAATAACGGGCCGCCACTCGTTCTGCTTCACGCCCAGTTCCTTGACTGGTTCAGCTACAGCCGTGTGCTGCCGGACTTATCTCGGTCATTCCATGTGTTCGACGTTGACTATCCAGGACACGGTGATACGAAGGTGCCTGCAGGCTACCCGATGACAGCTAACCAGATCGGAACGGATCTCAGTGACTTCATACAGGCGGCCGTCGGCGAGCCGGTATACGTTAGTGGCAACTCGTCGGGCGGGCTTCTGGCCTTGTGGCTGGCAGCGAACAGACCAGGGCTGGTGATGAGCACCGTGCTCGAAGACCCACCGCTATTTTCGTCTGAATATCCACGCATTACGCAGACGATTGCGAATCGGGCATTCGCGACAAGTATTACCGCAAGCCGCGATCATCCTTCGGATTTCCTGCTTTACTGGATCCACCACAATAACCAGTTCTTCAAGACGAACGTAGGCCCGGGCTCATCATGGCTGCTGCGCGAAGCTGTGCATCTCTATCGATGGACGCATCCGGGCCAACCCGTTGAGATCGGACTCGTGGGGAACGATACCGTCCGCATGCTGATCCGGGGCCTGGGTACCTACGACCCACGATTTGGCGCGGCGTTTTATAACGGTACGTGGAACTCCGAGTTCGATCATGCAAAAGCCCTTGAGCGGGTTACCTGTCCGACATTGTTACTTCAGGCCAATTACTCGACGTTTGCCGACGGTACGCTGGATGGCGCGATGAGTGGCCAGGAGGCGAAGCTGGCCATATCGTTACTAAGGAAGGGGACTTATGTGAAGGTGGACGCTAGTCACGTCATCAATCTGGACAAGCCCGCCGAATTCGTCCACATGCTAACGGCGTTCTTTCTTCAAAATGGCACGACCGCAACGCCTGCGACACCCCTGGAGCTACACGGCTCGGTCATTTCGACAACCCCTGTAATGCTCTGAACGCATTCTCCAAATGATCGACCAGAGGCAAAGAGGGATCCTGTACCCAAGTCTGTAGTCCATGCCCGGTAACCGCCATGCCGGTAACGGCTGCCAGCCCTGCTAGTGCTGGCTCTGTGTCGCGCAGAAGGAGCGCTTCGGTAATGGTCTGCGTGACCGAGGCTGCCTTGGCGAGCTGACGCTCCTGCAATGCGGGTGTCTTCGCGATCACGGCTTGCCCGATCTCCGCGAACGGCAGGTTTTCCTCGAACATTGATGCGAGAGACTGGTACGCCAAAACTACAACCTCGAGTGAACCTCGGTCGGCGGGCGCCTCAGCGATGGCGGCGCGCAATCTTTCGTGCAACTCGGCTTCGTTGAATAACACTTCACGCTTGTCGGGAAAGTAGCGGAAAAAGGTTCTCTCCGTGAAGCCCGCGCGATTTGCGATTTCGGCAGTTGTCGTCCCGTCGTAGCCATTTTCTTGAAACAGCTCCAGGGCTGCGATCTGCATACGACGACGTACGTCTCCCCGTTTTTTTTGCACAGTGCAAACTCCTATTGTCAGTGACTGACATAACGCATACCATTACGTGTCAGTCACTGACTTTACCGCATTCAGAATACTAATCAACGTGCCGATACGCGTCGACACCAGGAGAAGCTCATGTCCGCAGAAAAGATGAGAACGATCCGCTTTCACGAGTACGGCGAGCCGGCTGACGTGCTTCGGTTTGAGGAGGCGCCCATTCCCACGCCCAATGCCGGACATATTGCGGTAAGGGTTCTTGCCTGCGCGCTTAACCCGGCTGACTGGGCCCTCTGCCGGGGATTCTCTGCGCGAAAACTGCCCTGCGGCACTGGCCTGGATGTTTCTGGCGTGGTCACTGCTTTAGGTGAGGGCGTCACCGGCATCTCCGTGGGCGACGCCGTGTACGGCCCTGTCGACTTCACGAACTATCCCACCGCAGGCGCGTCCGATTACGCCATTCTGTACCACTGGGCACGGATCCCTAGAGGCTTATCGCATGTGTATGCTGCGGCGCTCCCCATGGTTGTCGAAACGGCAGCGCGCTACCTTTCGTGGGCTGGTGTGAAGGAGGGGCAGACCATACTCGTCAATGGGGCCGGCACGATGGTCGGTTTTGCCGCCGTGCAGATGGCGCTTCTGCAGGGCGCGAAAGTAATCGCGACAGCTGGCGTGACTTTCTCAGATCGCCTGCGCTCCATGGGTGTCCCAGTCGCTGCACACGGTGACGGCATGGTCGAGCGAGTTCGCGCGCTGGTCTATGAGGCGCCGGATGTGGTTCTGGATACCGCCCCGGTAAACCTGCAAGCGCGCTCGGCCAGCACGCTATTCGAGTTGGTGGAGATTGTCGGCGGTGACGCTTCGCGAGTCATCACTGCCACCGATGTTGAAGGCGCAAGCAAGGCGGGCGTACGAACTGGCGCGGAAAACATCAAAGCAGAAGGGGGCTTCAAGCTTCGGTGGGACGTGCTTGAGGCATACGGGAAGCTCGCGGCAGTAGGATGCTTCTCTGTACCTGTTGCGCAGACATACGACCTCGCGAACTGGCGCAAGGCGCTGGACGTCAGTCTTGCAGGCCGTGCCCGCGGAAAGCTTGTACTTGTGCCGTAGGCATGGTGCGGTAGCAATGGACGATAAACTCCGCGAAGTTATCCTTGACGGCTCTATCCGACACGCGCTGCTGACGCTCTCGATGCCGATCATCTTGGGTAACTTGCTGCAGACCGGGTATCAGCTTACCGACGCTTTTTGGGTAGGAAGGCTTGGCGCGCCGGCGGTAGCCGCTGTAGCAGTCAGCTTTCCGGTGACGTTCCTTGTAATTGCGCTCGGATCAGGTCTTGCCATGGCCGGTTCGGTGCTAATCGCGCAATACGCTGGTGCAGGCAGGCAGGACATGGTCGATCACGTGGCAGGACAGACCATGATGATGGTGCTGCTCACCGCCGTGCTGCTCGGCGCCGCGGGCTATCTGGTCACACCCAGCATTCTGACATTGCTGGGAGTCGCCATAGAGGTGCGCACCGGCGCGCTTGGTTTCATGCATGTATCTTTCGTCGGCGTCGTCTTCGTTTTCGCCTATGCCATGTTCCAGGCACTGATGCGCGGGATAGGCCGCACGCGCCTGCCACTCGTTATCGTCCTCGGAACGGTCCTGCTGAATTTTGTGCTTGATCCACTCTTCATCTTCGGATGGGGACCAGTGCCTGGTGCCGGCGTGGTTGGTGCCGCGGTCGCGACCGTAGTGACCCAGGGCATAGCTGCCACAGTAGGCATAGCGATTTTCTTGGGAGGACGGCATGGCATCCATTTGAAGCGCGAAAACCTGCGCCTGGATTCAGTGTATCTCCGCCAGGCATTTAAGCTCGGCCTTCCGGGGTCGATCGACCTGTCGACACGTGCACTGGGGCTAATGGCGATGTCCTTTCTAATCGCAGGTTTCGGTACGTTGCCGATCGCTGTCTACGGAGTTGGTTCAACGATCATGCAAGTGGTTACGATTCCCGCCGCAGGGCTATCGATGGCATTGTCCACGCTCATCGGTCAGAACCTTGGCGCTGGCAAGGCCGATCGTGCGGAGAAGATCGCGCGCTTGGGCATTTTGTACGGGTTTGGGATGCTTTCGGCATTGGGGATCGTTGCCATGGTAAGCGCCCCCACGTTGGTAGCTTTTTTTGTTCCCTCCAACCCGGATGTGATTGAGGTCGCCGCCCACTTTCTCAAAATCATGGCATTGAGCTGGGGCTGCATCGGTATCCAATTTTGCGTGGTCGGCGTGCTCCGCGCGTCCGGCAAGGTAGCGCACGCCATGGTCATAGCGCTGCTTACGCAATGGGGTGTCCAGTTCCCGCTTGCGTCTCTGCTTTCGACGCAGAGCTATCTTGGTATAGAAGGTATCTGGTGGTCTTTTCCGGCGGGTAATTTGGCTGCTGCAGTATTGGCACTGGCGTGGTTTGCGCGTGGCAACTGGAAGCGCGGTTGGCTCACCGAGGAAATCAAAAAATGAGCCGTTACGTTCTATTTCCATGAGCTCGATTAGCATTGTTCCCTGATCAAATCCCAAGACATTGAGATTCTCTACGGACGCCTCTCCACAATACGTTCATCAATCGAAAGTTACGACTGGAGTCAGCTGCTCAACATTGATGGTTGGAGCCCGGGCGTCAGCGGCGCCGATTAGCGGAAGGAGGAGGGTGGACCTTGGGAAAAAGTGTCATGTCTGTATAAATTGATTTCAGATGTTGACCAACGCCTGATTGACGTGTTGTTTGACGACTTGGCCATCTCAGTTAGCGCGCCAATACGTCTTCCTATGCCCCATCTTCCAGAGCTGAGATCGCTTGCAGAAAAGTGGCTGAATCAGATCGGAGAAATGGCGGGGCTGGATAACATCGTCGCTTTGTCATCTATGTCGAGACGGACTCTAACCCGCACATTTAAGAAAGAAACGGGGATGTCTGTCGGTAAATGGAGGCAACTAGCCCGTTTAATGACGGGTATAGAAATGCTTTCTGAAGGTAAATCTGTTACCGAAACAGCGATGTTTCTTGGGTATGACAGCATCAGTAGCTTTGTGACACTTTGCAAAAGGCTAACGGATATGAGTCCGAAAGCAATGGCTGAATCTACACTCCTGCAAAAATGAGCTCCGATGGTAATCTGGTTTTTGCTCATCAATATCTTGAGCTGGCAAGTAATAATGTTCACAGAGTTTTGTTCATGGCGAGCCTCTTGGCTTAATTTGGCTTGAATATCCATAAGGGCAGGAGATGAGTGGAGGGACACATAATTTAACATAATATACATTATGCGTAATCTCATACTACGCAATCAGGGGCAATGCCAGCCAGATTTCAACAGGCAAAACCCCTCTTTGCATCACACTTGGGCAGCACCACCATCGACAAACATTTCACTGCCCGTCATGAAGCTGCTTTCATCCGACGCCAAAAACAACGCCGCTGCCGCAACTTCTTCCGGCTGACCAATACGACCCAGCGGCACCTGTGCGGCCATACCATCGATCATTGCGTCCTTTTGGCCGGTGCCTGAAAGCACCAGGTCCAGACCCGGTGTCGCGATCGGTCCTGGCGACAGCACGTTGATCCGAATGCCAGTGCCTTTCAAATCCAGCGCCCAGCTCCTGGCGAAATTACGCAGCGCAGCCTTTGTGGCGCTGTATACGCTGAACGCTGGCGTGCCCATGGTCGCGGTTGTCGAGCCTGTCAGGATGATCGAGCCGCCGGCGTGCATCAGTGGCAACGCTTTTTGCACGGTGAACAGCGTGCCTTTTACGTTGACGCCAAAGGTACGATCAAATGATTCTTCGGTGATTGAACCAATCGGCTGAAAGTCTCCCAGACCTGCGTTGGCGAACACGATGTCGATGCGGCCTTTTTCTGCTTTGACTTGCTTGTAGACGCGGTCCAGGTCGTCCAGGTTCGAGATGTCGCCTTTGATTGCGATGGCGCCGGCGCCTATCTGGGGCAACGCCTTGTCCAATTCTTCTTGTCGGCGGCCTACGATGACCACTTGTGCGCCTTCTGCAGCAAAGCGTATGGCGGTGGCCAAGCCGATGCCGCTGTTGCCACCGGTGATCACTGCGATTTTTCCGTTGAGCCTGCTCATGAGAGTTTCCCGCTGAAAGTTGAGGCTCGACTGTAGATCTATGCTTTCCAGCTGACTAGTATGCACCTTTTAGTAAGTACCCAGCACAGCGAGCAAACCCATGCCGAACAACACATTTAATTGCGGGCTCGATGCCGCCCTGGCGGTGATTGGCGGGAAATGGAAGCCACTGGTCCTTTATCATCTGGCCCAGAATGTTCACCGCTACGGCCAACTCAGGCGCGCGATTGGCCGCGTAACCGATAAGGTACTGATCCAGCAACTTAAAGAGCTGGAACGCGATGAGATCATTGCGCGCACTGACTTTCAGGAGATCCCGCCGAAGGTTGAATACTCGCTCACGCCGTTCGGGCAGTCCCTGGCCACGGCACTGGGCGCCCTGTGCGTTTGGGGCACCGAACACATGCAAAGCGTTGAGCGCATCAGCAAACGTCGAACGTCCGCCCCGCTTCAGTGCGAAGTACAATAATATGCATAGAATGCATAACTCAACTAAATGTCTATTTAGTTGAGTTATAACTCGACCTCTCTACAGTGGCAATTTCGTCATCTCTCATCTTTACTCGACCCAATGGACGCCCTGCCCATTCGAGGTTTGCATGAAGCAATTCACTGTATTGCTGTTCTGCGTCGTACTGCTCACCGGTTGTGATATCAGCTTCAACAACGGCCCGCCGAAAGTTGTCACGCTGACTGATCCGGGAACGCCCCAACAGCAGCAGCAGGTGTTCGAGGCTGCTGGCCGCTTCGTCCACTTGCTGGATGACGGAAAAGCCGATGAAACCTGGGCGCTGCTAAGCCCGGTCTTCAAGGCCAAGACATCCGAGTTTGTGTGGATCAACTCCATCAAAGGCCTGCGAATGGGCTTGGGGACGCTTAAGGAGCATGGCTCAGTCTCCATGGGTTTTACCAATGAAATGCCCGATGCACCTGCGGGTCGCTATGCGGTTGTCGAGTTCCCGTCCACCTTCTCGACAACCAGCGTCAAAGAGAAAGTGATCTTGCGCGAGGATGACAGCCACTGGCTGATCGTCGGTTATTTCGTCAACAAATCCGTGGTTTTTGGAGATCAGGCGAAGACCAAGCCATAGCCCCCCTCTCCTCTTTAACAGCTTTTCACAACCGTCCAGGACCAGCCTGTGGTTATCATCCAGGCAGTCTTTAACGTTGTTGAAGGAGCGAGCCATGTCAGTTGCAAGCGTGGGGCAAAATACTGTACCGCAGCAAGGCGGTAGCGGTTCGGTGTTCGATGCGGCGCTCAACAGTGCCTGGAAAAATGAATGGACGCGGCGCGAGGAAGCGCGCGACCAGGCCAAGGCGTCAGGCAATGAGGCGTTGGCGCAACACTTCCAGAATGAACTGGATGTGCTGAAACTGATGATGCCGGAGGGCGTACCGAGCGGTGCAACGCCACCCCCGGTGCGTGCCAGTGAATCGGAACCAGCGAAAAGCCCGGTTACGGACACTGCCACCCTCGCGGCAACGCCTGGCGCTCCGCCAGCGGAACGTCCCAAGGATGCGCCAGCCGGTAATACGCTGAACTTCACCAATGAGCGCGATACGCCGATGACTATCGTGTTCACCGCCAATGCCAATCAGCCCGCTATTCCTTCCATCACGCTCCAGCCCGGAGAATCGCTGGCTCAGGCCTTCCCCGAGGGATGGTCCGGCAATTTCCGCTCGACCACTGGTGACGGCGCCAATGCCACACTCGGTGAAGTCGCTTTCAATGGTGGCGCGGACGGTAAACAAACGTTCTACGACGTCAGCTATATAGAAGGTAACAACGCCCGCATGACGATTGAACCGAGCGCGGGCGGCCCGGTGTCCGGCACCTTGAAAGACATCGTGAGCGGCGCCCCGGACAGCATCAAGGCGCGGGATGATCAGGGCAATGTCTACGGGCTGAAGAAAACCACCAACGCCGAAGTGATCAACGATTCGGTGGTCAGCTACTACCGTTCGGCTGTGGGTGACGGCCAGGGCTATGTCGTGCCCAAAGATGATTCGAGTACGCTGGGCTCACAGTCGAACAGCCTTAACGTGCGGATTGCTTGACCTGTAAAAAAGTTGGCCGTTGAGGCCAGCTTTTTTTCCTCTCCCAGCACTACATTCGCGTGGCTGCAAATGTAGCGGCTGTGTAACACCCACCTTGTGTACCCGCGATCCGCTCTCTAAGCTGGCCGATCTTTCGCCGTGCCCCGGAATTACCATGCCTCGAAGTATCGCCCACCTCGCCCTGCTGCTGGGGTTGATCACCGCCATTGGCCCGTTTGCCATCGATAGTTACCTGCCCGCCTTGCCTACCCTTGGCGCCAGCCTTCAAGCCTCGCCGGCCGCCTTGCAGATGAGCCTCACGGTGTTCTTCATGATCATCGGCGTGTGCCAACTGTTCTACGGGCCGATCAGTGATGTGTTCGGGCGCAAGCCGCCGATTTATGCGGGTCTTGTAATTTTCGCCGTGGCCAGCGTCGGCTGTGCGCTGGCGCCGACCATCGAAGTATTGATTGGCTTTCGGGCGTTGCAGGCGTTTGGCGCGTGTGCCGGGATGGTGATTCCCCGGGCGATTGTCCGCGACCTGTACACCGGCCACGAAGCGGCGCGCTTGATGGCCTTGCTGATGCTGGTGATGAGTGTTTCGCCGATCCTCGCGCCATTGGCTGGCAGCGTGATCATTTCGATCTGGAGCTGGCGCGAAGTGTTTGCGGCACTGGCGATCGTATCGGTGTTGTGCCTGATAATGACGGCCATGCAACTGCCGGAAACCCATCCCGCCGAGCGTCGCCTGGGCAAGACCATCGGCGCGGCAATCCGCAGTTATGGCGCCTTGCTGCGCGACCCGGTCTTTATCGGTCTGGCCGTGGTCAGCGGATTTGGCCTGGCAACATTCTTTGTTTTTATTGGCAGCGCGCCGTTCGTGTACATCGAATATTTCGGCCTGACACCGACGCAATTCAGCCTGTGTTTCGCCCTGAACGCCGCGTCGTTCTTTGCCATGAACCAGATGACCGCACGCCTGAGCCGGCGGTTTGGACTGGCACTGGTGATTCGCAGGTCCGTGATCGCCACGGCATCCGTCATGGCGATACTCGGCGCGACAACGTTCTGGGGCACCCATCTGGCGGTGATGATGACGCTGCTGTTTATCGGCTTCGGCTTCCTCGGTTTACTGCTGCCGGCTGTCGGCGTGCTGTCGCTGGAAGATCATGGCGCGGTGGCAGGCTCCGCATCGGCCCTGCTGGGCGCCATTCAGATGATCACGGCTGCGCTGTCGATGAGCCTTGTCGGCGTGTTTGCTGACCACACACCCGCGCCGATGCTGATTGGCATTGCGTTATGCGCGGTCGCCGCGATGCTCGTCAGCCTGTGGACACTGCGCCGCCTGCCCGCTCATCTGGTGAGTACCCCGCCCTCCTCCTGATCGCTGCCCAATTGTGCCAGGTACGCCCAGGGATAAATGCCACGCTGATGGCCATCGCTGAAGACCAGTTGCACGCCATAGCCCTGCGGGTGAATTTCCAGCACCCGCACCGCGTCGGACACCAGGGGGTGGCTGCCGCGCAGGCGAAACGCCCGGCATTGGGAGCACGGGCATTCGCGACGCAGACGGGCGTGATGAATCCACTGGGTGCCGTCGGCCCACTCCAGACGCAAGCGCCCGTGCGCGCCTTTGCCAATGCTGTTCGGTGCGTTCATTGCAATTGCGTCAGGGCAATGCGCACGGCTTTACGCACTTCCGGGTCGGCGTCGTCGGAGGCATCACGCAGGGCTGTCAACGCGTTGCGATCGCCCAGTTCACCCAGTGCCAATGCGGCTTCCTTGCGCAAGTTGCTGATGCTGTGGCCCAGCGTCTGAATCAATGCCGCCAGTGCCGGTGCATAGCGCAGACGGCCCAGGCTGCGGGTGGCACGCAAGCGCACTTGCCAGTAGTCGTCTGTCAGTGCTTCAACCAGCGCATCACCGCTAGTGCGGCTGCCGACTTTGCCCAGCGTGGTGGCGGCTTCCTCACGCACTTGCCAGGCCGGGTCCTGCAAGGCCTGATGCAGCGCAGGTAATACACGTTCATCGCTGGCCAAACCGAGGGCGCCTGTGGCGGCGCGGCGTACTTCGGTATCGGTATCGCTGCTGGCCAATGCGGCCAAGGGCTCGAGCGCCGGTACGTGCTTGAGCCAGCCGAGTACGCCCACGGCCTCACGGCGGATACCGGCGTCAGCGTCAGCCAGCGCGAGCAAGGCCGCCGGTGCGGCGGCATCCAGGCGCAGCTCGCGCAACGCGCGGAATATCGCAGTGCGCACACTCACCTCGGCATGCCCGGTCCACGGCAACAGCAACTCGCCGGCGCGCGTCGTCTTCAACACACTCAAACTCTGAGCCGCCGCCTCGCGTACCGGCACCTCGGCGTCAGTCAACGCTTCGCACAGTGCCTGCACCACGTCGTCCTCCTCCCAGGCTTCCAGCAGCGTCGCCGCCTGTGCACGCACGTCAACGGAGGAATCATTGCGCAGGCTGTCCACCAACCATTCCAGCCCGTCGGGGTCTTCAAGGTCTGCCAGATCGATCAGGGCGATCCGGCGCATGGCCGCATCCGGCGCCTGCAGGCGTGGGCGCAGGGCTTCTATTTCAGGGTTATAGGTCATATGGCAAATCGCGGTCTTGAGGGGTTGTCGGGCAGCCCGAGCGGGTTCAGCCGTGGCAGCTGGCGGCCATCTTCATGGTGCAACAGCTCCAGGCAATGACGCTTGAGGTGGGTAAATTCAGGGCTGGTCATCAGCTCGGTGTGGCGTGGCCTGTGGAAATTCAGCTGAAAGTCTTCAATGATTCGGCCCGGTCGCGGGCTCATCACCAGGATACGGTCGGCGAGAAACAGTGCTTCGTCGATGTCATGGGTGACGAACACCACGGTGGTACGAATCTGCGTCCAGATATCCAGCAACAGCGCCTGCATCTTCATGCGCGTCAACGCGTCCAACGCGCCGAAAGGTTCATCCATCAACAACAGGCGCGGGCGATTGATCAGCACCCGCGCGATCTCCACGCGCTGCTGCATGCCACCAGACAGCTGGTTCGGCCAGCGTTCGGCGAACCCTTCAAGGCCCACCAGCGCAAGGATTTCATCTGCGGCCGCCAGCCGCTCAACCTTGCCTACACCGCGCATCTTCAGACCAAACGCGACGTTCTCGCGCACGCTTCGCCAAGGAAACAATGTGTGCTGTTGAAACACCATGCCGCGCTGCTGGGAAGGACCGACCACGGCCTGCCCATCCATCTGCAACACGCCCTGACTGGGCACCAGATGGCCGGCCAGGGCGCCGAGCAACGTCGATTTGCCACACCCGGACGGCCCGAGAATGCACACGAACTCCCCGGGCTCGATGGCGCAGTCCAGCGCTTTTACCGCCTCGAACGCCTGGGCCGGCTCGCCCAGCACAATCGACACATCGCGTATTTCTACGCGCCCCTCACGTGCACTCATCAGGTTTTACCTCGCGGGCGATGCCAAGGGGTGAACACGGCGCCCAGGCGCTTGACCAGCCAACTGCTGCCCATGCCCAGCACGCCGATCAACAACATGCCGACCACAATGTCGGCGTAATTCTGGATGGTGTACGACTCCCACGTGTAATAACCGATGCCGAACTGGCCCGAGATCATCTCCGCCGTCACCAGGCAGAACCACGAGGTGCCCATGCCGATGGCAAGGCCGGTGATGATGCTCGGGGCCGCGCCTGGCACGATCACTTCACGCAAGATGGCCCCGCGCCCTGCCCCCAGGCTGCGCGCCGAAGCGATCAGCCTGGGGTCCACGCCTTCGACCCCGTGCACCGTGTTGAGCAAGATCGGAAACAGCGCGCCGGTAAACGTGATGAAAACCATCGACAGCTCCGACGACGGAAACATCAATATCGCCAGTGGAATCCACGCCACCGCCGGGATAGGACGAATGACTTCAAGCGGCGGCAACAGCACATCTTCGGCCCACTTCGAGCGGCCAATCGCGATACCCAGGCCGACACCCACCAGCACCGCGGCCAGGTAGCCTTCAAACACCCGTGTCAGGCTGGTACTCAGGTGTTTGGCCAACTTGCCCGAATCCATCAGGCCCAACGCGGCCTCAAGCACAGCGCCGGGCGTGGGCACATTGGCAAACGTCACCAGCCACAGGTTCCAGTGATGGCTGGCCGCGAGTTGCCAGAACAACAGGCACACCAGCAAGGAGGTGGCCCGGGGTAGCCAGCGATAAGCACGAGTCGGCATGGGCATGTTCCTGTCAGCGACTGACGACGGCGTTGGCGAAATCCAGCACCTTGCCGCCCTGGGCCGTCGCATATGCTTGCGCCTGCCCCTTGAGCAGGAACGCGCTCAACTTGCCTTGGCGGTCGCTGGCGAACCAGGCCTGGTTGGCGAGTAACTTGATACCGCTGTCTGCGGCCTGGGCGTACACCGCACGCACTTCTTTGCCGTCTTTCTTCAGGCTGGCCAGGGCGCTGAACGCCGCCTCAGGTGACGCATAATTGCGGACTTTGGGCTCGCCTTTTACCCAGATTTGCGCCACGTGCTGCCAGTCGCTGATTGGCTTGCCTGTGAGCGCATCATTGGCTTTGAGCGGTGCTTGCGCGTAGTTGCCCAATTGCGCCTGATAATCCAGGCCCGAGGCCTTGAAGGCGGCGCGGATGTATTGGTCGTCGATAAAGGTCGTGAGGTCCAGGCCCCGGTCAGCCTTTTTCAACAGTTTGAGGGTGTCGATCGCCGTGCCGACGGCCTGGCGGTATTCGGGTTTCCAGCTCAGGTCACGGGTTTGCACGCCCAGCGGGCCATGGAACAGATAATTGACCTCGGCTTCGACGCCGGTGACTTTTTCGATCAGTTCGCTGTATTTCTCAGGCTCTGCGGCCAGCAACTGATTGGCTTCGATACTTGCGCGCAGGTAAGCGACGACCACTTCGGGATACTGGCGCGCGTAACTTTCGTCCACCAGCGCGCCGTGAAAGGTTGGCGTATTGGATTGCGAACCGTCGTAGATCTTGCGCGCGAAGCCGCGGTTGGGGAACAGTTCGGCAAACGGCACAAAGTCGGCGTGGGCATCGATTTTATTCGCCTGCAGCGCCGAGCCTGCGACTTCCGGGGCCTGCGCGATGATGTTGACGTCGGTGAGCGGGTCCCAGCCTTGAGCCGCCACCGCACGCAGCAACATGCCATGAGCGGTCGAGGCGAAGGGCACGGAAATGGTCTTGCCTTTGAGGTCCGCCAACGACTGCGCAGTGGACGCCGTCGGCACGACAATGCCATTGCCACTGCCCTTGATATTGCCCGACAGCACGCTGATAAACAGGCTGTGCTTGCCCGCGCCTTCGAAAGCCACGCCGTTGAAGGCGCCGGGGAAGTCGGCCATGGCGCCGAAATCCAGCTTGCCGGCCACCATTTCATTGGTCAGCGGCGCGCCACTGGTGAAGTTCTTCCACTGCACGTCATACGTGGCGTCTTTGTATTTGCCGTCGTGGGGCAAGTACTTGTCCAGCAGCCCCAGTTCACGGATCAACAAGCCGCCGGCGGCGCAGTTGATGGTGGTGTCCTGGGTGCCGATGGCCACCCGGATGGTTTCGGCCTGCACAGACAGGCTCAAGGACGCCAGCACCAGGCTGGCAAAGGTTGCGCGCACTAACATTGGGTGTTTCCCCTCGAATCATGGTGATAGAAGTCGTCTCCGCCGCGATCGGGCACGGTGGGAAACGAGGGGTACGGCATGGGCGTCCGGTGTTGGCGGATAGCTTGGAGTCAACGGTTCAGCGCAGCAGGTACGGAATCTCGACCTTGACCGCGCCGGTGGGGCAATCCTTCTCGCAGGGCATGCAGTACCAGCACTCGTCGAATGCCATGTATGCCTTTTGCGTCGCGGGATTGATTGCCAACAGGTCCATCGGGCACACATCGACGCACACCGTGCAGCCTTTTTCGGCAATGCACTTGTCTTCGTCGATCGTTACCGGCGCGTTGGAGCGGAAAAATATTTCCTGGGGCTGGTAGGCCATTTCACGGTGTCCTTGTGGCGAGCGAGCTCTCTCGCGTTGGGCTGCGCAGCAGCCCTGATCATGCAGCATCAGCACCGACACGCAGGCGGTCGTAGGCTTGCATCTCGTCGGCATCGAGCGGAATCACGTAAGGCTCGACGGGTTTCTTGAAACTGACCATCTGCCCGTCATCGCCCTTTTTCAGGTGGCAATGGCAGAACCAGTCGGCGTCATTGCGCTGCGGGTGGTCCACGCGGTGGTGGTACAGGCCCCAGCGGCTTTCGGCGCGATACAGTGAGGCGCGCGCGGCCATTTCGGCGCAGTCGCGGATCACGCTGGTTTCCATGGCGCGCATCAGTTCGTGCGGGTTATGGGCCTTCATCTGGTCGAGGTCGCGTTCGATATCGCTGAAGCGCTGCAGGCCGATTTCCATCTTGCGGGTGACCTTGGGCGGTTGCAGGTAGTCGTTCACAAAGCGGCGCAACTTGTATTCGACCTGGGCCGGTGGCAGGCCGGTTTCGCGGTCCAGCGGCGCGTAAACGCGGGCCTGCTCAGCGGCGACCTGTGCGGCATTCACCTCGCTGAAGTCCCGCTCAGCCACAAACTGCGCGGCATTGGTGCCGGCAAACCAGCCGTAAGTGAACGCGCCGAGCATGTAATTGTGCGGCACGGCAGCCATGTCACCGGCGGAATAGAGCCCTTTCACCGAGGTCTCGGCACGCTCGTTGACCCACACGCCCGAGGCCGAATGCCCGCTGCAAAAGCCGATCTCGGAGATGTGCATCTCGACCATGTCGCTGCGGTAATCGGTACCGCGGTTGGCGTGAAACTGGCCGCGACTCGGGCGCTCGTTGCTGTGCAGGATCTGCTCGATGTTCTGGATGGTTTCCTCGGCCAGGTGATCGAGTTTGAGGAACACCGGGCCATTGCCGCTTTCGAGTTCCTGGTGGAACTCCCACATCATTTGGCCGCTCCAGTAGTCGCACTCGATAAAGCGCTCGCCCTTGTTGTTCGCGGTGTAGCCACCCAACGGCCCGGTCACGTAGGCACACGCGGGGCCGTTGTAATCCTTGATCAGCGGGTTGATCTGGAAACACTCCAGGTTCGCCAGTTCGGCACCCGCGTGGTAGGCCATCGCATAGCCGTCACCGGCGTTGGTCGGGTTTTCATAGGTGCCCATCAAGTAGCCCGACGACGGCAAGCCCAGCCGGCCAGCCGCGCCGCAGCACAGGATCACGGCCTTGGCCTTGATCACCTGAAAGTCGGCTGTGCGGCAATCGAAACCCATCACGCCGTTGACCGCACCATCGTTGTCAGTCAGCAAGCGCGTACACACCAGGCGGTTGGTGATGTTCACCCGCGCACGCTTGAGCTGGCGGTACAGGACTTTCTTGATGTCATGCCCCTCGGGCATGGGCAGCACATAGGCGCCCATGTGGTGGACCTTTTTCACCGCATAGTCGCCGGTTTCGTCCTTTTCGAACTTCACCCCCCAGCGGTCCAGCTGTTCGATGGTTTCAAAACTGTGGGTCGCGTAGGCATACACCGCCGCCTGATTGACGATGCCGTCGTTGGCGATGGTGATTTCCTTGGTGTACTGCTCCGGCGTCGAGTGGCCGGGGATGATCGCGTTATTCAGGCCGTCCATGCCCATGCTGATCGCGCCGCTGCGCTTGACGTTGGCCTTGTCGATCAGCAGCACGCGCAAGTCGCGGTTGGCTTCCTTGGCCTTGATCGCCGCCATCGGCCCGGCCGTGCCGCCGCCGATCACCACGATGTCGTATTCCAGCTCTACGGTGTTGCGGCTCATGGGCGGTTGCCTCGTTCACGGTCGATGCGCAGGCGATACTGGAAGGCGTCGCCACGGTAATACAGGTGCTCGAAATCCACTGGCTGGCCATCAGCGGTATGCGTTAGCCGTTCGATATGCATGATCGGCGAGCCAGGCTCCACGTTAAGCGCCTGGGTCAGGTCGCTGTCGGCCAGCACCGCATCAATGGCGACGTCGGCGTGGCCCAGTGGCAGGCCGCAGTCGTTTTCCAGGATCAGGAAGATGTCGCGGGTCACCAGGTCGGCCTTTTCCAGGCGCTCGCCGAGGGCCTGGTTCACATAGGTGATCTCCAGCGACACCGGCTCGCGGTTGATCAAACGCACGCGCTTGATCTGTGCGACGGTGGTGCCCTCCTCCACGCCCAGCCGCTCAGCCACCTGCTTGTCGGCGGGCACAAAGCGAAAACTGCGCAAGCGGTTGATCACTTCATAGCCGCGTTCGGTCATGGATTCCCCCAAGCCCTGCAAGGTGCTGACGTTCTGGTAGGCCTTGGGTTTGGAGACGAAGGTGCCTTTACCGTGGATCTTGAAGATCAACCCTTCTTTCTGCAGGTCGCCCAAGGCCTGGCGCACGGTAATGCGGCTGACCTTGAAACGCGCACCCAGCTCGCTCTCGGAGGGCATTTGCGTGTTGGGCGGGTATTGGCCATCGAGGATGCCGCTGCGCAACAGGTCGCGCAGTTGCGCATGCAGCGGAATGCTGGACAGTGGAGATAAGGCAGCCGTGGATTCGTTCATCAAAGTCACTTGTCATAACGAGTTATGACGTGATCTTAAGAAGTCTAACCAGCGCTTTGGAAATACCGTTTATGCATAAGCTTAAACTTCTATTGTTTTGGCTGATGTCCGCTATTGGCCGCATTCCCTTCTGGGGTCATGCCGAGCTCAATAGAATGGCACCCACAGTCAAACCGCCGCCGAAGGCTGTTGGAGGTCGTCATGCGTTACTTGCTTATTGCAGTGCTGAGCCTGTTCAGCACCCTTGCCGCCGCTCAGGGCAGCCCGAGCACCGGCGTGAATACACCGGTCACCCAAGCGGACGATTACACCGAAGACCTCGACCTCGCCAAAGCGGTGCGCAACACCAACGCTGCGTCCAGCGCTTGCGGGCCGGTCAAGGGCCATGTGGTGTATGTCGACAGCCAGGGCGTGCGCCACGAACTGGATTACGTGCGAGTGGGCGATCCCTGCTCGCACAGCTGACCCTTCCTACAAATCAAACCGATCCACCGCACGCCGACGCTCATTGTCATCGCGCACGTCATAGCTGGCCGTGGTCTGGATATTGGTGTGGTGCGCCAACTTCTGCGCAATCGACAGGTCATGTTCTTCAATCACTCGCGTGATGAAGGACCGGCGGAAATCGTGCGGCATGATTTTCACGCCGACTTGTTCGCCGCGTTGGCGGGCGATGTAATAAATCGCATGTTTGGTGATGCGTTCACGGGTGATATGGCTGCCCCGGCGGATGCGATTGAACAGAAACGTGTCGTCCTGCTCCCCTTCCTTGAGCTGTTCCCGGCGAAACGCCAGCCAGGCCTGCAGTTTGGCAAACGCCCAGGCCGGGGCGTATTTGATCAGCTCTTTGTTGCCCTTGCCGGTCACGCGCAAGCTGCGTTCGTCGAAATTGATCTGCGCCAGGTCGAGGTTGACCGACTCCGACTTGCGCATCCCGGAGCCATACAAAATCCCGATGACCGCCGCATCCCGCAGGCCCTGGGGGCGCGGGTCGGCGGCGCAGGCTTCCATCATTTCGCGAATCAACGTGCGCCGCAGATTGCGCCCATTGCCGAGGCGCGTGCCTGGGGCGGCCTTGACCGAGCGCATTTTCAGCAAGTGGTCCTGGCTGATCAGGCTCAGGCGCCAGGCTTCATTCATCACCCCGCGCACCGCATTCACATACAGTGACGAGGTATTCGGCGCATAGCCGTCTTCGCGTAACGCAGCCACCAGGGCGATCACGTGCTCGGGCTGCAGCAAGTGCCAGTCAATCTCTTCGAGGTTGATGTCTTCGAAGCCCAGGCGGTCGGCAGCGTCCTGCAACACGTAGCGCATGGTCAGTTGGCTGGAGGGGGCCAGTCGGGTCAGGTAGAGGGTCAGCGGATTGCGGATAGACTCAGTCAAGGTAGATCAGCCTTTGGATTAAATACCTCGAACAACTCATTGTTTATTCGAGATATTTAGTGAATTGGCGAAGGCCGAGTCTACCGCAGGATCGGTCCTCGCACAAAATCACGGGGCCGAATCGTCATCCTCGGTAGGCTCTTGAGGCTGGGGTTGAGACTGGGACTGGCTCCACTCGGTGTCTTGCTTTTGCATCAAGGCAAACCAGTGCTGGCGCATGAACGCGAGATAGCCCTCAGGCGCATTGACGAAATCCTTCTCCTCGCCGTAGCAACCCGGCAGCGGGAGTTCGGTGCCCTGCTCCTTGTACTGACTGACCAGAGCCTGTTGCGCCGCAACGCTGCAATCCTTGGGCAGCGGCATGCCCCGCAGGGCGCCCGCCTCCTCGTCCCACCAACTGGCGCCGTTACGATCGACGCCGCGCAGGCGGAATTTCTGCGACTTGCCCACATGCATGATCAGCTTGAATTCACTGGGGCTGACGTCGCTGGTGCAGGTGCGCGAATAACCCACGGTCGTCTGGGTAATGCCGTCGCCGGTCAGGTCAGTGACCTTGGTGGCCGCCATGTCAAAGCGCAGTGCGGCGTCGAACTGGCAATGCTGTACGTCGTCGTAGAGCATCCACACGCGCTTGGGGCGGATGCCGTCGATCAGGTATTGGGCCGCATACACAAACGCAGACTGTGTGCCGTCATCATCGCGTTCACTGACCTGCTCGGCGAGTACCAGCAGGTTTTTGCCCTGATGATCGTCCCAGGTGTAGGCCGCTATCTGCTTGCCACGGACTTCAACGCCCTCCGGTACCTGGTCGATGCTGGTCAACGTAACGCCGTCATCCGCCCGCACGGTCGTGACACACGCCACAGTCATCAACAACCCCATCAACACTGGCCGCAACTGGCCGCGTAAAAGCTGCACGCTATTCATCCGAGTACCCTGGCAAGAGATGGCTTACTTTACCGGCACTTGAAGCGCAATGCAGAGAAGATTGTTGAATTAAATCGATGACTGATGGCACTCTCGAAAAAACCTGAAGTTTTTGTGCGGATTCGGTAACCCTTGGCAGGTCAGCTACTTAACTGAACCCTAGCTGTCTACCTGTCAAATAAACGAGTTTTTCATCAGCCTTTCATATTCGTTCAACATTTTTCCGCTTAATCTCTGCTCCAGGACTTGAGAACAAGCCGCGTGTTCTGGGACTAACCTGTTGATTACGCTTTACCTTTCACACTTTTGGTCTTTACTACGATCCACCATGGAAGAAACCATTGCCCGGTCCAGGAAAGTCGAATGAGTATCGCAAACCCACGCTATGTTTAATCGGTGCTACTGAATATTCAGCCGCCGATTACTGCTGTTTTCACGCTCCAACCTGCTCTAGCCCCGAGGTCATGAATCTTTGAAACCCTACCCTATTCATTGCGTGTCGATCGTCATCCCGGTCTACAACGAACAAGAGAGCCTGCCTGAATTGCTGCGTCGCACGACGGCAGCCTGCAAGCAACTGGCCTACGAATACGAAATCATCCTCGTGGATGACGGTAGTCGCGACAATTCGGCCCAATTGCTGGAAGACGCAGCGGCAGAAGAAGGCAGCAACGTCGTGGCGGTGATCCTTAACCGTAACTACGGCCAGCACGCGGCGATCATGGCCGGCTTCGAGCAGTGCCGTGGCGAGGTGGTGATTACCCTCGACGCCGACCTGCAGAACCCGCCCGAAGAGATTCCGCGCCTGGTCGAACAAGCCGCACTGGGTTACGACGTGGTGGCCACCGTACGCAACAACCGCCAGGACTCGGCTTTCCGCCGCTGGCCTTCGCGCCTGATCAACCTCGCCGTGCAGCGCTCCACTGGCGTGGCCATGACCGACTACGGCTGCATGCTGCGCGCGTATCGCCGCACCATCGTCGACGCGATGCTCGCCTGCCGCGAGCGCAGCACGTTCATCCCGATCCTGGCCAACGGTTTTGCCCGCCACACCACCGAGATCCTGGTGCATCACGCCGAGCGTGAACACGGCGAATCCAAATACAGCCCGATGCGCTTGATCAGCCTGATGTTCGACCTGCTGACCTGCATGACCACCACGCCGCTGCGCCTGTTGTCGATTGTCGGCTTCAGCCTTGCGGCCCTGGGCGTGCTGTTTGCCCTGGCGCTGGTCATCCTGCGCCTGGCCTTTGGCGCGCAATGGGCCGGCGATGGCATGTTCGTGCTGTTCGCGGTCTTGTTCGTGTTCACCGGTGGCCAGTTCATCGGCATGGGCCTGTTGGGTGAATACCTGGGCCGCATGTACAGCGATGTGCGGGCTCGCCCACGCTTCTTTATTGAAAAAGTGCTGCGCAACACACCGGCAGCACCGGCTCCAGTCGTCGTTGTTGACGGCCTGGTGTCATCCCACACCTCTACTTCTCCTTCCGATCAGGTTTCGTCATGAATTCAAAAGCTGTTGTCTTCGCTTACCACGATATTGGCTGTGCAGGCATTGAAGCCCTGCTGACCGCCGGCTACGACATTGCTGCCGTGTTCACCCATGCCGACGACCCCAAGGAAAACAATTTCTACGGTTCCGTCGCCCAACTCTGCGCCCGCAACGGTATCCCGGTGCACGCACCGGAAGACGCCAACCACCCACTGTGGATCGAGCGTATTGCCAAGCTGAACCCGGACTACATCTTCTCCTTCTACTACCGCAACCTGCTGAGCGAGCCGCTGCTGGCGACCGCCCGCAAAGGCGCGTTCAACCTGCACGGCTCCCTGCTGCCTAAATACCGTGGCCGCGCGCCGGCCAACTGGGTACTGGTCAACGGCGAAACCGAAACCGGCGTGACCCTGCACCGCATGGTCAAACGTGCCGATGCCGGCGCGATCCTGGCTCAACAGAAAGTCATCATCGACCGTACCGACACCGGCCTGACCCTGCACGCCAAACTGCGTGAAGCCGCCGCCAACCTGCTGCGCGACGCACTGCCGCAACTGTCGCAGGGCAAGCTGACCGAAACCGCTCAGAACGAAAGCGAAGCCACCTACTTCGGCCGCCGCACCGCTGCCGATGGCAAGCTGGACTGGAAAAAGCCGGCTGAAGAGCTGTTCAACCTGGTTCGCGCCGTAACCCAACCGTACCCGGGCGCCTTCTGCGCAGTGGGCGAGCACAAACTGATCGTTTGGCAAGCCGACGTGGTCAAGGGCAACGAAGGCCTGGCCCCGGGTCGCGTGATCAGCGTCAACCCGCTGCGTATCGCGTGCGGCGAAGACTCCCTGGTGGTGAAATTCGGCCAGCGCAACGAAAACGGCCTGTACCTGGCCGGTCCATCCCTGGCTGACGAACTCGGCCTGGTCGACGGTTCCGTGCTGCGCGGCGCCGAGTCCGGCCGCAAGCCACGCCGTACCCGCGTGCTGATCCTGGGCGTAAACGGCTTTATTGGTAACCACTTGTCCGAGCGCCTGCTGCGTGACGACCGCTATGAAATCTACGGCCTGGACATTGGTTCCGACGCCATCGAGCGCCTGCGCAGCCACCCGAACTTCCACTACGTGGAAGGCGACATCAGCATTCACTCCGAGTGGATCGAGTACCACATCAAGAAGTGCGACGTGGTCCTGCCGCTGGTGGCCATCGCCACGCCGATCGAATACACCCGTAACCCGCTGCGCGTGTTTGAACTCGACTTCGAAGAGAACCTGAAACTGGTTCGCTACTGCGTCAAGTACAACAAGCGCGTGATCTTCCCGTCGACTTCCGAAGTCTATGGCATGTGCCAGGACCAGTACTTCGACGAAGACACCTCGAACCTGGTGGTCGGCCCGGTCAACAAGCAACGCTGGATCTACTCCGTGTCCAAGCAACTGCTGGACCGCGTGATCTGGGCGTACGGCGACAAAGGCCTGAAATTCACCCTGTTCCGTCCGTTCAACTGGATGGGCCCGCGCCTCGACCGTCTGGATTCGGCCCGTATCGGCAGCTCCCGCGCCATCACCCAGCTGATCCTGAACCTGGTGGAAGGCACGCCGATCCGCCTGTTCGACGGTGGCGAGCAGAAGCGCTGCTTCACCGACATCGCTGACGGCATCGAAGCCTTGGCCCGCATCATCGATAACGACAACGATAACTGCAACGGTCAGATCATCAACATCGGCAACCCGGAAAACGAAGCCAGCATCCGCCAGCTGGGCGAAGAGCTGCTGCGTCAGTTCGAAGCTCACCCGCTGCGTAGCAACTTCCCTCCGTTTGCCGGTTTCCGCGACGTGGAAAGCAAGGCGTTCTACGGCACCGGTTACCAGGACGTGGCACACCGCAAACCAAGCATCGAAAACGCCAAGCGCCTGCTGAACTGGGAGCCAACCGTTGAGATGAGCGAAACCATCGGCAACACCCTGGACTTCTTCCTCAAAGAAGCCATGCTCGAAATCGCGGACAAGCGCTGATGCGGGCAGGTCTTCGCATAGACGTCGACACCTACCGTGGCACCCGTGAAGGTGTGCCGCGGTTGCTCGAGTCCCTGGATGAAGCCGGGGTTAAAGCGACGTTCTTCTTCAGCGTTGGGCCGGACAACATGGGGCGCCACTTGTGGCGCCTGATCCGCCCGCAATTTCTGTGGAAGATGCTGCGTTCCAACGCCGTTGGCCTGTATGGCCTGGATATTTTGCTGGCCGGCACTGCCTGGCCGGGCAAACCGATCGGCCGTGACCTGGGGCATTTGATGCGCCAGGCCAAGGCGGCGGGCCATGAAGTCGGCCTGCACGCCTGGGACCACCACGGTTGGCAGGCCAACACCGGGCGCTGGAGCGACGCACAGCTGATCGAGCAAATTCGACGTGGCGTAGACACCCTGAGCGACATCCTCGGTGAGCGTATCGACTGTTCAGCGGCCGCCGGTTGGCGCGCCGATGAACGCGTGGTGCAAGCCAAGCAAGGTTTCAACTTTCGCTACAACAGCGATTGCCGGGGCACCAGCCTGTTCAGGCCGACACTGGCCGATGGCAGCGCGGGCACCCCACAAATTCCGGTGGACCTGCCGACCTTCGACGAAGTCGTCGGGCCGGTGGTGGCTGCCAAAGATTTCAACAGCTTCATTCTTGACCGGTTCGCCGAGTCGAAGCTGAACGTCTACACGATCCACGCAGAAGTAGAAGGGATTCTGATGGCCAACGATTTTCGCCAGTTGCTGGCCCAGGCAGGGCAGCGCGGCATCGACTTCAAACCGCTGGGCGACCTGTTGCCCACAGACCTGACCACCCTGCCCCAGCAACACCTGGTACGTGGCGCACTCAGTGGCCGCGAGGGTTGGCTCGGAGTGCAGCAGGCATGATCCGGCGTCTGGCATTACCCCTGCTCCTGCTGGCGTTTGGCGTGTTTTACCTGCTACCGCTGGCCAGCCATGGCCTGTGGATTCCCGATGAGACTCGCTATGCGCAGATCAGCCAGGAAATGCTGCTGACCGGCAAATGGGCGTCGCCGCACTTCATGGGCATTCGCTACTTCGAAAAACCCGCCGCCGGTTACTGGATGATCGCGCTGGGCCAGGCGATCTTCGGGCAGAACCTGTTCGGCGTGCGCTTTGCTTCGGCGCTGAGCACCGGTCTGAGTATTGTGCTGGTGTACCTGGTGTCGCGCCGGCTCTGGAACGACCCGCAGAAAAGCCTGGTCAGCACCGTGCTGTACATGAGCTTTGTCAGCGTGGCGCTGCTCGGCGGCTATGCCAACCTGGACCCGCAGTTCACCTTCTGGGTCAACCTGACCGGCGTCGCCTTGTGGTTCTGCTTTGACAGCACCACCCGCCGTGGGCGCTTGTGGTCCTGGGCCTTGCTCGGGTTTGCCTGCGGCATGGGCTTTATGACCAAGGGTTTCCTGGCCTGGCTGCTGCCGGTGCTGATCGCCCTGCCCTACGCCATCTGGCAGAAACGCTTTCGTGAACTGCTCGGTTACGGCGTAGTGGCGGTGGTGGTGGCGATTGTTGTCAGCCTGCCCTGGGCGCTGGCCGTGCACCTGCAAGAGCCGGATTACTGGAACTTCTTGTTCTGGCACGAGCATATCCAGCGCTTTGCCGGTGACGACGCCCAACACGCCGAGCCCTTCTGGTTCTACCTGCCGCTGCTGGTCGCGTTCACGCTGCCGTGGATTGCCTTGTTGCCCTCCACGGTGAAACAGGCATGGCTGGAAAAACGCCTGCCGAAAAACGCCTTCCTGTTGCTGTGGTTGTTGATGCCGCTGGCGTTCTTCAGCCTGGCCAAGGGCAAGCTGCCCTCCTACATCATGCCGTGCCTACTGCCATTGGCGCTGCTCATGGGCTCCACGTTAAGCGACAAGCTTGCTCAGGGGCATGGCCGCGCCTTGCGCTTCAACGGCTGGCTGAACCTGGTGTTCGGCGTGCTGGGGGTGTTGGCAATCAGCTGGTTTCAACTCAAACAGCCGGTGTACGAGCACGGCGAGGAAACCCTCAGCCTGGTGCTGGTATTTGTGTTCCTGTTCGGCTGGATCATCGCCAACCTGTTGCAAGCCAGCCGCCCTTTGCAGCTGTGGGCTGCACCAGTTGTCGGCAGCTGGCTGCTGGTGGCGTTGGTGCCCGCCGCGCTG
This sequence comes from Pseudomonas fluorescens, assembly GCF_002022275.1. Lineage (GTDB taxonomy): Bacteria > Pseudomonadota > Gammaproteobacteria > Pseudomonadales > Pseudomonadaceae > Aquipseudomonas > Aquipseudomonas fluorescens_AJ. The sequence goes on from NZ_MSDF01000052.1 coordinate 168,563, forward strand.
CCGCATTCGGTGGTTTACAACAAGATTCCGGATCAGTTCATCATCGATCACCAGCAGGAATTGCACGCTGCGGGCTCCCTGCTCAGCAACGACCTGGGCGCCGCTTCCGCGCTGTCATGGCGCGTCGGCCGGCCGGACATTGCACTCTACAACACCGTTGGCGAAGTGAAATACGGCATCGCCTACCCGGACACCGCCCATCGCCGCATCGACACCAACGAAGTCCAGCAATGGATGACCGAGGCGCGTAAAAAAGGCTCGGTCGGCGTGGTCATGCGAGTCAAGGGCGAGGACGAAGTCGCCGAAGTGAATCTGTTGCCTCAGGACGGCAAGCGTTATGAACAAGGCAACCTGGTGATCCTGATCTTTCCACAGGTCGCGCAATGATCACGTTGTTTCTCCTGTTGGGCGCGTGCTTGCTCACCTGCATGGGCCAGGTTTCGCAGAAATTTGCCGTAGAAAGCTGGCGCGACCAGCCGGACGGTCTGGCGCCGAAACTGCGTTCGCCGTGGCTGTGGTCGGCGCTGGTGTGCCTGGGTCTGGGCTTGCTCGTGTGGCTGCTGGTGTTGCAGCGCCTGGAAGTCGGTATCGCCTACCCCATGCTCAGCTTGAACTTTGTACTGGTCACGCTGATGGCGCGCTTTGTGTTTCATGAGCACATCGATGGCCGTCACTGGCTCGGTGTCGCGCTGGTGATCGGCGGTGTGGTCTTGCTGGGGCGTCACCTATGAGCCGCGCGCAAGGGTTTGCCCTGGCGCTGGGCAGCGTCGGCCTGGTCAGCGCCGCCCAGTTGGGCATGCGCTGGAGCATGACGCGCCTGCCGTTGCCCACCGAGTGGCTCAACGCGTTCAACAGCAATGCCATCGACCTGAGTGCGCTGGGCGTCGTGGTCCTGGCGATCATCGCCTATGCCCTGTCGATGCTCTGCTGGCTCGGCGCACTCAAACATTTGCCGCTGGGTCGCGCTTACTCGCTGCTCAGCATCAGCTACGCCTTGGTCTACCTGCTGGCTGCCAGCCTGCCGGTGTTCAACGAAGATTTTTCGCTTTCAAAAACCCTGGGGGTGGCACTGGTCATCCTCGGAGTACTGGTTATTAACTCTCGCCGTGCTAGCACCACAAGTCCCAGGAATGCCCCATGAAAATCAGTGTATTTGGTAGTGGTTACGTCGGTCTGGTGCAGGCCACCGTATTGGCCGAAGTCGGTCACGATGTGATCTGCATGGACGTCGACAAGAACAAGGTCGAATCGCTGCAAAAAGGCCATGTGACCATCTTCGAGCCGGGGCTGGCTGCGATGGTGAAGGAAAACCTGGAAAGTGGACGCCTGCACTTCACCTTCGACGAAAAACTCGCTGTCGAGCATGGCGAAGTCCTGTTTATTGCAGTAGGCACACCGTCGGATGAAGACGGCTCGGCTGACCTCAAATACGTGCTGTCGGTCGGCGATGCGGTGTCGCGTCATCGTGTGGCACCGGTCATCCTGGTGGAAAAATCCACCGTACCGGTCGGCACTGGCGACACCTTGCGCGCCCACATCGAAAAAAACCTGCGCATAGCGGGCCGCCACCTGGAGTTCGATATCGTCTCCAATCCGGAATTCCTCAAGGAAGGCTCGGCCGTTGCCGACTGCCGCCGTCCGGACCGCATCATCATCGGCTGCGAGCGCGAGGAAGTGCGTGAAGTGATGCGCGACCTGTACGCGCCGTTCAACCGCAACCACGACCGCATCATCTTCATGGACCTGCGCAGCGCCGAACTGACCAAGTACGCCGCCAACTGCATGCTGGCCACCAAGATCAGCTTTATCAACCAGATCGCCGAGCTGGCCGAACACCTGGGCGCGGACATCGAAGCCGTGCGCCTCGGCATCGGCGCCGACTCGCGCATCGGCTACCACTTTATCTACCCGGGCTGCGGCTATGGCGGCTCGTGCTTCCCCAAAGACATGCGCGCCCTGATCCACAGTGCCAAGGAAGCCAACTGCAACAGCGACCTGCTGCAAGCAGTGGAAGCCATCAACCAGCGCCAGAAGAGCAAGCTGTTTGAGCGCATCAACGCCTACTTTAAAGGCGAACTCAAAGGCAAAACCTTCGCCTTGTGGGGTCTGGCCTTCAAACCCAACACCGACGACATGCGCGATGCACCCAGCCGCGTGCTGATGGAAGCCTTGTGGGCGGCGGGCGCCAATGTGCGCGCCTTCGACCCTGAAGCCATGCAGGAAACCCAGCGCATCTACGGCGACGAGTCGCGCCTGACCCTGCTGGGCACCCCGGAGTCTGCGTTGAGCGGCGCCGATGCGCTGATCGTCTGCACCGAATGGCAGCAATTCAAGGCGCCAGATTTCGACCTGATTCACGATCGCCTGAAAAACCCGGTGATCTTCGATGGGCGTAACCTGTACGACGGCGAGCGCCTGGCGCGCAAAGGCTTCAAGTACTTCCCGATGGGCCGTGGTGACTCCTGCGAACTGCCGATTCCTCAGCAAAACTGGGTATCGCAGGCAAAGGAAGCCTGATACGTGAACAAAGTGCATCCGCCCCTGCTCACGAAAACGATCCGTCACCACTCGCTGGGGCTTGGGCTCCTGGGGCTGGTGCTGTTTATCGTCGGCAACTGGCACCAGACAATTATCGGGTTTGACTCGCGTTTTGTGGTGTTCGCTCAGGAAATGCTGCGTCACGGTCCGAGTTTTTTCCCGACGACCTATGGGCAACCCTACGCCGACTACTTGGCGACCTCGACGCTGCTGACCTGGCTGTTTTCCTTGCCGCTGGGCGAGGTCAACAGTTTCACGGCGTGGTTGCCTACGGCCATCGCGTCGGCATTCATCGTCACGCTGGTGTATCGCCTCACGGCGCCCTACTCCACGCGCTGGGGCCTGCTGAGCATTGCGATGTTGTTGCTCAGCAGCACCTTCATCAGTGAAACGCGTGCGGTGTCGCTGGACCAGATGCTCGCGGCAGTGGCCTTGGCGGTGTTCTACCTGGGTTACGCCCATGACCACTTTGACAGCCCGAAACGCCTGCACTGGCTGTTTTTGTTGCTGATCCTGGGGTTTGCGATCCGCGGGCCGATCGGCCTGGTGATTCCCACCGGCGTGCTGTGCAGCTACTACCTGTTGAACCGGCAGTGGCGGCAGTTGTTCACGTTCGGGCTGCTGGCGCTGGCGCTGCTGGCAGCGTGTGTCGGCTTGTTACTGCTGCTGGCCAAGCTCAGCGGTGGCGAGGAGTTCATGCAGGACGTGATCCGCATGCAGTTCCTGGGGCGCATGGACGGCACCGAAGGCTCCAGTGGCGTGCTGTATTACTTCACCAGTTCTTTGGGCAATTACGCCCTCGCCTATCCGCTGGCGCTGCTGGTGTTGCTGGCTGTTGCGGTAAACGGGCGGCGTACTCCGAGCCCGGCCTTGCAGTTGGTGTTGTACTGCGCCGCAGCCGGTGTGCTGGTGATGCTGGGCCTTTCGGTGCCTCAGGCAAAAAAGGCGCGCTACATCCTGCCGATGCTGCCGATGGCGGCGATCATTGCGGCCTACCCGTTTCAGGTCACTCAAGGGCGGCTGTTTGCGCTGTTGCGTGGGTTGATGCTGGCCCTCTGGACGGTATTGCCGGCGCTGCTGGCAATCGGACTGGTCGTCGCACGGCGGCGTTACCCGGAACAGCTAAGCAGCTTGGGACCCATCTTCACGGTACTGGCAGTGCTTCAGTTGCTGGCGCTGCTGGGGCTGCTCAAGGCCCGGCTGCGTCCGCTGGCACCGGCGTTCGCCGCCGTGCTGGCGCTGTGGTCGACCTACATCGTGGTGGTCGAACCGTTGGAGCGTTCGCTCTACGACACCCGCAGCTTCACCCTTGCCGTCAAAGCGCAAATCAATCAGCAACCGGCCCCTGTGGTGCTGCATGGCCTGGGTAAAGATGCGAAGGCGATCAAGTTTATGGTCAATTTCGGCTGCGACAAGGTGCCACTGTTTACCCAGTCGGGCGCCGACCTGGCGCCGCTGCAAGCGCCAGTCTGGCTGGTGATGAGCGCGCAGGACTTCGAAAAGCTGCAAGACCCGCGCTTGCGCACACTCACGCCTACCCTGACCGGTGAGTTCGACAAAGACCCTTATGTGTTGCTGCATCTGGCCAAAACCCCGGCGCCCTGATCGCCGTTTCAACGACGGTGTAAGAAGCAACGCCCATTCCTCAAAGAATGGGCGTTTTTCGTTATTACCCGCAAGAAACCACCTACATCTCTATGCGTAATGGCTGGTGCTGTTTGCCTTCCTGTCCCCGGAACCCAAATGTAGACTCGTTCGCCAAGCGCACTAACTATCTACCACCGCGTCGACATCGCCGTAACAAGGACATTGCCGTGCGAGAAGATCTAATAGGGATACCGGGACCGACGCTGTATCGATTGATGGCACTGCGCAATGCTCTGGTTGCGTTGAAGGGCCCACTGGCGAACGACCCGGCACTGTGTGAGAGCGTGCGCAAGCACTTGTTCGAAGACAAAGGCGTGGATCCGGTCAACAAGGCCTGCACCGGCATTGAGCGAGAACCACCGGTTTGATTTCACTATTTTTGCATTCAAACTTCATTAATATGCATTTGCGCGGCACCTGACAGGTCGGCACACTGCACTAGTTCCTCCCCCAACTGTTGGAACGTTCAAAGGGCTGCTCCGGGAAACCAGACTGGCCTTTTTTTTGCCCGCCGTTTCAGGACTTCCTCGACAATGTTTGCTCGCCTGCTCCCTGCCGCCGTCAATACCCGCCCAGCCGAATGGAGCCGCGCCGCCATCGGCATGGCCTTTGGCACGTTGCTCAGTGTGTGGCTGTGCGCCCAGGTGTTCGGCATGGAGGTCGCGCTGCACCTGCTCGGCCCGCTCGGGGCATCGGCGGTGTTGTTGTTTGCGGTGTCGTCCGGTGCGCTGGCCCAGCCGTGGTCGATCATTGGCAGCTATTTGTGTGCCGGCGTCATTGCACTGCTGGTCTCGCGAGTACTGGGCCGTACGCTGGGCAGTGCTTGCCTCGCAGCCGGCATGAGCGTGGTGCTGATGTGCTGGCTGCGTTGCCTGCATCCACCTGCCGGTGGCCTGGCCATGACCCTGGTGCTGTCTGACCCTGCGTCCATTGCGTTGGGCTGGCACGAACTGGGCGCGGTGATGCTCGGTGCGGGTGCGCTGCTGACCTGTGCACTGGCCTACAACAACGCCACGCGTACGCGCTACCCCAAAGGGCTGAGCGAGTCACCGGCGGTGGTGCTGGGCGGTGCGCCGCCGGCTACCGACCCGACGATTACAGCGGCCGATCTCAAGTTGGCACTGGCGGACATGGAGCAGTTCTACGATGTGCAGCCGACCGAGCTGGAGCAGTTGATCCACGCCGCTGAAGGCCATGCACGACGCCGCAGTATCGGCGAGGTGCTCGCCCGCCGGGCCGCCTGACGTCTCCTGCATAAATGCAACAACGACCTGCATGATTTCGGGTTGTACTGGGCAAATTTGCACTGGTACGATCGCGAGAGCGTTCGCCCGCGAACATCTTGATAAAGAACAATAAAAGCAGGGAGTTAGAGATGACTGCTCAGGTTTCATCCGAAGCAAGCCGTGCCGACAGGCTTCAGGACGAAGTGATGGCAGAGGTGCGCAACCATATCGGCCACCTCACCCTCAATCGCCCCGCCGGCTTGAATGCCATCACTCTGGACATGGTCCGCAGCCTGACCCTGCAATTGCAGGCCTGGGCAGATGACCCACAGGTTTACGCTGTCGTGCTGCGCGGCGCGGGTGAAAAAGCCTTTTGCGCGGGGGGCGACATCCGCTCCCTGTACGACAGTTTCAAAAGCGGCGACACCTTGCACGAAGACTTCTTCGTCGAGGAATACGCGCTGGACCTCGCCATCCACCATTACCGCAAACCCGTGCTCGCGCTGATGGACGGCTTCGTCCTCGGCGGAGGCATGGGCCTGGTGCAAGGCGCCGATTTGCGTGTAGTCACTGAACGCAGCCGCCTGGCGATGCCGGAAGTGGCCATCGGCTACTTCCCCGACGTGGGCGGCAGTTATTTTCTGCCGCGCATTCCTGGCGAGCTGGGGATTTACCTCGGGGTCACCGGCGTACAGATTCGCGCCGCCGATGCGCTGTACTGCGGGCTGGCGGACTGGTACATCGACAGCGTCAAACTCGCCGATCTCGACCAGAAACTCGACCGCCTGCAGTGGCAGGACTCACCGCTCAAGGACCTGCAAGGCGTACTGGCCAAACTGGCAGTGCAACAACTGCCCGATGCCCCCTTGGCGGCCCTGCGCCCGGCCATCGATCATTTCTTTGGCTTGCCGGATGTGCCCAGCATTGTCGAGCAACTGCAGGAAGTGACCGTCGCCGACAGCCACGAATGGGCGCTGACCACCGCCCACCTGATGAAAACCCGCTCGCCATTGGCAATGGCCGTCACCCTGCAGATGCTCCGTCGTGGCCGTCGTCTGCCGCTGGAGCAATGCTTTGCCCTGGAGTTGCACCTGGACCGTCAGTGGTTCGAACGCGGCGATCTGATCGAAGGCGTCCGCGCGCTCATCATCGACAAGGACAAGACCCCGCGCTGGAACCCGCCCACGCTTGACGGGCTGGACGCCGACCACGTGGAAAGCTTCTTCCATCACTTCAAGCAGGTTCCGAGATAAACCATGCAAGATCTTGAATACACAGAAGAACAAGTCATGATTCGCGACATGGCGCGCGACTTTGCCCGGGGCGAGATCGCCCCCCACGCTCAAGCCTGGGAAAAAGCCGGCTGGATCGATGATGCACTTGTCGCAAAGATGGGCGAACTGGGATTGCTGGGCATGGTGGTGCCGGAAGAATGGGGCGGCACCTATGTCGACTACGTCGCCTACGCCCTGGCGGTTGAAGAGATTTCCGCCGGTGACGGTGCCACCGGTGCGCTGATGAGTATCCATAATTCAGTGGGTTGCGGGCCAGTTCTCAACTACGGCACAGATGAACAGAAACAAACCTGGCTGGCAGACCTTGCCAGCGGCCAAGCCATTGGCTGTTTCTGCCTGACCGAACCCCAGGCCGGTTCCGAAGCCCACAACCTGCGCACCCGCGCCGAATTGCGTGACGGCCAGTGGGTGATCAACGGCGCCAAGCAGTTTGTCAGCAACGGCAAGCGCGCCAAGTTGGCCATTGTGTTCGCCGTGACCGACCCGGAGCTGGGCAAGAAAGGCATTTCCGCCTTCCTCGTGCCCACCGAGACGCCGGGGTTCGTCGTGGATCGTACGGAACACAAGATGGGCATTCGCGCTTCGGACACCTGCGCCGTCACCCTCAACGGCTGCACCGTTCCGGAAGCCAACCTGCTGGGTGAGCGCGGCAAGGGCTTGGCCATCGCCCTCTCCAACCTGGAAGGCGGCCGCATCGGTATTGCCGCCCAGGCGCTGGGCATTGCGCGTGCAGCCTTTGAGGCCGCGCTGGCCTACGCGCGCGATCGCGTGCAGTTCAACAAGGCAATCATCGAACACCAGAGCGTGGCCAACCTGCTGGCCGACATGCAAACGCAACTGAACGCCGCACGCCTGTTGATCCTGCACGCCGCACGCCTGCGCAGCGCCGGCAAACCGTGCCTGTCGGAAGCCTCACAAGCCAAGCTGTTTGCCTCGGAAATGGCCGAGAAGGTCTGCTCATCCGCGATGCAGATTCACGGTGGGTATGGGTATCTGGAGGATTACCCGGTGGAGCGCTACTACCGGGATGCGCGGATCACGCAGATTTACGAGGGCACCAGCGAGATTCAGCGGATGGTGATTGCGCGGGAACTGAAGAACTACCAGCTCTAACGGGTACGCCACAAAACCAAATGTGGGAGCTGGCTTGCCTGCGATGCTGGCACCTCGGTCTATCAGTCATACCGAGGTGATGCCATCGCGGGCAAGCCCGGCTCCCACAAAAGCCAGCTCCCACCGTTTGATCTCTGGTGTTTGAGATCGGGTTACTTATCCTTGAACTCCGGCGCCCGCTTGGCCACAAACGCCGCCATGCCTTCCTTCTGATCCAGCGTCGCAAACGCCGCATGGAACACCCGGCGCTCAAAGCGCACGCCTTCGGACAGGCTCACTTCAAACGCGCGATTCACGCTTTCCTTGACCATCATGCTGATCGGCACGGACTTGCCGGCGATCAGTGTCGCGACTTTCAGCGCCTCTTCCAGCAATTCATCGGCCGGTACGATGCGCGCCACAATCCCGCAGCGCTCCGCTTCCACCGCGTCGATAAAGCGCCCGGTCAGGCACATTTCCATGGCCTTGGCCTTGCCTACGGCGCGGGTCAGGCGCTGGGTGCCGCCCATGCCCGGCAGTACGCCGAGGTTGATTTCCGGCTGGCCAAACTTGGCACCGTCACCGGCCAGAATGAAATCGCACATCAACGCCAGTTCGCAGCCGCCGCCCAGGGCGAAACCGTTAACGGCGGCGATGATCGGTTTGCGGCGGTTAGCCACGCGGTCACTGTCGCTGAACAGGTCGTCGAGGTAGATCTGCGGGTAGGTCAGCTCGGCCATTTCCTTGATGTCGGCGCCGGCCGCGAAGGCTTTTTTCGAGCCGGTCAGCACGATGCAGCCGATTTCCGGGTTGGCCTCCAGGCTGTCCAGCGCCTGGTTCAGTTCACTGACCAGCTGCGCATTCAGGGCGTTCAGGGCTTGCGGGCGATTGAGGGTAATCAGCCCGACGCGGCCCTGCACTTCGAGCAAAATGGTGTCGTAACTCATGTTTCGGCTCCTTAAAGATTGCGTGAGATGACCATGCGCTGAATATCGCTGGTGCCTTCGTAAATCTGGCAGACCCGCACATCGCGGTAGATCCGCTCCAGGGGGAAGTCGCTCAGGTAACCGTAACCGCCCAGGGTTTGCAAGGCGGCCGAGCAGACTTTCTCGGCCATTTCCGAAGCAAACAGCTTGGCCATGGACGCTTCGACCAGCGCAGGTTTGCCGCTGTCACGCAGGGCGGCGGCGTAATGCACCATCTGGCGGGCCACGGCAATTTGCGTGGCCATGTCGGCCAGGCGAAAGGCCACGGCCTGATGTTCGATGATGGGCTTGCCAAAGCTTTCCCGCTCACGGGCGTAGTCACGCGCCGCTTCGAACGCGGCGCGGGCCATGCCCACCGCTTGCGAGGCAATACCCACGCGACCGCCTTCGAGGTTGGCCAAGGCAATTTTGTAGCCTTCGCCCTCCTCGCCCAAACGGTTGGCGACCGGCACCTTTACGTCTTCGAACAGGATTTGGCAGGTGTCGGAGGCATGCTGGCCGAGTTTGTCTTCGACCCGCGCCACCGTGTAGCCCGGCGAATCGGTGGGCACGATAAACGCGCTGATCCCGCGCTTGCCCGCTGCCGGGTCGGTCACCGCAAACACAATCACGATCCCGGCGTTTTGCCCGGACGTAATGAACTGTTTGCAGCCGTTGAGCACGTAATGGTCACCCTCCAGACGGGCACGGGTTTTCAGGCCGCTGGCGTCGGAGCCGGCTTGCGGCTCGGTCAGCGCAAACGCACCGAGCATGGCGCCGCTGGCCAGGGGTTTGAGGAATTGTTCTTTCTGCGCGTCGTTGCCGAATCTGAGGATCGGCACACAGCCCACCGAGTTGTGCACGCTCATGATGGTCGAGCAGGCGCCGTCGCCCGCGGCGATTTCCTCAAGGGCCATGGCATAAGCCAGGTAGCCTGTGTCGCAACCGCCCCACTGTTCCGGCACCAACATGCCGAAAAAGCCCAGTTCAGCCATTTCGCCGATGGCTTCCTTGGGAAACCGATGCTCACGGTCCCACTCGGCGGCGAAGGGTTTCAGGCGTTCCTGGGCAAATTGCCGGGCCGCCTCGCTGATTTGCAGTTGTTCGTCATCTGGTAGCATGGACATTCCTCAGTACAGGCATTCGACAGCCATGGCCGTGGCTTCACCACCGCCGATGCAGATGGCGGCGACGCCACGCTTCATGCCTTTCTGGCGCAGGGCCGAGAGCAAGGTCACCAGAATGCGCGCGCCGGACGCGCCGATCGGGTGGCCCAGGGCGCAGGCGCCGCCGTGCACATTGACCTTCTCGTGGGGAATTTCCAGCTTGCTCATGGTCACCAGGCTGACCACAGCGAAGGCTTCGTTGATCTCGAAGAGGTCAACGTCGCCCAGATTCCAGCCGGTTTTGCTCATCAACTTGCGAATCGCGCCTACCGGTGCCACCGGAAACAGCCCCGGCTCATCGGCAAAGGCGGCGTGGCCGTGGATGACGGCCAAGGGTTTGAGCCCGCGCTTCTGCGCTTCGGAATGACGCATCAGCAGCAGCGCCGCCGCACCGTCGGAAATCGAGCTGGAGTTGGCTGCCGTCACGGTGCCGCCTTCGCGGAAGGCCGGTTTCAGGCCTGTGATCTTGTCCAGCTTGGCCTTGGGTGGCTGCTCGTCATGCAGGATGGTTTTTTGCTCTTTGCCAACGGTGACCTGCACAGGGACGATTTCCGCCGCGAAGTTGCCGTGGGTGATCGCTTCCTGCGCACGGGTCAGCGAGGCAATGGCGAATGCATCCTGGGCTTCGCGACTGAAGCCGTTGTATTCGGCGCAGTCCTCGGCAAAGGTGCCCATCAGGCGGCCTTTGTCGTAGGCATCTTCAAGGCCGTCGAGGAACATATGGTCCAGCACCTTGCCGTGGCCCATGCGATAGCCGCTGCGCGCACGGTCCAGCAGGTACGGAGCGTTGGACATGCTTTCCATGCCGCCTGCGATGACCACATCAACACTGCCGGCCAGCAGCGAATCGTGGGCCAGAATGGTGGCTTCCATGCCCGAACCACACATTTTGTTGAGGGTGGTGCAGCGCGTGCCTTTGTCCAGCCCCGCACCCAGCGCCGCCTGACGCGCAGGCGCTTGGCCCAGGCCTGCCGGCAACACGCAGCCAAACAGCACTTCATCCACGGCATCGGTGGCGATACCGGCACGCTCAACGGCGGCGCGAATCGCGGCTGCGCCCAGTTGTGGCGCCGTCAGGCCTTTAAGGTCGCCCTGAAAACCGCCCATGGGCGTACGCGCGGCGCTGACGATAACGATGGGATCATTCATGAACATTTCTCCTTACTTGGCGGCCATGCGCAAGGCGCCGTCGAGACGGATCACCTCGCCGTTGAGCATGCTGTTTTCGATGATATGGCGCACCAGCGCGGCGTATTCGGCGGGCTTGCCGAGGCGTGGCGGGAATGGCACGCCCGCGGCCAGCGAGTCGCGCACCTCAGGCGTCATGCCGGCCATCATCGGCGTCTCGAAAATGCCGGGGGCGATGGTCATCACGCGAATGCCGAAGCGCGCCAGCTCACGGGCGGCGGGCAAGGTCAGACTGGCGATGGCGCCTTTGGACGCGGCATACGCCGCCTGGCCGATCTGCCCGTCAAACGCGGCGACCGAGGCGGTATTGATGATCACACCGCGCTCGCCGTCGGCATTCGCTTCGGTTTCGGCGATGGCCGCAGCGGCTAGGCGCAACAGGTTGAAACTGCCGATCAGGTTGACGTTGATCACCTGGGCAAAGCTGGCCAGGCCGTGGGGCCCGTTCTTGCCGAGGATTTTCTCGCCGCGCACCACACCGGCGCAGTTGACCAGCCCGTGCAAACCGCCAAAAGCGGCGACTGCGGCTTGCACGGCGGCTTCGGCGGCAGCTTCCTGGCTGATATCGGCCACAGCGCTGCGGGCGTTATCGCCCAGCTGTTGGGCTTTGGCGGCGACCGCCTCGGCGTTCAGGTCCACCAGCATCACTTTGGCACCGGCGGCCACGAGCATTTCAGCGGTGGCCGCGCCGAGGCCCGACGCGCCGCCGCTGACCAGAAATACCTTGTTTTCAATCTGCATCAATGTGTCCTTAAAGTGGATCAGGCAATCGCCGCTTTGGCGATTTCCTGGTTACGCAAAATAAAACGTTGCAGCTTGCCGCTCGGGGTCTTGGGCAAGTCGCTGACAAATTCGATTTCTCTCGGGTAGGCATGCGCGGCCAGGCGCTTGCGCACATGCAGGCGCAGTTCTTCGGCCAGCTCCGCGGTTGCGCGGTACTGCGCGTTGATGACGACGAAGGCTTTCACCACTTCCGTACGCTCCGGGCACGGTTTACCAACGACGGCCGCCTCGATCACGGCCGGGTGCTCCACCAGCGCGCTTTCCACGTCGAACGGGCCCACGCGGTAGCCGGACGTGGTGATCACGTCATCACTGCGCCCGACAAAACTGATGCTGCCGTTGGGGTTCAGCTCCACGGTGTCGCCGCTGAGGTAGTACTTGCCGACGAAGGCCTTGGTGTTCACCCCGTCGTAGCCGGCGAACCAGCACATCGGCGACTGTTCACGGTCGATCGCCAGAATGCCCGGTTGGCCGGCGGGCAATTCCTGATGATTGTCGTCGAGTACCACAATGCGGTGGCCCGGCGAGGCAAACCCGGCTGAGCCCACATGCACCGGGTGCTCAAGGCCGTGGTGGTTGCACAGCACCATGCCCAGCTCGGTCTGGCCGTAGTGGTCGTGGATGGTCACGCCCAGGTTGTCCGCGAACCAACGGATCACTTCCGGGTTCAACGGCTCGCCGGCGCTGCTGACAATACGCAGCTTGCCCTTGATGGAACTGGCGAACTGTTCGCCACCGGCAATCAGCATGCGATACGCCGTCGGCGAACCGGTGAGGTTGGTGATCGCGTATTTATTGATGACCCGGCAGGTGCTTTCCAGCGTGAACGGACCATCGTAGAAGGTAATCGGGTGGCCCATCGACAGAGGCCCGGTCACGCCGAAATAGATGCCATAGGCCCACCCCGGATCAGCGACGTTCCAGAACGCGTCTTCAGGGCGCAGGTCTACCGCGTCACGGGTGTAACTCTGAAAGGCGACGATGGCCTTGAGCGGCACCGACAGCGCTTTCGACGGGCCGGTGGTGCCGGAGGTGAACATCAGCAGGAACGGATCATCCCCGCCCAGCAACACGGGCTCGCAGACGTTGGAGTGGTTGGGCAGCTCGGCCCAGAAACTGAAATCGCCGCGCACGATGCCCTCACCCCTGGCGCCGGCGACCGTGACGATGGTCGGGCAGCCTGCCACGTCGACCAGCTTGGGCCGGTTCACCGCGTCGGTGACCACCAGCGCTGCGCCGGAACTGTTCAGGCGATGTTCGATGGCCTTGGGGCCGAACGCGGTAAACAGCGGCTGATAGACCGCGCCGATGCGCCAGGTGGCGAATACCACCACCAACAATTCAGCGGTGCGTGGCAGCAGGCCGGCCACCTTGTCACCGCGTTTGACGCCCTGGGCCAGCAGGAAATTGGCGAAACGTGAAGCCTGATCCTGCAGTTCGGTGAACGTGGACGTAGCGCTGCGCCCGTCCTTGCCCTCCCAGAACAATGCGATGCGCCCCGGCAGCGCGTGGCGGTCACAGCATTCCACACAGGCATTGAGCGCTTGCAGGTTGCCCGCCAGCGCGGCGTCGACGGTGTGCGGGTAGTCAAATTCGGTGGTGGCAGCCAAATACTCACGCATCGCTTCAAATCCTTCTGTGTTTTTATTTTCAGGACGTAAACCTCGCAAATAGTCGCTCTAGAGCGGTGCAGCGGCAATGGTCAAAGCCTTCAACCTCGCTGACTGGTTTGGCCAATGATTGATCGCGCCAATCAACCGGTCAGCCCAAGTGATTGGACGCCCGCCCGGCAGGCTTCTAACCTGAGGGTCTGCGCCACAGAAGAAACCCTCCCGATGATCGTGCGTCCCAAGCCCAACCTCCTGGGTATCCTGTTTTCCCTCAAGGGCTCGATTGCCAAACGTATTGCCTTGCGCAGCTTGCTGGTCACCCTGCTGGCCTCGGTGATCGTGCTGGTGGAGACCTGGCACCCTGCGTATTTCTCCAAGGTGAACGCTACGCCGTTCACCCTGCTCGGGTTGTCGCTGTCGATCTTCATGAGTTTTCGCAACAACGCCTGCTATGACCGCTGGTGGGAGGGCCGTAAACAGCTGGGGCAGATGATTATTGAAGTGCGTTCGCTGATTCGCGAAACCCAGGTACTCGGTGATTCGCCCGAGCGTGCGGGCCTGCTGCGCGGGCTGTGTGGTTTCGCCCATGGCTTGATCGCACGCTTGCGTCACGAAGATGAAACCCGGGCAATCAATCCCTGGATGGCGGTGAATGCTGGCCATCCCAACCTGCCCGACAGGGTGTTGCAGCACCTCGGCGCGACGTTTTCCGAACTGGCTGCACAGGGTGTGATCAGCGAATGGCGTTATACCCAATGGGAAACCCGCCTGGTCAGCCTCAGCCAGGTGCAGGCCGCGTGCGAGCGGATCAAGCACACGCCGCTGCCCTTCCCTTACACGCTGCTGTTACACCGCACCATCTACCTGTTCTGCATTCTGCTGCCGTTTGCCATGGCCGAGCCGCTGGGCTGGCTGACGCCGGTGTTCACCGCCATCGTCAGCTACACCTTCTTTGGCCTGGACGAAATCGGCGACGACCTGGAAGACCCGTTCGGTTTCGACGAAAACGACCTGCCGTGCAATGCGCTGGTACGCACCCTGGAGCGCGAGGTACTCGCCGCCCTTGGCGAAACTGACTTGCCGCCTGCCCTTGAGCCGGTGGAATACGTACTGACCTGACGCCGGTTTGACACTCGCGGTGGTCTGACCGAAGCTGATGGCTTTGCAATAGCTGCTCAAGCTTTTGGACGCCTGCATGTCAAAGTCACGCCGTAACGTCATCATCGGCCTGTGCGCCCTGCTGTTGATTGTTTCTGCCACCTGGTATTTCTCCCGCTCAACTCCGGTGACCGTGCCGCCTGCGATTGCCCATGGTTATGCCAAAGCGCTCAAACAGGCGCATAACGGCGAGCCCGGGGCTGCGCGCGTGCTGTATCAGCAATTGGGCCGCCCGGATCTGTCCCCCGAGCGTCGCGCTGCGCTGCATGCCGAATTGCCCAACTACCCAAGCCCGCAGGCGCTGAAGCTGGCCGATAAAGACCTGGCCGATGCGTCGCCGCTGGTGCGCGAGGCCGCGATCCACAGCATCGTCGGCCTGGTGCCTACCGGCCAACGCACGCTGCTGCTGGGGCCGGCACTGGACGACCCCGAGCAAGAAGTCCGCTTCGCCGCCGCCAATGCCTTGCTGGGTTTGTCGCCGGATACCCTCGGCCTGTATTTCGGCCCCCTGCAGCAAGTGCTCGATGAGTTCGTGAAAAAGATCAAGGCCGAGCCCGAATCAGCCGAGAGCTGGATTCAGCTGGCGCGCCTGTACATCCACAGCGCGTTGTTGCCGGACGCGCAAAATGCACTGCAACAGGCGATTCGCTTGCAACCGGACAACCTGCAAGCGGTGGTCGCCCAGATCGAGTTACTGGATAAGCAAGGCAAGTCGGAAGAGTCCCGCCAGCTACTCGCGCAACAACTGGCGGCGCATCCGGAATCGGCCTACTTGCAACACGCCCTGGGCATGTGGCTGCTGCACCACGGTGAGCGCCCTTACGCCCTGCTCGGCCTGTCCAAGGCGGTGGAGCTGGAACCGGACAATCAGGATTACCGTTACGACCTGGCCACCACCCTGCACGCCCAGGAGGAGCTGGAAGCCGCCCAGCGCCAGTTGGAGGAAATCATCCAGCGCCACCCCGCCAACCGCAAAGCCCGCGTGCTGCTGGTCAATTACTGGAAAGAAAGCGGCCAGCTGCAGAATGTTCAGGTGCTGCTGGCGCAATTGGAGCAGCAGAATCCGGATGATCCGGCGCTGCAGCAGGGCTTGTGATGGCACCGCAAAACTTGTCAAAATTCAACCCGTTTGTACAAATATTACAAAGCGTTGAACCGCCACAGGCCGCCACGGTCAAGTAAATATGGCGCGCCCAATGCGGGCGCGCACCTCTACTTGTACGTGACCTGAGGGCACTTCTTGTCTACATCCAAAGCGCAGTTCAGTGAAAAGGCAGCCACCGGCATTGAGGGTCTTGACGACATCCTTTCCGGGGGGCTATCACGCAGCCACCTGTTCCTGTTGGAGGGTGAGCCGGGCACCGGTAAAACCACCGTCGCCCTGCATTTCTTGCAGGCGGGCGCGAAGAACGGCGAAACCACGCTGTACATCACCTTGTCCGAAACCGAGCGGGAATTGCGCCAGGGCGCCATGTCCCATGGCTGGGACCTTGACCCAAACATTCATATCTTCGAACTGACCCCGCCGGAAAGCCTGCTCAACGCCGACCACCAGCAAAGCCTGCTGTACTCCTCCGACCTGGAACTGGGCGAAGCCACACGGCAGATCTTTGAAGTGGTCGAACGCATCAAGCCCACCCGCGTGGTGGTCGACAGCCTGTCGGAGATTCGCCTGCTGGCGCAAAGCTCCCTGCGTTATCGCCGGCAAATCCTGGCGATCAAGCATTACTTTGTGCGCTACGACGCCACGGTGCTGCTGCTGGATGACCTGACCACCGAATCCCTCGACAAAACCGTGCACAGCGTGGCCCACGGGGTGATTCGTCTGGAAGAGTTGACGCCTAACTATGGCGCCGAGCGCCGCCGGGTGCGCATCGTCAAATACCGGGGTCAGAAATACCGTGGCGGTTTCCATGACTTCACCATCATGGAAGACGGCATACACGTGTTCCCGCGCCTGGTGGCGGCCGAGCATCGCGGCGGTTACGTGCGCGAGACCTTGAGCAGTGGCATACGTGAGTTGGATGCGTTGATGGGCGGCGGTGTGGAGACGGGCTCCAGCAGCCTGATCCTGGGCCCGGCCGGTACCGGTAAATCGCTGATCTCGATGATATTCGCTGCCGCTGCCGTGGCGCGCGGTGAAAAGGCCGCGCTGTTTATCTTCGACGAAGAACTGGGCCTGCTGTTTGAGCGCATGAAAAACATGGGGATCGACCTCGCCGCCCTGCAAGACACCGGCAACCTGTTGATCGAACAGGTGGACGCTGCCGAGCTGTCCCCTGGCGAGTTCTCGCATCGAGTACGCCGCTGCGTGGATGAGCGCGGGATCAAGACAGTGGTCATCGACAGCATCAACGGCTACCAGGCCGCGATGCCCGAAGAGAACGCGCTGATCCTGCATATGCACGAGCTGCTGTTGTACCTCAACCGCCGTGGGGCTGCGACGTTCATGACCGTGGCCCAACACGGGCTGGTCGGCGATATGCAGGCGCCTGTCGACATTACTTACCTGGCCGATACGGTGATCCTGCTGCGCTACTTCGAAGCGCTGGGCAAGGTGCGTCGGGCCATTTCAATCATCAAGAAACGCACGGGCTCTCATGAATCCACGATTCGCGAATACCGTATCGGCAGCCAAGGCATGACCGTCGGCGAGCCACTGGATAATTTCCAGGGTGTATTGCGCGGCATCCCCACCTACATGGGCGCCGGCTCGCCTCTGCTCAAAGAGGAGGGCTAGTGCCTGCCCTATCCCCTGTCTCCGAGCGCGCAATCGTATTGGCGCCCATGGGCCGTGACGGCTCGCTGGCGCTGATGATGCTGAACGAAGCCGGCTATCACGGCATCACGGCCGGCAACCTTGCGCAACTGTGCGAAGCACTGGAACACGGCGCCGGCCTGCTGATCATTGCGGCGGAAGCCCTGCGCGGGGTGGATCTGGAGCCGCTGTTGGAGCACTTGCACCAGCAGCCGGCCTGGTCGGACCTGCCCATCGTGCTGATGACCCATCACGGCGGCAACGAGCAGAACGGCTCCTCTCACCTGAGTGGGCTGTTGGGCAACGTGACGTTCCTGGAACGCCCCTTCCATCCCGTAACGCTGATCAGCCTGGTCAGCGCCGCGTTGCGTGGCAGGCGGCGGCAATACGAAGCACGCGACCGCCTGGTTGACTTGAGCCAAAGCGAATTGCGCCTGCAGCGCACCCTTGAAACGCTCGAGCAACAGGTGGAAGAACGTACGGCCCAACTGCGTCATAACGAAGACGCCCTGCGCCAGTCGCAGAAAATGGAGGCGGTCGGCCAGTTGACCGGCGGCATCGCCCACGACTTCAACAACATGCTCACCGGGATCATCGGCAGCCTGGAACTGCTGCGAAGGCGTGTATCGCGCGGCAAGCTGGACGACCTCGATAGCCTGATCGACCTGGGCGTTACGTCCGCCAACCGCGCTGCCAGCCTCACCCATCGACTTCTCGCCTTTTCCCGTCGCCAATCCCTCGATTCCAAGCCGGTTGAAATCAACCAACTGGTGAGTTCGATGGGCGAACTGTTGCAACGCAGCATTAACGAAAGTATTTCACTGGATATGCGCCTTGAAGAGCAATTGTGGACGGCCGAGGCCGATCCCAACCAACTCGAAAGCGCCCTGCTCAACCTCGTCATCAATGCCCGTGATGCAATGCCCAATGGCGGCCATCTGGTGGTGGAAACCACCAACCGCCATCTCGACAGTGTGTTTACCGCCGCCTACGGCACCCTCGAACCCGGCGACTATGTGGAACTGAGCGTCAGCGACAACGGCTGCGGAATTCCGGAAAACGTCATGGACCGGGTGTTTGACCCCTTCTTCACCACCAAGCCGATTGGCCAGGGCACCGGGCTCGGGCTGTCGATGATCTACGGGTTCGCCCGGCAATCCCACGGCCATGTGACGATTCACAGTGAGGTCGGCAAAGGCACGACCGTCAGCCTGTTCCTGCCGCGTTTTGTGGGTGAGATGCAGGTGGAGACCTTGGTGAACCCGGCATTGCTACCGTTTGCCAACGCGGGCGAAACCGTGTTGATCGTCGAAGACGACCCGGCCGTGAGGGTGTTGGTCAGTGCAGTATTGAAGGAGTTGGGCTACGGCTTTGTCGAAGCAGGCGACGCCAACACGGCCGTGCCGATCATCGAGTCGGATCAGCGCATCGACCTGCTGATCAGCGACGTGGGGCTGCCCGGCATGAACGGGCGGCAACTGGCGGAAATTGGCCGGCAGATACGCCCTGGCCTCAAAGTGCTGTTCATCACCGGTTATGCCGAACACGCGGCGGTGCGGGGTGGTTTCCTGGACCCGGGGATGCAGTTGATCACCAAGCCTTTCACGTTTGACCTGTTGACGGCAAAAGTTCGAGAGATGATCAGGGACTAGGGCTGCAGCGCAGCCCTTCGGTGGCTTAGGCCAGCAGGCGCTGGATATGCTCTTGAAGTGTGTCCAGATCAAACGGCTTGGCCAGGATCGGTGCATTGCGCGTGATCGGGCTGTTGCAGTCGAGAATTTCCTGCGGGTAACCGCTGATAAAGATCACTTTCAGTTCCGGACGCAGCTTGATCGCAGGCTCGGCGATCTGCACCCCGGAAATTCCGCCGGGCAGGCGGTAATCGGTGACCATCAAGTCCAGATGCGGCTTGGTCGCGAGAATTTCAAAGGCCTGCTCGCCATCAATCGCCTTCAAGACCCGATAACCCAGGCCGGCCAGGTATTCACCCAGCACAAACATAATCGATTCGTCGTCCTCGACGATCAGTACAACGTCTTGCGCATCTTCACTCATGGGAAGCCTTTGTCCGGTCAATTGCTGCAGTTACGACCATGGGGTCACGCAGAGGTTGCGTCGGGCTGACGATTGATTTCATGCCGATGCCTCAAGGGGCAGGCACACCCGGAACAAGGCGCCCTCGCCTATCTGGCTCTCGACTTCGATGGTGCCGCCATGGGCCGCCACGATCTGCTCGGAAATAAACAACCCAAGGCCCAGCCCCGCCGCGACATGGCTCGCCGAAACGCGCTCGAACTGCTGAAAAATACGCTTCTGGTTCTCTTCGCTGATGCCGATACCGCGGTCGCGCACTTCCACGCGCGCTTCACCGTGCTCGGTGTAGACGCGCACGTCCACCGGGCTCTTGGCGCCGTAGCGCAAGGCATTGGTCAGCAGGTTGGTCACCACCTGCTCGATACGGAACTCGTCCCAATTGCCCAGCACCGCGTCTTCGGCGACCAAATGCATGGAAGAGTTGGCGGCTGCCACTTGCGGGGCGAAGTTCTCCACCAGGTTGCGCACCAACTGGGTCAGGTCAAATCGCGCCGGGCGGATCGACAGTTTGCCGGTGCGAATGCGCGACACATCAAGCATGTCTTCAATCAGACGGATCAGGCTCTGGATCTGACGCTCGTCGCGGTCGACCATCGCGTGCATCTTGTCCAGCGTGAACGCCGCGGCGTTGTCGCGGGCCAGGTGCATCTTGCGCAGTTGAGTCTCAAGGATCAGGCCATTAAGGGGCGTACGCACCTCGTGGGCAACGATCGACATGAAATCATCACGCATGCGTACCGCCTGCTCCAGCTCGGCCTGAGTGGCCTGCAGGCGCGTCAGCAGCAGTTCCTGTTCGCGACGGCTGCGCTCCAGGGCTTCAACCTGCTGTTTCATGGCCTTGCTTTGGCGGTACAGGTCGACGAACACGTTGACCTTGCTCTTGACCGCATGGATATCCAGCGGTTTATGCAGGAAGTCCACGGCGCCGCTTTCATAGCCCTTGAAGGCATAGTTGAGTTCGCGGCCGGCGGCACTGACGAACACAATCGGAATGTTTTTAGTCTTTTCGGTGCCGCGCATCAGTTCGGCCAACTCGAAACCATTCATGCCGGGCATCTGCACGTCAAGAATCGCCATGGCGAACTCGTGTTCCAGCAACAGGGACAACGCCTCGTCGGCGCTCAGGGCCTTGAACACCTGACGGTCTTCACGCTTGATCAGCGCCTCAAGGGCCAGCAGGTTTTCCGGCAGATCGTCGACGATCAGCAGTTTGGCCTGGACAGTACTTAACATGGGGAATTTTCCAGGGAAGCCAGCAATGAGCCGATCTGGCTCAAGGTGAGAATATGATCAGGTGTGTGCAGGGCCAGGGCCGCCAGGGGCATCACGGCAATCCGTGCTTCCCTGGGGTCCTGGACCACGGTGGTGCCGCCCGACTGCTTGGCGTGGGCCAGCCCGCTTGCGCCGTCCTGGTTCGCGCCGGTCAACAGTATGGCGAGCAAACCTGTGCCATAGGCATCGGCGGCTGAGGCAAACAGGTAATCAATGGCGGGCCGGGAATGGTGCACGCGGTCTTCCTGGCTCAGCGACAGGCTGCGGTCGTGCTCCACCGACAGGTGATAACCGGGACCGGCGAAATACAAGGTGCCCGCTTCAATCACTTCCTTGTCCCGCGCTTCGCGTACCGGAATGCGCAAACGTCGTGCAAATACCTCCGCCAACTGGCTGCGGCGCTCATCCGGCAAATGCAGCACAGCAATCACAGGCAAGCCAAAGCCTTCGGGCAGGTCAGCGAAAATACTCAGCAACGCCTCTACACCGCCGGCAGAGGCGCCGACGACGATGGCTTCAATCCCGCGAATCGGGCTGGCTTGCGCGTCGCTCATGATTTTCGGTAGATCCGTTCCTGTTTGACCAAGGGTTCGAATTGCTTGCTGTAGGCAGAAAAATCCAGGGTTTCCTTGCTGCCCAGCACCAGGAAGCCGCGATGACACAGCGACTCATGAAACAACCCAAACGCACGATCCTGCAATTTCTTATTGAAGTAAATCAATACGTTACGGCATGAAATTAATTGAGTTTCTGAAAAGACACTGTCGGTCGCCAGGCTATGATCAGCAAAGGTCACGTTCTCGCGCAGTGTCTTGTCGAAGATCGCGTAATCGTAGGCCGCTGTGTAGTAGTCGGCAAATGAACGTTGACCTCCGGCTTGCTGATAATTGGCCGTGTAGGCGCGCACATTCTCCAGAGAGAAGATGCCTTGCTTGGCTTTATCCAGAGACGCCGGGTTGATATCGGTGGCGTAAATGATCGTGCGCTCCAACAGGCCCTCTTCGCGCAGCAGGATGGCCATGGAGTACACCTCCTCCCCGGTGCTGCACCCGGCGATCCAGATCTTGATCGACGGGTAAGTCTTGAGCAGCGGAACGACTTCCTGGCGGATGGCCAGAAAATGCGAGGGGTCGCGAAACATCTCGCTCACCGGAATCGTCAGAAATTGCAGCAACTGCATGAACGCCGCCGGGTCATGCAGCACCCGTTCCTGCAACGCCGAAATGGTCGCGCAGTCGAACTGGCGCAGCGCGTGGGCCACGCGGCGTTTGACCGATGCACCGGAGTAATCGCGAAAGTCGTAGCTGTACTTGAGGTAAATCGCCTCGATCAACAGGCGCAGCTCAATATCGCTGCTTTTATCCAAAAAACTGCGCTCCACTTAAATGCGTTCCATCTTCGGCAGCCAGACGCGAATCAGTGAAAACAGGCGATCGAGGTCGATCGGCTTGGCCAGGTAATCGTTGGAACCTGCCGCAAGGCAGCGCTCCTGATCGTCCTTCATGGCCTTGGCCGTCACCGCAATAATCGGCAGCTTTTTCCAGCGCGGGTCCTGGCGGATCAAGGCAGTGGCCTCGTAACCGTCCATCTCCGGCATCATCACGTCCATCAACACCAGATCGATATCATCGACTTCATTGAGTTTATCGATGGCTTCACGGCCGTTACGCCCGATCACCACCACGGCGCCCTTGTGCTCCAGGGCGCTGGTCAGGGCGAAAATGTTGCGCACATCGTCGTCCACCAGCAGGATTTTGCGCCCCTCGAAAACCTTGTCGCGGCTGCGTGCGGTCTTGAGCATCTTCTGGCGATCATGGGACAGCTGCGATTCCACTTTGTGCAGAAAGAGTGTGACCTCATCCAGCAGGCGCTCCGGAGAACGCGCGCCCTTGATGATGATCGAGCGCGAATACTTGCGCAGCTCGGCCTCTTCGTCGCGGGTCAGGTTGCGCCCGGTGTAGACGATCACCGGCGGGAACGAGCAGATATCCTCGGTGGCCATGCGTTTGAGCAGTTCGTTACCGAGCATGTCCGGCAGCTTGAGGTCGATGATCATGCAGTCATAGACGTTGGTGCGCAGCAGGTCGAGTGCCGCCTGGGCGTAGCCGACGTCGGTAATTTCGATGTCATCGTCGCCAATCAGGCGGGCAATGCTGTCCCGTTGCAGGTCATCGTCTTCCACCAGCAACACGCGCTTGACCTTCTGGGTCAGCTTGGCTTCCAGGCGTGCGAACACGTCCTTGAGCTCTTCGCGAGTGGTGGGTTTGACGGCATAACCGATCGCGCCCATGTGCATGGCGGCTTCGACGCGGTCTTCCACGGAAATCACATGCACCGGGATGTGGCGCGTATTGGCGTGTTCCTTGAGGCGTTGCAGCACAGTCAGCCCGGAGTGGTCCGGCAAGCGCATGTCGAGCAGGATCGCATCCGGGATGAACTCTTCGGCGAGGCCATAGCCTTCATCCGCGCCGTGGGCAACCAGGCAGTGGTAGCCCAGCTCATGCGCCAGGTCGAACAGGATACGCGCGAAATTCGGCTCGTCTTCTACCACCAGAATGCAGCGGTTGGTGAACGGCGCCTTGTCACGGTCGTCGGCAAAACGCGGGATCTGCTTGGCGTCGGCGATGGGAAGCGGCGAAATGGCGATGGGTTTGGGCGCCGGTGCGGCCACGACCTGACGCGGTTGCTCAATGGGGCCGGCATCTTCCTCGCGTTCCACATACTGTTCCGGCAATACCAGCGTGAAGGTGCTGCCCTTGCCGGGTTCACTGGTCACGCTGATATAACCGCCGAGCAACGTCGCCAGGTCGCGGGAAATCGACAGGCCCAGGCCGGTGCCGCCGTAGCGGCGGTTGGTGGTGCCGTCGGCCTGGCGGAACGCTTCGAAGATGCTTTCCTGCTGGTCCGGCGCAATGCCGATGCCGGAGTCGCGCACGGTGAAGGCAATGCCCTCCCCCGAGGCGCGTGCCACCGACAGACTGACCTCGCCCTGCTCGGTGAATTTGACCGCATTCGACAGCAGGTTCTTGAGAATCTGCTCCAGACGCTGGCGATCAGTAAACAGCATGAGCGGTGCGTCTTTGTGCACTTCAACCTGAAAGCCCAGCTTACGGTCGGCCGCCAGCGGTTCGAACATACCGCGCAGGCCGTCCACCAGGCGCGCGACGCTGGAGTTTTCCGGGCGCATCTCCAGCTTGCCGGCTTCGACCTTGGAAATATCCAGGATGTCGTTGATCAGGTTGAGCAGGTCATTGCCCGCCGAATAGATCGACTCGGCAAACTTGACCTGTTCGGCGCTGAGGTTTTCCTGCGGGTTTTCGGCCAGCAGTTTGGCCAGGATCAGCGAGCTGTTGAGCGGCGTGCGCAGCTCATGGGACATGTTGGCGAGGAATTCGGACTTGTACTTGCTGGAGCGCTGCAACTCGTCGGCGCGGTCTTCCAGTTCCAGTTGGGCCTGATTGAGCTCGACGTTCTTGCGGTCCATGGCATCGCGCTGCGCGGCGAGGGTTTCGGTCTGCTCGGCAAGTTGCTCGTTGGTTTGCTCCAGCTCAGCCTGCTGGGTTTCCAGGTGGGCCTGGGATTCCTTGAGGATGCGCGACTGTTCTTCCAGCTCTTCGTTGGCGGTCTTGAGCTCTTCCTGCTGCACTTGCAGCTCTTCGTTAAGCTGCTGGGTTTCGGCCAGCACTTCCTGCAAGCGCTGGCGATAGCGCGCGGCTTCGATGGAGGTGCCGATATTGCCGGCGATCAGTTCCAGCAGCTCCACGTCGCGCTCATCCAGGGCGCGCAGGAAGCCCAGCTCGATGACGCCGTTGACGCGGCCGTCATCGCTGGTCGGCACGACCAACACGCTGCGCGTCGCCCCTTCGCCCAGGCCAGAGCTGACCTTGAAGTAATCCACCGGCACGTCGTCCAGGCGGATCAGGCGATCAAGCTGGGCGGCCTGCCCAACGATGCCTTCATCGCTGTAGATCGACTGTTCCTGCTGTTCCTGCTCGCGGGAGAAGCCGTACGTGGCCACGCGCTTGAGGCCGCCGTGTTCTTCACGCACGTACAGCGCTGCAACGGCCGACCCCATGTATTGGGCGAAGAATTGAAGGATGTTGCGGCCGAGCATCGTCAAGGTGAGCTGCCCAAGCACCTGCTCGGCCAGTTCAGTCTGGCCATTGCGCAGCCAGGCTTGCTGCTCAAGGCGCGCTGCGATCTTCTGTTGTGACGCGAGATTTGCGCTGTAACTGTTTGAAAGCGACACAAGATTCTTACGACCGGCATACGCCAGAAAGCCGCTCAAGCCGAGCACGAATGCAAGGTATAAAGTGACGCTGAGAACGGTCGTCTTGGTGACTTCCTCATTGCGGGTGATTCGGAACTGCTGTTCCATCGCGACCGCATCGTCATATTCCTTGCGAATTTCGTCAGTCAAACGCTTGCCACGGCCCGCCTTGACCGCGCTGCGGTAATCACCCGCCTCGCGCTGCATATCAATCATCGATTGGGCGTACTTGTTCCACTCGATCTGCAACGCTTCCAGGCGCTTGAGGCGATCGACTTGCTGTGGGTTATCCGCCACCAGCTCCTGCAAATTGCGCAAATCCGCAATGATCCTCGGCTTGGCCACTTCATACGGGTCAAGGAAATGCTCATCGCCCGTAATCAGGAAACCGCGCATTCCGGTCTCCAGGTCCACCGTCAGCTTGGACGACTCATTGAGGTTATTGATGACCCGATCGGTGTGCTCCACCCACTGGATAACCGACAACAAATAGGTGATCAACACGACAAAAAACACCGCACTGAGCACGCCTACGCTCAATGGCAGGGCCACGTTACGGCTCAGGAGTTTACGGAAGCTCTTTTCATCGACGGACGAAGCGGGAGTCATGGGCGTGCCTTGGCCAGGTGCGGAAAAAGGGGGAGTTTGCCCGAATGTCGGGGGGCAGGGCTACGTTTCGGCGTCGATTTCCTCCAAAAACCTACAAGTCACGTGGTGTTCTCGCGCTGACTTACGCCGGTTTCGTCGGAACACTTACACAGTTCAAAACAGTTGCCTGAAGCGGCCACGGAACGAAGGGGCAATGTTCGGTCACTCAAAAATGCGCCTCATGAACACGGAAGCTCTTTTGGAAGGCGTCATTTTCGACCCATTCAGGTAAGCCCTATGAGCATTACTAACACTGCACGGCAGACAATAAATACCCCCCAATACTCAGGCTCTGCGGCCGCTGCGACTACGCAGGATGCAACGAACACGGTTACACCCTCTTCCTCCCAAAGTGCCGTATCACCTGTTCAGGCCCCCACCGTCAGCCATCTGCAAAAACTGCTGGCTGACCAGGGCAACCTGCGCACGTTGGCCAGCAAGCTACGAGGCGTTGATACCCGGTCCTATGGCAAGCCCGTTAACCCGGCACAGGTTGCTTTTGGCTTGAACACCAACACACTGACCCCTCAGCAGCATTCCTCCTACGCTTCGTTGCGAACGACGCCGCAGACGTTGGGCACGGTCATCACTGATCTGGGTTTTAAACTGCCGACCAACGTCGATGAAGTTGCAGCGCTGGCATTGGAGTTGGAGCTCAAGGCTTTGCCACACCCTCTGGGAAATCTCGCTGGGGCACTTTCCTGGCCGGTACCGATGTCGAACGCAGACCTGGAAAAGATGCAGGCATTTCTGCATTCCGACGAGAGCGGGATTAAAGGTCAAGCGGGTTACCTGTTTCGAGGCAGTTCGTTCGCCGCAAGCGAGCTGCGCAATCCCGCTCAGGCGCTACAAAAAATGCTCGATAACCCACGAACCCTGGCGCTGGGGCAAGCGCTGCAAAAACACATGCAGGGAGTTTCCTCGGACGCCAGCGCTTACGACTATGTATTAGCCCTGATTCAACATCAGTTCGATCCGGAGTCCTCGGCCTCACCCGAACGCAACAAAATAGCCGGATTTGATCTGCTACAGCCCGAGAATTTGGGCCTGTCGCCCTATCAGGTCGTGCAAAAACTCAGCAATCACCTTATCGCCAAAAATCGGTCAGGCCCTGTCATTGCCAATTTTGTTAATTATTTGGTATTGGCCCGCAGTGCACCGCAGTTCTTGATCAAAGACATTCCCGACAACGTGACAATCGGCAGTCTGGCCTGGGCCAACTTGTCAATTGCCGCGGCCACTGTAGAAGCTGAGCGGCCAGGGGCTGTCGCCAACATGAGCTTCGCCCAGGTCATGAGTTATTCGAAGACCACCGAAGGTCAATCGCACGCCGATGCATCGGCGCAAAGGAACGCATTGGTGGACTGGGCAGTCGCCAACGGCGTCGTCGAAAAAAGTACCGATGACACCTACAACCCTGCACAGCTCGAAACAATCAGGAAGTCGTTCAACCAGCAAACTACCGAGCGGCTTTCTGCCTCGCAGGCATTGGACAAGGCAATACCTACCCGAAAAGAATTGGCACTGGAAAAACTGAAGGAGCGATTTGGCGACTTGGGGGCGCTTTTCGAAGAAAAACTGCTGGGTACTGACCAGTATCGAGGGGAGCCGGGAGAAGTCGGGCTGGGCGGCATGCATTCACTGTTGGACATCGCGATGATGGACTTGCCGAACTCCAGGCCCTTTACGTCCAGTGACCCACGTATCCCCCTGGAAAAGCTGAACAACAACCGAACGTTTGGCGTCACGAAGGCATTCGATGAGCAGTTCGCAAGTACGATTGAAGACAAAAAAGCTGCCGTTAATACGACGGTCCGCCACCTGATCTCGCAGTTGCCACTTGAGGACAGAAAAAACTTTGAATATGGAAAAGTCAGGTTCTTCAAGGAAGGCTCTCACAAATTAGGCACCGGTTTTTGGGGTACGACACCCGGGCCTAAACAACCGCAGCTTTTAGCCAGTATTGAGCGAAACGGCGAGACATATGCCTACGAAATCAATTTCAACGACGGCACGATTAAACCCATCAAAACTCAACGGGCCAAAACCCAACAGCATTCACGGGGGGCATGGGTGGACAAAACTGAAGCGTTCAAGCCCGATGGCAGCGCTGCCAGTCTCGAGCGTGAATTCCCTTCGACTCAATCCGCCATCAACAGCTTCAGCAGCACTCGCTCCCGCGATATTGCCAACGTATTTGTCGCGCACCTGGAGCTCGACGCTCCCGAGATAAAAGAACAAGCCCGCGGGCAGACGACCCTTGACAAGCTGAACGGAGGGCCCAAACCACTGGGTGAGTTTTTGTTGAACCTGATTCCCTTCAGGTCAGCCATCGTGAACTTTCAAAAAGGCAACTACGGCGACGCGGTATTCGATCTCACGCTGGATGTGTTCGGGTTCCTTACTGCCGGCGTGGCAACCGCGGGCAAACTGATCAAGATAGGCAGCGCTGCATTATCCACCAGCGCAAAAGTGCTAAAGGGTGCCAAAGTGATTGGCGTCTCCACCATCGGTGTGCTCAACCCCGTGAGTGGCTTGGGCGATCTGGCTTTCGCAGGCGGTAGTTTACTGGGCAAGGGATTGGGGCAACTGGTGTCCAAAGGCCGCGAAGTTGTCAACAGTCTTAAGGGGGCCAGTGGTAGTTATGACCTGCTCAAGGCCGCCAGCAAAGACCATGGTCTCTTGGCGACGGGGACCTATAAGTACGGCGAACACGCTATCGAAGGGGGAGCCGTGTTTCGAGACGGCAAATGGTACGGCTATGACTCTGTCGGTAAGCGCCCATTCGGTCCTGAACTCAAGAGTTTCACTCCCAATGTAGTGGCGTTTGAAGGGGAAGTCAGAACATTCACCGACACTTGGCTTGGAAGAATGATTGGTTCGGTGCTGGCGCCTGCGGCGCCTAACCCAAACTTTCGTCGGGACTTTCAATTGGCAATGCAAAATGCCCAATCAGCGGACAGGGCCGCCTTCATACGTGGCCAGAACACTGCAAAGCCACCGGCGATCTATGGCTACTCTGCGGCGATGACACAGGATGATTTAAAGCGCCTGGCGGTAGCCGAGGTGCGCACGCCGGAAGAGCTCGGCAGCCTGGTGAGACGAATTTCGGAACTCGATGTTCTCCCTGAACGATTAAAGATGGCCCGTGAAACTGCACAAATCGTTGACCTTGATGCTTATCAAAGGGGGTACAACACGGGGAAACCCGATGCGATCAATGGTTTTTCAGAGAACTTGACCAAGTACCAGCTGGCAGAACTTGCCGTCGTCCGCGGTCGCACGCCCGAAGAGCTTGGTCAATTGGTCCGGTATATAGAAAACCGAAGAATTAACATCAGCCTGGAAAACTACAGGGTCTTCAGCAAAGAAGTCACAGCTGCGGGCGGCGAGGCCATATCACTTCCACAAGGCTTTTACCTCAGCCAAGTTGCCCTGCTGTCACAAGGTGAGTGCGCAGCCCTCTCCGCCGCATTCGCATCAGCCGTGATAACGGGCCAAGAGAAGGTCCTCATGAAAAATCTGTTCACCGCAATGGTACCGACACTAGGCCCCTCGCAAATTGCCGAGTTGCGTAAAGTTGACCCTGCCAAAGCGCTCCTTGAAGAAAACCGGGCGACAAAAGTCAATGAGTTCCGTAAGCAGTTAAACCAGTTCCAGGGCATATTGGAAAAAGATTTCCATCACTCCACGCAGTCCCGGCAACTTACCCACACCGCTATCATGACAGAACTGACCACAGCCAAGAGCTCAACAACGAGACTCATCGAGGCCCCTGGGCATGGCATTACGGCTGGCGTGGTCTTTCAGTCAGTTGATACGATTAAGGATGGCCAGGTCATTAAGACAGTTGAAAGGGAATGGTTTTATTTCGACCCTAATTTTGGCCTAGCCACATTCCCGAATGAGGCGGCAATGAAAGCGGGCCTGGAAAGCACCTTGAACTCGGGCAGAACCAAACACTTATTGCCAGACTTTGGGGTCACGCCCGGTGTACCTGAATATAAAGTTTCAACGTTTCAAAATGTGGAGCTGACAAATATCACTAAACCCGTAGGCGATATTTCGGATTTGTTTACGACCGTCTTATAACCTCCATATCCCCACCCGCCATAGCGCGACGGCCGATGCAACCATACAGTGCGGCAACATACGCTGAGGATTGCGTCGGACGATCGTGCCGGCAACGTGTGTGAATTTGACGCATTTGATAGATCGTACCCCGGCACCGCGGCCCATCGCATGAGCATTCACTCAACCGTTGCGTTATAAATCCTTTGTCACTCGGGACATTCTTCTCGTCGAAGGTCACAATGCCAGCAACCGTTCGGAACTTGCTGGCATTGCCGAGACTCATTATTGAGTGGCCTTTGCCCACCGCGTCCCTCCCCTATTTTTCAGGAATGTTCTCTATGCCCTCCGCCACCTCCACCATCCTTGTAGTCGAAGACGACGCCATCGTGCGCATGCTGATCGTCGATGTACTCGAAGAACTGGAGTTCACGGTGGTTGAAGCAGCAGACGCCGAAGAAGCCTTGAAAATCTTCGAAAATACAGACCAGGTGATCGACCTGATGATGACCGACGTCGGCCTGCCAGACATGGACGGCAAGCAACTGGCGACCAAAGTGCGTGAACTGCGCCCCGCCCTGCCTATCCTCTTCGCCAGCGGCTATGCCGAAAACATCGACGTGCCACCCGGCATGCAGGTCATCGGCAAACCCTTCTCCATTGACCAACTGCGCGACAAGGTCAAATCCATGCTGCCCGCCGTTTAAAAAAGCGTGATGCCCCACCCACGAACCGACTAATTCTTCCGGATGGCTAGCGTGTCTCGATTTAACTGCTAGTTTCAAACGACATGTCCTACACGAATTAGTGAAAAAGGACAGCCCGACAGCTCGCCAATCGGGTCGTTTCCAGGGAATTGGGGAACTCGTATGTTCAGGTCATCGCACACGCCGGCATTCATGCTGGTCGCACTGGTATTGCCCGGGTTTTCTGCACAGGCCGATAACGCCGAGACCGCGAACAAGAGCAATAACCCGCTCAACCTCGCGCCGGGTGCCAACCTGCAGGACTATTACACGCCTCGTCTTTACGACACAGACGCCCATACCAACGACCTGTTGCTGCGTGGCACGTTGCCCATCGCACCGTCAGACTTTATCGGGGTGCCGCAATTACTGCGCGCCACCCTGCCCCTCAGCACTCGCCCCGATCCCCACAGCGGCTACAGCACCGGCATCGGCGACCTGAACCTGTTCGACATTTTCCTGCTCAAGACCGAAGGCGTGCAGCTGGGCATCGGCCCGCAAATCACCGCGCCGACCGCTGCACGGGACGAGTTGGGCACCGGCAAATGGCAGGCCGGGCTTGCCGCGATTGCCATCGACGCCTCGCCCCGCGGCTTGCTGGGCGCACTGGTGCAATACCAAAGCTCGTTTGCCGGCGACCGCGACCGCGCGCACGTGGAAAGTGCGACCTTCCAGCCGTTTATTATTCATAACCTGCCCAAGGGCTGGTACTTACGCTCCACCGGCACCTGGACCTTCGATTTGAAAAACGACACCCACTACATTCCCATCGGGCTGGGTGCGGGCAAAGCCTGGAAAGCCGGCAGCAATATCATCAACGCCTTTGTCGAGCCGCAGTGGACAGTGGCGCGCAAAGGCGATGGTTTGCCTCAGTTCACGTTGTTTGCAGGGATTAACGTGACGTTCGGCAAATAAAAATGGAAACTCGGCGCTTTGATTCCCACGCCCGTTTAAACGAACTCAGGAAGGACGCAACAACATGATTGGAAAACCGACGCGCCTGCTGTTGGCGAGCCTCTCGATACTCATGAGCACTGGCGCCTGGGCCGACTTCACGGCAACCCCCGCCGAAGCCCGCGCCATTGCCAAGGAAGCCTACCTGTACGGTTATCCGGTAGTGGCGATGTACAAGACGCTTTACACCCAGGCCGTCGACAAGGGCGGCGCCAACTTCAAGGCGCCGTTCAACCATATCGGTAACACGGCGCAAGTATTCACCCCCAAGGACACGGCTTTCGTAACCCCCAATTCGGACACACCGTACTCGTTCGTGTGGATGGACCTGCGCAAAGAGCCCTTGGTGCTGACCCTGCCCAAAATTGAAGACAACCGTTACTACTCCGTGCAGTTGATCGACCTCTATACGCAGAACATTGCTTACCTGGGCACGCGCAGCACCGGCAACAATGGCGGCCACTACATGATCGCCGGGCCTGACTGGAAAGGTCAGCAGCCGGTGGACATCGACCGCGTGGTCTACAGCGAAAGCAATATCGCCTACGCGCTGTACCGCACGCAGCTGTTTGACGAGAAGGACCTGGGCAGAGTCAAACAGATCCAGAGCGGTTATAAAGTGCAGTCGCTGAGCAACTACGTGAAGCAACCGGCACCGGCCAAAGTGCCGAAGATCGAATGGCCCAAGCCTATGGCCACCATGACCGAAGGCCCGCAGTTGTTTCGCTACCTGAACTTCATGCTGAGCTTCGCCGCGCCTCAGGACAGTGAAAAAGACCTGATGGCGCGCTTTGCCAAAATCGGCATCGCCCCCGGCGCACCGTTCAAGGTCAAGGAGCTGACGGCTGAGCAACGCAAAGCGTTGGAAGACGGCATCGCCGACGCCCGGGCTGAATTCGCCGCCTTCAAAAAAGACAAGATCGACACCCACCAAGTGACCAGCGGCGACCTGTTCGGCAGCCGCGACCGTCTGAAAAACAATTACCTGTACCGCTATGCCGGTGCCGACCTGGGCATTTTCGGCAACTCCACCGATGAAGCGATTTACCTGAGCTACTACGTCGACAGCGAAGGCAAACCGGCCAACGGCGCGCGCCACAGCTACACCGTGCATTTCGCCAAAGACCAACTGCCGCCAGCCGATGCCTTCTGGTCGCTGACCATGTACGACGCCAAGACCAAGCTTTTGGCACCTAACCTGAAGAAACGCTACCTGATCAATTCGCGGATGCTCCCAAACCTCAAGCTCGACGCCGACGGCGGCTTGACCCTGGCGTTACAGCACCACGAGCCGCCGAGAGCCGAACAGAGCAACTGGTTGCCGGCGCCACCCGGCCCGTTCTATGCCGTACTGCGTATTTACCTGCCCAAGCCTGAGGTGGGTAATGGTCAATGGAAACTGCCACCGTTGACGCCGCTTAAGTAACACCACGCGCCCGCTCGCAAGGGTGGGCGCGTCACCCAGGATTTCAGGCCGCTACAAGGATGAGTGACGCCATGATTTCACGTGTTCGATCGCATGGGTTTTGCGCTGCGGGCTTTCTCGCCAGCTGCGCTGTGTCAGCCGCCAACCTGCCGGAGCTGGGCAGCACCACGGCGCCCTCGAAAGCCGACCCCGAAACTTGCCACCGCCTGCAACAAGACTTCGATATCGACCTGAAACAGGTGGTCAAGGCCGGTTGCGACCCGTCAACCGAGCAAATCGCCAAGCTGATGGACAACCCGGTGGGCAACCTGGTGTTGCTGTTCAATCAGTTTGACTACAGCGCCCTCAAAGGCCCCCACAGCAACGGCACACGTTACCTGGGCAAATACAGTTTCATGCCGACCTTCCCGATTTCCCTCGGGGAAGACTGGAACCTGATCAACCGTATTCCAGTGAGCTACGTCAGCGCGCCAGTCAACCAGAAAGCGGGCGACCTGGTGGGTATGAGCCCCTACGGCGTGCTGACCGACCGTGACTTCCCGGCTGTTCTCAACGATCCATTTGATCGCACCTCAGGCTTTGGCGACCTGGCGTATGTCGGCGTGTTTTCACCCAAACAACCGGTGCGCTTTGCCAACGGTGGCAAGATGGTCTGGGGCTTCGGCCCGACCGCCATGTTTCCCACCGCTGAAAAAGACGTGCTCGGCACCGGCAAGTATTCCCTTGGCCCGGCCTTCGTCGCCGCCTACCTCGGCGAAGACTGGACCCTCGGCGCTTTCCCCCAGCACTGGTGGTCAGTGGGCGGTGACGCAAAGCGCAAGGACGTCAGCCTGACCAACATCCAATACTTCATCCAGCGCTCGATCCCCGGCCCCGGTCAATGGCGGGTGGGCATGACGCCCAATATCACCGTCAACTGGAAGGCCGACGGCGGCAACCGGGTCAACTTCCCCATCGGCCTGGGTGCCGGGCGCATCGTCAATTTCGGCAAGCTGCCGGTGCGCATCTCCGGCGAAGTGCAGTATTCGGTGATTCACGCCGACGATTTGATCAGCAGCCGCTGGAACTTTCGCCTGTCGTTTATCCCGGTGATCCCCACTTTCATGCTGTGAACGAGGTGCGCCATGTCGCGTTTTCATCGCACACGAACGTTATTGATCTGCCTGGCATTGACTGCCAACGCCGCCTGGGCTGAAGAGATGGACCCCAAGGCCCTCGCTGCCCTGGACCAGATGGGCGCCTACCTGCGCAGCTTGCAGCAGTTTCGCATCGAGGCCGACAGCCGCACCGACCAGGTGCTGGAGAATGGCCAGGTTGTCGAGTTCAGCCATCGAGCGCACTTGGTGGCGCGCCAGCCCGACAAATTGCAGGTCTCGCTTGAGAGTGACGGCAAGCGCCGCAGCCTGTTCTACAACGGCAAAAGCTTCACGCTGTATGATAGCCGCAGCGGCTACTTTGCCAACCAGGCCGCCCCGGCTGATATCGGCAGTTTGCTTGACCAGTTGAGCGAACGCTACGGCATCGAACTGCCACTGGCGGACCTGTTCCGCTGGCACCCGGGCACGGCCAAAGACGTCGGCATCAGCAGCGCGTTGCTGATCGGCGACGAAACCATCAATGCCACCGCGTGCACACACTACGCCTTCCGCCAGCCCGATATCGACTGGCAGCTCTGGGTTCGCCAGGGACCGCGCCCTTTACCCTGCCGCGTGGTGATCAGCCGCCGCGACACCCCGGAACTCCCCCGCCACAGCGTCAACTATCACTGGCAGTTCAACGGCACGATCAACCCCAAGGACTTTGAGTTCGTTCCGCCCGCCGGCGCGCGCTCGGTACCCCTCCAACAGCTGGAGCCACAGGGAGAGCAG
The DNA here is from genome assembly GCF_002022275.1 of Pseudomonas fluorescens. Lineage (GTDB taxonomy): Bacteria > Pseudomonadota > Gammaproteobacteria > Pseudomonadales > Pseudomonadaceae > Aquipseudomonas > Aquipseudomonas fluorescens_AJ. The sequence continues at coordinate 203,338 of NZ_MSDF01000052.1, forward strand.
CCATGAAGGCCACGGCGAGCGTGCTGACGGCAAGTCTGCTGCTGAGTCTGTTAGACCCTTTGGTCGCCCAGGCCTGGCAAATGCGCGGCGGTGGCGGCGCGCGGACCTTTGTCGTGCCGCATGGCGGTGGCGGGTTCCATCCGCCGCCCATGCCGCCACGCCCCACACCTGCGCCCAGACCATTGCCGCCGCATCCTGAGCCTCACCCGCAACCGGGGCCGCAGCCACACCCGTACCCGGCGCCAGGACCACACCCTGGCCCTCCGCCAGGGCCGCATCCTTACCCGATGCCGCCTCCACCGCCGCCACCCCCTCCCCCACACCCGGATGACTGGTATCACCCGTGGGCGGCCGCTGCCGTGGTCGGCACCACCACCGCGACGATCCTGGCCGTCGGCACCCAGGTCAGCGCGGTGCCGCCCGAATGCGTGTCGGTAATCGCCAATGGCGTGGCCTACCAGCATTGCGGGCCCACCTGGTACCAACCGCGTTACGTCGGCAGTTCCGTGCAATACATCGTGGTCGCCGCGCCCTGGTGACCCACTGACTCAAGGACGATTGGCATGACAGCACTCAACGATTTGAAGGCCTTGCAAGCCAGCATGGCGGAAAGCGTTCTGGGTCAGGACCAAGTGATCCGCCAGATTCTCGTGGGCCTGCTGGCCAACGGGCACCTGTTGCTCGAAAGCTTGCCGGGGTTGGCCAAGACCCGCACGGTCAAGGCCCTGGCGCGGCACCTGGACGCCAAGATGAGTCGCATCCAGTTCACCCCCGACCTGTTGCCCTCGGACATCACCGGCGCCGAAGTGCTGCACCAGGTCGATGGCCAGAACCAGATCCGCTTCCAGCCCGGCCCGCTGTTCGGCAACCTGATCCTCGCCGATGAAATCAACCGCGCGCCGGCCAAGGTCCAGGCGGCGTTGCTGGAAGCCATGGAAGAACGGCAAATCACTGTCGCCGGCGCCAGCCACCCGCTGCCCGAGCTGTTTATCGTGGTCGCCACGCAAAACCCCATCGAACAGGAAGGCACTTACCCGCTGCCCGAAGCGCAGATGGACCGCTTTGTGATGAAGCTGCTGCTGGACTACCCCAGTGCCGAGAATGAAAGCCAGGTGTTACGCCTGTTGCGCGAAGAGGAACAGGCCACTGCCAGCATGGCCATTCAGGGTTTTACCCTGACGCAAGAGGTGATCTTCGCCGCGCGCAGGGAAGTCAGTGCGATTCCAGTCTCCCCGGCCATCGACCGTTACCTGATCGACCTGGTCAACGCCACCCGCCATCCCGCCGATTACGACCCCGACCTCGCGCGCTGGATCGGCCTCGGCGCCAGCCCGCGTGGCGGCATCGGCCTGGACCGTTGCGCGCGGGCGGACGCATGGTTGCAGGGCCAGGCCTTTGTCACCCCGGACAATGTGCACGCGATCGTTCACCCCGTGCTGCGCCATCGGCTGCAACTGAGCTACGACGCCGTCGCGGATAACGTTACGGCCGATCAGGTGCTTGACCGCCTGCTGAGTAAAGTGGCGATTCCCGCATGAACGACGACGGCTTCGTCTACGTCAGCCTGGCGCAATTAATGGCCTTGCAGTTCCAGGCGCGTGACCTGAGTTTTGTCGCGCGCCAGCCTCAGGGCAGCATCCTCGCAGGCAACCATGCCTCACGATTGCGCGGGCGCGGGCTGAATTTCGATGAATTGCGGCGCTACCAGCCGGGTGATGACTTGCGTCACCTGGACTGGCGCGCCTCCTTGCGCACCGGCAAACCGGTGGTGCGCACCTTCACCGAGGAGCGCGACCGCCCGGCGCTGATCGTGGTGGACCAGCGCATGTCGATGTTTTTCGGATCCGTGCGCAGCTTCAAGTCAGCCATTGCCGCCGAACTGGGCGCACTGACGGCGTGGATGGTGTTCAACGCCGGTGACCGGGTCGGTGGCCTCGTGTTCAACGACACTCGCATCGACAGTGTGGCGCCGTTGCGCAGTCGCAAACGTGTGGAAGCGTTATGCAGCCGCATCGCCCAGCAAAACAGCGAGTTGAGCGCCACCCAACCAGACGGCGAAGGCGACAGCCAGCTGGACAAGGTGTTGCAGCAGTGCGTTGCACTGGCCGGCCATGATCATCTGATCTGCCTGATCAGCGACTTTGCCGGTGCAAGCGCGCGTACGTTGCAACTGTTGCAGCAGCTGTCTGCGCACAACGACGTGGTCGCGCTGCAGGTGTATGACCCCTTGGCGCTCAACGTGCCCAGTAGCGGCCAATTACTGGTGACGCAGGGCCAGTTGCAAGTCGAGCTGGCGGTGAGCAAACGCCAGGTGCGCCAGCCGCTGGGGGATTTTCTCGGGGGGCGCATCAAGGACGTCGCCAGCCTGTTGCGACGCAGCCAGGTGCCGCTGTTGATGATCAGCACCGCGCTGCCTGCGGCTGACCAGTTACGCAGCGAATTGGGGAGGCGCCGGTGAAGACGCAGGTGCCGAGCATCGAACAACTGCAGGAGTTGGGTTTGCCTGCGCCGGTCAGCTATTGGCCGCAGACCTGGGGCTGGGCGGTGTTGCTGGGTGTGGTGGTGCTGGCCTTGTTGATAGTTGCCGCGCGTAAAGGGTTGCGTTGGCGGCGTGATGCCTATCGGCGCGAAGCCTTGGCGCAGTTAAAAGCACTGGAGGACATGCGCGAGCTGCCGGCGCTGCTCAAACGTGTTGCGCTGTCGATGCCACTGGCAGACGAGGAACACCAACGCGTTCCCACCCTCAGCGGCGCCGAGTGGCAGGCGTTTTTGCAGTGCCATGCCGGTACACCGGTGCCCGCAGACCTGAGCCTGACACTCGCCAGGCTCGCCTATGGCGCGCCCTTGCCCGCCGAGCAACACGCGCAATTACTGGCCCAGTGCAAGGCCTGGGTGGAGAACCACCATGTGGCAGCTTGATTACCCCTGGCTGCTCGCGCTGCTGCCGCTGCCGTGGCTGGCGTATCGCTATTTGCCGCCCTACAGCGAAGCACGCAGCGCCGTGCGGGTGCCGTTCTTTGACGGCATGAGCCAGGCGGTTGGCGGGGCGCCCTCGGTCAGCGGTGTGCGCAACAATCGCAGCCAACGAGTGCTCAACCTGCTGGTCTGGGCGCTGCTGGTGCTGGCCATCGCGCGGCCGGTGTGGGTTGAAAAGCCCATCGAACGCCAGCAGCCGGTGCGCGACCTGATGCTCGCCATCGATATCTCCCAGTCGATGGAGACCCAGGACTTCACCGACGCCAACGGCCAGAAGATCGATCGCCTGGCCGCCGTCAAAGGCGTGGTCCACGACTTCATTCAACGCCGCAAGGACGACCGCATCGGCCTGATCCTGTTCGGCAGCGGCGCCTATCCCCAGGCGCCGTTGACCCTGGACCACGCGAGCCTGTCCTTACTGCTGGACGACAGCGGCATCGGCATGGCGGGGCCCAATACGGCCATCGGTGATGCCATCGGCCTGGGCCTCAAATTGCTCGATCAGGCCCATGAGCCGGAGAAAGTGCTGATCCTGCTCACCGAGGGCAACGACACCAGCAGCGCAATCACCCCGGACCACGCGGCCGAGATGGCGGCAGCCAAGGGCGTGGTCATCCATACCATCGGCATTGGTGACCCGCAGGCAACCGGGGAAGCCAAGGTCAATCTCGGTTCCTTACAGGAGATTGCCACCACGACCGGAGGCCGTTATTTCCGTGCCGAAGACCGCGACAGCCTGAGCCAGGTCTACGCCACACTCGACAAGATCACGCCGCATCAGGTGAAAACCCTGAGCCATCAGCCCAAGCGCGACCTGTTCTGGTGGCCGTTGTGCGCGGCCCTTGGTGTGCTTGCGCTGTATCACGTGATCGCCGCGCTGTGGCCGCACCGCTTCAAACGGGAGGCGGCCAATGGACTTCACTGACTTTCACTTCCTGCGGCCTGCGTGGCTGTTATTCGTCGTGCTCGGCGCGCTGTTGCCGATGGCCTGGCACCGCAGCCGCGACTTGCAGCGACGCCTGCGCGGCACTATTGCCCCGCACCTGTTGCCGCATCTGCTGCTCACACCCACCGACCCGCACCGACTGCGCCCGGTGCATCTGGGCAGTGCGTTGCTGGTGATCGGCGCAGTGGCGGCAGCCGGGCCGACGTGGGAGCAGGATCGCCCCGACTTCCTGGAAAATCGCGCACCCTTGATCATCGCCGTCGACCTCTCGCCGTCGATGGACACCGCCGACGTACCGCCGACCCGCCTGACCGCCGCCAAACAGAAGCTGCATGACCTGATCCAGCGCCGTAAAGGCGCACGCACTGCCCTGCTGGTGTATGCCGGCAGCGCCCATTTGGTATTGCCGCCGACGGATGATCCGGCGTTGCTCGATACCTTTATCCAGGCCCTCGGCACTGACTTGATCACCAGACCAGGCAAGGATGTCGCCGGCGTGATCGACCAGGCCAAGCGCTTGCTGGACGGCACCCCCGGCACCTTGCTGCTGATCACCGACGGTGCCGATGTAGCGCAATTACCCGCCCTCAAACAGCATCTGGCAGACAGCCCTTTGCAAGTGTTGGTGCTGGCCCTCGGCGGCAACCCAACGCTCAGGCAATTGGCCTCGGCGACCGACGCCCGGTTGGGTAGCCTGACCCTTAATGACGATGACCTGGACTGGATCGAGCTTCACGCTCAGCAGCACTTCCAGAACGCCGATGAACAGCAGCGCCTGTTGCAATGGAAAGACGCCGGTTACTGGCTGTGCTGGCCGTTGCTGATACTCGCACTGGTCAGTGTGCGGCGTGGCTGGAGTTTGAACTGGATGGCCCTGTTGCTGCTCGGTGTATTGCTTGAGCCGATGCAAGCCGAGGCCAACCCGTTTATGACGCCGGACCAGCAGGGTCGCTGGGCCTTCGAGCATCATCACTACCCCGAGGCGGCAGCGCTGTTTGTCGACCCTTACTGGAAAGGCATCGCCGCCTACAACGCTGCCGACTACGCGCTGGCCGAGGCCACCTTCACGGCGCTCGACAGCGCGCAGGCGGCGTTCTACCTGGGGAATATCCATGTGCGTCGTTTCAAGTTCGATGACGCTATCGCGGCCTATCAGCGCGCCCTGCAACTGCAACCTGTATTCCCCGAGGCCAGCGCCAACCTGGCCCTGGCGCTCGCCTTGAAAAAGGACACTGAAAGCGCGGCGAACAACACCCCCGAGGTCAAACCCGATGAGATCAAATTCGACAAGGCGCCGGGCAAGGGCCAGAGCAAAGCGATCCAGACCCAACAAGCGAACAGTGATGCCCTGTGGTTGCAGAACCTGACCACATCGCCGGCGAACTTCCTGAAACGCAAATTCAGTCTGCAGGATCAGGAGGCACAGCGATGAACCGTTACTGTGGGGTGCTGCTGTTTCTGGCCGGGCCGTTATGGGCCGCCGAACCGCAACTGAAGGTGCAGGCGCAGTTGCTGCCCGGCGCTTCGGTGGTGGTCGGCGAGCAGTTGCAGGTGCAAGTGAACGTGTTGACCGACACCTGGTTTACCAGCGGTGCCACGCTTCCCGTGCTGAAACTGCCCGGCGCGCGGGTCCAGCCACCGAGTGGCGAAGCCGAGCACACCACACAGGTTATCGACGGCAAAACCTTCTACGGCATGCGTTATGCCTACCGCATCACGCCCATTGCAGCGCAGCGCTTCACAGTACCGGTATTGACCGTCAGCGCCCAGCCGGGTCAGGCCAGTGCGCCTTTGAGTGCGCAGAGCACGCCATTGTCATTCGAGGCGACCCAGCCGCCGGGTTTCGCCCCCGGCGAGCCGGTACTGGTCTCCAGCGGCCTGCGATTGGATCAGGTCCTTGACGCCACAGACCTCAAGGTGGGCGACAGCCTGACACGTACGCTGACCCTGCAAGCTGACGATACCCCGGCGCTGTCGCTGCCAGCGCCGACCGCGGTCGCCATCAGCGGCCTGCGCCTGTACCCGCAAACGCCGAGCCTGCGTAACCTGGATGACGGGCGTGGCGCTGTCACCGGTGGTGAGCGCATCGACCGGCTGGTCTATCGCGTTGAACAGGGCGGGCATTTCACCCTGCCTGCGGTGAGCGTGAAGTGGTGGGACAGCCGCAACCATCGCCTGCAAACCACTCAAGTGCCGGCGCTCAAGGTCGAGGCTCATGCTGCCAGCGCCTACACGCCGACTTTCTCCATCGCCGATGACCTCAAGGCCCTCGGGCAACACACTCGCCTGCCGTTCTCGCGGCATTTGTTTGCCTGGATCGCTGCCATCGCGGTGTTGATTCTGGCGGTCTATCTGATCCACGCGCTGTGGCCGCGTCTGTCGTATGTGTGGCGAAAAGTGTGGCCAGCATTGCGCTGGGCGTGTCGTCAACTACGCTTGCTTCCACTGAACCCTCGTCACGAAAAGGACTTCCCATGACGTCGCTGCGTTCTGCCTTACCCCTACTGTTGTTCCTCACACTGCCCGCTCTTGCGGCCGACCCGCTGCCTTCATGGAACGAAGGCCCGAGCAAAAAACAGATCATCGAATTCGTCCAGGCCGTGACGACTGAAGGCTCCAAAGACTACGTCAAGCCTGCCGAGCGCATCGCCGTGTTCGACAACGACGGCACCCTCTGGACCGAGCAACCGGCCTACTTCGAAGTGCTGTTCGCCTTCGATGAAGTCAAACGCCTCGCGCCGCAACATCCCGAGTGGAAAACCACTCAGCCGTTCCAGGCCATCCTGGAAGGTGACCACCAGGCACTCGCCGCCTCGGGTATGCAGGGTTTACTGAAAATCATCGGCGCCACCCACACCGGGCTCACTACCCAAGCCTTTATCGACAACGCCAAAAACTGGCTGAAACAGGCCCGTCACCCGAAAACCGGCAAGCCCTACAACCAGATGATCTACCAGCCCATGCTGGAAATGCTCGACTACCTGCGCGGCCAGCAATTCAAGACCTACATTGTTTCCGGCGGTGATACCGCGTTCATGCGCGCCTTTGCCGAAGAGGTCTATGGCGTGCCGCCGGAGCAGGTCATCGGCTCGAACTTCGTCACCCAATTTCAGCTCAAGGACGGCCAGCCGCAAGTGCTGCGCACCGCCAAACTGGCGCATAACGACGACGGCCCGGGCAAGCCGGAAAGCATCGACGCAATCATCGGTCGCCGGCCCATCCTGGCCTTCGGCAACTCCGATGGCGACCTGCAAATGCTGCAGTGGACCGCCGCCGGTCCCGGCAAGCGCCTGATGGGTCTGGTGCACCACACCGACGCCACGCGCGAATGGGCCTATGACCGTAATTCTCAGGTAGGGCGCCTGGACAAGGCGCTGGACCTGGCCAAAACACAGGCCTGGACCGTGGTCGACATGGCGAGCGAATGGCGCCGTATCTACCCCTTCGATCCAGCTGTGCAAGCGAAGGTGCAATAAGAAAACGTCACGACGGACTGTAAAAAAACGTTGGTCGCACACCCTGCGACTCAAGCCCTGAAAGGAGCAAGTCTTATGACTCGCATGCGTAAGTGGCTGCCGAAACTCGCGCTGGTCGCGGTTTCGGTAATGGGGGTCTCGGCATCTGCCTGGGCCGCCGAAAAGCCGAACATCCTGGTGATCTTCGGCGATGACATCGGGCAAACCAATATCAGCGCCTACTCCATGGGCGTGGTGGGCTACAAGACCCCGAATATCGACCGTATTGCCAAAGAAGGCATGATGTTCACCGACTATTACGCGGAGAACAGCTGCACGGCCGGGCGTTCGTCCTTTATCACAGGCCAGACGCCGTTGCGCACCGGGCTGTCGAAGGTGGGTATTCCGGGCGCTCCGGTGGGCCTGCAAAAACGTGATATCACCATTGCCCAGGCACTCAAGTCCCTGGGCTATTCCACCGGTCAATTCGGCAAGAACCACTTGGGCGACAAGGATGAATACCTGCCCACCAATCACGGCTTCGATGAGTTTTTCGGCAACCTGTACCACCTCAACGCCGAAGAGGAACCGGAGCGCCCCTACTGGCCCAAAGACGATGCGGAATTCGTCAAGGCCAACACCCCGCGCGGCGTGATCCACAGCTTTGCCGACGGCAAGATCGAAGACACCGGCGCCCTGACCTCCAAGCGCATGGAAACCATCGACGACGAAACCACGGCGGCAGCCCAGGCATTCATCAAGAAACAGGCCGAAGCCAACAAGCCGTTCTTCGTCTGGATGAACACCACGCGTATGCACCTGTTCACCCATGTGCGTGATTCGATGAAGGGCCAGAGCGGCATGCCCGGTAACGAGTATGCCGACGGCATGCTGGAACACGACGGCGATGTGGGCAAACTCCTGCAAACCCTCGACGACCTGAAAATCGCCGATAACACGATCGTGGTCTACACCACCGACAACGGGCCGAACCAGTTCTCCTGGCCGGACGCGGCGACCACGCCGTTTCGCAACGAGAAAGACTCCAACTGGGAAGGTGCGTACCGGGTGCCCGCGATTATCCGCTGGCCGGGCAAAATCAAGGGCGGTGAAGTCTCCAACGAGATGGTCTCGGGCATGGACTGGTTCCCCACACTTCTTGCCGCCGCCGGTGATGCTGACGTGAAGGGCAAGCTGCTCAAAGGCTGGGCACCTACCTCGGGCGGCACCAACTTCAAGGTGCACCTGGACGGCTACAACCAATTGCCCTACCTGACCGGCCAGCAGCCTAAAGGCGCGCGTAACGAGTTCTTCTACTTCAACGATGACGGGGTGCTGGTGGCGGTGCGCTTCGACAACTGGAAAGTGGTGTTTGCCGAGCAGCGTCAGCCAGGTGGTTTCCGGGTCTGGAGCGAACCGTTCGTGCAGCTGCGGGTGCCGAAAATTTTCAACCTGAGGATGGACCCTTACGAGCGGGCGGATGTGGTGTCTGACCAGTACTACGACTGGAGCACCAAAAACGTCTATCTGGGCGCGGTGGCGGTGACCAAATCGGCGAAGTTCCTCGAAACCTTTATCGAATACCCGCCAAGCCAGAAACCCGCCAGCTTCAGCATCGACCAGATTCGTGAAGCGGTGGACAAGAAGATTGAGGCGAAGATGAAGGCCGCGCCTGCTTCATAACTGAAACAACACAAGGCAAATGTGGGAGCTGGCTTGCCTGCGATAGCGTTGGTGAATTCACCACCGTCATCGCAGGCAAGCCAGCTCCCACAGGGTTCTTCGCACTATTTGGAATTGGGCAATGACCTCACGCACCACCAGCACTCCCCTGCACATCGCTATCCCCTCAACCTTGATCCCCGCCCTCCTCCTGTTCATCTCCGGCGGTGCGGCCCTGGTTTACCAGGTGCTGTGGATCAAGCAACTGTCGCTGGTGGTCGGCGTGGAGGTGTATGCGATCACCACCGGTTTCAGCGCGTTTTTTGCCGGGTTGGCGCTGGGCGGTGTGCTGTTTGGGCGCATGGCGGACCGGTTTGCGCGGCCGCTGTTGTTGTATGCAGGTCTGGAATTACTGGTTGCCATGTTTGGGGTGGGCGCGACGCTGGCCCTGGGTACGGCGGCTGAACCGTTTGCCTGGCTGGAACAGCGCATCGGCTTGCTCGCCTGGTTGCTGCCGTTTGTTTTAGTGGGTTTGCCGGCCTTGCTGATGGGCGGAACGCTGCCGGTGCTGGTTCGCGCGTTGAATACTCACGCCAAGGGCTTGAGCCAGGCCAGTGGGCGTTTGTACGCGGCCAACACCGCCGGGGCGATTGCCGGAACCTTGCTCACGGCCTTTGTGCTGATTGCGCAGTTCGGTGTGCGCGGCAGTGCGCTGGTCGCCGCCGCCTTGAATCTGGTCGCCGCCGTGGGCGCCTTGTTGTACGTTCGTCATCAGTTGCCGGTGGCCATCGAACAGGCGCGCAAGGCACCGCCCAAACGGCTGGCATTAGTGCTGTATGCCATCGCCGGGGGCGTGGCGCTGGGTTACGAGGTAGTGTGGTCGCAATCCATCGTGCAGTTCATGAGCACTCGCACCTATGCGTTTGCAGTGGTATTGGCCACTTACTTGACGGGCTTGTTTATTGGCAGCCAGCTGATGTCGCACCGGGTTGAACGCATTCGCGATCCCTGGGGCGTGTTCGGCTTGCTGATTGCAGGCGCCGGGTTGGTGGCGTTGCTGGAAATCGCCTTTCTGGGCCGCTGGATGATCGTGCTGCAAACCCACGCCGAAGCGCTGGTGCTGAGCATGGGCGGCAGCGAATTACCGGGGATGAGCGCACGCTTTGCCGTGGCGGCGCTGTGCATCGTGTTTGTGCCGACGTTGTCTCTGGGGGCGGCATTCCCGCTGGCGTTGCGCTTGAGTGTCGGCAATAGCCATGTCGGTCGGGATGTCGGTGCAGTGGTGGCGTTCAACACCTTGGGCGGGATTGTCGGGGTGATGCTGTGTGGGTTTGTGTTGATCCCCTGGCTGGGGTTGGTGCGCACACTGGGGTTGTTGGCCGTGATTGCCGGTGGGGTGGGCTATGTGGCGGTGCGCCGTGGTCATGGCGTGAAAAAAGGCCGACGTCAGGCGGTGGTCGCGCTGGGCTTGGTGTCCTTGGCGGCGGCGCTGCTGACGCCAACGGATCGCCTCGTCAACTTGTTGCCGGGTGCGCGCAATGCCAGCTTGGCGTTTTATCAGGAAGGTCGCGGAGCCACTGTCGCGGTGGTCACCCAAGGCCAGGGCGCACGCGCCTTTCAGCGTTTGTATATTCAGGGCGTGTCGAACACCGGTGATGCGATGCCGTCGCTGCGCTATATGCGGATCCAGGCGTTGTTGCCCTTGCTGATTCATAACGCTGAGCCCAAGTCGGCCTTGGTGATTGGCTTCGGCACCGGCATTACGGCGGGTGCCTTGCTACGCTACCCGGGCCTGGAACATCGGGTAGTCGCCGAACTGTTGCCGGCTGTGGTGCAAGCCGCGCCTTTGTTCAAAGGCAATTTCAACGCGGCCAGCGATCCGGGTATCGACCTGCGCCTGCGCGATGGCCGCCAGGAGTTGCTGCGCAACCCGGATACCTATGACCTGATTACCCTGGAGCCGCCGCCGCCCTCCGCTGCCGGCGTGGTCAACCTGTATTCCCAGGACTTCTACCAGCTGGCCGCCACGCGCCTGGAAAAAAAAGGTGTGCTCGCCCAATGGTTGCCATTGCCGACACAAAACATCGACGACTCCCGCGCGCTGGTGCGCAGTTTTCTCAACGTGTTTCCGTATGCCTCACTGTGGACCAGCGAGTTTCACGAAATGCTGCTGGTCGGTTCATTGGAGCCGATGACGCTGGACGCCGAGCGCATTCGCCAACGCTTCGAGCAGCCGACGGTGCGCACTGCCCTGGCCGAGGTGGGTATCGATTCGGCAGCCACACTGCTCGCCACCTGGGTCACTGATCGTGAAGGCCTTGAGCGTTTTGCCGCCGACGCGCTGCCGGTCACCGACGACAGGCCGCGCATTGAATACGCGCCGTGGGTGCGCAGCAAGGAAATCACTCGGGTGTTGCCCGCCCTGCTGGACCTGCGCACACCTGCACCGCTGGTCAATGCGGATGCGTCATTTACACGTACCCAGGCGGCCGAGCAGCAACGTCTGATGCAGTTCTACCGCGCCAGCCTGCATGCCTACGACGGTGACCGCGAGGCGTGGGGGCGGGATATGCGCGAGGTCGTGCGTGAAGATGCCGCCAACCCGTATTACCGCTGGTTCGGCGGCCAGTGAATAGCGACGAGGGTGCAGGCACCCTCGCCGCTTCGGACCTTATTTGCCTTTGAGCTTGATGTACGACTGGTGCAAGTCAGACGCCCAGCCATCGATCACGCCTTTGACGTCATCCGCCTTCATCACCTGCGAATCATTGGACAGTGGCTTGCCGGTACCTTTGCGCACCACCTGAGCAAGCACCTTGCCGCTGGCGCCATCGAGGAACTGCGCCTCGGTGCCCAGGGTCGTTTCCTGATCACGAATGCCCGTGCCAGTACTCACGGCGGCGGCCACCAGTGCGACAGGAATGTATTCATAGGGTTTGAGACTTTCGGTCTTGCTGCTGACCGCAGTAATGGCCGCACGCACCACGATCACACCGGGGCCAGGGGCATTGGCCAACGGCAACGACTTGACCAGTTCGCGCTTGAGCGCCTGGTTGTAGTAGGTGTTGATACCGTTGAGGGTGCTGTCCGGGATTTTCGCAGTGGCTTGCGGCTTGGGGTAGAACTGTGTCGGTTCGATGAATACCGCGCTGTACGCGCCCAGGTTCAGGTTGGGATCAACCCAGCGCATCACCTCGGCGCCCGACGGGGACTTGGCTTCCTTGAGCTGGCTGTAGTCCGAGAGGAAACCGGAGTATTCGTCCGGTGAGGTGACCTTGCTGGCACAGCCTGCCATTGCGATTGAGGCAACGCACAACGTGCTGATCATTAGCCTTGATTTCATCATTGAACTCCCTGGCGGTCATCGTCGAAACACTGAGCTGTAGGTATAGCCAACTCTGGGGAATTAGCCTTTATTTCATGCCAGCTGTTTGACAGACGCGGGGCCAGCGTCAAAGCTGCACACAGCCAAAGCACGCCGTAGAGCGTCCACGCATCAAGACAACGGAAGTCGCAATGCCAGAGCCTGAGCGCCATACAGCAGCACCGCGTCGTTACCTCTATCCCGTACTCATCACACTGTTGCTTTTAGCCATGGCCGGGCTAGGGATATTCCTGCAATTCTCCACGCCTCAAGTGCGTGTACAGGCACCCGTGGTAGCGGCCAAACCCGCGCTTGCCGCGCCGGCGGCGATGGTTGACGAGCAACAGTGCCAGGGTTGCCACCAAGCTCAGGTCAAGGACTGGCAAGGCTCCCACCACCAACTGGCGATGCAGGCCGCCACGCCCCAGACGGTGCCCGCCAACTTCAATGACGCGACATTTACCGGCGAAGGCGAGACCACGCGGTTCTTTCGTCGGGCCGATGAGTTCTGGGTCAATACGCCCGGCATCGATGGCAAGACCGCCGATTTCAGGGTGGCGTACACCTTCGGCATCGCCCCGCTGCAGCAATATCTGATCGAGGTGGGTGATGGCCGCCTGCAAGCGCTGGGCGTGGCCTGGGATACCGAGAAAAGTCGCTGGTTTCACCTTTACCCGGGCCAGGGCGTGAACTTCAAGAACCCGCTGCACTGGAGCAAACCGAGCCAGAACGCCAACTTCATGTGCGTCGAGTGTCACACCACCGGCTATAAACGCAATTTCGACCCGGTGAAAAACAGCTTCGACAGCCAATGGAACAGCCTCGGTGTCGGTTGCCAGGCGTGCCATGGCCCGGCGTCAAACCATGTGCAATGGGCGGCGAAAAAAGGCGACCTGCTGCACGCCGGTTTCGCCGTGGACTTGAAGGACAAAAACGCCACCGTCGAACTGGAAACCTGCGCCCGCTGCCACGCCCGTCGCGCGCCGCTGAGCGATGGCTTTACCGTGGGCAAGCGCCTGATGGACGACTACCTGCCCAGTGTCCTGACCCGCGAGCTGTACACCCTGGACGGCAAGATCAAGGATGAAGTGTTCGAGCATGGCTCGTTTGCCCAAAGCAAAATGGCCGAAAAAGGTGTGCGCTGCAGCAACTGCCACAACCCCCACAGCACTGAACTCAAGGCGCCGGGCAATGCCGTGTGCCTGCAATGCCACAACACGGCGGGCAAGACGCCGGTCGCCACGGTCGATGGGCGCGGGCTGCAGGCTAAAAACTACGACTCCCCCGAGCATACCGGGCTTGCGGTCGGCCAACCGGGTTCTTTCTGCGTCGATTGCCACATGCCCGGCAAGTTCTACATGGGCAATGATTTTCGCCATGACCACAGTTTCAGCATTCCGCCCGCCGCGCAGGCCGTGCTCCAACAGGCGCCGAGTTACGGCGACAGCCTGGCGTTGATTCGCGGGGGTCAGCCGGGCGCCGCTCAGGCCCTGTATGACCAGTTGGCGCGCGGTAACCTGCCGGCCATCCAGCGGGCGACGTTATCTGTTGAGTTACCCAACTATCCGAGCGAACAGGCGCTGAAACTGGCGACCAAAGACCTTGGCAACCCCACGCCTCAAGTACGCGAAAGCGCAGTGCGTGCCGTCAGTGCCTTGTTGCCGCCTGCGGAACGGGTTGAACTGTATGCGCCATTGCTCAGGGACCCGGTACGTGCCGTGCGCATTCTGGCGGCACGGGACTTGCTGAGTGTGCAGGGCCTCGGTCCGGCCTGGGACAACGCCATCGCCGAGTATGAACAGGTGCAGTTGAGCCTGCTGGAACGCGCCGAAGCCAATCTCAACCTGGCAATGCTCTACCAAGCCAGTGGTCGTGGCGATAAGGTCGAGGCGCAATTGCGTACCGCCCTGCTCCGCGACCCCGACTTTTTTCCCGCGCTGGTGACGCTCGCGCAGTGGCTGGAAGCCAATGGCCGCGCGGACGAAGCACGCAACCTGATCTCCGAGCAACTGGCCCGCCAGCCCGACGCAGCCTTGTTGCAACACACTCAGGGCTTGATGTTGATTCGGGTGGGCGATGTAGCAGGTGCCATGCCGCATTTACGCAACGCCGCAGGGCTGGACCCCGCCAACGGCCAGTTCGCCTTTGTACTGGCGGTGGCCCTGCACGACAGCGGCAAGGTCGATGACGCCTGCCGCCAACTGGAGGCGCTGCTGCAACGCCAGCCGTATAACCGCAACGCGCGGCTGACGTTGATCCAGTACTACCTGGCAAACGGCCATGAGCCCAAGGCGCAGGCCGTGATGCAGAGTTGGAAGAAGCTCAACCCGGGTGACCCGGCGTTGAAATAGAAGGCTTAGGCGCGCTCGCGAGGGATCAGGCTTTGCAGCTGCGAGGCCAGAAAGTTGGCGTCGAAGGCGAAGGTGTCCGGGTCTTTCAGGCCATTGGTCTTTTTCCACAGCCAGTCGTTTTTATCCGCCGGCAGTACCAGCGAAACGCTACCGTGACGGGCGGCGGTCAGCCCGATCACCGACACGGAAATAGAGCCGCCCACGCCCATGACGTCCGGCACAAACTCCACGCTTTTGCCGGTGATCTGCACGTTGAGTTTTTCGGTCTTGAAGGTCGATGCTTCCAGTGGAACGCTGGCGCCGCTGGCGACGTAGGCTTCGCGATGAACCTCAAGCAAACCCACGCTCTTGACCGGCTCCAGCCACTGCTCGATCTGCCCGAACAGTTCGCCGAGCTTTTGCGCCCAACGCGCTGATTGCAAATCAAATTGCTGTTTTTTATGCGCTTCGCTATCGGCGTAATGACGAAGCATCTCGCCCAGTTGCTGTACGTCGTCCATTGCGGATTTCCTCCGGTGAGCCAAGTTGCGAGGCCTGATCATGGCAGATGCGACGGTTCGCCGTGGGATTAACGCCGATCCGCCAACTGCACCGGTCATTTGGCGGGCAACTGCGTATGACTAATCGGCGATCGATGGGTAAGGTGAGGCAACATTTCCTGTCCGGAGCATCGCATGCGCACCATCGGCCTTATCGGCGGCATGAGCTGGGAGTCCAGCGCCGAGTATTACCGCATCATCAATCAAACCGTGCGCGATCAGCTTGGCCCGCTGCGCTCGGCGCAACTGTTGATGTACAGCGTCGACTTCGGCCCGGTGGAACAGGCCCAGCATGAAGGGCGTTGGGACGACACCGCACTGATCCTCGAAGACGCCGCACGCCGTTTACAAGCCGGGGGCGCCGAGTGCGTGGTGCTGTGTACCAACACCATGCATTTGGTGGCACCGCGTATTGAGGCGGCGGTGTCGATTCCGTTTCTGCATATAGCCGACGCAGCCGGGGCGGCGGCCGTGGACGCCGGTACGCTCACGGTAGGTTTGCTCGGCACTGCGTTCACCATGGAGCAGGACTTTCTCAAGTCGCGCCTGACAGCGCAGGGTTTGACCGTGCTGGTGCCCGACGCTGATGAGCGCCAAGCCGTACACCGGATCATCTATGAGGAATTGTGTGTGGGGGTGATCAGCGATGCGTCACGCCAGGTCTATCAGAGTGTGATCGAAACCCTGGCGGCGCGCGGCGCCCAGGCGATCATTCTGGGTTGTACGGAGATCAGCTTGCTGATCAAGCCCGAACACAGTGACCTGCCACTGCTGGACACCACCGAGCTGCATGCGCGGGCTGCGGTGGCGTTTGCTTTGGCGGATTAAGCCGATTGGCGCAGGCGCGCCATGCTCACGGTGTCTACGTACTTGCCGTCACGCACCGCGTAATCTCGCAGCCGGCCTTCAACCTCGAAACCGAATTTGCGGTAGAGGTTCTGCGCCGCTTCGTTGTCGGCGTACACCGTGAGTTCGACGCGGTGCAGGTTCATCCAGTTGTCGGCCACGTCCAGCGCGGCCAACAGCAGTCTTGAGCCCACACCCTTGCCCTGCCAGGCGGGTGAAACGCCCATGCCGAACGAGCCAACATGGCTCTGGCGCACGCGCAGATACTGTTCCAGGCCCAACTGACCGATCACCTCGCCGCCGTGCAGCGCCACGAGCTGTAGCCGCCGTTCGTTGTCCATCACCAGGCGTTTGCGCCACATCTCCACTGACTGGAAAGGCATTTGCAGCACCTGACGGCACACCGCCGGCTCGTTATAGAGCGCGGCGACGCCTTCAAGATGGGCCTCGGTGAAGCGCTGGATCACGATATGGGGTTCGGGTGCGTGCATGGTGTTTCATCCTTTGCAAAACATGTGGCCGAGCAGTTTAGGGGGAAAGTCGCCGTTATTGCGACCCCCTTACCCCCACCTTGGTACTGCTGGCCGCGCTGGCGTGCGATGCATCCCTTAGCGTTTTCAGGTGTTGCTGTACGCCACAGCAATGCCTTCCTACAGCCTGAACAAACTGCCACTGCAATACTGGACGTCTTCCAATTGCAACTAGAGCTGTAAAAAGATGATGAAGCAACGGGTAATAGCAGGCTGCTTGTGCCTTGCCCTTTTTTTTGCAGTCGGTGCTTGTGCGACGAAACCGCATCCTCGACTGGGGGTTAAATGGCGGCCTGACTGCGAGGGGCGCTCCCTACCGAAGTTAGCGCTCGAATTTTCCGCCAGAATACAGTGCGGCATCGTCACTGTGCCGCTGGATCACTTTGATCCTGCGCGAGGCACCCTCGACCTCGATATAACGCGTATCGCGGCCTTGCAGCCGAAAAAGCGCGAGGGAACGATTTTTACCAACGATGGAGAGCCGGGCACCGATGCCAGTTACGCCGCAGTCTCTCTGGCCTGGGTTTGGACACCTGATGCTGATGAGTCAAGAACTGAAGGCTACCGGCATCTCGCCAATACCTATGACGTGATCGGTTTAACTCCGCGAGGTGCGGGCATTACGGCCAGCTCCCAATTGGTGTGCGAATCCGAAGAGGTGATTATCGCTCAAAATGACATCACCGAAGACCGTAGCCCTGCCAACATCAAGGCGATACAACACAACGTCGGCGTGTTGGCCCGAGGCTGCGCCAGCCAGCCACTGGCGCCTTACATCAACACCGAGCAAACCGCACGAGACATGGAGTTCGTGCGCATTCAGCTCAAGGAAGAAAAACTCAACTATCTTGGCTATTCCTACGGCGCGTGGCTGGGCGCCTGGTATGCGGGGCTGTTTCCAGAGCACGTCGGCCGCATGGTGCTGGACTCAGGCATAAACTGGACCTCGACGTTCCAGAACGCTTCATTGGCTCAAGCTCCGGAGAAGACGCGAATCTTCGCTCGGTTTGTCGAGGACGAAACTGCCGCCAACCCACAAGATCACCAACTGGGCAGCGATCCAGAGGCGATACGGGAAATGTTCCTGAGCCTGCTGCCTGAGGTCAGAGTGGCCCTGCGTTCAAATACTTACTATTTCAGCAATGCCTACTACATGATGGCTGCAAAAACTCTCAGTGACTGGCTGCGCGAGTCCCCGAACCTGAGCGACGCCGAGTTGCAGGCAAAAGCGACGGCCTCTCGGTTCAGCCCGCACGCTGACACTGAGCAAGCAGCACAAGATGCATTCACCTACCTGCTTTATGTCGTGCACAACCCTGCTCACTGGAATGACATCGCCCCCGGCCCTTTGAAACTGACGGCGCAACAGTCTGTGCGCAGTACGCTAATGTGCAATGACTCGGTGTCGTCAGGCGAAGCATTCTGGATCGAAAAGGAAAACCAATACGCCATCCAGTACCCGATAGGTGGCAGTTTTTTCCCGGTCCGACACTGCGCGGGATGGCCCGGTAAACAATTGACCGGTGTACCGCGACGCAACCTGGCGCAGGTGGACAGTATCCTGATGATTCAACCCGAGTACGACGATCAAGCGCCCGCAGCCGATGCCATCGTCGCGTTCCAAAGCCTGCCCAATACCTATTTGGTACTGCTCAAAGAGGCTTATCGACATGAGGTTTCTTTTTCTGATGGAAATAATAAATGCGTGAACGACAAGGTGGTTAATTACCTTGCGTACGGGCTTAAGCCCGAACGCATTTCGACCTGTACCGTCTCGAGCGACAGTCAGTAAAGCGATTGCGCAGCTGTACGTAGAGCACATTGCCACAGCCGCGCAATATCCGCTGCGCGCTCACGCAGCAGCCGCGGCGCCTCGCTGCAGGCCTGCTCCAGCGTCGTGGGGCCGGAGGGCAAGGCAAAGGCAGCATCTACGCCGTGAGCGTACATTTGCTCGTAACCTTCGCCTAAAGTGCCAGCAATCACGATAACGGGCACCTTGTGTTGCTTGGCAATGCGCGCCACGCCGAACGGGGTTTTGCCGCGCAGCGTCTGGGCGTCGAAACGGCCTTCGCCGGTAATCACCAGGTCGGCACCGCGAACGGCTTTATCCAGGCCAACCAGTTCGGCGACCACCTCCACGCCGGCCCGGAACTGCGCGCCGAGGAAAGCCTTGGCCGCAAAGCCCAGGCCACCGGCGGCGCCGCTGCCCGGTTCGTCGCGCACGTCTTTAGGGAGCACCTTGGCGCAGTGGTCAGCGAAATGGCCGAGGGCTACGTCAAGCAGTTGAACTTGCTCGGGATTGGCGCCTTTTTGCGGGCCGAAAATGGCAGATGCGCCGTGAGGGCCACAGAGCGGGTTGTTCACGTCGGCGGCGATTTCAAAACGCACCTGCGCCAGACGAGGGTCCAGCTGTTCGAGGTCGACACGCGCCAAACGGCCCAAAGCCAGGCCGCCCGGTGGCAATGGCAGGCCTTCGGCGTCGAACAAGCGCACGCCGAGGGCCTGCATCGCGCCCGCCCCAGCGTCGTTGGTCGCACTGCCGCCAATCGCCAGAATAATGCGCTCGGCGCCAAGGTCCAACGCCGCGCGGATCAACTCACCGGTGCCGTAGGTTGTGCTGGAGCACGCGTCGCGCTTGCCCGGTGGCACCAGTTGCAAGCCGCTGGCTTCGGCCATTTCGATGATCGCGGTGTGGCTGTCGCCCAACCAGCCCCAACGCGCCTGCACCGTGCCGCCCAATGGCCCTTGCACGGTTTGGTGGCGTAATTGGCCGTTGCAGGCGGCGAGTACCGAATCCACCGTCCCTTCACCACCATCCGCCATCGGGCACTGGACCAATTGAGCATCCGGCCAAACCTGGGCCAACCCTTCGGCAATGGCCCGGGCAACGCCATCGGCACTCAGGCTGTCCTTGAACGAGTCGGGGGCGATGATGATTTTCATGGGCTTTCTCCGGTTTTTATAACGCCCATGCTGCCAGTTGGCTGGGAGAATGACGCCGGTCCGATGCACAAGGTCGGCGCAGGTTTGTTGTTCATTCCGACAAAACCTGGGGCAATAGCTGTACGCCGAGGTAGAGCGCGAGCATGCCGTCCAGGGTCAGCGGATCGACGCCGCTCAGTTCGGCGATGCGCTCCATGCGATAGCGCAGGCTATTGCGATGAATGCCCAGCGCGTCGGCGCAGGCCTGGCTTTGGCCGTCGTGTTCGCACCAGCTGCGCAAGGTGGCGAGGAGTTGGCCGTTGCTGTCTTTGGCCAGCACTTTGCGCAACGGGTTGAGCAATTCATCGAGAGCGTCGTCGTTACGATGGCGCCAGAGCATCACGGGTAGTCGATAGCGGTTGAGGGTCAGCAAGCGTGAGCCCGGCAGTATGTCGCGCCCGTAAGCCAGCAAGTCGCCCACACGGCGATAACAGCGACGCAGCCCGGCCAATCCATCCGCCTGGCCGCCGACGGCAACGCGCAGAACGTTCCAGCCGAGCCCCGTGAGTTTGTCCAGCAACTTCGGGTTATCGACCTGCACCGCTGCCGGGCGGCACCACAACAGGGAAAACTGCGCGGAGCTCACGCACCAGCTGTCCGGGTAACGGCTGCTCAGCCAGGCGCTTAACGCGTCCGCCGACTGCCCCGCGCCCAGCTCAAACAAGTAAGGCGTGCGCGCCAGTTGCGGCTTGAGCCCCAATTGCTGCGCTTCATCGACCAGTCGCGGTGAATCGCCGCTGTCGGCCAGCAGCAGCGCCAGCAGGTCATCACACCGCTGGCGGCGCCATTGCTGTTCGGCTTGTTGATGGCGGTGGCTGACCAGCATTTCGGCGGTCATGCGCACCAGCTCCGCGTAGGTGCGCAACAGCTCCGGCTCGCCGGTGATGCCCAGCACACCGATCAACCGTTGATCGTGCATCAACGGCAGGTTGATGCCGGGCTGCACACCTTTGAGGTGCTTGGCGGTCTGGCCGTCGATTTCCACTACGCGGCCATTGGCCAATACCAACTGCGCGCCCTCGTGGCGGGTGTTGATGCGTTCGGGCTCGCCGCTGCCGAGGATCAGCCCCTGGCTGTCCATGACATTGACGTTGTAAGGCAGGATGGCCATGGTGCGATCGACAATATCCTGCGCCAGGTCATGATCCAGCTCGAACATGAAGCTAACTTCCTTAAAAGGCGTGGTTGTTCATAGGCACAGCGCAATTCATGCTTCACTGTGCGCGAGCACAAAGACAGCGCCGGGCAAGGTGGCCGAGACTCGTCTGGCGATAGACGTTACCCTCGCATCGCAAAAAATCATAATAAAGAGAGACTGCCATGTCACAGAGCGCCGCTGCCACACTGGCCACCGATGACGATAAAAACGCCATCTACAAGCGCATCACACTGCGCCTGATCCCCTTCATATTCATCTGCTACCTGTTCAACTACCTCGACCGGGTCAACGTTGGCTTTGCCAAGTTGCAGATGCTCGATGCCTTGAAATTCAGTGAAACCGTGTACGGCCTCGGTGCCGGGATCTTCTTTATCGGCTACGTGCTGTGCGGCGTTCCGAGTAACCTGGCGCTGACCAAATTCGGCCCACGGCGCTGGATTGCGCTGATGATGATCGTGTGGGGCACGCTGTCCACGTGCCTGCTGTTCGTCACCACGCCGACACACTTCTACGGTTTGCGCCTGCTGACCGGCGCGGCGGAAGCCGGCTTCTTCCCGGGTGTGGTGCTGTACCTCTCGCAGTGGTTTCCGACCTTCCGCCGTGGGCGGATCATGGCGCTGTTCATGTCGGCGATTCCGGTGTCCGGCTTGCTCGGCAGCCCGTTCTCCGGCTGGATCCTCAACCACTTTGCTGCGGGCCAACACGGTTTGGCGGGCTGGCAGTGGATGTTCCTGCTGCAAGGCGTCCCCACCGTGATCCTGGGCGCCCTCGCCTACTTCCTGCTCAGCGACAGCTTTGCCAATGCCAAATGGCTCAAGCCCCACGAGCGCGCGGTGCTGGAAGCTGACCAGGCCACCGATCTTGCCAATAAACCAAAGACCACCACGGATTCGCTGGCCGAGGTATTCAAGAACCCGGCCATCTGGGCGTTCGGCCTGATCTACTTCTGCATCCAGAGCGGCGTGTACGCGATTAACTTCTGGCTGCCGTCGATCATCAAGAACCTGGGGTTCAGCGACAACCTGGTGATCGGCTGGCTCAGCGCGATTCCTTATCTGCTGGCCGCGGTGTTCATGTTGCTGGTGGGCCGTTCGGCGGACTTGCGCAAGGAGCGTCGCTGGCACTTGGTGGTGCCAATGCTGATGGGCGCCATCGGGCTGGTGATCGCCGTGAATTTTGCGACCACCCCGGCGATTGCGATTCTGGGCCTGACCATCGCCACCATGGGCGCCCTCACCGGCTTGCCGATGTTCTGGCCGGTGCCGACCGCCATGCTCAGCGCGGGCGCGGCGGCGGGTGGTCTGGCGTTGATCAACTCCATGGGGCAGATGGCGGGTTTTCTGAGCCCGTATATCGTCGGGTTTGTGAAGGATGCCACCGGGTCCACGGATATTGCGTTGTATCTGCTGGCGGCGGTGATTGTGGCCGGTAGCGTGCTTGCGCTGCGCATGACCCGTACTTTGAAGGTGTAACACGATCAATGTGGGAGCTGGCTTGCTGTGGCGAGGGAGCTTGCTCCCGCTCGAGCGCGCAGCGGTCGCCAGCTTTTTGGGGGCGCTTCGCACCCCAGCGCAAGCAAGCTTGCTCGCCACAGCAAGCCAGCTCCCACATTTTTGCTCTGTGTTTACAACAGGCCACCGCCGTCGACGTCGATGATCGCGCCGGTCATGAAGCCATTTTCCATGGCCAGTACATAGCCCGCCGCTACCTCCTCTGCCTGCCCCACGCGCCCTACCGGCAACGCCCCGCCCGCCTTGGCATACATCGCCTGGCGCTGGTCTTCAGCCAACCCTGCATACGCCGGCGTATCAATCACCCCCGGGCTGATTACATTGACGCGACGTGGCGCCAGTTCCTTGGCCAACTGTTTGCCGAGGGCTTCCGTGGCGGCATTGATGCCGGTCTTGATGAACTGGCCCGCCGCAAATTTACGGCCGAGCTGGCCCGAGGTCAGGGTGATACTGCCGCGCTCATCCAGAAACGGTAGCGCGAGCTGGATGGCACGCAGCGAACCCCAGAGTTTCACGTTGAAGTTTTCCTGAGCTTCGGCCAGGTCGGTTTCAATCAGCGGCTTGGCACGTACCGACGGGCCGGAGGTGTACACCAGGTGATCGAAGCGCCCTACCGTCTCGAACAAACGCTGCAACGAGGCGCTGTCGGTTGCGTCCACCGGTTCGCTGCGCACGCCGTTTTCGACACCGGAGGTCAAACGGCGCCCGGCCAGCACCACCTGCGCGCCCCGTGCTACGGCGGCTTTTGCCACCGCAGCGCCAATGCCGCTGCTGCCGCCGATCACGATGACGGTTTTACCGCTGAGGGAAGATGTCATGAAGGGAAACCTGATTGAGAAAGTGAGCGTTCATCTTCCCCGCTTGGCAATCGGCGAAAAATCCCGGTAAAACGACAAGATCTTTAAAGGATTTTTACAAATGAGCTCAATTCTGGATCTGGAAGTGTTTGTGCGCACCGCGGATACCGGAAGCCTTTCAGCCGCCGCGCGGGGCCTTGGTTTAACACCGGCTGCCGCGAGCATCGCCCTCAAACGCCTGGAAACGCGCCTGGGCATCCGCCTGCTCGCCCGCTCCACGCGCAGCATGCGCCTCACCGAAGAAGGTCGACGCTACCTCGACAGCGTGCGCGTGGCGCTGGAAGCCTTGTCGGAAGGCGAGCACGCAATCAAGCAGCAAGGCCAAAGCCTCAGCGGCTTGCTTCAGTTGGCCGCCCCCTCGGATTTCGGGCGCAATGTGCTGCTCGGCTGGCTGGATGAATTCAAGATCGAACACCCGACTATCCGCCTGCAACTGTTGCTCAACGACAGCAATGCCGACCTGTTCCGCGACACCGTCGATATCGCCTTGCGTTTTGGTGTGCCAAGGGACTCCAGCCTGGTGGCGCTGCCGGTGGTACCGGGCCATCACCGAATCCCCTGCGCCAGCCCCGATTACCTCGCGCGCCACGGCACACCGCAGACACCGGCGGACTTGGCACACCACAGCACGTTGCGCTACATGCGTCGCGGGCAGGCCAATAACACCTGGTACTTTCGTCAGGGCGCCTTGCTGCAAGAAGTCGAAGTCACCGGCGATTACCTGAGCGATGACGGCGAAATCGTGCGCCGCTGGGCGCTGGCCGGGCATGGCATCGCCTACAAAGCCAACCTGGACGTGGCCCGCGATATCAAGGCCGGGCGATTGGTGCCGCTGCTGCCCGACTGGCAAGGCGAACCCACGCCCTTCAACCTGATGTGCCCGCACCGCCTGCAAGTGTCGGAGCGGGTGAAAGTGCTGCATCGCTTTTTACAGACGCGCTGTCAGGTCTTGCTGAGTGAATGAAGAAACGCGCACAGGGGTTGTTCCAGAGCGGTTGAGTCTGGTATTGCATACCTTGCGTTTCCCTGCCATGAGGAGCTTTGCATGATTTACCGCACATTGGGCCAGTCCGGGTTGAAGGTCAGCGCGCTGACCCTGGGCACCATGATGTTTGGCGAGCAGACCAACACCGAAGACTCGTTGCGCATCATCGACAAGGCCTGGGACCAGGGCATCAATTTTATCGACACTGCCGACGTCTACACCGGTGGGCGCTCGGAGGAAATCGTCGGCGAAGCGATTGCCCGTCATCGTGAGGATTGGGTGGTGGCCTCCAAGGTGGCAATCGGCCCCACCGACGGCCTGCCCAACCGCAGCGGCCTGAGCCGCAAGCGTATTTTCAACGCGCTGGAAGCCAGCCTTTCACGCCTTGATACTGACTACCTGGACATCTACTACCTGCACCGCGAAGACCACGAGACGCCGCTGGAAGTCACGGTGTCGGCGATCGGTGACCTGATCCGTCAGGGCAAGATTCGCTATTGGGGCCTGTCCAACTACCGTGGCTGGCGCATTGCCGAAATCATCCGTGTCGCCGAACGCCTGGGCGTTGACCGGCCGGTCATCAGCCAGCCGTTGTACAACATCGTCAATCGCCAGGCCGAGGTCGAGCAGATTACCGCTGCAGCAGCCTACGGCTTGGGCGTGGTGCCCTACAGCCCGCTGGCCCGTGGCGTGCTCAGTGGCAAGTACGCACCGGACGTAACGCCTGAAGCCGGCAGCCGTGCGGCGCGCCAGGACAAGCGCATCCTGGAAACCGAATGGCGCGTGGAGTCGCTGCGTATCGCCCAGCAGATCCAGCAGTACACCCAGGGGCGTGGCGTGGGGATTGTGGAGTTTGTGATTGCCTGGGTGCTGAACAACTCGGCGGTAAGTTCAGCGATTGTCGGGCCGCGTACCGAGGCGCAGTGGGACGCCTACACGGGGGCGCTGGATGTGAAGATCACGGCTGAAGATGAGGCGTTTATTGACTCGCTGGTGACACCGGGGCATTCGTCTACGCCGGGGTTCAATGATGTGAGCCATTTTGTGTCTGGCCGCACACCTCGTTCATAAACCTTTTGTGGCGAGCGGGCTTCTTGTGGCGAGCGGGCTTGCCCGCGTTGGAGTGCGCAGCGCTCCCTTTTTTTTGGGGCCGCTACGCAGCCCAACGCGGGCAAGCCCGCTCGCCACAATGATTTCTCGCACATCCAAAAACAGCACAACCCTCCAGCGCCAAAAGCACCATAATCTCCGCTCTTCTGAATCAATCGTTTTTCGCGAGGGCAGTGTGTCTAAAGGTGTTGTGTTATCGGTCCTGGCCTCGGTGTTGTTTGCCGTGATGTATTACTTCACATCATTGCTGACGCCACTGAGCGGCCTGGAAATTTTCGGCTGGCGCATGCTGCTGACCGTGCCGTGCATGACGGTGTTCATGATCGTCAGCGGTGAATGGCGGCGAGTGTGGGAGTTGGTGCGGATGCTGGCTGGCAAACCGCGACTGATCGGCGGCGTGCTGTTGTCGTCGGCGTTGCTGGGCGTGCAATTGTGGTTGTTTATGTGGGCGCCGCTCAATGGCCGCAGCCTGGATGTGTCGGTGGGGTATTTCCTGCTGCCCCTGACCATGGTGCTGACCGGGCGCCTGGTGTATGGCGAACGCTTGTCGCGTTTGCAGCAGATCGCAGTGTTTTTCGCTGCGCTCGGCGTATTGAATGAGCTGTACCAGGCTGGCGGTTTTTCCTGGGCCACATTGGTGGTGATCATCGGTTACCCGATCTATTTTGTGGTGCGCAAATACCTGACCACCGACCATCTGGGCGGCCTGTGGCTGGACATGGCGCTGATGTTGCCGGTGGCCTGGTGGTTTGTGCAGCACGGTGAGCAAGGCTTTGCGGTGATGGATATTCATCCGAAGCTGTACGCGTTGATTCCGATGCTGGGGGTCATCAGTGCGTCGGCGTTGGTGAGTTACATCGTTGCCAGCCGTTTGCTGCCTTTCAGCCTGTTCGGGCTGCTCAGCTACGTGGAGCCGGTGCTGCTGCTGGCGGTGGCGTTGATACTGGGTGAAGGCATCAAGGGCGGCCAATGGCTGACCTATATTCCGATCTGGCTGGCCGTGATGGTGTTGGTGTACGAAGGTTTCAAGCATTTGGTACGTCAGCGCAAAGCCTGAATGTCAGGCAATAAAAAGCCCGGCCGAGAATGAATCCCGGCCGGGCTTTTTATTGGCTTAGTCGGCGGTCAACACACCGCGACGCACCTGGTCACGCTCGATCGACTCGAACAGTGCCTTGAAATTGCCCTCGCCAAATCCATCGTCACCTTTACGCTGAATGAATTCGAAGAACACCGGGCCCATGAGGGTTTCCGAGAAGATCTGCAGCAACAGGCGCTTGTCACCTTCAATCGAGGAACCGTCCAGCAGAATGCCGCGCGATTGCAGTTGGTCTACCGGCTCGCCGTGATTCGGCAGGCGGCCTTCGAGCATTTCGTAGTAGGTGTCTGGCGGCGCGGTCATGAAGCGCATGCCGATCTTCTTCAACGCGTCCCAGGTCTTGATCAGGTCGTCGGTGAGGAACGCTACGTGTTGAATGCCTTCGCCGTTGAACTGCATCAGGAACTCTTCGATCTGGCCTGCGCCCTTGGACGATTCTTCGTTCAGCGGGATGCGGATCATGCCGTCCGGGGCGCTCATGGCCTTGGAGGTCAGGCCGGTGTATTCGCCCTTGATGTCGAAGTAGCGCGCTTCACGGAAGTTGAACAGTTTTTCGTAGAAGTTGGCCCAGTAGACCATGCGCCCGCGGTAGACGTTGTGGGTCAGGTGGTCGATCACCTTGAGGCCCGCACCCACGGGGTTGCGGTCGACGCCTTCGAGGTAGACGAAGTCGATGTCGTAGATCGAGCTGCCTTCGCCGAAACGGTCGATGAGGTACAGCGGCGCGCCGCCGATGCCTTTGATCGCCGGCAGGTTCAACTCCATCGGGCCGGTCTGGATATGGATCGGCTGCGCGCCGAGTTCCAGTGCACGGTTGTACGCCTGCTGCGAATCCTTGACGCGGAATGCCATGCCGCACACCGACGGGCCGTGTTCGGCCGCGAAGTAGGATGCGAGGCTGTCAGGTTCGTTGTTGAGGATCAGGTTGATCTCGCCCTGGCGGAACAGGTCGACGTTCTTGGAGCGGTGGGTCGCGACTTTGGTGAAGCCCATGATCTCGAAGATCGGCTCCAGGGCGCCCGGGGTTGGCGATGCGAATTCGATAAATTCAAAGCCCATCAGGCCCATTGGGTTTTCGTATTGGTCGGCCATGTCGGCACCTCATCATTCTTGTCATTAGCTGGAATTTATTGGCGAGAGAAGATGAGGTTGCAGGGTGGCGCACAGGAGAGACCTCGCACGCTGCGGGCGAGGAAGTCACCAAAGATGAGGGGGGAGCCGAGTAGCTTCATGGTGTCATCAGTCTCTGACGGCCGAGGCTTGCGTGAGCGCAAGTCCATATTCTTGTATGCGTAAATCGATTCTACACAGCGTAACAGGGTTTGTCCGTACTCTTATCAAATCCCCATTGCCTTGGCCGGCGCAAGGGGTTTGTTGCACTGGTAGATGCCGAGCAGGATCAGCCCGCCGCCCAGCAACATCGGCAGCGTCAACGGCTCGCCCAGCAGCATCGCCCCACAGATCACCGCCGTCAGCGGATTCAGCGCGATAAACACACCGGCGCGGGTCGCACCGATGTGGCGGATACCCTCATACCAAAGAATGTAGGCCAATGCCGAACCCAGCACACCCAGGTACAGCAGGCTAAGCCACTGCGGCAACTCAATAGCCTGCACGGCGTTGACTGTCAGCCTGCCGCTGAACGCAGTCGTCGCCGCCAGCATCAAGGTGCCGAGTAAAATCGACCAGGTGACCGTCTGCAATGCGCCCAGCGCCTGGTTCAAGCCACGGGAAAACAGCGAATACGCGCCCCACCCCGCCACGCAGCCGAAAATCAGCACATCGCCGATCCAGGCGTTCGCCGTGCCGTTCAGAAGCGCGGGGTTACGACTGACGATTACGGCACCCGCGCCGCCCAGGCAGAACACAATGCCCACAAGTTTGGCGGGCCCCAGGCGCTCCTTGAATACTACCCATGACGCCAGGCCGATCACCGCCGGGTTCAACGCCACGATCAGGGACGCCCGCGATGCATTGATGTACTGCAGCCCGTAGAAAAAGCACAGGTTGTAAAAATAGATGCCGAAGAAACCCAGCATAGCCAGTTGCAACAGCTGCCTGACGCTCGGCCGAACCAGACGCACCCGTGCAAAGGCGACGAATACAAGCAACGCCAGGCTGGCCAACACGAAGCGCAACGTTGCCGCGAGCAGCGGCTCTACGCCGGACGCCAGGTAGCGGCCAGCGACAAAGGTGGTGCCCCAGATCATGGTGACCGCGGCGAGCTTCACATAGGTCAGGCGGTTGGAGGATGAAGTCATTGGCGCGTGCTCATTGGCGATCAGGATTGGCGTATCCTCCAGCTAATGAATAGTCATCGTAAAATGAGTAAAGACTCATGACACTCACCCAACTTGAAATCTTCTCGCGGGTCGCCGAGCTACAAGGCTTTACCAGCGCCGCGCTGCGTCTGGGCATCAGCCAGTCGGCGGTGTCCCATGCGATCAAGGCCCTGGAGCAGGAACTGGGCGTCGAGTTGTTTCGGCGCCATCAATCCCAGGTCGAACTCACTGACATCGGCCAACAACTGTTGATGCGCGCACGTACCTTGCTCGGTGTGGCCAGCACCCTGCAGCAGGAAGCTTCCGATGCCCGGGGCATGAAGCGTGGCACGCTACGCATCGGGTCGTTCGGCCCGACCGCCTCCAATCGGTTGCTGCCGCGCATTCTCAAGCCGTTTCGCGAGGCGCATCCGGGCATCGAAGTGCATGTGGACGAAGGCCCGGATCGCCAGGTGATCCAGTGGCTGGATGAGCGCCGCATCGACGTGGGGTTTGTCGTGCTGGAACAGGAACGTTTCGACACGTTTGCGCTGTTCAAGGACCAGATGGTCGCCTTGTTGCCCGGTGCGCACCCGTTGGCCGCACACGCCAGTGTGGCGTTGAAGGCGCTGTGCGAGGACCCGTTTATTCTGACCGAAGCCGGTTCGCTGGAGTTGGTGTCGCGCTTGTTCAGTAGCGCGCGGCTTACGCCCAAAGTGCGTTACCGCTGCTCGCAACTGCTCAGCACCCTGGAGGCCGTGAGCCGGGGCGATGGTGTGAGCGTGGTGGCGCAGGCGTCGCTGCCTGAAGCAGGTGACGCGCGTTATCAGGTGCGGCCACTGTCGCCGCCGGTCAGCCGTGAAATCGGCCTGGCCGTGCTGGACCAGCGCGAGTCAACACCGGCCACCCTTGCCTTTATCCGGTTGGCGCAATGCATTGATTTTTAATCGCGCGTACTGGCCGAACGGTCAGGTGCGGCGAGCTTTCTTGCAGCGAGCCAACTATCATCGAAGCATCTGATTGGCCCTTCGGCGCTTTCCCTACTCTGCAACAGGCCGTTATACCCATGCCCCTGACCGTCAACGGCCCGCGAAAACGCGCCACCCGCTACCTGATCACCACACTCAGCGGGCTGCTGCCGATTGCGCTGGGCGTGTTCATTCTGTACTGGCAAGCCGAGCGCACGTTGCAATACAGCACCGCGCAAACCGCCCGGGAAGCCGTGCGCCAGTTTGACCTGATGCTCGACAACACGGCCCTCGCCGCCCAGACCTTGCTGCCGCTGGGAGGCCAGCCATGTGACAACGGTGCGCAACTGGCGCTGCGCGAACAAGTCACGCGTCGGCCTTTTGTGCGCGCGACGACCTTGTCCTGGCAGAAAAACATCTATTGCAGTTCGCTGTTCGGCGATAACTATCAGTCGCCGGTCAACCCCGAAGATTACGTCGATGGCAAGCTGTCGCTAATGAATGGCAACCCCGTGACACCCGATACGGCGTTGCTGGTTTATCGCCTTGTCGAGGGCGATAAAGCCGCGTTTGCCTCCGTTGACGGCTATCACCTGACCAACGCATTGCGCCTGATCAGCCGCTACGCACACCTGATTCTGCAAGTGGGCCCCAACTGGCTGGATGCCGACGGTAAGGTGCATAACACCGCCACGCCGGTATTCCCCGTTGCGCATCATCATTTGGTCTCCGAGCGCTATCACTACGGCGTCGACGCCGGCATGCCCGCCGGTGAAGTGTGGCGCTACATGGCCGCACGCTACCCGGCGCTGTTCAGTCTACTGGTGTTTTTTGGCGTGCTGGCCGGCGTCCTGGCGCACTGGCTGCAAAAGCGCTCATCGGCGCCGACCCATGAGCTACAGCGCGCATTGGGTGCCAACGAATTCATTCCGTATTTCCAGCCGGTGGTGCGCGGTGACACCCTTGAATGGGCGGGCTGTGAAGTCTTGATGCGGTGGCAGCATCCCAAGGAAGGCCTGGTGCGCCCTGACCTGTTTATTCCGCTGGCCGAGCACTCCGGGTTGATTGTGCCCATGACCCGCGCGCTGCTGCGCCAGACCGCCGCGCAACTCGCGCCGCATGCCTCGCGCTTCTCGCCGGGTTTTCATATCGGCGTAAATATTACCGCACGCCATTGCCAGGATCTGGCGCTGGTGGATGACTGCCGGGAATTTCTCGCTGCCTTCCCGCCCGGCCAGGTCACGCTGGTGCTGGAGTTGACTGAACGCGAGCTGATTGAACCCACTGACATTACTCGCCAGCTGTTCGACGCCCTGCATCAGTTGGGCGTGATGATCGCCATTGACGACTTCGGTACAGGCCACTCGAGCCTGGGTTACTTGCGCAACTTTAATGTGGACTACTTGAAAATTGATCAAAGCTTTGTCGCCATGATTGGTGCCGATGCACTCTCGCGGCACATTCTGGACAGCATCATCGAATTGTCCGGCAAGCTTGATCTGGGCATTGTAGCCGAGGGTGTAGAAACACCCGAACAGCGTGACTATCTGGCGGCGCAGGGAGTCGATTTCCTGCAAGGCTACCTCTTCGGGCGACCCTTGCCCTGCGCCGAATTCATTAAGTCTTTGGCCAGCCATTGAATAGCCATCTATGCCCGGAGATGAAATATCTTATTTAGACAAAAGACGTGATTTACTCGTGGCGAATTAACTACTACAATTTTTCCTGCCTGTGCAGACTCGCAGAAAGGCGTTTTTTTTTGAGTTATTTTATAAGCCATGGCTTATAAGCCCTGTCTGCAGTTGATATCAGCAAACTACACTATTGGAGTACAGATTTTGTCCAGACTCGCCGAATTTCGCGCAGCAGAAAAAGCCCTTCAAGAGCAGCTGGCCCAGCTGGAATCCCTGAAGAACGACGCCGGCCTGAAGAAAGAAATCGAATTCGAAGAAAAGCTTCAAGCGCTGATGAAAAGCTACGGTAAAGGCCTGCGCGACATCATCTCGATCCTCGATCCCAACCCTGGCAAGGCCGGTGCAGTGACCGTTGCCGCGCCAAAACAGCGCCGTGCACGGGTGGTCAAGGTTTATCACAACCCGCACACCGGCGAGCTGATCGAAACCAAAGGCGGCAACCACCGCGGCCTGAAAGCATGGAAAGAACAGCACGGCGCCGCCACTGTAGATTCCTGGCTTCGCGGCTGATCAACACGCACTAACGAAAAAAGCCCCGCACATGCGGGGCTTTTTGTTAAGGGTTCGAAAACGAACTTAACTATCCGTTCATTTCTTCAAAATCGATCAGCGCAACGCCGTTAAAGTTTCAAGCTATCGCGAACTGAACTGACTTCGTCTTTGCTCGCCTCATAGGCATCCGCCTGGCCGGCATATGAAAAAACATAGGCCTTATCCGCATCCACCGCGCCCACCAATGTTTGCGACAACACATGACGACCGTTCTCGGTAATCACACAAGTAGTTTCCAGCGCGTCAAGATGACTCAATGTGGTTGGGTGCATCTTGCTGCACACGCTTTGATAGCCGCCGCCCGCGAAATCTTTCTGGATGGATTTACGCATTTCCAGCAATACACCCTGAAGATTAACTTTATGGCCAGCTTCAATCGGAGTGCCCGTCAACTCCATCACCATCAGGGTGGTGCCATTTTCATCATTCTTGATTGAGCGCTGGCGAGACACTGTCTGAGGTTTAACGGGGGTTTCACCGTCGGGAACCACTTCCTCGAGTTGCCAACCACTGGGCCAGTGAATCTGCGGGTCGGCCGCCCACACGAACGGGCTGACCAACAACAGACACACACTACTCAACAGCGGTTTACGAAATTCAATCATCGCGAAAAACACCCAAGGTTCAAGCGACAAAGTTTGAGCCCCCGCACCCGCTGGTCGCAAGGCCTGTGTGACCTTTTTCATTTGGCGCAGTGGGCGGGCCTTGCGTATCATGGGTCGGCTGCATGGACGCTTGCCGCAAGCCAACGGACCACGCCTCTCTTTTCAGTCGCGTTTGCCCCATTTTTTCTGGAGGGCCCATGAGCCTGCATGATCTGAACACCTTCCCGGGCGTCACCGCCCAACCTGACACCGCCACCGCGAACTTCGTGTTCAACCACACCATGCTGCGGGTCAAGGACATCACCAAATCGCTGGACTTCTACACCCGCGTCCTGGGTTTCTCCCTGGTTGAAAAGCGCGACTTCCCGGAAGCAGAATTCAGCCTGTATTTCCTGGCCCTGGTGGACAAGGCACAGATTCCCGCCGACGCCGCCGCACGTACGCAATGGATGAAGTCAATCCCGGGCATCCTCGAACTGACGCACAACCACGGCACCGAAAACGACGCCGACTTCGCCTACCACAACGGCAACACTGACCCGCGCGGGTTTGGTCATATCTGCATTTCCGTGCCGGATATCGTCGCGGCTTGCGAGCGCTTCGAAGCACTGGGTTGCGACTTCCAGAAGCGTCTGAGCGATGGCCGCATGAAAAGCCTGGCGTTCATCAAGGACCCGGACGCGTACTGGGTTGAGATCATACAGCCAGCGCCGCTATAAGAGAGTCTCTCTGACGCGGAGCGTCACTGGATGCATTCCCACGCAGAGCGTGGGAACGAAAAAACCCATGATTACTCATGGGTTTTTTATGGCTGATGCTGAAGGTTACGACGTACGGATCAGGTGATCGAAAGCACTCAGGGAGGCCTTGGCGCCCTCGCCGACTGCAATCACGATCTGCTTGTACGGCACGGTCGTTACGTCACCGGCGGCAAACACGCCAGGCAGAGAGGTCTCGCCACGTGCATCGACGATGATCTCGCCGCGCGGTGTCAGTTCTACAGTGCCCTTGAGCCAGTCGGTGTTAGGCAGCAAGCCGATCTGCACAAAGATGCCTTCCAGGTCGATGGTCTTGAACTCGCCGCTGTCGCGATCCTTGTACGCCAGGCCGGTGACTTTCTGGCCATCGCCTTTGACTTCACTGGTCAACGCGCTGGTGATCACGTCCACGTTCGGCAGGCTGTAGAGCTTGCGCTGCAACACGGCGTCGGCGCGCAGCTTGTTGTCGAACTCGAGCAAGGTGACATGGCTGACGATACCGGCCAGGTCGATGGCCGCTTCAACGCCGGAGTTACCGCCGCCGATCACCGCCACGCGCTTGCCCTTGAACAACGGACCATCGCAGTGCGGGCAGAAGCACACGCCCTTGGCCTTGTATTCCTGCTCGCCCGGCACACCCATTTCGCGCCAGCGGGCGCCGGTGGCCAGAATCACGGTTTTGGACTTGAGCGTCGCACCGCTTTCAAAGCGAATTTCGTGCAAGTCACCGGCGTTTTTTGCCGGAATCAGGCTGCTTGCACGCTGCAGGTTCATGATGTCCACGTCGTACTGCCGCACGTGGGCTTCAAGGGCGCTGGCAAGTTTCGGCCCTTCGGTCTCTTGCACCGAAATAAAGTTCTCGATGGACATGGTGTCCAGCACCTGCCCGCCAAAACGCTCGGCGGCCACGCCGGTGCGGATGCCTTTTCGTGCGGCGTAGATCGCAGCTGCGGAACCGGCTGGGCCACCACCGACCACCAGCACATCAAACGCGTCTTTGGCGCTGATTTTCTCGGCGGCTTTTTCAACGCCGCTGGTGTCGAGCTTGGCGAGGATTTCTTCCAGGCCCATGCGGCCCTGGCCGAAGTTCACGCCGTTGAGGTAAACGCTCGGTACCGCCATGATCTGGCGCTCATCGACTTCGGCCTGGAACAACGCGCCGTCGATGGCGACGTGGCGGATGTTCGGA
Organism: Pseudomonas fluorescens; assembly: GCF_002022275.1. GTDB lineage: Bacteria > Pseudomonadota > Gammaproteobacteria > Pseudomonadales > Pseudomonadaceae > Aquipseudomonas > Aquipseudomonas fluorescens_AJ. Next base: position 237,737 of record NZ_MSDF01000052.1, read on the forward strand.
TTAAGCACAGCCATCAGGTTGAGCGCCTGGACCACGTCCGGGCAGTTCTGGCAGGACAGTGAGAAGTACGTCTCGAAGCTGAACTCGCCTTTAAGGGCGCGGATCTGTTCAATCACTTCAACACTGGCTTTCGACGGGTGGCCACCGACTTGCAGCAGGGCCAGCACCAGCGAAGTAAATTCATGACCCATGGGGATGCCGGCGAAACGCAGGCTGATCTCGGCACCCGGGCGGTTGACCGAGAACGAAGGCTTGCGCGCATCATCGCCATCGGTTTTCAGGGTAATCAGCGTGGTGAGGCTGACAACATCCTGCAAAAGAGCGAGCATTTCCTGGGATTTCGCGCCGTCGTCGAGGGAGGCGACGATCTCGATCGGCTGGGTGACCCGTTCCAGGTATGACTTCAACTGAGCTTTAAGATTGGCGTCCAACATACGGGCGATTTCCTGTTAATTCGGTTTATTGCAGACAAAAAAACGCCCGAGCGAATCTCGCCCGGGCGTTCTGAGGGCGGTTGCAGCTTACTTAGGTGCGGATACCCGCCCTTGAGGCTTCACAGACTTAGATCTTGCCGACCAGGTCCAGGGACGGAGCCAGAGTGGCCTCGCCTTCTTTCCACTTGGCTGGGCACACTTCGCCTGGATGGGCAGCAACGTACTGGGCAGCCTTGATTTTGCGCAGCAGCTCGGAAGCGTCACGGCCAACACCGCCGTCGTTCAGTTCAACGATCTTGATCTGGCCTTCCGGGTTGATCACGAAGGTGCCACGGTCTGCCAGGCCAGCTTCTTCGATCAGCACGTCGAAGTTGCGGGAAATGGTCAGGGTTGGGTCGCCGATCATGGTGTACTGGATTTTGCCGATGGCTGGCGAAGTGTTGTGCCAGGCAGCGTGAGCAAAGTGGGTGTCAGTGGAAACGCTGTAGATTTCGACGCCCAGTTTCTTGAATTCGTCGTAGTTGTCGGCCAGGTCTTCCAGCTCGGTTGGGCAAACGAAGGTGAAGTCGGCTGGGTAGAAGAACACAACGGACCATTTGCCTTTCAGGTCAGCGTCCGACACGTCTACGAAGTTGCCGTTTTTGTACGCGGTAGCTTTGAACGGTTTTACTTGGCTGTTGATGATAGGCATCGTTGACTCTCCGTCAGGGTTAAGAATTTGATGAGATGAATCCTACCGACTCTTTCCGCCGATGGCTCATTGGCAAACCTGATGCTGACGATTGGTTTTCCCTATCAGGTAACTGTATTAATAGAAGAATTCTCAAATCAGCGGCGGGTTGGCCAAGGTCATGCCGAGAAAGGGCGTCGCTTCAACATAGCGCATGGCAGATTTCATGTCGCTCCAGCCGACGTAACTCATCAACGACTTCAAATCCCAGCCGCTGCGATGGGCCCAGGTCGCGAAGCCTCGGCGCAGGGAGTGACTGGTGTAGAGGTCGGCCGGGATGCCCGCGCGCTCCAGCGCCTGGCGCAACAGCGGAATAACACTGTTGGAGTGCAGGCCCTCCTCGCCCAGGTTGCCCCAGCGGTCAATGCCCCTGAATACAGGGCCGCGCACCAGTGCCGAGGCGCTTAGCCAGTCGCTGTAGGCCTGAACCGGACACAGACGCAGCAATGCCGGGGTCTGATAGGTTTTGCCAAGGTTGTCGCGGTCACTTTTGCTGCGCGGCAGATACAGGCTGATGCCCGCGCCGGGCACCGCGTGAACGTGTTGAATCTCCAGGCGGCACAATTCATCGCTGCGAAACCCTCGCCAGAACCCCAGCAAGATCAGCGCCGTATCGCGCTTGGCACGCAACAAGCGGGGCGCGTCCTCAGCATCACTTGCCTGCTTCGCCTCAGCTTCCAGAGACGCCACCACCTGTTCTAAATGTTTGAGCTGCAAAGGCTCGGCCTGCTTCTCACGTGCGGGGTGCACGGCACGAATGCCTTTGAGCACTTTGCGCACCACTGGCGCTTTCGTCGGGTCCGGGAAGCCCTGGCTCGTGTGCCACTGCGCCAACGCCGAGAGCCTCAGCTTCAAGGTGTTGACGGCCAGCACGCCCGCGTGCGCCACCAGATAGCGCGCCACGCTGTCGCTGGTGGCAGGCAGAAAACCACCCCAATTCACTTCGAAGTGCTCGATGGCCGCGCGATAGCTGCGCCGCGTGTTGTCGCGGGTGGCGGCGTTGAGGTAACGATCCAGATCGCTCATGAGGGGCCCATTCGTACTGCTGTGGCGTGCATCGGTGCTTTAAACCGCTATGACACGGGATAATACGCCAATATCCCATCTGTTAAATCATGAATTTAAACGAGTTTTTATCCATGTTACAGTATGTATCTACATACCACGTACCACAGTACTAAATCGACGGAGACCCCATGGCGCGCGGCGGCATAAACAAAGCAGTAGTTCAAACGGCACGCCTGGCGCTTTTGGCCCGCGGCGAGAACCCCAGCATCGATGCGGTACGTATCGAGATGGGCAATACCGGCTCGAAAACCACGATTCACCGCTATTTAAAGGAGTTGGACGAGAGCGAAACCCGCCTCACCATCACCGAAGCGCCTATCGATGACGAACTGGGCGAACTGGTGGCGCGACTGGCACAGCGCCTGAAAGAGAAAGCCCAAGAGCCCATCGACTTGGCGCTGGCGAAGTTCGAGCAGGAGAAAACCGCCCTGCTCTCCCAGCTTGAAGCGCTTGAAGAAACGCACGCTCAGCTCAAACAGTCGTTTGATATCCAGGCCGCTGCCCTGGCCGAAGAAAGTGCCGCCCTGCAAACCGCCAGCACCAGCCTGCAGACCGAGCAAACCCGTAACGCCGGGCTGAGCCAGGCATGCAGTGATTACGAGCTGAGAATCAACGACAAAGACGAGCAGATTCGCTCACTGGAAGACAAGCACCTGCACGCCAGGGACGCGCTGGAGCATTACCGCAACGCAGTCAAAGACCAGCGCGAACAAGAGCAGCGGCGCCACGAAGGCCAGTTGCAGCAGGTGCAGGCCGAACTGCGCCAGGCCCAGCAAAGCGCGATGGTGCGCCAGGATGAAATCACCCAACTGCATCGCGACAATGAGCGACTGCTGATTGAACACCGCGTTACAGCCAAGGAACTGGCGACTGCCCAGGACCAAACCCGCAAGGATCAGTCCCAACAGCAGAAGCTGAGCGAACAACTCAGCGCAGTTGAAAGCGAGCGCACGTTACTCCAGGAACGCTTACGTGTTGCAGCGCTGGAGAATCAGTCACGTCAGGCAACACTGGAGGCTCAGCAACAGACGAACAAGGCGCTGGAGCTGGACCTTATCAAGGCCCAGTCCAGTATCGAGGCATTGCGCCTGGCCGCCGTCGTTGCAACGGCACCCGACGCAAACCCTGCCACCTGATCAGTCGGCTTTCGGCGTGCGCATGGTGACGAATTCTTCCGCCGCCGTGGGGTGCACGCCGATGGTTTCGTCGAAATGCTGCTTGGTCGCGCCCGCCTTGAGCGCAATCGCAAGGCCTTGCACGATCTCACCGGCATCCGGGCCGACCATGTGGCAACCCAGGACTTTGTCGGTGTCGGCATCGACCACCAGCTTCATCAGGGTTTTTTCCTGGCATTCGGTCAGGGTCAGCTTCATCGGCCGGAAGCGGCTTTCAAAAATCTGCACCTTGTGGCCGTTCTTCTTCGCCTCTTCTTCCGTCAGGCCCACGGTGCCGATATTCGGCAGGCTGAACACCGCCGTCGGGATCATCGCGTAGTCCACCGGGCGATACTGCTCGGGCTTGAACAGGCGACGCGCCACCGCCATGCCTTCGGCGAGCGCCACGGGCGTCAGTTGCACGCGACCGATCACATCACCAATGGCCAGGATTGACGACTCGGCGGTCTGGTATTTGTCATCCACTGCGACGAAGCCACGCTCGTCGAGTTTGACCCCGGTGTTTTCCAGCCCCAGGTTGTCCAGCATCGGACGACGGCCCGTGGCGTAGAACACGCAGTCGGCTTCCAGCACGCGGCCGTCTTTCAAGGTGGCCTTGAGGCTGCCATCGGCTTGTTTGTCGATACGCTCGATGTCGGCGTTGAATTGCAGATCCAGACCACGCTTGGTCAGCTCTTCTTTCAGGTGCGTGCGCACCGAGCCGTCAAAACCGCGCAAGAACAGGTCGCCGCGATACAACAGCGAAGTCTGTGCGCCCAGACCATGGAAGATGCCCGCAAATTCGACGGCGATGTAACCACCGCCAACCACCAGCACACGTTTTGGCAGCTCTTTGAGGAAAAACGCCTCGTTGGAACCGATGGCGTGCTCACGGCCCGGAATGTCCGGAATCTGCGGCCAGCCGCCCGTGGCGATCAGAATATTCTTGGCGGTAAAGCGCTCGCCGTTGATTTCCACCTCATTGGGGCCCACCAGACGTGCATGCCCTTCATGCAGGGTCACGCCGCTGTTGACCAGCAAGTTGCGGTAGATGCCATTGAGGCGATTGATTTCGCGGTCCTTGTTGGCGATCAGCGTCGCCCAATCAAAGTTCGCTTCACCCAGGGACCAACCGAAACCGCTGGCTTGCTCGAAGTCTTCGGCGAAATGTGCGCCGTACACCAGCAGTTTTTTCGGCACGCAGCCAACGTTTACGCAGGTGCCGCCCAGGTAGCGGCTCTCCGCGACGGCCACTCTGGCACCAAAGCCTGCGGCAAAGCGCGCTGCGCGAACACCGCCGGAACCGGCGCCAATTACATACAGGTCAAAATCGTAGGCCATTTCACTCTCCTCGGCAGAACATCAGCATACCGACTTACATGGGGCTGAAAAACGAAAAAGCCAACCATACCGAGTGTTAAAAACACCCATAACGAAAAATGCTCCGAATCTTTCGATACGGAGCATTTTCTTTGCTCGTCAGTTTGCGCACTGCCAGCAGTGCTCTACCTGACAGGCTGAGAGGACCTCAGCGCTTTAGCTGCCTTTCTTGTAGAAGTGCTCGAAGCAGAAGTTGGTTGCTTCGATGTAACCCTCAGCGCCGCCGCAGTCGAAGCGGGTGCCTTTGAACTTGTAAGCCAGCACGTTGCCTTCCGCAGCCTGCTTCATCAAAGCGTCGGTGATTTGGATTTCACCGCCTTTGCCTGGCTCGGTTGCTTCGATTTTTTCGAAGATGTCCGGCGTCAGGATGTAACGACCGATAATGGCCAGGTTCGACGGTGCATCTTCCGGCTTCGGTTTTTCAACCATGTCAGTCACACGAAACAGACCTGGCTTGATTTCTTCACCGGCAATAACGCCGTATTTCTGGGTTTCGCTTGGGTCAACTTCCTGAATGGCAACGATCGAGCAGCCATAATGTTTGTGAAGTTTGACCATCTGGGCCAGTACGCCTTCACCTTCGAGGTTTACGCACAAGTCATCCGCCAGGACAACGGCGAACGCCTCGTTACCGATCAAAGGACGACCGCTGAGGATCGCGTGACCCAGGCCTTTCATTTCAGTCTGACGCGTGTACGAAAAGCTGCACTCGTCGATCAGACGACGGATACCGACCAGGTATTTTTCCTTGTCAGTGCCCTTGATCTGGTTTTCCAGCTCGTAGCTGATGTCGAAGTGGTCTTCCAGCGCGCGCTTACCACGGCCGGTGACGATGGAGATTTCGTTCAAGCCGGCATCCAGTGCCTCTTCGACGCCGTACTGAATCAGTGGCTTGTTCACCACCGGCAGCATCTCTTTGGGCATGGCTTTGGTCGCTGGCAAGAAGCGAGTGCCGTAACCGGCTGCTGGGAACAAGCATTTCTTGATCATATGAGTCCTTACAAAGGGCTGTGCGTACGGAATTCGGCGCAGTCTAATCAGGCCGCAGTCACCTTACAATGGGTCCTGCTGGCGTTGCGATGTCATCATAGAGAAAAAATGTCGGCGTAAGTTCCGCTGAATCTGCGAACAGCTTTACCAGCGGTCCCCCCACCTGCATCCCGCCCCATCCTGTTTAAAGGGCCTCTACCGTTTTAGCACGGTTTTTCCCGCGCGGCACTGACCTGCAACAACTTGCCCGCCTGCGCGGCATTTGGCGCTATGATGGCCCGCTTGAACCACACCACGAGATTGATAGATGTCAGAACCAAAAGGCGTAAACGGCTACCTGATCACGCAGCGAGCGGACGGCTGGCACTTGATCAACTTCCATGGCGACAGCGTCGCAGGCGTATTCGCGACTGAACGTGAAGCGATTGCGGTCGCTGAAGTGTTTGTGGATGAGGCCGGCCACGCGTCGAGCAAACGCCCGAAAGGTAAATAAAACCTCCAGGCCTTATACAAAAAGCCCCGTTGATCGGGGCTTTTTTTTTTGCGCGCCTGTTTAGCCAGGCCGGTCTTCCACACCACACTCTTAACTAACGCTTGAAGTCACACATTAGTTGAGCAGGCCACTATTGTTTTCCTGCGAATGTAATCCCATTCTTACAACCATTGCAACACTGAAAACATTCTCATTAATCGACATGTAGCCATTCTCCTACAGTCGCATATCAAGTTTTGGCAAATAGCCATATCCATCTCACACATCCCGACATATCTCGACTACACAACTAAGCGAATCGGGCGACTTACTTTCTCTCGCACAGGCCGGACAATTGCCTCGCTTCGAACAAATCCTGAAATGGCAATACAACTAGTTGGAAAAACCAGCCTGTTCACACTGCCAATCGGAACAACCCGAAGTCGCAATAACAGGATCGCAATGGCGCTGGCCATTTTTGTATACCTGGAAAGTCCTGCGCACAACAGCGAGGGGGCTTCTTTATGACTTTTACTAATAGATGGGTCTTTGCAAATGAAAACTGAAATGAAAACAGCACTGTTGGCTATCGGTCTGCTCATGGGTTCAATCTCCACTGCTCAAGCAGCAGACGGAACAATTACGTTTTTGGGGTCGGTTCACTCGGGCGCCTGCTCTATCAAACCTGAATCCGTAGATCAGTCAGTTCCTCTGGGGGCCATTGCAAAGCACCAGTTGCAAAACGGCGGGAAGTCCAATGCCCGGCCCGTACTCATTGAGCTTGAAGGTTGCGACTTGACCGGCCTTACCGACAACACGGTAACCACGACCTTCACCGCAGCGCCATCAACTGTCGTGCCTGGCGCGATTGGCACAGTCGGCGGTGCGGGCAATATCGGCATCATGATGACCCACGGCGGTACCCCGGTAGAACTCGGCGTGCCGACCTCCCCGCAAGCCATTGTCGCCGGTGATAACACGCTGCAATTCGGCGCCTACGTACAAGGTGCTGCTACCGGCACCATCGTTCCGGGTGATTTCACTGCGGTCACCAACTTCACCCTGGCTTATCAGTAAGTGTTTCCCCCGCCACCCTGTGTGGCGGGGAAAACTTTGGCGGGAGACAACGGTGAACACATTCATAAGCCTCGCTATCACCAGCTCACTGATGATGCTCATCAGCCCTGACGTGCTGGCGCAAGGTCAAGGAGATGGGGTCGTCACGCTGGGTGGAGAGATCATTGACTCAGCGTGCGGACTGGAACTGTCCAGTGTCGACCAGACCATCGAGATGCCACCCGAGCCAATCGGCCGGCTTTTGCGCAGTGCGCTGGGTGCGCCTCACCCCTTCCAGCTACGCCTGGTCAATTGCACATTGACCCGTCCTGACCCCAATCGCCCAGGTGCAAGTTTGCCTGACTGGGAGCATCTGCGGGTGACGTTTGACGGCGCCCGCGACCGAGACGGTCGCTCCTTTGCTGCCTCCGGGTTTTCCCAGGGAGTTGCCTTGCATATATGGGATGCGGCAGGCCAGGAAAGCATCCCGGGTGAGCGGATGGCGCCTTATCCGTTGAATGAAGGTGACATGACGCTCAATTACACGCTCCGCCTGATCGGCAACGGGCTGCCCGTGTTGCCTGGTGCGCACAGTGCCGCCGTGCGGTTTGAGCTGGAATACTTTTGAACAGTGATGGGTTGCTTTCATGTTGAATGCGTCGAAGATCAAAAACACACTTTGCCCACGTCTACTGTTTGGCGGTTTGATATCCGTGGCGGGAACAGCACTGGGTGCCGGTGATATCGAGTTTAATACCGACGTTCTTGACCTCAGTGATCGCTCTAATATTGATTTATCTCAATTCTCACGCCGTGGCTTTATTCTGCCGGGCACTTACTCAATGGTTGTGCAGATAAATGGCCAGGCTGTTTCCGAACAACCGGTGACGTTTTATCCACCCGATGACGATCCCAAAGGAAGCCAGGCCTGCTTATCCAAAGCGCTGGTAAAACAGCTGGGATTAAAGACGTCCAGCCTGCCCAAACTGAGTAACTGGAAAGACGGCGAATGCCTGGATACTCGTAGCCTGCCCGGCATGGAAGTCAGTGGCGACCTGGCCACCTCCACGCTGAACATCGACCTGCCCCAGGCTTACCTTGAGTACACCGCCATTAACTGGGACCCACCTTCCCGTTGGGATGACGGAGTGCCAGGGTTGCTGATTGATTACAACATGACCGCGCAATCCGGTTATCAGAAGAACGACGGCACTCGCACCAACATCAGCGGTAACGGGACGATGGGCGCCAATGCCGGGGCGTGGCGCCTGAGGGCCGATTGGCAGGGTCGCGTCGACCAGGACCGCGAGGCGTCGGCCCAGCGTCGGCAGCTGGAATGGAGTCGTTACTACGCCTACCGTGCAATCCCTGAACTGCAGGCGCGCCTGGTGGTGGGAGAGAACTACCTGTATTCGGACCTGTTTGACAGCTTCCGCTTTACCGGCGCCGCGCTCAATTCAGACGAAAGCCAGTTACCGCCCAACTTGCGTGGCTACGCCCCGGAAGTGGTCGGGGTCGCCAAAACCAACGCAAGGGTCATCATCAGCCAGCAAGGGCGTGTGCTCTATGAAACGCTGGTCGCGGCCGGGCCTTTTCGTATTCAAGACCTGAATGACGCCGTGACCGGCAGGCTGGATGTGCGGGTGGAAGAACAGGACGGTTCGGTAAACACCTTTCAATTCGATACAGCAGGTGTGCCCTATCTGACGCGCCCCGGGCACGTTCGCTACAAGCTGGCAACGGGGCGACCGTCGAATCTTCAATATGGTGCGGATGGTGACTTTTTCGGCACCGGCGAGTTTTCGTGGGGTGTCAGTAATGGCTGGTCGCTGTATGGCGGCGGCATCACCGATAACAACTACCGGGCGTTGTCGGTCGGGGTTGGGCGTGACTTGCTGGCCTTCGGTGCCCTCTCGCTGGATGCCACTCAATCTCGCGCAACGCTCTGGAATGAAACGCTATCAGGCAAATCCTATCGCCTTCAATATTCCAAGAACTTCCAGGAATACGACAGCCAGGTCACCTTCGCCGGTTACCGGTTTTCCGAGAAGAACTACCTGAGCATGAGTGAATACCTGGATGCCCGTCATTACGGACTCAATGGTGAACTTGCCGGGCGCGATCAGTACGGTGATTTGATCAAGGACTGGCGCCCCATCGGCGGTAGCAAGGCCCTTTATACCGCGACGTTCAACAAGCAGTTTCGTGACTTGGGCGCAACCGTCTACGCCAGCTACAACAAACAGACGTACTGGGAACGGCCGGCCACTCAGCGCTGGAACCTGTCCGTGTCGCGCTACTTTAACCTTGGGACAGTCAAGAATATGAACCTGTCCCTGAACCTGCATCGCACGCAGGAATACAACTATCAGGATAACGGCGTATCGCTGACCGTCGGCCTGCCGCTGGGGCGCTCCGGCACACTGTCAATGGATGCGAGTAGAGCCGCTGGTGATAACACGTTTGCAACGCGCTACAGCGATCGCATTGATGAGCGTAATAGCTACCAGCTCAGTGCAAGCGATAAATCGGCCAGCGGCTACCTGAATCATGTGGGTGACACGGCGGATGTTGATCTCGCCGCCAGTAAGCAAGAAGGCGGTTATTCCACCCTCAGTGTGTCTGCTCGCGGCGGTGGCACTCTCACGCCTTATGGCGCTGCACTGCACCGCACCAACAGTACCGGTGGCACCCGCCTGATGGTCGATACCGGGGGTGTACCCGATGTGCCCGTGCGCGGTTACGGCGCGCCAACCCGTAGCAACACCTTCGGCAAAGCGGTCATCGCCGATATCGGCAACTACCAGCGTATGGCGGCCAGTGTCGACCTGGAGAGCTTGCCGAGTAACGTCGAAGCCATCCAATCAGTCACCCAACTGACCCTCACCGAAGGGGCTATCGGCTATCGGTCCCTGCCGGTGATTGCCGGTGAAAAAGCCATGGCGGTGCTTCGTCTGTCGGACGGCAGTTCACCGCCCTTTGGCGCGACGGTGAAAAACGAAAAACAACAAGACACCGGCATCGTCAATGACGGCGGCAATGTCTACCTGAGCGGCATTCAGCCTGGCGAAGAGATGGTTGTGAGTTGGGGCGGTTTCGAGCGCTGCATCCTCACGCTCCCCCTCGTATTACCCGCAGATGGCTTGACCGATGCCCTGAACCTGGGCTGCCGGATGGTAGCCACTGATCAATCCTTGACCGAGCCCGCCACATTGACCGGCAAGCGAAACACTACGGAGAAAACATCCTCATGACACTGAACACACGATTCACTCGCCAGGCGTTCGCGTTGCTGGCTCTGGGTTTGAGCCAGACTGCTCACGCCGCTGTAGGCCTGGACCGCACTCGGGTGATTTTTGACGGTGGCAAAGAGGCCACCAGCGTGAACATCACCAATAACAATACCCAGTTGCCGTATTTGGCTCAGGGCTGGATTGAGGATGAAGGCGGCAAAAAAATCACCTCGCCCTTGATCGTGCTGCCGCCGGTTCAACGCCTGGAACCCGGCAAGCAAAGCCAATTGAAAGTGCAGGCATTGCCGGCTGCCAAATTGTTACCGCAGGATCGAGAGACGGTCTACTACTTCAACTTGAGGGAAATTCCACCCCGCAGCGATAAAGCCAACACCTTGCAGATTGCGCTGCAAACCCGGATCAAATTGTTTTACCGGCCGCAAGCCATCGCGCCGAGCCAGCAGGACCTGTCCAACCCCTGGCAGGAAAAACTGACGCTCACCCGCGAAGGCGAGCGTTATCAGGTGAACAACCCTACGCCCTACTACGTGACGCTGGTGGATGCACGCAGCACCAAAGACGGTAAGACCGTGGCCGGCTTCGAGCCATTGATGATCCCGCCCAAAGGCGCGCTGCCTCTGGGGCCCACCTCCAAAGCACTTGGCACTACCCCGTATCTGGCTTACGTAAATGATTACGGAGGACGACCGCTCATGGCCTTCACCTGCCGGGGTACCACTTGCACAGTGAGCGCGCAGGCATCAACGCCTAATGAATAGCGCCTGCTGGCGGAGAACCTTATGAACTCGCATAACGTGAAGATCCTGGGCGCACTGCTGATGGTCTCTGTGACGGGCGCCCACGCCCAGGATGTCGAGGGCATGAACGGGATGCTGAACATCAGCGGGTCGATGCATGAAACCCCCTGCAGCCTGGAAATGACCTCACTGCATCAGACCATCGACCTGGGCGCCGTCTCGACCAGCCGACTGCAACGCCCTGGTGATCAGGCTGGTCCGATCGCATTTCAACTGAGCTTCGCCGATTGCATGCGCAAGGCTGGCGGCATACGCAGTGAGCGTACAGGGAGCCTGGTCTGGAGTGCCTTTCAACCTGTGGTGTCGGTAGCGTTTGACGCGCCTGCCGATGCCGATGATCCGCGTCTGGTCAAAGTGCAGGGCATCACCGGGATGGGTTTGCGCTTGACCGATTCCCTTGGCCGGGATGTGCAGTTGGGTTCAAGGGGTGAACCGCTGTTCCTGCCGCTGGGCAGTAACACCCAAACATGGAATGTGCAGCCCACGCGCACCTCCGCGTCGTTGACCAGCGGAGCATTTCGGGCTGTGGTGGATTTCAGGCTGAATTATGAGTAAGGGCACAACAATGGCTAAGCCAACCGGCCAACGGGCCGTATTTTCAGGGGCGATACTGATAGGAGGCTGCCTGCTCTGGGCCGCCAGCCAAGGTGTGCAGGCTCAGACCAGCCTGACCATTCGCGCGGTGATCATCGCGCCTCCACCGTGCGTGATTAACAGCGGCAGTACGCTTGATGTGCCCTTCGGGAATGACCTCCTGACGTCACGGGTTGACGGGGTCAATTACCGGCGAGATGTGCCGTATACGGTCACGTGCGACTCCCCTTTCAGCAATGCGTTGACGCTGGAACTCAAGGGCACGGGAGCTGCGTTTGACAGCGCAGTGCTGATGACGCGCAAGGCCGACCTTGGCGTAAAGCTGTTTGTAAATGGCGCTGACTGGCCGCTGAACAGGGCCGTCAATTTTACTTATCCAAACTTTCCGGTTGTGCAGGCGGTGCCTGTCAAACGTGTGGGCAGCACACTCACGGGAGGGGCATTTGATGCGACCGCCACGCTGGTGGTCGATTATCAATGAAGAGGAATGATCAATGAAACGTTGGCAGCAGCGAGCCCTGCTCGCCTTGTGCTCCGTCGGCCTATGCAGTGGTGCGTCGGCCAACCTGACATTCAGCGGAACGCTGAACGAGCCGCCCCCTTGCACGATTGATGCGGGCAACACGATTGAGGTCGATTTTGGCGATGTGGGGGTAAAACGCGTCGACGGCGTGAAATACCGCCGGGGCGTTGGCTACACCATTACCTGTGGCCCCGCCACGCTGCCGTGGGAGCTGAAATTGAGTATCAACGGTTCGGCAACCGCATTTGACGGTGCAGCGGTGCAGACCAATGTGCCGGCGCTGGGCATCCGGATCTTTCAAAACAGCGTGCCCTTTCTACTCAACACGCCATTGGACATAACACTCTCGTCGCCACCGACATTGGAAGTTGTGCCCGTCAAACAACCCGGTGCCATTCTGGCCCCCGCCAGGTTTTCAGCAGTGGCCACGCTGCTGGCTGAGTACGAGTAGGAGCCGAATGTATGCAATATGGACTGGAACATAAAACGGGGTGCTGCACCTGGCTGGCGTTACTGGCGACTTTCGCCCTGACGCCCAGCGCAAATGCCGCGGACAACTTGAGTTTCAAGGGCAACCTGGTTGAAGAGGCTTGCACGATCCGTCCGGGTGACGAGGCAATCATCCTTGAACTCTGGGACGTTACGAGCAAGCACCTCTACATCAACACGCGCACGCAAGGTAAGGGTTTCAAGCTGCACCTGGAGGACTGCGACACCACGATTGGCGACACGGTGACCATTCTGTTCGGCGGCAGGGAAAACACCGCGCTACCGGGGTTGTTCGCGCTGGACGGTGGAAGTGGCGCTTCCGGTATCGGCATCGGCCTGGAGACACCGGGCAACAAGCCATTGCCCTTGAATACCGTCAGCGACGAACAGGTGTTGAGCAATGGCAGCAATGTCATCGAGCTCAAAGCCTATGTGCAGGGTGAGCCGGATGCGATCCGGGACCAGACCATCGGGCACGGCCGTTACACGGTGACCTCGACGTTTACGCTCGACTATCCGTAACAGCCTCAGATAAACCTCAAGTCTTTCCAGGGCGCGGACCGAGTTCGCGGGGCGCTGCCTGGGTGGAACAACAGCCAGAGATCAAAATGAAACGACTACATGGAACCATGACGCTCCTTTTGTTGATGGGTGCGACTTCAACCGCGCAGGCTGTCGACTGTCGAGTCAACGGAGGGCCCTGGCAGAATGGCAATCCCAACCTGAGTGTTCCCGTCACGGTCACCCTAAGCGCAGACGGCACCCGAATCACCCTCGAAGGGGCAAGACTGGAGTGTCGATACACGCCCGATGGCGGCCCTGCGTGGCGGGAGGATTACTGGGCAACGGGGAGCACCGCAGGCACAGCCTGGACTCCCGGGCCTAAATTCAGCGGCGAAAGGACCGGTTTACGCATCAATGGATCGTTCTTTAACAGCCCTGTCCAAGCAGGTGTACGGATAGTCACCATTCCGAACAACGCGGCGTTTTACCCGGTAAATGTCACCCCCTACATTTTGATGCGTGACAATCCTTCCAATCCCATTGATGTTCGAGTCGGGGATAACCTGGGACTGCTACGTCTCACCAGCTCGAACAACTACGACGGCACCCGGCCACAACTTACCGTCACGTATTCGGCCGCCAACAATTTCACCGTCTCACCCTCAACCTGCACGATCAACAATAACAATCCGATCGAGATCAATTTTGGCACCGTACACCAGAGGGCAATGGGAACCGACCCGCTTACGACGTCTATCCGCAGCGATCGCAGGCTGACCTACTCGTGCCCACAAGGCGGAATTACTACACCGATAACGATCTCCTACAAAGGCAATCCGTCTTCGTTCGACACACGTTTGTTAAGCATGACCAATCCGGACGTCGGCACCGCGCTTGTCAGGGCAGGGTCTGCGGTTCAAGTTGGCAGCTCATTCTTGACCAGCATTACCAATAGTGTGGGGGGCGACGATGTGACATTTTCGCTGGTTCGGCGCGCCGGATCCTTACCTGCCGCCGGGCCTGTAAGCGGGAGCGGCGTGCTGGTAATGGGTGTGCCGTGACCCATCCGGAGACCTGAAACCGAGGTCACCTGACTGGCCTCCCAGTCGTCGATCTTATTTCTGAGACTACACAGGTGGCAGTTCGCTATAATCTGCCACCAACGCCCCACGACAGTGTCAGCGCCCTCCCACACCCTCGACGACGACCCCACCATGAACAAGATCCTGGCTCTGACTGCAGCACTGGCGCTGATAACCGGCTGCACCACTACGTCCGACACCTACCTGAAAAATGGTGAGCAAGGCCTGACCATCGACTGTTCGGGCGAAGCCAACTCATGGGCCAGCTGCTATGAAAAAGCCGACGCCTCTTGCGCAGGCACCGGTTACCGCATCGTCGGCACCGAGGGCACACCAGCGTTGAAGGAAGATGACAAAACCCTGGGCAAAGACGTGGGTAACTACAAAAGCCGCAGCGTCGTGGTGGTTTGCAAGTAAGCCACCAGGCTAGAGGTGGATTTCGGCGAACTTAATGCCGAGTCCGCGCAGGATTTCGATCAAGTCGTCCAGGCGTGGGAAAGACTCGACCTCATCCTGTTCATCCACCAAAAAGTAACTGCGCCCTCCACTTTTCTTGAAAAATACGATCCATTCACCCAGGTCAGCCGGGTTCTGGATGACATGGGTAGCCGAGATCTGCCCTTCGGCGTGGCGGGCTTTGACAACTTCACGTTTCATCAGCGCATTCCAGATAAAGACAAATGCCGCGCAGGCAAAAAAAGCCTGGCACTGCAAACGCAGAGCCAAGCTTTTTTATCGGATTCGAGTGCATGAGACAAGCCTGAAGGCTCAACCGGAAATGCAATCCTCGCCGGCTTTCTTGATATCGCCCGGGCGGATCGGCACATTGGACATGCTTTCATAAAGCTTGATGCTACTGCCGCTGGAACGCTCCTCAATTTCGAAAATCGCCGAAGGGTCGGCCGAGAATTTCTGCGGCACGATCACCTGTACGCCCTCCTTGTGCGGTTCAATCTGCGGCGGGCGCCGGGTGTCAGCGAGCTTGCGCACCACACACGCGGCGTATTCCTGTGGTTTTTTCCCAGAGATGACCACCAAGGTGGGCGGGGTCTGCTTGATATCTGCAACCGAAGCACACCCACCTAACGCCAAGGCCAGAACCCACACACTCCACTTCATACTTAAACCTCCGATAAAGATCCTACGACAGCGTAGAGCGTACTTTTCTCCCGCTTCTGTAGGATTTATCTCTGAAAACTCGGTAAATAACTGTTTTAAATTGTCGAAGTCATCGACGACGGCGCGATAATAAACGCGCTGGGGCTGATAAACTCCATCTTATCCTACGTATCATTCTGATTTTTCAGAAAAAGCCCTTCTGGAGACACCCCATGAAATTTATTCACCAGCGCGAGCACCTCAACGAGGGCGACATCGTTGTCATCGAATGCTCGCAGACCTGCAACATTCGCTTGATGAGCGACGCCAACTTTCGCAGCTTCAAAAACGGCGGCCGCCATACCTACCACGGCGGCGCATTCGACCAGTTCCCGGCAAAAATCACCGCGCCCAGCACCGGTTTCTGGAATATTACCCTGGACGTTGTGACACGCCGCGCCATCAGCGTTACCCGCAAACCCGCGCTGTCCCACAAAATCCGCATCGTTCGTCGCACCAGCAGCAAACTGAGCTGAACCGGACACTCGACAGGAAAAAAGCTGTGACCCCTACGACCAAATACGTCATCAAGTACAAGCTCAACGGCGAACGCCGCTTCGAGTTCGCGCAGTTGCAGAGCAACAGTGTGGAAGAAGCCAAGCAAGCCCTGGCGAAAATTCACGATGCCAGCGATGAAATTAGCGACATCAATGTGAGCAAGGCGCTGTAAGCCATGCGCGGCCCTACTGCCGATTTGTTCGCCGACGCTGCTTTGCAGCAACCGACGGGGCGCGAGCAAATTGGCGAAGAGTCTTACGTGCTGCGCGGCTTCGCCCTGCCCTGGATTGATCGCCTTCTGCCCGAACTGCGGCGCGTGCTGGCCCAATCGCCGTTTCGGCAGATGGTCACCCCCGGCGGCTTTACCATGTCAGCCGCCTTGAGCAGTTGCGGCGCGCTGGGCTGGACGACGGACAGCAGCGGTTACCGTTACAGCCCGCTCGACCCGCGCAGCCAGCAGCCTTGGCCGACGATGCCCGACACCCTGCATGAATTCGCCACTTTGGCGGCAGCCGAGGCCGGTTTCGCTGACTTTGCCCCGGATGCCTGCCTGATCAACCGCTACGTGCCCGGCGCCAACATGTCCCTGCATCAGGACAAAAACGAGCGCGATTACCGTGCCCCGGTGGTTTCGGTGTCCCTTGGCCTGCCGGCAATCTTCCTGTTCGGCGGCCACGAGCGCAGTGACAAGACGCAAAAGGTCTCACTGTTTCACGGCGATGCCGTGGTCTGGGGCGGCGTTGATCGCTTGCGTTTTCATGGGGTGATGCCGATCAAGGAAGGCGTGCATCCGGTGATGGGCCCGCAGCGCATCAACCTGACCTTTCGTACAGCCGGCTAATTTGACCGCAAGCTTCAGAGTGCCGCCAATGATCCGCGCGGTTAATCTGCCGGTGAACCGTCAAGAGTGCAGGCCATGAGTAACGAAACAGATCCGCGCTGGGCCGCCATCGTCGCCCGCGACGCCAAGGCAGATGCGCTGTTTGTCTACGGCGTGAAAACTACCGGAGTGTACTGTCGCGCCAGCAGCGCCTCACGCCTGCCGCGCCCGGAAAATATCGAGTTTTTCGACACCTTTGCGCAAGCCGAAGCAGCGGGTTATCGCCCGAGCAAACGCGCCACCGGCGACCAGACACAATTGGCGGCGCACCATGCTCAGGTGGTGGCCAACGCCTGTCGCCAAATAGAACAGGCCGAGACGCCGCCGAACCTGGAATCGCTTGCCCGCCAAGCGGGGCTGAGCACCTTCCATTTTCATCGGGTGTTCAAATCCGTGACCGGCCTGACCCCCAAGGGTTACGCCAGCGCCCTTCGTTCGCGCAAAGTGCGCGATGGGCTCAAGGGCGCGCACTCCGTGACAGATGCGCTGTACGAGGCAGGCTTCAATTCCAATAGCCGCTTCTATGAGTCCGCCGACCAAGTGCTCGGCATGAAGCCCAGCGACTACAAGGCCGGCGGAGCCAACAGTGAGATTCGCTTCGCAGTGGGCGACTGTTCATTGGGCGCCATTCTGGTGGCGCAGAGCCAAAAGGGCGTGTGCGCAATTTTGCTCGGGGATGACCCTGACGCTCTGCTGCGCGACCTGCAGGACCAATTCCCCAAGGCTGAACTGGTAGGGGCTGACCGCGATTTCGAGCGATTGATCGCCCAAGTGGTGGGTTTTATCGAGGCGCCGGCCCTTGGCCTGGATTTGCCGCTGGACCTGCGCGGCACTGCCTTTCAGGAGCGCGTGTGGCAAGCCCTGCGGGAAATCCCGGTGGGCAGCACGGCCAGTTACGCACAGATTGCCGAGCGGATCGGCGCGCCCAAATCCTTTCGCGCCGTGGCTCAGGCCTGTGGTGCCAACAGCCTGGCGGTGGCGATTCCGTGTCATCGGGTGGTGCGCAGCAGCGGTGAGCTGTCGGGCTATCGCTGGGGCGTGGAACGCAAACGTCAGCTACTGGAACGGGAAACCGGCGCCAAGCCTTCCTAAAGCTTGAGTTTGCGTTTACGAAATTCGGCGACCTTATGCCGATTGCCACACAACGCCATGCTGCACCAGCGGCGCTTGTGAGCCTTGGTCCGATCATAAAACCACAGGATGCAGTCCGGATGTTCGCAACGGCGGATCAGATTGAAATCACCGGCCACCAATAAATGAGCGGCGGCTTCGGCAATCGGTGACAAAAACTGTTCTGCGGTCTGCTGCTTGCGCTGGCGCTCCACTTGCGGCGCACCGGTTGCCGGCCAGACCAGCTGCGGGTGGCTGACCGCTTTGCGCAAAAAGCTGTTAAGCGCTGCAGGGTTCCCCTGTTCACCGGCCTTGCGTGCGGCCACCAACTCCCGGATTACCTCACGCAGCGTCGTTGCAGCGCTGAGCAAGTCACCCGCCTCAAACGTAGGCAGATCGCCCTCCTTCGCCCACTCCAGGCGCACCAGCCAACGCTCGACATCGGCGTAGGTCTGCCAGAAATCCCACGGCACGCCGTCGATATTCGCCAGGGTATTGAGCATGTCCAGCACCGGGTCATCGGCCAGTACATGGGGTTGCTGGGGTATGGCTGGGGAAGCGGGAGTGGGCATGTTTTATCCTCTTGAGCGCCAGGCGATGGTAACCCCTATTTTTTGGAATGAACAGTTACCTTGTTTTTTTAACTAACCCGATAAACATGATTGACAGGTTACATAATTGGGCGCAGCTTTAAAAAACGGTAACCCGTATCATCCATTTATCAAGTTACTAAAAGGTGCACTCATCATGCCTGTTCAAGCCCCAGTCGTTCGCTATCACCACGTCGATGTCGATGGCGTGCGCATGTTCTACCGCGAAGCCGGCGACCCCACAGCACCGGTGATGTTGCTGCTGCACGGCTTCCCCAGTTCCTCGCACATGTACCGCGACCTGATTCCGCTGCTCGCCACCCGCTTCAGGGTGATCGCGCCGGATTTGCCGGGCTTTGGCTTTACCGAGGTGCCTGCCGAGCGGGCTTATCACTACAGCTTCGATAACCTGGCGATCACCGTCGGGCATTTCGTCGACGCACTGAAACTGACGCGCTACGCCCTCTACGTCTTCGATTACGGCGCACCCGTGGGCCTGCGTCTGGCGGTGGCACATCCAGAGCGGGTCAGCGCGCTGGTCTCGCAAAACGGCAATGCGTATCTGGAAGGGTTGGGCGATGCCTGGGCGCCGATTCGGGCTTACTGGGCGCAGCCGAGCCAGGCCAACCGCGAGGTTATCCGCAACGCCGTGATCAGCCTGGAAGGCACGCGCTATCAATACCTGCACGGTGTGAACCAGCCAGAGTTGGTCGCGCCGGAGTCCTATATGCTCGACGTCCTGTTGATGCAGCGCCCCGGCAATGACGAGATCCAGCTCGACCTGTTTCTCGACTACCGCAACAACCTCACGCTCTACCCGGCATTCCAGGCGTTCTTCAAGACCAGCCAGGTGCCAACCCTGGTGATCTGGGGCCAGAACGATCCGTTTTTCATTCCGCCCGGCGCGCATGCCTACAAGGGCGATAACCCCAATGCCACGGTCGAGTTGCTGGACACCGGCCATTTCGCCCTGGAAACCCACGCGGCGCATATCGCCGAGCGGATTCACGCAGTGTTGGGTTCGGCAATCGACTGATTGCTGCAACACGAAACGCCGCTTTCGTCCAGTGAATAAAACAGACTGGCCGGGTGCCAGAGGCCCTGCTAAAACAGCGAAACGCCTTACTAACGCTGGAGACGCATCCCATGAGCACCTGGCCAGACACGCGAATTCTCGACCTGCTGGGCATTGACGTGCCCATCATCCAGGCACCGATGGCGGTGGGCACGACCACCGCCATGGTCATCGCCGCTAATGAGGCTGGTGCACTTGGCTCAATGCCGGCTGCCGCGTTGAGTATCGAGCAACTGCGCGACGCCTTGACCACCATTCGCCAGGCCAGCACGCGCCCCCTCAACGTGAATTTTTTCTGCCACCAACCGCCTGCCGCTGACGCGACACGCGACCGCCGCTGGAAGGATTTGCTGGAACCTTACTACCGCGAGTTGGGCGCTGACTTTGACGCACCAACGCCCGTGTCCAACCGCGAACCCTTTAACGAAGCAGCGTGCAAAGTGGTGGAAGAGTTTCGCCCTGAAGTGGTCAGCTTTCACTTCGGCCTTCCCGAAAAAGCCCTGTTGGACCGGGTCAAAGCCACGGGCGCGAAGGTGCTGTCCTCGGCAACCACCGTGGAAGAAGCGGTCTGGCTGGAACAGCATGGCTGCGATGCGATCATCGCCATGGGCATTGAGGCCGGCGGCCATCGCGGCCTGTTCCTGACCGACGACCTCAACACCCAAATTGGCCTGATGGCGCTGGTGCCACAAATCGTCGACGCCGTCAGCGTGCCGGTGATTGCGGCGGGGGGTATCGGCGATGCACGCGGTATTGTTGCGGCCTTCGCCCTGGGCGCCTCGGCCGTGCAGATCGGTACTGCTTACCTGTTTACGCCAGAAGCCAACGTCACAGCCTCCCATCACTACGCCCTGCGCAATGCCCAGGCCAGTGAAACCGCGTTGACCAACTTGTTCACCGGACGCCCGGCACGGGGCATCGTTAACCGGGTGATGCGTGAACTGGGCGCGATTAACCCTGCGGCGCCGGCATTTCCTACCTCGGGCGGTGCGTTGATGCCGCTCAAAATCAAGGATGAAGCCGGCTTCAGTAACTTGTGGTCGGGCCAGGCGCTGCGCCTCGGCAAGGATATTTCCAGTTATGACCTGACGCGCGAACTGGCCGAGCAGACGCTGGCCAAGCTCAAGCAGTTCTGACACCCGGGGCAACTTTAGGCTGTACCGGCGATGGCCAACCGCTATATATTCCTATACATAGCGGTTAAGCCTTCTCTCTATAACAAGCCTTAAAAACCCCCAAGGAGCTGCTTCATGAAGATTCACGCCTCACGCCTGGCCATCCTGGTCGCCGCCCTCGCCTTTGGCTCAGCCCATGCCGATGAAGTCCAGGTGGCCGTGGCCGCCAACTTCACCGCGCCGATCCAGGCGATCGCTGCCGACTTTGAAAAAGACACCGGTCACAAGCTGGTCGCGGCTTATGGTGCCACCGGCCAGTTCTACACCCAGATCAAGAACGGCGCGCCGTTTGAAGTGTTCCTGAGCGCCGACGACACCACGCCGCAAAAGCTTGAAGCCGAAGGCGACAGCGTCAAAGGCTCGCGCTTCACCTACGCCGTGGGCACCCTCGCCCTGTGGTCGGCTAAAGAAGGCTACGTGGATGCAAAAGGCGACGTGCTGAAGAAAAACGAATTCAAGCACCTCTCCATCGCCAACCCGAAAGCCGCGCCGTACGGCCTCGCCGCCACTCAAGTGCTGGCCAAGGAAGGGTTGACCGAGAAGGTCAAGGACAAGCTGGTTGAGGGCCAGAACATCACCCAGGCTTATCAGTTCGTGTCCACCGGCAACGCCGAACTGGGCTTTGTGGCCTTGTCGCAGATCTACAAAGACGGCAAAGTCACCAGCGGTTCGGCGTGGATTGTTCCAGCGTCCATGCACGACCCAATCAAACAGGACGCGGTGATCCTCAATAAGGGCAAAGACAGCGCCGCTGCCAAGGCCCTGGTTGAATACCTCAAAGGGCCAAAAGCCGCTGCCGTTATCAAATCCTACGGTTACGAGCTGTAAATGCCGCTATCGAGTGCCGATTTTTCCGCCATCTGGCTGACCATCAAACTGGCGTCACTGACCACAGTGATCCTGCTGGTCATCGGCACTCCGATCGCTTTGTGGCTGTCGCGCACCCGCTCGTGGTGGCGCGGGCCCATTGGCGCTGTCGTCGCATTGCCGTTGGTGCTCCCGCCAACGGTAATCGGTTTCTACCTGTTGTTGACCATGGGGCCCAACGGTTACTTCGGCCAGTTCACGCAATGGCTGGGGCTGGGTACCCTGACCTTCAGCTTCGCCGGACTGGTGATTGGCTCGGTGATTTATTCCATGCCGTTTGTGGTGCAGCCGTTGCAAAACGCCTTCTCTGCCATTGGCACTCGCCCGCTGGAAGTGGCTGCCACCTTGCGCGCCAATCCGTGGGACACCTTCTTTACCGTGATCCTGCCCCTCGCTCGCCCGGGCTTTATCACCGCCTCAATCCTTGGCTTTGCCCACACCGTCGGTGAATTCGGCGTGGTGCTGATGATCGGCGGCAACATCCCCGACAAAACCCGCGTGGTTTCGGTGCAGATCTACGACCACGTCGAAGCCATGGAATATGCCCAGGCGCATTGGCTGGCCGGCTCCATGGTGGTGTTCGCGTTCCTCGTATTGCTGGCGCTCTACTCCAGCCGTAAAACCAAAATGGGCTGGGGCTGACCGCGATGATTGATGTACGCCTGCAGCTGAATTATTCCGGCTTTGCGCTGGATGTGGACCTGCATTTACCCGGCCGGGGTGTGACCGCGTTGTACGGGCATTCCGGCTCCGGCAAGACCACTTGCCTGCGGTGCATTGCAGGGCTGGAACAGGCCAAAGACGGGTTTATCCAGATCAACGATGACGTCTGGCAGGACAGCCGCAACGGGCTGTTTGTGCCGCCGCATAAACGCGCGTTGGGTTATGTATTTCAGGAAGCGAGCCTGTTTCCCCATTTGTCCGTGCGCGCCAATCTGGAGTTCGGCCTTAAACGCATCCCGCGCCAACAGCGGCGTGTGGACATGGCCCAAGCCACCGAATTGCTCGGCATCGGCCACCTGCTCGAGCGTAACCCGCAGCACTTGTCCGGCGGCGAGCGCCAGCGTATCGGCATTGCCCGCGCATTGCTCACCAGCCCGAAACTGTTGTTGATGGACGAACCGCTGGCCGCCCTCGACAGCAAGCGCAAGGGCGAGATTCTGCCCTACCTTGAGCGCCTGCACGACGAGCTGGATATTCCGGTGCTGTACGTCAGCCATGCCCAGGATGAAGTGGCACGCCTGGCCGATCACATCGTGTTGCTCAGCGACGGCAAAGCTCTGGCCAGCGGGCCGATTGGTGAGACCCTGGCGCGGCTCGATCTGCCCTTGGCGTTGGGCGATGACGCCGGCGTGGTAATCAATGGCACGGTCTGCGCCTACGACGCGCACTATCAACTTCTGACGCTGCAATTGCCGGATTGCCCGTTACAGATCCGCGTGGCGCATGCGCCGCTGGCAGTCGGCAAGCAGCTGCGGGTCAAGGTTCAAGCACGGGATGTAAGCCTCAGCCTGCAGGCCGAGGAACACAGCAGCATCCTCAACCGCTTGCCGGTGACAGTCACCCATGACATTTCAGCGGACAACAACGCCCATGTGCTGGTGCGCCTGGACGCCGGCGGCACGCCGTTACTGGCGCGCATCACGCGGTTCTCCCGCGATCAATTGCAGGTGCACCCCGGCCAGACGTTGTGGGCACAGATCAAGGCGGTGGCCGTACTCGCGTAGAAAACCTTTTGGCACGACCGCAAAGGGCTGCGGTCAATCAGACATACCGGCCTGATTTGTTGCCAAGGAACTTGCACCATGCCTGACTCCGCACCCCTTCCCGACCTGCCCCGCGACCTGCATTACGTTGACGACACCACGCCCGGCATCAGCCGCAAGCTGCTGCGGGGCAAGTTCCAGTACTTCGACCCCAAGGGCACGCGCATCACCGATGCCGACGAAATCCAGCGGCTCAACGCACTGGCCGTGCCACCTGCCTACACCAACGTATGGATCTGCGCCGACCCGCGCGGTCACCTGCAAGCCACCGGCTTTGATGCGCGGGGCCGCAAGCAGTACCGCTATCACGCGCGCTGGCGCGAAGTGCGTGACACCGATAAATACGCGCGCCTGCAAGCGTTCGGCAGTGCCTTGCCCAAGTTACGCAAACAGCTGGAAGCACAGATTGCCGAGCCCGGTTTCACCCGCGATAAAGTCCTGGCCACGGTGGTGATGCTGCTCGACGCAACGCTGATCCGCGTCGGAAATACGCAGTACGCCCGCGATAACAAATCCTACGGACTGACCACCCTGCGCACGCGGCATGTCGACGTCAAAGGCAGTGCGATCAAGTTCCAGTTTCGCGGCAAGAGCGGCGTGGAACATCAAATCACCGTGAAGGACCGGCGCTTGGCCACGGTGGTCAAACGCTGCCTGGAACTGCCGGGGCAGAACCTGTTTCAGTACCTGGACGAAGACGGCGAGCGGCATACCGTCAGCTCCTCGGACGTCAACGCTTACCTGCACAGCCTCACCGGAGCCGACTTCACTGCCAAGGACTACCGCACCTGGGCCGGCACTGCCATGGCATTGGCCGTGTTGCGCGAACTGGAATGGCAACCCGAATCGGACGCCAAACGCCATGTGGTGGCGATGGTCAAGGACGTGGCCAAGCAGCTGGGAAATACCCCGGCGGTGTGCCGCAAGTGCTACATCCACCCGGCGGTGCTCGAACATTTCAGCCTTGGCGAGCTGTCAAAGTTACCCAAGCCGCGCGTGCGCAAAGGCTTGAAAGCCGAAGAGGTCGCGCTGGCAATGTTCCTTGAACAATTGGCCGCCGACTTGCCGAAGAGTGCAAAGGCGAGTTAGCCTTTGCACCCCTTCTGACTTACGGGACGACTGCCGACGTGAACAACTAAGCCTTCCAAAATGTACCTGCGACGAGCCGCCCTGCGCGCTTGTCTGCCTGCTCGACATTTTTTTGGAGGTGCTGATGACTGACGTCAACCGGCTGCCCGTACTCGTTTCCCTGCAACACCTGTGCTTCCAGTTCGCCAACGGCGAAACCCTGCTGGAGGACCTCACCTTTTCGATTGATCACGCGCCCACCGGGATTGTCGGCCGTAACGGGCGCGGCAAAAGTGTGCTGGCAAAATTGATCGCTGGGCACCTGGCGCCGTCTTCCGGCACGCTGAAGTGTTTGGCCCGCGTGGCGTACGTCCCGCAAGTGGTGGCAGTGGCGCCGGGACAAACCGTGGCGGACGTGACCGGCACCGCCGCAGTACTCGCCGCTCTGGAACGCTTGGCAGAGGATGATTTCGAACTGATAGACGATCGCTGGGATGTGGCCGAACGCTTGCGCGCCGCATTCAATGCAGCGGGTTTGCCACATTTGAGCGCGCAAAGCCGGGCCGATCAACTCAGCGGCGGCCAACTGGCAAGGCTCGCGGTGATCGGCGCGCTGCTCGCGGCACCACAGTTGCTGATTCTGGATGAACCGACCAACCACCTCGACGACGCCGGACGCGTGTGGCTGCTGAGCGTGTTGAAGGCGTGGCGCGGGGGCCTGGTGGTGGTCAGTCATGATCGGCAGTTGCTGAATACGATGGAGCGCATTATCGAGCTGTCCCCCCTCGGCGCCCGAGCGTATGGCGGCAACTATGATGCCTATCGCCTTCAACGCGACACCGAACAACACGCTGCGATGGCTGCCCTGGACCACGCGCGCCTGGAGCGCAGCCGCGAGCGTGGGCGGCTGCAAAAAGATCATGACAGCCTGCAACGCGGTGCAGCCCGCGCGCGTAAGCACGCAGAAACCGCCAACGTGTCGCGGTTCACCAAGGCACGCTGGAAAGGCGCCGCCACGGAAATACTCAGCACCGTGCGCAGCGCCCATCATGCGCACAAACAACAACTCGACGCCCGGGTGCGCCACGCCTACGAGCGCGTCACGGAGGAAACGCCGACCCTGTTCGCCTTGCCGGGCTCCACCGTGCCGAACGGGCGGCACGTCATGACCCTGGAGAATGCCCAACTGCCGTGGCTGGACCCGCAGGCACCGTCGACCTGCGTCACGTTCAACCTGATGGGCCCGGTGCGCATTGCGGTACGCGGGCCGAATGGCTGCGGCAAGTCCACGCTGCTCAAATTGCTTGCCGGTCGGTGGCAGGCCGTCAGCGGCAAATGCACCGTGCACGTGCCCGGCGCCTATCTCGATCAGCATTTGGCATTGCTGGATGACAAACGCTCCATCGTCGAACAGCTCAACCTGCTAGACACTCCATTGGCTGAAGCCGAACTGCGTACGCGCCTGGCCTTGCTGCAACTGGATGCGTTGCGCGTGACGCAACCTGCCGGCCATTTGAGTGGTGGTGAACGCTTGAAAGCGGCGATGGCGCTTGCCTTATGGCGCGAAGTGCCGGCGCAACTGCTGTTGCTGGATGAGCCGACCAACCATCTGGACCTGGAGTCCGTGCTGGCGTTTGAGCAGGCATTGCAGGGGTTCAGTGGCGCCGTCGTAGCGGTGTCACACGATGCGGCATTTATGCAATCGATCAAGCCCACGCACAGGCTGGACTGGCACCCGGAAGGCTGGCGCCTGGTGCTGACAGAAGAGTGGGGAGGTTAGAAAAGATGCTCGCTCGAAGATTCGGCCTCGACGTCCGTGTACTGGTAAAGAGCCATCACCTCGAGCGAGCGCAGTGATGATAAGCCAATGCCCGACGGCTGTCCCGCCGGGCTTTTCCGAAATTCACTAAGGCAAAGGATTACAGGCAAGTCGCCAGTGCCGCCTGGCGACGCATGGCCGGCATGCTGTTTTGCGCTGCGTAATACTTCACAGTGGAGCCGGCACCTGCGCTGCGCACGTCGGCGAAATAGTCGCCGCCCGTGGTGTACACCGTGAAGCCACCGGCTTCGAGCGGTTCCTTGAAGCCGCCGGCATCCACACCGAAGACGGCTTCGTCCTGCCAGCCAAACTGGATGCATTGGGCAACCACCAAGGGCGCCTTGTCCGATGCCAGGGTTTTGTAGGGCTGACCGGCGCGCGCCTCTTTCATCTTCGAGCCCGCGCAGCCGGTGAGTGCTGCCAGTACCAATGCACCAATGACAATTTTGCGCATGCCTTCACTTCCTTGAAAAAAACGCGACTGTACCACCGCTCACGCGCGGGCTGATGCATGCATGAACTTTCTTTCACTGTGAAGGCAGAGCCCAACGCCTATAGTTGGCTGGCTCATTTTTAAGAAGTCTCCCTTCGGCCCGCTCTCCCGCGGGTTTTTTTTCGCCCGGGTTTCAAAGCCACCAGCGAAACAGATAGAACAGCGCCATGCTCAGCAGCACGGTGATCAGCACGCTGCGCGTCCAGAACATCAACGCCACCGCGCTGATACCCGCCAGCAGATAAGGGTTGGCCGGGCTCAGGTTGAGTTTGTGATCGGCGAGAAAAATAATCGGCCCGCAGATAGCCGTGAGCATGCCCGGCACTGCAAACCCGAGAAACTCCCGTGCGCCACGGTTCAGGCGCACTGGCAGGCGCGGTTCGATAAACAGGTAACGATTAAGGAATACCACTAGGCCCATGGCCACAATCATGATGTAGATCATCGCTGCCCTACCCCCAACCGTTTGCAGGCATAACCTGCGCTCATGCCCAGCACGCCCGACACCACCACCGCCGATTCCCAGTGCAAGTAACTGAGCCACACCGAGCACAGCAAAGACACCGCAACGCACACCACCGTCGGCACATCGCGCACCACCGGCGTGATCAAGGCAATGAAGGTGGCGGCGATGGAAAACTCCAGCCCCAAC
Organism: Pseudomonas fluorescens; assembly: GCF_002022275.1. Classification (GTDB taxonomy): domain Bacteria; phylum Pseudomonadota; class Gammaproteobacteria; order Pseudomonadales; family Pseudomonadaceae; genus Aquipseudomonas; species Aquipseudomonas fluorescens_AJ. The sequence continues at coordinate 265,415 of NZ_MSDF01000052.1, forward strand.
TGATCAAGCCCCGGAATGCTTTTGCCGAGCACGATGCCGGCCAGGGTGAACAGGTTCCAGGCGATGTAAAACGTCAGGCCCACGCCCAGCGCATACCAGCGGTTGAAGGTCTCGCGGTCGTAGTGGTTGACCAACGCAAAGAACTCATCGGTCAGCAAAAAGCCCAGGCTCATGCGCCAGCGGGCGTTGAGCGAAGAAAGGGTCGGACGCATATGCATGCCGTACAGCAGATGCTGGGAGGTCAGCAGCAACGTGGTCAGCACAATGGAAATCAGGCTGGCGCCGCTTTTGACCATACCGATGGCCACCAACTGCGCAGCGCCGGCGAATACGATGGCGGATAAGCCCTGGGCTTGCAGCGGGCTGAATTGCGCATCAATGGCCATGGAGCCGGCGAGCAGCCCCCATGGCGCGCAGGCCAGGGATAACGGTATGACGGCGATTGCGCCGCGAGCGAAGGCTTGATAAGGGACGGCAGCAGGCATGAAGAGGGCTCATCGACAGACAGTCGGCAAGCATGCCAGCGTCACACGGGGTTGTCTTGAACGATCGTGCTCAGGCCAGTTTTACCGACACTTGTTCCACCGAGTCACGGGCTTCGCGCAGTTCGTAGGCGTCCTGATTAAGCCGGTGAATGGTATTGAGCAGGCGTTGGCGCAGCACTTCATCGCCAAGCTTTTCAACGGCGCGCATCAGGTCAAACGCCGCGGTTTCGTTATTGTCCGCGACGGAATCGAGGGTCTTGCGCAGGTTGCGAGTGGCACGGGTCACGCGGTTCTTCCTTCTTCAGCAATGGGCAGGCACTTTAGGACATTCGTGTTTCAGTTTAATTTCAGTCACTTGTGGCTGATTTACCGGGTTTTGATCCACATCAATCGAATTCAGGATTTGACCTACATATATGAATATCCGTATATTCGGATTTCCATATGTTTATAGAACGCTGTCATGTCAGAACTCTTTTCCCCGCCCTCCCTGTTCAAATGCCTGGCAGATGCCACCCGCGCACGGCTGACCTTATTGATTCTGCGCGAAGGCGAACTTTGCGTGTGCGAACTGATCCATGCCTTGGACGACAGCCAACCGAAAATTTCCCGCCACCTGGCGCAACTGCGCGGTTGCGGGCTGTTGCTCGATCGTCGTCAGGGGCAATGGATCTATTACCGCATCAATCCGGCACTGCCCGCCTGGGTGACTCAGGTGCTGGACACCACTTTGCAAGCCAACCAGCCATGGTTGCACGACGACGCGCAGCGTCTGGGTGCAATGGGCGACAGACCACAACGGGCCAGCACCTGCTGCTGAGCCACCGGAGCGTTTATTCATGCTTGTCGCAATTGCGATTTTTATCTTCACCATCGTCCTGGTCATCTGGCAGCCCAAGGGCCTCGGCGTAGGCTGGAGCGCAAGCATGGGGGCGGTTCTGGCCCTCGCTTGCGGCGTGATCAGCTTCACCGACATTCCGGTGGTGTGGCACATCATCTGGAACGCTACCGGCACCTTCGTCGCGCTGATCATCATCAGCCTGTTGCTCGATGAAGCCGGTTTTTTTGCGTGGACGGCGCTGCATGTGGCGCGCTGGGGCCGTGGGCGTGGGCGCCGGCTGTTTGCGTACATGGTGCTGCTGGGTGCGCTGGTGTCGGCGTTGTTTGCCAATGACGGTGCGGCGCTGATCCTGACCCCCATCGTGATGTCGATGCTGCTGGCACTGCGTTTCTCTCCAGCGGCCACCCTGGCATTTGTGATGGGCGCCGGGTTTATCGCAGACACGGCAAGCCTGCCACTGGTGGTGTCGAACCTGGTAAACATTGTTTCAGCTGACTATTTCAAGATCGGTTTCAACGAATACGCTGCCGTCATGGTGCCGGTGAACTTCGTCAGCGTCGCTGCAACCCTCGCCGTGCTGCTGTGGTTTTTCCGCCGAGACATTCCCCAGACTTACGACCCCGCCGACCTCGAAGACCCCGCCAGTGCTGTCCACGACCGCGCCACCTTCCGCGCCGGCTGGTGGGTGCTGGGCATTCTGCTGGTCGGCTGTTTTGCCCTGGAACCGCTGGGCATTCCGATCAGCGCGATTTCCGCGGTATGCGCCGTGTTGCTGCTGGTGATCGCCGCCAAAGGCCACAAGATTTCCACACGCAAAGTATTGAAAGAAGCGCCTTGGCAAATCGTGGTGTTTTCCCTGGGCATGTACCTGGTGGTCTACGGCCTGCGCAATGCCGGGCTCACCACCTACCTCGCGACTTGGCTGGACACCTTCGCCACGTTCGGCGTGTGGGGCGCGGCCATGGGTACCGGCGTGTTGACGGCACTGCTGTCGTCGGCAATGAACAACCTGCCGACGGTATTGATCGGCGCGCTGTCCATCGAGTCCAGCCATGCGGTGGGCGTGGTCAAGGACGCGATGATCTACGCCAACGTGATCGGCAGTGACCTCGGCCCGAAAATTACCCCCATCGGCAGCCTGGCGACGTTGCTGTGGCTGCATATCCTGGCGCGCAAAGGCATCACCATTACGTGGGGTTACTACTTCAAGGTCGGCATCGTGCTGACTTTGCCGGTGTTGTTGATCACCCTCGCCGCCCTCGCCCTGCGTCTGAGTATCTGAAGGAGATACGCCATGAAAGTCCTGTTTATGTGCACGGCCAACAGCTGCCGCAGCATCTTGTCCGAGGCGGTGTTCAATCATCTGGCGCCGCCCGGCTTTGAGGCTGTCAGTTCCGGCAGCTTTCCCAAGGGCGTAGTGTTGCCCCGCAGCTTGAGCACGTTGCAGGCAGCCGGAATCAGCACTGAAGGGCTGTACAGCAAAGGCAACGACGCCTTTGAAGGCAGCCCGCCGGACGTGGTGATTACCGTGTGCGACAAGGCCGCCGGCGAAGCGTGCCCGGTGTATTTCGGGCCCGCACTGAAGTCGCACTGGGGGCTTGAAGACCCCTCCGATGTTCAGGGCGACGAGGCAAGCCTTAACGCTGCATTCAACGCCACCCTGGGCATCATTGCTTCGCGCTGCCAAGCTTTTTTCGCCCTGCCCTTTGCCCGCCTCGGCCCTGTCGAACTGAAGGCTGAACTCGACCGCATTGCGCGGTTGTAGCTGGGAGAACCTGATGACCACCCTGCCCAACCTTGACCTGAGCCTTTCACCGCCCGCGCGCACTGATGCGATACACCCGCCGCGCATCCTGCTGCTTTATGGCTCCACCCGGCCGCGCTCATTCAGCCGATTGTTGGTGGAGGAAGCGGCGCGCCTGTTACGCCACTTCGGTGCCGACACACGCATTTTCAACCCGTCGGGGCTGCCACTGCCGGACGACGCACCAGGCGACCATCCCAAGGTCCAGGAACTGTTGGAACTGATGCAGTGGTCCGAAGGCCAGGTCTGGTGCTCGCCGGAGCGTCACGGCTCGATGTCAGCCGTGTTCAAGGCGCAACTCGACTGGGTTCCGCTGGCGCTCGGCGCGGTACGCCCCACTCAGGGCAAAACGTTGGCGGTGATGCAGGTATCCGGCGGTTCGCAATCGTTCAACACGGTCAACCAACTGCGTGTGCTGGGCCGTTGGATGCGCATGTTCACCATCCCCAATCAATCCTCGGTGCCCAAAGCCTTCATGGAGTTCGATGAGCAGGACCGCATGAAGCCCTCGGCGTTGTATGACCGTGTCGTCGATGTGATGGAAGAACTGGTCAAGTTCACCGTCCTGCTGCGCGACCACCCGGAACTGGTCGACCGCTACTCGGAGCGCAAGGAAAGCGCAGAGGCGTTGTCACAACGCGTCAATCAACGGTCGATTTGATGGCCTGAGTCGTCGTATGCTCCTGCCCTTTCTCGAAAGGACGCGGGCATGTTGACGATCTTTTTCTATGCGCTGATCTTTGGTTTTGTGTTTTGCCTGTCCCCCGGGGCGGTGCTGGCAGAGACCTTGCGCCGTGGCTTGCTTCACGGATTTACCCCGGCGCTGCTGGTGCAATTCGGTTCGCTCGTAGGCGACGCCGTGTGGGCAGTCATCGGCCTCACCGGCATCGCCCTGCTGATCCAGCACGACGCGGTGCGTGTCCCCCTGACGATTCTGTGCGCCCTCTACCTGGCCTGGCTGGGCGTGCGCAGCCTGATCGATGCCTGGCAGTTGCCTGAAGCCGACAATGCGCCAGCCGGAACCGGTCAGAATGCGCTGGCAGTCGGCGCCGCCATTTCCCTGGCCAACCCGAAGAACATCGTTTATTGGGGAGCATTGGGCAGCGCCTTGACCGGCATCGTCGGCGCGACACCCAGCCATGGGCAAACCCTGATGTTTTTTGCAGGCTTCATGCTGGCGTCAGTGTTGTCGTGTTTTCTGACCGCGGCACTGGTCAACCTGCTGCGCAAGAACGCATCGCCGTTGTGGCAGCGCATCAGTTATGGCACCTGCGGTGGGGTGTTGTTATATCTCGCTGTTCTGGCGGCTCAAGGGATATGAAGTTATATATCGCGGGCAACTTGTTTATGCGGCTTGTCTGAATAAACTCTGAACACCGGCGATTTTAATTAATCATGCGTTGACATTTTGTAACGGTCTGAGTAGATTGCCCGTGCCCGCAACTGGGGCCTTTTTTAAACCTCACAAAAGAAGCCAATGGACACAGTATCTAGTCGCTGTCCGAGCACCGCGTTTGCGGGCATCGGGCGCCAAACCCAGAATATGACAGGACTCGCCTCCCGGTCCGGTAAGCTGCGCTAGAGCTCGATGCTCCACCGTAACTGCCTCGCCGGTCGCTTGTCCGGTCCCGAGGTGTGTTATGACCTTCCAACTTATTGCTTTGCCTGATATTCGCACGCTAGCCGCAGCCCTGCGCGCCAAGCTGTGCCGCGAGCCCGCAGGCTTTTCACCTGCCCGTTCGCCTTTTGCTGCACCCTCCCTCCAAGTGCGCCCGGCTCCCCCGCTGGCGCACTGGCGTGTCTGCCCCGACAGCGGCCAACTGCTGCAACACTGGGACCACGCCGACCCTCAAGACCCGCAGAGACCGAACGTTTCCATGCTGGCTCAAACCAGCCTGATGTTCGCCTTGTACGTGAACGCCCGGGCTGCGTGAACCCGCTGGAAACAGCAACTTCCTGATCAATACCCTGGAGTTCTTTATGAACAAGTCCAGTAGTAGCCCGCTGCGCGCCAGTTAACTAACGCGCTATTAGCGGGCCCTGTAGAAGTTATGTGAACACCTTATTTAAACCGATCGCGAAGTCCGCGGCTCGGCATGCTTTCGCTCGCCTGTATTCAGGTAAGTACCGGGTATGTTTTGTCGAGAATTGGCGACAGGAGTACAGACAATGAGCGCCGTAAAAAACACGCCACTGCACAAGAAAAATGGCACCGATACCGACACCAAACTGTCGATGCGTGCCGCCCGCGAAGCCCAGAACGGCCTGCAGGCCACCCTCGCCAATGTACGCGCCACCAGCGATGGCCTGACCGAACTCGACGCCTCGGCGCGCCTGGCTCGCGAAGGCTACAACGAAGTGGCCCACGACAAGCCGCCGCACGCCATCGTCCAGTTCCTGCAGGCGCTGAACAACCCCTTCATCTACGTGTTGCTGACCCTGGCCGGCATCAGCTTTGTCACCGACTATTGGTTGCCGCTGCAGGCGGGTGAAGAAGTCGACCTGACCAAGGTCATCATTATCATGACCATGGTCCTGCTCAGCAGCCTGCTGCGCTTCTGGCAGGAGCACTGCTCGGCCAAATCCGCCGAAGCCCTGAAAGCCATGGTGCGCACCACCGCCACGGTGTTGCGCCGTGAGCAAGTCGGCAGCCAGCCGATCCTGCGTGAAGTGCCGATGCGTGAGCTGGTGGCGGGCGATATCGTGCAGCTGTCGGCCGGCGACATGATTCCGGCTGACATTCGCCTGATCGAGTCCCGCGACCTGTTTATCAGCCAGGCGGTGCTGACCGGTGAAGCCTTGCCGGTGGAAAAATACGACACCCTCGGTGACGTGACGCAGAAATCGGCCTCCTCCATGGCCGCCGACCAGGGCAACTTGCTCGACCTGCCAAACATCTGCTTTATGGGCACCAACGTGGTCAGCGGCCGGGCCAAGGCCGTGGTGGTCGCCACCGGGCCGCGCACCTACTTTGGTTCGCTGGCCAAAGCGATTGTCGGCTCGCGGGTGCAAACCGCCTTCGACCGTGGCGTGAACAGCGTCAGCTGGCTGCTGATCCGCTTCATGCTGGTGATGGTGCCGATCGTGTTCCTGCTCAACGGCTTCTCCAAAGGCGATTGGGGCGATGCCTTCCTGTTTGCCTTGGCGGTTGCCGTGGGCCTGACCCCGGAAATGCTGCCGATGATCGTCAGCGCCAACCTGGCCAAAGGCGCAACCGCCATGGCCAAGCGCAAAGTGGTGGTCAAGCGCCTCAACGCGATCCAGAACTTCGGTTCGATGGACGTGCTGTGCACCGACAAGACCGGCACCCTGACCCAGGACAAGATCATCCTGGAGCATCACGTCAACGCCCTCGGCCAACGCGACGACGCGGTGCTGTCCCTGGCTTGGCTGAACAGCTACCACCAGAGCGGCATGAAAAACCTGATGGACCAGGCGATCGTACAGTTCTCGGAACAAAATCCGAAGTTCCAGGTGCCGTTTGCCTACAGCAAGGTCGATGAATTGCCGTTCGACTTTGTGCGCCGTCGCCTGTCGATCGTGGTCAAGGACGCCGCCGGTGACCAACTGCTGGTGTGCAAAGGCGCCGTGGAAGAGATGCTGAGCATTTCCACGCACATGATGGAAGCCGGCGAAGCCGTGCCGCTGGATGATCGCCGTCGTGATGAGTTGCTGGCCCTGGCCAATGACTACAACGAGGACGGCTTCCGTGTGCTGGTGGTTGCCACACGCAATATCCCCAAAGCGCTGGCCCGTCAGCAGTACACCACCGTCGATGAGCGCAACCTGGTAATCCAGGGCTTTCTGACCTTCCTTGATCCTCCGAAGGAAACCGCAGGCCCGGCGATTGCGGCACTGCAACAAATCGGCGTGGCGGTCAAAGTGCTGACGGGCGATAACGCCGTGGTCACCAGCAAGATCTGCCGCCAGGTCGGCCTGGAACCTGGTCAACCGTTGCTGGGCGTGGAAATCGAAGCGATGGACGACGCCACCCTGCTGCGCCGCGTGGAAGAACGCACGGTGTTCGCCAAGCTGACGCCGCTGCAGAAATCCCGCGTGCTCAAGGCCTTGCAAGCCAACGGCCATACGGTGGGTTTCCTCGGCGACGGCATCAATGATGCACCGGCGTTGCGCGACGCTGATGTGGGTATCTCGGTGGACACCGCCACCGATATTGCCAAGGAATCGGCAGACATCATCCTGCTGGAAAAGAGCCTGATGGTGCTCGAAGAAGGCGTGCTCAAGGGCCGCGAAACCTTCGGCAACATCATGAAGTACCTGAACATGACCGCCAGCTCCAACTTCGGCAACGTGTTCTCGGTGCTGGTGGCCAGTGCGTTCATCCCGTTCATGCCGATGCTGGCGATTCACCTGCTGCTGCAAAACCTGATGTACGACATCTCCCAGCTGGCCCTGCCGTGGGACAAGATGGACAAGGAATACCTGGCCAAGCCGCGCAAGTGGGACGCGAAAAACATCGGCCGTTTCATGATCTGGATCGGACCGACCTCGTCGATCTTCGACATCACCACCTTTGCGCTGATGTGGTACGTGTTTTCCGCCAACAGTGTGGAAATGCAGACCCTGTTCCAGTCCGGCTGGTTTATCGAAGGGCTGCTGTCGCAAACCCTGGTGGTGCACATGTTGCGCACCCGCAAGATCCCGTTCTTCCAGAGCACGGCCGCGTGGCCTGTGTTGATGATGACCGCGCTGGTCATCGGGCTGGGCATCTACGTGCCGTTCTCGCCGCTGGGCACCCTGGTGGGTCTGGAGCCGCTGCCGCTGGCGTACTTCCCATGGCTGGTGGGCACCTTGATCAGCTACTGCTGCGTCGCCCAACTGATGAAGACGATCTACATCCGCCGCTTCAAGCAGTGGTACTGATCTCCCCCGCCGTTTAAACGGTGGCAGTCGCCCGACTGCCACCGTGCACTACAAGGATTTGACCCATGCGCGTGTTGATCTGTGCAGGTCGTCATTACGCCGACACCAAAAAGTCCCGCCAAGTGCTGGACGCTTACCACCGCCTGCGCCCGGTGCAGGTTTTGATTCACGGCGGCAACCAGTTCCTCGGCAGCGACATCGAGGAATGGGCACGGGAAATGAGCATCGACGTGGTGCGCTACCCGCCCAACTGGCAACGCCACGGCAAACAGGCAGAACGCCAGCGCAACCATTTCATGCTGGCCGACAGCCGCCCCGATGTGGTCATCGCCCTGCCGGGGGGTGACGACACCTCCGAGCTGGTGTGCCAGGCCACCGCCAACGGCATTTCGGTGCTGACCGTAGAAAGCTGAATTCAAGCGAGGTGCATCATGCACAAAAAACACACCCCAACCCGTCAGGACGGGTTTGCCAAATACCGTGCGCGTCACTACCGCGGCGCGCACAACACCTTGTTGCTGTTGCCACCGGCCAAACGGCGGGCGCTGCAACGTAACCTGATATTTATCGGCGTGACTCTGGGCTTTATTTTGCTCGTCGCCGTGTTTTCCAAGGCCTATGCGGCGGGTGGCGCCTATGTGGTGGATGACGGCGCGGTCAACGATCCGGGCGAATGCAACGTCGACGCCTGGTACACCGCCAATCGGCATCAGGGCAACGTTCATAACGAAACACTCAACCCGGCGTGCACTTTCAGCGCATTGCCTTCGGTGCAATGGAGTGCTGCGCTGTCGCGAGCCAGCAGCGCAGGAAACGCCGAAACCCAGGTCAGCCCGCAAGTGAAGGCGCAGGTGTGGTCCCGGGAAGATTTGGGGCTGCAAATGGCTGTGTCAGGTACCAGCCATTTCGCCCTGGACCGCCAACATGCATTCGACGGCGCGGACTTGAACATTCCGCTGACCTGGCAACCCGTGCAAGCGCTGCGCCTGAACCTCAATGGCGGCTGGACCCACGCTTACAACGGTGGCGAGCAAAACCACCGGCTGACGTGGGGGACCGGTTTCGAGTATCAGGTGATGGACGCACTCACGCTGATCGGTGAGCGCTACGGCCAGGAAGGCGGCGACCAGGCGTGGCAAGCCGGGCCGCGCTTCCATTTGGGCAAATTGATCGACGTGGACGTGGTGGCCGGGCAAAGCCTCAGTGGCGAGCGCAACCGGTGGCTGACCACCGGCGCCACCCTGCGCTTTTAAGCCTTGGCTTGCTGTTCCAGGTGCAGTTGCAGCTGTGGGTCGATTTGCAACTGCCCTGCCAAGTCATCCAGGTAATTGCGTTCGGCATCCTGCTGGTCATCCACCAGCATCACACTGGCCAGGTAGATTTCCGAGGCCAGCGCCGGGTCAGTGGCGTACTCGGCAAAATCCGCGGCATCCAGGGGCTTGGCGACTTCGGCGTCGAGCCACTGCTGTAACTGGGGGTCATCGGTGTGGCGGCCGATCTCCGCGCTGATCATCTGCTGTTCCTGCTCATCAATCCTGCCATCTGCCTTGGCGGCGGCGATCAGTGCGCGCAACACGCCGTGGCTGTGTGCTTCAGCCTCTGGGCCATCGAGTTGATCCACGGTCTGGATCGCTTGTTGCGGCGCGCTGGCCTGTTGGCGTTGCCAGTTCTGATAGGCCTGGAATGCCGCCATCCCCAACGACGCCAAGGCTGCGTAGTTCATACCGCCGGAGCGCCTCTGCGGCGTGCCCGTGGCCGGCGCGCCACCCAGCAAGCCGCCGAGACCACCCAATATCCCGCCCAAACCGCCACCGGCCGCGGCATTGCCGCCACCGGTGCCTTTCAACAAGCCGCCGAGCAGGCCACCGAGGCCGCCACCACCTGTGCCACCGCCTTGCTGCCCGGCGCGCAGTAATTGTTCGAGTAGATCGCTGGTGTTCATGGTGTCACCCTCCTGGGCAGAATATTGGCGTTCAACAACCATAGCCCGCCACCACGGGAACACCATGACCGCCGGGCGGGCACGCCTTATGATGGCGTCATTGAGCCATTGAGGGAGGCATTAGGTGAATCGCATTGAGCACATCCAGTTGCTGGCCGACTACAACCAGTGGATGAACCGCAAACTTTACGACGCGGCCCGCACGCTGACGGATGCTGAATTGGTTGCCGATCGACAAGCGTTCTTCAGTTCCATCCTCGGCACCCTGAACCACCTGGCGCTGGGTGACACTGTGTGGCTCAAACGTTTTGCCAGGCACCCCGCAGGCTTTCCGGCACTGGAGCCGCTGAACGCCATCGACACTCCGACAAATCTCAAGAAGCTGGCCTTCGCGGATATTCGCGAACTCTCGGTTCGCCGCGCCTGGCTGGATCAGCTCATCATTGAGTGGGCCGGGAGCCTGAACGAGTCAGACCTGGACCATCGCCTGCACTACCACAACATGGGCGGTGTCGCGAACAGCAAACCCTTTTTCAGCCTGCTGGTGCATTTCTTCAACCACCAGACCCATCACCGGGGCCAGGCAACGACGCTGCTGACCCAGGCGGGCGTGGACGTGGGCGATACCGACCTGCTGGCGCTGATTGACTGAACTCAGCGAGCGCTGAACTCGGCATAGGCCTGCATCAGGCGCGGAAAATCCTGAGGCTGTGGCAACTGTTCAAAGCTTTCAACCGCAGGTGTGGAGGCCCAGGGCAGTTTTTCGCGGGTCCAGGTTTCCATAAAGGGTACGTAGCTCTGGGCATCATCCAGCAAGGCCGCGCGCACATTGACGAACTCGTCGATGCCATGGGGGCGTGTAAACAGCCAGCTCATGCAGTGCGGGCAGCAATAGTGGCGGTCCACGCCGTGCAAACCGCCCATTACCGGGCAGCCTTGGGTCACGGTGAAGCCGCTGGCGGGAATCAGCGCGCTGAGGGAGAACGCGCTGGAGGTCATTTTCTGGCAACCAGTGCAATGGCAGGCCATGGTGATCACCGGGGCAGAGCTGACGCTGAAACGCACGCGGCCACACCGGCAACTGCCTTCCAACGGCTGATTTTCGACGCTCATCATGTAGTCCTTTTTTATGATTTTTCGCGCCACAGGGTAACGCGAACCCGCCCGAGATTAAAACCGAACGCCGCGCCGTGCGTGGGGTCGAAATTTCAGGTGACGGGATGTTTCGCAGCCCGCCCTCCCCGCGCGCATCCACGCCTTACCGGAGCGCGTACCCCAGAGAAGGAGACGCTTAGATGGTCACTCACTTCAAGGTCGCCGGGCATTTGGCCTGCGGCCACCACGGCAATAATCTCACGTCCAGCACCGAGCTGAACCGGGTTAAATGCCGCACCTGCCGCAACACCGAAGCCTACAAAGAAGCCCGCCGCACTCAGCGCAATGCCGCTCGCCGCGCTTCACGCAGCGCCAAAACCCATACAGCCAGCGACTGGCGCAGTGCGTGGACGCAACGCCTCACCGACCTGCCCGGGTTGCAGCGTTTGCCACGGGGTTTCCACGGCCAGCAATTCGTTTAGTGTGAGCACGGCGCCTGCTCATGCGGGCGCCGGCCTTCAGGGCGGGGTTATTTGACCTTGCTACTCAATGTATCAACGTTACGTTTCAGGTCATCAAGGCTGCGTTTCTGATCACTGACATCGCTTTTGAGTCGGGACAACTCACTTGAGCTGGAACTCGAACTGGAACTTGAATTTCGCTTCAAGTCATCCACTTCACTTTTCAGCTTGTCGATTGCGCTTTTTTGGTCCGCTATCGTGCGCTTCAAGTCAGTGATCTGACTGTCGCTGGCACTGGAGCTGGACCCGTCCTTGCGCTTGAAATCGTCGAAATAGCGCGCCTGTTCTTCCAGCTTGCTGTTTAAACGCAACAGTTCCTGATGGTCGCTTTTCTGGCCTTCCCGAAATTTTTCAAGATCGCCCACGGTAAAAGAGGTCGTGCCCAACACCCGTTTGGCACCCTCCGACGAGCTGGTCGCAAGCGAATCGCCACTGCCTGCACCAAAGGCCCCCCACTGCACGCCACTCTCTGCCTGTGCCGAATTGACGCCCAAGACGGCCAGCAGTCCTATCACGCTTGCAGCACTCATCAGAAAAGGTTTACGAACACTGAGCATCAACTGATTCCTTTCGAAAATGCCGGGATGGCATATCGCTATGACTGGAATTCAGTGATCTTGTTCCCGCGCTGAAAATATCCTCGGTATTGCGCCAGGAGATTTATGTAGATCACTGATCTATCGAGCTTTTTCAGCAATGGATTTGTGCAACAAACGCGCCTTTCGACCTTGCAACGATGCGCCCGGGTCTATATATTCCCAACCCTGCTTCACCGCGCTACCGCCCGAATGGCGAAACTGGTAGACGCATGGGACTTAAAATCCCCCGCTCGTAAGGGCGTGCCGGTTCGATTCCGGCTTCGGGCACCATACCTATCAAAGGCCTGCATGAGTTATCTCATGCAGGCCTTTGTCGTTTGTGCTCCGCAATTATCCCTCCCATGCGGCCTGCATACCTGGATCAAAACCCTCGATTCATCTGCATAGCGATTCCATGCCTTTAAAGGATATGATCAAATAAGTGATGGCCTTTTGCTATGGAACGCTCAGTTGAAACAATATCGCGGATTGATAATCTTTTTTTCGGCAATGACTTTGCTTTTTATCCTGGTACAGGTATGGCACGTACAGTCTGCTCCGGAAGAGAAAAAGCAGGAGCGGGAACGCCAGCTTAAAGCTTCGGCGCTCATCATGAATGCTCAGTCCGGGAAAATGCTCGATGGATCAACTCGCCTCGATTCGGTGACGTATGACCATGAGGTCATGCGAATCTCATACACAGTTACCGACTTTTCGAAAGACGACGTCGATTCCGAAGAGTTTGCCAAGAACGCAAAAGCTTCTCTAGCGTCTGCAACCTGCACTGGAAAAGGTCTGGGAGAATTCGTGAAATCGGGTCTTTCCGTTCACTACATCTTCCAGGACTCAACCCGCTCACCAATCTTCGAGTTTCAGATAGACAAGTCCGACTGCCTCTGAAGTCCCGCCCTGCGCGCTAAAGCCCGCCTTCGTCGCGGGCTTTTTTCTGCGCGTCGTACTCGCTAACGAGGCCGCGCGATTACTCGAAAGGCGACATCAGCTAGCCGAGCTGAAACGACGACGGTACTCCGTTGGCGTAAGGCCAACGACCTTTCGAAACCGCGACCGGAAGGTCACCGCAGACCCGAATCCGGAAAGAAATGCCGTTTGATCAATCGATGTCTCGCTCTCTTCAAGCAATTCACGCGCTCGGTCAATACGAGCGGTGAGAAGCCACTGTAAAGGCGTCATGCCGGTCTGTTCTTGAAATCGCCGAGCGAAGGTGCGGGCGCTCATGTTGGCGCGAGCCGCAAGACTATCGACCGTGTGCGAACTGTTTAAATTGTCCCGTATCCATTCGATCAGGGGCATTAAGCTGGTTGGAGAGCCTGGAAGCTCCTGACGAATAAATTGGGCCTGACCGCCATCACGATACAGTGGCGCGACCACCAGGCGGGCAGTGTTTGCCGCAACAGACTGCCCGAAATCGCGACGCACGATATGCAAACACATATCCAACCCTGCCGACGCGCCGGCCGACGTCACGATGCTGCCTTCATCCACGAATAGAACATTGGGTTCTACTGTGATCTGCGGATAAAGCCTGGCCAAGTCTTCGGCGAAACGCCAATGCGTCGTGACGCGTTTTCCGCCAAGAAGACCGCTCGCGGCAAGGATAAAAGCCCCCGTACAGATTGACGCTAATCGTGCACCACGCGTATGTGCCTCGCGAAGCGCAATTCTTACCGCTTCCGGAACCACTCCAAACGGGTCTTCACACCCGGGGATCACAATAGTGTGGGCTCGCTCAAGACGGTCGAGGCCGTACCGCACCTGCATGTCAAAGCCAGCGGCCTGAATTGTGCGCTCAGGTGCGCACACCTCCACCTCGTAAGCTTTGCTCCCATCAACCTGAGCAGCCAAAGCGAAAACTTGATAGCCGATCCCAAAGTCCAACGGCACCACATCATTCAATACCAGAACCGCAATCTTGTGCACCCCGTGGACCTCTGCTCGCGAAATAGAAATGACTGGCAAAAAACGAACGTTTGATGTCATTTAAGCCACTCACGTGGAGCGTCCAGCAGGAATACTCTTTAGTCAACCACGACTAGAGGAGACGGTAATGTCTGATGAGCTGAGCAATAAGATCGAAGACCGCCAACTGCAGATTGGCATGGTGATTTTTCCGGGTTTCACTCTGCAGGATTTGGCCGGCCCACAGACGGCGTTCGGCCTTCATGCCAACACTCACATAATCTGGAAAACCCTGGAGCCCGTTCCTACGGATATGGGCGTCACGCTGAACCCTACGATCACGTTTGATGACGTTCCAGATAACCTGGACGTGTTGTTTGTCGCAGGTGGTGGAGGAACGCCTGAAATCATGAAGGACCAGGAGCTGCTCGATTTCATTGCTCGCGCAGGAAAGACTGCCACCTATGTAACCGCTGTATGCACAGGCTCTGTACTTCTTGCTATGGCGGGATTATTGGAGGGCTACCGTGCAGCGACCTATTGGCCTTTCTACGAACCTCTTATCGCACTGGGTATCGAGCCGAGCTACGAACGGGTATGCGTCGACAGGAACCGAATCACGGGTGGCGGCGTAACGGCAGGCATCGACTTTGCGCTGCTGGTTATCGCGAAACTCAAAGGTCGGGATGCGGCCGAGTTTACCCAACTCGTGCTCGAGTACGACCCACAGCCGACAATGACCTCGGGGAACCCACGTACCGCGCGACCGGAAATCGTTGCGCAGATAAAGGGGCTGTGGGGGCGAACCGACGAAGCGGTAAGAGTCGCGAATGAACATTTGGAGCGCCGAGCTCGGTTATCAACCACGTCCAGGCCGCGAACGCAGATTGCCCCCGCAACCAATGTTGAAATCGCGACCCTAGTAGACCGATCAACTAGAAGCGACTAAGATCCACGCCCATGAACACTCCAAAAACCCGCGAAACATCCGACGTCCGCCAAGGAATCCTTGATGTAGGCCAACGAATCATGGCCGCCAAAGGGTATACCGCCGTGGGCCTGAACGAGATCCTGGCCACTGCCGGTGTGCCGAAGGGGTCTTTCTACCATTACTTTGGCTCCAAGGACGCGTTTGGCGAGGCCTTGCTCGAGAACTATTTCGAGGGCTACCTCGCCGATATCGATCAGACCCTCGCCCAGCCCGACCTGACGATGGCACAACGGCTGCTCAACTACTTTCACATCTGGCAGGACACCCAGTCCTTTCAGGACTGCCAGGGCAAATGCCTGGCCGTGAAGTTGGGCGTGGAGGTGGCTGACCTGTCCGAAACCATGCGCGCTGTGCTCAAGCGCGGTACCGCCGCAATTATTGATCGCCTCGCCAATGGGATAGAGACCGGAGTGGCAGAGGGTTCACTGCACGTCACCGCCACGCCTCACGACGTTGCGCAGAGCCTGTATCAATTGTGGGTCGGCGCCAGTGTCATGGTGAAGATTACGAAAAGTGTTCAGCCCTTCCAGACGGCGATGAGCACGACCCGCCAGATTCTCAACCTGCCCTGATTCATTCTCCAACGGCGCATCGTCTATCCGGGCGATGCACCACTCCCCCCACACCAAAAAAACCTTAAGAGCGGCGCGCAAAAAAAATTTGAAAAAGTTACTAGACGACCGGTCTATTTTGAAATACTGTGACCCCACATTCACTCACCCGGCAAAAGGAACACCGCAATGAACACTCGCACCCAGCTGGCCGCATTCATCGCCTCAGTCGTACTCGCCGCCCACGTCGGTATTGCCGCTGCCCAGAGCACAACAGCCAGCGCCCCGGCGAAAACGGTCGTGTTGGTTCACGGCGCATTCGCCGACGGCTCCTCATGGAACAAAGTGATTCCACTGCTGCAGAAAGCGGGCTTGAAGGTTGTTGCGGTACAGAACCCATTGGACTCTCTGGCGGGCGATGTAGCCTTCACCCAGCGTGCTATCGACGACGCTGAAGGCCCGGTAGTCCTGGTGGGGCATTCCTGGGGGGGCGCGGTGATCACCGAAGCAGGTACAAACGATAAGGTCCACTCGCTGGTTTACGTCGCCGCTTTTGCTCCAGATAACGGCCAGTCTGCGCTGGACACCGTCAAGGGCTATCCAAAGAGCCTGGGCCAGTCGACGTTTGTGAAAGATGCAGCCGGTTATGTGAAGGTCAGCGATGAAGGCGTCGCCAAGTATTTCGCTGCGGACCTGCCCCGTGAGGAACAGGTGCTAGTTGCTGCCACACAGGGCGCCTTGAACAGCCGCGCGCTCAATGAGCCGGTGAAGAATGCGGCCTGGCACACAGTGCCGTCCTTCGCGGTGATTGCCGGCAATGACGCGATCATCAACCCGCAACAGGAAAGGGATCAGGCCAAACGCATGCATGCCGTGTCGGTGGAAGTGCCATCAAGCCACGTAGCGATGTTGTCCTATCCTCGCCAAGTGGCGGATCTGATCATCCAGGCTGCCAAGTAATTTATCGACGCCAACGAACTAGACGACCGGTCTAATTAACTGATTTAACAGGGTGTGACCGCACGCCCTCCAACCACTGAAAACAGGAAGCTCACATGAAAATTCTTATGGTCCTCACCTCCCACGACACCCTTGGCAACACGGGCCGTAAAACCGGTTTCTGGCTGGAGGAACTGGCAGCGCCCTACTACGCCTTTCTCGCCGCCAACGCCGAGATCGTCCTGGCCTCGCCCAAAGGCGGCCAGCCACCGCTGGACCCAAAGAGCAACGAGCCATCATTCCAGACTGATGTCACGCGTCGCTTCGAGAATGATGCCGCGGCAACCGCACAGCTCGCCAACACCGTGCGGCTGGACAGCGTGTCTCAAGATGACTTCGACGCTGTGTTCTACCCAGGCGGCCACGGCCCACTGTGGGATCTGGCCGAAGACTCGAACTCGATCCAACTGATTGAAGCATTCCTGGCCGCCGGCAAGCCTGCTGCCCTGGTGTGCCACGCCCCCGGCGTACTGCGCCATGTGAAAAAACCCGACGGCACACCGCTGGTCGCTGGCAAAAAAGTCGCCGGTTTCACCAACACCGAGGAAGAAGCGGTCGGCCTGACGGACGTCGTGCCCTTCCTGGTTGAAGACATGCTGATCGCCAACGGCGGCCTGTACTCCAAGGGTGCTGACTGGTCCTCTTATGTCGTCAGCGACGGCCTGCTGATCACCGGCCAGAACCCGAGCTCGTCCACTGAAGCGGCCCAGGTCCTGATCGCCAAACTGGATCAGCTCAGCGTCTGAAGGCCATTCACGGGAGACGCGCAAACGTCTCCCAGCGTTATTGCCCGCTCTTCTGCTCGCACAGCACAGACCCGTCGAACCACCGGAGAAATCATGACAACGTTTAACCTGGAACAGATCAAAGCCGCCGGCTGGCTGAAAGAAGCCAATTACATCGGGGGTCAGTGGGTAGCGGCGGATGACGCCAATGTCTATGGCGTCGTTGACCCGGCCACAGAAGCACAGATCGGCCAGATTCCATGGGTGGGTGCCACTGAAACCCGCCGCGCCATCGATGCCGCACAAGACGCCTTCGGCGCCTGGTCGATGACCACCGCCGCAGAACGCGCAGGCTTTCTGGGCCGCATGGCGCAGATCGTGCGTGACAACCTCGACATCCTCGCCAGCATGCTCACCCTCGAACAAGGCAAGCCGCTGGCCGAAGCCCGCAACGAAATGAAGCTCGGCGCCGATTACATCCAGTGGTTTGCTGAAGAGGCACGGCGCATCAATGGCGAGATCATTCCGTCGCCATGGAAAGACCGCCAGATTCTGGTCACACGTGAACCCGTGGGTGTCGTCGGCGCGATTTCGCCGTGGAATTTCCCGTTTTCCATGCTCTCACGCAAGGTGGCCCCGGCGCTTGCCGCCGGTTGCACCATCGTTATCAAGCCCTCTGAGTTCACTCCCTTTTCCGGCCTGCTCTATGGCGTGCTGGCCGAGCAGGCAGGGATACCTGCCGGCGTGGTCAACGTGGTGACGGGTGACGGCGCCGCCGTCGGTGGCGAGTTTTCCTCCAACCCCTTGATGCGCAAAATCACCTTCACCGGCTCCACCCGGGTCGGCAAACTGCTCTACAAACAATCCGCCGACACCATGAAAAAGCTCTCCATGGAGTTGGGCGGCAATGCACCGACGATCATTTTTGACGATGCCGACATGGACCTCGCTGTGGAAAACGCCGTCGCCGGAAAATTCCGCAACAGCGGCCAGACTTGCGTGTGCACCAACCGCTTCTACGTGCAAGACGGCATCTATGACGAATTCGCCCGCCGCCTGACCGAGCGCGTACGCCAGATGAAAGTCGGCAACGGCTTCGATGAAGGTGTTGAGCAAGGCCCGCTGATCAACCAGGCCGCCGTCAGCAAAGTTGAAGCCCACGTTCAAGACGCACAAGCCAAAGGTGGGCGCGTGTTACTCGGAGGCAAACGCCACGCGTTGGGCGCGACCTTCTTCGAGCCGACTGTCATCGCCGACGCCACCTCGGACATGCTCATCGCCCACGAAGAAACCTTCGGCCCGGTTGCCGCACTGTTTCGCTTCAGCACCGAGCAAGAGGCTGTCGACGCCGCCAATGCCTCGGAATTCGGTCTCTCCGCGTACTTCTACACCCGTGACCTGGCGCGCACTTTCCGCGTATCCCGTGCCCTGCAAAGCGGCATGGTCGGCATCAACGCCGGCGTGATCACCACCGTGGAAGCACCGTTCGGTGGCGTCAAAGACAGCGGCATCGGTCGCGAAGGCTCAAGCCACGGCCTTAATGAATACCTGAACCTCAAGTACCTCAGCCTCGGCGGCCTGTAAGCCCGACTGACGCAAAAAAGGAATCACATCATGCAGCACAGTTCCCTGTTCGAACCGACTACCCTTGGCCCCTTGACGCTGAAAAACCGCATCATCATGCCGCCCCTGACGCGTCAGCGCAGTGGCCAGCCAGGCGATGTACCCACGGCCCTCATGGCCACCTACTACCAGCAACGCGCCAGCGCCGGCCTGATCATCAGCGAAGGCACCCAGATTGAACCACGTGGCAAGGGCTATGCCTGGACACCGGGGATTTACAGCCAGGCGCAAATCAACGGCTGGCGCACGGTTACCGACGCCGTACACGCTGAAGGCGGGGTGATATTCGCGCAATTGTGGCACGTCGGCCGGGTGTCCCACACCGACCTGCAACCGGACAGTGCAGCGCCCGTCGCGCCCTCGGCGATCCAGGCCCAGAAGGTCAAGGCCTTCATCGAAACCGCTCCGGGTACCGGCACGCTGGTTGAGCCTTCCCTGCCACGGGAACTGAGCGTGACGGAAATCAAAGCGCTGGTGGAGCTCTACGCCCAGGCGGCACGCAATGCCCTGAGCGCGGGCTTCGATGGCGTTGAAATCCACTCGGCGAATGGCTATCTGGTCAACCAGTTCATCTCTACCCACGCCAACCAGCGCACCGATGAATACGGTGGCTCGCTGCACAACCGCCTGCGTTTCCTGCGCGAAGTCGTGCAGGCCGTCAGTGCCGTGGTCGGCCCTGATCGGGTTGGCGTGCGGTTTACACCGCTGTTCACCAGCACCGACGAAGATCGCGTGTATATCGGCTTTGTCGAAGAAGATCCGCATCAGACCTACATCGAAGCCATCAAGGTGCTGGAAGAGACCGGCATCGCTTACCTGTCGATTGCCGAAGCCGACTGGCCGAATGCCCCTGACCTGCCCGAAACGTTTCGCCGCGAGGTCAGAAGCACCTTCAGCGGCAAAATCATGTATGCCGGCCTGTACACCGCCGAGCGCGGCGCACGCCTTGTGGACGCGGGCCTGGCCGACATGATTGCCTTCGGTCGGCCCTTTATCGCCAACCCCGACCTGCCAAAGCGCATCGCCCAGGGCTGGCCGCTGAATGCCCTGAACCCCGCCAACCTGTATGGCGGTGGTGAACAAGGCTTCACCGACTACCCGCTGTACGCCCCTTCTGAAGTCAACGAAAAGGAAAAGGTGCTGGCATGAACCAAGGTATTGAAGGAAAAGTCGTGTTGATCACCGGTGGCAGCACTGGCATCGGCGCCGAAGTGGCCAGGCTGCTCGCCTCCCGAGGCGCCAAGGTGGCTATCGCCGCACGCCGCAAAGACAAACTGGAAGAGGTGGTGGCTGAGATCACCGCGCAAGGTGGCATCGCCAAGGGCTACACCCTCGATGTCACAGACAAGCACCAGGTGGAAGCAGTGGTCGCTGCGATAGTCGTGGATTTCGGCAAGCTCGATGTACTGATCAATAATGCCGGGCTGATGCCGATTCGGCCGATGTCGGAAGTCAACACCGATGAATGGGACGCGATGATCGACGTCAACCTCAAAGGCACGCTCTACGGCATTGCCGCGGCCCTGCCGCGCTTCCTGGCACAGGAAAGCGGTCACATCATCAATTTGAGTTCGGTGGCCGGGGTTAAAGTGTTCGCGCCCGGTGGCACGGTGTATTCGGGCACCAAGTTCGCCGTCAGCGCCATCTCCGAAGGGTTGCGTCAGGAAGTCGGCGACAAGGTGCGCGTGACATCCATCGCCCCCGGCGCAGTGGACAGCGACCTCAAGCACAGCACGTCCGGCACCGCCAAAGACACGGTATTGGACTTCTACAAACAGGCCATTCCCGCCGCCTCGGTGGCCCGCGCCATCGCCTTTGCAATCGAGCAACCTGACGATGTGGACATCAATGAAATCGTGATCCGCCCCACCCAGCAAGCCTTTTGAAAAAGCGCCCGGTCTGCTGCTCAAAAAGCAGCAGGCCGCGCTTTTATCCCTCTTTCCCCCCCGAAAACATCAAACTCGAACTGTTTGCGCCTCGATCTGTTCTAATCTGAAAGATGGGCGTGCTTCAAACCGTGAGCGCCTGCTGGCAACCTTCAGAGGCACATAAAAATGAAAATGACACTCCCCACCCTGGCGATTAGCATCCTGATTTCGCAAGGCGCGATGGCGGCCGGCGATGGAACAGCGGCATTAGGCGGCGGCGTCGGTGGCGCATTGGGCAACATCGTCGGCCAGCAGCTGGGCGGATCTACCGGGGCGGCTGTAGGCGCAGGGCTAGGCGGCGCGGCTGGGGGTGCGGTTGGCGCGCAGAAAGGCAATAAGACTGAGGCCGCCATCGGTGGCGGGCTGGGCTCTGCGGGCGGCTCACTGGTGGGCGGCCGCCTCGGAGGCGCAACAGGGTCGACGATCGGCGCAGGTGTCGGTGGTGCAGCGGGCGGCGCGTTGGGCAATAACCTGGCGGATGACGAAAGCGATCACCGCTCCAACGGTGGCAAACATAAAGGCAACAAGCACAAACACAAAAACAAACACCATTGATGCGTTGCTAGCCGTATGCCACAAGGCCCACCCCGCGTGGGCCTTTTCATGCCGCAAAGGCTAGGCTTTCGAGAAAAACCACATGACGAACGCAACGGCGGTGACCCAGCCGAGCGTCAGCAGAAATGAAAGACCCGCAAGCCGCTTATCCATGTTTACCTGTCGACAGATTAATTGATCGCACTACGATCATTTGGGTGCAAGAGTAGTTCAGCCGCGTCAGTCTTTCTCGACCAGACGCCTGAAGTCACCCGCCCTCTCCGGAGCATTGACATGAATCCGCACCACACTGCGATTGTCCTGATCGAATTTCAAAACGACTTCACCACGCCCGGCGGTGTGTTTCATGACGCCGTCAAAGACGTAATGCAAAAGTCTAATATGCTCGCCAACACCGCCGCCACCCTTGAAAAAGCGCGCGTGCTCGGTGTGAAAATCATCCATATGCCCATCCAGTTTGCCGAGGGCTACCCTGAGCTGACCACGCGTTCGTACGGAATTCTCAAAGGTGTCGCTGACGGCAGCGCATTCCGCGCGGGCTCCTGGGGCGCCGAGATCACCGACGCCCTGCCCCGCGACCCCGCCGACATCGTGGTCGAAGGCAAGCGCGGGCTCGATGCGTTTGCCACCACCGGCCTGGACCTGGTTCTGCGCAACAACGGCATCCAGAACCTGGTAGTCGCGGGCTTCCTGACCAACTGCTGCGTCGAAGGCACGGTTCGTTCAGGCTACGAAAAAGGCTACGACGTGGTCACCTTGACCGATTGCACCGCCACCTTCAGCGATGAACAACAGCAGGCCGCGGAAAACTTTACGCTGCCCATGTTTTCCCAAACGCTGAAACACACGCAGTTTCTTGAAGCGCTGACAGCCAAATAAAAAAAGGGGCGACTCAGAGATGAGTCGCCCCTTTTTTTAGTGGTTATGTCACTCGGTGGGCGCGTACTGCATTTCACCATTGCCGAACGACCAGTCCTCGCGTTTCACGTCCACCAGGCCGATCCACACGTCTTCCTTGCGCAGCCCGGTTTTGGCGTGGATACCGTCGGCGATGAATTTGTAAAACGCCTTTTTTACCTCAACGGTGCGCCCGGCATTCCAGGTGACCTGGATAAACACGATTTTAGGCGTGTAGGAGATGCCAAGATAACCCGCTGCCGGGTATACCAACTCATCTTTGGCATGGCGGTTGATGATCTGGAATTTGTCGTGCTCAGGCACATTGGCCACGGCCGTCATGGCGTTGTACACCACGTCGCCGATGGCGGCAGCGGTTTCAACCGATGTGTCGGCAGCAAGGTCAATTCGAACTAAAGGCATGGTGAAATCCTTCAAGGGTCAGTGGCCAATCCACGTCGGCGGCCGGTGATGTAACGCTAGTCTCGACGTGAAGATTCATCAAGCGCATAATTTTCGAAAAGATGATGAGTATTGCGCATGCTATTTCAAGACTTGAAAGCTTTTGTCACCGTCATAGACAGCGCGTCGCTGACCAAAGCCGCGCACACGTTGTGCCTGACCCAGTCAGCCGTGTCGCGGCGCATTCAACATCTGGAAGACACCCTCGGTGAAGCGCTGTTCGACCGCACCACGCGCCCACCTTTGCCCACCGCCCTGGGCCATCGCATCTATGAGAAAGCCGTAGCGTTGCTGAGGGACGCCGAATACCTGCTGAACATCTCCAAAGAGAACGCCCTGCCCAGCGGACGATTCCGTGTGGGGCTGACCCAGATCGTCGCGGACGCCGTGGTGTTCGAAGTGGTGACGCGGATGCGCGACCAGCTTCCCGGTGTTGAAATGCAGATCGTCACCGACTGGAGCACTGAACTTGAGCGCCTGATGCTGCTGGGCGAACTCGACGCGGCCACGCTGATGCTGCCTGCCGCCAACAGCCCACCGGCCGCCCTCGCGGCTCAGTTGATCACCACGCTCGAGATTCTTGTGGTGCAAAGCAAGCGCAACCCGCGGGTCACTGCGCCCGTTGCAATCAACAGCCTGGCGGCCTCTGAGTGGGTCTTGAACCCCAAGGGTTGCGGCTATCGGGCAGCGCTGGAAGCCGCGATGGGTAGCCAGGGGCAAACCCTGAAACTGGCCGTGGATACGCACGGCGCCTCGGTACAGATGCGCATGGTGGCTGCGGGAATGGGCCTTGGGCTGATTCCGGCAACCTTGCTGCCCGGCATCGCCCACGCTGATGAGCTGGCCATCGTCAACATCAGCGACTTCCAACTGAACATGGGCGTGTGGCTGACGCACTCACGCCAACCGGGCAATTTGCGCCTGGCCAATGAGCTGTTGGCTGCAGGTATTGCCGACGGCTTGCGCTGATCAAGCCGCTCCATCACGCCGCTGCTGGCGCTCCAGAGCATAGCCCGCGCCAAGTTCGCCGATCAGTTCGCCACGGCGTAGCGTCTCGCCGCAGTGCTCGCATAAAGGCCCTAACCCCGCAGGCTGGCCGCAGGTCTTGTGGATGAAGTTCACCGCCCGTTCTTCACCTTCGGCTTTGCACCAGGTTTCGCCCCACGCCCGCAGCGCAAGCACGACCGAGTAAAACCCCTCGCCCTTGTCGGTCAAAAAATACTCGTAGCGCAGCGGTCGTTCACGGTAAGGCCGGCGCGCAACCATCCCATCAGCCTCCAGACTTTTGAGGCGTGCAGCAATCATCTGCGGCGTGCCACCGCTCTGGGTCTGGATTTCGTCGAACCGGTGGTTGCCCATAAACAGTTCGCGCAGCACCAGCACAGTCCAACTGCTGCCCACAATCTCCTCGGCCCGGGAAATCGGGCACAGGGTTTCAGGCGCAATTTTCTTCTTCAACGACATACGGACGTTGCCTCTGGAAATTTACTATGATTATCATAGCATAACGCAGCCGCAGCCCCACGCTGTTTTATGCCCTTGGAGAGTTCACCATGACGACCTTCACCTACCCACTCGATCGCACGGCTTATCTGCTGGTGGATCCCTACAACGACTTTCTCGCGGAAGGCGGCAAAGTCTTCCCGCACATCAAGCCCATCGCCGAACAGGTTCACCTGCTCGACAACCTGCGCACGCTCGACAAAACCGTGCGTGGCTTAGGGCTGCAGGTCGCGATTGTACCGCACCGTCGTTGGGAGCAAGGCGACTACGACAACTGGAACCACCCCAGCCCTACCCAATGCAAAGTCCAACACATGCACCACTTCGCCCGCGGCGAATGGGGCGGCGAATGGCACCCCGACTTTGCGCCACAACCGGGCGATATCGTCGCCCAGGAACATTGGGGCTCCAGCGGTTTTGCCAACACCGACCTTGATTTTCGCCTCAAGCAACAAGGCGTCACTCACGTGATCATCGTCGGTTTGCTGGCCAATACCTGCATCGAAGCCACCGCGCGGTATGCCGTGGAACTGGGCTACCACGTGACGCTGGTGCGCGACGCCACCGCAGCGCTTAACCCCGAGTTGATGCACGCGGCCCACGACCTTAACGGCCCGACCTTCGCCCATTCGATTGTGACCACCGCCGAGCTGGTGAGCCTTCTCGCCCCCAAAGCCCATGCCGATTGATCTCGACCTGGAGGTGTTGCTCAGCGGCAAAGTGGCGGTCGAGGCGCAAATACTGGCGACGTTACCGATGGCCTGGATCGGCCGCCCCGGCGACACACTCAAGGCAGACAAACCGGTGCAATTGGCGCTGCTGGAGGCACCGTGCTTTTTCCGCACCGCCGCCATCAATGCATTGGATGACGCCGGCATCCCCTGGGAAATCGCCTTTACCACACCCAACGTTTCCGGGCTGTGGGCGGCTGTCAATGCAGGGTTGGGCATCACTGTGCGCACACCCGTCAGTGCCCCGGCGGGCTTGGGCGCGGTTGCCCTGAGTGAGGGGCTGGCGCCGCTACCGCCTGTGCATGTCTTTCTCAGCAGCGCGGGCCGCACGCTGACGCCCGCCGCGCAGTGCCTTAAGGAAGTGCTGCTGCAAACCCGTCACTCACTTACCAGCACAAATGTGTAATACGCCTGCTTGAACGGCAGCTCCATACCCACCTTTGCAGACACCGTGTCGTGCACGGTCCGGGCTTCATAAGCCACCTGCAACGACTGCTTCACACCAAACACCGCATCGGACTCCAGGTAGGGGTCATCCTGCGTAAACAGATGCGTGACCAGCTTGCGATACCCCGGCAACTCAAGCATGAAATGCACATGCCCCGGGCGCCATGGATGACGCTCGGCGGCTTCCAGCATGCGCCCCACCGGCCCGTCAGTCGGAATCGGGTAGCACACCGGCAAGATCGTGCGAATCGCAAAGTCGCCATTGGCATCGGTGCGGTAACGCCCGCGCAAATTGCCCACCGGCTGGTCAACATCCTGCCCCGAATACATCCCGTTGCCGGCGGTTTGCCAGACGTCCAGCAGCACACCAGCCAACGGCTTGCCCTCGGTATCCAGCACCCGCCCGTGGATCAGCGCGACCTCCCCCGGCGTCAGCGCCATGTTTTCGCCGTAGGCCCGCTCCGGCATGCCATCAATGTAGAACGGCCCGAACACCGTGGTCTCCGTGGCGTTGGCGACGTGCCGGTGATTGATCGCATCCACCAGCATCGACAGCCCAAGCGTGTCCGAGAGCAGAATGAATTCCTGGCGTACAAACCCGTCACACATATGCCCGGTGTCGGTCAGAAAACGAATGCCCTCGAACCACTCCTGCTCGGTCAGTTCGACTTCGCTGGCAAACGCGTGAAGATGGCGCACTAGGCTTTGCATGATCTGTTTGAAGCGCGGGTCCGGCGTGGCAGCAAAGCTCTTGAGGGCTTGCTCGGTGATCAGTGATTCGACAGGGTTCATGGATGCGGCGCTCCGGGGCGGCTGAAAGGCTTACGGTAGGAACGTCCTCGCAGCCGCGTTTATTCCGTGACGATCAGCTGTGCCGCACCACACTCTCCTCCAGCGCAACGCGCCCGACGTCGACGAAATTCGATGCAGAATGTTGATCGGCATACCCGAAGGAGATACCGAACATCAGTTTCATCTCGACACTCACTCCCAGCACGTCGCGCACAGTGTCGGCGTACATCCCCAACAAAGTTTGGGGAATCGCGCCGAACCCGCGAGCGTGCAATGACAGCAGGAATGTTTGCGCATACATGCCGATGTCGCCTGCCGCGCGAACGTAGTCGCTGATCTGCGGCATAAACAAGAAAGCCACATGCGGCGCATCGAAGAACTTCAAGTTGTGACGCAGGCACGCTTGGCGGGCGGCGTGGTCATCCCGACCAATATCAATCGCCTCGTAGCGCGCGCGACCGCTGGCTTGGGCGCGCTCGGCAAACACGCCGGTGTAGGCCGCCATGTCAAATTCGAAATCCGGGGTGAAGTGGTGGCGGTCGTCAGCTGCCAGCAGCGCCGCCGACAATCGATCACGAGTGTCACCGCTCACCAGGTGCACGTGCCACGGCTGGGTATTGCAGTTGGACGGGCTGTGCTGGGCGTCGAGCAATACACGGTTGATTTGGCGCTCGCTCAGGGGCGTTGGCAAGAACTGGCGGGTGACCCGGCGACTGCGGGCGATGTCTTGGAAGAGTTCTGGCTGGCTCATCGGAAGTCTCCTGGAAAAGGTGGTAGCTTATTCACCACTTCCACTGCGATAAATACACCGCCAATGAAGGCATTAACAACTTTGAGTGATGATTGATGGACAAATTTCGCGCCATGCAGGTGTTCGTCAACGCCACCGACGCCGGCTCGTTCGCCGCTGCCGGGGCGGCGCTGGAACTGTCGCCCCAGATGGTCGCGCGCTACATCGAACATTTGGAGGAGCAATTGCAAGTGCGCCTGCTCAACCGCACCACGCGCCGCCAGCAGTTGACCGAATTCGGCCGCGCCTACTACGAACGTTGCGTGCGGGTACTGGCCGACGTCGAGGCCGCCGACGCGCTGGCACTGGAGACCCACGCTCAACCCATGGGCGCCCTGAAGATCAGCGCGCCACAGAACTTCGGCGCCCAAAGCCTGATGCCGGTGATCAATCAGTTCCTGGCTCAGCATCCTTTGGTGGAAATTGACCTCGACCTCACCGACCGCTATGTCGACTTGATCTCCGAAGGTATTGAGGCGGCATTCCGTATCGGTGAGCCCGGCATCGCCGACAGCACCAGCTTGGTTGTTCGGCCGTTGCGGCCGTACCAATTGCTGGTGTGCGCGGCACCCGCGTATTTGCAGGCACACGGCACTCCGGTGCAGCCAAGCGACCTGGCCAGCCATTCGTGCCTGGGCTATGTCTTCGCAGACCGGGTGATCAACAAGGAGTGGGTATTTACCCGTCAAGGCAAAAGCTACCCGGTACAGGTCGGCAGCCGGTTGCGCGTCAACAGCGCCGATGCGCAGCTGAAAGCCGCCATCGCCGGCTTCGGCATCGTGATGGCAGCCCTCGACCTGCTCGCTCCTGCGCTGGCGAGCGGGCAACTGGTGCGCGTGCTGCCAAACTACGAAGGGCCGTCCAAACCCATGAGTCTGATCTACCCCGCCGACCGCCAGCGCACCGCCAAGCTGCGCAGCTTTATCGACGAATCGATTGCCGCTTTCGGGCGTTGAAACCGTTGCAAACCGCCCAGGCAACCGGCGAAACAGATACATGCGCTGTCTCGGGAAAGCTCATCAAAAAAAGCCTTGCGAGGTACGCGAGCGATGACTCCAAAGTCTTAACGCGAAACGCTTTCCTCGGCGGAAAATGATCCAGTGAAATCATCCCTCCACAAAGGAAGCGGTTCAGGTTCCCTATCGACCAGCATGCCCGACTCCAAGTCGAAGGGCACCACCCATAACCGTAGCTGTGACGAGAAGCGGAATTCCGGAAGCGGTTGATTAAAGCTGGCTTTGCGTGGATAAATCAGCAGCATTTCGCCCTGCGACTGATCGTTCAAATAGCGCTGGCCATAGGCGAATAATTGGTAGAAGTCCGATTGACTCAAGCCGTACCTGTTGGTGCTTTTATCCAAGCGCTTCCACTTAGTGTCCAGCACCCAACGTCGATCATTCTGCGCGATAAGCATGTCGGGTTTTAGTTGGAACATGCGCTCTTCGTTGTGCAGGCACAGGAACTCTTCGTTAACTTGGCGCTGCAAAGTCGCCGACGCAGGAAGCGTCGCTCGCAAACAGGTTTCGACATAACGCTCGAACAGCTTCTCCATGGGAAACAACAGACTGATTCCATGCCAACCACCCGACACAGCCGTTGGCATACCCTCTCCTAAAACCAGTTCGCACCAAGGCTTCACGGGCTGGTAGTGGGCCATCAAGCGATCATTGCGCCACAGTTTGAGGTCGGCGTTTACATCGCGACTGGCAGGTAACTCATGCAGCAAGCCCCTTAGTTCATGAGCCAGGCGCCAGCTGTCAGGTTGCTGCGTGGTTTTGCAGACTTTCTGAAGCGCAAGTATCAGCAAACGGTTCTCCGGACGGTCCGGAAGAAACACATCATGGCGTAGCTGAAACTGATGCTGGCGTCCCGGAGGCTGGCGTATTTGCCTGGCTATATCCAGTTGGCCACGCAGATAACGCTGCTCCTCTTCAACACGCTGGTAGTCAAAGCGCAAACCTCGCTTGACCAGATAATCCAACTCCACCAGGAACTGGAGCATCACCCATTCGCTCAATGGCG
Source organism: Pseudomonas fluorescens (assembly GCF_002022275.1). Classification (GTDB taxonomy): domain Bacteria; phylum Pseudomonadota; class Gammaproteobacteria; order Pseudomonadales; family Pseudomonadaceae; genus Aquipseudomonas; species Aquipseudomonas fluorescens_AJ. Next base: position 294,498 of record NZ_MSDF01000052.1, read on the forward strand.
CGTCGAACAGCATCAAGTCTGCGGGGCCTACTCGACGGGTTTTCAGATTGAATGCAGTCTGAATCATCTTGCACAGCAATTTACGACTCTGCTTAATGCAATCATCTTTCTCAAAATGCTTGGGCAGTATCTCCAACCGCGTGCCGCAAGGGCTCTCGAGCACACCGACAAAATTATCCAACCTCAACCAGCACTGGCCCGCTATCTGCGCCAACGGCGTTCCCGCCTTGGTGAAGGAGTCGTTCAAGTCACATAGCCACGTAAAGGCCGAGGGAGGAATCTGTGCACGGTCCAGACTCGACTCGATCTCATCGGTGGTCAGCCGAGCATACTCACGGACGGTGATGGAGCGACTCAACGGATATTCCCGCTGATCGCAAAGTAAGTCTGGATGCGATCAAATGCGTTTTCATTCAACTTCCAGCGTTGTGCATGCGAATCGACAGGACCCTTTGCACCGAACAATTGCATGAAGTCAATTTTCACTTCCTGAACAAACTGATCGGCGTATTCCTTATTGTGATCATTCAGCACCCAGTGAATACGCTGCCAGTCCTCGAAAAAATACTCTTGCAGCAGCGGCAGGATTTGTTGTCGGAAGATAGAAGCCAACAGCGCCAGACTGGGCTCGTCCCGCAGCGGCAAAAAGTACGCATGTCCCAGGCTATGATCACGATCGAGCAAAACCTCAATACGCTCATTCAGTGAGGTCAACAGTTGCTTAATGTCTACACCGGCCTCAGAAGTTGCCTCGTCGCCATCGTTGACGAAAATACCTTCGAGCAGATCAGGCTTGGGTGGCATTTCAATGAAGTTGAAACGACGGCGCAATGCAATGTCCATTGAAGCCAAGGAGCGATCGGCGGTATTCATAGTGCCGATGAGGTAAACATTGTCAGGGACACTGAATGGCAGTTTCGAGTAGGGAAGCCTGACACTCAACCCTTCGCTCGACGCCGCATCCAGACGCTCCCGCTTGCTCGGTTCGATCAAACTGATCAGTTCGCCGAAAATGCGGGAAATGTTCCCCCGGTTGATTTCGTCGATTACCAGAACATGAGGTTTGCGTACGCCGTCCGCTTGCTCAAATGGCTTGATCGGCTTGGCATCCGACTTATGCAGGTAACTGAGCAAATCACTCCAGTTGAAACGGTCCAGTGGGTATACGGTTTTTTGGGTGAATGACTTTTCTCCATTCAGAGGCAGTACAGATAAATTGAGATCGCGATAAAGCCAGTTCACTGGCAACACGTGCGGATAAAGGCGCACGGTGCTGGGTGGGCTTGCCTCATGTCGATATTCACCGGTAACCACACCGATCGCAGATATCAGTTCTGCTGAATGAATACACACCAGAATATCGCCACTCTGAATCTCCTTTGCAAAGGAGCTCAAGGTACTTTTGTCATTGCTGCCGAGTTGGTCGTAAAAATCCGTGGTTTTTTCGGCCTTCATATCGCCTGCGCCCACCCAACCAATGCGCGCTTCACCGTGGTCAAGGCAATAGGTCAACTCGGGGCTGGCCCCAGTGCCTTTGATGGAAATTTTCCAGATTCGCGGATTGCCAGCGACGCCCGCATCGGCAGAACTTGTCCGCGCCTGGTCACACAGAAGTTTAAAGATTCCTGGTTCAATCGGGTAACTGAGCAGCCCCTTTTCATCGCTGACTGCGCGTAAACCTTCAATGAAGTCTTCATAGCTAAAGCTCTGGTGAAAGGTCACAAATCGAATGCGGCCTTCTCTATCCAGCTCATCGACACGTGCCTTCAACGCAATCCGCAGCTCATCTTCCGAAGCGCTGTCCCGGAGTTGTTTAGCCAGAAAAACCGGGTCTAGCACTTCCAGCGCGGCCTCAATTGTCGAGTAGGTTTTACCCGTACCTGGCGGACCGAACAGAATCCGGTTCAGCGCGACTTTATCAGCAGTTACCGGATGGGAAGCCTGATGGCTCGCAGAATTCGCGGACTGCACGCCGCCCCAAAAGATGCGACGCGGGTTCTGCCCTGAAGATTGCAACTCTGGGTAATTGTCTTGCCAGCGACCGCGGGAGCCATAAATCTCACGAGCTATCTGCGATACCAATTCATCGTCAGTGGTGATGGCCTTACTGCGCGCTTTTTTTTCCTGGCACTCAACTGGATATAGCCGAAAGAGTTCTAACGCCAAATCACTAGGTGTCCATTGCTTTCCAGGCGTTTGCTGTAAAAGTTCGAACACCCGATTACGCAACTTCAATGTCATGCGGCACATCCCAACAGGAGTAAATGCCGACGAAGCTAGCTATTTGGCATCATCCTGTCCACCACAAAACGCAGCAGCTGGCACACCGCCAAACCGCTGCTTTATGGCTCTACTCGGCTCAGAGCATCGGCGAGTTACTCACGATCCTCAGCGCCAACCCCTCATACGCATCCAGCGTAATGGTGAACTCGCCCTCGGCGGTCAGGTCGCCCTCGACCCGCTCGTTGATGATGTCCACTACTGGCCCCGGTGCGATATTGGGCAAGTGCAGGGTCTCGGTGATCGGCGTGGCGCCGAAGTTCAGCGCGGTGATTTGCGTGCCCTTACCCGCCGGCAGTTCATGCACCATGATCAACAAGCCCGGGTGCTCGACATCCGGCACCAGAATCTGGCGGCTGGCGGCAATGCCGTAGGCGCTGCGCACCGCGAGGATTTTCTGCAACTGCGAGGCAAATGACTCCGGGTCCAGCAGCTGGCTGTTCAGGCTGCCGTACAAGGTTTTCGAGCGCGGCATCTGGCCAGCGGACAGCTCTGCGTCGGGGTTCAGGTCAACCAGGTCATACGCGCCGCGATGGATCCAGCGCGTGTCGCCGTCTTGCATCAGATGCGCGACCTCCTCTGCCGCCAACGGCAGCGCGCCCACCAGGTCCCAGCCCGACAAGGCAAATACGCCGGGTTGCATGGCGTTGTACATCACTAGCAGCAAATGAATCTGGCGAATCTGCTGGATATCCGCCGCCGTAATCGCGTCCAGATCACGAATGCCCAACGCCGCCGTGATGATGCTGGCGGTGGTGCAGGACACGCCATTGGTCACGAACTTGAGGTTATACGGCGCATGCTCACCGGCGAGGCGTTCGTACATCTGCTCGCGAATGTGCTCGCGCAGAATGTTGCCGGGGAACGTCTGGCCCTGGTAGAGGTAATTGTCATGGGCGTGCAGGGTCCAGAAGTGCACCAGTTCCAGGGTCAGCTCATCGTGGTTTTGCAACGCATGGATCAGCGAGCCGGGGTCGATGCCCTGGCTGTGCATCTCGCGCAGCATCAGGCGCAAAAACTCTGTGTCGCCGATCAACAGCGCGTGCTGGTAAGCCGGACGCGTGATGAAATCGTAGGAAAGATCGGCACCGCCGTGGGACATCGCAGCGATGTCGTCCACCGTGAGGTTCAACTCCTGAAAGCTGAAGCCGCCGGCCTTGCGAATCGCGCCGCCGAGCAGTTGGTTGCCGGTGATGGACAGCGGGTGGCTTTCCGACCACGCCGTGCCATCAAGCTTGCGCTCCACGCCCAGAAAGCCGTTGGCATCCAGACGCAGGATCTTGGCACCCATCACGTCGATGGCATGCAGGGCATCACCGATGATCATCTGTTGCGCGGCAAATGAAGGGTCCAGCCAGTTCAGCGACGGCTGGCCTTCCTTGAAATAGTGCAGGTACACCCAGCGCCGCGGCTTGCCGTCCACGCCCACCACCACCGGGGTGGTGCTCCAGTCGGTTTCTTTAACGCCGGGTTCAAAGAAGATTACCCGCTGCAACTGGCCGACGATGTAATGCTTGTCGCGCAGCGCGTCGACCTGCACGGGGCTGAGGTTCTGCGCATCACGCCCCTCGGCGACGTCAGGCAGCAGCTGCCAGTCTTCCTCGCGGATCTCCACCATGTGGTAAAGCCCGGGATAGTCCTCATACGCCATCTCGGCCAGGCGGAAGTCCGCGCCTTTGCCGGTATGGGACGGAATCACGTCGTCGATGATCACCGAATTGTGCGCCGCCGCCATCCGCGTCAGCGCCTGCAACTGCGCCTCGGTGCCCAGTTCCGGGTCGATTTCAAAGCTGATGCGGTCGAAATTGCCGTCGATAGTCGGCGTATGCCGAGTACCCGAAAGCCCTCCGGACTTTTTCAGCGGGCCGTTGTGAATGCCCTGAATGCCAATCTTCGACAACGCGTGCCACAGGCTTGCATCGCCCAACGCTTCGAGCACCGTGCCGCCTTCACGGGTCACGATGGACGCGGGATACGCGGTGAACCACACAGACGACAAGGCCGTGGCATCACGGGGCCGGGTATGCGCGTAAGGCTGCTGCCACAAACGCCCTTGCCCCGAATAGAGCCTGGCCCGCTGGCGCGCTGCGTGCAGCATCGATTGCTCAACCAGCCAGTTCACATGATCGTTGTTCGCCGCCGTCATAAGCCCACTACCTGTCTTGTGAAAAGGTTACTCGTAAGCATAGGAGGGGCAACGGCGGCGATTCGTTGCATCAGCGCACCTTCGTCAAGACAGAAACCCGATTCGGTCGCTGAGAAAATCAATCAGCGCGCGCAGCTTGAGCGGCACCTGTCGACCAGAAGGCCACAACAGGTTGAAGGTGCCATTTTCTTCACTGTATGCCTCCAGCACTGAACGCAGCTCACCCGAAGCCAGGTATTCCCTGACCATGAAATCTGCCGCATAGGTGATGCCCAAGCCTTTGAGGGCGAAACACACACGGCCCTCCACTGAATTGCAAATCAGGGTGCATGGCAGCTCCCGTTCGGTCTGGGCGTCTTCCTGGATCATCCAGCGTTGTAACTTGCCCGTGTCGGGAAAACGAAAGTGGATACAGCGGTGCTCAGCCAAGTCACGCGGCCGCGCAGGTTTGCCGTGCCTGGCAAAGTAGTCCGGCGACCCGACCGCGAGCATACGGTAGCGGCCCAGGCAACGGGCCGACAAGCCCGAATCCTTTGGCACGCCGCTGCGTATGACGGCATCAAAGCCTTCGGCAATGATGTCCACCAGGCGGTCGGAAAACTCCAGGTCAAGCTGGATATCCGGGTACAACAACTGAAACTCGGCAAATACCGGCAGGAACGGTTTGCCGATCATGGGCAGGCTCACCCGCAGCGGCCCCTGAGGGGACGAAGCGGTCTGGCGTAATTCTTCCCCCGCCGCTTCCAGCTCCTGAATGATCCGTCGACAACGTTGCAGAAAGCGCGTGCCCTCAGCGGTCAGCGTGAGGCTGCGTGTACTGCGATGAAACAGCCGCACTTCAAGTTTTTCTTCCAGTCGCGCGATGCTTTTGCTCACGGCTGAGGCCGAAATACCCAGATGTTTTCCCGCACCCACAAAACTGCCCATTTGCGCGGCCTGCACGAACACCGCCATCCCACTCAGACTGTCCATCAGCGTCCCGTCAGTGAAGTAAGGTCCACGTGTATGCGGAGTTGAAAATCCCCAATACTCAATCGATTCATGACAGTCAAGTCACTACTGATCTGACACCTATCCCACTTATTCAGCCCATCGGCAACCGTTAGATTGCACTCGCAACTTGACCCACACATCAGCGAGGCATTCATGAACTTATTTCTGACAGGCGCCAATGGGTATGTCGGGGGCACCGTCGCCCTGCGATTGATCGACGCCGGCTACAGCGTTCGCGGCCTGGTACGCGACGAAGCAAAAGCCGATCAGGTGCGCGCATTGGGCATCGACCCGGTCATCGGTACCCTTGATGACCTGACGTTGCTGGCCAACGAGGCGCGAGCCGCCGACGGCGTGATTCATACCGCCGACAGCGACCACCTCGGCGCCGTTGAAACCTTCATCCAGGCGTTGGCCGGCTCGGGCAAACCCTTCCTGCACACCAGCGGTTCCAGCGTGATTGGCGACGATGCGCAAGGTGTGCACGTCAACCCCGCTGTGTTTGATGAAGACAGCACCTTCGTGGTCGCCGCCTCCAAGCAGCCACGCCGCGACATCGAGCTGAAAGTGCTGGGCGCAGCCGCCAGGGGCATTCGGGCAGTGGTGATCTGCCCAAGCAACATCTACGGCACCGGTACCGGCGTACACAGACAAAGCGTACAGATTCCCTGGTTGGTGCTGCAGGCGAGCGAAAGCGGCGTGGTGCGCGTCGTCGGCAGCGGGGTCAATCGCTGGTCCAACGTGCATGTTCTCGATGTCGCCGAGCTTTACCTGCTCGCACTGCAAAAAGCCCCCGCTGGCGCGTTCTATTTCGTTGAAAACGGCGAGGCGTCTTTCCTGGAAATTGGCCAGTCAATCGCCCGTCGCCTCAAGCTTGAGCCAGTCGCTTTCTGGACGGTGGAGCAAGCCGCCACGCGCTGGGGCTATCTGCATGCGCACTACACGTTCGGCACCAACAGCCGGGTCCGAGCCAAACGCGCACGCGAAGAATTGGGCTGGGCGCCCACCTTCCATTCGGCCCTGGAATGGATTGAACAGGACATGCCGTTATGAGCAAAGTCTGGCTGATTACCGGGAGTGCCAGCGGCATCGGCAAAGGTATCGCGCAAGCGGCACTGGCAGCCGGCGATCGGGTCGTCGCGACCGACCTGGACCTTGCACGGTTGGACGACATTTTCGGCGCCTGCGGCGACCGGGTCCTCACCGTGCAGCTGGATATTCGTGACCAGGCCCAGGCACACGCCGCCATGAGCGCCTGCATGGCGCGCTTTGGGCGCCTGGACGTGCTGGTCAATAACGCCGGCTATGGCCAGTTCGGCCCCTTTGAGGAGGTCGATGCCGATGCCGCTCAGTGCCAGTTCGCGACCAATGTACTGGGCACATTCAACGTGACCCGCGCCGCGCTGCCTACCCTGCGGGCGCAACGTGGCGGTCACATCCTCAATATGTCATCCAATGGCGGCTTCAAAGGGGTTGCCGGCGCCTCGTTGTATTCCGCCAGCAAATTCGCCATTGAAGGGTTTTCCGAGTCACTGGCCGAGGAAATCGCCGACTTTGGCATCCGCCTCACCGTGGTCGAACCCGGTGCCTTTCGCACGGACTTCCTCGACCAGCGAGTGCTCAAGTTGGGCAGTGGCACTCTCTGCGATTACGACGACTACCGTGCCGCGGCGCTCGCGGTGTTCGCCGCGCGCAACCATCAACAGCCCGGCGACCCGGCGCGACTGGGGAATGCCCTGGTACGCCTGGTCAACGAGAAGCATCCACCGCTGCGATTTATCGCCGGCGCCGACGCCATCAAAGTAGTCAACGACAAGCTGGCAGCGGTCGCCGAGGAAACTGCGCAGTGGCTTGAACTTAGCCTGAGTACCGATTTTCTGACTGATGAGGAGCACCAAAAACCATGAGCCTGCAAGCCTTGAGCGCCCGCTTGGATACCTTGGAAAGCCACTTGGCGATTCAACGTCTGGTTGCCGAATACGCGCATGCCTTCGATAACCACGATGAAGCGCTGTTGCGCAGCCTCTGGCACGAAGGCGCGGTACTGACGCTGGGTGCAGCCTTCGGCGACTTCACCGGTGTCGACGCGATTGTCGAATCCGCTCACCGCAATTGGGCACAGATGCCCCATATGCATCACTGGATGGCCAACGCTCTGGTCGACCTTGACGGCGACAAAGCCACGGCTCGGGCCGCGGTCGATTGTATGGTGTCGCACCGCGAACTGGGCCAGGTACAAATCAGCGGCCTGTACCACGACCGGCTTGAACGCAGAGACGGACGCTGGGCTTTTGTCGAGCGCACGTTCGCACTGCACTACCTCACGCCGCTGCCCCACTGGCGCCCGGTGGGTGGAAGCGAGGTGCCTGCCGATACTGCCTCGGCGTAAACCCGGTCAACGCCTTGAACTGGCGGGTAAACGCACTGTGGTCGGTGTAGCCGCATTGCAGCGCCACCTCGGTGATCGGCAATTCGGTGTGCAGCAGCCGGTGGGCATGTTCCAGGCGGACTTTCTGGATCATCTGCCGGGGCGTGAGGTGAAACACGCGCTTGCAGTAGCGCTCCAGCTGCGCGACTGAAATGCCGGCGATTCGCGTCAGCTCACTGAGGGTGACGCGGCGGTTGAAATGCGTGCGGATGTAGTCGTCCACGGCCGCCAGACGCTGATACGCCGGGTGGGTTTCGCTGGCCGATTGCAGGTCCACCGAAATACCCGCCAGGCCGATGATCTGGCCTTCATGGTTATACAGCGGCCACTTGTGCGTCAGGCACCAACCGGGTTCGCGGGTGCCATAGAGGTGCAGTTCCAGCTGATCCTCCAACACCAACCCCTCCTCCAACACGCGCCGGTCCTGCTCGGTATACCCCGGCCCCAGTTGCGCCGGAAACACTTCGGCGCTGGTCTTGCCGAGCAGCGGTTGCAGCTGCTTGAGGCCGCAGCGCTACACCAGGGTGCGGTTGGCCAACAGGTAACGGGCGTCGATGTCCTTGATGAAGATCGCGGCATTGGGGATCACATCGAGCATCGGCAACAGCTGCGCCACGCCGGCCAACAGTTGCTCGATGCTGTGGGGGCGATTCGCCTCACTCCCTTGGCAAAGGCTTGCAAATGCGCTTTGCAACATGGCCTGAACTCCCGGTTTTTTTGAGCAGGTTGCCGCATGCCCGAGGCCCTGTCGAGCGCGGCGGATTGTGCTGAATTCGTCATCCACACAAACGTAAAACATCAATCGCGACGGGGTTCATGGGTTCAGGATATCGCAACTGCATGCCTATCCAATAACTCACAAGAAGGCGCCGCCATGTCTGCTCAAGGCAAGTTCAAGAAGCAACTTTCACTGATGGACCTGACCTTTATCGGGTTGGGCGCCATCTTCGGTTCGGGCTGGCTGTTTGCAGCCAGCCACGTGTCTGCAATCGCAGGCCCCGCAGGCATTATCTCGTGGCTGATCGGCGGTTTCGCCGTGTTGCTGCTGGGCATTGTTTACTGCGAACTCGGCGCCGCGTTACCCCGCGCCGGTGGCGTGGTGCGTTACCCGGTCTACTCCCACGGCCCGCTGCTGGGTTACCTGATGGGGTTTATCACGCTGATCGCGTTTTCCAGCCTGGTGGCGATTGAAGTGGTCGCCTCGCGCCAATACGCAGCCGCCTGGTTTCCCGAGCTGACCAAAGCCGGTTCCAGCGACCCGACCACCCTGGGCTGGCTGGTGCAATTCGCCCTGCTCTGCCTGTTTTTCATCCTTAACTACCGCAGCGTGAAGACCTTCGCCATCGCCAATAACCTGGTGAGCGTGTTCAAGTTCATCGTGCCGTTGCTGGTGATTGGTGTGCTGTTTACTTTCTTCAAACCGGCAAACTTTCAAGTGCAAGGCTTCGCCCCGTTCGGCCTGTCGGGCATCGAGATGGCCGTGTCGGCGGGCGGAGTGATTTTTGCCTATTTGGGGCTCACGCCGATCATCTCGGTGGCCAGTGAAGTGAAGAACCCGCAACGCACGATTCCGATTGCCTTGATCCTCTCGGTGCTGCTGTCCACGGCTATCTATGTGCTGCTGCAAACCGCATTTCTGGGCGGTGTGCCGACCGAAATGCTCGCCAATGGCTGGGCCGGGATCAGCAAGGAACTCGCCCTGCCGTATCGCGACATCGCCCTGGCACTGGGCGTGGGCTGGCTGGCGTATCTGGTGGTCGCCGACGCGGTGATCTCCCCAAGCGGCTGCGGCAACATCTATATGAATGCCACACCCCGGGTGGTGTATGGCTGGGCGCAGACCGGGACGTTTTTCAAGATATTCACGCGCATTGATGAGAAGTCCGGTATTCCGCGCCCCGCACTGTGGCTGACCTTTGGCCTGTCGGTGTTCTGGACGCTGCCGTTCCCGTCCTGGGAAGCGTTGATCAACGTGGTGTCTGCAGCGTTGATCCTGAGTTACGCCGTGGCCCCGGTGACCGTCGCCGCACTGCGCCGCAATGCACCCGACATGGCGCGCCCGTTCCGGGTCAAGGGCATGGCGGTGCTGGGTCCCCTGTCGTTCATCATCGCCGCGTTGATCGTGTACTGGTCCGGCTGGAGCACTGTTTCCTGGCTGCTCGGCCTGCAAATCCTGATGTTTGTGGTGTACCTGCTGTGTGCTCGCTGGGTGCCGACGGCGCACCTGAGTATCAAGCAACAAGTGCGCTCCTCGGCGTGGCTGATCGGCTTCTATGCAGTCACTATTCTGCTCTCCAAACTCGGCAGCTTTGGCGGCATCGGCGTGATCAGCCACCCGTTTGACACCCTGGTCGTCGCAGCCTGCGCATTGGGCATTTATTACTGGGGCGCCGCCACCGGCGTGCCGGCGCACCTGGTCCGCCTGGAAAGCGAGGACGACGAAAGCGAAGCCGTCAGCGACCTTCGGCACAGCGCCGCGCTGACCCCGGCTACCCACTGATGGAGCGTTTTATGAAACGACTGCACGTTATCGACTCCCACACCGGCGGCGAACCCACGCGGCTGGTCATGGACGGTTTCCCTCAGCTCACCGGCAACAGCATCGCCGACAAGCTGGAACAGCTACGCACCCACCACGACCAATGGCGCCGCGCCTGCCTGCTCGAACCGCGCGGCAATGACGTGCTGGTGGGCGCACTGTATTGCGAACCAGTCACGCCCGGCGCCACCTGCGGGGTGATCTTCTTCAACAACGCCGGTTACCTGGGCATGTGCGGCCACGGCACCATTGGGCTGGTCGCCTCCTTGCACCATCTGGGGCGCATCGCGCCCGGCGTGCACACCGTCGACACGCCGGTCGGCCCGGTCGCCGCCACCTTGCACGAAGACGGCGCCGTGACGCTGCGCAATGTGCCCGCTTACCGTCATCGCCAACACGTGCCGGTGGACGTGCCGGGCCATGGCGTGGTCTACGGCGATATCGCTTGGGGCGGCAACTGGTTTTTCCTGGTCTCGGACCACGGTCAGGCGCTGCAGATGGAGAACGTCGACGCTCTCACCGATTACACCTGGGCGATGCTCAAGGCCCTGGAAAACCAGGGCATTCACGGTGCAGACGGGGCGCTGATCGACCATATCGAACTGTTCGCCGACGACGCCGGCGCCGACAGCCGCAACTTCGTCATGTGCCCCGGCAAAGCCTACGACCGCTCGCCTTGCGGCACCGGCACCAGCGCCAAACTCGCGTGCCTGGCCGCCGACGGCACACTGAAGCCTGGCGAGCTGTGGGTGCAGGCCAGCATCACCGGCAGCCGGTTCGAAGGCCGCTTTGAATGGGACGGCGAGCGCGTCACCCCCTTCATTACAGGCCGCGCCTACATGACCGCCGACAGCACGCTGCTGATCGACGAGCAGGACCCTTTCGCCTGGGGCATCTGAGCCTCGCCTTATTTCACGCAATGGAGTTAAAACAATGAGCGACAACATCTTCACCGGTTGCATCCCGGCACTGATGACCCCATGCACCCCGGCGCGCAAGCCGGACTTTGACGCCCTGGTCGCCAAGGGCCGCGAATTGATCGATATCGGCATGAGCGCCGTGGTGTATTGCGGCTCCATGGGTGACTGGCCGCTGCTGACCGAAGCCGAACGCCAGGAAGGCGTGGCCCGCCTAGTCGCCGCGGGCGTACCGACCATCGTTGGCACCGGCGCGGTCAACAGCCGTGAGGCCGTGGCCCATGCGGCGCATGCCGCCAAGGTCGGCGCCCAGGGTTTGATGGTGATTCCGCGCGTGTTGTCCCGTGGCGCCTCGGCCACCGCGCAAAGGGCGCATTTTTCGGCGATCCTCAAGGCGGCGCCAAACTTGCCGGCGGTGATCTACAACAGCCCGTACTACGGCTTCGCCACGCGCGCCGACCTGTTCTTCGAACTGCGCCGCGAACACCCGAACCTTATCGGCTTCAAGGAGTTCGGTGGCGCGGCCGACCTGCGTTACGCGGCGGAAAACATCACCTCCCAGGACGATAACGTGACCCTCATGGTCGGCGTCGATACCCAAGTGGTGCACGGTTTCGTCAACTGCAACGCCACCGGCGCCATCACGGGGATCGGCAACGCCTTGCCGCGCGAAGTGCTGCAATTGGTGGCCCTGAGCAAAAAAGCCGCCAAGGGTGATGCCAAGGCCCGGCGCCTGGCGCGCGAGCTGGAAGCCGCGCTGGCGGTGCTGTCGTCCTTCGACGAAGGCTGCGACCTGGTGCTGTATTACAAATACTTGATGGTGCTCAACGGCGACGAAGGCTACAGCTTGCACTTCAACGACACCGACGTGCTCAGCGATGCGCAGCGCCGCTACGCGCAAAACCAGTACGCGTTGTTCCGCCAGTGGTACACCAACTGGTCGGCAGAACAGAACGTCGCCTGATACCTGCGCCGCTGTGGCGCTCACAGCGGCCAACCCTCTTTTTAAGGACGTTACCCATGACCCTGACGGGAAAAATGCTGATCGGTCAGCAGGCCGTTGCCGGCAATCGCGAGGCGATCCGGGCCATCAATCCCGCCACCAATGCGGCCTTGGAGCCCGCCTACCACGGAGGGAACGGCGATCACGTTGAACAGGCCTGCGCCTTGGCGTGGGAGGCGTTTGACGTGTATCGCGAAACCTCACTGGCGGATCGCGCGCGTTTTCTTGAAGCCATTGCCGACAACATTGAAGCGCTCGGCGATGAATTGATCGAGCGCGCCGTGGCCGAAACCGGCCTGCCGCGCCCACGCATTCAAGGCGAACGCGGCCGCACCTGCGGGCAGTTGCGCACCTTCGCCCGTACCGTGCGTGCCGGGGAATGGCTGGATGTGCGCGTGGACGCCGCACAACCCGAGCGTCAGCCGCTGCCGCGCCCGGACCTGCGTCAACGGCACATCGCGCTGGGCCCGGTTGCGGTGTTTGGGGCGAGCAATTTCCCCTTGGCATTTTCAGTGGCGGGCGGTGATACCGCATCGGCGCTGGCGGCGGGCTGCCCGGTGATCGTCAAGGCGCATGGCGCTCACCCGGGCACCAGTGAACTGGTGGGCCGCGCGGTGGCTCAGGCGGTCAAGGAATGTGGTCTGCCGCAAGGTGTGTTTTCGTTGTTGTATGGGTCAGGTCGCGAAGTCGGCATCGCGCTGGTCACTGACCCGCGCATCAAGGCCGTCGGTTTTACCGGCTCGCGCAGTGGCGGTATCGCGCTGACTCAAGCGGCGCAGGCACGGCCGGAGCCGATTCCGGTATATGCAGAAATGAGTTCGATCAACCCGGTGTATCTGTTTCCCGCCGCCCTTGAAGCCCGCGCTGAAGCATTGGCTCAGGGGTTCGTGACGTCGCTGACCCAGGGCGCCGGGCAGTTTTGCACCAACCCCGGGTTGGTGATTGCCGTCGCCGGCGCTGCGCTGGAGCGCTTTATCGACACGGCGGCCACGTTGCTCTCGGGCTGCGCGGCCCAGACCATGCTCACGCCCGGTATTTTCAGCGCTTACACATCAGGCGTGGGGGCTTTGGGTGAGCACGCCCACGTCGCCGCAACAGGCTTGGCGGCCGAAAGCCCCAACAGCGGCCAGGCGCACCTGTTCGTGACGCAGGCCAGCGCGTTTTTGAGCAACGACGCCCTGCAAGCCGAAGTGTTCGGCGCGGCTTCGCTGGTCGTGGTGTGCAGCAATGACGCGCAAGTCCGCCAGGTCACCGAACACCTGGAGGGCCAACTCACCGCCACCCTGCACCTGGATGAAGCGGACCTGGCCCGCGCCAGAGCTTTGCTGCCGGTGCTTGAACGCAAGGCCGGGCGCCTGCTGGTCAACGGCTGGCCAACCGGTGTGGAAGTCTGCGACGCGATGGTTCATGGCGGCCCCTTCCCCGCCACTTCGGACTCACGCAGCACCTCGGTCGGTACCGCGGCAATCCAGCGTTTCCTGCGCCCGGTGTGCTATCAGGACTTCCCGGACGCATTGCTCCCCGGTGCACTGCAACACGGCAACCCGCTGCTGTTGCGGCGTTTGCTCGACGGCCAGAGGGAGGCATAAACAATGCCCGACTCCAACGCAGCGGATATCGCCGTTGTCGGCGCTGGCATCATCGGCGTCGCCTGTGCCCTCCAGTTGGCGCGCCAAGGCAAGCGCGTAGTCGTTATCGACCCGCAGGCACCTGGCATGGGCGCGTCCTACGGCAACGCCGGGCACCTGGCCACCGAGCAAGTGTTTCCGATCGCCGACGTGTCCATTCTCAAACGTTTACCCGCCATGCTGATGGACCCCATGGGCCCGCTGCGGCTGGACTGGAAATACCTGCCCCGCGCCCTGCCCTGGTTTGTTCGGCTGTTGCTGAACCTGCGCCCGGCGCGCTATCGGCGCACGGTGGCGGGCATTCGCGCACTGAATGAAGCCAGCCTTGGCGCATGGCAACGCTTGCTGCACGCGATTGAACGGCCACATTTGTTACGCGAAGACGGTTCGCTGCTGGTGTTTGAGCGCGCCGAGTCCCGTGAAGCCATCGACGCGCTGCGCCAACGCATGCAACAGCAAAACGTGCCGGTGGATTTTTGGTCAGGCGAGGCCGTGCGCGAGGTAGCGCCGCAACTGAGCGACGCCATTCAAGGCGGGCTGTTCTTCCCGGCTACCGGGCACTTTCTCGACCCGTATCAGGTGGTGTGCGAGCTGGTCGAGGCCGCCAAGGGTCATGGCGTGAAGTTCCTCACACAACGCGTATTGGATGGGCGTGTCGAAGAAAACGGTGTCTCGCTGATGACCGATCAGGGCGTCTTGGCGGCGCACCAAGTGCTGGTCACCTGCGGCGCGCACTCGGCCAAACTCACCGCCGCACTGACCGGTAAAAAAGTCCCGCTCGACACCGAGCGCGGCTATCACCTGATGCTGCCCCACGAACACAATCGCCTGCCGTTTGCCATCACCTCACTGGAGCGCAAATTCATCATGACGCCCATGACCGGCGGCCTGCGCCTGGCTGGCACCGTCGAATTTGCCGGGCTGCAGCGCCCGGCGAACATGGCCCGCGCCTGGCAGTTGCACCGGCTGAGCCAAGGCTTGTTTCGTCAGGACTTGAACGCAGAAGGCGCCACGCCCTGGATGGGATTCAGGCCATCCTTACCGGACTCGTTGCCGATCATTGATCGGGTGTGCGACGGCAAGGTTTTGCTTGCCTTCGGGCATCAGCATTTGGGGCTGACGCACGCGGCAGTGACGGCGCAAATGGTTGGCCACCTGGCATCGATGCAACCGCCGGATCCGGATTTACCGGCATTGGCGCCGTACCGCCTGAGTCGCTTCTGATCCACTGTCTCCTCGCACAACGCGGCGTCACAGCCCGACCTTCCTGTCGGGTTGCTGACAAAAAGCGAAATACCTGAGGGCACTCATATCTTTGTAACAAACATGATATAACGTAACAACATGTTGCTACGGATGTAGTACCTGGACAGTGACGTCGCCTCCCCATGACCACTGAACAGGAACCCTTGCATGCTCGACCTTCACGCGTTGGATCTGGCTCGTCTTCAGTTTGCGTTCACCGTGTCCTTTCACATCCTCTTCCCCGCTATCACCATCGGCCTCGCCAGCTTTCTGCTGGTACTTGAAGCACTCTGGCTTAAAACCGACAACAACGTGTACCGCGACCTCTACCATTTCTGGTCGAAGGTCTTTGCCGTGAATTTCGGTATGGGCGTGGTTTCAGGCCTGGTCATGGCGTACGAATTCGGCACCAACTGGAGCGGCTTCTCGGCGTTTGCCGGCAGCGTCACCGGCCCGCTGCTGACCTATGAAGTGCTCACTGCGTTTTTCCTCGAGGCGGGCTTTCTGGGCGTCATGTTGTTTGGCTGGCACCGCGTGGGGCGCAGGTTGCACCTGTTTGCCACGGCGATGGTGGCTTGCGGCACCTTGATGTCGACGTTCTGGATTCTGGCATCCAACAGCTGGATGCAAACGCCTCAAGGTTTTGAAGTGGTTGATGGGCGTGTCGTGCCGCTGGATTGGCTGGCCATCATCTTCAACCCGTCTTTTCCCTTCCGCCTGGCGCATATGGCCATTGCTGCGTTTGTGGCCACCTCGTTCTTTGTCGGCGCCTCAGGGGCCTGGCACCTCTTGCGGGGCAACGACACGCCGGCTGTGCGCAAAATGTTTTCAATGGCGCTGTGGATGGCGCTGATCGTCGCACCGGTCCAGGCCTTCGTGGGCGACGCGCACGGCCTCAACACCCTCAAATATCAGCCGGCCAAGATCGCCGCCATCGAAGGCCACTGGGAAAACCTCGACGACAAACCGTCACCTCTGGTGCTGGTCGGGCTGCCTGATATGGACGCCGAGAAAACCCGGTATGCCGTGGAGATCCCCTACTTGGGCAGCCTGATCCTGACCCACAGCCTGACCCAACAGATTCCGGCACTGAAGAGTTTTCCCAAAGAAGACCGCCCCAATTCCACCATCATTTTCTGGAGCTTTCGCGTGATGGCGGGCCTGGGCATCCTGATGATTCTGGTAGGCCTGGCCGGCCTTGTGTTGCGCCGTAACGGCCGGGTCTACACCACGCGCTGGTTCCAGCGCCTGGTGCTGTGCATGGGGCCTTCGGGCCTGGTCGCGATGCTGGCGGGCTGGATCACCACCGAGGTGGGGCGCCAACCGTGGGTGGTGTATGGGCAAATGCGCACCGCCGACGCCGTCGCCCATCACTCCGTGATGCAAATGAGCATCTCCCTGGGGCTGTTTGTCGTCATCTACTTCACGGTATTTGGGGTAGGCATCCGCTACATGATGGCCCTGGTGCGCAAAGGCCCTCAAGCCGAGCTCGACCAGCCGGCCAGCGGAGGCCCCGGCCAGCAACAGACACCGAGCCGCCCACTGTCCGCCACCTTTAACTCTGCACCGGAGCAACCGTAAATGGAGCTGCAAGGCATTGATCTGTCAGTCGTGTGGGCGGTGATCATCGCGTTCGGTGTGATGATGTACGTGGTCATGGACGGCTTTGTACTGGGAATGGGCATCCTCTCGCCGCTGGTGCGCAGCGAACAGGAGCGCGACGTCATGATGCGCACGGTCGCACCGGTGTGGGACGGCAATGAAACCTGGCTGGTCCTCTGCGGCGCCGCGTTGTACGGCGCGTTCCCCCTGGCGTATTCGATCATCTTGCAGGCCTTGTACCTGCCTCTGATCCTGATGCTGTGCGGGCTGATCTTCCGGGGGGTGGCCTTTGAGTTCCGCTTTATCGCCAGCCCGCAAAAACGCCACCTGTGGGGCGCCGCCTTTGTTGCGGGCTCCTTGCTGGCCACCTTCTGCCAAGGCCTGGTCATCGGCACCTACGTCGCTGGCATTCACGTGTGCAATGGCGAGTTTGCCGGCGGGCCGCTGGATTGGCTGGCGCCTTTCCCGATCTTTTGCGGCTTCGGGCTGATCGTCGCTTACGCCCTGCTCGGCAGCACCTGGCTGGTGATCAAAAGTGAGGGCGCACTGGAAGGTCTCGCCCGCCAATTCTGCCCACCCCTGGCGGCGCTGCTGGTGGCCATAGTGGTGGTGATCTGCATCGCCACACCGATGCTGCACCCGGAAATCGCCAACCGCTGGTTTGATCATTCTCACCAGGTGATCTTCGCGTTGCTGGTACTGGTGGCGCTGGGCGCACTGACCGGTCTGATGCGCGGGCTACGCCGGCGGCACACTTATGCGCCGTTTTTTTGCACGTTATTGTTGATGCTGGTCGGGTTTGTGAGCCTGGCCTCGACCCTCTGGCCGGCCATCGTGCCACCGCACGTGACCCTGTGGGACGCCGCTTCGCCGCCGCAAAGCCAGCGTTTCATTCTGGTGGGGACACTGTTCATCCTGCCGCTGATCCTGCTGTACACCGGCTGGGGGTATTACGTCTTCCGGGGCAAGGTCAGTCATGAGGGTTATGAACAGTAACGCTGTGCCGAGCTGGCTTGTTGTGGCGAGCTCGCCACAGAAAGCCCGCTCGCCACAGAAAGCCCGCTCGGCACAACAAGCCCGCTCGCCACAAGGGTGCGTTCTATTTGACCAGGCGTTTTTCTTTGGACGGCCTGTAGCCGAAATACGCGCTGTAACACTTGCTGAAATGGCTCGGCGAGACAAACCCGCACGCCACCAGCACGTCCACCTGCGACAGCTCGGTGTGCTGCAACAAGCGCCGCGCCTCGGTCACGCGCAGTTCCATGTAATAGCGTTGCGGTGTGGTCCCCAGTTGCTCCTTGAACAGCCGCTCCAATTGACGCCGTGAGCGACCGGCGTAAACCGCCAGTTGGTCCAGCTCCAGAGGCTCTTCGAGGTTGGAGTCCATAAGTTTGACCACTTCGCGCAACGGCGCGCTGACACAGACGTTTTCTGTCGGTTTGATGCGCCGGTAGCGCGATTCCTCAAAAGACAGGATGTTTTCGATACCTTCGACCAGGGCCTTGCCGTGCAGGCTTTTAATCCAGTCGAGCGCCATATGGAACGCGCCCGAGGGGCTGGAGGCGGTGAGGCGGTCGCGGTCGATCACGTAGGGTTCGCTGGTCACTTGCGCGGCCTTGCAAACCTCCGCCAGCGCCGGGCGATGTTCCGGGTGGATGGCGCAACGGTAACCTTGCAACAACCCGGCGCGGCCCAAAAACCACGAGCCATTCCACAGGCCGCAGAGATTGACGCCATGCTCGGCAGCCGTGCGCAGCAGTTGGATAAGCTCGTCGCCCGCTTTCAGTTCGGTCCGAAAGCCACCACAGACCACCAGCAACTCCAGGTCCTGAAGCACTGCCAGCTCCAGACGCGCGTCAGGGCGAATCACCAGGCCCAGGTCGCTGATAACTTCGCCCTCGCCGCAGCCGAACGTGCGCGTGGCAAACAGGTCTGGGCGCAGCAGGTTGGCGGTGATCAGGGTATCGAGGGTCTGGGTGAAGGCCGGCAGAGAAAAGTGTTCGAGCAACAGGAAGCCGACACGGGTAGCCGGCTTCGACTGTGGGGGGGTGTCATTGAGGTAGCGCAGGTTCTTGCCTTGCATGCCACCGCTGAACTGGCGTCTTTCCATCGAGGGTCAGCCCACTCTTATTGTTTATGCAGTGGGCGCCATCTTAGAGGATTGGTGTACCAAAACGGTGAAAACGTGGCATCCAGTTATCCAGGATCTGTGCCGATGCCAGGACATGGTGGGCGCGCCCGATCAGCAGGCGGCGCGGCACGAAGCCGATGTAGCGAGAGTCGGCGCTGTTGTCGCGGTTGTCACCGAGCATGAAGTAGTTGTCGGCAGGCACCACCACAGGGCCGAAATTGCGCAGCGCGCGCACCCCCGGCATGAACTGGACGGTGCGTGTGCTGGTATTCGCCACTTCCGTCAGTTTGATGCCCGGGATGGTTTGCCCGGCAACGAAGGGCTCGCGGATGTCTTGCGCATCGGCGTAGGTCGCCGGCGTGCCGTTGATCCATAGCACCTCGTCCTTCATTTCCAGTGTGTCGCCAGGCACGCCGACAATACGCTTGATCAAACGCACCCCGTCCTGGGGCGAGGTAAACGTCACCACATCGCCGCGCTGCGGGTTATCCAGCTTGACCAGGGAGATATCGGTGAGTGGCACCTTGAGGTCGTAGGCCACGCGATTGACCAGCACCACATCGCCCTCCACCAGGGTCGGGCGCATGGAGCCTGAAGGGATAGGATTCCAGTCGGCCAACGAGGTGCGGAACACACCAAAACACAGCCAGAAAATGATGGCGTACCGGTATTTGCTTAACAGGCGCTGCATACGTCCCACTCCCGCCGTGCGTGCGTAATTTTCAGCAACATTCTTCGTTGCCCATGAAGGTTACATTAAGGCATAGCGCCAGCGGTTCAAAAACCTCGGATTGACCGCTGTTCTTCATAACCGGCGCTGCCCTGAACGCCCGCAGTCAAGCGCTGCAACTCCATCTGATACGGTTTTTTCTTTGCCATCTGCGTCTGTATCGAAATCTGTGATCGGCGGACAATGCGGCCATTCCCGACCCCCTTCCCTTCGGAGGCCTTATGACCAAGATGGCAATTTTCCTGTTCGGCTTTTTGGTGCTGACCATCGGCATCGGTCTGTTGGCTACCATCTCGCCGGTCTGACGCAACTCAGCGGAACGTGACCATTTCGAAATCCGCGCCGGTGCCGGCGGCCTGGGCTGCGAGGTCACTGATGGCAATGGTGCGCACCTGTTTGCCCTCATTCCACGGGTTGGTGTAGCTGAGCACGCCGGTTGCCGGGTCGATATGGATAATCGCAAAGGCATGCCCGTCGCCTTTGGACCAGTCGCCATTACGCGCCGGTTTGCCGCCAAACACGATGGCGGCGCGGTCACCGACGGCGCTGGCCTGGCTTAACAGAAACCGGGTGATGTCCTGAGGCGAGCTGTGCGAATCGGCCAGGCGCAGGTGGTCACCGAACTCACCGGCGAGTAATTCCATGACTTTGTTGGTCGGCAGCGAGCCTTTGGCCGGGTCGAGGTGGAAGTACTGGAACATCGCCCCCACCACCGCCGCAGCCGGTGCATCGCCCGTGCCGTATTGGTTGAGGTCGGCGGCCTGTAAATGGAACACCGCCCCGGCGGCGCCCGGCAGGCTGACGTTAAAGCTGCCATCGGCGTTCTGGGTCACGCCACGTTGCAGGATCTCGTTGCCTTTATGCGTGTTGGAGAACGCCCGGACCACGGAGATTCCCACGCAGTCGCCTTCACTGGTCTGGTTCAGGTGGGTGCCGAACGGCTCGCTGATGGGCTTGCCGGCCAGTACGGGCTTCCAGGGTCCGGCGTCAATCACGCTGCCCTTGGCGTCACGTTGCAGCGCGCGAATGCTGCCGTCGGCGCTGTAACTGCCGTCACTCAGAGACGCGACAATGTTTTTCACATCGGTATTGAGGTTGTCACGCGCGTTACCGTCGCGTTGCATCGCCCCCTGGAAGGCCTGGGCCGCCGTGGTGATGCGTTGACGGGTTTCGCCGTCCGGGCGCCCGCCACGGCTGTGGTCGAGTTCGGTGAGCAATTGGTGATAGGTGGTTTCGATGGCGCGGATGCCGACCAGGTTGTCGGCATAGGCGGCGACAGACGTCGCCATGAGCGCAGCAATAATGAGAGGACGCTTCACGCTTGGGTATCTCGAAGAAAGAGGGTGAAGCGACACTGCGAACCCGACGCCCGTTCAATCGCTTCGTGCCGCAACATCCCGTAGCAGGCCTGATACACAGCGGCGAGCATGCCGCAGCCCGCCAAATTGCGTCAATGGCGGCACGCGGCTATGTGCACGCTCGCCACAATGCAAGTCATCGTCTGCGGTTAAGGGCGGATCGAGGCATACACTTTGGCCCTGTCGAGCAGCTCGCGGCAGTGCGCGGCGGTTTGCTCGGTGCGCTCGACCATGGGCAGATGTCCCACGCCGTCGAGAATTTCCAGGCGCGCATGAGGAATGCCCTCAAGCCAGGTTTGCGCGCTGGCGACAGGCACCATGCGGTCCTCTCGCCCCCACAGGATCAGGCTCGGCACCCGTACCTGAGACAGCCAGGGTTCCATGCGCGGGCTGTCGGAAAAGTTGGCGAAAATCTCCGCCAACTCGTCGCGTCGCTTGATGTAGCTTTGCGCCTCAGCCGCCAACAGCACTTCAGGAATGTAGGGTGGCGCAGCCATGGTCATGGCGAAGAAACGGTCGAATTGCGCGCGGTTGCGAATCAAAAACGGGTTGTCGCCGCTATTGACCAACGCTTCCACTTCATTGGGTTGCGGCAGGTTCACGCCCGCCGCCCCGATCAACCCCAGAGACAGCACCCGTTCCGGGTAATGGGTGGCGATCCAGCTGGCGACATAAGCCCCCATGGAGCTGCCGATCACGTGCACTTTGTCCAGCTGGCAGGCGTCCAGCAACGCCACCATGCGCCGCGCCTGCGCGGCAACGCTGTAATCGCCGCCGGTCACAAAGGCATTTTTACCGTGACCGGCAAGGTCCGGAATGATCACGCGGTAGTCGCTGCTAAAGTGCCGGGCGAAACCCAGCCACACGCCTTTGTCGGCGCTGAAGCCATGTAACAGCAGCAACGCTGGCGCATGCACATTGCGGCCCTGATAGGTGGCCAGTGTCATGCCCTTGATCGGTACCGTGATCGCCTTGAGCCGCGAGCGCCGGGCTTCGATGTACGCGAGCACCTCGAATAGCACCGTGCCCACCCGGGGATAGGTCCACCAGACCCACAGTGCAAGCAGGGCAAATACCACAGCGGTCACAAGCATCAAGGCGTCTCCGGGCACGGGGCAGACGTGCATAGTTGCTCACTTCGCTTGAATCTGTGCTGAACGCATTGCGAAAGGACGCTTGGGCAGCGTGTTGCGAGGGGGTACTGAAAATAAAGGCCGCCGCCGACGAGCGATGCCCGTACCGGCGGCCGGAAATGACGTCTTTGAATGCCCTGCGGTCAACTCAGTTTTGTGGCCGTTGCTTGGTCGAATCCAGCTCGGCCTTTTTAGCGGTACTGATTTCAGTGATCTGAGCCGACTTGGCGATGGCCATGTCAAACGTGTCCTGCATTTTGGCGATGGCGTCAGTCGCGGTGCCTTTCAGCCCGCCATTGGCAGCCCAATCGAAGTTCCACACGCCGGACAGGTTATCGGCACCCGCCACGTCATGGGTTTCGATCGCGGTGAAAACATCAGGATGGCGCTCCATGTACTTGGCAGCGTCGGAAACATCTGTTGGCACCTTGCCCGAGGCGTTGTTGGCCAGTTGCGTCAATTCCTGCTTGTTAATGGCCGACTTGCCCGACTGGCGCATGTAATCGGCAATAACCTTGCTGGACTTGGCAATGTTCAACTTGTCGTCGAACGAAGACGGTGAGGACTTTGGAGTGTTCGGCCCGCCGGCCGCGGGCGTTACGGTAGTAGACATCGGCGCTGCTCCCTCATTGGAACGAATGAAATCGTCGTGCTGACGATACCCCGACGCGGACGTTAGCATGGGCAAAGGGCCATTCCATGGGCCTTCACAACATTTCACAACGGCAGGCGGATTTTCGCGGCCTTTTCGGGGTTTTATTCGGCACGCTGACTCACAAGCCCTTCCAGCGTAAACCGCGCCTGCATCAGCACGACATCGCGCACCAACTCCATTTCGGGCTGGTTGACCTCGGTCCACTTCAACGCCTCAAGCAACTTGGGCTTTTGCACACGAAAGGCCAGGCCCTGGGTGAACAGCGCCATCGAGTGGATCACCGTGCGCTCATCTTCCAACGCAAACCCCGACAACCTCGCAATCAGTTGGCGGATCACTCGGCCGATGCGTGCCTTGAAGCGTTCTTCGAAGGCTTTGGACGCGATCTCCGGGCATAGGCCTGCCTGGTGGCGGTCCATAAACGCACGCATGGCGCTGGTTTGCGGGCTGTCCTGAATGGTCGACACCACCGTGCCCAAGATGCCCAGCGATGCAACGATCATCGCCTCGTCGCTGGCCTCTGCGTCGGCCAGGGTGTTTTCCGCGACCTCGACCGGCGCGCCCATCTTGTGCCACAGCAGCGCGATCAAATGCTCGATGCACGCCAGGTAAACGCCTTCCTTGCCATCGAAGTAGTACTGGATCGCCGGGGCGTTAACCCCGGCCTCAGTGGCGATATCCCGGGTGGACGCGCCGTCGTAACCGCGCTCGCCAAACACCGCGATCGCGGCCTCGACGATGCGTGCGCGGGTTTCTTCGCCCCGCTGGTAACCCCCTTCGGCGGCCGGTTTATGTCGTGCCATGTGCAATTCCCTGTGAAGCGCATTTGAATATCGAACCAAAATATACCAGTTGACAAAAATTCGCGAAAAATGGAATTTATTCCATCTGATATAAATCTGGAGTGACCTCGATGTCCGCTGCACCTCCCTCCCCTCAGGTCATTCCTGAAGACACCGTCAACGGCCAGCGCGGCAAAGCGCGGCGGATACTCCTGACACTCGGCATCGTTGCACTCTTGATTGGCTTGGGCTGGGGCACCTGGTGGTGGCTCACCGGGCGCTTTTTCGAGAGCACCGACGACGCCTACCTGCAGGCCGACAGCATCAGCGTGGCGCCGAAGATCAGCGGCTACGTGGCCGACGTGCTCGTGAGCGACAACCAGAGCGTCAAGCGCGGCGACGTGCTGGCGCGTCTGGATGCGCGCAAATACCAGGCCGTCAGCGATGAGGCCACGGCGACAATCGCCGCACGCAACGCCGACTTCGCCAAAGCCGAGGCCGATCTGGTGCAGCAGGATTCGACCATCGCCGAGGCCCGCGCCCAGTTGCAAGGCGCCGAAGCCGACGCCCGCCACGCCCAAACGGAAGTCGCCCGCTACGCTCCGCTGGCACGTTCCGGCGCCGAGCCGGAAGAACGCCTGGCGCAGCTCAATAACCAGTTGGCACAAACCCGCAGCACGGTGGCGGCCAAGCAAGCCGCGCTGGCCTCCAGCCAGACCCGCTATGGCACGCTTCAAGCCCAGCTCAAACAGGCGCAGGCCCAACTCGGCGTCGCCAAGGCCAGCGAAGCCCAAAGCCAATTGGACGTGGATGACGCCGTCATCCGCAGCCCGCTGGACGGCCGCGTGGCTGATCGCGGCGTGCGCGTGGGCCAGTACGTGCAACCGGGGACCCGCCTGTTGACCGTGGTGCCGATCAGCGCGATCTACCTCACGGCCAACTACAAGGAAACCCAAATCGGCGAGATGCACCCCGGCCAAAGCGTCACCGTGCACGTGGACGCCCTGCCCGGTCGCAGCCTCAAAGGCCATATCGACAGCCTCGCCCCCGGCACCGGCGCGCAGTTCGCGCTGTTGCCGCCGTCGAATGCCACCGGCAACTTCACCAAAATCGTCCAGCGGGTGCCGGTGCGTATCGCGCTGGACGTGTCGGATGACGTACGCATGGCCTTGATGCCGGGCTTGTCGGCGACGGTTGAAGTCGACACCCGCACCGCCGGCGCAGACGCCAATCATGGCTGAAGCGCTGATGGCCGAAGTGGCCGCCGAGAAACCGCGCAATGCCTCATTGACCGACTGGATCGCCGTCGCCGCTGGTTCACTCGGCGCGCTGCTGGCGACGCTGGACGTGTCGATCACCAACTCGGCGCTGCCGCAGATCCAGGGCCAGATCGGCGCCACCGGCACTGAAGGCACCTGGATCGCCACCGGCTACCTGATGTCGGAAATCGTCATGATCCCCCTCGCCGCCTGGCTGACCCGGGTGTTCGGCCTGCGCCGGTTCCTGATCGGCACGGCGCTGATGTTCACGTTGTTTTCGATGTTTTGTGGCCTGTCCTCAACCCTCGGCGCGATGATCGCCGGGCGTATCGGCCAAGGGTTTGCCGGCGGCGCGATGATTCCGACTGCGCAAACCATCGTGCGTACGCGCCTGCCGCCACACCAGTTGGCGATCGGCACCACGATGTTCGGCATGACGGTGATCCTCGGCCCGCTGCTGGGCCCGGTGATTGGCGGCTGGCTCACGGAAAACATCAATTGGCGCTGGTGTTTCTTCCTCAACCTGCCCATCAGCGTCGCGCTGATCACGCTGCTGATCACCGGCCTGCCCACCGAGCGCATGAACCTGCAACGCTTTATCAGCGCCGACTGGCTGGGCATCCTCGGCCTGGCGATGGGTCTGAGTTCGCTGACCGTGGTGCTTGAAGAAGGCCAGCGTGAGCATTGGTTTGACTCCAGCCTGATCACGTGGCTGAGCATCACCTCGGTGATCGGCTTTTTCCTGATCGCCGTCGGGCAGTTCCGCTCCAGCACGCCGATCCTGCGCCTGCAATTGGTGCTCAACAAAAGCTTCGGCAGCGTGCTGCTGATAGGCACCGCAGCTGGCGCTGGCATCTACGGCACGGCCTACCTGGTGCCGCAGTTTCTCGGCGTGTTGTCCGGCTACAACGCGCAACAAGCGGGGTCGATCATGCTGTTGTCGGGGATCCCGGCGTTTCTGCTGATGCCGATTCTGCCGCGCATGCTCGGCCGCTATGACCTGCGCTGGATGGTCGGCACCGGCCTGCTGTTGTATTGGGCCAGTTGTTTTGTCGACACGCTGTTGACCACCGACAGCGTCGGGCATGACTTTATCGGGTCGCAGTTGTTGCGCGGCTTTGCGCAGATCCTGGTGATGATGCCCCTCAGCCAACTCTCGATGCGCTCGGTTGAAACCCAGCACGCCGGGGATGCTTCCGGGCTCTACAACATGTCGCGCAACCTGGGCGGCACCATCGGCCTGGCGCTGCTCGGCGTGCTGATGGACCGGCGCAGCCACTTCCACGACGACAGGCTGCGCGAAGGTATCCAGGCCAACAGCCAACTGGCGCAGGACCAGATGGCCAGCGACACCGCCAGTTACCTGGCACAAACCGGCGATGCTTCCACGGCGCCATTGCAAGCGCTTGCCCACCTCGCCAATGACATTGCGCAACAAGCCTCGGTCATGGCTTACAACGACTCGTTTTACCTCTTGGGACTCGCAATGCTGGCGTGCCTGCCCCTGATCTTCTTACTGAAAAAGCGCACGGTATAACCATGATTGCTCGCTCCTTCCCCCTGCTTCTGGCCGTCGGCGTGCTGTCGGCCTGCACCGTTGGCCCGGACTACCAGGGCGCGCCGGATGCCGCGCCCAAGACCCTCGCCGCCGGCCGCCTGCCCCATGCCGACAGTACCGCGCCCGCTGCACCCGCGGTCGCCCAATGGTGGCGAACCCTGGGCGATGCGCAGCTCAATGCGTTGGTTGAGCAAGCCCTGCACAACAGCCCCGACATCGCCACCGCTAAGGCGCGCTTGAACCAGTCTCGCGCCAGCCTCAGCGGTGCCCGCGCCGACGCCATGCCCAAAGTCACGGGGGACGCGGCGATGGTCAAACTGCGCTCGCCCGACACCTCCGCGCTGGGCGGCACCGGCGGCGGTGGCCGAGGCCCGTTGAGCCTGTATCTGGCAGGTTTCGATGCCAGCTGGGAGGCCGACCTGTTCGGCGGCACGCGGCGAGCGGTAGAGGCCGCCCAAGCCGAAGCCGACTCCTCACAAGCGCAGTTGGCGGATGCGCAAGTGCAATTGGCTGCCGAAATCGTTCAGGCCTACACCGACCTGCGCGACCAGCAAGCCCGGCTGGCCCTGGTGGACGCCAGCGTCGACATCGAGAACCAGGCGCTGGACCTCACGCAGCAACGGCGCAGTCGCGGCGTGGCCTCGCAACTGCAGCTTGAACAAGTGCTGACCCAGGCCGAAAACACCCGGGCCCAGCGCCTGCCGTTGCAGGCGGCGATTGTGGAGTCCCTCGACCAACTCGACCTGCTCAGCGGCCTGGAACCCGGCGAGCTGGATGCCCGGCTCGCCACCGCTCGCGCCCTGCCCGTCATCCCTGCCAACGTGCCGCTGGCCGACCCCGCCACCCTGCTCAAGGCGCGCCCGGACATTCGCATGGCCGAGCGCAAACTGGCGTCGGCGAATGCCCAGATCGGCGAAAAAACCGCCGACTGGTTCCCCAAACTCAGCCTGATGGGCGACCTGTCATTCTCCGCCGGCGACCCGGGCCACCTGGCGCGCAAAGACAGCGGCACATGGCTGATACTGCCGCGAATCAGCTGGAATGCACTGGATTTCGGCCGGGTGGCCGCCAGCGTCAAAGGCGCCGAGGCCGGACTTGACGAGGCCTTGGCACAGTACAAAAGCACGGTGTTGGGTGCCTTGCGCGACGCCGATGTGGCACTCGCGCGGTATGGGCACCAGCGCCAGAACGTGGTGCTGTTGCGAAATGTGGAATCGTCGGCAGTACGCGCGGCCGACCTCACCCGTCAGCGCTATCGCGCAGGCACGGCCAGCACGCTGGATTGGCTGGATGCCGAGCGCACGCGCTATCAGGCGCAGGAAAGCCGGATCTCCGGGGACGCAGAGTTGTTGAAGGATTTTGCTTCGCTGCACAAGGCATTGGGATTGGGCTGGACGCTATGACCCGCAATTGAACTACCATGAGCCTACACTCATGTCCCGCGCCGAGACCGCCCAATGCGAGATCTACCCCCTACCGCCACCTTGCGCGCTTTCGAAGTAGCCACCCGGCATGCAACCTTCACCTCGGCTTCTGAAGAGTTGCATGTCACCCAAAGCGCCGTCAGCCATCAGTTAAAGCACCTTGAAGACATCTGGGGGGTGCAGCTCTTCCAGCGCGGCAAGTCGCTAAGGCTGACGCCGGCGGGTGCGGCGCTTGCGCCCATTGTGCGTGAGTTTTTCATGAACCTTGAGGCCACGCTCTCGGACCTGCGCGAACAAAAAGGCAGGGTGCGGCTGAAGGTCAGCACCACCTATTCCTTTGCGCTGAAATGGCTGCTGCCCCGGCTGCCGAGCCTGTCGCAGCAACATCCGGAAATTCTGATCACGCTGGAAACCAGTGACAAGGCGATCCGCTTTTCCAGCAACGAGTCCGACGTCGCGATCCGCCTGGGCAACGGCAATTACCCGGGCCTGCATTCAGAATTCATGCTGCGCGAGCAGATCTTTCCCGTGGCCAGCCCCGAGCTTCTGCAGCGCTTTGGGACGCCACACGAGCCGGCCGAGTTATTGCGCTACCCGCTGCTGACCCGCGACGGCGCGGACCTGGTGCCGAAATGGGAAGCATGGTTCGAGCAGATCGGTGTCGGGATTTCCGCGCTGAAAGAAAGCGTCAGGTTTGCCGACACCAACATGACCATCGAAGCTGCACTGCTGGGCCACGGCATTGCATTGGCGCGCAGCGGGCACGTGGAGGCCGAAATCGGCGATGGCCGTTTGGTCAGGCTGTTTGACGCGCCGTTTGCTTCGCCGGTGGCCTATTACTTTGTCTGCCCCAAAGGCATCGAAACTCAGCCCCACGTCGTCAGCTTTCGTGAATGGCTATTGGCCGAGTCAAGTCAGGCCCAACTGCGCTACCGATAAAGCATGAGGATTTGTTCATGCCCTAATGAAAGGACTTCGCTTTAGTCGGGGGCCACCGCCTCTTACCATGGCGCATGCCTTTTCATATCGTTTTACTCATCCTGTTCGCCGCCTTTTTGCACGCCAGCTGGAACGCATTATTGCGCGCTGGCGCCGACCGGCTGTGGTCGATGACCATCATGTGCCTGGCGGTTGCCATCGCCAGCGCGTTCATCGCGGTGTTCCTCGCGCCACCTGCGCAGGCCAGCTGGTTTTACGTCGTGCTGTCGGCCGTACTGCACGTGTTCTACAATCTGTTTCTGGTGCGCAGCTACAAGGTTGGCGACCTCGGGCAGACCTATCCGATTGCCCGTGGGTCGTCGCCGATCCTGATCACCCTCGCCGCCTCGGTGTTTGCCGGGGAAACAGTCAGCACGCACGCGATGCTCGGCATTGCCCTGGTCTCGGGCGGGATCATTTCACTGGCATTTCACAAGCGCAGGCTCGCCGTGCCAGGCCTGCCCTACGCGCTGGGCACCGGTTTTTTCATCGCGGCGTACAGCGTGACAGACGGCATCGGTGCTCGGTTGTCCGGCGCGCCGATGGCCTATACGGCGTGGATGTGTGCACTGTGGGGCGTGTTGATGCCGCTGGTCTACATTGGCCTGCGCAGTTCGCGCAGCTTGTTCAGCCTGCGACCGGGTTTCGCCATCGCGTTCCTCGGCGGGCTGGTTTCACTGCTGGCATACGCGATCATCATCTACGCCATGGCGTATGCGCCCATGGGCGCGGTCTCGGCACTGCGTGAAACCGCCGTGTTGTTTGCGGCATTGATCGGCTACTTCTTCCTCGGCGAAGCACTGACCCCGCGCAAGCTGCTGGCCTGCGCGGTCATTGCACTGGGTACGTTCCTGATCGGCTGAGGCTGTTTCTTTCTGTCCTACATAGAGGTATGCACCATGAGCAGTCCCGTTATCCTGATCACCGGCGGCAGTCGCGGCGTAGGCGCCGCCACTGCACGACTGGCTGCCGCGCGCGGCTACGATGTCGCGATCAGCTTCGTGTCCGACGAGCCCGCTGCCCTTGGCGTCGTGGCCGATGTGCAAGCCTGCGGGCGCCGCGCCCTGGCGATACGCGCCGATAACGCCGACCCACAGCAAATCGCTGACTTGTTCGCCGCGATCGACCGCGAATTCGGCCGCCTCGACGTACTGGTCAACAACGCCGCGATGCTCGCGCCGCAATCACGCCTGGAAGACCTCGACTTCACGCGGATGCAGCGCATCTTCGCGGTCAACTCCATCGGGCCCATCCTCTGTGCACAACAGGCCATCAAACGCATGTCCCATCGGCATGGCAGGCCTGGCGGTGTGGTCATCAACATCTCCTCGGCGTCTGCCCGGCTCGGCAGCCCCAACGAATACGTTGACTATGCGTCCTCAAAAGGTGCGGTCGAGACCTTTACCACAGGCTTCGCCAAAGAAGTCGCGCGCGACGGCATCCGCGTCAACTGCATCCGCCCCGGCCACATCTACACCGACATGCACGCCAGCGGCGGCGAGCCCGGCCGCGTGGATCGAGTGAAAGAATCAATCCCCATGGGCCGCGGTGGCCAGCCGGAAGAAGTCGCGCGGGCCATCCTGTGGCTGGCGAGCGATGAAGCATCGTTTATTACCGGGACGTTTCTTGATGTGACTGGAGGGAAATGAGCGCGCATTATTTAGCCGTGCCCAACATTCACGACAAGTGAGCCACCCGATGAAAGCGTTGATACAAGGCCTCGACGGCCGGAGAACCGCGCAGCAAGCCCTGTTTTACGACCTGGAAGACGCGGCGGCGGTAATCGGCTGGTCAGTCGTTGAACTGACCGCCCTGGCCGCCAGCGGCAAAACGCCGGAGCAAGCAGTGTCGCTGATGAAGCTATGCGCGCTTCTGACTGCACAACAGGAGAAGATTGCCGAGTACGCCAGCGAAGTGAGGGCGCAACGCATCACCCGGTCAGAAGCGGATGGGGCTAGCGCTGTTAGTCGATGATCACATCGGTGCCCTGCGCCTTCATACGGGCGAGGTTGTCCTTCATCTGCTAAATGGCACCTGGCTAGTCTGCCGCGTAATTTTCTATATTTGAGACGCCCGTCGCCGTCCTGTCGGGCTTCGGATCTTTCCCACAAGCTGACGGGGTTGAGGCATAGGAAGGGACTTGGCTAGGATTCGCCGTCGCAGCCAATGCAGTGACCGGGTGTCGCAACCTGAAATTATCTGAGGATTGCCCCATGGAGCAGGACTCTTGAAAACAGAACTACCGGATAACGACGTTTCCACCAGTATTTTTATAGTAAGGCAAGATCTGAGTACGGAGGACGCATTGGTGAATGCAAGCGAGCTTTTGGCTTCGGCATTAGCTACTGCCAATGAGCAGGCGTTTTCGCTGAGCGGTTCAGAGCGCCTGCAAACGTTCGGATTGGCGCAGTTAATTGAAAACGCGGGGCTGCTGGTGGATGTTGCGCTGGAGAGGTTGAGTCCAACAGACATCTGATTGTTGAATCGTCAATTGGAATATTGAGGGGCAGATTACCGTTTCGCCGTCTAGAAATTGTAGTCTGACCCCGTTTATCCGATGCTCACCTCATAATCACATGAACCTCATAACCTTTCCCGGTCGGCCACTCCTCCCGGAGCACTTCCACGGACCCAGTTCCGACCGCTGCGACTTGCGGTTGCCCTAGCGCAATTGCCTTCTTGATTGACGCTGGCAACGCGGCTCCCAGCGCTTTCTGTGTGAGCTTTTCTGCCGCTTTTCCAAGCGCCTGGACCGAAGGTCCAGGTGTCTTGGGCTGATTAAAATTCAACACAAGCTTTACCTGATCGACAGTCGAACCACTTCCTAGCGCGTAATAAGCCAAATTGTTTGCAAGAGGCGAACCGGTACCAATGTCTTTGTAGTTGCTTGCGCAGCCGGATGTTCCATCACCGTAGTCCGTCCATTTTCTGCCCTTGAGGCCTGAATCGGACAGGAAGGCACACGCCGTTTCCGGAGACGTGAGCTTTAAATCAGCGAGACAATCGACCGAAAGGGCCAGCATTAAAGGCACAAGCGCAAATTTGAGCATTATCTAAACCTCGTCCTGATGTTTTTAAAGGCTGACGTCATATTCCCCGATCAAACCCTGCGTCAGGCAAGCCTGAAATACGCCGGGTTCACATCATCAGGCCGCCGGCTCAATGCCGCAGATCGCCAAGCAGGTATAGGTAGGAATGCGGGCTATTGCCAGCCCGACAAAACAGGAGAGTTTGAAGCGCCGGCATTTCCTACGCCCAATAAAAAACCCCGTAGACGTTAATCTACGGGGTTTTCAAGAGTGGAGGCCGAGGTCGGAATCGAACCGGCGTAGGCGGATTTGCAATCCGCTGCATAACCATTTTGCTACTCGGCCTCAAACGATCAATGCCCTTATCGCTGACATTCACCGCATATAAACTTGAGTGGGCTCTGTGGAGCTGCCTCTACTCTAACTCATTGAATACATTGAAGTTTTTAATGCTTCGTTGCGTTCGATGGGCGCCATTATGTACTCATTTGCTTATGCCTGCAACCCCTTGATTTCAAAAATATTTCGTATCGGCATCAAGGGGTTGCGTGCCTGCCCTACTCCTTGATTGTCTGCTGTTGGTACTGCGGATCCGCCTTGATTTGGGCGTCGGTAAACGGCAGTGAGCGCAGTTTTTTCTCGGAGAATGCCTGTGTCTGGTCTTTCGAATACTTCGACGCGGGGTCGCTGGATTCGGAAAATGCCAGCACGCCAATGGCTTGGGGGCCTTTGTCGTCGAAGGTGACGATTTGCAGGTAGCTGCTGCCGCTGACCACTTCGCGTTTGCCGTCGGCGCGGGGGACGGTTTGCATGGCGTTGTAGATGCCGAGTGCCTGCGGGCCGCCGTGAATCGGGATCTGGCCCGAGACCTGGATGTCGCCCCAGCGTGTGGCGCCAAGTTTGGCGACCTCCGCTGCAGAGGCCAGCATGGCTTCGCGCAAGGCGTTGACCACGGGTTCGCGGTCGATGGCCAGGCCGCGTGGCGTGGTCAGGGGGTGGGCCGGGTCGAAGGCCACGCGCCAGGCGTCGGGGATTTCCTGCAGGTGCTCCACCAGGTTGATGAAGTGCACCAGGCCGATGCCGCTGTCGAGGTTGGCGCGTTGGTCCCAGGTTTTCAGGCTGGCGCACAGGGGCTGCAAGGCAGCGGCGTCGGTGCCGAGCCTTTTGGCGCAAAACTCGAGCACATCCGGCAGGACTTGGCCGGCGAGGTACACCTCGTTGTCCATGACCATGTGTTGCAGGTCTGCAACGCTGATCGGCTGTTTTTCCAGGGATTGCAGGCGTTGTACCGCAAAGCGTGCGCGCGGGCCCAGGGCGATGTGATCCTGGCTGATCACCGGGGAGAACCCGGTCAGCGGTGCGTTGGGGTTGGCCATCCACGCTGAGTCATTGGAGTGCTGTACATAGTCGGTGCGTTGCAGTTGCGGCAGATGGTCAGCGGCGAAGATGCCGGGCTGGGCCGCACGCGGGTCGATGTCCCAGGCGCAGGCGCTGTGGGCGCCGTCGAGCATGATCATTTGCAGGCCCGCACGCGGGTCGCTGCATTGCGCCAGCTTGGCGGCACTGACGTTGGGCACCACCGACAGGTTCATGTACAGGCTCTGGCCCTGATCATCAGTGGCCACGGTGTTGACCCACGGAATGCCTTGCAGGGTGTGGACCGAGGTTTGCAGTTCCTTGAGGCTGGCGGCGCGGTTCATGGCGTACCACTGCTGCAACACGCGGTCATTACCCAGGTTGGCGTCGCGCAGGCTGAACGCGTAGTGGCTGTCCCAATCCAGTTTGCCGGGCCATTGCACCACGGGGCCGAACTGGGAGCTGTAGACGGTATGAGGGATTTCTTTGAGGCTGCCATCCGGCTGTTTAACCTGCACCTTCACCGGGGTTTGGTCCAGGGCGATGGACTTGCCATCCAGCAGGTAGCGCGTGGCGTCCTTGGGGTCGAGCGTCAGGCGATACAGGGTGAAATGCTTTGAGGTGTCGACGGTATGGGTCCAGGCCACGTGCTGGTTGAAACCGATATTGATCACCGGCAAGCCGGGCAACGCGGCGCCCATCACGTCCAGTTGGCCTGGAATCGTCAGGTGCATCTCGTAAAAACGCATGCCGCCCACCCACGGAAAATGCGGGTTGGCCAGCAACATGCCACGTCCATTGAACGAGCGGTCGCGGCCCACGGCGACGGCGTTGCTTCCACGGTCGAGGCTGAAGCGCTGCTGATTGGTGGCGGCCAGTTCAAAGGCTTTGGCGCCCGGCTGCACGCTGGCAGTGGCGTGAGGTGGCGTCGCTCCCACCAAGGCTTCAGCGAATTGGCCTACACCGCCCTCGACCAAAAGACGACGGGTCAGCTTGACCAGATCTTCGACCACCAGTGGCCGTACCCACGCCGCCTGGCATTGCTTCGGTGCGCCCTGCTCTTTCAGGTAACGGTTGTAGCCCGCCACATAGCCTTCGATGCGTTGCTGCATCTGAGGGGTCTGCGCGTTCCAGAATGCCGCGACCGACTCAGGGGTATTGAGCCAGGTAAAAAACACATCGCTGGCGAGGTTGTTGCGTTCCTCCAGGGTTGCCTCTTCGGGACCGAAGTACTTGGCGCGCTGGCCATTCACGGTGATCACTTCATTGGCCAGCAGGCACAGGTTGTCCTGGGCATAGGCGTAACCGATGCCAAAACCCAGCCCACGCTCATCGCTGGCACGAATATGCGGCACGCCAAACGTGGTTCGACGAATCTCGGCCGATGCCTGTGGCGCCGGTTCCCGCGCCGAGGCCGCAAGGCTCAAGCCCAGCATCACCGCAGCCACACCTACCCTGGACAACCCGTTGGAAATAATCACGCAAGCTCCACAGTCAAATTGAACACCCTCACAAGGTGCAGTTACCCCACCGTAAGGACGCAATCAACCGGGAATAATTTAGGCGCGGAACACGTTTAGTTCAGGCAGCCGGACGGTGACAAAACCGATACCGACAAAATTTCTACATCCGGCACTTCATGATTTTGCTCGCTCGTTCGTCTTATTCATTAAGAGCGCCATCATTTTCCTGATCAGGCTCTGATAAGGAGTTTTTTGCATGTACAACCCGCAAGTGCCCACGGATGGACATTCACCGGCTGCCGACACCCATTTCGGCGGCGGCGCACAAGCGTTCGGCAAAGCGCCCGAACAGCATGGCAACCAGCGCATTCGCCATTTGCTCAAGTGCTTTGGCCTGCGCACCAGCCTGATCCGGCTGAAGGTTATCGACGCCCTCCTCACTGCCGCCGACAATCGGCGCACCCTGGGCGTACGCGGTGTGCACAGCCATTTGCTGGAGCTGGGCATTCCGTTGTCGTTTCTCAGTGTGCGTGAAGTACTCAAGCGCTTGTGCAGCGAGGGCGTAATCACCCTCAATGCCGATAAAAGCTACAGCCTCCATGAAGAGGCTGCCCGAGTGCTCGACGGTCGCGCCTGACGCGCAGGTGTGAATCAGAAGTTAGGCTTGACCTTGCGGCGCATGATGCCGTTGATCACTACCACGGTGATCGCCACGGCAATGGCGATGTACTGGAACGTTTTCTCGCTGATGACCCCGGTGTTCTGCAGATAGGACAGGCCAAACATCGTCGCGAGTACGGCCAGGGCAATCAGAATCGAATATTTCAAACGCTGCTTTTGGGTCATGACGGGTTCCTGAACCTTGAGAATGTATCCACTTTGTATCGCCGACCATGCCAAGCGCATACCTGATGAGCGGGATGGATGGGGGGCGGCAGGGTCCTATGTTACAGGCGATGTAAAAGTTTGGCTTGTGCCACGCCTGATTGACCCTGTGAGTACCCTAGAGGATTTTGAAATGTTACGTCGAATCACACTGCTGATTCCCTTGCTGATCATGCTGAGCATGAGCGGCTGCTTCTTTTTCCCACACGGCGGCGGTGGCGGCTGGCACGACCATCGCTACGACGGCGGGCCTGGCTACGAACGCCGCTGATTGAACGCTCGTCTCGCTTTCCAGACCGGAAGGCGAGACGTTTGAGCTGCGCCTGCGCGGGGCATGACGTCACAATCCACCAGTGTTTTTTTTCCTTACGTTTGAATGCCTGTTAACCGGGAACGGTTGTCGCTGATTCGCACACCCAACAGTGCGCTTCAGGGCATCGCTGTGTTGCTTTGCCTGACCCACTTGATCACATCAAACAGGCAAATCATGACGACTTTAAACAGCCTTCAGCAGCCCTCTTCCTACGTCCCTGCTCTGCTTGCAGACAATGTTTCGCAGTCTTCAGAACGGGCGCGTACGATTCCAACAACGCCCATCACTGCACTGCCCGATGGCCGCCAGGCGCTGAAAGCAGCGCTCGGCGACCGACGCAACCTGCAAACCCTGGCGCAGGTGCTGACCGCCACGGTGGCCAAACTCCCTGAGAATGCCGATGCGCAAGCGGTCGCCAGCGCGCTGCAACAAACCCACATGCCGATCAATCCTGTGTCGACGTTTATGCACTCGCGCACCCTGAAACCGGCGACGGTCAGTCTGGAAGCGTTCATCAAAGATCAGGGCATTTGGATGCCCGAAGGCGTTGCAGACCTGAAAGCCCTGGCCCACGCACTCGCCGAGCAGGCCTTGACTCATCCGCTGGGGAATTTCGCAGGTGCCCTTTCATGGTCACTGCCCCTGAGCGTGAACGACCAGCGCGAAGTCTTCAACGCAGTGGCTTGCAACAGCGCTCAACTGGCAGGCCTGCCCCTGCAAAACGCCCGTTGGGGCGCATTGGACTACCTGGCAGAAGCACAATCACTCTCTACCGCCGAGTTGAGCGACCCGGTAAAGGCGCTGGAAAAACTGCTCGACTCACCCCGCGCGCAGGCACTCGGCGAAGCGATCCAGCTCAAGGTCAGAGGCATCGCTACAGACAAAAGCGTCAACGACTATGTGCTGGCCGCGATCCATCTGGGGCTTGACCCGCAATCCATCGATTCAGCCACCCGAAACAGCGTCGCGGGTTTCGACCTGGCAGCCAACGCTCATTTTGGCAAGTCACCGGCCGAGGTAATCAGTGCCTTGGCGGAGCACCTGAGCAGCACGGGCAAGACTGCCAGGCACACAGCAGAACTGGGCGCCCGGCTGTTGCTGGCACGCGTCGCCCCGCAATTTTTGATCACGGATATTCCGGCAGGTGTGAGCATCGCAAGCCAGGCGTGGGCGAACCTTTGCCTCGCCGTGGCAAGCATCGAAAGCCAAACACCCGGCAAGACCGCGCGGATGAGTTTCAGCGAAGTAATGCAAGCCGCCGAAGCACTGCCGACGGTCAGCGACGCGGCCCAAAAGGCCATTGTGATTGACTGGGCGGTAGCCAACCAAGTCGTTGATAAACGCCTGGACGACGCTTACCCCAGTGATGAAATCCAGACCGCCCTGGAAGCGTTCAACCAGCAGCAGACCGATTTGAAAGCCGCGTCCGACCGGCTTGAAACACCGATGCCCAATCGCAAAGCAATGGCTCTGGCGCTACTGAAGAAAAAGTTCGGTGACGGTGTCGACTTTGAGCAAAAAAACCTGCGCATTAACTACGGGACCGAGATCAAGGGCCTGCGCTTCAGCAATCCCTACTCCATGCTGGATATCACCATGCAGGGGCTGAAACTGGGTGACAGTTGGCAGGTGCACGGGGCCACCACCCTGGATTTGCCGAAGTTTGTCGCCTTTACCCGCAGCAGCGAATTCAACATCCCCGCAGCCTTTGACAAAGCCTTTGCAGACGTCATCCACAACTACAAAAGCATCAAGAAAGATCTTGTGATGAATGCCATCACCCACCTGCCTTTAGAGGACCGTACACAACTCAGCTACGGCAAACTCAGATTTTTCAAGGAGAACTCATACAAAACATCACCCATCCCCTTTGTCGGCGACCGCCTGTTCCATTCGAGCCCAACGATACTGGTGCAAACCGAACACGAAGGAAAAAAGCAGTCATATGCCTTCGACACCGTGAAGGGCACCATTCAAAAGGTCTTGAACCATCCCGCCAATCGCCAGCCGGACTATATTTCCAACGAAGTCACCAAAGTCGAGGAGTTTTTCCCGGACGCCAATGCTCACGCGTTGAAAGAGTTTCGAACGATTTATCGCAGGCCCAATCTCTTCCAGAACCCGCGAATTCAGGACGTCGCCGACACCGTCGTCAAAGGTTTGGAGATTGACAGCGCCGCCGTGAGACGCCAGGCCGAAGGCAGAACACCGGCAGAACAGCGCAGGGATACGGTCACCTCGATCGGCGAGCTGTTGCTTGATCTGATTCCCTTGCGCTCAGCCATCGTCAACCTGAGCACCGGCAATTACAAAGACGCCGTCACAGACTTGGCCTTTGATGTGTTTGGCCTGCTCACCGCTGGCGTGGGCACGGCAGCCAAGCTGGCCAAGGGTGCAAGCAAGACGACCTCCACCGTTGGCAAGGTGTTGCGCGCCACGCGGGTAATCGGAGCCAATACGTTGAGTGCCCTTAACCCGTTGAGCGGTCTGGGCGACCTCACCGTGGGTGCGGGTAAACTGACCCTGGCAGGTGTCGAAAAAGCCAGCGAGGGTATCCAAAGGGTCCGAGGCGCTTTCACAGGCAGCGACTTGATCAAAGCCGGCAGCGAGTTCGACGCCGCGGCCATCGGCGTGTTCCAGCAGGGTGGGCGACATCTGGAAGTCGGTGCGGTGCAACATGATGGCAAGTGGTATGCCATCGATCAGGCGACACTGCAGCCCTATGGTCCGCCGCTTGAGGGTTTTTCCACCCAGGACACGCTCATGCCCAAAGCACTCAACCCCGGGGGCACTCGACACCATCCTTATCATCAAGGCACATCATCACCGTCTACCCTGGAACCGTTGCCCGATGGCAACTACGTGGAGAGTACGAAGGGGAAATTGAAATGGTCGCACTTCGCTTATGAAGATACGAAAAAACAAACCGTCCAGAAATTCCAGGATGAAATGAACGGCTACTACGAAGCCGTTACCGCTGGCACAAAGAGCACGCCACCACGGCCGACACTGCCTGATTATCCAGGTACCGTGCCCGCAGAAAAACTGATCACCGACGCGCTAAAGTCCGCCCCTGGCATCGTTTTCGGTGAAAGCCATTCCGAAATGGCCAGCTTCAGGTTGCTCTTCGACAAGGCTGAGCAACTTAAACAGGAGGGTGTGAAAAAAGTCTATTTAGAGGGCGTGATCGACTTTCCCGGCCACGGCGCCATAGATGATGGCCTGGGTTTGCTTGGCAACAGCCAACTGCCGCGAACTAACCCGACGTACGCTGAGCTGGTCGCCCGATTGAAGGAAAACGGTATCGACGTCGTTCCGCTGGATCACTACTATTTGACTCGGCACAAAGATCAGAAAATACAGCGCGCCACAACGGGGAATGGATCTGAACGGCGACTAAAAGAGTTCAATTACTACGCCTCGAAAGTGATTCAGTCGGATGCAGGCACAGACAAATGGGTTGCGCTGGTCGGTCGAAGCCATATGAATACCTCTGAAGGCATTTTGGGGTTGGCCGAGCAGACAGGTGCAACCGGCGTGGCGATTTTCAATTTGATAAAGCCTGGAGTAGCCCCTTTTGGCCTGAAGTTCAAGACCAATCTGGCGGACCCGAACAAACCGATACTGCCAGGCCAAATCCCTGGCGACCTGCATATTCTCGCCTAGTAATGCGCGGGTATCCGAGCGAGGCCGCGGCAACGCTCGGGGCCCGGCATCTACCGTTCATGCACCCAGCGCTGGTGCAGCCATCGCGCCAGCGCATCCAATGCAAAGCCCAATAGCCCAATCAGCAACACCATCGCCATCAATTCCGAGTAGGCCAGCCGGTCACGCGTGTCGAGAATGTAATAGCCCAGCCCCGCGCTGACTCCGAGCATTTCGCACGGCACCAGCACGATCCATAAAATGCCGATGGCCAGGCGGACACCGGTCAGCACATGCCCCACTACGCCGGGGATGATTACCCGGCGCAAGGTCTCCCAGCGCGTGGCGCTCAGGCTTTTACTCAGCTGTAACCATCGCGGGTCCAGCTGGCGCACACCGGCGGCGGTGTTGAGCATGATCGGCCACACCGCGGCAAACGCCAGCAGAAAGTAGATCGGCTGGTCGCCAACGCCCATCAGCATCACCACGATGGGCATCCAGGACAGCGGCGAAATCATCCGCAAAAACTGAAAGGCCGGCGTGGTTGCCGCCTCCAGGTTGCGCGAGCTGCCCACCAGCAAGCCCAGCGGCACACCCACCAGCAGTGCCAGGAACAAGCCGACGAAAATGCGCTTGAGGCTCACGGCAATGTGCAGATACAGCTCGCCCCGGCCCATCAACTCCCACAGGCTGCTGAACGTGGCGGCCGGCGAAAAGCGCGCTGACAACTCGTCAGCGTCGCCAAACAGCTTCACGCCCAGCCACCACAGCACCAACAAGCCAGCCAGGCCGCTGATTCCGAGCAGCCAGCCCGGCCAGGCGACGGTTTTGCCGTTATTCAAACGCCAATCTCCTCATGCCGCTCATAACCGTCCGGCAAGCCAAATGTCTTCATGCCACCCACGGCCTCGATGGCGTTGCGCACAAAACGGTCGTCCACCAGGTCTTTGGCGACAAAGGCCGGGTCGAGGTCGGCGAGAAACTTTTTGTCGCCTTCGATCAGGGTGTCCTTCAGGCGGCGCACCAGTTCTTCGGTATAGCTGGGGAATGGATAAGGCTGGAAATCAATGCGGTGCTCATCCCACGTCGCGTGTTGAATCGCGCCGTCCGCCAGGTAAGCGTCGCGGTCGGCGGCGGCCGGGGCCAGCACCTTGCTCAACACCGGCTCGGCATGCGGTGTGTAACGGTTGGGGCCGTCCTTGGACAGCAGCTTCACCGCTGCTTCGCGGTTGTCGCGGGTCCACACCTGCGCCTTGACGATGGCATTCACCACCTTTTGCGACCACTCCGGGCGGTTGGTCAAGTCATGCTCGTGCATGAACACCACGCAGCACGCGTGATTTCGCCATACATCACCGGTAAAGCGTTGCACGCGACCGACCTTGAGGGTTTCGGCCAGGGCATTGAACGGCTCGGCGACGATATAGCCGTCGATGCGCTTGCTCGCCAGCGCCGGCGGCATGTCCGAAGGCGGCAGCACGATGAGGTTGACTTCATTGGCTGCGATGGCCGAACCGGCCGCGCGCGCCACTGGTGTCAGGCCGTTGTCGCGAAACAGCTGCTGCACCACCACGTTGTGGATCGAGTACCAGAACGGAATCGCCACCGATTTGCCGCCCAGTTGTTTCACGTCGTCAATGCCCGGCGCTACCGTCAGCCCCGAGCCGCCCACATGGTTCCAGGCCACCACTTTGGCCGGGACTTTGCTGCCATACCGCGCCCACACCGTCATCGGCGACAGCAGGTGAATCACATTGACCTGGCCCGAGATAAACGCCTCGATTACCTGCGCCCAACTGCGCAACAGCACCGGGCGTTCGGCCTTGATGCCTTCGGCTTCGAACAGGCCGTTGTTGTGCGCCACCAACAGTGGCGTGGCGTCTGTGATCGGCAAGTAGCCGATGCGCACGGGCGCATCCGGTTCGCTGGCGGCGCGGGCCTGCAGGCTGCTCAGCAGCGGTAAGGCACCGGCGGCGCTGAGCACTGCCGAGAGTTTCAGAAAATCACGGCGCGAGTGGGTCAAGTCATCCAGGCACATGGCTGGGCTCCAGCAATTGAAGGGGGTCGGATTGTGGGCGGCTCGCCTGCCGTAAGGTTTTCAGAATGTCGATACGCAATGCACCCATGGCTTCGACCTGTTCTTCGCGCGGTTGCGGCAAGTCGATATGCCATTCGCCCAACGTGCGCGCCGGGCGGTTACCCAGTAGCAGGATGCGGTCGGACAGCAGCAGTGCTTCATCGATGTCGTGGGTAATCAGCACCGCCGCCGAGCCGATCTTGCGATTGACCTCCAGCAACAGGCGCTGCATATCGGCGCGGGTCACTTCATCGAGCGCGCCAAACGGTTCATCCAGCAACAGCACCTGCGGCTGACGCGCCAGGCAGCGGGCCAACGCCGTGCGCTGGGCCATACCGCCGGACAACTGCGCCGGAAACTGTTGCCGGGCATGCTCCAGGCCTACCGCCGCGATCGCGCGATCGACGCGCTGGCGCCGCTCTGCGTGGCTCAAGTGAGGTTGGCGGGCGAAATCCAGGCCAAAAGCGACGTTCTTTTCCAGGCTCAACCAAGGCAACAGGCTGGGGTCCTGAAACGCGACCGCCACCCGTGGGTGTGGACCGCTCAGGGGGTCGCCCAACACCTGTACGCTACCTTCCTGGGGCGCCTGCAAACCGGCCAATACGCGCAACAGGCTGGACTTGCCGACGCCGCTAGGGCCGAGAATCGACACCACTTCACCGGGTTGCAGGTTGAGGTCAAACCCTTGCAACACCGGGCCACTGGCGTACCCCAGGCCAATCCCCCGGGCGCTCAATACCGCCTGGCTCATAGGCTGGCCTGGCGCTGCAGCTCGGTGCGCAATTGCACCAGGCTTGGCGTGACAATCGGCACAAACGCCGACTCGCGCCAGCGCCGGGCAAAGCCGCTGCCGTGGGCAGTGAGGTAAGCCTTGCCACCGCTGGCTTGCAGCTCAAGCTGCACCGCACTCGCGGCGGTTTCCGCCAGGGCAATGCGCAGCTTGAACAACGGCACCGGCTGCGCCGCAAAACGCCCAGCCAGCAGGCCGCTCTTCAACTCGGTGACCAAGTGATCAAGGGTCACACGCAGCGCTTCCAGCTCGTCGCGCAGGACGGTGCGGCTGGCGCCCAAATGGTTGGCCACTTCCGCCAGCGAGCGGCGCGCCAAGCCAATCGACATGCCGCACTGCAAACCCAGGAATGCAGGGCGTACCGCCGGTAAAAACAGGCGCGCATCCTCGTGCAGCAACCAGTCGCGGCTCAGTTCCACGCCCTCAAGCCCGAGTGCTGCGGTGTTGCTCGACTGAAGCCCCAATAACTCAAGGTCACGTGAGCGCTGCAAGCCCGCCACCGAATCGGGAATCGCCAAAATAAACGGCGCGCCGCCTGCGGCATGCTCGATGGCCGCCGCCGCCACAAAGCCGTTCTTGCGCAGGTTGGTGACCCAGTGCAGGCGACCGTTAAGGGTCCAGCCGTCATGCGTCGGTTCGGCGCTGATCTGCAGCGTCTCGATGCCCGACAAAAACTTCATCGCATTCGATAGCCCCGTCGCCCCGGCCAGTTTGCCGCTGAGCAAATCCGGCAGGAGTTGCTCACGCAGCCGCGCATTGGGGCTTTGCAGCAGGTATTCGATAAAGGAGCGCTGGCCCCAGCACACAAACGCCGCCGCCAGGGAATGGCTCGCCACATTCGCGATGGCTTCCACCGCGCCGGCCACATCGCCGCCCAAGCCGCCCAGATGCTTGGGCACGCCGATGCGTAATACGTTGGATTCTGCCAGCCTTGGCAG
The DNA here is from genome assembly GCF_002022275.1 of Pseudomonas fluorescens. Classification (GTDB taxonomy): domain Bacteria; phylum Pseudomonadota; class Gammaproteobacteria; order Pseudomonadales; family Pseudomonadaceae; genus Aquipseudomonas; species Aquipseudomonas fluorescens_AJ. The sequence continues at coordinate 337,783 of NZ_MSDF01000052.1, forward strand.
CACTTCCTGTGGATCGCAACTGCCCACATCCAGGGCCTGCGCTTGAACATCGAGCCAACGGCTCAAGATCGGGTCAAGCATTGATGTTTCTCCTTTTTACAGCAGGTAGGCAGACGCCCATTCAGCGTGCCGGTTTTTCCCAACGGTATTGCGCCAGCTCCGGGTTCAGCGGGGTACGGGCAAACACGTTAGCGAAGTTGCACAGGGTTGCCAGGCTCACGCCCAAAATAACTTCGAGTGCGTGGCCGTCGGTGTAGCCGGCGGCGCGGAACGCCTCGAAACCCGCGTCGCTGACGTCGCCACGGGTGGCAATGACTTCACGCGTGAACGCCGCGAGTGTCTCATAACGGGCATTCGGCACTTCGCCGCGCTGGCGCAGGGCGTCGATGACGTCTTCGGGCAGCTTGGCCTTGTTACGCGCCACGGCGGTGTGGCCCGCCACGCAAAAATCGCAGCCGTGGGTGGTGGCGGCGATCAGTTGCACCACTTCGCGGTCGGCCAGGCTCAAGTCGGATTTGGCATTGATGCCGGAGACGGTGATATAGGTTTCCAGCGCAGCTGGCGCATTCGCCAGCACGGCGAGCAGGTTGGGAATGAAGCCCGAGCCCTTCAGGGCGTTTTCCAGGAAGGGTTTGGACGCTTCCGGCGCGGTTTCAGGGGTGAGCAACGGTACACGGGACATGGAGGGGTCTCCTGGTGGGTTCGTGCATCCAGTCTGTTGGTTATAAAAAAACGCCTCAATAGGCTAAAGTAGCGATTACTTGCTCTTGAGTCTTTCCATTAGATGAATTCGTCCAGTGCACTTGTCGATTGGTTATTAGACAGCCTCGAACTCAACACCAGCCTGTTCCATGTGGGGCGCTATTGCGGCGACTGGCATGCGAGTACTCACGGTCTGGCCAGTGCGAGTTTTCACCTGATCGTGCAGGGCGAATGCTGGCTGCATATCGACGGCGAAGCGACCCCGCAGCACCTGAACAATGGTGACGCGGTGTTTCTGTTGCGTGACCTGGCGTATCGATTGTCCGGCGAAGCCACCGCCGTTGGCGCCCGCGACTGCCCACGCCGCCCGATGCTGCCACTGGACAACAGCGCCAGCGACGGTGTGGGCCTGGTCTGCGGGTTCTTTCATTTCCAGTCCGGCTTGTCGGCGATGATCGTCGACACCCTGCCCGCCTGGATCATCCTGCGTGCCGGCGACCCGTCACTGACGGCCGCGCGCAACCTGTTCGAATTGATTCTGCAGGAATGCGAGCGCGCCCCGGCGCCCTCTTCGGCCTTGCTTGAACGTCTTTGTCATCTGCTGTTTCTGTATGTGCTGCGCCAGCAAGTGCTCGACAACGCCGACCTCGGCGGCCTCGCGGCACTCGGCCGGCAACCGGCGTTCGCCGCTCTACTGGAACAACTGATCGCACGACCGGCGCAACCCTGGACGCTGGAAAGCATGGCGGCCTGCACCGGGCTGTCGCGCTCGGCGTTTTTCAAGCGTTTCAATGAGCTGTGCGGGCAATCGCCGGGGCAAGTGCTATTGATGATGCGCATCCGCCATGCCTGCCAGTTGTTCAAGCAGGACCAGACCGTGGCCGAGGTCGCACTGGCGGTGGGTTATCAGTCGGTGGCGGCATTTACCCGGGCGTTTCACAAGGTGACAGGGCAACAGCCAGGGGCTTATCGCAAGGCCCAGGTTTAACGCTGCAAGCCTGTGCCCGGGGTGGCGCACAGTTCCACCAGCCAATCGATGAAGACCCGCACCCGCTGGGACAATTGACGATGGGGCGGGTACAGCGCGGTCAATGCCATTGTCGGTGGCGGATACTCGGTGAGTACTTCCACCAGGGTTCCCTCGGCCAGTTGCCGCCGTGCGTGATAGTACGGCGCCTGGATCAGCCCATAGCCGGCCTCGCACGCTGCGAAATAGCCGTCGGCACTGTTAACCGCCACCCTTTTCGGCAGATTGATCTCGCGCAGCTGCGTGCCGACCTGGAACTCCAGGCCAAAGCGTTTGCCGCTGGCGCTGGAAACATATTCAACCATCTGATGCCCGGCCAAATCGTCCAATATGCCGGGCACGCCGAAGCGCTCCAGGTAGCCGGGGCTGGCCAGGGTCAGTTGATCCATCATCGCCAAAGGGCGCGCGACCAACGATTCGTCCAGTGCGAGGCCCCCACGCAGCACGCAATCCACGCCCTCGCGAATCAGGTCCACCGTGCGGTCATTGAGGCCGATTTCCAGCTCGATCTGCGGGTAACGCGCCGTAAACGCCGGCAATGCCGGAATAACGATCAACCGGCCGATGCCCGACGGCATGTCGATACTCAAGGTGCCGCGCGGGTTCTGGCGGCTGGCGGAAAACACTGCCTCGGTTTCTTCCAGGTCTGTGAGCAACTGGACGCAGCGTTGGTAGTACGCGGCGCCATCCAGTGTAGGGCTGACCTGACGCGTGGTGCGTTGCAACAACTGCACGCCCAGGTGAGCTTCCAGCTGCTTGATCAGAATGGTCACCGAGGCCCGTGGCAATTGCAGGCTGTCGGCCGCCTTGGCGAAACCGCCCAATTCAACAATCCGGGTAAACACGCGCATGGCGTTAAAACGGTCCAAGGGCGGGCCCTCATGGTGATTATTTAGATTTTACGAACAGTGATAGCACTTTTAGCCGGTTTATCGCGCTTTTGTCGAGGTTGACAATGGGGACCTACTCACCCACAGGAGCTGAACCCATGCACACCCGTCAACTCGGCAAAAACGGCCCCCTCGTCAGCGCCATCGGCCTCGGCTGCATGGGCATGACCGATTTCTACACCCCCGGCACCGACACCACCGAAGCCACCGCCACCCTGCACCGCGCGCTGGAATTGGGTGTCAACTTCCTCGACACCGCCGACATGTATGGCCCCCACACCAATGAAACGCTGATCGGCAAGGCCATCGTCGGCAAACGTGATCAAGTCTTTCTGGCGAGCAAATTCGGCATCGTGCGCGACCCGGCGAACCCTGCGTTGCGCGGTGTGAATGGCCGTCCTGAATACATTCGCGATGCCATCAACGGCACGCTGAAACGCCTCGGCGTGGAAACGCTCGACCTGTATTACCAGCATCGCATCGACCCGGACGTCGCCATCGAAGAAACCGTCGGCGCCATGGCCGAATTGGTCAAGCAAGGCAAAGTGCGTTACCTGGGCCTGAGCGAAGCCTCGGCCACCACCCTGGAACGCGCGCACAAGGTGCACCCCATCAGCGCCCTGCAAAGCGAATACTCGTTGTGGAGCCGCGACCAGGAAGACAACGGCTGCCTCGCTGCCTGCCAACGGCTGGGCATCGCATTCGTGCCCTACAGCCCGCTAGGCCGGGGTTTTTTGACCGGCGCCCTGAAAAGCCCCGACGACTTTGACGCCGATGACTACCGCCGGTTCAGCCCGCGCTTTCAGGGCGAGAACTTCGCCAAAAATCTGTTGCTGGTCAAACAAGTGCAGGCACTGGCGGCGGACAAAGGGGTGACAGCCGGGCAACTGGCGCTGGCGTGGGTGCTGGCCCAGGGCGATTACCTCATCCCGATTCCCGGGACCAAACAACGCAAATACCTGGAAGAAAATGTGGCGGCGGTTTCGCTCAGCCTCAGCGCCACAGAACGGGCGGCGCTGGAGTCGATTTTTCCGGCGGATGCCACGGCGGGTCTGCGCTATCCGGCAGAAGTGATGGGCATGCTCAATCAATAGCCACAGCATTCAGGGGTGCCCGCTGGGTGCCCCTGAATATCTTGCACCATGGTACCTAAAGCTCCTTCCTTCGAAGCCGATAGCCCGTCGAAGCTCTAACAAAGCCGCGTCGACAATAAACGCTTCGTAAGGACGGCCCCATGCCCCCACTGCGCTCTATCCAAGCCCGCTATACCCTGTTTCTGGTGCTGTTCGTCCTTGTGTTAATGGTGTTGACCGTCGTCGGCATCGGCCAGTTGGTCGCGCCCCAGCTGCGCCACACCGAAGAACAGGTGGTGCTCAACCGCGTCGCCGAGGTGGCCGAACAGATCAAGGGCGAACTGAACAAGGTTCAGGCCCAGCAACGCAGCATCACCCAAACCATTCCCCTGCTCGACAGCGATGCAATCGACAAGGTCCTGCCTGGCCTCGTCGACCAGTACGGCGAACTGAAAGTGTTCGGCGGCGGTATCTGGCCGCTTCCCAATCAGCGCGCCCAGGGGCGTAACAAATTCAGCACCTTCTGGCACCGCGATGCCTCGGGCAAGCTGGCCGTCAACACGTTCTGGAACAGCGACGCTGCCCCCAATTACTACGACCAGAGCTGGTACAAGGGCGGCCTCGCCTCGCCGCGCGGCCAATGCGCCTGGGCCGCGGCTTACAAGGACGATGCCAGCCAGGAGCCGCGCACTAACTGCGCCATGGCGATCCAGCGCGATGGCGCGGCCTACGGCGTCGCCACCATCGACGTGACCCTCGGCTTCTTCAACGACCTGGTGGCCAGCAAAGAAAAAGACATCGGCGGCCAGATGTTGATCGTCGAAGGCGACGGCAAGATCATCAGCAACAGCTCGCGCATCAACAGCCCGGTGGTGTTGAAGAACATCAGCGAACTGGCCGGCTCCTCGGCCTTTGCCGCCCAGGTCAGCAAAGCCCTGGCCCAGCGCGACAAAGGCCTGCAACGCAGCGAATTCGACAACGGCGGCGTGGCCAGCACGTTCTACCTGCGCCCGATCGAAGGTACGCCGTGGTTCCTCGCCACCGCCCTGCCCACCTCGCTGATCACCGCCCAACGCGATGACGTGCTCGGCACCCTGGCCATGTTGCAGATTCCGATGGTGCTGTTGCTGGTGCTGCTGGCGGCTTATGCAATTCGCCAACTGGTGCAACGCATGAAGTCGCTGAAAACCAACATCGACGCGCTGTCTGCCGGCGATGCCGACCTGACGCGGCGCATTACCATTCGCGCCGAAGACGAACTGGGCGCCATCGGTCACTCGGTGAACCACTTTATCGTCTACCTGCAAAACATGATCGGCGAGGTGACTCAGGCCACGGCAGCCATGTCTTCCGGCCTGCAACAACTGCAGCACACCTCGGCCCATACCAACCAGATTCTGGTGCGGCACGCCTCGGAGACCGACCAGACAGTCACCGCCATCACCGAGATGAGCTCCACCGCCGACACGGTCGCGCAGAATGCCGCCGAAACCGCCGCCTTTACCCAGCGCGCCAATGAGCACGCCGACCGCTCACGCGTGGTGGTGGGTGAAGCGTCCACCAGCGTCAGCGCGCTGATCGGAGAAGTGTCCAGCGCCACGCACACCGTGGAAGCCATGCGCCAGGACGCCGCGCGCATCACTGAAACCCTCGGCGTGATCGGCGCCATTGCTGGCCAGACCAACCTGTTGGCGCTCAACGCGGCCATTGAAGCCGCGCGTGCCGGTGAGCAAGGCCGCGGGTTTGCGGTGGTGGCGGATGAAGTGCGTGCACTGGCGGCACGCACCCAAGCCAGCACCTCGCAAATCAACGAGATGCTTGCGCGCCTGACCACGGGCGTGAGTTCCTCCGTGGCGGCCATGGAAAATACCCAGGCCAGCTGTCAATCGGCGGCGGATGCCACGGCGCGGGTCAACACCGGGCTGGACGAGATGGCCGGCTCTGTCAGCCATATCAACAACCTCAGCACCCAGATCGCCACGGCAGCCGAGCAGCAAAGCGCGGTGACCGAGGAGATCAACCGCAGCATGGTGCAGATCCGACATATGGTTGAGGAGCTGGTGGAAAGCGGCCACGCCACCGAAACCAATACGCGCAGCCTGCTGGATGCCAATGGCCGCGTGATCGCACTGATGAGCCGCTTCAAAGTGCGCTGATAAATTACTGAGACACTCCCGTGCAATGCGCGGGAGTGGGACTATTCTGACAGTTCACAGGACGATATCTCGCCACACAGGAGGTGTGTCATGCACGCTGTCGAGCATCCAGTCCGCCTGGAACGGATCTGCCAGGAACGTTTTATCGAAGCCCCCATCGAGGCGGTCTACAACTATGTGACCCAGCCCGATCGCTGGCACGAATGGCACCCCACTTCCCTCAGCGCCGACACCGGCACCACCGGCTCCCTGCCGGCCGGCACCCGTTTTACTGAAGTGATCGACCTGCTGGGCGTGCGCGTGCCCATGAGCTACCGCGTGCAGGTGGCCAAGCCGCCGCAGGAGTTCAAAACCGTGTTCACCTCCCTCGCCGTCGACGGCTCCATCCATTACTTCCTGCAGCCCCATCGCGGCGGAACGCTGTTCAAACGCGTACTGACTTACGAAACCGAGCTGCAACTGGCGACCTTGCACGTGCGCATGGTCGAGTTGTCCGCCATCGCGCTCGACCAGCTCAAACACCGCCTGGAAAACACCGCCTTCGTATAATCTTGAAACATTCCTGACACACCTCTCCCCCTGTGGGAGCTGGCTTGCCTGCGATGAGGCCGTCATGATCGCGGCCTCTTTCGACGTGCGAGCCCTACCATGAAAACCCCATTGCGACTGGCCCTGCTCACCGCCCTGTTCACCACCACCCTCGCCCAGGCCGCCGACCTGATCCCCATCGACGTGCACCGCGATGCCAATTGCGGTTGCTGCAAAAAACGGATCAGCCATCTGGAAAGCAACGGCTTCAAGGTCAATGATCACGTGGAAGCCGACATGAGCGCGGTCAAACAGCGCCTCGGCGTCGCGCCACGCCTGGGTTCCTGCCACACCGCCGTGATCGACGGCAAATTCGTCGAAGGCCATGTGCCAGCCGAGCAAGTGCTGGCCTTGCGCAAGCGTGATGACCTGCTCGGCATCGCCGCGCCGGGCATGCCAATGGGTTCGCCGGGCATGGAAGTGGAAGGCCGCAGCGATGCCTATCAGGTGATCGGCCTGACGCGCGACGGCAAGGACGTGGTCGTGGCCGACTACCCGGCGCGCTGAATAAATGCTGGCGGGTTACCTGGGGCTGTTTCTCGCGGCATTCGGCGCTGCCACCCTGCTGCCCCTGCAATCAGAAGCCGTGCTGGTCGGGCTGTTGCTCAGCGGGCATTACAGCCTGTGGTGGCTGCTGGGCATTGCGACGCTGGGCAATGTGCTCGGCTCGGTGGTCAATTGGTGGCTGGGGCGTTGGGTTGACCGGTTCAAGGAGCGGCGCTGGTTTCCTGTCAGCGTGCGGCAGCTCGACAAAGCCCGCGGCCATTACGAGCGCTGGGGGCATTGGACGTTGCTGTTGAGCTGGGTGCCGATTATTGGTGACCCGCTGACGTTGGTGGCAGGGGTGATGCGTGAGCCGTTGTGGCGGTTTTTGCTGATCGTGACGCTGGCCAAGGGCTTTCGGTACGCCGTCCTGGTGTTGGTGACGATGCGAGCAATGGTAAGCGAATAATCTGCCCGACCGTCCGTCGGCACTGTCAATTCTGACAGTAGATACAGCTATTGGTCCAAGCGCCTTATTCACCTTGCCCGTCGCGCCAACTCTGCGCACACCAACCCAGCAAGGTGATAGATATGTCCGCCCCTATCGATGACGATCTTATTCCCCCATTTTCAGGCCGTCCTCCAATTCCGTTGGAAAACGAAAAATATCCGGAAGAAGCCAAATTCGGTTTGGGCAACGCTCATGTAGAGCCCTATGCAATTTTTTGGTTTACGGCTTGGGTAGGGTTAAGAATAGGCGATTACTTTGGCATGCGTACCTTCGATCATGATAGCCCGGTGGCCAACGCTATAGTTGACGACATTAATAAAGACCATTACCCCTTGAGAGTCCCTTCCGAACTTATGGTGGAAGGCCTGTTCAACATGTTCGGCCGGGTCGTGAGAGTTGCCAGTCAGAATGAAAGCCGCTCAGAGCCTGTGCCTATGCTGACGTTGAGAAATGCACCCGGAGGCCGGGATGTAAGGCCGTTTGAGAAATATCACAGCAACTTTGTAATGAAACTCCGCGATTTGCCGCATAATACGATCATCGATAAGACGATTGCTAAAACCGGTTTTTATATCACGATTGAGCAATATCTGTTTATCCGCAAAAACGACCGGGTGCGAGTCTTCTATGATGGCGTATTGATTCAGCACATTATAAGCCCGGAACAGGCCGAGGGGGCCGAGGCTATCGATATACTTATCCCCCCTGAAGTTATCACTAAAGGTAATCAGCTGGGTAAGGTGGGCCTCGCGTTTACGGTGAAAAATGTAATGGGGGAAGGCCCTAAGGATGAATATATATACTCTGAGCCCATCTTGATAGAAACTGACTTACGCAGTGGCCTGCTTCCAACCCCATTCTTATATGTGAACGATGAGGAAACCAGGCAACTCAATCTGACCGAAAGCAAAATGGCCACCATTGTGTTGGAGGTCGAACCCGATCGCAAGTCACCTGCACCTGCGCCAGCCAGACGGAATAAGATTGTAGTCGTTGTAAAAACAACCAATGCACAGGGCGTTGAAGTTGAAACCAAGCGACTGGAACCCGTCATCGACCTAAACCGAGGTCACGAGTCAATCCCAATCAACTACAGCGTTTTTGCAACAGTACCGAGTGGGTTTGTTCGCCTAAGCTTCGAGTCGTACGACTTCAACGGGCTCGTCATAGGTGTGTCCGGCACCACCGTCATCTTCGTAACAGGTCAAGCAGCGGTGCTGCCGGCGGCGACTGTCAGCCCTGAAGAGGCGGGACTGGTTTCATCGGCGTTGGATCTCACCGTTCACATACCTGTGTATACGCCTCATAAACCGGAATATCTGGAAACTTTGGAGGCCCAACAGGAAAAGCCCGGCGGTGGGCTAGAAGTATTTACCCAACTGCAACTGGCAGGAGCGCCCGGAGGGGATCGCACCATTCCCCAGAAAGCGCTTGCCAAGTTCGCACATAACGGGCCGGTTACGCTATTTTACAGCGTCAACACCGGCACGGGCGCCCCACCCTTCGTGTCAGATGAACGAATCATAGTAGTTGACGGGCGAAATGAAGAGTTGGACGCGCCGTATTTAGCGGGCGTTGAAGATGGAAACTTCGATCCTTCTCAGCAAGCCGGTCGAAACGCAACGGTAACAATCCCTTATCCACTCACAAAGAAGGGTGACACGGTCGCCTTGGCCTTGATAGGGCAAAAGGCGGGCGGGTCGTTTTCGACTACTTTCAATATCACCACGGCGACCGAAGGCCTCACGTTACCGCAGCTAGAAAATTTGATCCCTGAGGCGATCATAAGCAAGAATCTCGGCAGCAGCTTTAGCCTGGGATATAGCGTGATCAGTGGTAACAGCGTCCAGCGCTCTAAGTTAACCAACGTTACTGTCGGCCCAGCAGTGAAACTGCAGATCCCGTTCGTGCCAGAAGCTGGCACCATCCAAACGACACTTGAGCCGCGCGCCGCGATCCAGGGTGCCACGGTTGTAATCCGCGTAACGCCCATGCGGGCCACCGACAGATTTAAGGTTTTTTTTAAAGGCGCGTATGGCGTCAGTGATTACGAAACGTCGGTAGCTGGAAATCCAGTCACTAACGAAGTGAGTGTGGTAGTCCCGGCTCAGTATGTTGCAAAAGCGCTTAGGCCAGAAGGCAACAGGCTCAAAGTAGGGTATACCTTTAATCGTGGACTATCCGAGTACAAATCCGACGTATTGGAAATTGATCTTCTGCCTCATCAGCCCCGTGTATCAGCGAGCATTGACGGGCTGGAAAATGGCGCGATGCTGGAGACTTATGCGCTGACACCGAAAAGCCAGATAGTTGTCGAGCCTTGGGATTTGATACACAAAAATCAAAAAGTAACGTTGAAGATGGCTTTCATTAAAAGTGATGGCACGGAATCAGTTCAGAACATTCTTACCGCCGAACCAGTTACCCAAAGTCAAGTCACCAACGGATTGGTCCTGCCCACGCCGGTGGATGAGCTGAAGACCGCCAAAGAAGGCAGCAATATATCGTTGCGGCTTTGGGTTAATTTCACCGAATCGTCCGCTATCACTACAGCACTGGAATTCCCTACCCGCAACTATACTGTCAAAACATTGCCTTCCACCTTACCGCACCCCACACTTGTTGCGGGATCAAGTACTGGACCGTCGGTGACAGTCCCCGCTTTGAATCTGGCAAGTAATGTTCTGGTCAATGCGGCCTACCCGGGCATGCTTAAAACTGACCTGATCACCCTGACGTGGTATCACCAAAATGGCTCGTTTGTTTCACTGGTGCTGAATGGCTCGGCCACAGGCCCGGTGCCATTCAATTTTGCCCCCCTTCAAGTACAGCACAACAGTGTAAACACCACTATACGGTTAAAATATACAGTACAGCGCGGCACTAAAATTACCACCTCTGCAGAACAAACAGTGAGGATAAGTGCAATTCCGCCAGCCAACCTTTCCTTGCCCACACTTAACGGCCAAGCCAGCGGCACTGCGCTGGATAGAAATACCTTTTCGGGGCCAGTGACGCTGAGAATCTCGCCGTGGCCTCTTGCCAAAGCAGGACAACGGATATTCGTAAAACTTTCTGGAACAGGGGGTACACGTTATGTAGTCAATCGTGTGATCAGCGTAGCGGAAGCCGCAAATGGCTTTGTTCATTCAGTCCCACGCAGTGATATTTTAGCGTACGGCTTAAATACGTTGACCGTGATTCAGTACGTCGTTACTTTTGATGCTGACCCAACTGAATCTAGGGGCGTTGCGTCTCACGCCGTTTCATATTTTAATACGGATTCCTTCGTGTACAGATTTCAGACCTTTGTTAACGGCACCGCTCCATGGAGCATCGGAAACGCTGGTGCAGGGGTGAAATTTTTAAGTGGGGGAATACTATTGTTTAGCAACCCTAACGCAACAAATGCTGGCACGTTACTTTCCACAACGCTCAACTTTAACACCGCGCACACCTATCAAATAAGGTATCCGGTCTGGAATGTTGGCGGTTTAACAGCCCCGCCACCTGTAATCGCTATTGGGGTGGGTAACAAGTTTGTTCTGAATCCGTACACAGTCACCTATACTGGTCTCCCCTGGATGACACTTATTCATAATTTCACACCCTCAGCAAACGGACCACAGCAAGTTACAATAAGCAACTATCAGAACGCAAAAAACAGCTACCTTTACAACTGCTGGGTGGATATCGTCCGCTTAACTTGATCGATTACAGGCCCTAAGCGGGACAGTTCCCCGAAACCGGGATCTGTCCCGTCGCCCAACTCGCCCGCGCGTTGCACTTTCTAAGGTACTGAAATTAATCTGCTCTTAATCGCCCAACAATAGTGTCCGAGTGACCTTTCTCGGAGATTACTCATGCCTGTAGCTCGATCTTTCTTAATTGCCAGTCTGCTTATCGCAGGCGCCGCGCCAACGCTTGCTGCAACCAAGAGTCCCGCCTACGGCCCCGAACTCCAAGGCTTCCAATACCCCTACCCCGTCGAACATTTCAACTTCCAGTCCCAAGGCAAAGCCCTGCAAATGGGCTATATGGACGTCGCGGCCACCGGCAAAGCCAACGGCCGCAGTGTAGTGTTGATGCACGGCAAAAACTTCTGCGGCGCCACGTGGGATGCATCCATCAAAGCCCTTAGCGACGCAGGTTACCGAGTGATTGCGCCGGATCAGATCGGTTTTTGCACCTCCAGCAAGCCGGATCACTACCAATACAGCTTCCAGCAACTGGCGATGAACACGCATCAGTTGCTGGAGAAACTCGGCATTCAGAAGGCCACGATCGTCGGCCACTCCACCGGCGGCATGCTTGCGACCCGGTATGCATTGCTCTACCCCGCGCAAACCGAGCAACTGGCGCTGGTGAACCCCATTGGCCTGGAAGACTGGAAGGCCTTGGGCGTGCCCTATCGCAGTGTTGACCAGTGGTATGAACGCGAGCTCAAGCTCAGCGCCGAAGGCATTCGTCAATATGAACTCAACACCTATTATGTGGGGCGCTGGAAGCCTGAGTACGACCGATGGGTCGACATGCTCGCCGGGCTGAACAAGGGCCCGGGGCATACCCAAGTCGCATGGAACTCGGCCCTGATTTACGACATGATCTTCACCCAGCCGGTGTACTACGAGTTCAAGGACTTGCAGATGCCCACCCTGCTGCTGATCGGTACGTCCGACATCACTGCCATCGGCAGCGATATCGCACCGCCTGCGGTCAAGGCCAGGCTCGGTCACTACGACGTGCTCGGCAAGCAAGTCGCCAAGCTGATCCCCCATGCCACCCTCGTGGAGTTCCCGGGCTTGGGGCATGCACCGCAGATGGAAGAACCGGCCCGGTTTCATACAGCGCTGTTGCAGGGTTTGAACGCCCTTTAATCCAACCTTTTTAGAGGCACTCGTGAATGTCGGTACAGATTGCAGTCATTGATGATTGGCAGAATGTGGCCAGTGGCGTGGTGGATTGGTCGGCCCTGGCCGCTGTGGGCCAGGTGCATTTCCTTCATGATTACCCGGCGGATAACGCCACGATGGCCGAACGATTGCAGGGGTTCGACGTGATTTGCGTGATGCGCGAACGCTCGGCCTTTGACAAGGCGTTGTTGCAGAGCCTGCCAAACCTGAAACTGCTGGTGACCGGCGGCATGCGCAATGCGGCCGTCGACATCGCTGCCGCCAAGGCGCTGGGCATCCAGGTGTGTGGCACCGACAGCTATAAACACGCGGCACCGGAGCTGACCTGGGCATTGATCATGGCCTCCACCCGCAACCTGCTGGCCGAAGCCAATTCCCTGCGCGCCGGCAACTGGCAGGTTGGCCTGGGCGGCGACCTGTATGGCAAAACCCTGGGCATTCTCGGGCTGGGCAGCATTGGTCAGAAGGTGGCGCAGTTTGCCAAGGTGTTTGGCATGCGGGTCATCGCCTGGAGTGAGAACCTCACGCCCGAGCGCGCGGCGGAGTCGGGCGTGACCTGGGTCAGCAAGAAAGAGTTGTTTGAGCAGGCCGACGTTCTGACGGTGCACCTGGTGCTCAGCGAGCGTAGCCGAGGCTTGGTCGATGCCGAGGCGCTGAGCTGGATGAAGCCGACGGCGCGGCTGGTAAACACCGCGCGCGGGCCGATTGTGGATGAGCAGGCGCTGGTGGAGGCCCTTTCTGCCGGACGTCTGGCGGGGGCTGCACTGGATGTGTATGGCGAGGAACCGCTTCCGGTCGATCACCCGTTCCGCCGCTTGCCGAATGTGCTGGCCACGCCGCATGTGGGGTATGTGAGCGAGCAGAATTACCGGCAGTTTTATCAGCAGATGATTGAAGACATTCAGGCTTGGGCAGCCAAGGCGCCCATTCGCGTGCTCGGCTGACGCACCAATAAAAGGCGCGCTGAGCTATTAAGGTGAAAGCAGTCCCTGTGGCAAGCAGGCTTG
>NZ_MSDF01000052.1:351166-386791 GCF_002022275.1 Pseudomonas fluorescens
CAAGCAGGCTTGCCACAACACGTCCGCTCGCCACAGGTTAATAACCAGAGCCTTTGTCGTTAAAATATTTTTGTCCTACAAAATCTTCCTGAAAACCCTACAGGCTCTGGGATCTGTCCTAGACTCATGACCGATGGGTCCGTTCCAAAACAAAAACCCCGCAAAAAATCGAAACTTTCCAACTCTGCCGTAGGTCCAGTTTTAGGTAAGGCGTGTGTGTTCGGTTAACAGCCGATGCCCGTCCATCCAAACTATTTCTGCTTATCGTGCAACTGGCATAAGCCTTGCCAGATCTGTACAGCGCTTGCGCGCCTGGCCGCAGGATGCGGTCTTCGGAGCTAATGGCAGCGGGCCATTAGCCCACCAAAATGTGGGAGTGCATTATGATCAGTGCCGCTTTAGATACTCAGGGAGAGCGTGTTAGTCAGCCGGCAGGGGGGCCTACATCCTTGGCCGACCTGCCCAACACTGTGCGGCCGATCGTGAGTCAGAACCCGAATCGCAAGAAAGTGCTGTTTGTCACCTCCGAATTCGCCGACCTGGTGAAAACCGGCGGGCTGGGCGACGTGTCCGCTGCCCTGCCCCGCGCCATGGCGCATCTGCACGATGTGCGCGTGCTGATCCCGGGTTACCCGCAGGTGATGGAAAGCGACAACCCGATCCATATCATCGGCGAACTGGGTGGCCACGCTGCGCTGCCGCCGTGCAAGATCGGGCGCATGGACCTCAAGGACGGCCTGGTCATCTATGTACTGATCTGCCCCGAGCTCTATGAGCGCGAAGGCACGCCTTACGGCGCCAACAACGGCCGCGACTGGCCGGACAACCATATTCGCTTCGCCCGCCTGGGCCTGGCCGCTGCCGACATCGCCGCCAACCTGGCACAAATCCACTGGTGCCCGGACTTGGTGCACGCCCACGACTGGCCCGCTGGCCTGGCGCCGGCGTACATGCACTGGCGTGGTTCGCGCACGCCCACGCTGTTCACGATTCATAACCTGGCCTACCAGGGTGTGGTCAGCCTGGGTTGCACGCCTGAATTGGGAATTCCGCCGCATGCGCTGCAACAGGAAGGCATGGAGTTCTACGGCAAGATGTCGTTCCTCAAGGCTGGCATGGCGTATTCCAGCCATATCACAACCGTGAGCGCCACCTACGCCCAAGAAATCACCACCCCCGAATTCGGCTGTGGCCTGGACGGTTTTCTCGCCAGCAAGACCCAACAGGGTCTGCTCAGCGGTATCCCCAACGGCATTGAAGACAGCTGGGAGACCTCGACGGACTCGCACCTGACCCACAACTTCAACATTGGCGACTGGGACGGCAAGGCCGTCAACGCCGCGCACGTGCGTGAGCTGTTTGGCCTGCATGACTCCAGCGGCCCGCTGTTCGCGGTGGTGTCGCGCCTGGTCTATCAGAAAGGCCTGGACCTGACCGAAGCCGTCGCCAGCTTTATTGTTGAGAACGGCGGTCAAATCGCGATTATCGGTCGGGGTGAGCCTGAAGAAGAGCAAGCCATGCGTGAACTGGCGCTGCGCTTCCCAGGCCAAGTGGGTGTGCGTATCGGCTTCAATGAAACCGATGCCCGCCGTATGTTCGCCGGCAGTGACTTCCTGCTGATGCCGTCGCGCTATGAACCGTGCGGCCTGAGCCAGATGTACGCCCAGCGCTTCGGCTCGCTGCCGGTCGCGCGCAACACCGGCGGTTTGGCCGACACCATAGAAAATGGCGTCACCGGCTTCCTGTTCAATGAATCGACCGTCGACAGCTATAAAGAAGCGCTGACCCGCGCCTTCAAGGTGTTCGACTACCCGGGCCTGCTCAACGCCATGCGTTCGCGCGCCATGACTCAACCGTTCAACTGGAGCCAGGCGGTAGAACCCTACGCCGAGCTGTACGAGCAACTGGTGGCTAAAGCACTGGGGAAATCCGCAAAATAATCAAAGGGAGGTCTCTATAGATGCCGTTACGGACTCTGGAAACCTGGCCCCACGGCGCAATCATGCTGGACGCGCAACACACGCGTTTTGCCTTGTGGGCGCCAGACGCGTTTTATGTGAGCGTTGAATTGGAAAACGGCAAATCGGTCGCCATGCTGCCTCAGGCGGAAGGCTGGTTTGAAACCGAAATAGCGTGCCCGGCGGGCACGCGCTACCGCTACAACATCGACGGCGAACTGGATGTTCCCGACCCGGCGTCCAGGGCTCAGGCACTGGACGTGCACGGTTGGAGCCTGGTCGTCGACCCGCTCGCCTATCAATGGCGGCACAGCAACTGGCAAGGCCGCCCGTGGCATGAGGCGGTGATCTACGAACTGCATGTGGGCGCGCTGGGCGGGTATGCCGCCGTCGAGGCCCAACTGCCACGCCTGGCTGAACTGGGCGTTACGGCGATTGAGTTGATGCCGTTGGCGCAATTTCCCGGCGAGCGCAACTGGGGTTACGACGGGGTTCTGCCCTACGCGCCCCAAGCCTCCTATGGTTCCCCCGAACAGCTCAAGCAACTGATCGACAGCGCCCATGAACACGGCCTGGCGGTGATCCTCGACGTGGTCTACAACCACTTCGGCCCGGACGGCAACTACCTCGGCCAGTACGCTAAAAATTTCTTTCAGGAAGACGTACACACGCCGTGGGGCGCGGGTATTGATTTCGACCGCCGTGAAGTGCGTGACTTTTTTCTCGATAACGCGCTGATGTGGTTGCTGGAATACCGCTTCGACGGCTTGCGCCTGGACGCGGTGCACGCGATCGACAACCCCGGTTTCTTGAAGGAGTTGGCCCAACGCGTGCGCGAACAAGCCGACATTGGCCGCCATGTATGGCTGGTGCTGGAGAATGAATTCAACCAGGCCAGCCTGCTGGAACACGACTTCGACGCGCAATGGAACGATGACGGGCATAACGCCCTGCACGTGCTGCTGACCGGCGAAACCGACGCGTACTACAGCGACTTCGCCAAAGACACCACCGCCAAGCTGGCGCGCTGCCTGGGTGAAGGCTTCATCTATCAGGGCGAATCCACCCGCCACGGCCATGTGCGCGGCGAGCCTAGCGGGCATTTGCCGCCGAGCGCCTTTGTGCTGTTTTTGCAAAACCATGACCAGATCGGCAACCGTGCCTTTGGCGAGCGCCTGCATCAGCTGTGTTCGCCCCAGGCGCTGAAGGCCGCGACCGCGTTGCTGCTGCTGTCGCCGATGATCCCGTTGATGTTCATGGGCGATGAAACCAACGCCGCTGAACCCTTTCTGTTTTTTACCGATCACCATGGCGAACTCGCCGAAGCCGTGCGCGAAGGCCGTCGCAACGAGTTTGCCGACTTCGCAGCGTTTAAAGACCCCGAGCGTCGTGAGCACATTCCCGACCCCAACGCCCTGCCGACATTCCTGCAATCGTCGCCGACCTTCAGCGACAACGAACACGCGCAGTTCTATCGCCAACTGCTGAGCCTGCGCCACCGGCATATCGTGCCGCACCTGCCCGGCAGCGTGGCGTTGGGTGCGCAGGTGCTGGCAAATGGCGCCGTCTCAGCGCGCTGGCGCCTGGGCAATGGCAGCGTGTTGCAGATTGACTTGAACTTGAGCGCCACCGCGCTGGATTACCCGGCGCCGCCCCACCTGCTATTCGAGACGCCCGCCCATGACGAGGCGCAGTTGGCGCCGTTCAGCGTGCGCGTCGCCCTATCCCCTGTTGGAGAGCACTCTTGAGCGAAGCGAACCTGGAAATACTCGCCAGCCGCGCGGGCCTGGCCGTCGACTGGATCGACGCTAACGGCCGCCCGCAACATGTGAAACCCGACGCCCTGCGTGCCGTTCTCAAAGGTTTGGGCCACCCGGCCGACACGGACGCCGAGATCGACGCCAGCCTGCTCGAACTGGAGCAGGTGCAACAAGACAAACACTTGCCGCCACTGCTGACAGTGGACAGCGGCGAAGGCCTGGACCTGGCGCGCTATTTCGAGCCCGACACGCTGTGTCGGGTCAGTCTGGAAGGCGGCGAAACCCTGGAGCTGCGCCTCGACGGCAGCGCTGTGTTACCCGGCGTGATCGCCCTTGGCTATCACCAGGTGCATATCGCCGACCAGACTTTCACCCTGGCCGTAGCCCCCACTCACTGCTACAGCGTGGCCGAAGCGGTCGACACCCAAACCGCCCGCGCCTGGGGCCTGAGCGCGCAACTGTATGCGCTGCGCCGCCTCGGTGACGGCGGTTTCGGTGACACCCTGGCGCTCGAGCACCTGGTTCGTTCTGCGGCCGAGCGCGGCGCCGACGCCGTGGCCATCAGCCCGATGCACGCGATGTTCAGCGCCGACCCCGAGCGCTACAGCCCGTATTCGCCGTCCAGCCGTCTGTTCCTCAACAGCTTGTACGCCTCGCCGGGCTGCATTCTTGGCGAGCGCGAGGTGCGCAACGCCATCGAAGCCGCGGGTATTGAGGATGAACTGCATACGCTGGAGCAACTGACCCTGATCGACTGGCCAGCCGCCGCCAAGGCCAAGCAACGCCTGCTGCGCGCCCTGTATGAAGACTTCCGCCACGGTGGGCATCCGCAACACGCCGACTTCCTGAGCTTCCGTCAGGCCGGTGGCGAAGCGCTGGAAAACCATTGCCGTTTCGAAGCCGTGCAAACGGTGCGCGCGGCCGCTGGCGAGGACCTTGACTGGCGGCATTGGCCCGAGGCGTGGCGCAACCCGCAAAGCCCGGCGCTGACGGAGTTCGCCGAACAGCACCGCGACGAAATCGGTTACTTCGCCTTCAGCCAATGGCTGATCGCACGCAGCCTTGCCCGTGCGCAACAGGCCGCCAAGGGCAGCGGCATGGGCGTCGGTTTGATCGCCGATCTGGCCGTCGGCGCCGACGGCGGTGGCAGCCAGGCCTGGAGCCGCCAGGATGAACTGCTCGCCGACCTCACCGTGGGCGCGCCGCCGGACATTCTCAACCGTGCGGGCCAGGGCTGGGGGATTTCCGCGTTTTCCCCCGAAGGCCTCAAACGTCATGGCTTTCGTGCATTTATCGAGATGCTGCGCGCCAACTTCGCCCACGCCGGTGGCCTGCGCATCGACCATGTGATGGGCCTGCAACGTTTGTGGGTGATCCCCATGGATGCCTCGCCCCGCGAAGGCGCGTACCTGTATTACCCGGTGGACGACATGCTGCGCCTGCTGGCGTTGGAATCCCATCGTCATCAAGCCATCGTGCTCGGCGAAGACCTGGGCACAGTGCCCGATGGCCTGCGCGAAAAACTTATCGGCCGTTCGATTCTGGGCATGCGCGTGCTGCTGTTCGAGCAAGGTCACGACGGCCAGTTCAAGCCGATCCTCGATTGGCCGGACAATGCCCTGGCGACCACCAGCACCCATGACCTGCCCACTCTCAATGGCTGGTGGCACAGCCGGGATATCGAGTGGAACATTCAGCTCGGCCTGATCGACGCGCCCACCGTGGAGCAATGGAGCGAGCACCGTCTGCGCGAACGTCAGGCGCTGCGTCAGGCCTTGAGCCAGGACCCGCAGAACTTTGTCGATGAGATCCGCAACGACACCGACCACATGATCGACGCCAGCGTGCGTTACCTCGGCCACACCCGTGCGCCGCTGGTGTTGCTGCCGCTGGAAGATGCGCTGGGCATCGAGGAGCAAGCCAACCTGCCCGGCACCACCGATACCCATCCCAACTGGCGCCGTCGCCTGCCGGGCGAGGCCGCGAGCCTGCTTGACAATGACAACGCCGCCCGCCGCCTCGAATTGCTGGCCGTCGCGCGCAACCAAGCCCATGAGCGTGACCGATGAAAGCTGTTCCCCTGCGCGCTACCCAGCGCCTGCAATTCCATAAAGGTTTCACCCTGGACGATGCGGTGCCACTGGTGCCGTATTTCGCCCGGCTAGGCATCAGCCATGTGTATGCCTCCCCTTTGCTCAGCGCTCGCGCCGGCTCCATGCACGGCTATGACGTGGTGGACCCGACCACGGTAAACCCCGAACTCGGCGGCGAACCGGCGTTGCGCCGCCTGGTCGCGGCGCTGCGCGAACATCAGATGGGGCTGATCCTCGATATCGTCTCCAACCATATGGCAGTCGGTGGCGCGGATAACCCGTGGTGGCTGGACCTGCTGGAATGGGGGCGTTTGAGCCCCTACAGCGAATTTTTCGACATTCAGTGGCACTCGCCCGACCCGCTGCTCAAAGGCCAGTTATTGATGCCATTTCTGGGCAGCGATTACGGCGAGGCCCTGCAAACCGGCACCCTTACCCTGAAGTTCTACGCGGCCCACGGCGCGTTTTATGTGGAGCATTACGAACATCGCTTCCCCATCTGCCCTCGGGATTACGCGGCCATTCTGGGCACTGATGAACTGCTCAAACCCTTGGCGGACCGCTTTACCGCGCTCTCCTATCAGGATGACGCCCATGCCGAAGCCGGCTGGCTGAAACACGCGCTGGCCGAAAGGGCCACTGAAGTGTTGCCGGCCATCGAACAGCGCCTGGCCGAGTTCGACGGCCGCCAGCCCGAAGGTTTCAAGCGCCTGCACCACTTGCTGGAGCAACAGACGTATCGCCTCGCCAGCTGGCGCACGGCGGCGGACGATATCAACTGGCGGCGCTTCTTCGACGTCAACGAACTGGGCGGCTTGCGGGTTGAGCGTACCGCCGTGTTTGAAGCCACCCATGGCAAGATTTTCGAGCTGATCAGCGAAGGGTTGGTCGACGGCCTGCGCATCGACCATATCGACGGCCTCGCCGACCCGCGCGGTTACTGCCGCAAGCTGCGACGCCGGGTGGATTCACTCTCGCCTGCACGGCACTTGCCGATCTTCGTCGAAAAAATCCTCGGCGAAGGTGAAACCCTGCGCGAAGACTGGCAGGTGGACGGCACCACCGGCTATGAATTCATGAATCAGCTGTCGCTGCTGCAACACGCTCCGGCGGGCTTTGCGCCCTTGGCCCAATTGTGGACGCAGCACAGTGAGCGGCCTTCGGCGTTTATCGAAGAAGCCCGACTGGCGCGCCAGCAAATCCTCAACGGCTCACTCGGCGGCGATTTTGAAAGCGTGGCGCAGGCCCTGCTGCAAGTGGCCCGCGACGATGTGATGACCCGCGACCTGACCCTGGGCGCGATCCGCCGCGCGTTGCAGGAACTGATCGTGCATTTCCCGGTGTACCGCACCTATATCAGCGCCCGTGGCCGTAGCGCGGCCGACGATGTGTTCTTTCAGCAGGCCATGGAAGGTGCGCGCAGCACCCTGGGTGAAGGCGACTGGCCGGTGCTCGAGCACCTTGCAAAATCCCTCGGGGGCGAGCCCTGGCGCAACCGCCCGGTGGGCCGTGAACGCAAGATCCTCAAGCATGCCTGCGTGCGCTTTCAGCAGTTGACTTCACCCGCCGCCGCCAAGGCCGTGGAGGACACCGCGTTCTATCGCTCGGCGGTGCTGCTGTCGCGCAATGACGTGGGCTTCAGCACCGAGCAGTTCAGTGCGCCGGTGGCCGAATTTCACGCGATAAACGCGCACCGCTTGCAGACCTTCCCGGACAACCTGCTGGCCACCGCCACCCACGACCACAAACGCGGCGAAGACAGCCGCGCACGCTTGGCGGTGCTCAGCGAATGCGCGCCGTGGTACGCCGAGCAGGTTGAGCACTGGCGCAGCCTCGCCGCGCCTTTGCGCACCGATGCCAACAGCCCGTCGGCGGGCGATGAGCTGATTCTGTACCAGGCATTGCTCGGTAGCTGGCCGCTCGACTCGAACCTGGAGGGTTATCAGGAACGCCTGTGGCAGTGGCAGCAGAAAGCCCTGCGCGAAGCCAAATTGCAGAGCAGCTGGAGCGCGCCCAACGAGGCCTATGAACAAGGCGTCGAAGCGTTCCTCTCGCGGCTGATACTCAGCGATGAGGGCCTCGCGTTGCGTACAGCCATTGCTGACGCCGCCCAGGCCATCGCGCCGGCTGGGGCCTTGAACGGGCTGGCGCAATCCTTGCTTCGAATCACAGTGCCGGGTGTACCGGACCTGTACCAGGGCGCTGAGTTCTGGGACTTCAGCCTGGTGGACCCGGACAACCGCCGCCCGGTGGATTTCAGCGCACGGCAACAGGCGCTGGAAACCCCGCCGGACATCGATGAACTGTTGTTGAACTGGCGCGACGGGCGTATCAAACAAGCGATGATTGCCCAAGTGTTGGCGCTGCGAACGGTCGACCCCGAACTGTTTCGCAGCGGCCGTTACACACCGCTGCACGTCACGGGCAAACACGCTGATCACGTCGTCGCATTCAGTCGCGAACACAACGGCGCACACCTGCTGGTGGTGGTACCCCGGTGGTCCCATCGCCTGCTGGAAAACGGTGTGTTGCCTCACATCAATGCGCAGGTTTGGGGCGATACGCGGGTGAAATTACCGTTCGCCGCCACAACACAAAACTGGAAGGGACTTTTTCACACAGGCGCAGTCACACCAGACAAGGAGCTGCTGATCAGCACTGCCCTGGGGGATTTCCCGGTCAATGTCTTTATCAATATCAATCCTGATGATCAAGAAAGCTGAAATTTTCTGCGAGGAATATTGTGATGAGTACTGAAGACAAACGTATCCGCGAATTGGCGCATCAGATCTGGGAATCGGAAGGTAAACCCCAGGGCGAAGACGCGCGCCACTGGGAGATGGCACGCAAGCTGGCGGAAGCGGAAGCGCTGACGCCGAGCAAGCCAAAGCCTGCGGCCAAGCCGAAAACCGCGCCTAAGCCGCCTCCCAAAGCCAAGCCTGCCGCCGCGAAACCTGCGGCGCCGAAAAAGCCCAAGGCGCCGCCCAAGCCAGCGGGCTAAACATCTTCCCCCCTGTGGGAGCGGGCTTGCTCGCGAAGGCGTCGGCACACACAACATTGCTGTTGCCTGACACTCCGCATTCGCGAGCAAGCCCGCTCCCACAAGGGACCGCACTCCGATCTGAATAACGACCTGGCACACAGCCAGCACGGCCGCGTTCGGCCTGAAAAAAGACCCCTTGCAGGAGCAATTCAACAATGAGCAAACCCGATAAAAGCCAACCGACGCCGGAAAACGAGCCGTCGCGGATTCGTGAAGGTTTGCCCTTCCCCCTCGGCGCGACCTGGGACGGCCTGGGCGTCAACTTCGCGTTGTTCTCCGCCAATGCCACTAAGGTCGAGCTGTGCCTGTTCGACGATTCCGGCGAAGTGGAGCTGGAGCGTATCGAACTGCCCGAATACACCGACGAAACCTTCCACGGCTACCTGCCCGACGCCCATCCCGGGCTGATTTACGGCTACCGCGTGTATGGTGCGTATGACCCGGCCAACGGCCACCGCTTCAACCACAACAAATTGCTGATCGACCCCTACGCCAAACAGCTGGTGGGCGAACTGAAATGGTCCGAGGCGCTGTTCGGCTACACCATCGGCCACCCCGACGACGACCTCAGCTTCGACGAGCGCGACAGCGCACCATTCGTGCCCAAGTGCAAAGTCATCGACCCGGCCCACACCTGGGGCAACGACCAGCCGGTGCGGGTGCCGTGGGATCGCACGATCATCTATGAAACCCATTTGCGCGGCATCAGCATGCGTCACCCTTCGGTGGGTGAATCGGTACGCGGCACCTGCGCCGGGTTAATGGAAGATGATGTGCTCAAGCACATTCGCCAGTTGGGTGTGTCGTCCGTGGAGCTGTTGCCGGTGCACGCCTTCGTCAATGACCAGCACCTGCTGCAAAAAGGCATGACCAACTACTGGGGCTACAACAGCATCGCGTTTTTCGCCCCCGACCCGCGCTACCTGGCCAGCGGCAAGATCGCCGAGTTCAAGGAAATGGTCGCGCACCTGCACGAAGCCAAGCTGGAAGTGATTCTGGACGTGGTCTACAACCACACCGCCGAAGGCAACGAGCGCGGCCCGACCCTGTCGATGCGCGGTATCGACAACGCCTCGTACTACCGGTTGATGCCCGACGACAAGCGCTTCTACATCAACGACTCCGGCACCGGCAATACCCTGGACCTGAGCCACCCTTGCGTGTTGCAGATGGTCACCGACTCCCTGCGTTACTGGGCCACCGAGATGCACGTGGACGGTTTCCGCTTTGACCTGGCGACGATTCTGGGCCGCTACCGCGACGGTTTCGACGAGCGCCACAGCTTCCTCGTGGCGTGCCGCCAAGACCCGGTGCTGCGCCAGTTGAAGATGATTGCCGAGCCGTGGGACTGCGGCCCCGGCGGCTACCAAGTGGGTAAATTCCCGCCGGGCTGGGTGGAATGGAACGACCGCTTCCGCGACACCGTGCGCGCCTTCTGGAAAGGCGACGACGGCCAACTGGCTGACTTTGCCGCGCGCATGACCGCTTCGGGCGAGATGTTCAACCACCGGGGACGCCGGCCATACAGCTCGGTGAACTTCATCACTGCTCACGACGGCTTCACCCTGCACGACTTGGTGTCGTACAACGACAAGCACAACGAAGCCAACGATGAGAACAACCAGGACGGCAGCAACAATAACCTGTCCTGGAACCATGGCGTTGAAGGCCCCACCGACGACCCGGAAATCAACGCCCTGCGCCTGCGCCAGATGCGCAATTTTTTCGCCACCCTGCTGCTGTCCCAAGGCACGCCGATGCTGGTGGCCGGTGACGAATTCGCGCGCACCCAGCACGGTAATAACAATGCGTATTGCCAGGACAGCGAAATCGGCTGGGTCAACTGGGACCTGGACGACGATGGCAAGGCGCTGCTCAAGTTTGTAAAACGCTTGATCAAGCTGCGCCTGGCGTACCCGATCCTGCGCCGTGGACGCTTCCTGGTCGGCGACTACAACGAAGACATCGGCGTCAAGGACGTCACCTGGCTGGCGCCGGATGGCAACGAAATGAGCACCGAGCAGTGGCAAGACAGCCACGGTCGCTGCCTGGGCATGTTGATGGATGGCCGCGCCCAGGAGACCGGGATTCGCCGTGCCGGTGCCGACGCAACGTTGTTGCTGGTGGTCAACGCCCACCACGACATGGTCAATTTCCGCCTGCCACCGGTACCGGAAGGTGAGTTCTGGACTTGCATGCTCGACACCAATGCGCCAGCGGTACGTGGCCAGGAACGCTTTGATTTCGACCACGAGTACGCCGTCACCGGCCGCTCGCTGTTGCTGTTCGAATTGCAGCGCGACGACGAGGTGTGACATGGCCCTGCACGGATTCCTTCAAGGCTACCGGGGCTATGCGGACACGCAAGCCCTGGGCGATGCCCTGAAGGCACTTCAGGAGGAAGGCCTGGACCAACTGCCATTGCCCGGCAGCGGCCAGACATTGGCGCGCTTCAGCCGCCTGGCGCAGGTGGCCGGGCATGACTTGCGTCTGTGCAAGTTGTTTGAGGGGCACACTGATGCGTTGGCGATCATCGCCGAACTCGACAGCCCTTTGCCGCCTTTGGGCAGTACGTGGGGCATGTGGGCCGCCGAGCCGCCGACGGCGAAGGTGCGCGTGCGTCGCGACGGGCAGTGGCTGATCGTTGATGGGCGCAAAGCCTGGTGTTCCGGGGCCGCAGTGGTCAGCCATGGGCTGCTGACGGCGTGGGATGAAGATGATCGCCAGCAATTGGTCGCCGTGGCGATGGACCAGCCGGGTATCCGTGTGACCGATGAGGGCTGGAATGCCGTGGGCATGGCGGCCACCGGCAGTGTCGAAGTGATCTTCAATGAGGCCCGCGGCATCGCCATTGGCGGGCCAGGTGATTACCTCGCCCGCCCGGGTTTCTGGCAAGGCGGAATCGGTATCGCCGCGTGCTGGTATGGCGCAGCGCAGCGCCTGGCGGAAGCCTTGCGTGAGCAGTGCAGCAAACGCCCCGAACCCCATGCGCTGGCGCACTTGGGTGCGGTGGACAGTGTGTTGAACAGCGCCGCCTGTGTGCTGCGTGACAGTGCCGATCAAATTGACCGCGAGCCGTCGGCCGACGCCCGCCAGATCGCCCAGCAGGCGCGTGCATGCATCGAAGATACCGTCGAACAGGTGATCCACCATGTCGGGCGGGCACTCGGCGCAGGGCCTTATTGCAAGGACCCGCACTTCGCCCAATTGATGGCGGACTTGCCGGTGTATGTGCGCCAAAGCCATGCCGAACGCGACCTGGCCGCCTTGGGCGAACAGGTGGCCGGTGAACCCACAGGGAGGTGGCAACTATGAAACCCAATCCGATTGTCGGCCAAGGCACGCCGTTGCATCAGTGGCAGGCCTCGGCGCATATGGCCGAGTTGCCGCAGATCAGCGTCGAGCAATTGGTGCCTGAAGGCCATCGCGCCGTGATCATTGCGCCGCATCCGGACGATGAAGTGCTCGGCTGCGGCGGCTTGTTGCAGGGCTTGGCAGCACTGGGTCGGCCGATCCAGCTGATTTCCGTGACCGATGGCAGTGCCAGCCATCCGGGCTCGAGGCGTTGGCCGGTGGAGCGTTTGAGTGTGGTGCGCCCGCAGGAGTCGGCCCAGGCCCTGCACCGCCTGGGCTTGCCGCTGCACAGTCTGAAATGGCTGCGGGCGGGTTTTTCCGACAGCAACGTGGCGGCACGGGAAGACGAACTGGCGGCGTTTATCCAGCGTCATCTCAAACCCAATGATGTGTTGTTCACCACGTGGCGCGAAGACGGGCATTGCGACCATGAAGCGGTCGGCCGTGCCAGCGCCAAGGCGGCGCACGCAGCGGGTGCCACTGTCTACGAACTGCCGGTGTGGACCTGGCATTGGGCAACCCCCGAAGACAGCCAGGTGCCGTGGCACCGTGCGCGCAAAATTCCCCTGACACCCGAGGCTGTGGCGCGCAAACGTCACGCTATTCATGCGTTCGCCAGCCAGTTGGAAGGCGACCCGCAGATCGGCCTGCCGCCGGTACTGGCGCCGTATGTGGTGGAACGGCTGCTGCAACCCTTTGAAGTGGTGTTTGTATGAGCGTTGCCACCCCCTATTTCGATCAACTGTTCGCCGGAAACGACGACCCGTGGGCCTTCCGTCAACGCTGGTACGAGCGTCGCAAGCGCGCCTTGACGCTCGCGGTGCTGACTCGTCCGCGCTACGCGTCGGTATTCGAGCCCGGCTGTGCCAACGGCGAACTGAGCGCTGAACTGGCGCCTCGGTGTGATCGCTTGCTGTGCTGTGACACGGCAACTGCCGCCGTCGCCCTGGCGCAAACCCGCTTGCTGGGGT
This sequence comes from Pseudomonas fluorescens, assembly GCF_002022275.1. Classification (GTDB taxonomy): domain Bacteria; phylum Pseudomonadota; class Gammaproteobacteria; order Pseudomonadales; family Pseudomonadaceae; genus Aquipseudomonas; species Aquipseudomonas fluorescens_AJ. Next base: position 364,346 of record NZ_MSDF01000052.1, read on the forward strand.
TCGCCCACGCGCAGGTGCAGCACAGTCGATTGCCGGAACAATGGCCCGCCGGCCCTTTTGACCTCATCGTGCTGAGTGAGCTGTGTTATTACCTCGACGCCGATGACTTGACGCTTTTGATCGACCGCGCCCTCGCCTCGTTGACCGCCGACGGCCAACTGCTTGCCTGTCATTGGCGCCCGCCCATTGAAGGTTGCCCACAAACAGCTGAACAGGTGCATGCCCTGCTGCAACAGCGGCTGGGTATGACCCCCGTCGCGCAGCACCACGAAAGTGATTTCCTGCTCGACCTGTGGAGCCGCGACGCGACGTCGGTCGCACGCCACGAGGGCTTGCGATGATCGGCATTCTGATCCCCGTGCATAACGAAGAAGCGTTGCTGGGCGACTGCCTGAAAGCCGCCATGATTGCCGCTAGCCACCCGGGACTGCTCGGCGAAGAGGTCGTGATCCTGGCAGTGCTCGACAGTTGCAGCGATGGCAGTAAGGCGATTGCCCAGGCGTACCCGGTGCAAAGCCTGCACGTGCAGGCGCGTAATGTCGGGCACGTGCGCGGCGTGGGCGCGCGGCACTTGTTGAACCAGGGCGCGCGCTGGATTTCCTGCACCGACGCTGACAGCCGCGTCGCCCCCGACTGGCTGGTGGCGCAACTGGCACTGGGGGTCGACGCGGTCTGCGGCACAGTGACGGTGGATGCCTGGAGCGAGGGTTTCGACTCGGCCGCGCAGATCCGCTACAACCAGGCGTATGAGGCCCGCGACGGCCATCGGCATGTTCACGGTGCCAATCTGGGCGTCAGCGCCGGCGCTTACGTGCAAGCCGGTGGGTTCGAGCCGCTGGCCTGTCACGAAGACGTGCAGCTGGTACGCGACCTCGAGCGCTGCGGCGCCTCCATCGCCTGGAGCCACACGCCGCAAGTGATCACCAGCGCCCGCCTCGATTGCCGTGCCGAAGGCGGTTTTGGCGACTATTTGAAGAGCCTGATGCAGGCCATCTGAAAAAATCCAAGTTTCGAGATGTTAGAGCAGTGAATCCTTGTCTATGCTGACAGGGCCTTGCTGGCACTCCAGGGTTGGAGTGCCGCACCTCACCGCAGCGGAGTCTGTGGTGATTAATAAGAGTCGTCCCGTTAACGGGGCACGACCCAGTATCGATGACAAGGATGTGACACCCATGAAACCTGCCTCCTTAGGCGAGGGCCGTCGCGGCCCCGCGCAAATCTGGAACAGTGCGCCGCAGTTGGCGCAAATCCCCGCCATTACCCCTTCATCACTGGTGCCCTCGGGCGCACGTGTGGTGGTGATTGCGCCTCATCCAGGCGATGAGGTGCTGGCCTGCGGCGGGCTGCTGCAGATACTCAGCACCCTGGAACACCCGCTGCTGTTGATTTCCATCACCGATGGCAGCGCCAGTCATCCCGGCTCCCACACTTGGCCGGCGAGCCGCCTGAGTGTCATTCGGCCCCAGGAAAGCGCCGAGGCCTTGCGCCGCCTGGGCATGCCATTGCACAGCCTGAAGTGGATTCGCGGGGGGTTTCGCGACGATGCACTGGCGGCCAGCGAGCAGCCCATGAGCCAATTTATCGCGCGTTACCTGCAACCCGGCGACGTGGTGTTCACCACCTGGCGCAACGACGGCAACCCCGACCACGATGCCGTCGGCCGTGCCAGCGCCAAGGCGTGCACCCTGATGAGTGCGCGGCTGTATGAGTTGCCCATCTGGGCCTGGCACTGGCCGGTACGCGAAGGCGCGGTGATTCCGTGGCAGCGCGCACGCAAAGTGCGCCTGGACACCTGGAGCGTGGCGCGCAAGCTGCACGCCACCCATGCGTACGCCAGCCAATTGGTCGGTGACCCGGAAATCGGGCTGGCCCCGATGCTTGCCCAGGAGTTGCTGGAGCGGATGCGCGAGCCTTACGAAATCGTGTTTTCGTAGCCGCCCACGCTTGATGTATCGCAGTGTGTACAGCGGCCACTGCGATACATAACGTTTAACCCGTAGCCTTGGCTGAAATACTTCCGATACACCGCAGCGTTCAACTGTGTGCCCGGCACCCATCAAGCCCCAGGAGGCTCGCCATGCACACCCCGTTGACTCGCCGCTCCACTTTTCTGGCCTTTGCGCTGCTGCAGTTCGGTGTGATTGGCGCTGCCAGTGCCGAGATGCCGGACATCAATATCCCGAGTGTCGCCAGCCACTCCGCACTCGGTGCACTCAAGCACGTGAAGGCCGGCCTCCTTGATGTGGCGTATGCCGAGGTCGGCCCGGCCAAGGGTCAGGTGGTCATTCTGCTGCACGGCTGGCCTTACGACATCGACAGCTACGCCAACGTGGCGCCCCTATTGGCTGCCAAGGGCTACCGCGTGTTGATTCCGTATGCACGCGGCTATGGCGATACGCGTTTTCTGTCGGATAAAACCCTGCGCAATGGCGAGCCTGCGGCGCTGGCCCAGGATGTGATCGACTTTATGGACGCACTGAACATCCAGCAAGCGGTACTCGGTGGTTACGACTGGGGCGCACGCTCGGCGGATATTGTCTCGGCGCTATGGCCGCAGCGGGTAAAAGCGCTGGTGTCGGTCAGCGGTTATTTGATCGGCAACCAGGCGGCGGGCAAAAATCCGTTGCCGCCCAAAGCTGAATTGCAGTGGTGGTACCAATTTTACTTCGCCACTGACCGCGGCGCCGCCGGCTACCAGAACAACACCCGCGATTTTGCCAAACTGATCTGGCAAACCGCCTCGCCGAAATGGGCGTTCGACGACGCCACGTTCGCGCGCAGCGCCAAGGGCCTGGAGAACCCCGACCACGTCGCCATCACCGTCTTCAACTACCGCTGGCGCCTGGGCCTGGTACAAGGCGAAGCAAGGTATGCGGCGCTCGAGCAAGCGCTGGCGCAAGCGCCTGCCATCGGCGTGCCGACCATTACGCTGGAAGGCGACGCGAACGGTGCGCCCCACCCTCAGCCTGAGGACTATGCCAAACGTTTCACCGGCAAGTATGCCTTCCGCCTGGTCAGCGGAGGTATTGGCCATAACTTGCCGCAAGAGGCGCCTGAGGCGTTCGCCCAGGCGGTGATTGACGCGGATCATCTGTGAATTACACCTGTGGGAGCGGGCTTGCCCGCGAATGCGGAGTGTCAGTCACCCAATTCCAGGACTGATACACCGCTATTGCAGGCAAGCCAGCTCCCACAGTAGGACGCCGTCGTATCCGAACACGCGACGCCGGAATGCTTGGCAAGGCCTCAAGTCGCCCTCAATGATGCCGATATGCTATTGCCAGCCCGGACGGTGGCACGTTGTATGCCTTGATCCTGGCTCGACTACAAGGAGTAAGCATAAATGCCCGTCCGCACGCGTTTTCTGGAGCACTACCGCAAGGCCGACCGCATCATGCTGGCGTTGATCTGGCTGATGTTCGGGTTCTCACTGGGCCTGGCGTTCTGGCACGACACGCTGATTCAGGCGGTGGTCGTCGGTGGCGGCACCGCCGTGTTGCTCACGGCACTGTACCGCGCCTGGGGCGGCACGCGTTTGATGCGTTGCGTGCTCGGCGCCGGCTTGATGGTGATGGCGGCGCTGCACATCAACCAGGCGCAGGGCGTGATCGAATCGCACTTTGGCATTTTCGCGCTGTTGGCGGTGCTGACGTTTTATCGCGACTGGCTGCCTATTCTGGTGGCTGCGGCGACCATTGCCGTACACCATGTGGTGTTTCATGCCCTGCAACACGAAGGCTTTCCGGTGTTTGTGATGGACCATCACGGTGGCTGGAGCATGGTGTTTGTTCACGCGTTCTACGTGGTGATGGAGACGGTCGCGCTGTTGTATCTGGCCATTCATAGCCAGCGCGAAGCGGTCGAAAGCCAGGAAATGCTTGAGAAGATGCTGGCGGTGACGTCGCAGTTCACCGTGGAAACCGCCAAAGGCAAAGACAAGGCGCACGTGTCCCTGGCCACGCGCTTCGACCATTTCCTGGGACAGATCACCCTCTTGATCGACGGCGTTGCCCGCGACTCCCAGGGGCTTGGCCAACTGGGCCAGGCACTGGCAAGTGCCAGCGGCACCCTTGAAACCGGTGCCCGCCATCAGCTGGCAGAAATTACTCAGATGACCGGCTCGATGCAGCGCATGGACGACGCCATGGGCCACATCACCCTGCACGTTGAAGAAGCGGTGGAGCACGCCGGCAAGGCCAGCGCACAAATCGTGCGAGGCCAGGAAAGCGTTGGCCGCGCCCAGCTGGAAATCACCCAGTTGGCCTCTCGCATCAATGGCACCAACCAGACCGTACAGGGCCTGGCTGTACAGGCCGAGCAAATCGGCTCGGTGCTTGAGGTGATCAGCAGCATCGCCAACCAGACCAACCTGCTCGCGCTCAATGCCGCCATCGAAGCGGCGCGGGCCGGGGAACAGGGCCGTGGCTTTGCCGTGGTCGCCGATGAGGTGCGCAGCCTGGCCCAACGCACGGCGGTGTCGACCCAGGAAATCAAACAGATCATCCAAGGCTTGCAGCAAGGCAGCCGTCAGGCCGTGGAAGCCATGCACGACAGCCAGCAAGGCGTGGAGCGCTGCGTGCAAGACAGTCAACTGGCGGTCGAGATGTTGCAGGCAGTGGGCGCCGACATTGCGCACATCGATCAGCTCAATGGCCGAATTGTCACCACCACGCGCGAGCAGTCCAGCGCGAACCTGGAAATTGTCGGGCGCTTGCAGGCGGTGCAGAGCATTGCGCAAAGCACCGCAGACGATGTGGAAACCCTGGCGCGCAGCAGTGAGCAGTTGCCACCGATTGCGGTCCGCCTGGATGCGTTGGGGCGCAGGTTTCACCCTTAGGTTTCACACGTCCCTGAACGTCACATCGTGCATTTTGTAGCGGTCGATGTACGGGCCGGCCAATTGGCCGATATAGGCTCCGGTCCAGCGTTGAACCGCTACGCGCCAGTTGCCTTCGTGGTTGTACATCAGGACATTGGCGTTGTAGTTGTTCGAGTCATAGTCCAACTCAGTGATGATCAATCGCTGCGTGTCGCCGGCGCCACGCAGGTTCTGGTACTCCTGGGTCAGGCGCCCGGGCTGCACGTGGTAAAGGCGCAAGCCCTGCGGGGTGGAATCAATCACCAGGGTGCAGCCGCTCAATTCCGCGGTGAACATCAGCCCGTCCGGCACGCCGATGGGCCGGGGCCGCAGTGGCATCATGATATTTCCGCCCTGCGGCAGCCATCGACCGGTAATCGGCGCTTCACCGCCGACAAACTCGATGGCGCCAGCGTTCTCAATCTTGATCGGCTCATTTCGAAAGGACCATATTGAGCCCGAGCGCACCAGGTCAAAACTGAAAATCCCGCCCTCGGATAAATACGGCGGCGGCGGTGCGAGCCGCGTCAGAAAGCCTGTCATCAGCACATTGTCGGTGAGGTATTTTTCAGGGCTTGTACGGAACGCCTGGTTCTGACCATTGCTCATTGAACAGACTCTCGAGGGATGTGAGGAAGGCTCTGAGTCAGTAAACGTTTCGCAAGGTGGAAATATTCCCCGGGCCTGTCAGCCTGGCAGCAGGCCGAGGATTTTGGCGCGCATGCGTGCCAGGGCGTATACGGTGCGCGTGCGAGGCAGGGGCGCGCCGGCCTTATCCGCTACGGCAACAAGCGCGCCCAGAATGGCTTCGATTTCGACCGGCTTGTGGCCTTCAATGTCTTGCAGCATCGAGGTCTTCACCTTGCCAAGCTTACGGGTGATGGCAATCCGTTGCGCAGGATCGATCTCGGGCGAAATGCCGAGTCGCCTGCCCAATTCGAGCACCTCCTCCATCATCTCTACGCACAGGGCATGCACAAAGGGGTCGTCAATCAACTCATCAGTGGTGCCGCCCACCAGCAGGCTGACCGGGTTGAAGCAGGCATTGCCCAAGAGCTTCAGCCAGATTTGTTCACGCACGTTTTCATGGGCGTGGGCATCAAAGCCTGCGTCGTGAAACACTTTGGCAATGGCTTCGGCGCGCGGGCTCAGGCCGCCGGCGGGTTCGCCGAAAACCAGTCGGCTTCCGGACATGTGCCGGATGACACCGGGGCTGAGTGCCGTGCAGGAAGGAAAAACCACACAGCCGATAATTGCATCGCAAGGCAGGCCCTGCTCTATCACGCCACCCGGGTCGACCGCCTCCAGACGCAGGCCCGCCAAGGCATCTGTGGTCTGCAGAAAGTACCACCACGGCAAGCCGTTGATGGCGGGAACCACCACGGTATCCGGGCCGATCAGCGCTTTGGCTTGGGTCACGACCGCAGGTAACGCTGGCGCCTTGACGGCGAAGATCACCAGGTCTTGAACCCCCAGTTCTTCGGGCTTGTCGGTCGCCTGCAGGCGGGCAGTCAAAAGATCATCGCCTGAGTGCAGGTGCAAGCCCTTGTCACGGATCGCATCCAGCGTAGCGCCGCGAGCGACCACACTCACCTCATGACCGGCGGCAAACAACTTGCACGCCAGAAACCCGCCAATGGCCCCGGCACCTACCACAGTGACTCGCATGCTCATACCTCACAAAAACAGTGGAACGACAGTGTGGGAAATCGGCGCGCGAATGCTCGCGCCATTCATCACGGCGGCAAGATCATCCGCGCGGCGATTCGAAATATTTTGCGTACATTAACCGGCCGATCAAGGCAAAATGCCACCTTTAATTCTGCAAGGATCGCACGGGTGTCTGCCATTCCACACACATTACAACCAGGTCGTCGAGCACTTTCAGCGATAGCTTCGCTGGCCGTTCTGGCGATGTTCACGGGCTGTCACCGATTGACCCCCGAGCAACGGATGGATGCCTGGATCGATAGTGGAGGCCAGTCTGCACCGATGCTGCTTTCCCCGGAAGAAATCCAACGGATAGAGGAACGGCGATACATCCGGGTGCTGAGGAATACGTTGGCCCACAGCGTGTACCGCGAAAACGGCGCCGAGTTGCAAGGTAATGTCAGGTTATCCATGAAGCTTGACCGCCAGGGCGACGTATTGGCCTGTGAGGCAAAAACCACAGACGCCAACACCTCTGCCGACCTTGCGCATCTTGTGACCGATGTGTGCTGGAGCAGTACCTGGGAGCCGGTCCCCGTGGGGCTTCAAAACCCGGCTGACGGCAGCCTGGAAATCATCGCCCCGCTGATTGCGACCGGCCCTACCCTGCCCGTGCGTGAATACGAACTGAGGGATCAACGCAAAGCAGCCGAACGGCGTTTTTTCTGGGACACGCTGGTTGCCAAACATTCGCTCAATGCGTTCGGCATTGCGCGCTTTGAGCTCACCGCCGATGCGCAGGGCAACGTTATCGGGTGCGATGTGTCGCTTGAAAAAAACTATTCCCGCCCTGAGCGTTTTCATCCGGATCCACAGTTACAAAAACAGCTCACCGCTGAATGCTTGCAGCTCAATCTGCTGAAGATGCCAGGATTCAGTACAAATAAAGACGGAATCGCCACACGCCTGATCGGGGTCGAGTACCTGCCCTGGAAGAACAACCTGGGCAAATACTGAGCCCTTCCGGGCGTGCCGAAGCTGGCAAAAACAGACTGCGCTTAAACGCGCAGCTGTTTCGGCAGGTAAAATCTGGGATACTTGTTGATAATGATTCGTATAATCACTATCAATACAGGACCCGTCATGCCCGCCTTCTCCACCCCGCTGCGCGCTTTCAAACCTTCTCGCGATGTTCTGGCCATGGCTATCTGCATGGCCACTCTGGCACCCGCCTTTGCCGACGACAGCACCGCCACGCCGGACAATTCCCGGCCCGCGACGGTGGAACTGGGCGCCACTGAAATCACCACTCGTCAACTGTTGGGCAGCACCACCGAAGGCTCCGACTCCTACACCACCGGCTCAATGTCGACCGCCACCAAGTTGCCGCTCACCCTGCGTGAAACCCCACAGGCCGTCACCGTCATTACGCGCCAGCGTATGGACGACCAGACCATGACCAGCATCAACGACGTGGTCAAGGCCACGCCCGGCCTGTTCCTGAATTTTTCCAGCGGCCCTGGACGGCAGTCCTACACCTCGCGCGGTTTCGACATCGACAACCTGATGTATGACGGCATTCCGACCGGCTATAACGGTGCTTCAGTCGGTGCGCAGCCGAACCTGGCGATGTTCGATCGCGTCGAAATCGTTCGCGGCGCCACCGGCCTGGTCACCGGCGCGGGCAACCCGTCAGCCGCCATCAACATGATTCGCAAACGGCCACTGGACGAACAGAGCGTCACCCTCACCGGCGCCGCCGGCAGTTGGGATGACTACCGTGGCGAGCTCGATGCTTCCAGCCCGCTCAACGACAGCGGCACGCTGCGCGGCCGGGTGGTGACGTCCTACCGTGACAGCAACAGTTTCATCGACAAGGCAGAGGAAGATCACGGCCTGTTTTATGCCGTCACCGAAGCCGACTTGAGCGAAGACACGACCCTCACGCTCGGCTTTTCGAATCAGAAGGACAAAACCAACTATTTCTGGGGCTCCTCCATGGTCGGCCAGGACGGCCATCACTTGAACCTGCCGCGTTCCTACAACCCGGGCACCACGTGGGAAAACAAGGATCAGGAAATCAACACGGTGTTCGCCGAACTGCGCCAGCGCCTGGCCAATGACTGGAGCCTCCAGATCAACGCCAACTACGCCGAGCAGGACGCCTTGTTCTCCGGCTCCTACCAGTCGCGCTGGGTCAACAATACACTGGCCCGCACCGTCTACCAGGCGGCGTACGATGAAAACCAGGCAGGCGTGGACGCCTTCGCCAGCGGCCCGTTCCAGGCATTCGGGCGCACCCATGAACTGGTGGTCGGCGCCAGCAAGCGCATCTACGACATGACCACGCACAACTACAGCCCCTACGACCTGAACTGGCCGCTCAGCGCCGGCAAGCCAGACTTCACCCACACCAACAACCAGCGTGAAGTCACCACCCAGGACGGCTTTTATGTCACCACCCGCCTGAGCCTGGCCGACCCGTTGAAACTGATCCTCGGCGGGCGCCTGGACTGGTACGACTACGACAACCGCGATGGCGACGGTGACTACAAGGTCACACGCAACCTCACCCGCTACGCCGGCCTGATCTATGAGCTGGACGACCACCACTCGGTCTACGCCAGCTACAGCGACATCTTCACCCCGCAAAGCGACAAGGGCACCTCGGGCACCCCGCTCAAACCCATCGTCGGCAAAAACTATGAGGTGGGCATCAAGGGCGAATACCTCAATGGCGCGCTGAACGCGAGCGTGGCGCTGTTCCGTGTCGATCAGGAAAACCGCGCCGTGGCCGTGGTCGTGCCAAACTGCCCGCAGGCCTCCTGCTCGGAAGCCTCCGGCGAAATTCGCAGCCAGGGTATCGACTTTGAACTGCAAGGCGCATTGACCGAGAACTGGCAAGTCGGCGGGGGCTATACCTACGCCCGCACCCAAACCATCAAGGACGCGGCCAACCCGCAGAACGTCAACAAACAGTTCGACACCGACACACCCGAGCACCTGTTCAAACTGACCACCCGCTACAACTTCCAGGGCCCGCTGGAAAAACTGCGCGTGGGCGGCAACATCTCCTGGCAGAGCCGCATTTACAACGACCTCACCCTGGCCGATGGCAGCCAATACCGGCTGCAGCAAGGCGGCTACGCCGTCACCGACCTGATGGCCGGCTACCAGGTCAGCAAACATCTGGACCTGCAGCTCAACGCCAACAACGTGTTTGATCGCCGTTACTATCAGGCCATCTCCAACTCGGTGAGTTATGGCGGCGATTCGTACGGCGCTCCGCGCAATATGATGGTGACGGCCAAGTACAGTTTCTAAGCGAGACCGGCGCAGGGACGCGCCGTACAGTTCAGCCCGGTGTTCCGGCTAAAAGAGCGCTGCCTCGCTGAAACGGCTCCGAGTCAGCAAGTAGCAGGGCTCCATCAACCCGGTCAACGCATACAGCTCATCGTGCGTATGGGCAAACCCCAAGTGGCGCAAAAACTCACTGGACGCAATATTGTCTGGATGATGCCCCGCATACAGTGCCTGAACGCGCTTGTCCTTGAACGCATAAGCGATGACCGCCTCGCCAGCCTCCCGGCCCAATTGCCGTGACCAGAACGCACGCCGCAACTGGCAGCCAAACTCCAGGACGCCCTGCGCAAGGTCATGGGGCCTAACGCCGCAGCACCCCACATACTCGCCCGTGTCCTTTAAAAACACCGGCCAATATTGAATGTGATAGCGGTCGAAGTTCGAGATCTCGAACAGCAGACGGTCCTCTATCTGTTGCCTAGACCAGTCGCCGCCTTCGTAACGCGTGACAACAGGGTCGCCAAATACGCTGTCGAGAAGCGCAAGGTCATCCGGTTGCCAGTGTCCAAACCCAAGCCTTGACGACGTCAGGAAATAATCACGCATACACGGTTTCCACCTGTGGAAAATGCGTCCGTTCATGGGTTGAGGATGATTTCATATCATCTGCAAAGGCTCGCATTCAATGGGTCCTGAGGCGCTCTGAGCGCACTGCCCCTTCGTATTCAGCCTTGGCAAATCGTCTATTTCGAACAAACTTTGTTAACTTTTTCTTTAGTGAACCATCGGTGATGTTCAGAACACCCATCATGACGACCACACCTGGCGCCAGAGCGTTCTTCACCGAATACACACGATTGCCCAACCACCACAGCCCCCTTATCCTCAACGCTCCCCGCCCACCGAACCCGGAGCCGCCATGGACGTCGCCACCCTCGCCCTTTTCCTCCCCGCCTGCTTCGCCCTGAACATGGCCCCCGGCCCGAATAACCTGTTGTCCGTGAGCAACGCCACTCGCTACGGCTATCGCACTTCGTGCCTGGCGGGTCTGGGCCGACTGCTGGCGTTTGCGGGGATGATCGCCCTCGCCTCCGCCGGGTTGGCGGTGGTGCTGCAAACGTCGGAACTGTTGTTCTACGGGATCAAGATTCTGGGGGCGGCGTATCTGTTTTATCTGGCGGTTCAACTGTGGCGGGCAAACCCGCAAACAGAGGCTGAAAAGAACACGAACAACGCAGGATTATGGGCGTTGGCGCGACAGGAGTTTCTGGTGGCCGCGGGCAACCCGAAAGCCATCCTGATCTTCACCGCCTTCCTCCCGCAATTCGTGGTCCCCGGCCAACCCATCACCCCGCAATTTGCCGTGCTGGGCGCCCTGTTTCTGATGCTGGAATGGGTCGCCATCAGCGCCTACGCCTATATGGGCCTGCACATGCGCCGCTGGTTTGCCGAGCCGCGTGGGAAACGAATATTCAATCGCTGCTGCGCAGGGTTGTTGTCGACGGCGGCCACGGTGTTGTTGATGGCGCGCCGGGCTTGAGGGCTACAAGTAAACGTAGCCAGTAGAAAGCATCTTCTGCCGCCATCAGCGCCTGTACCGGTGATGGCCTGCACCTGTCTGCCACTGGCTCAAATGCCATCAATATGATATCAATCACGCCTTCAAGGACCTTACCAGAGGGCGCTATGCCATTGCAGGGACGCACGTTATTGCCGTCATCCTTTTCGAAACCGGCGGATGACTGTTGATGGCTGTCATCGTCGGAATCATCGTTTTCTTCATCGCTCTGGCGTTATTAGCCAAGTTGCTGCGCGTTATTGGCGCGGTTTTGCAGTTCGCCCTTGGCTTGGCCGGCGTCGTCACTCTAGGGCTGCCTGCCGCCTACGGCATGGTGCTGGAAGCCGGCTGCAAACGGCCCTGGCTGCGCAGCGGTGCAGGCTGGCTGACGGCTGTCGCGGCACTCATCATGACCCTCTGCTGGAGCGTGCGGGGCTGGTATCCACACCTTCCTGCCGGCAGCTTTGCGAGCCTGAAATTCGCGCTGCCGGCCGGGTTGTTCGTGGCGATGCTGGTGGTCCACCGCAAGAGTCTGCGCAGCCATGCGGGCAACCGGGCGCAGGAGTGGGTGCTCAAGAAGGACCAGGAATTCCATCGCTGCCTGCACGGCACCTTCGCATTGTTGCTGACGTCTGCGGCGATCCCTGCGCTATTCGACCTTCTGCACTGGCCGGCGGCGGTAGTTGTGGCCTACGCCTATTGGGGTGTGGCGTTGCTGGTACAGCTTTATTGCATCAGTCACGACTATGCCCGCACCCGCCTTGAGCGTGACACAGTGCACGCGTTACAGGTGCAAACGTCGCTCAATGTCAGCCAGACCCTCAAACACTTGAGTGCCGACAGCTTGCTGGAGAGCCAGGAGGTCGAGACGATTTTCAATGGGCGCTTGTCCTGTTTGGCAGGTGCCGGCACGTTGCATGAGATAGAAGTCGCCGGCCAACGCTGGGTCTTCGCCACAGGCTGGTACCGCACGCGTTACAAGGCACTTCACGGCGTGCTGCTCAAGCAGGTGCGCCACCGTTCAGAGTCACTTGGCGGCATTGTGCGCGGCGCGTTCGGGTTTGAAGGGGCTGCCGGACAGGACTACATCGAGCGGCACATGAGCTTCGGCCAGTATCAGGATTTTCGTGACGGGCGCTTCTGGTGCACCTTTGCACAATCGCCGCGAATAAGCTGTTGCACGGCGTGCGGGATCGCGCAGGTGCGCGACAGCGCGAACGACGCAGAGTGGTTTTGCTCCACGACTTGTATTCAAACCGAGCAGGTCTGCCTGACGGTCCGTGACAAACCACAGGAAGAGTTCCTCGCGGATGCCGCCAGCAATGGCTTCGTGCTGATGGCGGCTGGCAGTGCCTGGGATGCCAATCACAAGCTCTTCGCAGCCGGTGGCCAGGGCCACGGCTTCGCCGCTGAAAAGGCCAACCACCGTGTCGATCGCTTGATGGGGCGTAACGCCGAGATCCTGGGCGATAACAACGCGAAAAACGGCGCTGATCGTCTGGTTCAAGGGCAGATGATCCAGACCAAATACTGTTCTACCGGTGCGCGCAGTGTGGGCGCCGCATTCGATGGGCAACAGGGCAACTACAAGTACCTGGACGCATCGGGGCGGCCCATGCAAATCGAGGTGCCGAAAGATCAACACGTTGCTGCCGTGCATACCCTCCAGAAAAAGATTGCCGAGGGCAAGGTACCCGGTGTCTCGGACCCGAAGGATGCAGCAAAACTCATCCGCAGGGGCCATCTGACCTACAGCCAGGCACGCAACATCACCAAGTTTGGCACCTTCGAGTCCATTGCTTATGACATTACCGAAGGTGTGGTGGTCGGGGCCGTCGCCGGCGGGATCAGTTTCGGCGTCAGCGCCATGTTGTTCTACCTGAAAACCCAGGACCGTCGCCAAGCCATACGGGTGGCAGCGGTGCAGGCCGGCAAGACGTTCGGGCGCAGCCTGACGGTGTATGTGGCTGCCCAGCAATTGCACCGCGTGCAGTTTATCCAGCGTTCGCTGACGCTGATTGATGTAACCAGCCTGGCGCCCAGCACGCGCAAGCTGTTGGCTCAAGGCATGGGCGTGAGCAAGAGCGGCGTGAACAAGGCCCTGCGCGGCACGGTGATCAGTTCCATCGCCGTGATTGCGGTGACCACCGGGCCGGACCTGGTCAAGCTTGCCCGGGGGCGCATCTCCAAAGCGCAATTTGCCAAGAACCTGGCCGTTGCATCATCCGGTGTGGCCGGTGGTGCAGTCGGCTCTATTGCGGGGGGCATACTTGCCGCTCCACTGGGACCCATCGGCGCGATGGTGGGGCGAACGGCTGGCGGCATTATCGGTGGCGTCGTGGCCAGCGCCCTTTCCAGTAAATTGATGGGCAAACTGGTTCAGGAAGACCGAGTGCTTATCATCGGCATCATTCAAGCCCAACTCGAGTACCTTGCTGTCACCTTCATGCTGGCCAAGGAAGAACTCGACAGCGTCAATGCCAACCTGGACAAGGCCCTTAGCCAGAAGAGCCTGGAAGTGATCTTCGCCGCCAAGGAGCAACGCCGCGCAATGGCCAACTTTTACCTTAAGCCGGTGGTTGTGGCGGTGGTGCGCCAGCGCCCGGTGATTGGGTTTTCGCCGGGGGATGTGATGCAGGCGTGTGAAGAAATGGTGGCCTGACAGCTGCCGGCCTGATGCTCGTCAGGCCTGGCCCCTACCGGGTGTTTTCCCGAACTGCACCGCTATCGATCAATGAGCTGATTAGCGCAAGCCCTCAGTCGCTGTCATCAAGCAAGTTATTCAATGCAACGGCTCGCAACTCGCGGACTTTATTGATGCTTTTTTCCGGCGAAGAACTCACCACGTCGCGGGGATCATTGATTAGCACCCGGCCATGCTCATCGATGAGGAACTGCAAATCTTCGATGTGCAGGTGGTGGTTTTTCAGCCTGGAAATGATCGCGTCGCAGTCCTTCAAGACGTTGGTATTGAAGGCTTCGCGCGTGGGCAGCTTCTGGCGATTATGGATCACGTCTTCAGAATCCAGCGCGCGGTGAATGTAGTCTTTGGAAAGGCCCACTGCACCTGCGTAGGCAACCAGGGCATGGGCATCAACCACTGGAAAACCCAGGTTTTTAAGCTGCTTGGTCAACGCCATTTCTTTAGCGGCGTATGCACTCTCGCTCGTGCTTCCGGTGGTGCCCGCACGGATCAGGCACACGCACTGCCTCGGGTCCTGCCGGGAATGGTAAACATCTTTCTGGCTGCCGCTGCCCAGTTTTTCACCCACAGACGGGATTGTATGAAACTCAGGGATCGCCGTGTTCTCGGTGTGGCTAGCAATGTACGGACTGGAAACAGCACTGGAAACGTTGCGTACCATGACCCATCACCTCTCATAGTTTAAACCGGTTGGATTTGCGATGGTCGCTATCGCAATCCGGGTGAGTGGGCGGGTTGGGCATCGGGTTCCCATTCATTATGTGCTGAACCTTCAGGGCTGGCGTGTTTGCGATCATCTGCGGCCGTTGGCAGAAGCGTCGCGGTCAGCGGCTGGCAATACGATAAGCACACCGCCGCGCCCCCAGCTGAATGTGCTCCACCCGCTCGACGTTCGCCTGCAACACGTGCTCGAAGACCTGCAGTTCCGCCCGACAAAACCCCTGGCACGCGGTGGCCGCTGCACAGATCGGGCAATGGTTCTCCACCAGGATCAACGCACCGTCCGGCTGCTCGCTCCATTCGGCCATGTAGCCTTCACGCGTGCGCAGCGCGGCCAGGCGTTCTACCCGCGCCTTCAGGCCAATCAGGCCTTCCATCTCGCGCTCATACAGCGCCTGGGTCTGGCGCTCGCGCACGTCGATCAGGCGCTCAATCGCCTCTTCGCCAAAGGTCTCGCGGACGCTCTGCAACAATTGCATCGTGAGTTCCGAATGGGTATCCGGAAAACGCGCGTGGCCTGCCGCCGTCAGCTGCCACACCTGCGTCGGGCGCCCTACTCCGCGAACCTCTGAACGGGCCTGCACCCAGCCACTGGCCGCCAACTTCACCAGTTGCTGGCGCGCGGCCTCACCGCTGGTGCCCAGGAACACCCCCATGTCGCTTGCCAGTTGCGGCCCTCGCGTTTTGAGAATGTGCAGCACACGGTCTGCCGGTGATGCCGATGAATATTCCAAGTCATTTCTTGACAAAATAAAACGCTCCGCCTCAATATTCAAAGCAATTACTTGGTAAATTAACTCAAGCCTGACCCTCATGCAATTCACCGCGCGCTGCAGGGCGCAAGCATTACAAGGAAGCGTTGATGCACACCCAAGACAGCAGTTGGAGCGAGTTGCTCCGTGGCAAGAACGGCGCCCGTTCTCTGGCCCTTTCCGGCGGCATTGCGCTGTATGCCACCAACACCTATATCGCCACGACCATCCTGCCGTCGGTGGTCGCAGAAATCGGCGGCCTGGCGCTGTATGCCTGGAGCACCACGCTGTACGTGGTGGCTTCGATCCTCGGCTCTGCCCTCACTTCAAGGCTGCTGCAACGCACCAGTCCACGGCAGGCTTATGCCGTTGGGACCTTGATATTCATGGTGGGCGTGCTGATCTGCGCCGTGGCGCCGAGCATGCCGGTGATGCTGGTCGGGCGGTCGATCCAGGGGTTGGGCGGCGGGATGTTGCTTGCGCTGTGTTACTCGATGATTCAACTGGTGTTCGAAGAACGCTTGTGGCCACGCGCGATGGCGCTGGTGTCCGGCATGTGGGGCGTGGCGACGCTGGTCGGCCCGGCGGTGGGTGGCGTGTTTGCCGAAATGGACGCCTGGCGCTTCGCCTTCGGCTCGATGGTGCCGGTGAGCCTGGCCTACATCGTACTCACCAGCCGGGCGCTGCCGCCGCGCGACACCACGACGGCCGCGACCACTCGACTGCCGGTTGCGCAGCTGGTGCTGCTGGCCGCCGCCGTGCTGGCGGTGTGCGCCGGCAGTGTGTCGTCGCTGCCGAGCTGGAACCTGCTGGGCATCGGCGCCTGCGCCGTGCTGGTGGTGCTGCTGATTCGCAAAGAGTCCAGGGCCACGGTGCGTTTGCTGCCCCGCGACGCGCTGAAGTTCAGTACGCCGCTCTGTGCACTGTACGCCACCACCTGCCTGCTGGTGATCGGCATGAGCAGCGAGATTTTCATGCCGTACTTCCTGCAGCACCTGCACGGCCAATCACCATTGATCGCCGGTTACATGGCCGCGCTGATGGCCGCCGGCTGGACGGTCTCGGAAATCCTCAGTTCCGGCTGGACCGGCCGCCGTGCCCACTACGCCATCCTCGCAGGGCCGCTGTTTATCGTGGTGGGGTTGGTAGTGCTGGCACTCACCACGCCGATAGCCAGCCACGGCGAATGGGCACGCCTGGCACCTATCTGCCTCGGCCTGTTTATGGTCGGTTTCGGTATTGGTCTGGGCTGGCCGCATCTGCTGACGCGCATCCTGCAGGTGGCCTCGGCGCAAGACAAAGACACCGCCGCCTCCTCGATCACCACCCTGCAACTGTTTGCCATGGCGTTGGGCGCGGCGCTGGCGGGCGTGATCTCGAACATGGCGGGCATCAACGATTCGATCGGCAACGAAGGCGCCAGCCACGCGGCGCGCCTGTTGTTCGCACTGTTCACCCTGGCACCGCTGCTGGCGTGGATGATGGCGTTGCGCGCCACACGCACGACACCCCTCGCCGATGGGTTGACCCAGCCTTAACGCGCGGCGTCAGGCGGTCTGGTTAAACACCATCATCATCAAATCCGGCCGCCCCTCGACCAGAAAATTGGAGAATTCCAGGGTGATCGGCCCAAGGTGAGGATGGTTCAGGCGCTTGAGCCCGCCTTCGTACCCGGCCACGTCATTGCTGCGCCAGAAGGCATCGAAGTCCGGGCTGACGCGGGATAGCTCCTGCACCAGTGCGTCAATGTCCTGCGAGGGCCCAAGGCGGGCGGCGTCTGCGCGAAAGGCATTGACGACCAGCCGGGCCACGGCGTGCCAATCGGCCTGCACGTCGCGTACGTTGGGGTCGGTAAACAGCAATCGCAGAATGTTGCGCTGCTCGGGCGGTAGTTGGCCGTAGTCCTTGAGCACAAGCGTTGCCTGATGGTTCCAGGCGACGACGTCCCAGGCGGCCGTGCGGACAATCGCCGGGGCCGCGATGCTATCCAGCACTCGCTGCAGACGTGGCCTGACCTCATCGCTGCCGTTTACGCGGGTTTCCGGCGGGTGACCAAAAGCCAGTATCCACAGGTGCTCACGCTCCGGCGCGGTCAGGCGCAGCCCTGTCGTGATGCGGTTGAGCACCTCTCGCGACGGCGCTCCACCACGTCCCTGTTCGAGCCAGGTGTACCAGGTGGGGCTGATATTGGCGAGTTGCGCCACTTCTTCACGGCGCAAACCGGCCGTTCGGCGGCGACCGGTCACGAAGCCGAACGAAACGGGGTCCAGGCGCAAGCGGCACGCCCGCAAAAAATCACCCAAAGGGTTATCGGTAAGAGTGGTCATCGTTAGCCTGTTGGAATCTATACCCTGATAAAGCCACTACTTTTATAGCAGCGCGCCGGACCTGATGCTGCCTCCTGAATCTACTTCAGGAGTACTGCTATGCGTATCTTTGTCACCGGCGCAAACGGTTTTATTGGTTCACGCGTGGTCTCGGAACTGCTTGCCGACGGGTATCAGGTTACAGGCCTGGTGCGCTCGGACGCCAGCGCACAAGCCTTAGAGGCCAAGGGTGCACAGGCTCAGCGCGGCACATTGGAAGACCCGCAGGCCTGGGTGAACGCCCTCGAACACTGCGACGGGGTGATTCACACCGCGTTCGATCATGACTTCAACCATTTCGTCGCCAACTGCGAAAAAGATCGCCGGGTAATCAGCGCCATGGGCGCGGTACTGGAAGGCAGCCAGCGCCCGTTGATCATCACCTCCGCGACCGGTATGGGCCACAACGGCGATGATGACCTGGCGCGGGAAGCGATCTTCAATGCCGCACACCCCCACCCGCGTGTGGCCTCGGAACTGGAAGGCAACCGCCAGCTGGATGCCGGCATTGATGTGCGCGTAGTGCGCCTGCCGCAGGTTCACGACACCGTGCGCCAGGGGCTTATCACCTACTACGTTGCACTGGCGCGGGAAAAAGGCGTGGCGGCTTATATCAATGACGGTGCCAACTGTTTCTCGGCGGCCCACGTCAGCGATGTCGCGAAGTTGTATGTCAGCGTACTGGAGAACGGTGAGCGCGGCGCGCGTTATAACGCCGTTGCAGAGCAAGGCGTCAGCGCGCGCCAGATTGCCGAGGTCGTGGCCGAAGGCCTGGGGGTTTCCACCACCTCGCTGCAACCCGAAGCATCTGCGGCCCACTTCGGTTGGTTTGCCATGTTTGCCGCGGTCGACCTGCGCGCCAGCAGCGAGTGGACGCGGCACCAGTTGAACTGGCAGCCCAACGCCCCGGGCTTGCTGGATGACCTGCGTGCCATGGACTACTCGAACGTGGCGGCCCACGGGTGATATAACAACGCCTTGCCATCGGGCGCGCGCAGCGCCCGAATCAAGGAGAACGTTGATGACCCGAAACGAACTCGCTGACCTCTACAAAGGCTACATCGCCTGCTTGAATCACCAAGCCTGGGACAACCTCGGGCACTTCGTCCATACGCACGTCACCTACAACGCCACCACCGTCGGCCTCGACGGTTATCGCGCCATGCTGGAGCGTGACTTCCGGGAAATCCCGGATCTGGTGTTTCGCATCCAGTTGCTGGTGGCCGACCCACCCACTGTCGCCAGCCGGCTGAATTTCAACGTGAGCCCCCGAGGTGAATTTTTCGGCCTGCCGATCAACGGCAAGACCGTTACCTTCGATGAAAACGTATTCTACGAATTCGTCGACGGGAAAATTGCGCACGTCTGGTCAGTGATCGACAAGGCGGCGATCGAACAACAGCTGTAATGGATGGAGCCGCTTGTGGAGAACCCGCTGTTTACCTTTACCACCCAACCCTACCCGCCCCGTCAACGCTTTGAAGTGTGGCGCGAAGAAGTCAACGCACTCTTCGATATCACCATCAGCGAGCCTGAATCCTCGGCGTTCAGTTATCGCTTGTCCACCGGTTACCTGGGGTCGCTGCTGATGGGCTGCGGCACCTGGGATGGCGCAGGTGAACCGGTGCAATACAAGGTCAAGCGCTCCACCCAAATGATTCGCCGCGACGGGCTGGACCACTATTACCTGTGCCTGGGCCTCTCCCACAGCATCAACGGTTCGGCTGGCCGTACGGCGCTCGCAGCCGGCAATTCACAAGTGTATATCCTCGACCTGGCGCGGGAGCTGGATTGCCTGATCACTGCCGGTGACACCGTGATTCTGACCATTCCCCGAGATTTGCTGGCGCCTGCCCTGGCTCATAAAGACGTGCACGGCCAGGTGCTGCAAGGCGGCTTGAGCGAGCTGCTCGCCGACTACCTGCGCGCTTTAAAACATCGCCTGCCCACGCTTGCCCCCGCTGAAATTCCCCACGCGCAACAGGCCACATTGGCCATGGTGTCGGCGGCGCTCGCGCCGACGCTGGCCAACCTGCAAAACGCCGGGCAGGAGATCGATCACACGCTGTTCAACCGCGCGCGGCACATCATCGAGCAACATTTGCGCAACCCGGAGTTGTCGCCGGTTTTCCTGTGCAAACACCTGGGTATTTCGCGGGCGCAACTCTACCGCTTGTTCAGCCACGAATCCGGTGTGGCGGCGTATATCCAGCAGCGGCGGTTGAACCGCGCGCGGCTGATTATCCAGAATGACAACGGCACGCGGCACCGGGTGTCGGGGCTGGCATTTCAGTTGGGCTTCAAGAGCGATGCGCACTTCAGCCGCTCGTTCAAGCAGGCCTTTGGCTATTCGCCTCGGGACGCTCGGGATTTGAACACCACCGCCCAGGCAGCCGGGCGCGAGAGCCGGCACACGGGCTTTTCCCTGCGTAACATTCTGGGGCAGATGAAACCTGGGTGAGACACCCAGGCAAGTCATTGAGACGCTGGGACAGGAAGATTTTTTCCAGGCTTTTTTCGCCGTTTTATGATTGGTCTCAGTTTTTGAGCCCTGACTAAACGGAGAAAATCATGGCCAGTCGTACCGTTATCGCAACCCTCGCCACTGCCCTCTTGCTGACCGGTTGCGCCAATGGCGTCAACGGCCTCAGCAGCTTGAACAACCTGTCGCTGCCGGGTATTCAGGGCAAAGCCGGGCCGGATATATCGCTGTTCGACACGACGTATGTGCGCACCCACATCATTTCCGGCAAGACCACCTCCCAACAGCTCAAGGCCCTGTACGGTGAGCCGCAGGACCAGTCGATTTCATCCGACGGTACCGAAACCTGGAACTACTCGCCGTCCACCACGCAAAACGCGTCGATGCGCCACTTGCTGGGGCTGGTCTCCAACCATATTCCCGGCAACACCTACGACAACGCCCTGAATACCCGCAGCACAGCGATCGACAACATCGCACCGCAGCAGCAAAGCCGGCGCCTGAATATCCACCTCAATAACGGCGTGGTCAGGGACTACAGCATTCTGTAAATGCACCGCCCGGCAGTTCTGCCGGGCCTGGTCTGTTCATCATCTAGACTCCACGCACCCATCACCCGTGGAGCCCGCAAATGAATAATAAAAACACCCTGTGCCTCTGGTACAACGGCACCGCCCTCGACGCGGCTACCTTCTACGCCAGCACCTTCCCGGACAGCGCCGTGAAGGCGGTGCACCACGCGCCGGGCGACTTCCCGGCCGGCAAGCAAGGCGACGTATTAACCGTCGAATTCACCGTGCTGGGCATCCCCTGCATTGGGTTAAACGCCGGCCCGGCGTTCCCGCACACCCAGGCGTTTTCCTTTCAAGTAGCGACCGATGACCAGGCTGAAACCGACCGTTACTGGAACGCGATCATCGACAACGATGGTCAAGCCAGCGCCTGCGGGTGGTGCAGGGACAAGTGGGGCTTGTCCTGGCAGATTTCGCCGCGCGTGTTGACCGACGCCGTCACTCACCCTGACCCGGCGGTGGCCAAGCGCGCATTCGACGCAATGATGACCATGAGCAAAATCGACATTGCCGCCATCGAGGCCGCCGTGGCCGGTCACTGAATCCACCCACGGGAAAAGGTGGGAGCTGGCTTGCCTGCGAAGGCGGCCAGCCAGTCGCTGCATCAGTGCCTGATGTACCGCTATCGCAGCATAGGGATCTACACAACTCGAGCTAGACGCTTAAACCCCAGCAGGCAGGGCTTTTGTGGTGAGCGGGCTTGCCCCGCGCTGGGCTGCGAAGCAGCCCCAGTAAAGAAGAATACGGTGTATCAGACACTCCGTAGTGGCTGGTTTTGGGGCTGCTACGCAGCCCAGCGCGGGGCAAGCCCGCTCACCACAGGGAGATTCGCCAGCCTCTAAAAGTTGTGTAGATACCTATGGTCATCCCACAGGAGGTCTGCTGCGTTTGAAAAGTCGCCATTGCCAGGGCTAATGCGCCGAGCGCGCGCCCTCCAGCGATGAAGATCCAATGTGGGAGCTGGCTTGCCTGCGAAGGCGGCCAGCCAGTCGCCGCATCAGTGCCTGATGTACCGCTATCGCAGCATAGGTATCTACACAACTCGAGCTAGACGCATAAACCTCAGCAGGCAGGGCTTTTGTGGTGAGCGGGCTTGCCCCGCGCTGGGCTGCGAAGCGGCCCCCGTTAAGAGGAATGCGGTGTGTCAGACATTTCGTAGTGGCTGGTTCTGGGGCTGCTACGCAGCCCAGCGCGGGGCAAGCCCGCTCACCACAGGGAGATTCGCCAGCCTCTAAAAGTTGTGTAGATACCTATGGTCATCCCACAGGAGGTCTGCTGCGTTTGAAACGTCGCCATTGTCAGGGCTATTGCGCCGAGCGCGCACCTTCCAACAATGAAGATCCAAGGTGGGAGCTGGCTTGCCTGCGAAGGCGGCCAGCCAGTCGCCGCATCAGTGCCTGATGTACCGCTATCGCAGCATAGGTATCTACACAACTCGAGCTAGACGCATAAACCCCAATAGGCAGGGCTTTTGTGGTGAG
>NZ_MSDF01000024.1 GCF_002022275.1 Pseudomonas fluorescens
TGTGTATAAGGGACAGGGCGGTGGTTTTGGCGGTGGCGGGGCTTCAGGCGGCTGGTAATGACAATAACTAGAAAAGAGCATCTACAACCATGGCATTACTGACTGAACACGAGCAGCGCCAAGTCGCCGAAGCGATTGCCCGCGTCGAGAAAACCACCGATGCCGAATTGGTGACCGTGCTGGCCGCCCGCGCCGACGACTACGCCTACATTCCGCTGTTGTGGGCCAGTTTGATCGCGCTGGTGGTGCCCGGCGTGGTGCATTACCTGTCGGGCTACCTGACCATGTACACCTTGCTGCTGGCGCAGTGGGCGACGTTTATCGTGCTGTGCCTGGTGTTTCGTTTGCCAGAGGTCACCACGCGCTTGATCCCCCGTTCGGTGCGGCATTGGCGTGCGTCGAACCTGGCGCGGCGCCAGTTCCTGGAGCAGAACCTGCACCACACGCTGGGCAGTACCGGTGTGCTGATTTTTGTCAGTGAAGCCGAGCGGTATGTGGAGATTCTGGTGGATGACGGAATTTCCAAGCGCCTGGATGACAGCAGTTGGGACGTGATCGTCAAGGCGTTTACCCAGCAGGTGAAACAGGGGCAGACGCTGGCCGGGTTTATTGCCTGCATCGAAGCCTGCGGCGAGTTGCTCAAGGTGCATGTGCCGTTGACGCAGACGCGCAATGAGCTGCCGAACCGGCTGGTCGTGCTGGAGTGATCAACGGGGTTCACGCAGCCCGTCAAAGATCAGCTGTATGAACTGGCGCACGCGCTTGCGATGAGCCTCCACGTCTATCGGTGTGTCGCTGACCACTCTCAAAAACTGCAAGGTCAGGTATTCGTTGAGTACCGAAGCGGTGTAGTCGGGGCAGATGTCCTGACGCACTTGGCCTTGTTGCTGCAGGTGCCGGAGTAATTTTCCAACCTCGGCGTTCAAGGTTTCGTTGATCAGCGTGAGCCGTTGCGAGGTCGGGCCGCTGTAGCTTATGGCTAACAGTTCACACCAGACCGACGCGGGCAACGCCTCCAGCTCATGGCTCATGACCAGGCTTTCGAGGTGGCACAGGGCATCGACCGGATCGTCGAATTGCGCGGTCAGCGCAGTCATGTCGTGCACGGCCATTTCGTCGCTTTCGCGCAACAGATTGATCAGGATTTCCTGTTTGCTGCCAAAATAATTAAACACCGTGGGTGGCGAGACACCTGCTTTCTCTGCGATCTGCTCCACGGTCGTCGCGCCATACCCTTGAAGCCGAAACAACGCGATGGCCGCTGTGCTGATAGCCTGCCGGCGGGCTTCTTTTTGACGCTCACGTAATCCACTCAATGCCTGTCCCCAACCGCCTTTGAACCCGTTGTGAGGCGAGTATAGGTTTTTTTGATGGAAAAAACTTTTAGTTGACTAAATAAATTTACTGGAGGAAAAATAAATCAGCTGGCCCGCCCGGGACAGCGTTTTATTCACTGTCAGGATTTATGCGATGTCTCACTCATTTCAACGGGCGATGGCTTTGGCTTACGCCGAACGACAGGACCGCCAACCCACGCCGCCGCTGATGACCGGGCTGCCGCCGGTTGCGGCGCAACAGGTCAAAGCCGCTGATATTTTGCTGGCGCCCTACAACCGCTGGAGCTTTCAGCATCTGAGCCAACTGTGCCCTACGCTGGTGGTCGCGGCCGGCAATGGCCAGTCGAGTGCCCTCGGCGAAGGTGCGATAGACCTGGACGACTTCACCTTTCCCAGTTTGTCGGGCTTGAGCATCAGCCTGGCAGAGCATCTGGACGCCACCTTCACCGACGGTTTTCTGGTGCTGAAAAACGGCCGCACGCTCTATGAGCGTTACTTCAACCATCAGCAGCCCGACACCCGGCATATCATGTTTTCGGTGACCAAATCGGTGACCGGCGCACTGGCCGAGCAGTTGATCGAGGAGGGTGTGCTCGACCCGGATGCTTTGGCGCGGCACTACGTTCCCGAGTTCCAGGGCACGGCGTTCGAGGATGCGACGGTGCGCCAAGTGATGGACATGGCCATAAGCATTCAATACGTCGAACACTACGAAGACCCCCACTCGCCGACCTCCCACCTGCATTACACCGTGGGCCTTACGCCGACGCCGCCGGGTATAGAGCCATTCGCATCGTTGTACGACTGGCTGTTGGCATTCAAGCCCAAGGGCGAACACGGCGGGTTTTTCCGCTATGTCACCGCCACCACCGAAGCGATGGGCTGGATCATGGAACGCGCCAGCGGCAAGCCCGGCCACCAGTTGTTCAGCGAGTTGTGGCGGCAGTTGGGCTGTGAGCGCGATGGGTTCATGTTGGCGGACCCCAGCGGCCATGGTGTTGTTGGCTTCGGTTTCAATGCCACGCTGCGTGACATGGGCCGTTTCGGTCTGATGCTGCTCAACCACGGCCAATTCAACGGCCGCCAGGTCCTGCCCGCCGAAGCCGTCAAACGCATTGCTCGCGGCAACGACCCGGCGGTATTCGCCACCAACGCGGAGTTTGCCGAGTGGGCGCCAGGTGCGTCCTACAAGAGCCAGTGGTACGTGTTCAACGACACGGCAATCATGGCCGTCGGCATCCATGGGCAGTGGGTGTATGTCGACTTCAAGGCCGATGTAGTGATCATCAAGCAGTCTTCATCACCGCAAGCCGAAACGATCCTGGACACCGATACCGTGCACTTGCTCAGGACACTCGCCGAGTCATTGACCGACGTCTGAGTGCAGGCGCGGCCCCTATAAAAAGTTCTTCCGTAACGCGTTGTAACCCAAGCGTTCTTGGGCACGCTTGTGCCCGAAACACTGCCCTGTCGAATAAAAACCAGAATGCAGGAGCTTAATTACCATGAACCGATACTTGATATCCGCACCCTGTGGTGCCGTTGCGTTATCGCTGTTGGCCACGTGCCGCATCGCAACGGCCGGCTATACCTTTGAAGAAGGCGACTTCAAGGGCGAGTTCAACTTCAGTGCCTCCTCGACCGTGATCAATAGCCATAACGCCAACTTTGGCCTGGGCAAGGTCGATATGCGCGACGGCGAACTCGGCAAGCAGAACAATCGATGGCAGGAGTATTACTTCAAGCCCGGCGTGACGTTCAGTTATGCCCTGGCGCCCGGCTTCAGCCTGATCGGTGGCGGTTCGCTGGTCGCTGCGGGTACCGGCGGCGATGGCGATGCCGGCGGCTACAGCCACGGCGGCGCCCACAACACTTCGGTGGAAGAGGCCTATGGCGGCTTCCAGGCGGGCGACTGGCGGCTGACCCTCGGCGATCAGAATTACCGGGTCGGCAATGGCTTTCTGGTGATGGACGGCAACCTTGACGAGTTCGGCGAGGGCGCGTATTTCAGTGCGCCGCGCACGGCCTTTCGTGATGCCGCGGTGTTGGGCTGGCAGCACGAGGCGGTGTCGGCCCAGGCCTTCAGTCTGAAGACTGACGGGCATCTGGGCAGCGTGCGCATGTCCGGTGCCAACATCGATCTGAAGCTGAAAACTGCCACCCTTGGCGCGATGGCTTTCAACGTTGACGCCGAGGATGAAGCGCCAGGTGCATTGATCCCTCGTGATGGCATGCGGGTTTATAACCTGCGGGCGCTCAACGCCAGCGTGCCGGGTTTGGACGCCCTGGTGTTCAACGCTGAGTATGCAGTCGAACGCGGAAGCGGCAAGCAGCTCACCTACGACGCGAGTGCCTGGTACGCCTCGGCGGATTACACCTTTCATGACCTGCCGTTGCAGCCGACGTTTGGCTATCGCTACGCGACCTTTTCCGGCGACAACAACCCAAGCGATAACACGCGCAAGGACTGGAACCCGCTGAGCAAGGGCTACACCGATATCGGCACGTGGGTGATAGGCGATGTGGTCGGCAACTACCTGCTCTACAACACCAATGAACAAGTGCAGACCTTGCGCGCCAAGGTGCACTTCAATGAGCAATGGGCGACGGGGGCGCAGTACCACCGGTTCATGCTCAATTCCGATTACTACTTCGGCACGCCGGTCAGTGATCGACACTTTGCCAACGAGACCGGGGTGTACATGGAGTGGACACCCACCGAGCACATCTACACGTCGCTGTCCTATAACTGGGTTAACCCCCAAGACGGAGCGCGGCAGGCCTTGGGCAATGACAGGTTTGACGCTTTGGAATGGTTCTTCGCTTACACCTTGTAAGCCTGGGTTCTTATCTTTTCGACCATTGAGTTCATTCGATGAAAATCATCAATAGCGTGTTCGCCACCTTGCTCCTGATCCTGTGCCTGCCGATTAACCTTGTGAGCGCCGCCCAGCGCGAGGTGAGCATCTACAACTGGGTGGATTATCTGCCCGAGCAAGTGATCAAGGACTTTGAAAGCAAAACCGGAATCAAGGTCAACTATGACGTTTTCGACAGCTCCTACACCCTGGAAACCAAGATGCTCACGGGCACGTCGGGGTACGACGTGATCTTCCCCAACAGCATCCAGGTCGCCAAATTCATCAGTGCGCAGTCCCTCACCCCGCTGGATCGGCAGGCATTACCGAACGCCTCGCACCTGGCCCCCGACATCATGAAAAACCTCGAGCACGTCGACCCGGGCAACCGCTATGCCGTGCCGTACCTGTGGGGCACGACGCTGATCGGCTATAACGCCGACAAAGTCAAAGCCGCGCTGGGCGACAACGTGCAGCTCGACAGCTGGGACGTTTTGTTCAAGGAAGAAAACATCGCCAAGCTGCAATCCTGCGGCGTGGCGGTATTGGATGCGCCGGAGGAAGTGCTGCCTATTGTCATGCACTACCTGGGCCTGGATCCGAGCAGCAAAAGCAAAGCCGACTACGAGAAAGCCGAAGCTGTGCTGCTGAAAATCCGCCCCTACGTGCGTTACTTCAACTCCGCCAAACTGGCGGCTGACCTGGCCAGCGGTGATATCTGTATCGCGATTGGCTGGTCCGGTGCGATTTTGCAGGCGCAAGGCCTGGCGGCGTCGTACAACAAGGGCAATGACATCCGCATGCTGCTGCCCAAAGAGGGCACATTGATGTGGGCGGACACCATGGCCATCCCCAAGGGCGCGCGGCACCCCGAAGAAGCACTGGCGTTTATCAACTACCTGCTGGACCCGGCCGTTATCGCTCAAGTGTCGAATATCATCGGCTACCCGAACCCTAACAAGGACGCCGAGTCACGGGTCAACCCTGACCTGCTGAAGAACAAGGCGATGTTCATTCCGGTGGAGCAACGCGCGCACCTGTTCAGCCTGGCGCCGGTGCCGGTGAGTACCGAGCGCTTGATGACGCGTATCTGGACCCGGATTAAAACCGGGACCTGAACGCCGGGCGAGCGGGCGCTGTCCGCTCGCCCTTCGACCGCTGGTCAAATAACTCCGTGCCCTGACGGCCTATCCCCCCTAAAATGCCCGGCATTCCCAGCCCGAGGCGTTTTTGTTCATGTCCGTCACCGCTCAACCTGCGCGCCCTGCGCCGGATCATCACGCCCAGTTCATTGAACTGCTGAGCGAAAGCCTCGCGCAGAACGCCTTTATCAAGCTGGTGCTGGCCAAGTACGTGGGTGAGGAGGCCGAACTGCAACGGCTGATCATCAAGCCTGTGACGGTCAAGGAGCAGGCGTGCCTGTCCTTCGTGTACCGCTACAAGACCCGTGACATCACCAAGAATTTCCCCCTGGCCGAAGGCGTGGCGGCGATTGCCGAGCTGCTGCCGGCGTCGTTCAAGAACGCTCACTTGCTGTCGCTGACCGACGAAGCCCAACTCGAATACAGCAAGAAGAACAAAAGTTCGCTGTTCAAAAGCAAACCGCAGCAGCTGCGTGAAGCGCCATCGGCGGAGCATAACCGCGAGAAGAATCGCTTCCTTGATCTGAGCCGGCCGTTTCTTGCCGACCTGGGCGTGACCGACGCCAAGCAAACGTTGATCCCCTCGATGTCGCGCAAGTGGAAGCAGATCAACAAGTTCATCGAAGTGTTCAGCCACGCGCTGACCACCTCGCCGTTGAAGCTGGACGCGCCGGTACGCGTGGCTGATTTCGGTTCGGGCAAGGGCTACCTGACCTTCGCCATCCACGATTACCTGCGCAACACGCTCAAGGCCGAGGGTGAAGTGACCGGTGTGGAACTGCGCGAAGACATGGTGACCCTGTGCAACAGCGCCGCTGCGCGCCTGGAGCACCCGGGGCTGGTGTTCAAGTGCGGTGACGTGCGCAGCGTGGCGCCGAGCGAGCTGGACGTGATGATCGCCCTGCATGCCTGCGACATTGCCACGGACTACGCGATCCACACGGGTATTCGTTCCGGTGCGTCGATCATCATGTGCTCGCCGTGCTGCCACAAACAGATTCGCCTGCAGATCCAGAGCCCGGTATTGCTCAAGCCGATGCTGCAATACGGCCTGCACCTGGGCCAACAGGCGGAAATGGTCACCGACAGCTTGCGTGCGTTGTACCTTGAAGCCTGTGGTTATGAGACCAAGGTGTTTGAGTTCATCTCACTGGAGCACACCAACAAGAACAAGATGATCCTGGCGGTAAAACGCGCAGAGCCGGTGGACAACGCGCAGTTGCTGGAGAAAATCCGGGAATTGAAGGCGTTCTACCACATCACCGAGCATTGCCTGGAAACCCTGCTGCGCGCGGATGGTTTCCTGGCCTGAGAACGCCGCAGATCAAGTGTGGGAGCGGGCTTGCTCGCGAAAGCGGTGGGTCAGCCACCCATTTATTGACTGATATACCGCATTCGCGAGCAAGCCCGCTCCCACATTTAGACCGAGCTCGGCTTGGGAACTGGCGCTGACTGCACCGCCGTCTTGCGCCCCAGCATCACCGTCACAATCACCCCGCAGGCAAACAACCACGTGATCGGCTCGATATGTTCATCAAAGAACAGCGCCGAAAATGCGATGGTGAAGAAAATCTGCAGCAGCTGAATCTGGCTGACCCGCGCAATGCCGCCCATGGCCAGCCCGGCGTACCAGGCAAAAAAGCCCAGGAACTGCGAGAACAGCGACACATACCCGAACGCCCACCAGGCGCGCATGGAAATTGCGCCTTGATGCTGCGCCGCCAGGTACCACACCGGCCCGATCAATATCGGCGTCGACAACACCAGCGCCCAGCAAATCACCTGCCAGCCGCCCATTTCCTTGGCCAATCGGCCACCTTCGGCGTAACCCAAACCGCCCACGGCAATTGCGCCGAGCATTAGCAAGTCGCCTGCCTGAATACTGCCGGCGCCGGTGATCAGCGCGTAACTCAACACCAATGCACTGCCCAGCGCGGCACAGGCCCAGAAGGCTTTCGACGGCCGCTCATGGGACAGCCACGCCGCATACAGCGCCACGCACAGCGGTTGCAGGCCGTTGACCAGCGCGCCATGGGACGCCGGCAAGGTTTGCATGGCCCAGGCCGACAGCACCGGAAAGCCGAGGATCACCCCGGCGATCACCAGGCACAGCCCGCGCACCTGGCGCCAGGTCGGCCAGCGCTCGCGGCGCCACAGCAACAGCGCCGCCGCCGGAATCGCCGCGAACAACGCACGGCCCAGGCCGTTGAGCAGCGGGTGAATTTCCTGCACCACGATGCGGGTAAAAGGCAGGGTCAGGCTGAAGATGACGACGCCCAGCAGGCCGAGGGCCATGCCGGTGTTTTCGCGCGAGCTCATGGTGGGGGACCGGAATCAAAAGGGCTTCAAGGGACGCCCATCTAGCCACAACCCCCGGCAGATGCGGGCTTACAGCTGGTGGCAGATTTATCCGTACAGTTTCGGCAGACACTGAAGCTCAAATGTGGGAGCTGGCTTGCCTGCGATGGGATCGCCTCGGTTTTACTGATAAACCGAGGTGGCCGTATCGCAGGCAAGCCAGCTCCCACACAAACCCGCACCCACACGGATTTAGAAGAACCGTGTCACGCTGATTTTCGCATCGCGGCCTTTGGTGTAGGCGCGGTCGCCGCTCAAGGCCGGGCGGAAGTTTTCGTTGAACAGGTTGTCCACGGTGAAATTCACCTCGGTGCCCTTCAGGTAAGCCTGTTGCGGTTTCCATCTGGCGAACAGGCCCTGGGTGTTGTAGCGCTTGTTGCCGTACTGGTCGTAGAACAGGTCGCCCACGGCGCTGCCCGGGCCGCCTGAGTAGGTGTCGCTGGGCAGGCGGCTGGTGGCGCCGATGAATTGGCCGGTCCAGCCGACCTGAGCGTCCCACGCCGGAATGTTGGTGCCGAGCACCAGGACCCATTTGGTCGGCGGAATATCGCGTGCCGCCACATCCGGCCCCCACGGGTTGGTGTAGGCGCCTTCGTGATCGCCCTTGGCGTAGGCAAATGACACCGAACCGAACAGGTAGGTTGAGTTGTAGAAAGTTTCGAGCTCAAAGCCCTTGATGGTCAGACCGCCGATGTTGCGGTAGTTGGCCATCGCCCCCGGCGGGCAGGCACTGGAAATCGTGCCGCCATTGACGGCCTGGTTCTGGCAGCCGACGCCCGTGGCCTTGAAGATTTCATCCTCGACCTTGTTATGGAAAAACGTGGTGCGCACTTGCAGGTTGTCATTCTGCGCGATCAGGTTATCGAAGCTGCTGACGCTGCCCAGGGTGATCGAAGTGATGCGTTCCGGGTCGAGGTCGACGCTGGTGGCGGTGCGGCTGCCCAGGCCTTGCACTTCGTATTGTTCGTCGATCACCGGCGCACGCCAGGTTTTGCTCCAGTTGGCGAACAGCCCCAGGTGCGGCGTGACGTTCCAGAATAACGCCAGGCGCGGCGACCAGCCGGTGTAGGTGCGGTCG
Organism: Pseudomonas fluorescens; assembly: GCF_002022275.1. GTDB lineage: Bacteria > Pseudomonadota > Gammaproteobacteria > Pseudomonadales > Pseudomonadaceae > Aquipseudomonas > Aquipseudomonas fluorescens_AJ. The sequence goes on from NZ_MSDF01000024.1 coordinate 8,774, forward strand.
CTGTAGTCGTGGCCGAACGACGGATCAGGATTGTCGTAATACGGTGCGTCGTTGCCTTCGCCGCGGTTGCGCACGTGGTCGTAACGCAGAGACGGGGTGATGGTCACGTCGCCGACCGTCACCGCGTCCTGCACGAAGAAGCTGTTGGTATCGACCTTGCCGTGGGGCATGAAGCCCGGCTGGAAGTGCCCGTAGTTGTAGCGTGCGGTGTTGTAGGTGGCGCCCGGCATCCACATTTCGGTTTCGCGGATGTGCTTGCGGATTTGCCCGCCAACCGTCAGCGCATGCTGCAAGGGGCCGGTGTCAAACAGGCTGAGGTTGCGGATGTCGAGGTTCTTGTCGGTGTAGGCCGTGTCCATCTTGCGCCCGCCGGTGGCCAGCTGGAAAAACGCGGTGGCGTCGCGCTCGTCGGTCTGGTCGGTGTTGGACTGCGAGTACTTGATGGTCAGGTCCACCAGCGGGTTGTTCGCGGGCGTGTATTCGTATTTGCCCGACCAGGTGGTGTCGGTGGTGTCGCGCTGGGCCAAAAAGCGTTTCAAGGCATTTTCGTAGCCGTAGCGGTCGATGTTGGCCTGGGTCGGCGGTGTCGGGTAGCTGGCGGCCGAGAAGGGTGTCCAGCGGTTGCTGTGGGAGCGCGAGTAGGAAAACCCGGCGCTGTGTTCTTCGGTGAAGTGCGCATTGACCTTGAACAGTTTGCCGTCCACATCCTGGGCGCTGTTGGGCAGGCGCTGAGGGTTGATCGGGTACTGGTTGTTCTCGTTGGGCAGCTTGCCGGCCACCTTCATGTCGCCGCCGTCACGCTGAGTGAGGTAGGCGAGGGCGTCGAAACGACCGTCGTCGGTGCGGCCATACACGGCGCTGCTGTAGATCTGTTCGTGGTCGTTGCTCGAGTAACCGTATTTGAGCATCGCGCCGCTGTTGCGGCCGTCCTGGAGCAAGTCCGGGGCATCCTTGGTGGTCATGTTGACCGTGCCGCCAAAGCCGCCGTTGCCGGTGAACGGGGAGTTGGGGCCTTTCTCGACCTCAATGCTTTTGATCAGCTCGGGCTCGATAAACACCGTGCCTTGCTGGTAGCGCTCAAAGCCGGTTTTGGTGGCGCCGTCGACCGTCATCGGCACGTCTTCAGCATCGCCAAAGCCACGGATGTTGATGGTCTGGCCGCCGGGTTTGAGCGAGCCGCCCTGGCTTACGCCGGGCAAGGTTTGCAACAGGCTGGGAATGTTGTTGGCCTGGTAGCGGTCGATGTCGGCCTGGGTCATGGTCGAGCGGTTGACGGTGCTGGAATCGACTTCGTTACCGGTGCCGATCACGCTGAGGGCGTCCAGTTGGATGGCACCGCTGTTGGTGGTCTTGCCCTCGTCGGGGCGCACCACGTAGGTGCTGCCGACTTTGATCAGGGTGAATTCGCCGTTTTTCAGCAGGGTACGAATTGCCACTTCCGCGGTGTAGTCGCCGCTGAGCGCGGGCGCCTGCACGTTCTTGAGCAGGCTTTCATCGAACAGCAGCTGGATTTTCGCCTGCTGTGCCACCTGGCTCAGGGACGCGGCCAGCGACTGGGCGGGCAGTTGCAGGGTGAACGACTCGGCCTGGGCCGTGAGGCTGAACGCCATGCAGGTGGCGATCAGGGTCGGTCGAGCAAACAGGTGCGAAGCGTGGCAAGGCGCGCGAAACATGAAATCCCCCGGGGTGGCCAAATAGCCGAAAAGGTGTGCGTATCGAACACAATCGGGAAGAAGACGGGGCAGGTAGAAAAAACCACACATGCGAATGCAAAATATTCTCAAGTGTGGCGTGGCGCGCTTTATTTGCTCGCTTCGATTCTCACAATGCCGTCGGCCGACGCCACGGTTTTCACGGGTAACAGGGCCGGCAGGGCGTTAAGCAGGGCGTCGGGGTCATTGACATCCAGGTTGCCCGATACCTTCAACTGCGCCACGGTTTTGCTCACCCGCAACGGCGCCTGCGGGCGGTAGAGGCTCAATTCGTCGATCAGGCTGGCCAGGTCCCGATTGCGAAATGACAAGTGCCCGCTGCGCCAGTCGGCCACTGCCTCGCCGGTGAGTGTTTGCTGTTGCACGGTGCCCTTGGTGTAGTTGTAGCTGGCGCGCTGTCGGGCGCCGAGCAAGGCCACGGGGCTTTTGGTGTCCGGTTCGAACGCCACTTGGCCGTGGGCGACGCTGACCACCAGTTGCTGCTGGCTGCGCCGCACGTCGAAACCGGTGCCCACCACCCGCACATTCGCCTCGCCGGCCTGCACGTACAGCGGTCGCTCTTTATCGGCGGCGACTTCGATATACAGCTGGCCCTTGTCCAGATGAATGAGGCGTTGATGGGCAGTGAAATCCAGGCGCAGACGCGTGTTGGCATTCACATATAACGTGCTGCCGTCGGGCAGGTTCAAGGTGCGCATGCCTTTGGCGTGAGCGGCGACTTGCGCGTGATACAGCCCACGGGGCGCGCCGACATTCGTGGTCAACACCGCACACACCAGTGCAGCCGCCACGGCGAGGGCCGGGCGCCACGTCGACGGTTTGCGTTTGGGCAGTGCCACGGGTTTGTTCAATTGCTGCAACTGGGCGAGGTCGGCCCACAGTTGCTCGAATTCGGCATAGGCGCGCGCGTGGGCCGGGGTTGCCTGCCAGACGGCAAACGCCTTGCGGTCGGCTCGCCCCGCTTCGCTGCGGTTGCGGGCAAACCAGCCGGCGGCCTGGGCATCGATGGAGTCAATTTGCTCGATGTCCACAGCGCCGATGTCGCTCAGGCGGTTCATGCTGGCTGCTCCATGCCGGGTTCGGGTTGAAGGCGTCGCTTGCAATGCAGCAGGGCAAACGCGATGTGCTTTTCCACCATGCTGGTCGAAATGCCCATGCGCGCGGCGATCTGCGCCTGGCTCAGGCCTTCGAAGCGGTGCAGCATAAGGGCTTCTCGCCTGCGGGGCGAGAGTTCTGCGAGGACTTCTTTCAACTGTTCCAGACGTTGCTGACGCTGTGCGGCGGCCATGGGGTCGTTTTGCTCGTCGGCGACCGGCTCGGCGTCCTTTTCGGCCTGATCCTGGTGGACGGTGTGCCGAACCTTTTGCTTGCGCCAGTGATCGCGCAGCAGGTTGCGCGCCATCTGGAACAGAAACGCCCGTGGCTGCTCGACCTTGGCGCGGTCGCGGTAGTCCAGCCACTGGGTGAAAACATCCTGGGTCATGTCCGCCGCGTCGCTGGCGTTGTCCGTGCGCTTGCGCAGGAAATGCAGGATATCTGCATAAAACCCGCGAAAGGCATCGGCCGACAACGGGTCGGGCTTTGGACGAGACATGGATATCCTTCTTGACGAAGCACGACGTAGAAAAGTCGCGAATGATATCGAGAACTATTGTCATTTGTCTTCAGGTAAATACCCGTTGCTGATGCCCGGCTGGAATTACGCCGGGCATAGCCTTTAATCCTACGTGCTAGTGAATGAAGTCCCACACAAAAGGAGAGCATCATGGCTGGATGGTATGAGTTGAGTAAAAGCAGCAACGGGCAATTTCGTTTTGTGCTGAAGGCGGGGAACGCTGAGACTATTTTGACCAGCGAGCTTTACACCACCCGAACAGCAGCTGAAAGCGGCATTGCTTCCGTGCAGACCAACAGCCCGCTTGACGAGCGCTATGAGAAAAAGGTGGCCAGCAATGGTCAGTCGTACTTCAACCTCAAGGCTGCCAATCACCAGGTGATCGGCACCAGCGAGCAGTATTCCTCGACAGCGGCGCGCGACACTGGCATTGCCAGCGTCAAGACCAATGGCCCGAGCACCACGATCAAAGACAAGACCTGACCGTGTTGTAAAAACCAACGCCCCGGGGCTGTCAGGTGCCCGGGGCGTTTTTGTTCAGAGGGCAGCGAGCAAGGCCTTCAGTTGATCGCGCCCGGTCTCGCCCAGTGGAAATACCGGCAACCGTGGATCACCGGCATTCAACCCGGTCAGCTGCAATCCAGCCTTGACCGTCGCCGGCAAACCGCCCTTGAGGATGAATTCCAGCAACGGCAACTGGCGATAAAACAGCTCACGCGCCTTTGTCAGATCATTCGCCAGTACTGCGTCATACAAATCCAGATTGAGCTGCGGGATCAGGTTCGGTGCCGCCGTGCACCAGCCTTTGGCGCCCGCAGCAAAGGCTTCCAGCGCCAGCGGGTTGCAGCCGTTGTAGAACGGTACGTCGCTGTGCCGTTTTAACTGGTGCATGCGCTGAATATCCCCGGTGCTTTCCTTGACCATGGTCACGTTGGTCACCTGCTTGATGATGCGCAGGATCAATTCCACCGACATATCCGTGCCGCTGGTGGCCGGGTTGTTGTAGAGCATGATCGGCACACCGATGCTGTCGCCAATCGCGGCGTAATGGGCGAGGATTTCCGCGTCGCTGAGTTTCCAGTACGAAGCCGGCAGCACCATCACCACATCGGCGCCGTTGGCTTCGGCGTAACGCGCCCGGCGCACGGCCTTGGCGGTGGTGAGGTCCGACACGCTGACGATGGTGGGCACGCGCCGGGCGATTTTTGCCAGGCTGTAGGCGCTCACTTCGTCCCACTCGGCATCGCTTAAATAAGCGCCTTCGCCGGTGCTGCCCAAGGGGGCAATGGCGTGCACGCCGCTGTCGATCAAACGGTCGATGGAACGGCCCAGGGCGTCGAGGTCGATGCGTGAACCGTCGGCGCTGAACGGGGTAATGGTGTAGCCGATGATGCCGTGAATGTTTGGGCTGGACATGCAGAGTCTCCGGTCGAAAAGGGGATCAATTCAGGCAATCGGCGTGTTTGCGCAGGTTCTGCCGGGCGTAGTAGTTGAACGCGGCGCCATGGCGCTTGGGCTTGGAGATCCAGTCATGGGCCTCACGCCCCAGTTCCGGCAGGATCGGCTTGATGGTGCCCGCCGACATCGCCAGCAACTGCAACTTGGCCGCGCGTTCGATCAACTGCGCGATCACGCAGGCTTCCTCGATGCTCGCCCCGGTGGACAGCTGGCCGTGGTGCGAGAGCAGAATCGCGCGCTTGTCACCGAGCGCCGTGGTGATGATTTCGCCTTCTTCATTGCCCACCGGCACGCCCGGCCAGGCCTCCAGGAATGCGCAGTCTTCGTACAGCGGGCAGAGGTCCATGTGCGACACCTGCAACGGCACTTCCAGCATCGACAACGCGGCAATGTGCGTCGGGTGCGTATGGATGATGCAGTTCACATCCGGCCGCCCACGGTACACCCAGGTGTGAAAGCGGTTGGCCGGGTTGGGAATGCCGTGGCCTTCCAGCACTTCCAGATCTTCGTTCACCAGTAACAAATTACTGGCCGTGATTTCATCAAAACCCAGGCCCAACTGCTGAGTGTAATAGGTGCCAGGCGTCGGCCCGCGTGCGGTGATCTGCCCGGCGAGACCAGAGTCGTGGCCGTGTTCGAACAGGATGCGGCAGGTGAGCGCCAGCTTTTGCCGGTCGGTCCACGTATTATCCGCCAGGCTATTTTGCATCTGGATCAGCGCTTGCTTGACCAGTTGGTCTTTGGGGAGTGCTAATGTCTTGGCCATATCGGGTGCCCTCGGTGGCTGCAAATGACACTAACGATGCTATATGACACTTTGTGTCATTGGCAAGCGCAGCTCTCGCCTTTCTGCATGGATTAACCGCAGCACATGTCTATCCGTTTGAAATTATTAAGAAAAAAACTTGGTGTAACCCTGGATGTGCTGGCTGAAAAGTCCGGGATGACCAAGAGTTACCTGTCCAAGGTCGAGCGCGGGCTCAATACGCCGTCGATTGCTGCCGCGCTGAAACTGGCCAAGGCGTTGAATGTGAAGGTCGAAGAGCTGTTCAGCGAAGACAGCGTCAGCCTTGACGGCTACAGCCTGGTGCGCAGCCATGAACGGCCGGACACGGCGCCGGGTTACGCGGTGCTCGCCCATCAGGTCAGTGAACGCAGCTTGTTGCCGTTCATCATCTATCCGCCGGCGGAATTCGCCGACAAGACCTTCAAGGAGCACGTGGGGGAGGAGTTTTTGTTTGTGCATGAAGGCCAGGTGGAAGTGGACTTCATGAATGAGCGGGTGATTCTGGAACGGGGGGATGCGCTGCATTTCAATGCGCAGAAGCCGCATCGGATTCGCTCGGTGGGGGTGGTTCAGGCGCAGTTGCTGGTGGTGGTTCACAGCTCGGAAGAGTGATCCATTCGACAGTTGAAATACGGTCAATGTGGGAGCGGGCTTGCTCGCGAATGCGGTGTATCAGTCAACTGATGTGGAGCTGACACACCGCATTCGCGAGCAAGCTCGCTCCCACATTTTAATCAGTGTTCGACAGGGACGGACAGTGCCGAATTACCCAGCGGGTGGGTACGCGCCGCAAAGAACTTCAACGCCACCCCCGTGCCCTCAAACAGCTCCGAATACCGCCGCTTCTGCTGCCGAATAAACCCGTCACTGCGCCCCGACACCGAGATCGCCAGCGTCGTCAGCCTGGCCTGGCGAAGCGCATCTACCAGGTGTTTGTCCTGCGGCCCCAAATCATGACCAAAGATGCACAGCGCACCTGCATGGCTCAGCAGTTGCTCATAACAAAACGACAGATAATCCGAACTGCGAATAGTCTTGAGCTTCTCCTCAACCTTGCCTTCGCTGACAAACAGCGGCACATCATCCAGCGTCTTGATCGTGTTGTAGATCGCGAAGCTGCTGAGCAAGGTGCTGTCGGTAGACGGCAATTTGCGCGCAGTGCCATCCAGGTTGCGCACCAGGTGCAGGCCGCCGTGCAGGTAGAGAATGCGTGTGGCGTCGGTGTGGGTCGTGCGCAGGTCAAAGCTGGCGTCGGCGCTGCGAAACAGGTCGTCGATCCCTGGCGTGTGCAGGATCGCCCAGTAATTGAGCAAGTCGTAGTTGCTGGTGAACACGGTGGGGTAAGTCACCAGTTCCGCGTTGATCGCCGCCAGCGTCGAGGGCTGCACCAGGCGCCACGGGATGTGCACGGCGTGGATGGTATTGATCAGCGCTTCCTTGATCGCGTAATAGCGATTGCGCGGCGCCGCCGAGCTGACCGCCAAGGCTTTGTTGACCCGACTGGTGGTTTTCAAGGCGCACAGGGCTTGCTCGAAACTGCGGGTTTGCAGGGCGTCGAATACGCTGAGCTCGGATTGGCTCAAGGGTTTTTCTTCGACGGTGCGTGCGTTTTCGAACAGCGAGTCGTAGGCAAAGTCTTCCCAAATGGTACGGCTTGCGCCGTTGCCGATCAGAATCCCGCTGAAATCGACTGCGCTTCGCACGGCGCTCCAGTCTTCAAGGTGGGCGTCAATATCCTGGAAATCCTTCATTGCGGCGGGTCTACTCGAAATCGGCGGGGCGCTGACTTTATCACGAGCCGGCGTTGATCCTGATCAAGATGCGCCGCGCGGTACAGGTTGATGCTGTGAGCACAACGCCTCTGAGGACTTTCCATGAGCAGCACCTTCTTCATTCCCGCCGTGAACATCATGGGCACCGACTGCCTCGACGAAGCCATGACCGCCATCCGCAACTACGGCTTTCGCAAGGCGTTGATCGTCACCGACGCCGGGCTGGCCAAGGCGGGCGTGGCAAGCATGATTGCCGAGAAGCTGGCGATGCAAGACATCGACTCGGTGATCTACGACGGCGCCAAGCCCAACCCCAACGTGGAAAACGTTGAGAAAGGCCTGGTGCTGCTCGAGGCCAATGCCTGTGATTTCGTGGTGTCTCTCGGCGGCGGCTCGCCCCATGACTGCGCCAAGGGCATCGCGCTGTGCGCCACCAACGGTGGGCATATTGGCGATTACGAAGGTGTCGACCGATCGAGCAAACCGCAGCTGCCACTGGTGGCGATCAACACCACCGCCGGCACCGCCAGCGAGATGACCCGTTTCTGCATCATCACCGACGAAACCCGTCACGTGAAAATGGCCATCGTCGACCGTAACGTCACGCCGTTGTTGTCGGTCAACGACCCGGCGCTGATGGTCGGCATGCCCAAAGGCCTCACAGCCGCCACTGGCATGGACGCCCTGACTCACGCGATTGAAGCCTACGTGTCCACCGCCGCCACACCGATCACCGACGCCTGTGCGATCAAGGCCATTGAACTCATCAGCGCCAACCTGCGCCTGGCGGTGCGTGATGGCGGCGACATGACTGCGCGGGAAAATATGGCGTACGCGCAGTTTCTCGCGGGCATGGCCTTCAACAATGCGTCGCTCGGTTTTGTGCATGCCATGGCGCACCAATTGGGCGGGTTGTACGACTTGCCCCACGGCGTGTGCAACGCGGTGCTGCTGCCCCATGTGCAGAGTTTCAACGCGAGTGTCAGCGCCAAGCGCTTGAGCGACGTGGCGCGCGCGTTGGGCGCCGATATCAAGGGGATCACGCCGGAGGAGGGCGCCCAGGCGGCCATCGCGGCGATTCGCGCGCTGTCTCAGGACGTTGAAATTCCCGCCGGCTTGCGCGAGTTGGGCGCCAAATTGCAGGACATCCCGTTGCTGGCCACCCATGCGTTGAAGGATGCCTGCGGGCTGACCAACCCTCGGCGGGCTGATCAGCGTCAGATCGAGGAGATCTTTCGCAGCGCGTTCTGAATAGGGCAGTTGTGCGCTGCAAGCGGTAAGCTACAAGCTGAACTGCATTCAACTTGAGCATGAAGCTTGCGGCTTGCCGCTGAGGTCCCCCCCTATGAGAGTCCTGCTTTTCGGCGCCACCGGCATGGTCGGCCAAGGCGTGCTGCGCGAGTGCCTGCTGGCCGATGACGTACAGGAAGTCGTCGCCGTCGGCCGCACGCCCTTGACCCAGGAACACGGCAAGCTGCACCAGGTGTTGCACAGCGACATGCTGGACTTCCAACCCCTGGAAAACCTGCTGCAAGGCTTTGATGCCTGCTTCTTCTGCCTTGGTGTGTCGTCGGCGGGCATGAATGAAGTCAAGTACACCCACCTCACCTATGACCTGACGCTGGTCGCGGCCAGCACCCTGGCGCGGCTCAACCCGCAGATGACCTTTATCTATGTGTCCGGTGCCGGCACCGACAGCTCCGAGGCGGGCAAGTCGATGTGGGCGCGGGTCAAGGGCAAGACCGAGAACGCCTTGCTGCGCCTGCCGTTCAAGGCGGTGTACCTGTTCCGGCCCGGGGTGATTCAGCCGCTCTACGGCGTGCGCTCGAAGACGCCGCTGTATCAATCTTTCTATACCGTGCTCGGGCCAGTGCTTTCATTCTTTCGCCGGATAAAACCGGGTTGGGTGGTGAGCACTGAAACGGTCGGTCGGGCAATGTTGCAAGCGGCGAGTGTGGGGGCGCCGCAACCGGTGGTTGAGCAGGCCGAGATCAATCGCTTGGCCGACGAGCGCCGCTGATGTTGCACAAAAGTCTGGTTCGCCGCCTGGACCTGATCACCTTGCAGTTGTTTGTCGCGGTGTTCGAGGAGGGCACGCTGACCCGCGCCGCGGCCCGCGAAGCCATCGCTGTGTCGGCCGCCAGTAAGCGCCTGATGGAATTGGAGCAGGTGCTGGGCGTCAGCCTGTTTGTGCGACGCGCCAAGGGCATGGACCTGACAGCCGCCGGTGAGACGCTGTTGCACCATGCACGGCAGATGCTGTTCAACGTCGAAAAAATGGGCCTGGAACTGGGCGAGCACAGCCACGGCGTGCGCGGTTATGTGCGCATGCTGGCGAATCTGTCGGCGATTATTCAGTTCCTTCCTGAAGATTTGCGAGACTTTTCCGAGCTGCACCCGGCGGTGAAAACCGATCTGGAAGAACGCCCCAGCCATGGCGTGGTGCAAGGCGTGCTGGACGGGGTGGCTGACCTGGGCATCTGTTCCAGCGACACCGACACCAAAGGCTTGCCCAGCGTTGTTTATCGTCACGACAAACTGGTGGTGCTGATGCCGGCGGACCATCCGCTGGCGTCGCGCACAAGCCTGGCGTTTGCCGAAACCCTGGGCAGCGATTACGTCGGCCTGCATGCGGCCAGTTCCATCAACATGCGCACTCACGCCGCCGCGCGTGAGGCGGGCCAGACACTGCGCCTGCGCATTCACGTGCCGGGGTTTGATGCAATGTGCCGGATGGTGCAGGCGAACATGGGCATCGGCATCCTGCCGCAGAAAGCCTATGAACTGTTTGGCCGCGCGCTGGGCTTGCATGCTGTGCCGCTGACGGATGCGTGGTCCGATCGCCGGTTGATTCTGGTGGTGCGCGATGAGGTGCAGTTGTCCCCAGTGAGCCGGTTGTTGTTTGAATATCTGCGCGGGGCGTTGGATTAGGTGAAACCCTGGTGGCCTCATTGCAGCATAGGTATCTACACAACTTTAACTCTACGCATAAACCCGAGCAGATAGGGCTGTTGTGGCGAGCGGGCTTGTCCCGCGTTGGGCTGCGTAGCAGCCCCAAAGGGAAGAATGCGGTGGGTCAGGTATTCCAGCGCGTCCGGTTTTAGGGCCGCTTCGCAGCCCAACGCGGGACAAGCCCGCTCGCCACAGGAAAATTCGGTAGCCCCTGAAAGTTGTATAGATACCTATGCTCATCGCAGGCAAGCCAGCTCCCACAGTGGAATGCGGTCACCTGTGGGAGCCGGGATTGCCCGCGATAGCGATCTATGAGCGTTCGCCATTCGCGAACGCTCCTTGCCAACTGACGGTTGGATTTCCCCCATTGGCGTCCTCTAGTCTTGGCCGCACATTCCAAGAATAAGAGGTACACCCGATGACGGCTCCCCTGAGCGGTATCAAGGTGATCGAGATCGGCACGCTGATCGCTGCGCCGTTCGCCGCGCGGCTGATGGCCGAGTTTGGCGCCGAGGTGATCAAGATCGAAGCCGTGGGGCAGGGCGATCCGCTTCGCAAATGGCGAAAGCTGCACGAAGGCACCTCGCTGTGGTGGTACCTGCAGTCGCGCAACAAGAAGTCCCTGGCGCTGGACCTCAAGTCGCCTGAGGGGCTGGACCTGATCAAGCAACTGCTCGGCGACGCCGACGTGCTCATCGAGAACCTGCGCCCCGGTGGCCTCGAGAAACTTGGCCTGGGTTGGGAGGTGCTGCACGCCATCAACCCCAAGCTGACCCTGGTGCGTATTTCCGGCTACGGCCAAACCGGCCCGTACCGCGACCGCCCGGGTTTTGGTGCGATCGGCGAGGCCATGGGCGGCATTCGCTACACCACCGGCAACCCGGATTCGCCCCCGGCGCGGGTGGGCGTGAGCCTCGGTGATTCGCTGGCGTCCCTGCACGGCGTGATCGGTGCTTTGATGTCGCTGCTGCGGGTCAAGACTGGCCAGGGTGACGGGCAGATTGTCGATGTGTCCCTGGCCGAAAGCGTGTTCAACCTGATGGAAAGCCTGGTGCCGGAATACGACATGCTCGGCCACGTGCGTGAACGCAGCGGTGGCGCCTTGCCCGGCATCGCGCCGTCCAACACCTACCTGACCGCCGACGGCGCTTATGTGGTGATCGCTGGTAACAGCGACCCGATCTACAAACGCCTGATGAATACCATCGGCCGCGCCGACCTGGCCGAAGCCGCCGAATTCGCCCACAACGACGGCCGCGCGGCCAAAAGTGGTTTGCTCGACGCAGCCATTACCCACTGGACCAGCAGCCTGCCCATCGACCAGGTGCTGAGCGCGCTGGAAGCTGCCGAAGTGCCGGCCGGGCGTATCTACTCCGTGGCCGATATCGTCAGCGACCCGCACTATCAGGCGCGCGACATGCTGCTGGATGCCGAGCTGCCCGGCGGCATGTCGGTGAAGATGCCCGGCATTGTGCCCAAGCTGTCCGACACCCCGGGCAGCGTGAACTGGCAAGGGCCAACCCTGGGCCAGCACACTGACGACATCCTTGGCAGCCTGGGCCTGACCGGTGCCGATATCCAACGCCTGAAAACCTCGGGAGTGGTGCAATGATCACTGATTATTCTGACACGCTGATCGTGCAGGAAGTGTCCCCGCGCGATGGGCTGCAAATCGAGCCGACCTGGGTGGAGACGGCCGACAAGATCGCCTTGATCGACCAGCTTTCCCTCGCCGGTTTTTCGCGAATTGAAGCCGGTTCGTTCGTCTCGCCCAAGGCTATCCCGGCGCTACGTGATGGCGAGCAAGTGTTTCAGGGCATCACACGCAAACCCGGTGTGATCTATGTGGCGCTGATCCCCAACCTCAAGGGCGCCCAGCGCGCCATCGAGTCCCGCGCGGATGAACTGAACCTGGTGATGTCCGCCAGCCAGACCCACAACCTGGCCAATATGCGCATGCGTTGCGAGGCGTCGTTGGCCGCATTCGGTGACATCACCCGCTTTGCCGCCGATTACCCGGTGCGTCTGAATGGCAGCATCGCCACCACGTTTGGCTGCCCGTTCGAAGGCAAGATCGACGAAGACCGTGTGCTGCAGATTGTGGAGGCCTATCAGGAACTCGGCATTCAAGGTATCAGCCTCGCCGACACCACCGGCATGGCCAATCCAAGGCAGGTCGAGCGTCTGGTCAAACGCGTGTTGCAGCGCGTCTCGGCCAGCGACCTGACCCTGCATTTCCACAACACGCGCGGCCTGGGTTTGTGCAATGTGCTGGCTGCTTATGAAGCCGGTGCCCGTCGCTTCGACGCCGCGCTCGGTGGCCTCGGTGGTTGCCCCTTTGCGCCAGGCGCCTCGGGCAATATCTGCACCGAAGACCTGGTGAACCTGTGCGAGGAGGTCGGTATTCACACCGGCATCGATCTGCCACACCTGCTGCACATGTCCCGTCGCCTGCCTGCCTTGCTGGGCCATGAGTTGCCCGGCCAAGTTGCCAAGGCCGGGCGCAATTGCGACCTGCATCCACCACCGGACTACATCGCCACGCTGTAACCCTGCACCAGACAACAAAAACAATCGGACGCCGTTGAGCAGTCCGCTGGAGAGAAAGCATGAGCACTAATACGTTGGAGGCCGGCGCGCGCCCGGCCGCTGAAATCGATGCTGAAAAAGCCCTGGTCAGCAAGGTCGCCTGGCGCCTGATGCCGCTGATCATGGTGTGTTATTTGTTCGCGTTTTTTGACCGTATCAACATCAGCTTCGCCAAGTTCCAGCTGCAAACCGACCTGAGCCTGAGCGACACCGCCTACGGCTTGGGCGCCGGGTTGTTTGTGGTGGGGTATGTGATCTTCGAAGTGCCGAGCAACATGATGCTGTACAAGGTCGGCGCGCGGCGCTGGATCGCGCGGATCATGATGTCGTGGGGGCTGGCGACGGCGGCCATGGTGTTTGTCACGGCCGAATGGCAGTTTTATGGGCTGCGCTTCATCATCGGCGCGATGGAGGCGGGTTTCGCGCCGGGCGTGCTTTATTACCTGACCTTGTGGTTCCCGCAGCATTTCCGTGGGCGGATTACCTCGATGCTGTTTCTCGCGTCGGCATTCGCGGGGCTGGTGGGCGCGCCGTTTTCCGGCCTGGTGCTGGAGCACCTCGATGGCGTGCTGCAAATGCGCGGCTGGCACTGGCTGTTTCTGCTCGGCGGCTTGCCGTGCATCGGCCTGGGTTTTCTGGTGCTGACCCGGCTCAAGGATCGCATTGAAGATGCCCACTGGCTGACGACGGAGGAGAAGACCTTGCTGTCGAGCCGCATCGCCAAACATGAGCCGAATCAGCACGGCGGTTCTTTGTTGTCGGCGATCCGTATTCCGGGTTTCCTGATGCTCGGCTTTATCTACTTTCTGATTCAGGTGGCGTCCTACGGCCTTAATTTCTGGGCGCCGCAATTGATCCGCAGCGCCGGTACCCAAAGCCCGGTGATGATTGGCCTGCTCACGGCGATTCCTTATGTGTGCGGTGCGATCAGCATGGTGGTGATCGGGCGGCTGTCGGATGCGACGGGCGAGCGACGCAAGTTTGTCTGCGGGCTGGTGGTGCTCGGTGCAGTGGGCTTCTTCAGCGCCGGGATCTTTGCCGATCACACCACCTTCCTGATCATCGCCCTGGGCATGCTGGGCGCCGGCATTATTGCGTCGATCCCGACCTTCTGGACCCTGCCGCCGAAACTGCTGGCTGGCGCGGGGGCCGGTGCGGCGGGTGGCATCGCGGTGATCAACACGCTGGGGCAGTTCGGCGGTATCGTCAGCCCGGTGATGGTGGGGCGCATCAAGGACCTCACTGGCAGCACCACCCCGGCGCTGTATGTGATCGGCGTGTGCGCGCTGTTGGCGGCGGCGCTGCTGCTGTGGGGCCTGCCGCAAAAACTGCGTACGCTGGACAAGGGCTGATCAGCCCGCCGTTGCCAGTGCGCGACCGGGGGTGGCGCTGAACTGAATCAACGCCACCCCGCCGATCAACAACAACGCCCCCAGCACGCGGGGCGTTGTCAGTTGGCGCTCCACCAGGCCAAACAGGCCGAAGTGGTCGAGCATCAGCGAAGCAATAATCTGCCCGGCCATGGCCAAGGCAATAAAACCGGACGCGCCGAGCTTGGGCAGCAGCATCAGCGCCAATGAAATAAAGCACACGCCAAACGCGCCCCCGGCCCACATCCACAGCGGCGCCTGCGTGATAAACGCGAGGCTCGGCAGCGGCAGGCGCATCGCGATAATCACCGGCAGCAACACGATGATGCTCACCAGCAGCGAAGCCAGGGTGGCCCACAGCGGGTGGCCGAGCCCGCGTCCGAGGTTGGCGTTGATCGCACTTTGAAACGGCACCACCGCCCCGGCGATGACCGCCAGCGCCAACAAACCTGTCCAATGCAACGTTGTCATTTCGAATTTCCCAGAGGTTTTTCTGGACTCTAGGCTATTCGTCGCGCAAATTTAAATTCCAAGTTCTTATGGTAAACATGCAGCTGATGAATGATCTGCGCCGCATCGATCTTAACCTGCTGGTCATCCTTGATGCTCTGCTCAGCGAGCAGCATGTCACCCGCGCGGCTGAGCGTTTGCACCTGAGTCAGCCGGCGGTCAGCCATGCGTTGGCACGCTTGAGGGATTTGCTGGGGGACCCGCTGTTGGTGCGCCAGGGCGGTAGGCTGATGCCGACGGCGCGAGCGTTGGAGTTGGCGACGCCCTTGGCCGAAGCGTTGGCCCATGTGCAGGCATTGTTGGCACCTGATCGGTTTGATCCGGCGTCAGCCAAACGGCGATTTCGCGTGGCAATGTCGGACTACAGCGCGGCGATTTTCCTGCCGAATCTCGTCCGCGTCCTACGCCGTGAAGCACCGGGCATTGACCTGCAAATCATCCAGGCCAGCCGCGAAGGCATGGTCGATGGTGTGCTCAATGGTGATATCGACCTGGCAGCGGGCGTGTTCCCCGACATGCCCGCCGAACTGCGCACCACGCCGTTATTTGAAGAGCACTACACCTGCCTGGTGGACCGCGACAGCCTGACGGAAAACAGCACACTCGATTTGCCGACCTACCTGTCGCGCCCCCATGTGCTGCTGGAAATGCGCGGCAGCGGCACGCCGGAAATCGAGCGGGCGCTGACCGCGATTCGTCAACGGCGCCACGTAGCGATCAGCCTGCCGCACTGGGGCGTGGCGCCGCAGTTGATCCAGGGCACGGATTTGATCCTGACCGTATCGTCGCGGGGTTTGCTCAATATCGACTATCAGCAGCTGGTGGCTGTGCCGCCACCGTTTCATATTCCGTCGTTTGCGGTTGAGCTGGCGTGGCATGTGCGGCGGGGCGGAGATTCGGGGTTGCAGTGGTTGATGGGGCGGGTGCAGGGTGTATTGCAGGGCTAAATAGTGCTTACCAGGAGGTGGGAGGCTGGCGGCGCGTATGAAAAATCCGCATCACCTGTAATCTCCCTTCACGAATTCGGTAGGGGACGATGTAGGGCCACCGCGGTACAACCCACTCGCGGGTCCCCGGTACGCGGCCTTCCTTGCCCATCGCCGGAAATTCAGCGACGTATTCAAGGCCCGCCAATATCGCCTGTACAAATTCATGGGCCGCTTTGGGGTTTTCTTCGGCAATGTAGGCCGCTTCTTCGTCAAGGTTTCTGAGGGCGGCCCTCAGCCACTCAACCTGCATTGATACGCCATTTATCAGCAACCGCATTGACCTCGGCAGCGGTGGCGAAGTCACCCGCATCCGCTTCTTTCAAGGCTTTCTGTATTTCCTCTATCTGCCATGCTTCACGCGACAGGTATTCACGTAAAGCATCAACGGCGAGAAAAGATTTGCTGCGCCCGGTCGCCTTCGCGAGACTGGCAAGCGTGTCGGCGACGTCTTCCGGTATGCGTATGGACATAACAGACATAGGAGCCTCGGTGTAGTGATCTGTAGTGCAACATACTACAGGGTCACCTCGTCCACGGTTTGCCCCGTTCGTCAGCGAATGCACTTACAAAGGATGTGTTCATGCTTTCAGGCCTCAACCACCTGACCCTGGCTGTCACCGATCTGGATCGCAGCCTCCATTTCTACCACGAGCTGTTGCAGTTGAAGCTCGACGCCACGTGGGACAAAGGTGCTTATCTATCATTGCCAGGCCTTTGGTTTTGCTTGTCGCTTGACCCATCGCGCCACTCAAACCCAGCGGCCGATTACACCCACTATGCGTTCACTGTCGGTGAGGCTGATTTCAGCGTGTTGGTCACGCGTCTGCGCGCGGTGGGTGTGCAGGAATGGCGAGACAACTCCAGTGAAGGCGCCTCCTTCTATTTCCTCGACCCCGATGGCCACAAACTTGAAATTCACGTCGGTGACCGAGCCTCGCGCCTGCAAGCCTGTCGCGCCAAGCCCTATGCGGGAATGAAGTTTTACCCGTAGCGTCAGAACGTGCAGAATCCCAGCACCTCTTAACTGTCTGTCAGAGTCGCGCCCATGACCCCATCCTTGCTGCTCGCCGTCCTTGCTTCGGGTTTTATCTACGGTATTACGCCTGGTCCGGGCGTGTTGGCTGTGTTCGGTATTGGGGCGGCTCGCGGCCGTCGCGCCGGGGCAGGTTTTTTGTGTGGGCACTTGCTGGGCGATGTGGTGTGGTGCAGTACCGCGCTGATTGCGATTGTGGGCGCACGTGAAGTGGGCAGCACTGCTTTTGACGTGCTGGGCGTGCTCAGTGGCCTGTACCTGTTCTGGCTCGGCTGGCGCGCGATTCGTACCCAGCGTCGCAGCAGCGATGCCCCTCAGGGCGCCGCGCGGCATCCGTTCTGGCACGGCATTCTGTTTGGCCTGACCAACCCGAAGGCGTACCCGGTGGCGGTCGCGACCTTTACGGCTTTGCTGTCCAGCCGCGCCGAGTTGCTGACTTGGGCGATGTTGCCGTCGCTGATTTTCCTGAGCTTTATCGGCGGTTTGCTGGCCTATGCGATTCTGATCGGCGTGGTCGGTGCCCAGCGTGTGCGCACGGTGTATCAGCGCCATGAAATCCTGATCACCAAACTCTGTGGCGTGATGTTTATCGGCTTTGCCATCAATGCGCTGGCGCACGCTCTGCCGGGGCTGTTCGGCAGCAAACCGGCTTGAGGCGACAACGACCGTTCGTCGCACTGGCGAGTTTTTTCTAAACCTTTGCCGCCCTGAAAATTCGAATTCAGGGCGGGGGTAATCTCCTCGCACTTATTTTTGCCCTGGAGGAACCCATCATGAGCCGTATGGCTATCCGGTTACGCACCGCCAGTTTCGCGATGCTGCTGGGCCTCGGCGCCAGCAATGCTTTCGCCCAGTCGCCTGCCGAATTCATTGAGCAGGCTTCGGCCAAAGGCATGGCCGATATCGAAACCAGTCGCATGGCCCACGCCAAAACCTCGTCCCAGGAAATCAAGGATTACACCATCGAGGTGATCAACGAGCGCACCCTGGCTAACCAGCATTTGGCGGCCATCGCCAAGAAGCTCGATCTGCCGGTAGCGCCGCGCGAAAAGATCGTCGACAAGGCCGAAACCCTGATGCCTGAACTGAAAGACGGCGATTCCTTTGATGCCGCCTACACCGCGCAGCAGGTCAAGGAAAACGAAGACGCCATTGCCCTGTTCAAGAAGGAAGGCGCGGCGTCGGATGTGCCGGAAATAAAAGCGCTGGTGGATGAAACGCTGCCCAAGCTGGAAGAGCGTTTGCAGAAGGCCCGAGCGTTGGCATCGACCTACGGCAAAGGCCATCAAGGCGACGGTTGATAGCGTCTGATGAAAAAAAACGGCGGCTGGAGTTTCTCCAGCCGCCGTTTTTTTATGCCTGGTTCAGGTCAGTCTTGGCCTGCACTGCGTCGTCCACGCTTTCACCGCAACTGCTGTTGAGGCTGACATTGCCCGCTGCGCCGATGCTGCGGTATTCCCTGCGCAGTTTTTCCAGTTCCTTGCGGTCCAGACCATCGAGGCTCAACACGGCGTTCTGTGCATCCTTGGAGACGCGCAGCAGCTCGTCGATTTTGATATGCAGGATGTCGTTGTCGCGGTTTTGCGTGTTCTGGATCAGGAACACCATCAGGAAGGTGATGATGGTAGTCGAGGTATTGATGATCAGTTGCCAGGTGTCGTTGTAATGGAAATAGGGCCCGCTCAGGCTCCACACAAAGATCAGCGCGACGGCCGCGTAGAACGTCCTGGCACTGCCTGCCCAGCGGGACAGGGATTGTGAGACTGCGGAGAATTTCATGACCGGTTTCCTTGAATAAGGTGGGTGATGAAAGTATTGACCGCAGTGGGGCTTTGAAATTTCTTTTTACAATTAGCCGATGAGTGATGGCCGACGTTTATGTCGCCGGCTGCTTAAAAGGCCAGCTCTGCCTGGCCCGTACCTTCCAGTGCGAGCAAATATTGCTTGGCTTCCAACCCTCCGGCGAACCCTGTCAGACCGCCCGAGGCGCCAATCACCCGATGGCATGGCGCGACGATCGAGATGGGATTTCGCCCATTGGCCGCGCCCACCGCACGCACGGCTTTCGGGTTGCCGATCTGCTGGGCGATCTGGCTGTAACTGCGGGTTTCGCCGAAGGGAATGGTCAGTAACGCCTGCCAGACTTGCTTCTGGAATTCGGTGCCGGCGAAGTCCAGTTCGAGCTCGAAGTGGTCGCGGGTGCCAGCAAAGTACTCTTGCAACTGGCGCTCGGTTTCCAGCAACACCGCGCTGTCGTGAACCTCGTACAACTGACCGAGGCGCACGCGGTTGGCCCGCTCGTTCTCCCACAGGACCGCGCAGAGTTTGTCATCGCGTGCCACCAGGGTGAGCTGGCCGACGGGGGAGGGCATGAGTGTGTATTCGTAAGCCATGAGCGGGTTCCTGATCCGGCGGGTGTCTGTTGAATCTAGAGCACCCGGTGCAACTGAGAACTACGTTTCTTGCGGTTGAATTCGATCATCGGTCTTGC
This sequence comes from Pseudomonas fluorescens, assembly GCF_002022275.1. Taxonomy (GTDB): domain Bacteria; phylum Pseudomonadota; class Gammaproteobacteria; order Pseudomonadales; family Pseudomonadaceae; genus Aquipseudomonas; species Aquipseudomonas fluorescens_AJ. Next base: position 28,052 of record NZ_MSDF01000024.1, read on the forward strand.
TGCAGTACCTTGAGCGCCGCAGAGGCCAGAAAGCCCGAGCGGCTCTTCTCTTCAGGGTGATGCAGCACATATTCATCAATACGGTTCAGCAGGTAACCGGGCAACGTAATGTTGAGCTTTTGCGCCTTGCCCAGGTACTTGGTGACATCAATGTCGATCACCGCCCAGGTGCAGCCTGCGTACTGAGGGTTGGCCGCATGCAGGGTGACTTTCTGCGCGCTGGGAATTGCCGCGCCGTCTTCGGCCAGGATCTCGAAGTGCCCTTCGATGGCTTCGCGGGCCATGGCCATGGCGTCGTCCAGGTCGTCGCCAGCCGAGTAGCAGCCAGGAATATCCGGCACTTCCACGCCCCAGGCGTGATCGTCGTCACCGGTTGTAATTGCGATGGGGTAAAGCATGTCTGTTGTCCTCCAGGGACGGTTAACTCAACAGAGCCTGTTTCAAAATGCTCTTGGCGGTCTTGTCCAACAGGTCCTTCTTTGGATGGGGAATCGTTACCAGCCCCGGCTTGGTCGGGTGTTTGAAGTGGTGATGACTGCCTCGGGTGCGCACCAGGTACCAGCCGTCCGCAACGATGTGACCTATCAAAAATCGGCTATCCACAGCACCTCCTTGTGGCGTGTGTTGGTGGTGACTATAACCACTGAAAATAAATTATCAACACTCTACCTACCAACGGTCGATGACCGGTATTTCATTGGCGAGTGAATGCAGTGTATGAGCACCATGGGATGGCGCTGGAGAGAGGTATTGCGAGGTTTTGCGGGGCTGTTACCGGGTGTGTAAGGCTTCAGCAATCACCGCGAGAAAGGCATCAACCAGCACACTTTTTGTTTCAGTTGCAGTCAGGACCAACAACTGGGCACACGCATCCGGCTCCACCAACGGCCGATAAGTCACGCCTTTGTTCATCAAACTCTGCGTGCATTGCGGCACCAGCGCCACGCCTTGCCCTGCCGCGACCAGCGCAATGATTGAGGTGATCTGCCGGCCAGTCGGCCCAGGTCGCAACGGCTGGCCATGGTGACGGTAAAGTTGTTCGATGGACTGGTTCAGCCCCGATCCATAATCCGCCGGAAACAGGATCAGCGGGTAGGCGCTGAGCTGCGCCAGGCTGACGTGCGTCTGGCCTGCCAGCGGGTTATCAGTGGATAGCGCGGCCACCAGGCGCTCCGCTCCGAGCGATAACGCCTGCACCTCATCGTTTTGCGGCAGCAAGCGACTCAACCCGATATCCAAACGTCCATCTGCCACCTGTGCTCCAAGGCTGCCGGAGGCGCATTCCACCAGGGTCAACTGCACGTCGGGAAAGCGCTGGGCAAACGCCTGGATGGCTTGGCTGAACAAGTCCGACAGGGCAATCGAGCTGACATAGCCCAATGCCAACTGCCCGGCGGTGCCAGCGGCGAGTTTGCCGGCAATCACCTGCGCCAATTCCACCTGCTCCAAAACGCCGCGCGCATAGGGCAGGAACGAGCGGCCCTGCGCGGTAAGGCTCACGGTGCGGCTGGTGCGATCAAACAGCTTGAAGCCCAACTCTGTTTCAAGCGCCGAGATCTGCCGGGTCAACGGTGGCTGGGCCAGGTGCAGGCGAATGGCCGCGCGGCCGAAGTGCAATTCTTCGGCGACTGTCAGAAAGTAACGCAGTTTGCGTAGGTCGAGCATCCTGGTCCTTGGGGTATTGATCGGTTCGAAATCGGTATTGGTTTAAGACCCGCCCGCCATTCTATAAAGACCTCACAAAATAAAACGAGAGGTTTCATGAAACCGCGCCTGCATTGTGCCCGCCTTGCCCTGTTCCTGTGTGGCTGCGCGGCGTTTCTCAACCTCTATGCCACCCAGAGCATTCTGCAGACCTTTGCCGCGCAGCTTCATATCAGCGTCAATGCGGCGGGGTGGAGCATCACGGTGACGACCCTGGCGGTGGCGATGACGGCGCCTTTTGTCAGCCGGCTGACCGGGCGCTTTGAGCAACGCACGGTGATCGCCGTGGCCGCGCTGCTGCTGGCAGTGCCTGCGCTGATGACCGCCTATGCCGACAGTTTTGTCGAAGTGCTGGTGTGGCGGTTCGTCGAAGGCATGGTGATTCCGGTGGTGTTTGCCACCAGCGTGGCTTACATCGGCGACCGCTGGAGGGGGGCGACGGTGACCGAAGTCACCAGCCTCTACGTAGCCGGGACGGTGCTCGGCGGGTTCGCCGGGCGCTTTGTCACGGGCGTGATGACAGAGTACGTGGGGTGGCGCGAAGCCTTTGAGTTACTCGCGGCACTCAGCCTGATGGTAGGTGGGTTTATTCAGTTTTTGTTGCCGGCCAACCGACCACGTGCGCAGAGCGTCGCAGTCTCTGCGGCGGGTCTTTTTCGCACACCGTTGCTGGCTGCCTATGCCGTAGGTTTTTGCGTGCTGTTTTCCCAGGTTGCGGCGTTTACTTACGCAGGGTTGTACCTCAGCCTACCGCCGTTCAACCTCGGTCCTGCAGCCTTGGGCACGCTTTACATGGTGTTCCTGCTCGCGCTGATTGTGATCCCTGTCGCGGGCCGCTTGAGCAAAGCCAGGCCCCATGCCGAACTGTTGACCGTCGCTGCTGTGCTCGGTGTCACGGGCTCGGCGCTGACGCTGCTGCCCTCTCTCGGGTGCATCGTTCTCGGCCTCGCACTCAGTTCCACGGGCGTGTTCCTTGCTCAGGCGGCAGCGAATGCCTTCACCACCTCCACCGCCCGCGAGAATAAGGCCGGCGCGGTAGGGGTTTACCTCACGTGTTACTACCTGGGCGGCAGTTGCGGTGCCATCCTCCCGGCAATGATCTGGACGCGTTGGGGTTGGGCGGGCTGCGTGGCGCTGATTATCGGTTTTCAATTGCTGACGTTGCTGATCGCCCTGACCGGCTGGAAGCCCCTTAAACCTGAGCTGATGCCCACACCATGACTGACACCGTCGCCGTGCCCGCTGCAGAAACATCTGCGCGCCGTCGCGCACTTTTCGCAGGCTGCAGCGCCCATGCCGTGCACGATGGGCTCACCGATGTGATCTACGTGCTGCTGCCGATCTGGCAAGCGCAGTTCGCGTTGTCCTATGCCCAGATCGGCCTGTTACGCGGCGCCTACTCCGGGATGATGGCGGTGTTCCAACTGATGGCCAGCCGCGCCGCCGGACGCTGGGGCCGTGTGCCGATGTTAGTGGGCGGCACTGCGCTGGCGGGTGTGGCTTACGTGTTGGTGGGGCAAGCCACGGGATTGGCCATGTTGCTGATGGCGTTGCTGCTGGGCGGCCTGGGCGCCAGCACTCAGCATCCGCTGGCTTCGTCGATGATCACTGATGCTTACGAGGACGGCGGCGGCGTCAAGCAAGCGTTGTCCCAGTACAACTTCTCCGGCGACATTGGCAAAACCCTGATCCCGGGCCTGGTTGGCCTGCTGCTCACCGTGATCAGCTGGCGCGCCAGCGCCACGCTGCTTGGGTTGCTCGGTCTGGCAGCGGCGGGGCTGTTATGGTGGCTGGTGCCTACACAATCCTCCGAATCTGCCTCCACGAAAAAGGCCAAATCTCTCAGCGGAAACGGCTCCCCGACCGGCCTGCGCGCCCTGATCCTCACCGGCACCCTCGACAGCGCCGTGCGCATGGGTTTTCTGACGTTCCTGCCGTTCCTGCTCCAAGCCAAAGGCGCCGGCACTGCCGGCATTGGCCTGGCGCTGACGATGCTGTTTATCGGCGGTGCGTTCGGCAAGTTGCTGTGCGGCTACCTCGGTGCGCGCATCGGCATGATGAAAACCGTGTGGCTGACAGAGGCGTCCACGGCGCTGCTGATCGTCGCCGCGGTGTACCTGCCGCTGACTGGGTTGATGGTGATGTTGCCGGTGTTGGGGTTGGCGCTGAATGGCACGTCTTCAGTGTTGTATGGCGCCGTTCCGGATTTGGCGGGCGCCGGGAAACGCGAGCAGGCGTTTGCGGTGTTTTACACCGGCACGATTGGTGGCGGCGCGCTGGCGCCGGTTGTGTTTGGTGGCGTGGGCGACGCGCTTGGGGTACCGGTGGCGCTGATGGTGTTGGCGGGGATGTTGTTGCTGACGTTGCCGTTGGCGTGGGTGGTGCAGCGGGGAATGGTTGATTGGACTTAAAACTCACCCACTTGTGTTTAGCATTTTTTGTGTGAGTGCTTCACGATCAAAAGGTCGAGGTTCTTCGCCTGATTGACCTACAACCCGTTTTGCTCTGATTTTTACTAGGGCTCTTGCCGCAAACTCTCCCGCTCTCAGTAACTCTGATTTATCACCTTGCGCAATGACTTGAGAAAGGTATTCGTCAATGGCTTCCTCGCTGTCAAGGACGTCGACTATATCGAATAGGGTCAAGGGTTGGGTCATAGTCAAAAGTCTCCTTAGGCATTTCAGAGGGCGGCGGGGCTACGGAGCATGGTATGGACGGGAGGGTGAACTCAACCTTTCCTGAAACGCTATTTGTTGCCAAAAGCTACAGTTTTCCAGGGCTGGGTAGGGCGGTCAAAAGCCTCGCGCCATTGCCTACACAAAGCTCAGAATCGTCTGAGTTGTACGCCCTGGGCGACCTCTTTAAGGTTCGTCTGCCGCTGCCCATCAGCGGTCGGGTTTAGTAGCCCGTTGAAAATTAATCCGGCGTACGGCTGTCCTTACTGTCAGGCATTTTCATGCCTGTGCTTATTGGTAGCTGTGCGCAGGGCGTCCTCGGGCGCGCCGGTTTTCGGATTAATTTTCCCGGTCTACTAACCTGCGTACAGCTGCCACCCTTACTCTTTGGGTGGTGGTCCTTACCGAGGATCATCAGATGTGTACCGACTCGATTAACCCTTCCACAAACCTGTTCAGCGTCCGCCCTGAAGCCAACACCGAAGCGTTGCTCGCCAACGCCTACGAAACCATCGCCGGCGCTGGCGCCATGACCGGCGAGTTTGCCGAAAGCCTTCCCGCCCAACATCGCTACCTGGCTCTGGCCATTCAACAAATGATCGAGCTAGGAATGATGTTGGTAGAAGCAGCGCAAGACCGCGTGGACCGCGCCGCGTAAGTTCTTTCGCGCACGACAACAGGCTTGCCTTCCCAGGCCGCACATACCAAGGGGAAGGGGAGCCAAAAAACGCAGCGCGTCTTAAAGGGATGAGGTCAGCGAAAACGGAATGCGCAACGCACCGATGGGCCCTTCACGCACCCCGCACATCTCATCGTGCACACAGTGCTGCACCAGCACACAGGGAAACGGTGGCACCCGCTTCAACAGGTCGCGCAAATGCGTGGTGGAGCCAATACGCAGCGGCTTGGCATCATCGTCCACAAGTGTCGTTTCGGCATGTTCCAGCCTGACACGCGCGATGTAGAAACCACCTTCCAGCGACAGCAGTTCCAACTCGCGTATCTCACCCTTCATGGCCAGTTCGGTCAGCCTTTGCAGATTCATGCTTAACCCTCGCTGTGGGCCGCTCATTGGCGACGAAAGAACAACGTGACCTGGCCCCATTCGACGCCGAACTTGGTCATGCTGGAACGGTTGATCAAAGTGTCTTCGTCCATCAGATACATCCAGTCATCAAAGCTGACTTCATAGATCGAGCCATCCACCGGCAGGTTGAGCCGGTAGCGCCAACGTAATGCGTTGCCTGCCACTTCGCCAATCGCCTCGCCGACCACGTCACCGGCTGTCCCGCGCCAGCGTCCCGGACCATCCGGCGTCAGCGTCCACACCCGTTGTTGGCGCGTGCCATCGCTGTACAGGAAGCGTTCGTCGAGAATCAAGGCGTCGCCTTCGCGGCGGCTGGCGATATTCACCTCAAAACGCTTCGCCACTTCCCCCGAGCGCTTCTGGAAAATCCCCCACGCCTTGACGGGCTTGCTGAAGAAATGCTCCAGGTCCAGTTTCGGTTGCTGGTCGGCGTAGTGGTCCACCCCGACATTGCCGCAACTGCTTAGACTCAACATCAGCAACAATGAGACCAGTAAACGTGTCATTGCCCGGCTCCGTATTCGCGCGCGGCGATGCGCCAACGCCAGCCTTGATACTTGTACAGAAATATTGATTTGTACAGGTTTTGGCGGCATAAATAGCAAATGCACAAAACTCGCCCATAAAAAACCGGCCACCAAGGGCCGGTTTTTTTATGCCTCTGTCGTCAAAAACCATCCTGACGCACGTGTAAAATCTGAGTGGAGCAGGTAGAGGGAATCGAACTCTTACATGACGGATACAACACCAAAGTGTTTAGGTGTGTAGGTATTACCAAACGCAACCCCCCCTTATCGTTAGGAGTTCACCGCTGGCCTCCGAAGAAAATTCATTGCTCACATGTGATCAATGAACACACAGGCCGAGCCAGAGTGGCTGTGATTACTTAGCTTGCACCCAAACCCAGAGCATAAATTGAATGTGCGGATTCAAACGACAAGCTAATAGGTGTTGGGTGCACCGAAGGTTGATGGATCAAACCTATATACGGATGGTTAGCCCAAATCGCAACGGAGATCGTGTCATGCAAGATGGCTGCTGGCCCTTCCATCTCTTCGGTGCCAATTTCGCCACTGAGGCCGAGGCGCAGGAATTTGTTTTTGAACAGTGGGAGCCAGAGCCCACTGAAAGCGCAAGCGAAGCCGAGTACGTTTCGTGGGAAGACCGCAATCCAACCTGGAAGCTAGCGGAAGAACTTGGGTTCTATATGGATTCAGATTTCGTTGAGCTTGCCGGCACCCCAGAAGACGTCATAGCGCAAATCTGCAGTCAGTCCGAGAGAGCGCTGATCAGCTCTAAGGCAGGAGAGTTCACGCATTTTATAATGGTGGGCTCGAATGCCATCTGGGGTGACCGTCTTTCGACCTCTACACAAGTAGAACCGTTGGTGCGCTTGCCGCAGAGCACTCAAACCATTGCATATCTCGGCCTGTTCAACTCCATTTGACTGTCCGAAAGGGCGTGTCTGATTTTGGCCACTAATGCGGTATACAACTTAGCGCTTTTGACCCATAGCGGACATAACTACGCGCATTATCGTTCTTCAAAAACAACGACATAATCGGAGAAATCGACATCACCAACACCGTCGCTACATTCCAACGTCATCTTGCCATCCGGCCCGCAGACGTGGATTCCTGCGTTGCCAACCCATGCATTCATGCCAAAAGTGCTTTTCCATACGTTCCAGATTTTTAAAGTGTTTCCAAATTTGGAAAACACTTCTATCTCCACAGCATCAGGACTGGTATCAGACCATAAAATTATCTCGGGACAGCCATCGCCAGAGCCGTCGACGACGATCTGCCCACTTACTGCCTTTAATGCTAACCCTTGCACTCGACCGTTCGTAGCACCCAATCGGCGAATTGAAAAGACGGTGCTGGGCTTCGTGATTTCGATCTCCATGATCGCAACGACGGTTTTCCCATTGAAATTTATGGGCTTTCCTTTAGTACGCATAAATATCGAAGAGAGCGTTTCTTCCATTTTCAGTCCCCGGAATTTTCAGGCCGTTTGAGTCAGCTTAGGCCTGGCGAGGTTAGCATCTCCATAGTTTGCGGGGGTCATGAACGGCTACTTTTGGCCGGCTGCTGCCGTTCACCTGAAGCCCTGAAAGGCGACGCCGGCCTTAAGAAAGAAATTGAATTCGAAACAAAGCTACGCGATTTGCTCGCAAAGTTCGGCTACAGAAGCTGAACACGGCGCTGGCACCGTCGAGTCCTGGCTGACCAAGTGATCTCGGGTTGAGCGCAAAAGGGCGGTTGTTGGCCCTTTTTTTCAAGTCTTGTTGCGCCGGCAGCGCTCCGAGCAATAACGAACCTCCTCCCAGCAGCGCGCCCATTTCTTCCTCCAAGTGAAGGGAAGGCCGCATGTGAGGCAGGTTTTTACTGGAAGCTCGCTCTTTTTCAAAATGCCCACTCTCATCGAATTATGTGGGTAGCAGATGATCATGCTGCTAAAGCAGCCACTGTTTGACCCTTCTGAGCCGTCCCAAATCTGTTGCAGTCAGGCATCTATTATCTTCAAGATTTCCGTGATGCGATCTCAATCCAAGTCGGCGCATGGTCAGTTGGATGATCTTCACCCCGAACCCACGCATCCACGCCGGCGTTCTTCAGGTGGGGAGCAAGCACCGGGTTCAGCAGAAGAAGGGGTTCGGAATCACGCGCGAGAATGGCCACTCCATTCCAAGAGGCTTGGCCATGGTGGATCGAACCATAGCCAGCCGCCTCTATATCGCCTGCTGGGAAAGCTTTGTCCTGAGCCTTCAGTTCCTGCAGGCATACAATGTCTGGGCGCTCTTTCTCAAGCCACTGCAGAAGGTTTGGAAGCCGCCCGCCTATCCCGTTAACGTTGAATGTGGCGATCTTTAGGTTCTGCATTGCCTAGACCTTCAATGTGCGCGGAGCGTCCTTATCCGAGTGATAGTGAAAGAAGGGAGTTCCAACGGCTCGTGGAGCAGCAGGACGCCTACGACAAAGCTTCGCGTCTATATTGCCCTGGGGTTTTTCCATGGATACGCCTGAAGGTTGCACCAAAAGCCGCGTCAGACAGGTATCCGAGCGACGCGGCGACCGTAGCAACGCTGTCGATACCATTGCGTAAGCGCGCCCCTGCCACTTGCATACGCCAACGCGTGGCATATTCGACGGGGGCCTGACCGACGCGTTTTTTAAAGAGAGCGGCAAAGCTCGAGCGTGACATACACGCCACGTTTGCCAGTTCGTCCAGCCTCCATGGCTTTTCGGGTGCGCTGTGAATCGAACGGAGCACTGCAGCTATGGCTGGGTCTTGCAAACCGCTTAACCAATTCAGATCGGCGACTTCTGCGCTTGTGATGTGATGGCGAAGCGCATGGATGAATACGAGTCTCAAAAGGTCGTTGCATATCGTCTGAGCTCCAACCTGTCTGGACTGCCATTCGCGGTCTAATTCATCAAGCAGCCAACTGAACGACGAAGCGCTTATTGATTCGGCGTGAATGATGATTGCGGGCGGCAGCAGGTCAAGCAGATCAACAACGCCGGGACTGGCCAGGGAAACGCTGCCCGTCAGTATTTCCACTTCATTGCCGGCGCCAAGTGCCGCAAAAGTCTCGGATCCGGAAAATACGTCTGCTGCGTTCAACGCCTGGGCGTCTTCCCCACTGGACAAAATGAATGGGGTGCGCGAAATGACGAAGCAATCACCGGCACTGAGGTACCGAGCTGGCATCCCATCCACGCGCAGCCAACATTCACCACGCCGGAGCACATTGAATTTCAACTCAAGGGGACGAAACCGTAAGCCCCAAGTACCTTCAGCGTGAATGCGTACTGAGCACGTAGCACGCAGCCCCACCAGAGCAAGAATCTCGGAAAGCGGGTCAGAGGTAGGAGTTTGGATGATCACGACAGAATACCGGATTAATCAGACTGGTTCGTCCGGCGATATTAAAGAAAAATGGAGTCTTACGGTACTCAAGCGGGATGATTCCAATGTCGACGCTCCAGCAATCGATTCAGAGCCCATACAAAGCGGCCAGCACATCAGAAGATGTCATGGCAGGTGTGGAGTTAGCCGGAAAACTAGCAATCGTCACGGGTGGTTACTCTGGCCTTGGGCTTGTCACCACTAAAGCTTTAGCCAAGGCCGGCGCGCAAGTCATCGTGCCAGCCAGGGACGTTGTCCGAGCGCGGGAGGCATTGATCGGCATCGACGGCGTAACGGTGCAAGCCATGGATCTCATGCGGGCGGATTCAGTCAACGCGTTCAGCCGCAGCGTCCTTGACGAGGGGCGTCCCATTTCCTTATTGATTAACTGCGCCGGTGTCATGGCCTCGCCATTGGCACGGGATGCCGACGGGCATGAAAGTCAGTTCGCAACCAATCATCTGGGGCACTACCGACTTACGTGTGGGCTTTGGCCTGCCCTTGTTGCTGCGCACGGTGCACGGGTTATCGCAGTGTCGTCACGCGGGCATCAGATCGCAGGAATAGACTTTGACGATATCGATTTTAGACGACGTCCCTACGATAAATGGATTGCCTATGGGCAATCGAAGACAGCCAATGCGCTCTTCGCAGTGGCCCTCGACAAGCGTGGACGGGAGCAAGGCGTAAGGGCATTTTCTTTGCACCCCGGGCAAATACTTACCGATTTGGGACGCCATCTGACCGCCGCCGAGGTCGCTGTATTCGATGTGATGGATGAGCACGGCAAGCAGCGCCTGGATCCTGAGTCAGGACTTAAAACCCTGGAACAAGGAGCAGCTACAGGCCTTTGGTGTGCGACCAGTGCATTGCTTGACAACAAAGGTGGCGTGTACTGCGAGGATTGCAATATTGCGTCCCTGCATGACGCGAACCTGGGACGCAAAGGCGTTGCAAAATGGGCAGCAGACCCGGCCAATGCTGAGCGGTTGTGGGCCGTCTCGGAACAGTGGACGGGTCTCACCGTCGTTTGAGCACACTCCAGGGCGGTGCTCGAATCGAGATTTTTCGAGCGCCGCATTTCGCACGCGTTTAAATCATGTGGGGGTAATGACTTTTTCTGCAATATCGCTCTTGAAGCAGACGTTCGGAATGTGACCTGGCAGGAGGCTAAAGAAAATCGGCGCGAGTCAGCACTTTCACGTTCACTTTGCGGACCGCTCCTGAGCCTCATCAACTTTGAACTTATCCTGACGGTCATCCCCCTAATGCTGTGCAGATAGCCGCTAGCTCAGGCTGACCCTGGGTTGCCCAATTACACGCAAAGGTTTGGTGATTTATGAAGAGTGAACAAGTCGAAGGTGTAGCAGAAAGGGTTGCAGGAAAGGCACAGAGCGTCGTTGGGAAACTGTTTGGGGATTCGAAGCTGGAAGCTGAAGGCACGGGCCGTCAAGCGGCGGGTCAGCTGACTCAAGCGTATGGCGATGCACTGGACAGCGTATCGACGTTCGTCAAAGAGAAGCCAGTCGCAGCGATTGCAATCGGTGCAGTAGCTCTGTTGGTTCTAGACCGACTCTTGCGCCGCTGAGCCGGGAGGAAAGGGACTCTCCCAAACGGAGTTCCTTTTCGTCTTGATCGTGCCCCTGTATTCCCTGGAGTTGTTGACCGGGAGAGTGTGGGGCCGGCAGTGAGCCGACGTGTAGTCATGTTGAATGGCTTCGCAGACCAGTGATTTACGAGCCTGCCTGACACCCCTGCACTTCCTGTCGTTCTCCTCGACTGTGGTCAGCCGTTACCGCTTGCCAGGTGCTTCACACTTAGTTCGGTTTCTGCAGTTGATCCGCTTTAACGAGTACATCGGTTCGTATCATTTTGAATGCTGCTGGCTCTTCTTGGGGGGAGGATTGGCAGTCGAGATGAATCGTTGAGTTGTGTGTGCCTGCGTTTTTGGAGGCGGCAAGGAAGGCTGTCCCATAATCACAAGAAACTGTTTTTGGGTGCAAAGATAAGGAGGGGGGGACTAATCGTTCACACGTCGAGAATCGTGTGATCAGGCAGAGTCATATCCAGGAATCTGGCCTTCAGCCCGCAAGATGTGGGGCTTGGAGTGGAGCGGGTAGAGGGAATCGAACCCTCAACTAAAGCTTGGGAAGCTTTCGTTTTGCCACTAAACTATACCCGCTCAAAGCGGCTGACTTTGTACCAGATGTTCGCCGCGATTTGAAGTTTTTCTTCAAAAAATGTGCGTGTTGCGTTGATCAAGCCAAGCGCACGCTTGTGTGGGAGCTGGCTTGCCTGCGATGGCTTCACCGAGGTGTGACTGACACACCGAAGCGCCTGCATCGCGGGCAAGCCCGGCTCCCACCCAAGTTGGGGCTTATCCGGCCCTTCCTTTCAGATCGCAAAGGCATGCTGCGTCTGGCCGTGGTGATACCTCAACCGGCTGACCTGGCGCTGCGGTTTCAAAAAGCCCACCACCGCGTCGCGGCTATCGCGGCACGCCGCCTTGTGTTCCATGTCCAGAAAATGCCCGGTCGCCTGGATGGTGCTGAAACTGCTGTTGGCCACGTGTTGGCCAAACAGCTTGGCGTCCTCGGCGCTGGTGTATTCGTCCCATTCGCCATTCAAAAACAACACCGGAATGTCGATCTGCCTGGCCGCCTTGAGGTAACACAGTCGGTCGCTGTTGAGGACGTGGCTGATGTGGAAGTGCATCTGCCCGTATTCGTGCTCGGCCAGGTTGCTCACGTGTTTGTAGTTGAAGCGCTTGAACAGCGACGGCAGGTGTTTGCCGATGGTGCTGTTGACCAGGTGGCCGACACGGTCGCGGTCTAAGTTGCCGAGGTAGTCGACGCCGCGCTCCAGGTAGTCACGCATGGGGGCGTTGATCACCGGCGAGAACGAGCTGATCACTGCCTTTTCCACCCGGCGCGGCCGGTGGGCGAGTGCGACCAGGGTGGCCGCGCCACCCCAGGAAAATGACAGCACATGTTCGGCGGCGAAGTGATCGATCAGTTCCAGCAGGATCTGGCCTTCGACTTCCTTCGTCAGCATCTGCTCATGGCGGTTGTGGATTTTGGAGCGGCCAGCGTAGGGCTGGTCGTACAACACCACGTTGAATTGCGGGTACAGGCTTTTTACGGTTTGGGCGAAGGATGCCGTGGTGGCCATCGAGCCGTTGACCAGGATGATGGTCTTGTCAGCTGCATCCGCGCGATGGAACTCCGTGTAAACCCGATACTGACCCTGTATATCCAGCACAGCGATTTCTGGCCTCATGTCGTAAGACTCCTGGCAAGCGGGTAGTGCGCGCAGATCACTCTGCACGAGCTTTGTGACAGGTAGGCATACGCCTGGAAGATGAGCGCCCATGTCGGTCCGATAGCGGCTGGCCGACGGCTGTTGTTATGGCGGGCTGTTTGCCTGAGAGGCCCGTAGATCAAGCGCGGGCGGGGCAAGGTGTTTCTTGGAGGTTATAGGCGACTCGCCAGTCATAATCTGGCTGGCAAGATGGATTCAAGCAGCCGATACGCCACCTCGCAAGGCGCCGGGCTGGTTTTTTGCCATCATCGGCTGAACGGTCGTCAGACCTGTCGTATTTCGTCGTCGGTCAGCGCCCGGTATTCGGCCGGTGCCAGCGCTGTATCCAATACCAAAGGCCCCATTCGCTCGCGATGCAGGCCGATAACCTTGTTATCAAAATGCCCGAACATGCGCTTCACCTGGTGATAGCGGCCTTCGATGATGCTCAAGCGCGCCGTTGTCGGGCTTAGCAGCTCCAGCTCGGCGGGCTGGGTGGTGAGGTCCTCGAAGGCGAAATACAGGCCAGTCTTGAAGGTCTGCGCGTATTCCGGGCCGATGTGCTGTTCGGTTTCCACGAGGTAAACCTTGGGCAGTTTGGTCTGCGGCTGCGTCAGGCGCCGCGACCACTGGCCATCGTTGGTGATCAGCATCAGCCCGGTGGTGTTGAAATCCAGACGGCCGGCGATGTGCAGTTCGCCCTTGTCCGGCTCGTCGAGTAAATCGAGCACGGTGGCATGCACCGGGTCGGTGGTGGCGCTCACGCAACCCTGAGGTTTATGCAGCATGAAATAACGCGCAGGTTTGCCGATTTGCAGCACTTCATCGTCAACGCATACGCGGCTGAATTCACGGACTTCATGGTGTGGGTTGCTGACGGCCACGCCGTCAACACTCACCCGCCGTTCAACCAACAGGACACGCACTTGCTGGCGATTGAAACGTGGCAGGTTGCTGAGGAAACGATCAACGCGCATTACGGCTGTTCAGCCTCACGCAACTGCGCATCCACCTGCGCGCAGCGCGGGCACAGGCAGGCCGTGTTGCGCAGTTCGTCCGGCAGTGCTTCAAGCACCGCCGGGTCGACGGTGACGCTGTAGCACCAGCAGGCCTGGTCGGCGGTGCGCGGGTCGGCCAGGGTGCAGTCGTTGCGGGCGCCACAGGCGGGGCAGAGGGTGGTGTCGGTCATCGGTCGGTTCAGGCAGGTATCGGGCAGGGCCCCGGCGTTCCCTGCACGATACAGCGCCGCCGCGCTATTGCAAGCTGTGCAGGTAGCCGCGCCAGCCGCCGAAGTGGCTGATGTCCACGGCGCCGCTCAAGCCGTAGGGCTCGCAGATAAACCCGGTTTCCCAGCGGCCATCCGCCAGTTGCACTTTGCCAAGGCCCAATGGCGCAGGGATGCCGGTGAGGAAAGAACCCAGTTCGCGGCTCGGCAACTCCCACACTTCGACCTCAATGGCCACGCCGCCCTCGCTGACCCGCAGCATGCCCGGACGATACGGCGGGCCACCCGCCAGCGCGAACAGTTGATAATCCGGCGAGCTGTGGGTGCGTTCCAGCAAACGAGCGCCGCGGCGCAGCAACTGGCCATTCAGCGCCAGCCCTTGCAGGTGCGCGCCGCACACCACCAGCCGCGTGCCGTCATGGCTGGCGGTGCCGGTGGGTGCGCCGAGTGACACCTCCTGCTGGCGCTGCAAGGCGTCCGCCACGCCGAGCAGGTATTGGTCGGTAAACACACGGCCGAACAGCGTCACGCCCCACGGCAAGCCGTTGCTCATCACACCGCTGGGCACCGCGACGGCGGCATAGTCCAGCAGGTTCATGAAGTTGGTGTAGTAGCCCAGTTCAGCATTGCGCAGCACCGGTTCGGCGCGCAGTTCTTCCAGCGTCACCGGGCGGCCGATGGTCGGCGTCAGCACACAATCGAGTCCTTCCAACAGAACATCGCATTGCGCTTTCAAGGCTTGCAGACGGTACTGCGCGCGGAAGGTGTCGACGCCAGTAACTGTTGGGGCCTTGGCCAACACGGCGCGAATCACCGGCAATACGGCGTCGGGGTCGCGCTCCATCAAGTCACCGGCGACGCTGTAGCGCTCGGCCACCCACGGCCCTTCGTAAAGCAGGCGCGCGGCTTCAAGGAAGGGCGACAGGTCAAACGCGACCGGCTCGCCGCCGAGGCTGATCATGCGCGCGATGGCCTGTTGAAACAGCTCAGGGCCTTGCGTGCAGCCGAAGAATTCCAAATCCGCCTGACGCGGTACGCCAAAGCGAAACGGCCTCGGCGCGCCAAACGCCGACGCATCGTTCCACGCCGGGTTCTGGCGGCTGTAGGCGTCCTGCGGGTCAAGCCTGGCGGTCAGCGCCAGCAATTGGCTGGCTTCCCGCGCCGTGCGGGTAAAGGTCGTGACGCAATCCAGCGTGCGGCACGCCGGCAACACGCCCGCCGTGGAGATCAACCCTTTACTTGCCTTGAGCCCCACCAGATTATTCAGCGCCGCCGGCACGCGCCCGGAGCCGGCAGTGTCGGTGCCCAGCGCAAAACTGGCCACGCCGAGCGCGACTGCCAGCGACGACCCTGCACTGGAACCCCCGGCCGGGTAATCCGGCAGAACGCTGTTGGGGCACGCGCCATACGGCGAGCGGCTGCCGTTAAGGCCGGTGGCGAACTGGTCGAGGTTGGTCTTGCCCAGCGGTATCGCACCCAGAGCGATCAGTTGCTCGACAATCGTCGCGCTGCGCTCGGGCACATAGGCAAACGCCGGGCAGGCAGCCGTGGTGGGAATGCCGGCCAGGTCGATGTTGTCCTTGATCGCAAAGGGCACGCCGTATAACGGCAATTGCGCGGGATCACGACCGTCCAATGCCTGCAGGTAGGGTTCCAGTTCCTCCACGCTGAGCAGATGAATAAACAGGTGATAGTCGGGGTTCAACTGCGCGGCTTTTTCACGCAGCGCCAGCAGCAATGTGCGTGGCGTGGTGTCGCCGCTGAGGTAGGCATTGCGCAGGTTGTCCAGTTGCAGATTCATGGCTTGTCCGCCTGTCGAAAAAGAAAAGTCAGTCACGTTCCAGTACCACCACGCGTTGCCCGGCGCCGACGCCGCTGCCGGGTTGCACGGGGATTTCGCACACGGTGCCGGCGAAGGGCGCGAGCACCGGGATCTCCATTTTCATGGACTCCAGAATCACCAGCACATCACCGGGTTCAACCCGCGCTCCGGCGGCGACCTGGACTTGCCAGAGGTTGCCGGCGATGGGGCTGTCGATACTGCATTGGTTGGCGCCCAAAGGCGTGTCTTCACCCAAGGGCACTGCCAGCTCTTCACTGTCGAAATGCGCCTGGCCGCTGGCGATCCAGCGTTCGCGCTCGGCATTGAAAGCGTGCTGCTGATGCTCACGAAATGCGCCGATGCTTGATGCTTCCCGCGCCAGGAAATCCTGATAGTCCGCGAGGTTCAGCTGGCTGTGTTCGATGCTCAATTCAAAGCGCCCGAGCGGGAAATCGCGCCGTATCTTGACCAATTCCTCGGCGCTCACCGGATAGAACCGGATCTGGTCGAAAAACCGCAGCAACCACGGCTTGCCATCAAACGCCGCGACTTCCCGGTAGCGGTTCCACATCTGCAAGGTGCGCCCCACAAACTGGTAGCCGCCAGGGCCTTCCATGCCATACACGCACAGGTAAGCACCGCCAATGCCCACCGAGTTTTCAGCGGTCCAGGTGCGCGCCGGGTTGTATTTGGTAGTGACCAAACGGTGGCGGGGGTCCAGCGGCGTGGCCACCGGTGCGCCGAGGTAGACGTCGCCCAGGCCCATCACCAGGTAGCTGGCGTCGAACACTGTGTGGCGCACTGCGTCGAGGTTGGCGAGGTCGTTGATGCGGCGGATGAACTCAAGATTGCTCGGGCACCAGGGTGCGTCCTTGCGCACGGTGGTCATGTATTTTTCGATGGCGAGCTGGCAGGCAGGGTCGTCCCAGGACAGCGGCAGGTGCACGATGCGCGAGGGCACTTGCAGGTTTTGCGTGGCGCACACGGCGGACCATTCACGGGTGATCAGCGGCAATAGATCAGCCAGCGGCAGTTGTTCGGGCTGATAGTGGATTTGCAACGAGCGGATGCCAGGGGTCAGGTCGATCACGCCGTGCAAGGCGCGGGCCTCGAGGGCTTGCATCAGCGCGTGGCCGCGAAAGCGCAAGACCAGGTCGAGTTCGGCGGCGCCGATTTCCAGCAACAGGTGGGTGTCGCCGGCGAGTCGGGCGACCAGGCGAGTGTCGTCGTGGCCTACATCCAATACCACTGGCGACTTGATCTGAAGTGGATGGAGATCACTGTGGGAGCCGGGCTTGCCCGCGATGGCATCACTCTGGTCTGTCTGAAGGACCGAGTTGCCCGTATCGCAGGCAAGCCAGCTCCCACATTGGTCCCATTTCAGGGCAAGGGATCGGGCGGTCGTGAGATCAACAGGTTCAAAGCGGATTTTGTCGCCCGCTTTGAGTTGGCCGAGCTGCCACAGGTCAGCCTCGATCACTGTCACCGGGCACACAAACCCGCCCAAACTCGGCCCGTCCGGCCCCAGAATCACTGGCATGTCGCCGGTAAAATCCACGGCCCCGATCGCATAGGGGTTGTCATGGATATTCGACGGATGCAGCCCCGCTTCCCCGCCATCCGTGCGCGCCCACAACGGCTTGGGCCCGATCAACCGCACGCCGGTACGGCTGGAGTTGAAGTGCACTTCCCATTGCGTGGCAAAGAAGGTGTCGATGTACTCGGGCTTGAAGTATTCCGGTGCGCCGTGGGGGCCGTAAATCACGCGCAGTCTGCGCACCTGTGCCAGCGGCTCCGCGATCAGTTGCTCACCGGCGCTGGCGTCCATCAGCGGCAGTAAGTGCAGCACATCCCCCGCCCGCAGCGCCCGCCCGCCATGCCCGCCAAACTGGCCGAGGGTGAAGGTGCTTTTGCTGCCCAGGTAGTCCGGCACTTGCAGCCCGCCGCGTACACACAGGTAGCTGCGCGCGCCGGTGCCGGCGATCGTGCCAAGGCCCAAGGTCGAGCCCGGTTCAATCAGCAATGCGGTATTCATCGGCACGGGTTGGTCATTCAGTAGCAACGGAATGTCGGCCCCGGTCACCGCCACCACGGCCGCACAATTGAAACGCAACAACGGCCCCGTCATGGTGATCTCCAGCGCGGCCTCGCCTTCGCTATTGCCCAGCAGACGATTGCCCAAACGCAGCGCGCGGCTGTCCATCGGCCCTGAAGGCGGCACGCCGACGGCCCAGTAACCAAGCCGGCCAGGGTAATCCTGCACGCTGGTTTGTGTGCCTGCGTTGAGCACCTCGAAGGTATTGGCGGTATAGACCAGATCTTCCAGGCAGCGCGTCCAGGGGCGGCCACTGGCGAACGGTGCGGCGAGCAAAATCTGGCGCAGGTAATCGCGGTTGGTTTCCACGCCGTAAAGCTGGCTGCTGCTCAGCGCTTGATGCAGGTCCAGGCGCGCCTGTTCGCGGGTGGGCGCCCAGGTGATGAGCTTGGCGATCATCGGGTCGAAGTAGGGCGGGATCTCGCACCCGGCTTCCACCCAGGTGTCGATGCGCAAGCCATCGGCCACCGGGAAATCCACGCGGGTCAACAGCCCTGGGCTTGGCTGGAAATCCTTGCCCGGGTCTTCCGCGTACAGCCGCGCCTGAATCGCATGGCCGTTGGGCTTCAGCGTCAGCGTGTTCAGCGGCGGCAACTCTCCGGCTGCCAGTTGCACCATCCAGCGCACCAGGTCCACACCCCAGACTTGCTCGGTGACGCCGTGTTCCACCTGTAAGCGCGTATTCACTTCAAGGAAATAGAAGCACCCATCGGCACTGTCGTAGATAAATTCCACGGTGCCGGCGCTGCGATAATTCACGGCTTTGGCGAGGGTGATTGCTGCCGAGCACAGCGCTTCGGTCATGCCCTCGGGCAGGTTCGGTGCCGGGGTTTCTTCGAGGACTTTCTGGTTGCGCCGCTGCACGGAGCAGTCGCGTACGCCGAGGGCGATGACTTCACCAGCGCCGTCGCCGAACACTTGTACTTCAAGGTGGCGGGCGTGCTGGATGTACTTTTCGATGAATACACCGGCGTCGCTGAAGTTGTTCTGCCCCAGGCGTTTGACGGCCTCGAAGGATTCACTCAACTCCAGCGCGCTGCGGCACACACGCATGCCGATACCGCCGCCGCCGGCTGTGCTTTTCAGCATCACCGGATAACCCACGGTGTCCGCGGCCGAAAGCGCTGCATCCAGGCTGTCGAGCAGCTCGGTGCCTTCCAGCAACGGGATCTGATGTTGTCTCGCCAAGGCACGCGCAGTGTGTTTCAGGCCGAACACGCGCAGCTGTTCCGCAGTAGGCCCGACAAAGGCGATGCCCGCGTCTTCACACGCTTGCGCAAAGGCTGCGTTTTCCGAGAGAAAACCGTAGCCGGGATGAATTGCTTTGGCGCCACAGGCCTCTGCTGTGGCGAGGATTTTTTCAACGTCCAGATAGGTACTGGCGGCTGCGCCTTCACCGAGGCTATAGGCCTCGTCGGCTTGGCGGATATGCAGGCTGGCCGCATCGGCTTCGGCGTATACGGCGACGCCTTTGACCTGCAGTTCGCGCAAGGTGCGCAGGATGCGGCAGGCGATGGCGCCACGGTTGGCAATCAAGAGTTTTTCGAACATGGCAAAACCCTGCGGGCCGTCCCGCAAAAGGGGGTAGGCGCTGCGGTCGTCCGCAGCGCACATTCCGAAACAGATGCACATCAACTGTGGGAGCCGGGCTTGCCCGCGATGGCGGTGTGTCAGCTAACCCATGTGTAGGCTGATACACCGCTATCGCAGGCAAGCCAGCTCCCACAGTTGAGCCTCATTGTTTTCGCAGGCACTGCCCGGCGCGGGCCTGGCACAGGGTGTACAGCCAATGGCGCAAGCGCTTGAGCTTCAGTTCCATACCAGTAACTCCGCAGGGGTCGGGTTGTAGGCGTTGCACGGGTTATTCAATTGCGGGCAGTTGGAAATCAGCACGATCACGTCCATCTCCGCGCGCAGGTCGACGTACTTGCCGGGGGCGGAAATACCGTCTTCAAACGTCAGCCCGCCGTCGGCGGTCACCGGCACATTCATGAAGAAATTGATGTTCGGCCCGATGTCGCCTTTACCCAGCCGACCGTCATGGGCGCAGGCGCGCAGGTAGTTGTCGCGGCAGCTGTGCATGTAGCGTTTTTCCAGGGCGTAACGCACGGTGTTGCTCTCTTGGGCGCAGGCGCCGCCGAGGGTGTCGTGGCGCCCGCAGGTGTCATCGACGATGGTCAGCATCGGTTGGCCGAGGTTGGAATACAGCACACTGCCGGTGCCCAGGTAGACGCTGTTTTGCCGGCGCAGGGTGCGTTGCACGTCGTAGCGTTCGCGCGGGTTTTTCAGGCTGTAGAACAGCGTGTCCACAGCCTGGTTGCCCTCAAGGTCGAGGATGCGCAGGGTCTGGCCGGCCTTGACCTCCATCAGCCACGGCTCGCCGGCGGGGATGGTCGCGCGGTACACCGCAGCGTCAGGTTGTTTCAGTGCGATAGACATGGCAGCTCCTCAGGCGAACAGGCGGTCGGTGTTGATAAAGCCGCGCTCGTTTTCCGGGCGCGAGGTGCGGCAGTGCTCGGCGACGCTAGCGTCGGCGTTCATCCAACTGAGTTTCAGAGGTTGTGGGGCGTAGTCGGGGTTGGGGTCCATCGGGTGTTGCAGGGCGGTGAGCACCACCAGCGTGTCCATCGGCGCATAGAGTTCGATGTAGTCACCGGCTTTGGAATTACCCGGCACAAAGTGCAAACCGCCGTCGCCATCCACGCTGACGCGGCTGAACAGGTTGAGGGTCATCAGCAGGTCGGACAGGCCCAGGCCCCACTTGCCCAACTCCACCAGCAGGTTGTCGGTGCCGTTGCGAAAGAAACCGTTGCGCAGCTCTTGATAGCGCCCTTGGCCGTACTTCTCGGCCACTTCGACGGCGCAGAGCACGCCACCGATGCTGTCACTCCAGCCGCAGGTGTCGGCGGTGATCGCGGCCAGCATGCGGCCCATGTCCGAATACAGGCAATGGCCCGTGGTGAGCTTGGCGGTGTGTTGGCATTTGAGGCTGTCGGGCAGGTTCAGGCGCTCGGTTTTTTCATTGGCATTGAGCAATGTCAGGCTGACATTGGCACCGCCACGAATATCGGTGAGGCGCAGCAGTTGGCCGCGCTTGAGCACGAAGGAACGGTGGCCGCCGCCAGGGAGCATTTCCTCGGCAAACGGCGGGAACAGTTGAATGGAATCGGTCATGTGGAAGTCGCTCCAGGTTCAGCGGCGAGTGCTTTGCGGCGCTCGCTGTTCAAAGGGATGTCGTAGGTGATGCGCGCGCCATAGGCGCCGGGGGCGTGGGGGTCGACGCGGACCTTGTCGAACACCAGCAAGCGCGTGCCGAGGCTGAAGCCTTCGCTGAGGTCGTGGGTGACCATGAACACCGTCAGCCGGGTTTCGCGCCACAGTTCCAGCAGCAACTGGTGCATGTCTTTGCGAATGCCCGGGTCGAGGGCGCCGAAGGGTTCGTCCAGCAGCAACACGCGGGGTTTCATGATCAGCGCCTGGGCGATGGCCAACCGCTGTTGCATGCCGCCGGAGAGCTGCGCCGGGTACTTGTCCAGGGCATGGCCGAGGCCGACTTTTTGCAGGAGTGTGCCGGCCTGTTCCCGGGCGTCTTTTTTGGCCTTGCCGAACAGCCGGCCGAGCACGCGTGAGCGCGGCAATTCAAGGCCAAGGGCGACGTTGTCCAGCACGCTCAAGTGCGGGAACACCGAGTAGCGCTGGAACACTACGCCACGGCTGGCATCCGGCTCGGCCGCCAGCGGTTGGCCGTCGAGCAGGATCTGGCCTTTGCTCGCGGTTTCCTGGCCCAGCAGCAGGCGCAGGAACGTGGACTTGCCGCAGCCCGAGGTGCCGACCAAGGTGCAGAACTCACCCTCGGCAACCTGCAGGTTGAGGCCTTCCAACACCACTTGGTCGCCATAGCGCTGCCACACGTTGTTGACGCTGATAAAGCTCATGCCCGCGCTCCTTCGTACCAGGGGAACGCGCGCCGGGTCAGGGCCTTGAGGCCCCAGTCCATCAGCCAGGCGAGCAGGGTGATCCACACCACGTAGGGCAAAATCACGTCCATTGCCAGGTAGCGGCGCACCAGGAAAATCCGGTAACCCAACCCGTCGGTGGAGGCGATGGCTTCAGCCGCGATCAGGAACAACCACGCCGAGCCGAGCATCAGCCGCAGCGAAATCAGCAAGCGCGGCAACAGTTGCGGCAAGACCACGCGCAGCATCAGGGTCCAAGTGGAGGCGCCGAGGGTCTGCGCTTTTACCAGTAATTCCACGGGAATTTCCCGCGCGCGTTGTTCCAGATCCCGCGCCAATGCCGGGGTGATGCCGATGACGATCAGCATCACCTTGGACAATTCCCCAAGGCCGAACACGATGAACAGAATCGGCAGGATCGCCAGCGGCGGCACCATCGACAGCACGGTGAGCAAGGGCGACAACGGCGCGCCAAACAGCGGCAGGGTTCCGGCCGCGATGCCCAGGCACAGGCCGGCGAGGGCGCTGATGCCAAGGCCGATAGCCAGGCGGCGCAGGCTTGACGCGCTGTCTTGCCACAGCACGTATTCACCGGTGCGCGCGTCGGCGCTGAACGCCAGGCGTTTTACCGCGTCGCCCATTTGCACGGCGCCTGGCAGCAGTTTGTCGTTGGGGTTTTCTGCCAAGCGCTCGGCCGAGCCCACGAAGTAGGCGAACAGCAGCAACGCGAACGGCAGCAGCACCAACAGCAGGCGGCTGGAGCGTTCCGGGTGACGGTTGATCAGGCGCATGGCCGGGTCCTCTTACAGCGTGCCGTCGGCCGCCATCTGCACGTAGCTGGGGTCAAAATGCAGCTTGAGGTTGGCTTTGTCGCCACTGGTCACACCGTTGGCGAAGCTCATGCCCACGGCGCTGGTGTCCTTGGCGCCTTCACCGAGCAAGCCGTGTTCAAACGAGAACTCGGCGACCTTGCGCATGGTCGCGGGCAACTGCGCGCTGGTGGCGAAGGCCAGAGCTTCCTTGGGCGTGGCGAAGAGCTTGGTGGTGTCCAGTTGCGCCTGGAAACCCTTGAGGTCGGTGCCGGAGGCTTTTGCCATGTGCTCCAGGGCCTCGGTGCTGGCGGCATTCTTGGCATTCATCAGCGCGACCACTTCAAACCACGCGCCCGTGAGCGCTTTGCCCAGTTTCGGGTTGTCTTTGAGGGTCTGGGTGTTGACCACCATCATGTCCATGATTTCGCCGGGCACTTTGCTCGAGTCGAACACTTCGCTGACACCGGGCTTGGCCTTGATCTCAGAAAGCATCGGGTTCCAGGTGGTGACGGCCTGCACCTGATCGGTGTTGAAGGCGGCGGCGATGTCGGCGTCGGAGGTATTGACCACTTTCAGGTCTTTTTCGCTGAGGTCGGCGGACTCCAGCGCACGGGCCAACAGGTAGTGGGAGACCGAGAGTTCCACCAGGTTGACGTTCATGCCTTTGAGGTCGGCCACGGTTTTACCGGTGCCTTTGATCACCACGCCATCGTTGCCGTTGGAGAAGTCGCTGACCACCAGCGCGGTGCTGTCCACGCCACCGGCGGCGGGGATGGTCAGGGCGTCCATGTTGGTCATGGTGCAGCCGTCGAACTGGCCGGCGGTGTATTGGTTGATGGATTCGACGTAGTCATTGAGCTGGACCATGTCGATTTTGATGCCGTATTTCTTGGCCCACTTGTCGAGGATGCCCTGGCTGCCGGCATATTCCCATGGCATCCAGCCGGCGTAGATCGTCCAGCACACACTGAAGTGATCTTTAGGGGCGGCCTGGGTTTGGAAGCTAAGCACGGCGGCAAAGGCGGCGGCGAGCAGGGCGGGTAAACGGGGTAGTGGCATGAGGCTTCTCCAGTTGAACATGGGCGAGCAGGAGCAACGCGGCACCGTAAACGGTGGCTTGTCTCCCGGGCTTTTATCCCGCCGTGTAACCTCAACTGGAGGTCGCCAACTCTCGGACCAGCCACTCGCGTCAAGCGAGCCGGAACCCTAGTCAGCCATTGCAAATTGTGGTGCCGCGAACCTGTGATGAATCCTGCACGGGATAGTCAAAGCGAGAGTCGTGCCAAGTGGGCGGCGGGCCTGTAGATCGCGGGTTTGCACGATGAGGGCAACGGGCCGGTGGCAGAGTGTGCGTTGCGCTGGTGCGTGGTCGCACTGCAATGAGGCAACCGGTTCGTCTGAAACACATGTTTCAACCTATGTCGAAAACGCACCAGATTCTGTTTTTGATGTCAGATATTTCATCATTCAGTGAAAGCTGGATGCCGCCCTTCAGCGTCGCTGGAGGTGCTCTTCCGCGGTCCAGGAGGCCGCCATGTATCGACGACTGCTACTCACCGCTGTTCTCGGGCTGACCCTTTCTGCTTGCGTGCCCTATTACGATGGAGGCGCTACGTACTATCGCTCCGAGGTCTACACCGCACCGGCGCCGGCCTATTACTATGGCGGCCCGGCTTATTACCAATACGGGCGCAGTTATTACGCGCCGCCACCGCGCTACTACTCGGCGCCGCGCTATTACCAGCCAGCGCCACGTTATTACCCGCGGCCCGCTTATCGGCCGTACCCGAACCAGGGCTGGGGAGGTGGGCATTGGGGTAATGGCGGGCAAGGTCGGGGTTCCGATCACGGAGGAGGCCGCGGCGGCGGTCACCGTTGACAGGTACTTGTGAAAAGCGGCGCTCCAGGCGCCGCTTTTTTGTGGGCGCTATTTTTATTGACTGTCAAATTTAACAGCTACCATTAACTTTAAAACTAGGTTTTCCTGGCGTGGCACTGTGGTGCGCACCCGGAGAGCCAGAGAGTAAATGGAGCGCTATATGATCAGGCCACTGACGTATTTGTTTTTTCTACTGGCGGCAGTCTCCCATCCCGTCGTGGCCGAGCAAGGCTGCCCTTACCCTTCGGCAGTCCGGTATGTGGATGGTCGTTTTCAGGCGGTCACCGGAACGTCCTTCTGGCAAAGTACAAAGGCCAACGGTCCAGGTTTTGTGGACCGCTTCGTGGGCGCGCTCTTCACGCCCGACAAAGGCGGTGAGCGAGACAACGGCCATCTCGACAGATGCGTTTATTACACGGGCAGCGGGCAGGTTGTCGCGTTGCGCTATAGCATGCCGGACAAAACGATGTCGCTGACCAACTCCCTGCATTGGGAACTTACTGCCGATCCACTGCAGCAGAAGGTTTACATTTGCCAGGACAGCCAGCCGGACAATTGTGCATTTACCGTTGATCGCCCGAAATAATTACCTGTCAGTAATCGGAAAGATCTGCCAGAGGATTCCTACCTTCCCACGCTTTACTGAAGTGCGCCTGCACCACGGCCTCAGGGACGGTGTTGATGTCCGGCCAATGCCAGTGAGGCGCCTGGTCCTTGTCGATCAATCGCGCGCGCACCCCTTCGCTGAATTCCGGATGACGACAGCAATTGAGGCTCAAGGTGTACTCCATCTGGAACACCTCGGCCAACGACAGGTGCCGGGCTCGCTGTATCTGCTCCCATACCAGGTGGGCGGTCAGCGGGCAGCCTTCGCTCAGAGTCTTGCCGGCGCGGCTGAATAACGGGTCTGCATGGTCGCGCAACACACTCAAGGCGCGCCAGGCGCAACGCACATCCCCCACATCCAGCCATTCGTCGATCTGTGCCCGACGCGGCAGCCACTGCGCCTCAGGTTGCTGGTCGACGGCTTCCAGGGCCAGGGCCCTGAGCAGGCTGTTGAGTTGAATGGCGGTTTGCTCCTGCCAGTTGAGCTGCAACAGGCCTTCGATCAATGCGTCTTGCTGGTCATCGCGCAGGAAGCGGTCGGCCAGGCCCAGGTCCAACGCATCGCGACCATTGATGTGCGCGCCGGTGAGGCCCAGAAATAACCCGAGCTTGCCGGGCAGGCGTGACAGGAACCAGCTGGCGCCCACATCCGGGTACAGGCCGATGCTGATCTCGGGCATGGCCAGGCGGCTGCTCGGCGTGACGATGCGCACCGCCGCGCTTTGCAGCAGGCCCATGCCACCCCCCAACACATAGCCGTGGCCCCAGCAGATCAGCGGTTTTGGGTAGGTGTGCAGGCGATAGTCGAGGCGATACTCCGCAGCAAAAAACGCTGCGGCCAGCGGCGTTACAACGCCTGGCTGTTCACGACAGGCCTGGGCCAGGCTGCGCACCTCGCCACCGGCGCAAAAAGCCTTGGGGCCATTGCCGCGCAGCAGCACGCAGGTGATATTCGGGTCTTTGGCCCATGCATCCAGGCGTTCGCCCAACGCCAGAATCATCGGCAAGGACAATGCGTTGAGGGACTTTTCTGCGTCCAGGCTGGCGATGCCGAGGCGGGCGCCGTCGCTGCCCGTCAACTCTTCGAAGTGCAGGTTCATCGTGACCTCATTCGGGGAAGTGAAGGATCAGTATGATCCCTTCGCAGGAAAGTGCCGGTTGTGTGTCAGATCAATTGACAAGCGGGGTCGGCTTTCCTAGGGTTCGCCCATTCTTTTTTACACGATGGCCCCCACCATGACCGAAGGCGACCGCATCAAACTCGAACCGAGCTGGAAACACGCCTTGCGCGATGAGTTCGATAAGCCCTACATGGCCGAGCTACGCGAATTTCTGCGCCAGGAACACGCTGCCGGCAAAGAGATCTACCCGCCGGGCCCGCTGATCTTCAATGCGCTCAATTCCACGCCGCTGGACAAGGTCAAGGTGGTGATCCTCGGTCAGGACCCTTACCACGGCCCGGGCCAGGCGCATGGCCTTTGCTTCTCGGTGCAGCCAGGCGTGCCGACGCCGCCGTCGCTGGTGAACATTTACAAAGAGCTCAAGCGCGACCTGAATATCGACATCCCCAACCACGGCTGCCTGCAAAGCTGGGCTGATCAGGGCGTGTTGATGCTCAACACCACCATGACGGTGGAACGCGCGAATGCCAACGCCCATGCGGGCAAAGGCTGGCAGCACTTTACCGATCGGGTTATCGAAGTGGTCAGCGAGCATCAGCCTCATTTGGTGTTTTTGCTGTGGGGCGCGCATGCCCAGGGCAAACAGAAGTTGGTGGATGCGACCAAGCATTTGGTGCTGACGTCGGTGCACCCGTCGCCGTTGTCGGCGTATCGCGGGTTTTTGGGGTGCGGGCACTTCGGGCGTACCAACAAGTTTCTTGAGCAGAATGGGGAGACGCCGATTGAGTGGCGCTTGCCGCCGGTCTAAAGGCTTTACGCCGTCCACTGTGGGAGCTGGCTTGCCTGCGATCGCATCACCTCGGTCTGGCTGAAATACCGAGGTGCCTGCATCGCAGGCAAGCCAGCTCCCACAGTGGAATTGTGCGAAGCCTCAAGATCATTCGGGCTGACGGTTCCAGTGCCTGAACAACGGCTCCGCCAGGAACAACACAAACAACAACCGCATCACCTGCATCGCCGTCACCAACGGCACTGACAGTTGCAAGGTCTCCGCCGTGAGGCTCATTTCGGCAATGCCCCCAGGCATCATGCCTAACGTCAACGAGCGCAAATCAAGCTGCGTCAACGCACTCAACCCCACCGCCGCCAAGGTTGCCAGCGCCATGGTCAAGGCCGTGCCGATTAAGGTGCGGCCCATGAACGCTGGGGCCCGGCGGAAGAACTGACGGTTGAAGTGACAGCCCAAACCGCTGCCGATCAACCATTGGCCGATCTGACTGCCGCCATCAGGCAGGCCGATGTGCAGGTCCCAGACCACGCTGGCGGTCGCACTGACCAACAACGGCCCGAACAACCACGGGTTTGGCTGACGCAAACGCTGCCATCCCCACGCCACCAGTGCGCCCATCGGAAACAGTACCGCCAGCCACGTCCAGCTCACCGGCGCCGGATGAAACTGTGGCGCGCCGCCTTCCAGCAAATACTTGAAGATCGCCGGCACACACAGCACCACCACCAGCACGCGCAAACTTTGCCCGGCTGCGACACGGCTAAGCACCGCGCCGTTGCGTGCGCCGAGGTTGACCATCTCGCCGGACCCACCCGGCATGCTGGAGAAAAACGCGGTGGCGCGGTCTTCACCGCTGCGGCGCATCAACCACACGCCGACAATGCTCGACAGACTAGTGACCAGCGCGCCGAAGAAGATCAGCCCGAAGTGGCTCATCACCTGCTCGATCACCACCGGGGTGAAGTGCAGGCCGATGCCAATGCCTACCACCCATTGGCCGCATTTGCGCCCGCCGGGAATCTCGGCCAACTGCCACGGCGTCAGGCAACGCACCAGAATGATCGCCAGTAACGAGCCGACCATGTACGGCAAAGGCCAGCCGACAAGACTGGCCAGGTAACCGCCGGCCAGGCCGACCAGCGGTGTTCCCCACCATTGTTTAAAGGTGACCTCAGACATCGGCCACGGCACGACGCTGCAGGGCACGTTTGCGGTAGATGCGCACCAGCGGGAACAACAGCATCAGCGCGGTCAGTACCCAAACGCCGAAGGTGATCGGGCTGGACCAGAGTATTTCCAGCGCACCGTTGGAGATCGACAGTGCACGGCGCAGGTTCTGCTCCATCAAGCCACCGAGGATAAAGCCCAGCAGCACCGGCGACAGCGGGAAATCGAGCTTGCGCAGGATGTAACCGAAGATGCCGATACCGACCATCAGGAACAGGTCGAAGGTGGTGGCGTGAACCGCGTACACACCGATCGCGGTGATGATGGCGATCACCGGCACCAGCGCCCAGTTCGGCACGGCGAGGATGCGCGTGAAGATACGGATCATCGGGATGTTGAGGATCACCAGCATGATGTTGGCGATAAACAACGACGCGATCAGGCCCCAGACAATGTCCGGTTGCTGTTGGAACAGCAGTGGGCCGGGGGTGATGTTGTACAGCGACAGCGCGCCGATCATCACCGCCGTGGTGCCTGAACCCGGTACGCCGAGGGTCAGCATCGGCACCA
Source organism: Pseudomonas fluorescens (assembly GCF_002022275.1). Classification (GTDB taxonomy): domain Bacteria; phylum Pseudomonadota; class Gammaproteobacteria; order Pseudomonadales; family Pseudomonadaceae; genus Aquipseudomonas; species Aquipseudomonas fluorescens_AJ. The sequence goes on from NZ_MSDF01000024.1 coordinate 56,776, forward strand.
GGGCGCCGCAGGCGGATGCGCCGATGGCCGTTTCTGGAGCAGCGAGGCCGCGCATGTCGCCCTGGCCGAATTTACCGCTGGCACCGGCCAGGCGTTTCTCGGTCATGTAGGCAACGGCCGAGGCAAGCGTGGCGCCGGCGCCTGGCAGCACGCCCATGATGAAGCCGAGCAAGCCGCAACGGATGTTCACCACGAACACCGACGACGCTTCCTTGAAGTTGAACATCATCCGCCCGGTGGCTTTTACCGCTTCCTGGCCCCGGTGGGTTTTTTCCAGCAGCAACAGGATCTCGCTGATTGAGAACAGGCCGAGCACCAACACCACAAACTGGATGCCGTCGGTCAGGTGGATGTTGTCGCCGGTAAAGCGATAAACGCCGCTGTTGGCGTCGATGCCCACGGCCGAGAGAAACAGGCCGATCAGCGCCGCCACAAAGGTCTTCAACGGTTTATCGCCGGCCATGCCGCCGAGGCAGACAATCGCGAACACCATCAGTACGAAATATTCCGCCGGGCCGAAGGCAATCGCCCATTTGGCCAGCAGCGGCGCAAACAGCACCATGCCGCAGGTGGCGATAAACGCGCCGATGAACGAACTCCATGCCGACAGTGAAAGCGCCACACCAGCCAGGCCTTTGCGGGCCATCGGGTAGCCGTCGAGGGTGGTCATCACGGTGGATGCTTCGCCCGGGATGTTCAGCAAAATCGAGCTGATACGGCCGCCGTATTCGCAACCCAGGTACACTGCTGCCAGCAGGATCAGCGCCGACTCCGGCGGCAGGCCCAGGGCAAAGGCGATCGGGATCAACAGCGCCACGCCGTTGATCGGGCCCAGGCCTGGCAACAGGCCAACCACCGTGCCGATCAGGGTGCCGCACAGGGCGGTCACCAGGTTGTAAGGGGACAGTGCAACGCCGAAGCCCTGACCCAAATAGCCGAAAGTATCCATGTCAGTTCTCCAGAACGTCGAGCAAGCCCAGGGGCAACGGTACATCCATGGCTTTATCGAACAGCAGGTACAAGCCGATGGCCATCAAGCTGACGATCACCACGCTGGGCATCCAGCGGCCGCCATACAGGCGCGCCATGGGGATGCCGATCAGCATGCTGCTGAGGATGAACCCCAGAGGTTCGAAGGTGCCGGCGAACACGATCAACAGGGCTACGCAGATGGCGATCTTGATCAGGGTTTCGCGGTCCAGCGCCGGTTCTTCCTCGGTGTGCTTGGTCGGCTGCGGACGAAACAGCATGTAGATCAGCGCCAGGCTCATCAGCCCGAGCATCAGCAGCGGGTAGGCACGAGGGCCGACCGGTTCGTAGGAAAACGACGCCTGGTACGGCCAGGCCATCAGTGCCAGAGCGGCGCAGGCCAGCAACAGCACGGCGGCAAAAATGCGTTGTAAGAGCATGTGGAACTCCTGGGCCGCGCCCCCGGTTGAAGAGGGCGCGGCCGAGCAAAAGAGGGGCGATTACTGGATCAGGCCGAACTCTTTGGCCAGCACTTTGTAGTCAGCCACCTGCTTCTTCACGTAGGTGTCCAGCTCCGGACCGGTCATGGCGAACGGGAACAGCTCGCGTTGGTCGCGCAGCTTGGCGAACTCCTCGGAGGCCAGCAGTTTGTCGAAGGCTTCTTTCCACCAGGCGTAGTCGGCATCGCTGACTTTTGGCCCGAGGTAGAAACCACGAACCACTGGCCAGACGATGTCGTAGCCTTGCTCTTTGGCGGTCGGAATATTTTTCATTTCCGGCTCGTCCAGGCGCTGCTCGGAGAACACGGCCAGCAGGCGCATGTCACCACTCAGGATGTGCGGCATGGAGTCAGAGATGTCGGTACTGCCGACCTGGATGTGACCACCGAGCAGGGCTGTGGCGATTTCGCCACCGCCTTCGAGGGCCACGTAACGCAGCTCGCGCGGGTTGATCCCGGCGGCCTTGGCGATCAAGGCCGTTTGCATCCAGTCCTGGCTGCCGACGGTGCCGCCGGAACCAATCACCACGCTGCCCGGATCTTTCTTCAAGGCTTTGACGAGATCGTCGAGGGTCTTGTAGGGCGAATCGCTTTTCACCGCGATGGCACCGTAGCTGGTGCCGACCGCCGCCAACCAGCGCACGGCGCTTTCGTCGAAGCGGCCAAACTTGCCCTGGGCCAGGTTCAACAGCGAACCACTGGACCACGCCACCAGCGTGCCGGCGTCCGCCGGGCGCTGCGCGACCACCGCGTTGTAGGCTACCGCGCCCACGCCGCCGGGCATGTAGGTCACGCGCATCGGCTTGCTCAGCAACTTCTCGTTGACCAGCGCGCTCTGCGCCAGTTTGCAGGTCAGGTCAAAACCACCGCCAGGGGAGGCGGGGGCGATGCACTCCGGGCGCTTGGGTTCGTCGGCGGCCAGCAGTTGGCCGGCGAACATCATGCAGCCGGCAGCGAGGGCCAGTTTACGCAGTGAAAAGGTCATGGTTATCTCCGTCTTTGTTGTTATGAGTTGCTGCTTGCCTGAGTGCACTTACCAGAGTGCGACGCTGTAACTGACCAGCACGCGTACTTCATCCGCATCACGGGCCGAATAGTTGGTGCGGTACGTGGCGTTACGCAGGCGGAAGGCCACGTCCTTGAACGTGCCGCTTTGCACCACGTAGCGCACTTCGCTGTTGCGTTCCCACTCCTTGGCGGTCTCGCCGTTCTTGAGCTTGATGTTGTCACCCGACAGGTAACGGCTCATGAAACTCAGGCCGGGAATGCCCAGCTTGGCGAAGTCGTAATCGTAACGCGCCTGCCAGGAACGCTCTTCGGCGCCGGCAAAGTCGTTGATCTGCACGAAGTTGACCAGGTACGGGTCGCTGCCATCCACATACGGAAATGCGCTGTCGCCGAACATGCGCTGGTAACCGGCGCTGAGCTTATGGCCATTGAGGCCATAGCTGAACAGGCTGCTGAAGGATTTGTTGTCGATCTTGCCGCCACGGGCCGAACCGGTGTCATCACTGATGGCCAGGCGCACGTCAGCGCCCAAGGTGCCGGGGCCCATCGGACGGGCGGCGACCAGGCCGAGGAAGTGCTGGCGGTACACGTCGTCGAGTTGGGCAAAGTGGTAGCTGCCGGTGATCTTGTCGGCGAACTTGTAGTCCGCGCCACCAAAGTTGAAGTGCTTGCCGGTAGCTCCACTGAGGAAGCGGCTGTTCTTGTTGTTGAGGGCGATTTCTTCGTAATTGGTGTCGTCGCGGTCCTTGGCCTTGTCGAGACGGCCACCGGTGAGCACCAGGTTCTTGAATTCCTTGGAGGTCAGCAAGCCGCCGTTGAAGGTCTGCGGCAGGATGCGGCCGTCGTTGGGCTTGAGGATCGGCAATTCGGGGATCAACGAACCGATTTTCAGCTCGGTAGCAGAGATTTTCACTTTGCCGGTCACGCCCAGCTTGGAGTACTCGTTGGCGGCGCGGCCATCATCGTGCGTCGGCAGCAGGCCGGTGCCGGTGCGGTCGGGGCTGGAGTCGAGCTTGACGCCGAGCATGCCCAGCGCATCCACGCCGAAACCGACAGTGCCCTCGGTGTAGCCCGATTGCAGGTTGAGCATGAAACCCTGGGCCCATTCATCGCGCTTGGATTGCTGGGCGCTGGTACCGTCGCGAAAGTCGCGATTGAAGTACATGTTGCGGGTTTCGAGGGTGCCGCTGCTGTCTTCGAAAAAGGCAGCCTGACTCATCGGCGAAAAGCCGGCGAGGGCGGTAGCACTGGCAAGGGCGGTCTTGGCAAGACGAGAAAAACGAACAGGCGAGGGGGCCTGGGGCTGGTTCGACAGCATCGTTGTGTACTCCGTTATTGTTCTTATTTTTGGCGAAAACGCTTCGAGGCGTTTTTCGGGCGCTGCGGATCAGGCAACTGGGCGGGCATTACCCACCGTCGCTGGATGCTAAAGGGCGAAGCTTTCACTAACCTTTCAGTTGCCTTTCAATGTTTTCGGGCTTCACAGGGCAGTCGGCGCCTGTAAACTGCCCGGCAAAGCGTGGCGTCGACCATGCCCGAACGAGGTAAAAATCCATGCGTGTCCTCTTGGTTGAAGACCATCCGCAACTGGCCGAAAGTGTCGCTCAGGCGCTCAAGGGCATGGGTTTGACGGTCGACGTGCTGCACGACGGCGTGGCGGCAGACCTGGCCTTGAGCAGTGAGGAATATGCGGCGGTCGTCCTCGATGTGGGGCTGCCGCGCATGGACGGTTTTGAGGTGTTGGCGCGGTTGCGCGCGCGTGGGAAAAATCTGCCTGTACTGATGCTGACCGCACGCAGTGACGTGAAAGACCGCGTGCATGGCCTGAACCTCGGTGCCGACGACTACCTGGCCAAACCCTTTGAGTTGACGGAGCTGGAAGCTCGGGTCAAGGCGCTGCTGCGCCGCAGCGTGCTCGGCGGCGAGCGCCAGCAAACCTGTGGCGTGCTGGTGTACGACCTGGATACCCGACGTTTCACCGTGGGCGGCGAGCTGATGACGCTGACCTCCCGCGAGCAAGCGGTGCTGGAAGCCTTGATCGCCCGCCCGGGCCGCGTCATGAGCAAGGAGCAGTTGGCGTCCCAGGTGTTCGGCCTGGATGAGGAAGCCAGCCCCGACGCCATCGAAATCTACGTACATCGCCTGCGCAAGAAGCTCGACGGCCAGCCGATCGCCATTGTGACGTTTCGTGGTCTGGGCTACTTGCTGGAAGCCCGCGATGCATAAGCCCACCAGCCTGCGCTGGCGACTGCTGTGGAACCTCGCGCTGTTGCTGGTGGTATTGATGCTGGCCAGCGGCATGAGCGCCTACTGGAACGGTCGCGAAGCCGCCGACACCGCCTACGACCGCACCTTGCTGGCGTCGGCGCGGACCATCGCCGCCGGCCTTACCCAAGTGGACGGCACACTGAGCGCCAATGTGCCCTATGTGGCCCTCGATACCTTCGCCTACGACAGCGCCGGGCGTATTTATTACCAGGTCAATGATATCGACCGGAAGCTGATTTCCGGCTACGAAAACCTCCCCGGCCCACCGCCCGGCACGCCGCGCACCGATGATTACCCTGCATTGGCGCGGTTCTACAACGCCACCTACCAGGGCCAGCAAGTACGTGTGGTCAGCCTGCTCAAGGCAGTTTCCGAACCGAATATGAACGGCATGGCGGAGATTCGTGTGGCGGAAACCGACGAAGCGCGCGAAAGCATGGCGCGAAGCCTGATGGCCGACACCTTGTTGCGCCTTGGCATGCTGGCCGTTGGCGCGCTGCTGCTGGTGTGGTTTGCCGTGAGCGCGGCGCTGCGCCCGCTGGAGCGCCTGCGTACGGCGGTGGAAGAGCGCCAGCCCGACGACCTGCGGCCATTGCCGTTGGTCGAGGTGCAGCATGAGTTCGGCCCGCTGGTGCGCTCCCTCAACCACTTCACCGAACGCCTGCGTGGTCAGTTTGAGCGCCAGGCGCAGTTTATTGCCGATGCCGCCCATGAACTGCGCACGCCGTTGGCTGCGCTCAAGGCGCGCCTGGAGCTCGGTTTGCGCGCCGAAGACCCGGCCACATGGCGCAACACCCTGGAAGCCGCCGCCCAAGGCACCGACCGCCTGACCCACTTGGCCAATCAGTTGCTGTCCCTGGCGCGCATTGAAAACGGCGCCCGGGCGATTGCCGAAGGCGGTGCGCAGTTACTCGACCTCAGCCAGTTGGCCCGTGAGCTTGGCATGGCGATGGCGCCGCTGGCCCACGCGCGCGGCGTCGCTCTGGCACTGGAAGCGGATGAACCGGTGTGGTTGCGCGGCGAGCCCACCTTGCTGAACGAGCTGTTGAGCAATTTGGTGGATAACGCCCTGGCTCACACGCCGCCCGGGGGCAATGTGATTTTGCGTGTCACTGCCCCCGCCATTCTTGAGGTGGAGGATGACGGGCCGGGCATCCCGCTGGACGAGCGGGACCGGGTGTTTGAGCGCTTCTACCGTCGCAGCCAGCAGGGCATGGGCTCGGGCCTGGGGTTGGCGATTGTCGGGGAAATCTGCCGCGCGCATCTGGCGCAGATCAGCCTGCATGACGGTGAGTTGGCGGGGTTGAAGGTGCGCGTGAGTTTTATCGCGGGCTGATCAGTAAAACATCGAGCGTGCTTCATCCAGCTCGGCGCGCAGGGCGTCGCTGTAGGGATCCACACGCAGCTTTTTGATCGCAGGCAGGGTGGAAACCGGCACGCTTGCCAGTGGGTGATCGGTGCCCCGGTGGCAATACAGCACGGCGACTTGCACCAGGTCGATGTAGTCCAGTTTTGGGGAATCGCGCTCCAGGTCCAGATATTGGCCCGGCAGTTTCGCGAGCATTTCCGGGAAATCCCAGCCGCCTAACAATTTATCGCCGAGTATCGGGTGGATGCTCTCGATCACATGGTTGAGGCTGACCGGGTCGGACAGCAGTTCATAGTGGTCTTCGGCATAGGTGAGGATCGGCAGCACGCCAATCTGATGCACCAGGCCGCCGAGGGCCGCCTGGTCTGGCTTGAGCTGGCTGTGGCTGCGGCACAAGGCATAGCTCACGCCGGCCACTTCGAGGCTGCGGCGCCATACATCACGCATTTTTTGTTCAACCGCTTCGGAGCGGGCGTGGAAAATCTGCTCCATTACCAGCCCGATCGCCAGGTTGCTGCTGTAGTTGGTGCCCAGCCGGGTGATGGCGGTGTGCAGGTCGGTAACTTCCTGGGTGGCGCGCATCAACGGGCTGTTGACCACTTTGATCAGGCGCGCCGACAGCGCGGTATCGCGACCGATCACTTTGCTCAAGTGGCTGATGCTGATATCCGGGTCTTCGGCGGCCTCACGAATCTTCAGGGCCACTTCCGGTAATGTCGGCAGAACCAGGTCATCGTTGTCGATGGCCGTTACCAAAGCCTGTTGGACTTTTTCCGCCAGCTTGTTCATTCATGCTCTCTAGGGTGTTGCAAAAAAGGTACGGCGATTAACGCTGGATCTCTCGATCACGGTCCAGTGAATAGGGCAGGTCAAGCAATTGCAAACCGGGGCCTTCAAGGGTGCCTAAGTGCACGTCGCCACTGTCGGCAGCTTCGGCTTGCAGCACGGCCAGAAGTTCAATGGACTGGTCCGCTTTTGCCGCCATCACCACTTCGCCGATCGCGCTGTTATGGCTGGGTGCGAACAACGGGGTGCCGGGCTCTGGCAAGTCGCTGGCATTGAGGCTCAGGCGGTAGAGGCGACGCTTGAGTTTGCCCAGGTATTGCATGCGTGCGACGATTTCCTGGCCGGTGTAGCAGCCTTTCTTGAAGCTGACGCCGCCGACGGCCTGCAGGTTGAGCATTTGCGGAATGAATAATTCGCGGGTTTGCGGCATGACCTGACCGATGCCGGCGCGGATCTGGCCCAACAGCCATTCATTCAATTCAGCCTGTTGCAGCTGTGCAGCCAATGAGTGGCGTACGGCATCGGCGTATTCGGCAGGCACCCAGAGTTCGGCGCGGCCTTGGGAGACACGAATGGCGATCAGCGTTTCGGTGCGTGCGACGCTGTCCGTCTCGGTGGGCAATTCAAGACCGAGGCCTGCAAGGGTCTGATCTGCATTTTCCAGGCCGAAACGCACCCATGCGGCGCTTTCGTCCGTGAGTTTGGACTTGGAGAACACCGCGTATTTTTTCAGGTCTGCCAGTTGCGGTTCGAGCAGTTCGGTGGCCATCGCGAGCAACACGCCATCACCTTGCAACACAATGCGAAAACTCGACTGCATGCGCCCTTTTTGCGTACAGCGCGCGCCCAGGCTGGCCTGGGTCTCGCTCAGGTAATTGAGGTTGCAGGTCAGTTGCCCTTGCAGGAACTTGGCAGCGTCGGAGCCGCGGACGGCGACAACGCCTTCGTGTGACAGGGGGCAGAAGAAAGCAGAGTCAGCCATGGTTCATCGCAGGTAAAAAAGTGATGGGTGCATCATAGAGGGGCGCCCGTGAAATGGATAGTTTCCATATGGGGCGACCAAAGCCGAGTGTTCGGGTGCCGTCGGGCCTGTATACTTGCCGCCTATTTGAGGAGCGCTCCATGGTCGAAGATGTAGAAATCAATCGCCTCTACTGGCACAGCCGCCGCGGCATGCTTGAGCTGGATGTGTTGTTGGTGCCTTTCACTAAAGAGGTGTACGCGACGCTCGACAAGGTGGATCGCGATCTCTACGTCCGGCTGCTGACCTGCGAAGACCAGGACATGTTTGGCTGGTTCATGGAGCGCGCCGAATCGGAAGACTCGGAGCTGCAGCGCATGGTTCGGATCATCCTGGACCGTGTTCAACCCAAGTAATACGTTCGAATGCCGCTGGCAGGCCTCTCGGCTGTTGCTGGCGGCGTATCTGCTCGCCCAGCTGTTCGCGCTGTGTGCCTTGTGTGTTGTCTATCTGCCGTATTCAAGCCTTGGCATTGTGGTGTGTCTGGCCCACGCCGCCTGGGTTTTGCCACGGCATGTCCTGCTGACCCACCGTTCGTCGATTCGTGGTCTGCGCCGCGACGAAGATGGCTGGCAGGTGTTCAGCACTGAGCGGGGCTGGCATAGCGTGCAACTGCGCCCCGACAGCCTGGCTTTGCCGCTGATCGTGGTGCTGCGCTATCGGGTGCAGGGCGACTGGTGGGTGCGTTCGATTTGTGTGCCGAGGGATTCGCAGGCCGCCGATGTGCACCGGCGCCTGCGCGTACGCCTGAAGTTCAGTCGCCGTAGGTGGCTGGCACCAGAATAGTGTCGCGGGCCTCGGGCAGCATTTGCGGGTAGTCGAGGGTGTAATGCAGGCCCCGGCTTTCCTTGCGCTCCATGGCTGAGCGGATCATCAATTCGGCCACTTGCGCCAGGTTGCGCAACTCGATCAGGTCGCGGCTGACTTTATAGTTGCTGTAGAACTCATCGATTTCATCCAGCAGCAACCGAACCCGGTGCTGCGCCCGCGCCAGGCGCTTGTTGGTGCGCACGATTCCCACGTAGTCCCACATGAAGCGGCGCAGTTCGTCCCAGTTGTGGGCGATGATCACGTCTTCATCCGAGTCGGTCACCTGGCTGGCGTCCCAGCGGGGCAGGGCGGCAGGCACGGGGATGCGCGGCAGTTGTTCGAGGATGTCGGCGGCCGCTGAGCGGGCGTAGACGAAACATTCGAGCAACGAGTTGCTGGCCATGCGGTTGGCGCCGTGCAGGCCGGTGAAGCTGGTTTCGCCAATGGCATACAGGCCCGGGACGTCGGTGCGACCGTTCCTGTCCACCATCACGCCGCCGCAGGTGTAGTGCGCGGCGGGTACCACCGGGATCGGGCCTTTGGTGATGTCGATATTGAAGGCCAGACAACGCTCATAGACGGTCGGGAAGTGCCTCTTGATGAAGGCTTCGGGCTTGTGGCTGATGTCCAGGTAGACGCAGTCGATCCCCAAGCGCTTCATTTCGTGGTCGATGGCGCGGGCGACGATGTCGCGTGGGGCCAGCTCGGCACGGGGATCGAAGCGCTGCATGAAGCGTTCGCCGTTTGGCAGTTTCAAGTGCGCACCTTCGCCGCGCAACGCTTCGGTGATCAGGAAGCTCTTGGCCTGCGGGTGGTACAGGCAGGTGGGGTGAAACTGGTTGAACTCAAGGTTGGCGACCCGGCAGCCGGAGCGCCAAGCCATCGCTATGCCGTCGCCGCAAGCGCCGTCGGGGTTGCTGGTATAGAGGTAAACCTTGGCCGCACCGCCTGAGGCAAGGATGGTGAAGCGGGCACCGTAGGTGTCGACTTCCCCGCTGGCGCGGTTGAGCACGTAGGCGCCGAGGCAACGCTCACCGCCCAGACCCAGGCGTTTTTCAGTGATCAGGTCGACCGCGACGCGTTGCTCCAGCAGTTCGATGTTGGGCCGTTGGCGGGCTCTGTCGAGCAGTGTCTTGAAGATCGCGGCGCCGGTGGCGTCGGCGGCGTGGATGATGCGGCGGTGGCTGTGGCCGCCTTCACGGGTGAGGTGGAATTCGAATCCGCCGTCGTCACTGCCCGCGTGTTCGTCGCGGGTGAACGGCACGCCCTGATCGATCAGCCACTGGATGGCTTCGCGGCTGTGCTCGACGGTAAAGCGCACCGCGTCTTCGTTGCACAGGCCGCCACCGGCGTTGAGGGTATCCTCGACGTGGGATTGCACGGTGTCGGTGTCGTCCAGCACGGCGGCGACACCGCCCTGGGCCCAGAATGTCGAGCCGTTGGCCAGGTCGCCCTTGCTCAAGACTGCAATGCGCAGGTGGCCGGGAAGGGTCAGCGCCAGACTCAAACCGGCCGCGCCGCTGCCGATCACCAAGACATCGTGTTGAAACTGTTGGCTCATTTGGAGGATTCCGCAAAAAGCGATCCGAAGGGGTGGCGCAAACAGGACGCCTGGATCGGCGAATCAAAGGGTCACACGGGCCACTAGTATATAGAGGGGGGGAGCGGCACAATAGCCGGGCATTCGTGGCAATGTGAGATTACGGTGCACGGTCAGGGTAAAATCAGCTGGTTATTGGAGCGGGAACTTTTTGCATAAGCCCCGACTCAATAGCAGGTTGCCCGAAAGCCGGGAAAACGTTGAGTTTATTGGCCCGTCGGGAGCATTGGACGCGTCAGAAAACCGGCGACAAGATTATTCGCGCAGCCGGCTTTGCCCGCGCTGCGTTTTTCGTGTGTGCCAAATCAGTGCATGCCGGAAACTTGCTTGAAGGGGGAGAACTTTTGCGAAAAGTCCGAGTCTATGTTTGCAAGCCTGATCGTTTAGTTATGCAAGCCTCCTTCAAGTACAACGAGGAGTGTTCATGCTAACCCAGGAAGAGGATCAGCAGCTGGTCGAGCGCGTTCAACGCGGCGACAAGCGAGCATTTGATCTGCTGGTGCTGAAATATCAGCACAAAATTCTCGGGTTGATCGTGCGGTTTGTGCACGACACCCATGAAGCGCAGGACGTTGCACAGGAAGCCTTTATCAAGGCGTACCGTGCACTGGGCAATTTTCGCGGTGACAGTGCGTTTTATACGTGGCTCTACCGCATCGCCATTAACACGGCGAAGAACTATCTGGTCTCTCGCGGTCGCCGCCCACCGGATAGTGATGTCAGTTCAGAAGATGCTGAATTTTACGATGGTGATCACGGCCTCAAAGATCTCGAGTCGCCGGAGCGTGCATTGCTGCGCGACGAGATCGAAGGCACCGTTCATCGCACAATTCAGCAACTGCCAGAAGATTTGCGTACGGCGTTAACTTTACGTGAATTCGATGGTCTGAGTTACGAAGACATTGCGAGCGTCATGCAGTGTCCGGTGGGGACTGTAAGGTCACGGATTTTCCGGGCCCGGGAAGCCATCGATAAAGCCTTGCAACCGTTGTTGCAAGAGAACTAAAGACAGCGGCGACAGCCAAGAGAGGAACCGCCATGAGTCGTGATGCCCTGCAGGAATCGCTGTCCGCAGTGATGGATAACGAAGCGGATGAACTGGAACTTCGTCGAGTGCTGAACGCATTTGATGATGCCGAAACCCGTGATACCTGGTCTCGTTACCAAGTCGCTCGGGCGGTGATGCACAAGGATCTATTAATCCCTCGTCTGGATATTGCTGCGGCCGTTTCTGCTGCGCTGGCTGATGAAGCCGTTCCGGCAAAAGCTGCTCGTGGTCCATGGCGCAGCCTAGGCCGTCTGGCAGTGGCTGCTTCGGTGACTGTTGCTGTGCTGGCCGGTGTTCGCCTGTACAACCAGGACGAAATTGCCGGTGCCGAATTGGCCCAGCAGACTCAGCAACCGGTCATGGCTGGTCCGCAAGTCAAAGGCCCTGCTGTATTGGCCGGCTACAAGGAAAGCTCGGACACCACCGGCCCTATGGCCAGCGGTGTGCTGCAAGGGCAATCCGGCTGGCAGGATCAGCGTCTTCCAGGCTACCTGCGCCAACACGCACAGGAATCGGCCTTGAAAGGCACTGAAAGTGCTCTGCCATACGCTCGTGCTGCAAGCCTGGAAAACCGCTAAACCGCTAAGGGGCCCTATGCGCGCCATACCGCTCCTTACGCTTTTGCTCAGTGGTTGGTTTGCACTATCCGCCCATGCCGATGAAGCCCAAGACTGGCTGACTCGACTTGGGCGTGCAGAGCAGCAGCAAAGCTTCGAAGGTACGTTCGTCTATGAACGTAACGGCAGTTTTTCTACGCATGACATCTGGCATCGTGTCCAGAATGGTCAGGTCCGTGAGCGGCTATTGCAGCTGGACGGTTCTGCTCAGGAAGTTGTGCGGCTGGATGGTCGTACTCAATGTGTGAGTGGGACTTTGGTGGCTGGCTTGGGCAATTCGCCCGATGCACCGTCCCGTGCCCTCGATCCACAAAAACTTACCCAATTTTATGAACTCGCCGTTATCGGCAAGTCGCGCGTGGCCGGTCGTAATGCGGTGATTGTCTCGATTACGCCCCGCGATCAATACCGCTATGGCTTTGAGTTGCATCTGGATCGTGAGACAGGCTTGCCACTCAAATCCCTGTTGCTTAACGATCAAGGCCAGTTGTTGGAGCGCTTTCAGTTCACACGTTTGGAGACCTCGACAGCTCCCACTGATCGTGACTTGCAGCCCAGCGGCGAATGTACACCTATTGCGCTGACCAATAGCAAGGCGCCTGAAGTGCCCGCCACCCAGGCGTGGCATCTGGATTGGTTGCCTCCTGGCTTTCAACTCACCAACAGCATCGCGCGCAAAGACGCCCAGACCAAATCCACCGTCGACAGCTTGATGTATGACGACGGGCTCGCACGCTTTTCGGTATTTCTTGAATCGACTGATGGCGCGAGCGTCACCGAAACCCGCACTCAACTTGGCCCCACGGTTGCCGTATCCCGGCGCTTGAATACGGTGGATGGCGAGGTAATGGTGACGGTCGTCGGTGAAATTCCCATCGGCACCGCCGAGCGCATCGCGCTGTCGGTGCGCGGTGAAAAGACCGCCGCCAAGCCGTGAGTCGTTAATCCTATGTTCATCCTGACCTTTCAACCTACGCCCATGCCAGGTTGGCTGCCGAGAGCATGAAATGTCTGGATCAGTATTTTCACTTGCAAATAATCCCCATGTTTTTTATAGGTCAGGGCCTGCCAGCGCTGGCCTTGTCTTGTTCGCGGAACAAAGATGTCGGTCGCAGTTTTCGGCGTTTCTTGAACCCTGTCGCTCAACCCTGCTCGTCGTAACGGGAGCTGTATGTCGATACCACGCTTGAAGTCTTATCTATCCATAGTCGCCACGGTGCTGGTGCTGGGTCAGGCCTTGCCTGCGCAAGCGGCAGAGCTGCCTGATTTCACCCAACTGGTTGAGCAGGCCTCACCTGCCGTGGTGAACATCAGTACCACGCAAAAACTGCCGGATCGCAAAGTGTCGAACCAGCAGGTGCCTGACCTTGAAGGCTTGCCGCCGATGTTGCGCGAGTTCTTCGAGCGCGGCATGCCGCAACAACGTTCCCCGCGTGGCGGCGGCGGAGGTCAGCGTGAGGCTCAGTCCTTGGGCTCAGGCTTCATCATTTCGCCGGATGGCTACATCCTCACCAACAACCACGTGATCGCTGATGCTGACGAAATCCTCGTACGCCTGGCTGATCGCAGTGAACTGAAAGCCAAGCTGGTGGGCACCGATCCGCGTTCTGACGTGGCCTTGCTGAAAATTGAAGGCAAAGATCTGCCGGTGCTGAAACTGGGTAAATCCCAGGACCTGAAGGCCGGGCAGTGGGTTGTCGCAATCGGTTCGCCCTTTGGCTTTGACCATACCGTGACCCAAGGCATTGTCAGCGCCATTGGCCGCAGCCTGCCCAATGAAAACTACGTGCCGTTCATCCAGACAGACGTACCGATCAACCCGGGCAACTCCGGTGGTCCGCTGTTCAACCTGGCGGGCGAAGTGGTCGGTATCAACTCGCAGATCTACACCCGTTCCGGTGGTTTCATGGGCGTGTCCTTTGCCATTCCGATCGACGTGGCCATGGACGTTTCCAATCAGCTGAAAAGTGGTGGCAAAGTCAGCCGTGGCTGGTTGGGTGTCGTGATTCAGGAAGTGAACAAAGACCTGGCTGAGTCGTTCGGCCTCGACAAGCCTGCTGGTGCGCTGGTTGCGCAGATTCAGGACGACGGCCCGGCTGCCAAAGGTGGCCTGCAAGTCGGTGATGTGATCCTGAGCATGAACGGTCAGCCGATTGTCATGTCCGCCGACCTGCCGCACCTGGTAGGCGCACTCAAAGCCGGCAGCAAAGCCAAGCTGGAAGTGATTCGTGAAGGCAAGCGCCAGACCGTAGAGCTGACCGTAGGCGCGATCCCTGAAGAAGGCGCGACGCTGGATGCTCTGGGCAATGCCAAACCCGGTGCCGAGCGCAGCAGCAACCGCCTGGGCATTGCCGTAGCCGAGCTGACCGATGAGCAGAAGAAGAGCTTCGACCTGAAAAGCGGTGTTGTGATCAAGGAAGTGCAGGACGGTCCTGCGTCCCTGATCGGCTTGCAGCCTGGTGATGTGATCACTCACCTGAACAATCAGGCCATCGACTCCACCAAGCAGTTCACGGACATCGCCAAAGCGCTGCCGAAGAATCGCTCGGTGTCGATGCGTGTGCTGCGTCAAGGGCGTGCCAGCTTCATCACCTTCAAGCTGGCTGAGTAATTCGCTAGCCTGACCCAATAAAAAGCCCCGCCTTCGGTTAACGAAGGCGGGGCTTTTTTGTGCGCGACCGGTTTAGCTCATCATGCCTTTAACCAGGCGTTCCTGTTCGATCAGCTCACGCTGGCGTGCATCGATACGCGAGGCCAACGGGAAATTGTTGCCCGCCCGCCGCTTGGCAAAGTCCAACTGCTGTATCGCCTGCTGGAAGTCACCCACCAGTGCAAAGTATTCGGCACGTGCCTGGTGCAGGCCGATGATGTTGCCGGACAAGCCGCGTGTCTCCGCAACCTGGTACCAGACGTCCGGATCATCCGGACGCGACTTGAGCAGTGCATCCAGTGCCTTCTCCGCATCGGCGGTGCGGTTCTGCTTGAGCAGCAAGTCCACACGCACCTGATTCAGCGGGTAATTGCCGGGGTATTGGGTGAGCATCCGATCGGTACGTTGCTGGGCATCGGGCAAACGGTTGTTGTCCATGTCCAGTTCAATCTGTGCCAGGTTGTACGTAATGTCGTTAGGCGCCTTGGCCAGCAGCGGCTGCAGGCTTTCCCGCGCCTCTTTGTACTGGGTGCCTTTGATCTGAGCGATGGCCAGGCCATAACGCGCTACATCGTTTTTCGGATTTTCGTCGAGCTGTGCCTGGAAACGCTTGGCGGCGAGCCCCGGTGTGTCTTCGTATTGCAATTGCACCCGGGCACGAATCAGCTGATAACGCAGGCTGTCTTCCTTGCCGCCGGGTTTGGCTTGCTCGGCGCGGTTGCGAGTGTCCGCAATCCGCGATTCGGTCACCGGGTGAGTCAGCAAAAACTCGGGCGGCTTGGCGTCGAAACGGTACTGGCGCATCAGGCGTTCAAACATGGTCGGCATGGAGCGCGGGTCGTAACCGGCTTTTTCCAGATTGAGGATGCCGATGCGATCAGCTTCCTGCTCGTTCTGGCGAGAGAACCGACGTTGCTCCTGGATTGCCGCAGCCTGGCTGCCGGCGATCGCGGCAATGCCTGCATCGCCTGCACCTGCGGCGGCGGCGATGATGCCGCCGAGCAGAGCCGCCATCATCGGGATTTGCATGCGCGACTGCGCTTCCACGCCCCGGGCAAAGTGGCGCTGGGACAAGTGAGCCAATTCGTGGGCGAGAACCGAGGCATATTCACCTTCGGTCTGGGCATTCAGAAACAAGCCGCCGTTAACCCCGACAATTCCGCCCGGTGCGGCAAAGGCGTTGAGCTGCGGGCTATTGATGAGGATGAACTCCAGGCGCCGGTCGTTGACCTGGCTGGTCTCCACCAGTTTGTACACGCTGGTTTCAACGTAATCCTTGAGCTGCGGGTCATTGAGTTGCGAGACCTGGCCGCGCAGGTAGGCCAACCATGCTCGGCCCAGTTGAAATTCCTGTTGTGGCGAGACAATGGCAGAACTGGCGTCGCCAAGTGACGGCAGGTCGTCAGCGAAGCCCGGAGAGGCCAGCAGGCAAGCCAGCGTCAGCAGGGTAGGGCGCAAAAAAGTCATGCACAAAGCCTTTCGACAAAGAGCTTACTGTAGCCGGACACTGAGCTTCGGACCAGATATTCTAAGCAGCCCAACTGCGTGCCCGGAGTAAAACCATGACCGACGCTGTAGCCTTTGATGCCGAACTCGATGCCAGCGGCCTCAATTGCCCGTTGCCACTGCTCAAGGCCAAGCTGGAACTCAATCGGTTGGCCAGTGGCGCGGTGCTCAAGGTGATTGCCACGGACGCAGGCTCCCAGCGTGATTTCCGCACCTTCGCCAAGCTGGCCGGACACACTCTGTTGCACGAAGAAGACGCCGCCGGTGTTTACCAGTACTGGTTGCGCAAGGCCTGAACCGTTTGCTCCCATCACCCGAGGTTGATTGATGTTCAAAGTGTTACGAGACTGGATTCAGCGCTACTTCTCCGACGAAGAAGCCGTGGTGCTGGCGGTCCTGCTGTTCCTGGCTTTTACCGCCGTGCTCACCTTGGGTGGCATGCTCGCGCCGGTACTGGCAGGAATGGTGCTGGCGTATCTGATGCAAGGCCTGGTCACCACGCTGGAGCGTCTGCGCTTGCCGGGCGGCGTGGCGGTGGGGTTGGTATTTGCCCTGTTCATGGGCTTGCTGGTGGTGTTCATCGTGGTGGTGCTGCCATTGCTGTGGCATCAATTAATCACCCTGTTCAATGAATTGCCGGGCATGCTCGCCAAGTGGCAATCCTTGTTGCTGCTGTTGCCGGAGCGTTATCCGCATTTGGTGTCAGACGAACAGGTATTGCAGGCCATCGAAGTGGCGCGCGGCGAGATCGGAAAATTCGGGCAATGGGCACTGACCTTTTCCCTGTCCAGCCTGCCGCTGCTGGTCAACATCATGATCTATTTGGTGTTGGTGCCGATCCTGGTGTTCTTCTTCCTCAAGGACCGCGCCATGATTGGCCGCTGGGTGCGTGGTTACCTGCCGCGTGAACGGGCGTTGATCACCCGAGTGGCAGAGGAGATGAACCGGCAGATCGCTAACTATATTCGCGGCAAGGTCATCGAAATCGTTATCTGCGGCGGCGTCACCTACATCGCCTTCGTAGCGCTGGGGCTGAATTACGCAGCGCTGCTGGCGTTGTTGGTGGGTGTGTCGGTGGTGGTGCCGTATGTCGGCGCGGTGGTGGTGACGGTGCCGGTGATGTTGATCGCGCTGTTCCAGTGGGGCTGGAGTGACCAGTTCATCTACTTGATGGCGGTGTACGGCATCATTCAGACGCTGGATGGCAACGTGCTGGTGCCGCTGTTGTTCTCGGAGGCTGTCAACCTGCACCCGGTGGCGATCATCTGCGCAGTGTTGTTGTTTGGCGGGCTATGGGGGTTCTGGGGGGTGTTTTTTGCGATTCCCCTGGCCACGCTGTTCAAGGCGGTGCTGGATGCGTGGCCGCGACAAGAGCCGGTGGTGGCGCCACTGTTGTAGTAGCCGTCATTTGTGGCGAGGGAGCTTGCTCCCGCTGGGGTGCGTAGCGGCCCCAAAAAAGCGAGAGCGCTTCGCACTCCAGCGCGAGCAAGCTCGCTCGCCACAAAAAAGCTCGCCACAGGACAAAGTCAGGCTTTGTTCAGCGCCTGAGCAGCCGCCAAAACTGCATCCACATGCCCGGGCACTTTCACCCCACGCCATTCCTGGCGCAGCACGCCATCCTTGTCGATCAGGAACGTGCTGCGATCAACGCCCAGGTATTCCTTGCCATACAGTTTCTTCAGCTTGATCACATCAAACAGCTGGCAAACCGCTTCGTCCTTGTCGCTGATCAGTTCGAAGGGAAACTCCTGCTTGCCCTTGAAGTTCTCGTGAGACTTCACGCTGTCGCGTGACACGCCAAACACTTCGGTGTTGGCTGCCTTGAATGCGGCGTATTGGTCACGAAAACCCTGGCCTTCAGTCGTGCAGCCCGGGGTGCTGTCCTTCGGGTAGAAGTAGATCACCACTTGCTTGCCCTTGAGCCCGGCGAGGCTGAAGGTCTGCCCGCTGGTGGCTTGAGCTTCGAAGTCGGCTACCGGTGTGTCGATGACTACCGCCATGAAAACTTCCTTACATTGGGTTCTGTGGGCGCCATGGCTCGATCAGTGCGTCGAGGTTCAAGGCATCGGCGAAATCCAGAAACTGGTCACGCAACCAACTGATCTGCACGCCGGCCGGCAAGGTCACGGTGAACGTGGCATTGAGCATGGTGCCGCCGGTTTGCGGGGCCTGGTAGGTGTCGCAGGTCAGGTTTTCCAGCTCGACGTTATGGTCGATAAAGAACTGGCACAGCTCGTTGACGATGTCCGAGCGGTAGGCCGAGCTCACATACGCTACATAAGGCAGCGCCTGCGGGCGGTTTTCCAGCGCGGCGCTGCGCACCACGTTGACGGTGAAATTGTGCTTCTTGGCCAAGCCAGGCAGGCCGGTTTCAAGACGCGCCAGGGCGTCCCAGCTGCCGGAAATCTGCAGGACCAGGGCACTGCACTCGCCATGGCGGGTCAGGCGGGAGGTCACGACGGCGCAGCGGTTCTCATGGCTGGCGCGGCACAGGACGTTGGTCAGCTCCATGGGGTTGGCGCCGAGGGCACTGATAACAAGGAATTGTTCGCGAACTGTGGGGGTGGACATGCAGCCTTCCTAAAGCGATGAGCGGTCGATACCGTGTGAGCCATATCGATCAAAGGATGAAGGGTAGCGAAAAGCGTCGCCAAGGGCTAGGAGGTGGCGTTTTCATTACGCGATCGGTCTGATTTCAGCGTGCTTCAAGCCAGGCTTTGGCTCAATGATGGCATTGCCCGTCGTTTAGTTGCTGCAGAACGCATCCTCACGCGGTACTTCGCTTGTACAAGCATCTTGGCGCCAGTACCATTACGGCTCTCTTTTTCCGGCAGGAGCGGTTGCATGATTGCGGGCAGTATGGTGGCACTGGTCACACCCATGGATGCACAAGGTCATCTCGACTGGGATAGCCTGGGCAAACTGGTGGACTTCCACCTGCAAGAGGGCACCAACGCCATCGTGGCGGTCGGCACCACAGGTGAATCGGCCACCCTCGATGTGGAAGAACACATCCAGGTCATCGAATTCGTGGTCAAGCGCGTGGCGGGCCGTATTGCCGTGATCGCCGGCACGGGCGCCAACTCGACGCGT
The DNA here is from genome assembly GCF_002022275.1 of Pseudomonas fluorescens. GTDB lineage: Bacteria > Pseudomonadota > Gammaproteobacteria > Pseudomonadales > Pseudomonadaceae > Aquipseudomonas > Aquipseudomonas fluorescens_AJ. Next base: position 76,020 of record NZ_MSDF01000024.1, read on the forward strand.
GAAGCGATCGAGCTGACCAAAAACGCCAAGAAGGCCGGCGCCGACGCTTGCCTGCTGGTGACCCCGTACTACAACAAGCCGACCCAGGAAGGCTTGTACCAGCATTTTCGCGCCATCGCCGAAGCCGTAGACATCCCGCAGATCCTCTACAACGTGCCTGGCCGCACCGCGTGCGACATGAAGGCCGAGACCGTGATTCGCCTGTCCTCCGTGCCGAACATCATCGGTATCAAGGAAGCCACCGGCGACCTGCAACGCGCCAAGGACATTCTGGCCGGCGTGAGCAGCGACTTCCTGCTGTATTCCGGCGACGACGCCACGGCTGTCGAGCTGATCCTGCTGGGTGGCAAGGGCAACATTTCCGTGACCGCCAACGTCGCCCCGCGCGCCATGAGCGACATGTGCGCCGCCGCCATCGCCGGTGACGCCGCAAAAGCCCGTGAGATCCACGAGAAGCTGATGCCGCTCAACAAAACACTGTTTATCGAATCCAACCCTATCCCCGTGAAATGGGCGCTGTTTGAGATGGGCCTGATGCCGGACGGTATCCGTCTGCCGCTCACCCCGCTCAGCGAAGCCTGTCACGAACCGCTGCGACAGGCCCTGCGCCAGTCCGGCGTCCTGGTTTAATTGAGGAAGCACTACGCATGAAGCGATTGGCCGGACTTTCCGCACTTGCCTTGATTATCTCCAGCACCAGTGGCTGCGGTTGGGTATGGGGCCCGGAAGGTTACTTCCGTGACCGCGGCAGCGATTACCTGGAAGCACAAGCAACCAAACCGATGCAATTGCCGCCGGACGTCAATGTCGCCAAGCGCCTTGACCCGTTGCTGCCGATTCCGCGCAACGTCGCCGACGATACCACCAAGGGTGAATACGTCGTGCCGCGTCCACAGCCGATCTCGGCCGTGGCGGACGCCAGCGACTACAGCCTGCAAAAGAGCGGCGACAACCGCTGGATCGTTGCTCAGCGCCCACCTGCCGAAGTCTGGCCGGTGGCGGTGCAGTTCTTCCAGGACAACGGTTTCCGTATTGACCAGCAGCGCCCGCAGACCGGTGAGTTCACCACGGCTTGGCAGCGCGGCAGCGAGCTGTCTGCCAACATGGCACAGCGCCTGCAGGCCGGCGGCGTAGCGGCTGACAACGAAGCCCGTGTGCGTGTGCGCATCGAGCCCGGCGTGCAGCGCAACACCAGTGAAGTCTATGTGGTCAGCGCCGAGCGTCCTGCCGGCAGCACCGCCAATGTCGACTTCACCCCGCGTTCGGTCAACATGGGCGTTGACGCCGCGCTGGTCGACGAAATGCTCGCCAGCATGAGCCGTATTTCCGAGAAGGGCGGTTCGGTGTCCCTGCTCGCCGCGCGTGATTACGACACGCCTAACCGCGTCAGCCTCACCGAAGACGGCAGCGGCAACGTGGTCCTGAACCTGGGTGAAGACCTCGACCGTGCTTGGGCCAGCGTAGGCCGCGCATTGGAAAAAGGTCCTTGGCGTGTTGAAGACATCAACCGCAGCCTGGGCCTGTACTACATCAACGTGGCCGAGAAGGCCGTGAAGAAAGATGATGAGCCAGGTTTCTTCGGCAAATTGTTCGGCAGCGCGCCGACCAAGGAAGAGATCGAAACCCGTGCCGAGCGTTACCAGGTTCGTTTGAGCAAGGTTGGCGAAAGCGTACAAGTCACCGTCGAGAAAAACATCAACACCGTTGCGCCCGCTGAAACAGCGCGCAAAGTGTTGGGCGTGATTCAGGACAACCTGGGCTGATCCGATGCGTTTTGCCGTTCTCGGCAGCGGTAGCCAAGGGAACGGCACGCTGGTCGCTCATGACGACACGTACGTGCTGGTGGATTGTGGTTTCTCGTTAAAAGAAACCGAGCGGCGCCTGCTGCGCCTGGGGGTTCACCCCGCGCAGCTGAGCGCGATTCTGGTGACCCACGAACATGCCGACCACGTGCATGGCGTGGGTTTGCTGTCTCGGCGCTACAATCTTCCGGTGTACCTGAGTCGCGGCACTCTGCGCGGGATGCGCAAACCCATTGAACCTGCAGGTTTCCTGGCCGGTGGCGAACAGCTTCAAATCGGTGCCTTGAGTATTGATGTGATTGCCGTGGCGCACGACGCGCAGGAACCGACGCAGTATGTGTTCAGTGACGGTGAGCGGCGTTTCGGCGTGCTTACCGACCTGGGCTCCTACTGCTCAAAGGTGCTGGACGGTTACCGCGACCTCGATGCGTTGATGATCGAGTCCAACCACTGTCGGGACCTGCTGGCCCGCGGTCACTACCCCTACTTTCTCAAGCAGCGGGTGGGCGGCGAGCTGGGACATTTGAACAACCACCAGGCCGCGTACCTGGTGTATGAGTTGGGCTGGCAAGACCTGCAACACCTGGTCCTGGCCCACCTGAGCAGCAAGAACAACCTGCCGGCGCTGGCCCGGCAATGTTTTGTCGACACCCTTGGGTGCGACCCGGACTGGCTGCAACTGGCCGATCAAGATTCAGGGCTCGACTGGCGACACATCGCCTAGCCCACCATTTAGCAAGCGGAGCCCATCATGGAAAAACGTGAAGAACTCTACCGCGGCAAAGCCAAGTCGGTGTACAAGACCGACGACGCCAACCGCCTGATCCTGCTGTTTCGCAACGACACCTCGGCGTTCGACGGCAAGCGCATCGAACAACTTGATCGCAAAGGCATGGTGAACAACAAGTTCAACGCCTTCATCATGCAGAAGCTTGAAGAGGCCGGCATTCCGACCCAATTCGACAAACTGCTGGGCGACAACGAGTGCCTGGTCAAGAAGCTCGACATGATCCCGGTTGAATGCGTCGTGCGTAACTACGCCGCCGGCAGCCTGGTCAAGCGTCTGGGCGTGGAAGAGGGCCTCAAGCTCAACCCTTACACGTTCGAGCTGTTTCTGAAGGACGACGCCAAGGGCGACCCGTTCATCAACGAATCCCACGTAGTGGCGTTCGGCTGGGGCACCGCTGAGCAACTGGCGCGCATGAAGGAGTTGTCCCTCAAGGTCAACGACGTGCTGAGCAAACTGTTCGACGACGCAGGCCTCTTGCTGGTCGACTTCAAACTCGAATTCGGCGTGTTCCACGACGGCTCCATCGTCCTGGGCGACGAATTCAGCCCCGACGGCTGCCGTCTGTGGGACAAGGACACCAAGAAGAAGATGGACAAAGACCGCTTCCGCCAGGGCCTCGGTGACGTGATCGAAGCCTACGAAGAAGTCGCCAACCGTCTGGGCGTACCGCTTTAATCGACGCAAGCATCTGATAGCACGGAAAAAAATCGCGTTTTGGGTTTGCTTTCGCGATACACACTGTTATGATGCGCGCCGTTGGAGAGATGCCAGAGTGGCCGAATGGGACGGATTCGAAATCCGTTGTACCTTCACCGGTACCTAGGGTTCGAATCCCTATCTCTCCGCCATTATTGAGTAAGACTAAGCCCCTGTAATCGTTAGAGATTACAGGGGCTTTTTCGTTTCAGTGATATTGTTTAGGGCAGAAACCTTGCCCTGTACCGCTCTAGTCCGCTCTAAACCCCAGCATTTTTGACACGATGCCCGCCACGCTCTTGGTGGCCTTCGGAGTCCACCTCCCGTAGTGCTTTCTCACCATCGTGGCATCAGCGTGACCGAGTTGGCGGGCTACCCATTCGACAGGTACATAACTGAAGAGCATCTGACTGGCGAAGGTATGGCGACATTGGTTTGCGCCTCTATGTCGAACTTCCGCCTTTTTCAGGTGAGCGGTGAACCAGTCGCTCAAAGTCTTGCTGCTCCAAAGCAAGCCGCTGGTTGAGCTGTGGAAAAAGTAATCTGACCTTCATCTTTTTCGATGTGATGTTGTCGCCCTGAATCACCGCAGTTTCTGATACGGGGCTTTCGTTAGCTGTAGTTACAATCTCTCGTATAAGTTCAAGAGCGGAATCAATCAGCTCGACGACTCGTACCCTAGATCTTTCTTTGGGCACCTGAGCCCAGCGCACGTGCACTAGGCCTGCGTCAAGGTCGATATCTTCGACCGCAAGTGCAATGAGTTCGGATAGAGAAAGCCCTGCCCAGCAGTTGAACTCAATCATCCTGATATCAGCCTGCCGAATGGGGCCTGCTTTATTGCCTCGATCTCTGCGCGGCTGAATGGGTGGCTGTGTTCAAAGTCTACGTCGGCCCCGACGTTACTGATTCTATCCAGAGCGTCAGCTTTTAAGATCCCATCACCGAACGCGTCAGCTCAAACCCCTCGGACCACCGTAAAAATAGCATTCACCGTCTTTGAGGCTAAGCCTTGCTTGAGCAACTGCGCCTGCAACAACTCGATATCGCTCTTGCTGACGTCTACGATTCGGCGTTTACCAAACTTCTTTTCAGCGTGTTCAGCCTTGCTTACGTTGTTGATCACAGTGATTGACGCTTTGAGAGCTCGGCTGGACTTCTAGCCACCGGACAATGCCATCCTTCACGGTGCGCTTCAGTGAGGGGCCTTCCTGTGCCTGTGAACAATGCAGCCCAGGTTGAGTTAGGAAAGTGGGCCGCATAATCGAAGCGCGCCTCTTTGATCTCTGCGAGCACGGTACGGCACTTGTTGTCGGCATAGGCGATCGCTGCCTTGTTGACCTTTACGATCCCATCCAGTAGCTCTCGGCACCGTTGGCCGTTGAATTTGAACCCGATGCGTAACTGTTTACCGTTCATCTCAACACCGATTGGAATCTTGTTGATCATGGTGTCCCTTCCATCCAGCGTTCTATAGCTGCACAGTTGTAGACGATCACGTTCGCAAGGTCGTAACGCCAGTGTTTACCCTCAAGCCAGAGCCCGCGAGTGCGATATTTACGAACGGCTTCTGTGCTCAGACCGAAGACTGGATAAAGCAGGTCTTGTCGAAACCAAGCACCGGGCGTGATGTGAAAATTGAGTTTCTCAGCGGCGCTCATACGGTGTTCTCCCGGCTAGGAAACGGGGGGGGGCAGGTTCACTGTTTGATTCGTTAGGTCGAAGTGCGCCTGCTGCAGCTCCGCGATGTGCTTTTGAGCAGCCTCCAGCAACAGCCAAACCTCAGTTACACCAGCAAAGTCAGCTACATGCTTGGGGGATATGAGAGCCCATTCATCGGGGTGGACGTTAGTCAGGTTTGCATGGCAGCAACGTCGGCCCGGTTTGGATTCTGGAGTGTAATCCGCAATTTTAGAAACGTTCGTATACCCCACGGCAGGCTGCGCGGGCGGGCGTTTCTGAGCGTTTAGCGTTGCCTCAGCGAGAGCTGCCCCGTGGGGTATAAGTGCCTCGGAGGTGGCTGTGGAAGAAAAAATAATGCCTGCTGCTGCGCAGCAGAGACTGTTTGTTTCTAGCGTGTCGACGCCATTGGCGGCGCGGAGCAAAGCGGGCAGGCGTGGAGCGCTGTTTTAGCTTGGGTTTTGACGTGATGAGGGTGCAGCCGCAATCTTGTGCCGTGCGGCGGATTTCGAAGATGCGGGAGGGTTAGCAGAGGGCGGGTGGGCGTGCAAGGTGGCTGTGGTGTGCATGGTGTTGCCTTGCTCTGTGGTGAAGCAATCGAAAAAAAACATATAAGGTTAATGTTTTCAAGAAAAAAACCAAAATGGTTAATCTTTTGCAAAGATATCGCTTGACTGCGAATCGCAGAAAAGACAATGTCACCAAATTGCCATCATGGTGTTAGTTGCATTTGCTTCGTCGAGAATTGAATGTGGATCGTCTAAAAAGGGAGATATAGATGGGCGCGCGTCTTTTAGAGTTTTCTGTGGATAATCTTTACGGCTTATATAATCACAAAGTGAAGTTTAATCAAAGTGAAGAAATTTGCATTCTTCATGGCCCTAATGGAGTTGGTAAGACAGCTGTTTTAAAGTGTATTAATTACCTTTTTTTAAGTGATTTTGAGTCGCTGTCGAAAATACCTTTCAATAAGATAAATGCCGTATTGGATTCGGGAGTAAATGTGAGTCTGACTCGATCTCCTTCAAATCCCTCTCTTTTGGACCCGATTCAATCTCTATCAAATCGCAAACTTGAAGTTGTGATCTATTTGAGAGAAAAGGTCATAGCCAAACATATATTTAGTCCACCTGCTGCTAGGAAGGTTAATCAGCACTTTATTACTTGGTATGGCCGTAATGCGGAGGAGAGACTAAAAGAAGAAGTTACCTATCTGGAGGCTGACGTAAATGATATTTACGATGCTAGGGTTGAGGATGCGTTAGACTCTATTTCAAAAGGAAAAAAGAAATCAGGCGCCAAGCAAGTCAGAACCCTGCTCAACTCCTTTTCTGTCCACTTTGTTGAGACAAATAGACTGTTTCGCCACAACGTTGGTACCGATGCAGCTATAATTGGTGGTGGTTCCGGTAAAACGGTGCATACAGTACAAGAGTGTGCTAAGGATCTAATATTACGTATAAACTCTGCGCTTAAGAATTATGGAGCTAAGTCACAACAACTCGATCAGTCATTTCCACATCGTTTTATTTCTGTAACCATGCCACCAATGGAAGTTGATGAGCTTAAGGAAAAGCTAAGTCAAATCGGAGTAAAACTTAAGGATTTGAGAAGTATAGGTTTGCTAGATGCTGACTCCGTTCAGCCTTTCGATATTGAGAGCCTTGACTTCGTAGAGAAGAATAAAATAGAAATCATGAGCTTGTATGTGCGTGACAGCCAAGCCAAGCTTGAAGTCTTTGATAGTATTTTGGCTCGCGTTCAATTGTTGCTCGGTAGCATAAATTTAAAGTTTAGAAATAAGCGAGTTCTATTAAGTAAGGCTCGCGGTTTCTTTGTGAAGCTCGACTCAGGAGACGAGCTATCATTAGATCTTCTTTCTTCCGGTGAACAGCATGAACTTGTTTTGATGTATGAGTTGTTGTTTAAAGTGCCAGCTGAAACCCTAGTCTTAATAGATGAGCCGGAGTTGTCATTGCATGTCAGTTGGCAAAAAGCATTCCTCCCAGAGCTAATCTCAATTGCCCGAGAGGTAGGTTTTACTGCAGTTGTCGCCACGCACTCTCCGTTTATTGTGGGTGATCGATACGACCTTATGTCAGCTTTGGATGCGGAGCTGGAAAATGAGTGAATGGGATAAGAATGTTGGAGTTTTGGTCGCAGAAATAAAAATGATGGAAGCTAGCTACAAGGGTTTCTATTGGCTCGTTGAGGGTCCTAGTGATATTAGATTTTTTTCTACTCGTAAAAGAGAAAACGTAGAGTTAGTTGTAGCAGGCGGGAAAAAAAACGTTGTTGGGGCAATCTTGGCTCTTTCTACAGAGCCTGTAAATAGTAGGATTTTGGGGATCGTAGACGCTGATATCGACTGGCTCATTCCTGGTTATGTGAGACCGGATAACGTAATAACAACAGATCCACGGGATTTAGAAGGTGTATTGCTCAGATCTGGTGCTTACTTTAAGGTATTGGCTGAATTTGCAGATCCTTCAAAAGTCAATGCCTTTGAAGCAAGGCATAAATGTACCGTTCTGGATTACGTGAGAAATATATCAATGTTTTTTGGTCGAATTCGTGCTGTTAATGACCTGAATTTTTGCGTTTCTTTGAAAAAATATAAACCGCAAACATTTATGCATAAAGGTGCATGGATATATGATTTTGAATGGGCGTTAAAGGTCGCTATTGAGAAAGGGGTTTGCGATACGGTTGAAGAGTTGAAACAAAAGATGGAGTCGTTACCAGAGGTTGATATTTGGAACTACGTTCGTGGACATGATGCTGTAAATATTTTCGCTGGAGGGTTGCTCGCAGAGTTAAATCGAGGAACGAAAGTAGATAGTGATCGTGTGGAACTTGTCTTGCGTTCAGGTATTGATGAAGCGGAATACTCTCAAACTAAACTTCATAAAATGATTGACGCTTGGCATACGTCTAAAGCTTTAGCTGTGAATTAATGTTAGAATCAGCCTTGACTGATGGCAAGGCTGTCCTCTTTAAAGAGGTATCGAAAGCTTAAAAAGTTTTCAGGTGTTGTTGATGATTTTCTAATGCGAAAATCTCATAAGTCTGAGATTTTCCACAGCGCCGAAGAAGCCCTGACAAACGCTTCCGAAATCCTCTCAGCCGCACTTCAAACCGCCTATCAATCCGCCGAAAACCCGGTCAGCACGCAGTCACCCGTGATCATGGGCCTTGCTCAATTGATCGAGAACGCCCAGGCGCTGGTGGACGCTGTACTTGAGCGCAATTTCCCCACCGATCCATCCGGCGAATGACGATCCGCGTCTGAAACAAAAAAAGCCTGCTGAGCTCAACGCTCAGCAGGCTTTTTAGTTGTTTTTGTTTATGACAGGACCATCAAATTTACGACTAGCTCAATCGCTCAGATGCCTTCTGATAAACCTGATCACGCTCCCGTTTATCTACGGCCACCACAAACACGGTAATTTCCTGATCAATCACTTGATAAACCAGCCTGTAACCACTGCTACGCAGCTTGATCTTGTAACAGTCCGGCAGGCCATGCAGGCGGTTAGTTTCAACGCGTGGATTTTTCAGGATTTCCACCAGCTTCTTCTTGAGCTGCTGACGGACGGTGTCACCGATTTTTTGCCATTCTTTCAATGCGCGGGCATCAAAATCGAGGCTATAGGTCATCTATGGAAACCTTCACGCGTTGAGGAGACGCCAGTCGTTCTCGCACAGTGGCCATCAGGGCTTCATCGTCCTCAGTCATCAGCACCGGTTTGAAGGGCAACTGACCACGGTCTGCCACATACTGCAGCGCTTGGCGCATGAGTTCGGAAGGCGTGACGCCGAGTTTCTCCAGTTCGAGGTAGGCGCGAGCTTTCAGGTCGTCATCGATTCGAATGTTTATGGAGGCCATGAAAAAATTCCCGATGTAATGACATTTGTCATTACCTTGGATCAAGCCTGCATTGTTGGCAAGTACGTGTCGACGCATGGTCCTCATTTTCCGCCACGCCCCTCTGTGACCGCATCACGATATCCAGTTGGCATATGAACTCCTCAGCAAAGTGTCGCCACGCCAGCGACCTTTTTGAGGCTAGCTCAGCGTTTTGGGCAGACACGCTTCGTTCTGCGAATTCTGATTACAAAGCTTTTCCAAACTCCTGATTGCCGTGTGCTGGATCCGCACTTCAAACCGCCTATCAATCCGCCGAAAACCTGGACAGCACGCAGTCACCCGTAATCATGGGCCTTGCTCAATTGATCGAGAGCGCCCAAACGCTGGTGGACGCTGTACTTGAGCGCAATTTTCCCACCGATCCACCCGGCGAAAAATAACCCGTACCTGAAATAAAAAAAGCCTGCCGAGCTCAACGCTCAGCAGGCTTTTTAGTCGTTATCGTCAGGTCAGGCGGTTTGCGCCACCGCGCTATTACTCACATTACGCCCCAACACCAGCACCGTCGCAAAACCAATGCCGACCAACGCCGTGGCCAAGCTCAACAGCACCGAGGTGCCCATCTGGTCAACGATCCGCCCGCCAAAGAACGAGCCCAGCGCAATAATGACCTGGAACAACGCCACGAACAGTGGCATGCCGCGTTCGACGTCCTTGGGTGCGACCACAAACATCCAGATACTGGCGCACGCCGGGAAGGCGCCGAAGGCGAAGCCCCAGAGTGCGATCAGCATGGTCGCGCCGGTCAAACCGGTGGCGAAGTAGGGGAACAGGGCGGTGCTGGTGCCGATCATCAGCGCCACCAACAGCAATGTGTAGCGCACGCTGCGGTTGGCGGCGAAACCCGCGAAAACGTTACCCGCCACGCCTGCCACGCCAAACATCAGCAGCAGTGAGCCTATGGTCGGGCCGTCGAAGCCGGAGCTGTTTTTGAAGAATGGTGCGACATAGGTGTACGCCGCAAAGTGCGCCAGGCCGATCAGTAATACGGCGATCAAGCCGACCCGTGCGCGTGGGTTGATAAACAGGGCCGGCAGGTCACGGATAAGAATGGCTTTTTCCGGTTTAAGTGTTGGCAGCAGCAGGACTTGAGCCACCAGTACGGGAATGCCCACCAACGCGGTCACCAGAAACGTCATGCGCCAGCCCATCAGGCCGCTGAGCCAGGTGCCGACGGGCACGCCCAGTACGGTGGCCAGGGTGACCCCCATCATGATGATCGATGTGGCCTTTGCTACGCCCACGCCTTTGGGGGCCAGGCGGCCGCTCAGGGCGATGGCTGTCGCCCAGAAACCACCGATGCTGATGCCCAGCAACACGCGGCCGAACAGCAGCAGGCTGAAGTCGCTGGCATAGGCCACGACCATGTTGGCGACGATCATGATCAACGTCAGACCGATCAGCAGGTAGCGACGGTCCATGGCGCCAATGATCACCGACAGCAACGGCGCGGCAAGGGCCGCCATGATGCCGGGCAGGGTAACCATCAGGCCGGCGTGGCCAGCGCTGATGCCCAGGTCTGCGGCGACATCGTTGAGCACGCCCACCGGCAGAAACTCGCTGGTGACCAGGGCAAAGGCACCCACGGCGACCGAGAGAATCGCCAGCCACTGCTGTTTGACACTCTGTTGGTTATGTTCGGGAAGGCCGCTAGGGGCCTGGCTGGCACTTGGCATGATGTCGGGTTCCAGGGTGAACGTCGCCTGAAGACAGGCGAGGGGGAGGGAAATTGGAGGCGATTATAGGAACCGGTATTGAAAATCGGGCAGGCGCTCGTTTCGATAGTAATCATCAGTGCAATCGATGCGACGCTCTGGGCCGCACTACGCGACCTGTTCATCTTTCGTACATCTTTCCAAAACGCAGCCTACAGGCGGCGCGTTGCGATACCCCCGGCGACCCATTACGTTGTGGTTGCGCACGAGATCAGGCGCTTCTCATTGCAAAGGAAATGCACCATGAGCAAGAACACCAAACAAACCTCCGACAAGATCGCGACGCTGGCCGCAGAAACACTTAACAGTTCCACGGCCTCAACGATTGCCAAAAGCCTTGCTGCTTCAGCACTGGCCCAGAAGGGCAGCGACAAGCAGACGAGCGCAGAGATGGAGGAAAAAGCGGGGAAGGTGCTGGGCAGCGATAAATACAGCGAAGAGACAAAAGCCCTGGCCGCCTCAGTGCTTTCCCAGGCCAATAAAGAGAGAGGAAACTGAATCACCCCCAACCGTTAAGTCAATCAGCCCCGTAGCCGCAGAAGCTACGGGGCTTTTTCGTTCCGAAGATCAGACTTTGCCCGAAATAAATAATCGATGCACACCGAATATCTTCCCGCGCTGCGGTGTTCACCCCACAGACCACCCAGGAAATGCCCATGAACACCACCGTCGCCCGCTACGACCGCCTGACCCGCACCTTCCACTGGCTGACCGCCGCCGTGGTGATCTTCATGTTCGCCAGTGCGCACATCTGGGAAAACCTGGAGAAGGGCACGCCACTGCGCAAGGGCCTGCAATCGGTGCATATCTCCCTTGGCATTGCATTGGCGGTGTTGATCGCCGCGCGAATCATCTGGCGCCTGTCCGGCGGCAATCGCTTGAAAGCCGACAGTCACCCCGCGCTTAACCTGCTGGCGAAAATGGCGCATGGTCTCCTGTACCTGTTGCTGCTGGCGCAGATTGTGTTGGGCTTTTTGTTTCGCTGGGCCCAGGGCGAGCCGTTCAACTTTTTCGGGTTGTTCCCCATCCCGGCCCCCTTTGTGATTGATCACGAGTGGCGCGGCACACTCGGCGGCCTGCATAACAATGTGGCCTGGGCGATCATTTTGCTGGCGGGGCTGCATGCCGTGGCTGCGCTGTGGCATCACTGTGTGATGGGCGACAACACCTTGCGCCGTATGCTGCCCGGAGCTGTTCAAAAATGAATGCCGTTCAAAAATAAACAGGGCTTCTGTATCCCCCAAATCGTTACGGAGCATGACCACCATGAAGAATCTCATTTTCGGCGCCTGCCTGACGGCGGCATTGTTTGCCGGCCAAGCCCATGCTTCAGGTGACGAATCGGCGCCGCCAAAGCCCAACTGCCCCAAAGGCCAGGTCTGGGACACCAAGACCGGTAAATGCGTGCTGCAAACCAGCAAGGCTACCTCCGACGCAGACCGCACCGATTACGCCTACCGTTTGGCCAAAGATGGCCGCTACGACGAGGCCCTCGCCCTGCTCGACACTCTGCAAGACCCGAACACCGCCAAGGCCCTCAACTATCGCGGTTATGCCACTCGCAAACTCGGGCGCACCGATGAAGGCATCGGCTATTACCTGAAATCAGTCGCGCTGGACCCCAACTACGCCCAGGTTCGCGAGTACCTGGGTGAAGCCTACGTGATCAAGGGCCGGGTCGATCTGGCCCAGGAGCAACTGGTGAAAATCAAAGCCTTGTGCAGCACCACCTGCGAAGAATACGAAGACCTCGCCGAAGCCATCGCGGCGGCGCCGCAGGCCTGAAACCGATGAGTGAAAGGGCAGGGTGCAGCCATCACCACAGAGGCTGAGTTTCGTCGCGAGTTGAGCCTGTTGTTGCCGCGTTTATGGCGATACGGGTGGGTGTTGTCGCGGCAAAAGCACGTGGCCGAAGACCTGGTTCAGGCCACCTGCGTGCGGGCGTTGGAGCGTGCCGGGCAGTTTGCGTCCGGCACGCGCCTGGATCGTTGGTTGCTGGCGATCATGCATTCGATCTGGCTCAACGAGCTGCGTTCGCAGCGAGTGCGCCAAGGGCAGGGGTTTGTCGACGCCGAGCAGGAGCTGTCGTTTGACGGCGAAAGCCAGGCTCAGGAACAGGTGTTGGCCGCGCAGGTGATCAAGCGTGTAAACGGGCTGCCCGAAGCGCAGCGGGAGACGGTTTTTCTGGCGTACGTGGAAGGGCTTTCATACAAGGAGATCGCCGAGGTGCTGCACATTCCGATCGGGACGGTGATGAGCCGGTTGGCGGCTGCCCGCCTGAAGCTTGCAGAAACGGCGCCCTCGAAAGCCTTGTCGGAAAAATCCAGCGGAGAACGGCGATGACTCGCACTCACTTACCGTCCGATGAACTGTTGGTCGCCTATCTGGACGGTGAATTGGACACGCAACAGCACCAGTTACTTGCCGACCAGATTCAAACAGACCCTGATCTGGCCGCCCGCCTGGAGGCGTTGCACTGCGCTGACTTGCCATTCAAGACGGCCTTCGATTCAGTGCTGCATCAAGCGCCCGACGAACGTCTGCAGGCGATGCTCAAGACGTTGCCGACCACACAAACAGCTGCGTTCAGCCGACGTGGCTTTCTGTCTGCCGCCGCAAGTTTTGCGGTGGCCGGCGTGCTTGCCGACCGTCTGTTCATGAGCTGGCCGCGCACGGAATCCGGCCAAGGCTGGCGTGCCTCCGTCGCGGAGTACATGGCCTTGTACACGCCGCAAACCCTGGAAAATCTCAGCACCGATCCGGCCTCGCACCTCGCCCAACTCAGCGCTGTAGGCGCGCAGCTGGGTTTGCCATTATCCCCTGATGCGGTAAACCTGCCCGGCGCCGAGTTCCGGCGTGCGCAGATCCTCGACTATGACGGCGTGTTGATCGGACAACTGACCTACCTGGACCCGCGCCATGGCCCCCTGGCGTTGTGCATCACGGCCAGCAAAAAGGCTGCGCAACCCATCACTACCGAGCAACGCCGGGGGATGAACGTGGTGTTTTGGTCCAACCCCTCCCATGCGTTCATGCTGATCGGCAGAAACCCTTTGGAGGATTTGCAGATCATGGCCGGCAGCGTTGAGAAGACCCTAGTGAGTTGACGGGTTCAACGACGCACGCCAGCGCGCGGGCGTTGTACCTTCCCAAGTGCGAAATGCACGGTAGAAAGAATTGGTGTCTTCGTACCCTAACAGGCAAGCAATCTCGTCTATCTCAATCGACGGCTCGCTCAACAGATGGCGCACCACTTCCTGGCGCGTCTCCAGCATAAGTTGGCGAAAACGGGTGCCTTCCTCGGTAATGCGCCGCTGCAACGTGCGTTCGCTCATGCCCATCTCCCGCGCCACTTCGAGCATTTCGGGCCGGCCGCTGGCGAGGATGCGCTTGAGGGCGTTTTTGACCTGCTGACTGATGGTGGTGGGCGCGTTGGCTTCGGCCAGTGCGGCGACCAAACTCGGGTTGAGCATTTCCAGCAGTTCGGGATTGTGGCCGGGAAATGGCCGGCTTAAATCGGCGGTGTCGAACACCAGGGCGTTTCTTTGGGCGCCGAAGCGTACAGGGCACCCGAAAAAATCGGCCAATGCATGACTGCTGTTGTGCGGTCGCGCCAACTCGACACTGCGCGGAATAATGCGCACCCCTGATCCCCGACGTCCGAGCTCGACGAAGGTGGCAAACGCTGCGTCGATCAGCAAGGTGGGGGAGTGCTCTTGCGTGCGCAACCAATCGATGGTCACTGTGCAGGTATTTCCCTCTTCGGTCAGCCTGACACGCTCGGGCGTGCACAGCTGCTTGAAGCGCGCGAGGCGCTGTAAACCATCGCGAAAGTCGCGGGCAATAAACGCCGCAAAGCTGGAAGGTGGCAATGTGGTGCTGTCCAGTCGGGTGACCAGCAGGATGCCGGCCGCCGGGTCCGTGTTGAGCACGCTCACCGCCTCCCATAGCCGAAAAAACTCCTGGGTGCTGACCTGGCGACGGTCACGACGCTCATGCAGGTTGAGCGTCACCGGCAAGCGTGCCTGACGCAACACCGCTGACGGTTCCAGCCCAATGTTTTTCAGGGCTTGCCAGAAAACATCCGGGATATTGAAGCGCGATTGGCGTGTGTCAGGCATGGGGCACCTCTCTGTCAAAGGATCACATCAGTCAGAGGCCGACACGCTGAGGTCATGCCATTTCTTGTCGGAAGCGGCCAAGTCTTCGGCTGCCCTCGCGGCGTATTGCACGGCATCCGCACCGATCAGCAGGCGCAGCGGCGCGTCTTTGCTCAGGGCCAACTCCAGCACTATCTCGGCCACCCGCGCCGGAGCGGTCGGCAGAATGCCCGGGGAGCCGATCAGTTGCACGAGTGCACCGACGGTTTGCTGGTAGGGTTCACTGATCGGTGGAATCGTCATCGAACTGCCCGACCAATCCGTGCGCATGCCGCCCGGCTCCAGCACTGTTACCTGCACGCCCAACGGTCCGACTTCCTGCGCCAGCACCGTCGAAAACCCGCCGACGGCCCATTTCGCACTCTGGTAAGCCGCCAGCCCCGGCATGCCAATACGCCCGCCGAGGGACGATACCTGAATGATATGCCCGCTGCCCTGGCGGCGCAGCACCGGCACCACGGCCTTGCTCACGTTCACTACACCATAGAAGTTGGTGTCGATCTGTGCCTTGAAATCTTCCGGCGTTACATCTTCCACCGACGCCACATCGCCGTAACCTGCGTTATTGACCACCACATCCAGGCGGCCAAATTGCGCCGCTGCCGCCTCGACAGCCTGTACGACTTGTTTGTTGTCGGTCACGTCCAGCGCCAGCGGGAAAACCGCGTCACCGAACTCGGCGACCAAATCGTCCAACTGACGAGTATTACGCGCAGTGGCCGCAACTCGATCCCCTGCGCGCAAAGCCGCCTCGGTAATGGCGCGGCCGAGGCCACGGGAACTGCCGGTGATAAACCAGACGTTGGGCATGTGAACACCTCTTTGTGTGAGACGGCTAAAGGAGCCAGAGCACAAAGGATGGGTGATGGAAGCGCTGACTACACTAGCGGGAGGGCGCCAGGTGACTTGCAAAGTGCGCCAATTGTGCAGTCAGCCTCAGGTCGCTGTCGCGATGATCAGTGGAGGGAACCGATTTCTGTCGGGCGCCACTCACTTCTATTTGCATCCCTGGAGATCGGCCCTCTCATGAATAAAATTGGTGCTCCTTTTGTTGGCGTCCGTCCTCCTATATCTGAACCCGCTGCACAGACGCAGCCCTCGCGTCCAGTTGCTTCGGCCCCACCCGTTCCGCAGAAAGCGCAAGGCGTGCCCTCGCAGATCATCTTCAATGGTCGCCGCGTTCGCGTGGGCAGTTTTAAACTCGATAAAGGGATGAACAAACCGCTGTTGGCAGCCCTGCTCACCCCAATAGGAGAGATCACTCAGATAGGGGAGCCGAAATCAGACAGCGATGATGTGTGTTATCGCTATTGTGCGAAGAGCCCGCATAGCCAAACCGATCCAGCGCACG
This sequence comes from Pseudomonas fluorescens, assembly GCF_002022275.1. GTDB lineage: Bacteria > Pseudomonadota > Gammaproteobacteria > Pseudomonadales > Pseudomonadaceae > Aquipseudomonas > Aquipseudomonas fluorescens_AJ. Next base: position 92,145 of record NZ_MSDF01000024.1, read on the forward strand.
CTTTTGAAGTGCGCGCTCAAGTCGATACCAAGGGCCAGCTCAAGCACTTTATCGCCACTTCGTTTGATCGTTCTGAGGGTGGCGATACTCCCAAATTAACCTTCGCCCAGGATTTTGAGGGGCTGCTGCCGAGTCTGCCAAACGAACTTCTGGCGCGCATTGCCAATAAAGCCGGGGAAGACGGCGCCCTGCATAAACTGAACTTGCGAGGAGTCAGTAAACACTTCAAATCCATAGTGGATCGGGAGCTATCGCCCAGGCAGAACTTTTTGGTGACCAACGGAGACGCGCTCCATGCGTTGGGTTTTGGCGAGTTTGCTATGGACGAACTGGCCAAACACTCTGCGCAAGCGCAGGACTTTGTCTTGACTCATGGTCATGTGCTCCAGGCAGCAGGTTACCAACCGCACGAGATGACCGCGCTAGGTGGAATGCCTGCCCGTGACCAGCGCTTCGTCCTGGCTAACAGTCAGACCTTGCGTGAGAGAGGGTTTACCGCCTATGAAATGACTTGGCTCTCCACCCTGTCGGCCCATGAGCGGACCTACGTCTTGACCCACGCGCGAACGCTACAGGCAGCGGGTTATAAAGGGGGTGAGATGAACAGTCTGGCGGAGCTGCCTGAAGAGGAACAGAGCTTTGCATTGGCGAATGCGCATGCACTCTCCACAGTAGGTTTTAGCGGTGAGCACACGAACCAGCTGGCTTCACGGCCGGCTCCGGAGCAGGCGTTTGTTATGGCTCACGCACAGACACTCCATGCGTGGGGTTACAAAGGTAATGACATGAACGCGCTGGCGCAGCGGCCGGCTGCGCAGCAGGCGTTTGTCCAGGCTCACGCACAGACGCTCCATGCGTGGGGTTACAACGGTGATGGCATGAACGGGCTGGCGCAACGGTCAGCCGCGGAGCAGCGCTTTGTCATGAAACACGCGCAGACGCTCAGTGCAGCGGGTTTCAAGGGTACAGAGATGAATCAGCTCTCCCAGCAGCCCGCGCCCCAGCAGAACTTTGTCCTGACTAACGCGACAAGGCTTCAGGCTGCAGGTTTTAACGGCAGTGAAATGAACAACCTTGCTGGCGAGCCTCTTCATGTCCGGGCGTTTGTGCTGGAGCATGCGCCAAAACTCCAGGCAGCCGGTTATGAGGTTGATGACATGCTTGATCTTGCCTTTGAACCTGCTGCTGATCAGGAACGTATCCTGGCGGACATTCCGACGCCCTCCGCGCAAGGGATGGTCGGCAGTTTGATGCACTTTCTACAGCGTTTTGGGAATCAGGACAGCTGATGCTTTCGAATCAAAGGGCATTTTATTCACCCCGCCAAGTGTTGGGTAAGCCTTTGAATAAAGTGCGTCTCCGCCCGGCTCATCTTCTGCTCCCGATTCCACAGCAGGTGAATATCCACATCCGCAATGCCTTCATCCGGTGGTAGCCGCCACAACAGGCCGTTTCTCACATCGTCGGCCACCACGTGAATCGGCAAGCAGCCCAGGCCAAACCCGGCAATCACCAAGCGCCGCACTTCTTCAAGGCTGGAGGACGACGCCACAATCCGTCCGCTGAACCCCTGCTGATCACGGAAGATCGTCAAGGGCGAAAGCATTCCGCCAATCTGGTCGCTGGTGAAGCTCACGAAGTTTTCCGACTGCAAATCCCCCTCGACCAACCCACTGTGCCCGAACAGCGGGTGGTGCCGCCCGCAGAAAAACGCATAACGCTGGCGCAGGAACAGGTGCTGTTCCAGGCGCGGTTGTGGCCGGCGATTGAGGCTCAGGCCCAGGGTTGCGGTTTTTTCCAGGAGGGCGGCGACGATGTCTGAACTGCGCATCACCTCGACGTCCAGGTCCACGCGGGGATGCTCGCGGTGAAAACCTGCGAGGAAGTCGTCAAAGGTGTCCGAGTTGATGCGGCTGATCATCAGCAGGCGCACTTTGCCGATCACTTCGTCGCCGGGCTTTTGCAGGGCGTTGCTCATCTGCGACACCTGGCCATACATCTCGCCGGCGATTGCGAAGATCTGCTCACCGGCTTCGGTGAGCACGAAGCGCGGGCCTCGGCGCACGATGAGGTGGCAGTCGAGCTGTTCTTCCAGGCGTTTGAGTGCCTGGCTGATGGCTGGCTGGGTCAGGTGCAGGCGCGCGGCGGCGCGGCTGATGCTCAGTTCCTGGCCGATCACGCGGAAGGTGCGCAGCAGATTCCAGTCCAGGCGGTCGTTGAGCAATGGGTGAATATCGCGACGAGTCTCAGACATGGCAGCGTCCAATAATAAGCAGAATTTATAATCGGAATAATAAATAGAAAATTGACTAATCATAGCCCCGCGACGATAAATCACCCCTGACAAGCGCCATCAGAGCGCACCGGTTTGACCTTCTCCTGCCAAAAAAATAATCAAAGGAGCCAGCCCCATGAAGCCTTCCGCTTCGCCGCAGCCGCGCCGTGCTGCGGCCGCCGCTTTTATCGGCACCATGATCGAGTGGTACGACTTTTACATTTACGCCACCGCTGCTGCGCTGGTGTTTGGCCAACTGTTTTTCCCCTCCGAAGACAAACTCTTCAGCACCATGGCCGCGTTCGGCACCTTTGCCGTGGGCTTTTTCGCGCGGCCGCTGGGCGGCATCGTGTTCGGGCATATCGGCGACCGCATCGGGCGCAAGAAATCGCTGGTGATCACGCTGGTGATGATGGGCGTAGTCACCGTGTGTATCGGCCTGTTGCCGACCTACGCTCAGATCGGCGTCGCGGCACCGGTCATGTTGATCCTGTTGCGCGTGGTGCAAGGCATTGCCGTCGGGGGCGAGTGGGGCGGGGCGGTGTTGATGGCCGGCGAGCACGCGCCTAAAGGGCGTCGCAACTTCTTTGCCTCCTTCGCGCAATTGGGCAGCCCGGCGGGGTTGATCCTGTCGCTGCTGGCGTTCAGTGCGGTGACCCGTTTGCCGGAAGACGACTTGCTGAGTTGGGGCTGGCGCCTGCCATTTCTGGCCAGCGCGTTACTGTTGATCGTGGGCCTGGCGATTCGCCTGGGTGTGAACGAGTCGCCCGAGTTCCTTGAAGACAAAGCCCTCGCGGAAAAAGCACGGGCCATCAAGAAAGACCAGGCGCCGGTGATCGAAGTCTTGAGAACCGCCTGGCGCCCGCTGTTGCTGTGCATCGGCGCCAACACCCTGGGCATCGCCGGTGTGTATTTCACCAACACCTTCATGATTGCCTACACCACGCAGCAACTGAACCTGCCGCGCTCGCTGATTCTGGAGTGCCTGTTCTTTGTTGCCATCATCCAGTTCTGTGTTCAGCCACTGGCTGCCTGGGTGGCCGAGAAGGTGGGCGCCACGCGTTTCCTGTGCGCCATGACCGTGCTGGCGATGGCCTCGCCTTACCCCATGTTTGTGCTGGTCAGCAGCGGCCAGGCGCCGTTGATCATCCTCGGCATCGCGTTGGCCGTGGTGTGCATGGCCTCGTTTTATGCGGTGATCGCAGGCTTCGTCAGTGGCCTGTTTGAGACCCGCGTGCGCTACACCGCGATTTCCCTGGCTTACCAGGTATGCGGCGCGCTGGCCGGTGGCCTGACGCCGTTGATCGGCACCTGGCTGGCCCATGAATACCAGGGTCAATGGTGGCCGATGGCAGTGTTTTATAGCCTGATCGCGGCGGTGTCGCTGCTGTGTGTACTGGCGTTGTCGCGCCGCCATGCCGCTGCCCATCGCGTTGAAATGATGGAGATTGCGTAATGTTGAAAATCAATGGCGAACGCCTGTGGGCAAGCCTGATGGCCATGGCCGAAGTAGGCGCCACCGCACGCGGCGGCAGTTGCCGCCTGGCCCTGAGCGCTGAAGACCAGGCTGGCCGCGAGCTGTTCAGTCACTGGTGCACCGCCGCCGGGCTGAGCCTGAGCGTGGATGCTATCGGCAACCTGTTCGCCCGCCGTGTCGGCACTGACGAGGACGCTGCCCCGGTCATGATGGGCAGCCACCTCGACACCCAGCCCGAAGGCGGCCGCTTCGACGGTGTGTACGGTGTACTGGCCGGCCTGGAAGTGCTGCGCAGCCTCGATGATCACGGCATTCAGACCCGCAAACCGCTGGAAATCGCAGTATGGACGAACGAGGAGGGCGCCCGTTTCACGCCCGCCATGCTCGGCTCGGCGGTGTTCACCGGGGCCTTGGCGCTGGACACAGCGCTCGCCACGGCTGATGTCGACGGTATCCGTGTGGCTGACGCGTTGCAGGCCACGGGCTACAGCGGCAAACGTCCGATGGGGGGCGCGGTGGATGCCTATTTCGAAGCCCATATCGAGCAAGGTCCGATTCTGGAAGACAACGCCAAGAGCATCGGCGTGGTCACGGGCGGTCAAGCCATTCGCTGGCTCGACGTGCGCGTCGAAGGCATGGCCGCGCACGCGGGCACCACGCCGATGCCGCTGCGCAAGGACGCGCTGTATGGCGCCGCGCACATGATCCAGGCTCTGGAAAACCTCGCGGCGGACTTTGCCCCCGAAGGCCTGACCACTGTCGGCGAATTGAGCATTGCCAAGTCGTCGCGCAACACCATTCCCGGCTTGCTGAATTTCACCGTAGACCTGCGCCATCACCGTGACGCCGACATCGAGGCCATGGAGCAACACGTGCGCGCGCGCCTGCAGACCATCGCTGACACGCGCGGCCTGAGCGTCAGCATCAACCCGCACTGGGTCAGCCCGGCCACGCCATTCGATGCCGAGTGCGTCGCGTGCGTGCAGTCGTCGGTAGACGCTTTGGGCTACAGCCAGCAACGCATCGTCAGCGGCGCCGGTCACGACGCCATCCACCTGGCGCGCTATTGCCCGACGGCGATGATCTTCATTCCCTGCGTCGGCGGCCTCAGCCACAACGAAGCCGAAGACGTGTTGCCCGACGACGTGCGAAAAGGCACCGACGTATTGCTCAACGCCGTACTGCAACGCGCCGGCCGGGCTCACTGATTTTCCAAGCCATACCCCATTCAGAAGTGGGAGCTGGCAAGCCAGCTCCCACATGGGGGCGTGCCAGCCCATTGATCGTTCCCACGCTCTGCGTGGGAATGCCGCCCTGGACGCTCCGCGTCCCGAAATCGGCGGGTAGTCAAGGTCCGGCGCCAGGTGACGCAGAGCGTCACAACATGCATTCCCACGCAGAGCGTGGGAACGATCGGCAAAAGCAGGTTTGGGGGCTTCCTCCAAACCATAGAATCTCCCACAGGTTCCGTGATCATCCAGGAGCACTTGATGCGTACTTATTTCCACCCTGAACAACTCCTGCACCATCCGCGCAGTTACTACTCCCGTGGCCAGATGCGCACACCTCAGGAAATCCCCGAGCGTGCGCGCAACCTGTTGCTGGCCGCGCAAGCCCTGGGTTTCGACATTCAGCAACCTGCTGACTCCGGCCTTGCGCCATTGCTCGCAGTACACGGCGCGGCCTATTTGACGTTCCTCGAGGAAGCGCACCAACGCTGGAAAGAAATCCCCGAAGACTGGGGCGACGAAGTCATGTCCAACATTTTCGTGCGCGAACCCAACGCCCTGCGCGGCATTCTCGCCCAGGCTGCGCGCTATCTGGCGGACGGCAGTTGCCCTGTCGGTGAACTCACCTGGCGCTCCGCCTACTGGTCTGCGCAAAGTGCCGTCGCGGCGGCCAAGGACATTCTCGAGGGTGCGCCAGCCGCCTACGCCTTATGCCGCCCACCTGGCCATCACGCCCGTTACGACGCGGCGGGCGGCTTCTGCTACATCAACAACGCGGCGGTAGCGGCGCAAGTCTTGCGCGAAGGCTTCCAGCGCGTCGCCGTGCTGGATACCGACATGCATCACGGCCAGGGTATCCAGGAGATTTTCTACGACCGCGACGACGTGCTGTATGTGTCGATCCACGGCGACCCCACCAACTTCTATCCCGGCGTAGCGGGTTTTGCCGAAGAGCGCGGTGCCGGTTCGGGTGAAGGCTTCAACCTCAACCTGCCAATGCCTCACGGTGCCAGTGAAGCGCTGTTCTTCGAAAAGCTCGAACTCGCCCTGGCGGCGGTGAAAGATTTCTCGGCAGAGGTGCTGGTGTTGTCCCTGGGGTTTGATATCTACGAGCTGGACCCGCAAAGCAAAGTCGCGGTGACGCGTGAAGGGTTCGCACGGTTAGGGGAATGCATTCGCGGGCTGGGGTTGCCGTGTGTGATCGTGCAGGAGGGTGGTTATCACCTGGAGACACTGGACAGTAATGCGCAGGCGTTTTTCGGGGATTCGCAGGGGTGGAGAAAGGCGTGATATCCTTGTGCCATCACGCGTCGTGATGGTCACGGAGGATGTTATGAGGAAACTGTCGTTGTTGGGTTTGCTGGTGGTATTAGCCGTAACCCCTATGTTTGCGGCAGCATGCCCGAAGGGCACGCATCCGGTCGGCGGAACTGGCTCGCATCACAAAGGTGGGACTTGCCAGTAATCGATGTTGCGCTGCACTAGTGCTTTACGCCGTCGCTGGCAACCGTCAGCGATTGGCTCACGAGCTTCAATATGCGGTCGCGACCACCTTCGGCCAATAGATAAGTCCCGTCGCCTATCCGCACAATCGACTGCGGCGCCTTCAAGAACGACAGGATCGTCTGCTGACGGCCCTGCGGATCAATCAGCAACAACCGAGCCCGATGCGTCGAGTCTTCATTGACCCACAGCCCGCGTTCATCACACATCAGAAAGGTCGGTTTGTTCAGGCCTTTGAGCACCACCGGGTCGCTGTGGTCGTCGGTCAGCTCGCGCACCACGCCTTTTTTCTTCTCTGTGTAGAGCATCCGCCCGTCAGTGCATCGCGCGATGGATTCGCCTTCATGCAGTTTGTCGCGCAGTACGGTCAGGGATTGATCGCTCCAGCGATAGCGCAAAATCCGTCCATTTTCCTTGCGGTCCTCAATGGCGTACAGATCGTCGCCCTCGGCCCACAAGCCCTGCACGTTTTTGCCGCGGAACAGTTCGGTGACCACGCCGTCCTTGAGAAAGCTGACGGGCGCGTCGCCGGTTTCCTGGCTGAACACCCAGCCTCCGCGGGTGGCGAACATGCCGTCAGGTTTGGACAGGTTGGCCACCACCACTTCGCGTGCACCGTCCGGATGAATGCGCACGATGCTGCCCTTGGCGTCGTTGAGTTCCTGGCTGACCATCAGCGAGCCGTCCGTCAGGGGCATCAGCGATGCGGCCTTGGGCACGTCGCGGTGCACCACCTGAACGGCCCAGCCGTCAGTCGCCCTTACGGGATAAAAACTCTGCCAGGCGAAAAAGCCCAGGGTTGCGACGCCAAGCAGGCCAAGTGCTGCGACGGACGTTCGCAGCGGTCGATTTTTTCTTGTGGTTTGAGTCATTGATCAGCGCCAGCAGCCATTCGAGTAGGGTAGAGCGCCGGCAACCCTACCAAGCTTGCCGGGCAATTTCACCCCGGTGTCGCCACGGGTGTCCCCCTTTCACGGCACTTAAAACCGCCGCTCCAGACCGCGCCGAATCTTCTCCAGCAGCTCATTGATATGAAATGGCTTGGCGATCAGGTCCATGCCCTCACCCAGGAAGCTCTGACGATTTGCCGCGTTTTCCGCGTAGCCGGTCATGAATAGGATCGGTAAATCAGTGCGTAGCGCGCGTGCAACGTCCGCCAGTTCGCGGCCGGTCATGTACGGCAGGCCCACGTCAGTCAGCAACAAGTTAATGGACGGGTCGGCCTGCAAGATGCCGATGGCTTCGTCACCGTCCGCCGCCAGGGTGCAGTGGTACCCGGCGTCTACCAGCACTTCGGCGACAAAGCTGCGCACCGAGGGCATGTCCTCGACAATCAGCACGTGCTCGCCGCTGCTCACACCCGGCGCCGCCACGACCTTGGCCACAGCGCTGACGGCGGCGGGGCCGGCAGCGGCAGGGAGCATGATGGTCACTTCGGTGCCCTGGCGCGTGACGCTGCGGATTTGCGCATCCCCGCCGGACTGGCGAGCAAAACCATAAATGGTCGACAGCCCCAGCCCGGTGCCTTGGCCCACCGGTTTGGTGGTGAAGAACGGGTCGAAAACCTTGTCGATTACGCTGTGTTCGATACCCACGCCGTTGTCGCGCACCGACAACGCGATGTAGGGGCCGTTTTCCATTTTGAGGTTGCCGTTGGAGTACGCCGGGTAGGTCGTGACCCAGATGATACCGCCCTGGGGCAGCGCATCCCGGGCGTTGATCACCAGGTTGAGCACGGCGCTTTCCAGCTGGATCGGGTCGACCATCGCCACGGCCGTACTGGTGGTCAGCTCCAGTTTCAGCGCGATGTGTTCGCCGATGGTGCGTACCAGCAGTTCTTCGAGCGAGCGGATATGCGCGTTGATGTCGATCGGCCGCGTGTCCAGAGGTTGCTGGCGCGCGAAGGCGAGCAACCGGTTGGTCAGCCCGGCGGCACTGAGCGCAGAACTCAGGGCAGCATCGGCATAGTGGACGACCTTGTCAGTGCGCTCGGCTTCGATGCGCTTCTTGATCAGTTCCAGGCTGGTAATAATCCCGGTCAGCAGATTGTTGAAGTCGTGGGCAATGCCGCCGGTGAGTTTGCCGAGGGCGTCCATTTTTTGCGCCTGCAGCAACTGCGCCTCGGTGCGCGCCAGTTGAGTGGTGGCGTTTGCCAGCTCAGCCTGTTGATGACGCTCGCGATGGCGGTGTTCCGTGACGTCCTCGACAAACACCAGGCTCAAATCGGCGCGGTTATAAGGTGAGATCTGCCATTCGGTTTCACGCAGCTGACCCTCGACGTGCATCTGCAGCGTGCCTTTCCAGCGCTCTCCACCTGACAGCCCGAGGCACAGCTCGGAGAGGACGGCTTGCTGATCGTCAGCAAAGCATTCCTGCAAGGCGTCGGGGTTGCGGTTGTCGAGGATCAACTGAGCAAAGGCGTGGTTGCATTCGTGGACTTTCAGTTGCGCATCCATCACGGCAATCGGCGCGCTGATGTTGAAAAAAATCTCACGAAAACGCGCCTCGCTTTCGCGCAGGGCATATTCGGTGTCACGCACCCGCAGCAACGTGCGCAAGGTGGCCAGCAGCACGTCGGGGTCCACGGGGTGAATCAGGTAGGCATCGGCCCCGGCGTCCAGGCCGGTGATGATGTCGCCGGTCTCGATGGACGCCGCGGAAACATGCACCACGGGCAGCAATGCCGTGGCGGGATCGGCGCGCAGTTTACGCACGATATCGAAGCCGCTCATGTCCGGCAGGTTGACGTCCAGAATCAGCGCATCGATCTTTCCTCCGGCGATCTGGTCCAGCCCCTCCTGGCCGGTGCCGGCTTCGCTGACGACGAAACGATGGCGCTCCAGTCGGCGGCGCAAGGCGTAGCGCGTGGCGGCGTTGTCGTCGACGATCAGCAGTTGGATATCACGTTTCATCGACGTTCTCACTGGCAATGGACAGAGGAATGATCACGTAGAACATTGAGCCCACGCCCGGCGTACTCTCCACACCGACCCGTCCACCCAGCAATTCAGCGAAGCGCTTGCACAGTGACAGGCCCAGGCCGGTGCCGCGCAAGCGTTTTTGCAGGGGGGAGTCGATCTGGGAAAAATCTTCGAACAGGTTGTTGTGCAGCTCCGCAGCGATGCCGAGCCCGGTGTCATGCACCGCGAAGCGTATTTCCTGATCGCCGAGCATGCTTGCCGAGACGCGAACCTCGCCTTGCAGGGTGAATTTCAGGGCGTTGGAAATGAAGTTGCGCAGGATTTGCGCCAGCTTCTTGTCATCGGTGTACAGGCGCGGCAGGCCGGAAGGCTCTTCGAAAATCAGGTCGACGCTGGAGCCGTCGACAATGGGGCGGAACATCCCGCGCAGGGCCGAAAAGAGATCGAGCATGTCAAACCAGGCCGGCGAAATGGTGATGCGCCCGGCCTCGATCTTGGCCAGGTCCAGCAAGTCATCGACCATCTCGCGCAGTTCGCGTGCCGAGCTGCGGATAAAACCGACCTGGGTGTGTTGCTCGGGGCTCAGCGGGCCATCCAGCTCATCCGCCAGCAGGCTGGTGATACTCAGGATCGAGCCCAGCGGGGTGCGAAATTCGTGACTCATGTACGACAGGAAGCGGCTTTTCAGGTCCGACGCCTGGCGCAGTTGGTCAGCCTGCATATCCAGTTCGGCATACAGCGCCAGCACGCCCTGGTTGGTCTCGTCCAATTCAGTGCGCAACGCATCCGCTTCCTGGCGAAGTTGCTGGACTTCCTTGAGGAGCGAGGCAGTGGATTCAGACATCAATAGCCTCCAGGGCAATCACGAACACGGTGACATCATCCCGGCCGCGACAAAAGTCACGGTGCAAAATGGCAGCGATCAGGGCGGGGTGACGATAGACAAGCCCTTGATAGTCCGACAGGTTCCAGCGTGACTGCAGGCCGTCGCTGTACAAAATCAGCAACTGCCCGGCCACTTCAGCGTAGTCGAAGGGTTGTGCCTTGCGAAACTGCACACCGACGATGCCAGGGTGTGAGGCCAAACCGCGCGACTTTCCGGGGCTGATCAGGCTGCCGCCGATATTCCCCACACCGGTAAAACGCAGTCGGTCCGTTCCAGCATCGTATTGGGCGACGGCCATGGCGGCGCCGCGGGTCCCCGTCATGCCGATGTGCATGTCGCTCATCAACACCTGTGCGTCGAGAAACGCTTCTTTCGCGAATACCGCTTCACCGGCACGGGCGGCCTGTTCTGCATACTCACCGTGGCCCAATCCGTCAGCCATCATCACGCTGAAACGCTCCGGCTCGATTGCCAGGTGCCAGGCGTCGCCGCAGTGCGGGTCGTGGTGCAGTGAGTGCTGACTGACGCCGTAGCGAATGTCTTTCACGACGCTTGAACGGGGTGTCAGCCTGGCCAAAATCGCGGAGCCACGTTGATCGGTGTACACATCGAACACCTGAGCCACGCGCGCGATGGCACCCAGGCCAATGCCCTGAGTGCCACCTGTGGAGAACCCGTCTACCAGGCCGCTGCTGACATCAAACCCTTGCCCTCGGTCGACGGCAATCATCTCGACACCGCCATTGCCCGTAGCCCTCAGGTGCAATTCGCCATGGTCGGCGTGCTTGAGAATGTTGCTGGCGAGCTCGGTTGCGACCAAGGCTACGCGGCCGGCGTCGGTTTCATCGAAGCCGATGCCCTCGGCCAATTGTTGTGCCGTGCGCCGGGCGTGTCCCACCTGGCTGACCTCTTCAATCAACAACACTTGCGTCAACGCACTGGGAATATTCAAGCCCATCGTGTGATCGTCACACGGGTGCCCTGGCCTGGCGCGGTGTCCAGTTCAAACTCATCCACCAGGCGTTTGGCCCCGGTCAACCCCAGGCCCAAGCCACTGCCGGAAGTCCAGCCGTCGGTCATCGCCAACTTCAAGTCCGGAATACCCGGGCCTTCATCGCGAAAGGTGAGGCGCACGCCGGCGCGGTGATCTTTTTCGATGATCGCCCAGTCCATATAGCCGCCACCGCCGTACACCACGGTGTTTCGCGCCAGTTCGCTGACGGCTGTTACCAGCTTGGTCAGGTCGATCAGCCGCATGCCGCATTCCTGCGCGAGTTTTCGCACCAATTGCCGAGCCAGCACAACATCCTGTTCAATCAGCACGGGGTGCGTGCCGTTGCTGGCGTGGGTCATGAGTGTTCTACCCGATCGCGTAACAGTTTCATGCCGCGCTCGACGTTGAGCGCGGTGGCCACCCCAGGCAAGGTCATGCCCAACTCCACCAGGGTGATGGCGACGGCTGGTTGCATGCCCACCAGTACGGTCTGGGCGTCCATGATCCGCGACAGGCCGGAGATGGTGCCGATCATGCGGCCAATAAACGAGTCGACCATGTCCAGCGCCGAGATATCGATCAATACGCCACGCGCCGAAGTGCGGCTGATACGCTCGGACAAATCGTCCTGAAGCGTCAGCGCCAATTGGTCATGCATATCGACCTGGATGGTCACGAGCAAAAACTCGCCCATCTGCAAAATAGGGATGCGTTCCATGCTTAAACCGCCTTGGTGACGGTGACGCCCAAGCGCTTGAGGGCTAACGCCAGTGCGTCGGCGAGGTTGGCTTTGGTGACCACGCCTTGCAGGTCGAGGCCGAGGTGGACGATGGTCTGGGCAATTTGCGGACGCACGCCACTGATGATGCAGTCGGCGCCCATCAGGCGAATCGCCGTCACGGTTTTCAACAGGTGTTGGGCCACCAGGGTGTCGACGGTCGGCACGCCAGTGATGTCGATAATGGCAATTTCTGCGCCGGTGTCGACGATGCGCTGCAGCAGCGACTCCATCACCACCTGGGTGCGTTGCGAATCAAGCGTGCCGATCATCGGCAGGGCCAGTACGCCGTCCCACAATTTGACGACGGGGGTGGAGAGTTCCAGCAGTTCTTCCTGTTGACGCTTGATCACCGACTCGCGGGATTTCTGGAAGGTGCGGATGGTGTGCATACCCAGCGCGTCGAGCAGCTCGGAGATTTCCCACAGCTGTTCGGCCAATTGCGATGGGTTGCTCGCATATTCGCGCTGTAACAGGGCGAACAGCGGGCCTTTCAGGGCGAAGATGAAACTGGCGGTCTGCTGCGAGTCCTGGCCGGCCAGCGCGCGGCTATGGGACAACTTTTCCAGGAAAGCCCGGGTTTCTGCCCAGTTTTCCAGGTTGGTATTTTGTGAACCATTGTTCTCAAGTGCGCCGGTCAACAGGCTGAGGAACTCGCCTGTCTGACGTTTGACGTCGTCTTCCTTGAGGTTACGCGTGGCGCCTGTGGCTTCCTGGCTGGCAACCCACTCGGAGAGCAGGGAAGTGCGGTTATTTTGCAGGGCCTGGATCGTAGTCGCTTGCAGAGTTGCCACGGGTAACCTCCTTGAATGTCATAGATAAACTGTAAGCAATTTATACTAAAACGAACCGATCTGACTGGAATCGAGGGTTTTTTTGCCAAACCTTGTCAGGGATCGGGTCGGTGCCAACCTGGCAATCCGCGTGGTGGTAGACACGAGTTGCTCACCCATCGTTCAGCGGTGTGACCAAACGAAATCAGTCACTATCATCGTTTAAAAAAGCGGCGTAATTCTGCCCTCCATAAAACACCCCGACGATCGACACTGTTTCAGTGACGGGGTCCGCCATGAAAGTGATAACGGTGGTGCGCCGGTAGTGAGTGATGCGCAGGGTGGGTAGCAGGTCATCACGTCGTGTGCCACGTAACGGGAACACGCAAAGGCTTTCACAATAGTTGATGATGCTGTCGATAAAGCGCCCCGCTGTAACGGGGGATCCGGTATCGCTGATGTAGTCTTCAAGGGCATCGAGTTGAGCCAGCGCCTCGGGTGAAAAGGCGACCGAATAGCTCATGGTTTCTCGGTACCTTTTCGTTGACGCTTGGCCGCCATGTGTTCGCGAACCTGCCCGGCGGACAAGGCTCTATCGGGATCAGCCTTGAGTGCCACAGCCGCTGGAATCACTTCATCGCGCAACCAGTCTTCCATAGCGCGATCGCGTGCCATCAGGGCTCTGAGGCCGTCGCGTATCACTTCACTTTCCGTGGCGTATTCACCGGTCGCGACCTTGGCCTTGACCAGTGCCGCCATTTCGATTGGCAAGGTAATGCTCATTTGCTGGGTTGAGCGCATGTTGAGGTCCGCAGGCGTTGAGTAGGATTCAATCCTACTCGACCATTGGCGTGAAGCAAGAAGCAGGTGGTCGACGCCGACATCCGGCATCTCGTCGTCGATCCAAAAAGGGAGAGCGTTCTGGCAGGTTTCCATGGGCATTTATGTCTTCCGCTGAGTAGGTCAGGTCGAAAGTATTGACGCTTTTTTTCGACCGTGTAGCGCCAGTGGTCAAATAACCTGCTGATATGTATGACTTCATATTTGTAGCAGGGTTATTGATCCAAACCGGCATCAGCACACATGGCGCCCCATCCCTGCTCATACGATAATGCCCCCCACATCGTCTACTCTGGCCCACTCCCGTGATCATCAACTTCGACCTCAACGACCTCCAGGCCTTTCGCGCCGTGGTGGACAAGGGCAGTTTTCGCGGCGCCGCCGAGGCCATCCGTATCTCGCAGCCGGCACTCAGTCGGCGCATCGAAAAGCTGGAATCGGCCCTCGACGTGAAGCTGTTCGAACGCACCACGCGACGGGTCAGCCTGACCATGGTCGGGCGCGCATTTCTGCCACAGGTCGAGCGTATGCTCGATGACCTCGATGTTGCCTTGATGGGGATCAGTAATGTGGCGTCTACGCGCATGGGCAATGTGACCATCGCCTGCGTGCCGTCCACGGCGTATTACTTCATGCCCCACGTGATCTCCGAGTTCCACAAGCTGTACCCGAAGATTCGCCTGCGCGTGCTCGATGCCAGTGCCGGTGAAGTGTGCAATGCGGTGGAAAGCGGCGAGGCGGATTTCGGCGTGAGTTTCAGCGGCAGCCTGGCCGATGAAGTGGAATTCGAACTGCTGCTGCAAGAGCGCTATGTGCTGGCCTGTCGCCGTGATCACCCATTGGCCGAGCGCGAGAGCGTGACCTGGGCCGAAGCCTATGAGCATGACTACATTACCGTGGACAAAACCTCCGGCAACCGTTTCCTGCTGGATCAGGCGTTGCGTGGCGTGCGGGTGAAAAAACCGAGCATCTGCGAGACGCACCACGTGACCACGATGATCGGGCTGGTGGAAGCGGGCCTGGGCGTGGCGATGGTGCCGTCGATTGCGATGCCGGCGGGCACGCACCCGATTCTGGTGAGCGTGCCGCTTGTGGAACCGCAGGTGATGCGCAATGTGGGCTTGATAAAACGCCGCGGGCGGACATTGCCGCCAGCGGCGCTGGAGTTGGAGCGATTAGTGCGCGAGATGCCGTTTCGGTCAGTGTGATACCGAGTCCAGGCCGGTGGATTGCACCACCGGTTGCGCCTCGGGCGAGGCCAGGAACTGCAGCAACGCCTTGGCCTGGGCCGGGTGTTCGGCGTTGACCGGAATGCCCGCGGCGAAACGTGTCACCGACTGAACATCCTCCGGAATCTTGCCGACGAACGTTACGCCCGGAACGGGCAACAACTCCGCCACCTGTTGCAAGCCCACCTCGTAATCACCCTTGGCCACCACCGAGGCCACCGGGATGCGTTCGATCATGGTGCCTTTGGCCGGCATGCCCAGTTTGCTGAACAACTCTTTCTCGACATACACGCCGCTGGCGCTGTCCGAATACGCCACGGATTTGGCCTTGAGCAGCAGCGCTTTAAGCTCGGCATCGGTACCGATCGCAGGTTTCGCCGCACCGTCCTTCACCACCAGGCCAATGCGCGAATCCGCCAGTTCCACGCGGGACGCCTTGTCGACCTTGCCCTGTTTGATCAGATCATCCAGGGCGTAGCCGACCATGATCACCACGTCGGCGTGTTCGCCACGGGCCAGGCGGTTGGGAATCGCTTCCGGCGCCTTGCCCATTGACGGGCCGAGGATGGTGTCCAGGGTGTCGCCGCTTTTCTCGGTGTACTGCGGGCCGAGCAATTTATAGGCGGCGGTAAAACCGCCGGAGGTCATCACCTTGAGCTCTTCGGCCTGGGCCGTCAGCGCCAGGGCGCCGAGGGCCAGGGCCGTCAGGGTTTTGAACAGCGGCTTCATCACACCGCCTCCTGCATCACCTGCCCGCGGTTGCCGGCACGACGATACAACGCCAGGGTCGAGCACAGGGCGCACAGCGCGGCAAACATCATCCAGTAGGCCGGCGAGGCCTTGTCTTCGGTGATGTGAATGAACCAGGTGGAGATCGCCGGGGTGAAACCGCCGAAGATCGCCGTCGCCAGGCTATACGCCAGGGAGAAGCCCGCCACGCGCACTTCCACCGGCATGATTTCGGTCAGGGCCGGAATCATCGCGCCGTTGTACATGCCATAGAGGAAGGAGAACCACAGCAGGGTTTCCAGCATATGGGCGAAGCTTGGCGCGCTGACCACAAACGACAACGCCGGGTAGGCGGTGATCACGGTCAGGGCGGTCATGGCGATCAGCACCGGCTTGCGGCCGAAACGGTCGCTCAGGGTGCCGCCGATCGGCAGCCAGACAAAGTTCGACACGGCCACCAGCAAGGTCACCAACAGGGCGTCAGAGGTGCTCAGTTGCAGCACGGTCTTGCCAAAGGTCGGCGCGTACACAGTGATCAGGTAGAACGCGGTGGTGGTCATCGCCACCATCATCATGCCGCCGATGACCACGGTCCAGTTCTTCACCAGCGTGGCCAGCACTTCGCGCATGGTCGGGCGGTGCTTGCGGTTGGCGAACTCTTCGGTCTCTTGCAGGTTGCGACGCAGGATGAAGATGAACGGGATGATCACGCAGCCGATGGCGAACGGAATGCGCCAGCCCCAATCGGCTACCACGGCCGGTTCCATCCACACGTTCAGGCCATAGCCCAGTGCGGCGGCGACCACGATGGAGATCTGTTGGCTGCCCGACTGCCAGCTGGTGTAGAACCCCTTGCGGCCCGGGGTGGCCATTTCAGCCAGGTAAACCGAGACACCGCCCAGTTCCGCGCCCGCCGAGAAGCCCTGCAACAGGCGACCGAGCAGTACCAGCGCGGGCGCCCACAGGCCGATGGTGTGATAACCCGGGACGAGCACGATCAGTAGCGTACCGCTGGCCATGATCGACAACGTCACGATCAGCCCTTTGCGACGGCCGACATCATCGATGTAGGCACCCAGAATAATTGCGCCCAGGGGTCGCATCAGGAAGCCTGCACCGAATACGGCGAAGGTCATCATTAATGATGCAAATTCATTGGCGGCGGGGAAGAACGCAGCAGCGATGTAGGTGGCGTAGAAACCGAACAGAAAGAAGTCGAACTGTTCGAGGAAGTTGCCGGAAGTAACGCGGAAAACCGCACCAACTTTCGAGCGGGCAGAGGCGGGCCGGGAAGGGCTAGTCATGGTTTTGTGTCTCCAGCGTTCTTTTTAAAGTGCTTGTTTCGCTTAAGACCGCGGATAGTGGCTGACACATTTAGAAATGATAAGTGAGTAATTTGGATGTATTGATGCGCGCAGGCTATCAATCGCCAGGCTCATCAAAAAAACCGCTGCTGTTCTATGCTTGAAGGTGTGACCAAATCTTACGGATGGGAGGTGACAATGGCTGACGAACAGAAGCGCCGTGATGAGCCGGAACGTGAGCAACCCCGGCGGCATGAAGAAGAAAAACCCCAGACCTGGAAGCACCCGGACGACGGCACGGAGTTGTCGGAGCGCGACCAGGAACGCCCGCTTAAACCCTGATATCCCGGGAACACTCGGTTAGAAATGTGGGAGCGGGCTTGCTCGCGAATGCAGTGTGTCAGTCAGCCTATTTGTTACTGATACACCGCATTCGCGAGCAAGCCCGCTCCCACATTTTTTTCCACTCAGTTCTGAATCGGCGTGCACAACTCCACCAGCGTCCCATCCGGGCAACGCACATACGACACCACCTGCCCCCAAGGCTTGGTACTCGGCGGCGACAGCTCTACTGCGCCCTGTTCAAGTGCTTTGGCATGCGCGGCGGGCACGTCTTCAGTCACAAACCCCACCTCCATTCCCAATGGCTGGCGCGAAGCATGCGCCTGCACATGCCCGCCCTTGAAGTTCATCTCGCCCAATTCATGCGCGGCGAATGAAAGGGTGGTGCTGCCGGTTTCCAGCTCGCCATACGTGCCCGATTCATGCAGGAAACGACGACTGAAACCAAAGGCTGTTTCGAAGAAGGCCAGCGACGCGGCCACGTCTGGCACATAGAGGATGGTGTAGGCGAATTTCATGGTTGAGCGCTCCTTGCGTCTATTGATGCGCCATTAGAATCAGCCCTCATCCGCTCGTCAATCGAGCTGAAATCGAATCGGGAAACTATTTGACATATTTGATTTGTGATCACATATTGAGGCCATAAGAACGACAACACAGGTTTGACTCATGACAGATGGCCCGCTCCTCCTGCCCACCCTGCGTCAGGTGTCCCGCGATACCTTGCAAGACCAGGTCTATCGCCAGATCCGCGAAGCGCTGATGAGTGGCCGTTTCCAGCCTGGCCAGAAACTCACCATCCGCGGCCTCGCCGAAGCGTTGGGCTCCAGCCCCATGCCGGTTCGCGAAGCGCTGCAACGTCTCAGCGCTGAAAATGCCTTTGAAGTCACTGAAACCTCGCGGCTGCGAGTACGCCTGATGACGGTCGAGCGCTTGCGCGAGATTCGTGATGCACGGGTGGCTCTTGAAGGGTTACTGGCGGAAAAGGCGGTGCTGCTCCTGCAAAAAAACGACCTCGATGAAATCACCGACCTGTGCCGGCAAATGCAGCACGCCGCGGATGAAGTCGACGTGTCGCGCTATTTGTGGACCAACTTCGCCTTTCACCGGCGCATTTACGCCGTGGCCCAGGCCGAGTTGACCATGGCCGCCGTGGAAAACTTCTGGCTGCACATGGGCCCGTGTTTTGCCTTGGTCGCCCCCGATAAAGCTCACCTGCAACGCTCGATGGAAGCGCATACGCGCATCGTCGAAGCCCTGGCCGCCCGAGATGGCGCCGGCGCCCGCGCGGCGGTGACCGATGACATCATGCAGGCCGCCGATTCCCTGGCGCGCCTGCTCGTCAAGAACGACCGCGCGCGGTCGTCTGCTTCAGGAGGTAAACGTGCATGAGTGTCCTACAACGGCTGCAGCCCTATCCTGGGTTACGTGTGTTGATTTCCGGCGGGGCTGCCGGCATTGGTGAAGTGTTGGCGGCGGCGTATCTGGAGGCCGGCGCGCAGGTGCATGTGTGTGATGTGAGCGAGCCGGCCCTGGCCGCGTTTCGCGACAAATACCCGGGCAGTGTCGCCACCCGCGCCGACGTCAGTGACGCCGCCCAGATCGAGGCGGTGTTCAAGGTGCAACGCGAGCATTTCGGTGGCCTTGATGTGTTGGTCAACAACGCCGGGATCGCCGGGCCCACCGGCGGAATCGATGCCATCAGCGACGCCGAATGGCAAGCCACCATCAACATCAATCTGACGGCGCAATACCGCTTTGCGCACCACGCCGTGCCAATGCTCAAGGAATCGTCCCACGGCCATTTGCTGCATATCGCCTCGGTGGCAGGGCGCTTGGGCTACGCGTGGCGCACACCGTATGCGGCGACCAAATGGGCGATCGTCGGCCTGATGAAATCGTTGGCCTCGGAGCTGGGCGAAAGCGACATCCGCGTCAACGCCTTGCTGCCCGGCATCGTTGAAGGCCCGCGCATGGACGGCGTGATTCGCGCCCGCGCCGAACAAGTCGGCGTGCCCGAAGCCGAGATGCGCCAGGAGTACCTCAACAAAATTTCCCTCAAACGCATGGTCACCGCCGAAGACGTGGCCGCCATGGCCTTGTTTCTCTGTTCCCCTGCCGCACGCAACGTGACCGGCCAGGCGATCAGCGTCGACGGAAACGTCGAGTACCTGTAACTCACGGAAGAACACATCGCGCTGTACCCAGGATTTTTTTCATAAGAATAAAAGTCGGAGTCTCGTCATGTCCAAAAATCGTCCTGTCATCATTACCTGCGCCGTAACCGGTGCCATTCATACGCCTTCCATGTCGCCGCATTTGCCGATCACCGCGCAGGAAATTGCCGACGCCGCCATCGGTGCCGCCGAAGCAGGCGCGGCCATTGTTCACCTGCATGCCCGTGACCCGATTGACGGTCGCCCCAGCCAGGACCCGGCGTTGTTCGCCGAATTCCTGCCGCAGATCAAGGCCGCCAGCGATGTGGTGATCAACATCACCACCGGCGGCGCACCGACCATGGGCGTGGAAGAACGCCTGCAGCCGGTGATGCAGTTCAAGCCGGAATTGGCCTCGCTGAACATGGGCTCGATGAACTTCGGTCTGTACGAAATGCTCAACCGCTTTACCGAGTTCAAGCACGACTGGGAGCGGCCTTACCTGGAAGAAAGCGACGACCGAATCTTCCGCAATACCTTCCGCGACATCACCCACATCCTCAATTCCTGCGCCGAGAACCGCACCCGTTTCGAAATCGAGTGCTACGACATCGGCCACCTCTACACCGCCGCGCATTTCCTGGAACGCGGCCTGCTCAAGCCGCCGCTGTTTATCCAGTCGGTTTTCGGCCTGCGTGGCGGCATTGGTGGGCACCCGGAAGACCTGGCGCACATGCGACGTACCGCCGACCGGCTGTTTGGTGACGACTACGTGTGGTCGATCCTCGGTGCTGGCCGTGGGCAAATTCCGCTGGCGACCATGGGCCTGTCCATGGGCAGCAATGCGCGAGTGGGGCTTGAGGATTCGCTGTGGGACGGCCCGGGCAAATTGGCGGCTTCGAACGCCGACCAGGTCCGCCGCATTCGCCTGGTGATCGAGGCCCTCGGGCTGACAGTCGCCACGCCGGATCAAGCGCGGGAAATCCTCGGGCTCAAGGGGCGTGACCAAGTCAATTTTTAGCCCTGCCGTTTCATTAAAAACACGGCCGTGCCAACGCGCGGCCTGCATCCCGCACAACAACAATAAGGGGATCACCATGCGTATCGAAGTGCTTGTGGACGTCAAGACCACGCTGGGCGAAGGCCCGATATGGGACGTCGAACAACAACGGCTCTACTGGATCGACAGTGCTGACGGCCGCATCCTGCGCTGCACCGACGACGGCCGCGAACTGCGCGCCTGGGACGTGGGCCAGAAAATCGGCTCCATGGCCCTGCGCCACTATGGCGAGTCGGCGATCGTCGCCCTGCAAAACGGTGTGCACACCCTCGACCTCAAAAGCGGTGAGCTCAACCTGATCATCGACCCGGAACCGCACCTGCCCGATAACCGCCTCAACGACGGCAAGGTCGACCGCCAGGGCCGCTTTGTCTTTGGCTCCATGGACACCCTGGAAGACAGCGCCAGCGCCAAACTCTACCGCCTCGACGCCGACCTGAGCCTGCACACGCTCGACGAAGGCATCATCGTGTCCAACGGCCCGTGCTGGAGCCCGTCCGGGGAGACCTTCTACTTTTGCGACACCTGGTCCGGCGAGATCTGGGCCTATGACTACGACCTGCCCACCGGCAACGTGAGCAACCGCCGCACCTTCGCCAAGGTCGATACCGCCGGCGGTGGCGCCGCCGACGGCTGCACCGTGGACGCCGAAGGCTGCCTGTGGCAAGCGCTGGTCTACGCCGGAAAACTGGTGCGCTACACCCCTGACGGCCACGTCGACCGCATCATCCAGATGCCAGTGAAGAAGGTCACCAGCCTGACCTTCGGCGGGCCGAACCTGGACACCCTGTTCGTGACCTCCATGGCCAAGCCGCCGCTGCCGCGTTTCCCGGCGGACGGCCAGCAACGTGGCGCGTTGTTCGCCATTACCGGGTTAGGCGTGCAAGGAATAGCCGAGCGACGGTTCGCCAGCTAGCGCGTGTGATTAACAAGGCAAATTCCTTCGCAACCTTGTGTCAGTGCGCGCCCTCGCGCGCCTGGAGAGGCCCATGGCAACTATCAAAAAAGCGTCGCTGCGCAGCATTCACCGGCATTCCTGGGTGTCGCTGCTGGTCTGTTGGATGATCTGGATTCTGAACGCCTACGATCGCGAGATCGTGCTGCGCCTGGGGCCGACCATCTCCAAGCATTTCGATTTGTCCGCCGACCAATGGGGCACCGTGGCCACCGTGGTCATGCTCGCGTTGGCCTTGCTGGATATTCCCGGCTCAATGTGGAGCGACCGTTATGGCGGCGGCTGGAAACGTGCGCGCTTTCAGGTGCCGCTGGTGCTGGGCTACACGGCGATCTCGTTTCTTTCAGGCTTCAAAGCCCTCAGCGGTAACCTCGCGACCTTTATTGCCCTGCGCGTTGGCGTCAACCTCGGCGCCGGCTGGGGCGAACCGGTCGGCGTGAGCAACACCGCCGAATGGTGGCCGGTGGAACGTCGCGGCTTTGCCTTGGGCGCGCACCACACTGGCTACCCGATTGGCGCGATGCTCAGCGGCATCGTCGCCAGCTTTGTCATCACTGTGTTTGGCGAAGACAATTGGCGTTACGTGTTCTTCTTCGCCTTCGTGGTGGCCTTGCCGTTGATGATTTTCTGGGCGCGTTATTCCACGGCCGAGCGCATCACCGCGCTGTACGTCGACATCGCCGCCAAAGGCATGACCCCGCCCGACAACGCCCCGGCCAGTTCGGTGAAAGGCGAAGCCTGGCGCACCTTTGTCGCCACATTGCGCAACCGCAATATCGCCCTCACGGCGGGCAATACGATGCTCACGCAAGTGGTGTACATGGGCGTCAACATCGTGCTGCCGGCCTACCTCTACAACATCGTCGGGCTGTCGCTGGCGGAGTCGGCGGGGATGAGCGTGGTGTTCACCCTCACCGGCATTCTCGGGCAACTGGTGTGGCCGTCGCTGTCGGACATCATCGGGCGGCGCACCACGTTGATCATCTGCGGGCTGTGGATGGCGGCGAGTGTCGGCGCGTTCTACTTTGCCAACACCCTGACCTTGATCATTGTCGTGCAACTGTTGTTCGGCCTGGTGGCCAACGCGGTGTGGCCGATCTACTACGCGGTGGCCTGCGACTCGGCCGAACCGTCCGCGACCTCCACCGCCAACGGCATCATCACCACCGCGATGTTTATCGGCGGTGGCCTGGCGCCGGTGCTGATGGGCAGCCTGATTTCCATGGGCGGCGGTTGGACCACGCTGCATGGTTACACCGTGTGTTTCTTCGTGATGGCTGGCTGCGCCCTGGGCGGCGCGCTGCTGCAACTGTTTTCCCATCGCCCGCCTGCGCTGGTTGTGCACCTCCAACCCTAGAACAACACCGATGCGCCCCCCAGCCAGGCTGGCGGGGTGCCAAGAGGAATTGCCGATGAACACTGCCCACCCGGTTCGCGAACCGCAGGCGCTGAACAAACTGATGTTCGCCAAGTTGATGCCCTTGCTGATCATCGCCTACGTCCTGAGCTTTCTGGACCGCACCAACATTGCCCTGGCCAAGCATCACCTGGACGTCGATCTGGGCATTTCCGCCGCGGCTTACGGGCTGGGCGCGGGGCTGTTTTTCCTGACGTACGCGCTCTCGGAAATCCCCAGCAACCTGATCATGCACAAGGTCGGCGCGCGCTTCTGGATCGCACGCATCATGGTGACCTGGGGCCTGATCTCGGCAGCCATGGCCTTTGTGCAAGGTGAAACGTCCTTTTACGTGCTGCGCCTGCTGCTGGGGATTGCCGAAGCCGGACTGTTTCCGGGGGTGATGCTGTACCTGACCTACTGGTTCAACCGCGAACAACGGGCACGCGCCACCGGCTATTTTCTGCTCGGCGTGTGTTTTGCCAATATCATCGGCGGCCCGGTGGGCGCGGCGTTGATGCGCATGGGCGGCCTCATGGGCTGGCACGGCTGGCAGTGGATGTTCCTGCTGGAAGGCTTGCCGGCAGTGGCGTTTGCCTGGGTGGTGTGGCGCAAGTTGCCCGACCGCCCCAGCAAGGCGCCATGGCTGTCGGCCGAAGAAGCGCGCGGGATCGAGCAGCGCATCGCCCGGGAAACCGAAGAGGGTGCAGGCGAGGGCGGCCACGCGTTGAAAAACTGGCTGACCCCGCAAATCCTGCTGGCGATCTTTGTGTACTTTTGCCATCAGATCACCGTCTACACGGTGATCTTTTTCCTGCCGAGCATCATCAGCAAATACGGTGAGCTGAGCACCATGAGTGTGGGCTTGCTGACGTCCTTGCCGTGGATCGCGGCGGCGCTGGGGGCCGTGCTGATTCCACGGTTTGCGACCACGCCGGGGCGTTGCCGTCGACTGTTGGTCACCGGCCTGCTGACCATGGCGTTGGGCCTGGGCATTGCGTCGGTGTCGGGGCCGGTGTTCAGCCTGTTGGGCTTTTGCCTGTCAGCGGTGATGTTTTTTGTGGTGCAGTCAATCGTCTTTCTGTACCCGGCTTCGCGCCTCAAGGGCGTCGCGCTGGCCGGTGGCCTGGGCTTCGTCAACGCCTGCGGGCTGTTGGGCGGGTTTGTCGGGCCGTCGGTGATGGGCGCGATTGAAATGAGCACCGGCAATGCGAACAACGGCTTGAAGGTGATTGCCGTGGTGCTGGTGGTGGCCGCGCTGGCGGCATTGCGTTTGCGTCAGGGCCAGGAGGTGTCTCAGACCAGCAAAGAGGTGGGAAACCCGGAGGCCAGCACCAGATAAGCCACCACCGCCGCCAGGCATAAACCTGTGAACACGCGCAGCAGCGTCCTGGCGGTGGGGTTGGCAATGAATTTGATAGCCCAGAGCAACACCCCGCAAAGCAGGGCGCATAAGGCGAAAATGACCAGCACAATGGTGTTCCTGTGACCTTCAAGAGCTGATTTATAGTCCCAAAGCCCGCAGATGAACAGTGCGCACATAGACGCAGCCCTGCGGGCTTTCTAAACTGCGGCTTGTCTTGGGGAAAGGGGCAGGCGCCGATGAATCGTAATGAACTACGCAAGGCCGACATCAACCTGATGGTGGTCTTCGAAGCACTGATGCTGGAGCGCAACGTCACGCGGGTGGCGGAAAAGTTGTTTCTCGGCCAGCCCACCATCAGTTCGGCCCTCAACCGGCTGCGCACGTTGTTTAACGACCCGCTGTTTATTCGCGTCGGTCACCGCATGGAGCCGACCGCGCGCGCCGAAGAAATCATCCAGCACCTGTCGCCGGCCCTCGACTCACTCTCCTCGGCCCTGAGCCTGACCCACGATTTCGACCCGTCCATCAGCACCATGACCTTCCGCATCGGCCTCTCCGATGACGTTGAATTCGGCCTGTTGCCGCCCTTGCTGCGCGCCCTGCGCCAGGAAGCGCCGATGGTGGTGTTTGTGGTGCAGCATGTGGATTACTGGCGCATCCCGGATTTGCTGGCGTCCGGCGATATCACCGTCGGCATTACCCAAACGCGCGGCCTGCCCGCCAATGCCAAGCGCAAACTGTTGCGGCATATTCGCCCCTGCCTGCTGCGCGCCGATGCTTCGGACACGCCGTTGACCCTCGACGAATACTGCGCGAGGCCCCATGTGCTGGTGTCCCACACGGCGAACGTGTCGGGGTTTGCCGATGAATGGCTGGCCGAGGTGGGGCGCAAGCGCCACGTGGTGCTGTCGGTGCCGCAATACAGCGCGCTGCCGGCGTTGCTCGCCGGCACCGACATGATTGCCAGCCTGCCGGACTACACCGCCCACGCCATGGCCGCCGGTGGCAACCTGTTCTGCGAGCCGTTCCCGTTCGAAACCCCGACCCTGGACTTGTCGATGGTCTGGCTCAGCCACGTCGACACCGACCCGGCCGAACGCTGGATGCGTTCCCGGCTCGAAGCGTTCATGAGTGATCGAGGCCTGGTCGCGCCTGTCTGACAGCGCTTTCATGCCCGGGATGTTTGCCCCGTGCTATATCTACGAAACTTCCTACCACTTGCCTGGAGAACCCCATGCCCCATCTGCACCTGGAATACACCGCCAACCTGCCAGACCTGGCTGTTGAGAAAACCCTGTTGCGGCTCAACAACGTGTTGATGGCGTCCGGGCAGTTTGGCTCCGAGTTCGATATCAAAAGCCGCGCCGTGAAAGTCGAGACCTTTCAGGTAGGCACCTCCCTCACCCCGCGCGGCTTTATCGCGGTGAAGCTGTCGTTGCTCAGCGGGCGTTCGCCACAGGTCAAGAAGCAGCTGTCGGAAAGCCTGCTGGCGGCGTTGCAGGACTTGGGCGAGTGGCCGGTCGACGTCCACGTTCAACTCAGTGTGCAACTGGTGGACATGGACCGTGATTCCTACAGCAAAGTGTCGATCGGCTGAGGCTTACAACGAACCCTGATCCGCGCACACCTTCACCACCTGCTCGCGAAACCAGGTATTGGCGCCGTCCTGTTCACTGGTTTCCTTCCACTGCATATCCAGCGTGAACCCCGGCAACCCGTTCGGGGCCTCGTCCACGGCATGGGAAACACGTGGCGCCGCTCGACGAACGCTTGCAGGCTGATTATTCCGGGGCGCACACCTTGAAGGTCACGGCCTTGTGCGTCGCGTCAAAGGCCTGGCCACCGGCGTGGCACAGGTTGATGCTCTGGAGAATCTTCTGCACATGGCCATACATCGTGCTGGCCTTGTACGTCGGTCGCATGCCCGCTCGCGTGTTGATAAACAGCTCGTCTTCAAAGCAGGTGCGCAGCTTCTTCAAGCTGTAACTCACCGTGGACTGGCTGACGAACAGTGTTTCAGACACTTCGGTAACACTGCTCTGGTCATAGACGGCGATAAACACCATCAAGTCCTGCATATCGAGCTTTCTGAGCAAATTACTGTTTAGCATCCGTTCCGTCCGATAAGCCTTGGCACTGTGGAGGCGTGCGACAAGGGCAAAAGCTTAACGGAACGCTCGTACCAATAGAAAGCGCTGTAGGGCGTTTCTATGTTTGGTGTGGGACAAAAAATGTTGGTAACACGACGTCAGTGAATATGGACTGTTGTTGGTGACCACAAATCAAAATGTGGGAGCTGGCTCCCACATGGGTTTTGTGTTGTCAGATGGATCGGATCACGTGCTTGATCTCTTGAAACGCCGCCAGGCCCCACGGCCCCAGTTCGCGGCCGATGCTGCTCTGTTTGTAACCGCCCCACGCCGTTTGCGGGAAAATCACCTGCGGTGCGTTGATCCACACCAACCCCGCCTGCAAGGCATTCGCCACGCGATCTGCCGTTTCGGCATGGCCGCTGACCACACTGGCGACCAACCCGAAATCACTGTCGTTCGCCAAGGCGATAGCCTCGTCCTCGGTGGCAAAACGTCTGACACACAACACTGGCCCGAAGATCTCTTCGTTCCACAGCGCGCTGTTCAACGGCACATCGGTAAAGACTGTCGGGCGAATGAAAAAGCCCTTCGCCAGGTCCGCCGGACGCTCACCGCCACAGAGCAAGCGCGCACCTTCTTCAACGCCGCGCCTGATGTGTCCGAGCACCCGTTGATACTGCGCGCTGTTGATCAGCGCACCCATTT
Organism: Pseudomonas fluorescens; assembly: GCF_002022275.1. Classification (GTDB taxonomy): domain Bacteria; phylum Pseudomonadota; class Gammaproteobacteria; order Pseudomonadales; family Pseudomonadaceae; genus Aquipseudomonas; species Aquipseudomonas fluorescens_AJ. Next base: position 119,156 of record NZ_MSDF01000024.1, read on the forward strand.
CCACGTCATCGGCAAACGGGTCTGCTACGCGAATCCCTTCAGCCCGCGCCTGCAAACGTTGCAGGAATTCATCCGCCAGGCTGTCAGCCACCAGTACACGGCTCGTGGCCGAACAGATTTGCCCGGCGTTGAAAAAACCACCGCCGCAGGCCAGCTCCACTGCCAGGTCGAGGTCGGCATCCGCCAGCACCAGCAACGAGGATTTACCGCCCAATTCCAGGCTCACGCCCTTGACTGTTTCAGCAGCGCGCTGCATCACCTGCACGCCCACCGCGTTGCTGCCGGTGAAGGAAATCTTCGCCACCCGGCGATCCGCCGCCAATGGAGCGCCCACCGCCAGACCGGTGCCGCAGACCAGGTTGAACACGCCCGCCGGCACACCGGCCTCGGCGATGATTCGTGCCAGGTGCAACTCGGCCAACGGCGTGACCTCCGACGGTTTGAGCACCACGCAGCAACCGGCAGCCAAGGCCGGGGCGAGTTTCCAGGCGGTGGTCACCATCGGGAAATTCCACGGCACGATCAGCCCGACCACACCGCACGGTTCGCGGCGCAGGCGCGCACTGAAGTCGTCGCTGGGCAGCGCCACCGCGTGGTCCTGCGCGGCGTCCATGTGTTCGGCCACACCGGCGTAATACTCGAACGTGGCGATCACGTCGTCCACATCGATACCCGACTCAAACAGCGGCTTGCCGTTGTTGCTGGACTGCACCTGCATCAGCTGTTCGCGTCTTTCGCTGACGCCTTGGGCGATCTTGCGCAGCAGTGCGCCGCGATCGCGCCCGGTGCTTTTCGACCAGTCGGCAAATGCCGCGCTGGCGGCATCCACCGCCCGCGTCACCGCCGCCGCATCGCCCACGCTGACCTGGGCCAGGGTGGCCTCGGTCGCCGGGTTGATGACGTCCAGCACGGCATGGCCCGCCTGCCATTCGCCGCCGATAAACACACCGTTCAAGACTGTGCTCATACCGCCACCTCTTTCATCCAAAGTCCCTGGTCGATTTCAATCAGCGTGGGCCCCTGGCGATCAGCGGCGGCGCGCAATGCACGGCGTAAGGGCTCGATGCCCTGGATGCTCTCGGCGGCGCAGCCGAGTGCCTTGGCCACGCCGATAAAGTCCGGGGTATAGATGTCTACGCCGACCGGCTCGATGGCGCGGTTGACCATGTATTTTTTGATTTCTTCGTAGCCCTGGTTATTCCACAGCAACACGATGACCGGCACGCGCGCTTCCACCGCGCTGGCCAACTCCGGCAGGCTGAATTGCAGGCCGCCGTCGCCGATCAGGCACACCACCGGCTGCCCGTCGCCACGTCCCAGCCAGGCACCAATGGCAGCCGGCAAGGCGTAACCGAGGGTGCCGTAGCCGGTGGACGAATTGAACCAGCGGCGCGGGTGGTCGAGGTTCAGCGTCAGGTTGCCGCTGTACACCGGCTGGGTCGAGTCGCCGACCAGCACGGCGTCCGGCAGTTCTTCCAGGACGGTGGTGAGGAACAGGGTTTGCGCGCGGGTGGCGGCGTCCCACGCCGGCGTCAATTCAGCCCACAAACGGGCGACGCGTTGAGCGCCCCACTTCCCATCGCGCGCAGGCAGCGGCTTGCTGTTCAGCTCGGTGAGCAAGGCGTCGGCGGCGATTTGCGCGTCGGCCACCAGCGCCACGTGCGGCGGGTAATTGCGCACGGTCTGGTCGGGGTCGATGTCGATGCGCAGCAGGGCACCGGGGATGTCGAAGCCGCCGGCGAAGGTCACGTCGTAGTCGGTTTCCGCCAGCTCCGTGCCGATGGCCAGCACCACGTCGGCCTCGGCGACCAAGGCGCGGGTGGCGACCAGCGTTTGGGTCGAGCCGATCAGCAGCGGGTGCGTCGACGGCAACATGCCTTTTGCGTTGATGGTCAGCGCGACCGGCGCGCCAAGGGTTTCGGCGAGGCGGGTCAACTCGGGCGCGGCATCGATGGCGCCCCCACCGGCCAGAATCAACGGGCGTTTTGCGGCGGCCAGCAACTGGCTCATCTGCTTGACCGCCGATGGCGCTGCACCGGCGCGGGCCACGCTGACCGGCTCGCTGCCGAGCAGGGCGTCGGCGTTTTCCACCAGCACATCCAGCGGGATTTCAATGTGCACCGGGCGCGGTCGCCCCGCCTGAAACACTGCAAACGCTCGCGCCAGCACACCAGGCAATTCGGCTGCCGACATCAACGTGTGCGAGAACGCCGCCACCCCCGCGATCATCGCGCTCTGGTTCGGCAGTTCGTGCAACTTGCCGCGCCCGCCGCCCAACTGGCTGCGCGATTGCACGCTGGAGATCACCAGCATCGGGATCGAGTCGGCATAGGCCTGGCCCATGGCGGTGGTGATATTGGTCATGCCGGGGCCGGTGATGATGAAGCACACGCCGGGTTTGCCGCTGGTGCGTGCATAGCCGTCGGCCATAAAGCCCGCGCCTTGCTCGTGACGCGGGGTGACGTGGCGGATGCTCGAACGGGCCAGGCCGCGATACAGCTCCACGGTGTGCACGCCGGGGATGCCGAACACTTGGTCCACGCCGTAGCTTTCCAGGAGGTTGACCAATACTTCGCCGCAGGTCGCCATAGATGTCGCTCTTGTTATTGATTCGAGGCGGTATTGGACCGGCTGGCCCGTAGCGGCAACAATCGATAAAAAGTCATACTAGCCATGTCTCCACGTCATGGCTTGAGTCGATGAAACGCCTTCCTCCACTGCCCGCGCTGCACACCTTTTGGGTCACGGCCCAGTGCTGCAACTTCACCCGTGCCGCCGAGCAACTGCACATCACCCAAGGCGCAGTGAGCCGACAGATCGCCGGGCTGGAAAGCCATTTGGGTTACGCGTTGTTTCAGCGTCAGGCGCGAGGTTTGAGCCTGACGGAAGAAGGCCGCGAGTGGTCTTTGCGCGCGCAGCAGGTGTTTGGCCTGATCGGCGACGCCGTGGAGCAGATCGGCCGCCGCCGCGAAACCTTGCAACTCAAAGCCTCCACCTGTGTGATGCGCTGGTTGCTGCCGCGTTTGATGCAGTGGCAAAAGGAACGCCCGGACGTGCCAGTGGAACTGACCACCACTGTGGCCTACACCGTGGATTTTCGCCGCGAGCAGTTCGATGCGGCGGTGATCTACGCGCCTATCGCCGAGCAATCTGCCCAGGCCCGGCATCTGTTTGATGAGCAGCTCACGCCGGTTTGCGCGCCTGCGTTGCTCGGTGGTTTGCACACCCCGGCGGATTTGCAGCAACAAGTGCTGCTGCACCCCACGCGGGATGAACGCGATTGGGCGTTGTGGTTGAAGGTGGCGAATACGCAGCTGAGCAACCTGGGGCAGGGGCATCATTTCGAAACGCTGGACCTGGCGATGACGGTAGCGTCGCAGGGCAATGGCGTGGCGATTGGCGACAGTGCGCTGATTGGCGAGGATCTGAAGGCAGGGCGGTTGGCGACGCCGTTTGAGCTGCGGGTGCCAACGGGAATGGGGTATTACCTGGTGTATCCGCCGGGGACGGAGCCGTCATCCGGACTTGAAGCGCTTATGAATTGGCTGGTGAGCCAGGCACAGCAGTCGTAGCACTGAAGATCAAATGTGGGAGCGGGCTTGCTCGCGAATGCGGTGGGTCAGTCACCTGAAGTTTTGAATGACAGCCCGTATTCGCGAGCAAGCCCGCTCCCACAGTTTTTACCGCGTTGGGTCAGTAACCGACGGTGAAACGCTCGCGGGAGTGCTTTGGCACTTCAACTTCATCAATCAATGCAATCGCATAATCGGAGAAGCTGATCCAACTTCTGCCTTTCTCACTGATGAGCAAGTGGTTTTGGCCCAAACGGAAATCGCCAGTGCGTATATCTTCAACGAACTCCGCCGAGGGAGAGAGAAAGGACCAATCCAACTCTTTCTCTTGACGCAGCTTGTCGAGAAACACGCTGCCAGCGCTTGCTTCAGCTCGATATTCCTCGGGGAAACCGGCGCTATCGATGACCCGCTCGCCGCTGGGTAACAATAACGAACCCGCACCGCCGACTACGAGAAGACGTTTCACGCCGGCTTTCTTCACCGGTTCAATGATCGATTCGGCCGGCACGGTTGCGAAGTGGGCAGCACTGATTACCACATCATTCCCGCTGATAGCTTGTTGCAGTTCAACAGCGTTTAAAGCATCCACCTGTTTGACGGTGACGCCAGGCTTCACATCAATAGATTCAACATTTCGCGCAATGGCGGTCACGCTATGCCCACGACGCAGTGCTTCTTCCAACAGTTGGCTACCGGCACGGCCGGTGGCACCAATGATTGCGATCTTGCTCATGACGTTCTCCAGTCAGGTCAGGGGGTTAAAACCGTTCACCACTTCATTTCGCCCTTGGCGACTTTGGCGCCCAATTCCAGGCTGCTGTCGTCGGCGAGGTTCGGGTAACGCTTTTTCATGGCCGCGATCAGGGCGGCGGAATCCTCGGCTTTGGCGGTCTCTTCGTCGAACGCCTTGATGTAGCCCGCAGTAAACGCCACCGATTGCACGGTCGGTGTGCCCAGGTAATGGCCCGGAATCACGGTGCGCGGTTTCAGGTCTTCGATGCGTTTGAGGGTGGCCAACCAATCGGCATGGGATTTCGGCGTTTGGGTGTCGGCCATCCAGACATGGGTATTTTCGAACACCACCACGCCGCCGACCACGGCCTTGATCGAAGGAATCCACACAAAGGTGCGGTCCGGTTGCGGGCCGTCGAGGCCGATCACTTCCAGGGTCTTGCCCTCAAGGGTCAGGGTGTGGCCTTGCAGCACGTGCGGGATGACGAGCTTCGCCGGTTTATCCGCGCCCAGTTTCGGGCCCCAGAAGGCGAGTTTGTGTTCGGCGGTGGCCTTGATGTGGTCGACCACCGGTTGCGATGCAAGCACCTTGGCGTCCGGGAATGCGGTGGTCAGGGTGTCGAGGCCGAAGTAGTAATCGGGGTCGCCGTCGCTGACGTAGATGGTGGTGAGGCGTTTGCCGCTGGCGCGAATTTTCTGCACCAGGTCTGCGGCCTGGCCATTGCCGAATTGCGCGTTCACGAGGATGACGTCGTGCTCTCCGCTGACCAGTACCGAGCTCACCGGCATCATGGCCGAGGCGCCCGGGTTATATGCATCCAGTGTCAGGTCGGCGGCGGCCGCATGGGCGGCAAAGGCCAGAGCGGCCATCGCGGTGGCAAACCGTTTAAGGGTCGAGATCATGTACAGCTCCAGCAGCGTTGAGTGATGCACAGAGCTTAGTTGCACTAAACGTCACAAAAAATGCCATGCTTGAACATAGTTTGTTTCTGAAACCGGGCAAATCATGGACCGTCTTCAAGCAATGCGTGTGTTTGTCAGCGTCGTGGACCTGGGCAGCCAGTCCGCCGCCGCGGATCATCTGGACCTGTCGCGGCCGGTGGTGTCGCGCTATCTGGCGGAGCTGGAGGATTGGGTGGGCGCGCGCCTGATGCATCGCACCACGCGCAAGCTCAGCCTCACCGCCGCCGGCAGCGAAATGCTGCCGCGTTGCCGGCAGATGCTGGAGTTGTGCAGTGACATGCAGGCCGCCGTCAGTGAGCCGGATGAAGCGCCGCGTGGCCAAATACGCCTGAGTGTCAGCAGCTCATTTGGCCAGGCGCAATTGGCCGATGCCGTGGCTGAGTACGTCAAGCGTTACCCGTTGGTCAGTATCGACATGCAGATGCTCGACCGCACGGTGAACCTGGTGGATGAGCGCATCGACCTGGCTATCCGCACCAGTTTTGAGCTGGACCCCAATTTGATCGCGCGCAAGCTCACGCTGTGCCGCTCGGTGATCTGCGCCTCACCGGCGTACCTGCGCGAGCACCCGCAACCCCGACACGTGCACGAATTGGTGGAGCACAATTGCCTGACGCACTCCTACTTCGGCAAAAGCCTGTGGCATTTCACCGAGAACGGCGAGCCGGTGTCGGTGGCGGTGCAGGGCAATATCACCGCCAACGAGGCGACGACCTTGCTGCGGGTGACGCTGGCGGGGGCGGGGGTGGCGCGGCTCCCCAGTTATCAGGCCGGGGACTATATCCGCAGCGGCGAACTGATCCGTTTGCTGCCCGAGGCTGAGCCGCAGCAAATGAATGTCTACGCCGTGTACGCCTCGCGCAAGCACATGCCGTTGGCGCTGCGCAGCCTGCTGGATTTCCTGGTGCTCAGGTTTCCGGAAGAACCGGCGTGGGATATTGGCCTCTGAACAGGCAACGAGCACCTGTGGCGAGCGGGCTTGCCCGCGTTGGGTTGCGCAGCGACCCCAAAAAACGGGACTGCTGCGCAGTCCAGCGCGGGGCAAGCCCGCTCGCCACAGGGGGGAGTGTTGACGCTTGGCAGGGATTTTTTAAGGACTGGCCTTTAAGCCGACATAAACGTGTTGAATGGCGTCCGATAATGGCAACTCGCCGTGACTGACCTATGCTTAAAACAGGCCCATCAAGGCCTGTTCGGAGGTCGCTGCCATGACTCTAAAAATTAGAAAGTACCTGATGATTTTCACCCTGTGCGCGCTGGCTACTGCGCTGTACGGCACCGCCGCCTATCGCGTTGAACAAACGCGCATGCAGCCAGCCGCCTTCGCAATCAACTGCCATCAGGACCAATGCGTGCCGCGCACCGGCAGTTTCAGCGCGCTCAGGTAACCGCCTGTTCCGCCTTCAACTGTTCGCGAAAGGCTTTGGGTGAGAAACCGACCCGTCGGCGGAACAGCCGTGAGAAGTTGGTCGGGTCGGAAAAACCCAGCACTTCCGACATTTCGTTGATGGTCATGCTGGTGTAGGTCAGCAGACGCTTGGCTTCCAGCAACTGGCGGTCATGCATGATCTGCAGCGCGGGCTGCCCGCCCAACTCCCGACACGTCCCATTCAGGTGTGAGACCGAGATGCCCAGCTTGTGGGCCAAATCTTCAATCTTCGGGTGCTCGCGGTAGTGCTGCTCAACCAGTTGGGTAAAGCGCCGAAAGTACTCACGGCCCCGTGGTGCACGCGGATGGCGGCGCTGGATGGCCTGGCGGCTGATCCACACCAGCAGCACACTGACCAGGGCATGCATCATCATGTCCCGTGCCGGTTGTTCATCGGCGTATTCGTTCTGCAGGCGGGCGAATTGTGCGTTGAGGTAGTCGCTGTCCTTGCCCGCCGGGTAATTACCCAGTGCTTGTAAACCGTCAAGGGTTGAACCCAGTTGCCCCTGCAAGTGGCTCACCAGCGGCGCCGCCAGTGTTACCACGTAGCCTTCCACATCTTCCGAAAAGCGAAAACCGTGCACACACAACGGCGGCAGCACCTGCAAGGTGGCCTCGCTGAGCGTGGTGCGCTGGCCTTCGATTTCCAGCTGGGCCTGGCCTTTGTGCACGTACAACAATTGGCACAGATCCGCGTGCCGGTGGGGCTGGATTTCCCACTGGTATTCCCGGCTGCGCCGCGAGATAGTCTCGCAGTGCAGCAAATCCGGGGTCGGCCATTGCTGGCTCTCCCCATACAGCTTGAAGACCGGAATCGCGGAACTGGCAGTTTTGGTCATGGTTTCAATCCGATACTCAGGATAGTGGTGCGGTAATCGCCCGGATTGGCAAAAAGCGCAGGCATTGGCTCAGTTTTCACCTTCTTATGCCGGCCACTCAAGTGAAAAATGCCAGCAACTTGTTCAATGACAACTCTTTCACCCAATCCGTTCGGTGAAGCTTGCGGGCGATAAAAATAATGAAAACCCTGAAAACCCAAGTCGCCATCATTGGTGCCGGTCCTTCGGGATTGCTGCTTGGCCAGTTGCTGCACAACGCCGGTATCCAGACCCTTATTCTTGAACGCCAGTGCGGCGATTACGTTAAGGGCCGCATCCGTGCCGGCGTGCTGGAACAAGGCATGGTAGAGCTGTTGCGCGAAGCGGGCGTCAGCAGACGCATGGACGCCGAAGGCCTGGTGCATGACGGTTTTGAACTGGCGCTGAATGGCCAGCTCAGCCATATCGACCTTAAAGCGCTGACCGGCGGGCAATCGGTGATGGTCTACGGCCAGACCGAAGTCACCCGTGACCTGATGGCGGCTCGCGAGGCCGCCGGTGCCGTCACGCTCTACGAAGCGCGTAACGTGCAGCCCCACGGCATGAAAACCGAGCAACCCTGGCTGACCTTCGAGCATCAGGGCGAGCACTTTCGGCTGGACTGCGACTACATCGCCGGATGCGACGGCTTCCACGGCGTGGCGCGCCAGTCGATCCCGGCCGAATCCTTGAAGGTCTTCGAGCGGGTCTACCCCTTCGGCTGGCTCGGCATTCTTGCCGACACGCCGCCGGTGCATGCCGAACTGGTGTACGCCAAGCACCCGCGCGGTTTTGCCCTGTGCAGCATGCGTTCGCCGACCCGCAGCCGCTATTACCTGCAAGTGCCGGTGGAAGCGCCGCTGGAAGAGTGGTCGGACGAGCGTTTCTGGGACGAGCTGAAAACCCGCTTGCCCGTCTCGCTGGCCGAGAAACTGGTCACCGGCCCCTCGATCGAGAAAAGCATCGCGCCGCTGCGCAGCTTCGTGGTGGAGCCGATGCAGTACGGGCGCCTGTTCCTGCTAGGCGACGCCGCCCACATTGTGCCGCCCACCGGCGCCAAGGGCCTGAACCTGGCGGCCAGTGATGTCAGTACGCTGTACCGGATCCTGCTCAAGGTTTACCGCGAGGGGCGCGTGGACCTGCTGGAAAAATATTCTGCCATCTGCCTGCGCCGCGTGTGGAAAGCCGAGCGGTTTTCCTGGTGGATGACTTCAATGCTGCACGAATTCCCCGAGGCGGATGGTTTCAGCCAGCGCATTGCCGAAAGCGAACTGTCGTATTTCATCAACTCTGAAGCCGGTCGCAAAACCATTGCAGAAAATTACGTCGGGCTTCCTTACGAGGCTATCGAATAGCCAGCTATCGAGTAAGATGTTGAGCATTCCCGCAGGCCTTTCCTGCCTGCGGGCCCTGCTCGAAGGTTCTGCCGTGACTAACCTGAATCAGCCCACCCAACCCGCTCCCGCCGTACGCAGTGTGCTTGTCGCCTTGATGCTGGCGATCTTCCTCGGCGCCCTCGACCAGACCATCGTCGCAGTGTCGATGCCGGCCATTTCCGCGCAGTTCCACGACGTCAACCTGCTGGCCTGGGTGATCGCCGGTTACATGGTGGCGATGACGGTGGCGGTGCCGATCTACGGCAAGCTTGGCGACCTGTATGGGCGCCGGCCAATGATGCTGATCGGCATGGGGCTGTTTACCGTCGCCTCGCTGTTTTGCGGCATGGCGCAAAGCATGGAGCAACTGGTGCTGGCGCGGATTCTCCAGGGCATCGGCGCCGGCGGGATGATCTCGGTGAGCCAGGCGATTATCGGCGACATCATCCCACCGCGTGAGCGCGGGCGTTATCAGGGCTATTTCAGCAGCATGTACGCGGTAGCCAGCGTGGCCGGGCCGGTGCTGGGCGGTTATATGACCGAGTACCTGTCGTGGCGCTGGGTATTTTTGATCAACCTGCCACTGGGCGCCGGCGCCTGGTATGTGGCCCATCGCACGCTGGTGGGGCTGCCGGTGCCGCAACGCAAACCGGTCATCGACTACCTCGGCACCTTGCTGATGATCATCGGTTTGACCGCTTTGCTGCTGGGCATCACCGAGATTGGCCAGGGGCATCACTGGCGTGATCCACAGGTGCTGGGGCAGTTGGCCTGTGCGCTGGTGGCGTTGAGTGTGTTTGTGTGGCACGAACGCCGTGCGCCGGAGCCTTTGCTGCCGATGCATTTATTTGCCAACCGCAGCGCGGTGCTGTGTTGGTGCACGATTTTCTTCACCAGTTTTCAGGCGATTTCGCTGACGGTGTTGATGCCGTTGCGGTATCAGACGGTGACGGGTTCTGGCGCCGACAGTGCGGCGTTGCATTTGCTGCCGTTGGCGTTTGGGCTGCCGGTGGGGGCTTATTGCGCCGGGCGTCTGACGTCGGTGACGGGGCGGTATAAGCCGATGATTCTGGGTGGGGCGTTGTTGAGTCCGTTTGCGATTTTGGGGATGGCGTTCAGCGCGCCTCAGGATGTGGTGATGACGGCGGTGTTTATGCTGTTGTGCGGGATTGCGGCGGGGATGCAGTTTCCTACGTCATTGGTGGGGACGCAGAATTCGGTTGAGCAGCGGGATATTGGTGTGGCGACCAGTACCACCAACCTGTTCCGTTCGTTGGGTGGGGCGGTGGGGGTCGCCGCCATGTCAGCGCTGTTGCTGGCGTTGTTGCAGGATTCGAGCTTTGCGCATTTGGCCAGTGGCGCGTTGGCGGGTGAGGGCGGATCCGGGAACGTGTTGCTGGATGGTTTGAACGCGGCGCCGGGGCCGGCGCAGGATGCGTTGCGCGGGGAGTTGGCGGTGACGTTTCGGCATTTGTTGATGGTGAGTGCGGGGGTGTCGTTGTTGGGGTTGGCGGCGGCTGTTGCGATGCCGAATCGGGTGCTGCGGGGGCGTGAGGATAAGGTTCGGTAGGGGGTGTGGTTGGGGGCATATCCGTTGCTGCGGTAACGGCCGCCTATGGTTCCGCCCTTACGGCGGGTCACTTTTGGAAAAGAGCCCCAAAAGTAACCAAAAGGGCTCTTGCCCCACCACTCGGCACCTCGCTCTGGCTCGGTGTGCCCTCACTCCGGCTTGAATCC
>NZ_MSDF01000016.1:0-2265 GCF_002022275.1 Pseudomonas fluorescens
TTCTCGAAGTTGCCGCCAGTGGCCTTGGTGATCGTCGTGTTGACGGTCGAACCGTTGTTGTAGACGTCGTTGGCCGGGGTATGGAACACCACGGTGCCGGTCGATTTACCTGCTTCGATGTTGATGGTCTGACCGTTAGAAAGCGTCACGGTGACCGCAGTTTGCGCTGGATTGGTCAGCGTGGCGGTGTAAGTGATGTTGCCGCCTTCAACAACCGAGTTATCGGCAGTCAGAGTGACGGTGGTGGTATCGACCGAGTCAGTAATCGTCGTGGTCGCTGGCGCAGGGTTCGCCGCCAGGTTCTCGAAGTTGCCGCCTTCAGCCTTGGTGATCGTCGTGTTAACGGTCGAACCATTGTTGTAAACGTCGTTGGCTGGAGTTTGGAAAACCACCGAACCAGCGGTTTTACCGGCCTCAATCGTGATGGTCTGACCATTCGAAAGCGTCACGGTAACCGCAGTCTGCGCTGGGTTGGTCAGCGTAGCGGTGTACGTGATGTTGCCGCCTTCAACGACCGAGTTATCGGCAGTCAATGTAACGGTAGTGGTATCGACCGAGTCGGTAATCGTGGTGGTCGCTGGCGCTGGATTAGTCGCCAGATTCTCGAAATTACCGCCTTCAGCTTTGGTGATCGTCGTATTGACGGTCGAACCGTTGTTGTAGACGTCGTTGGCCGGAGTTTGGAAGGCCACCGAACCGGCAGTTTTACCGGCCTCAATAGTGATGGTCTGACCATTCGAAAGCGTCACGGTAACCGCAGTCTGCGCTGGGTTGGTCAGCGTAGCGGTGTAGGTGATGTTGCCGCCTTCAACGACCGAGTTATCAGCAGTCAGAGTGACAGTTGTGGTATCGACCGAGTCAGTAATCGTCGTGGTCGCTGGCGCAGGGTTCGTTGCCAGGTTCTCGAAGTTACCGCCTTCAGCTTTAGTGATCGTCGTATTAACGGTGGAACCGTTGTTGTAGACGTCGTTGGCCGGAGTTTGAAAAACGACAGTCCCAGAGGATTTGCCCGCTTCGATAACAATCGTCTGGCCGTTGCTCAAGGTGACGCTCACAGCAGTCTGCGCTGGGTTAGTCAACGTGGCGGTGTAGGTGATATTGCCGCCTTCAACAACCGAGTTATCGGCAGTCAGAGTAACGGTAGTGGTATCGACCGAGTCAGTAATCGTCGTGGTCGCTGGCGCAGGATTGGTCGCCAGGCTCTCGAAATTGCCGCCTTCAGCTTTGGTGATCGTCGTGTTAACGGTGGAACCGTTGTTGTAAACGTCATTGGCCGGAGTTTGGAAAACCACCGAGCCAGCGGTTTTGCCGGCCTCAATAGTGATGGTCTGACCATTCGAAAGCGTCACGTTAACCGCAGTCTGCGCTGGATTGGTCAGCGTAGCGGTGTAAGTAATGTTACCGCCTTCAACCACCGAATTATCAGCAGTCAGCGTGACAGTAGTGGTATCAATCGAATCAGTAATCGTAGTGACCGCAGGTGTAGTCGCCGGCACCAGATTTTCAAAGTTGCCGCCAGTCGCACCAGTAATAGTGGTGCTGATAGTCGAACCATTGTTGTAAACATCGTTAGCCGGGGTATCAACCACCACAGTGCCAGTCGACTCACCGGCTTTGATAGTGATCACCGAGCCATTGCTCAAGGTGACGGTCACCGGCGTCTGCGCCGGGTTGGTCAGTGTGGCGGTGTAAGTGATCTGCCCGCCTTCAACCACAGTCTGACCGGCCGTCAGCGTAACAGTGGTGGTATCGACCGAATCAGTAATCGTAGTGACCGCAGGCGTAGTACCCGGCACCAGATTTTCAAAGTTGCCACCAGTCGCACCAGTAATAGTGGTGCTGACAGTCGAACCATTGTTGTAAACATCGTTAGCCGGGGTATCCACCATGACGGTGCCAGTCGACTCACCCGCCTTGATGGTGATCACCGAGCCATTGCTCAAGGTGACAGTCACTGGCGTCTGCGCCGGGTTGGTCAAGGTGGCGGTGTAGGTAATCTGCCCACCTTCAACCACAGTCTGACCGGCCGTCAGCGTGACGGTAGTGGTATCGACCGAATCAGTAATCGTAGTGACCGCAGGTGTAGTCGCCGGCACCAGATTTTCAAAGTTGCCACCAGTCGCACCAGTAATAGTGGTGCTGATAGTCGAACCATTGTTGTAAACATCGTTAGCCGGGGTATCCACCACCACAGTGCCAGTCGATTCACCGGCTTTGATGGTGATCACCGAGCCATTGCTCAAAGTGACGGTCACCGGCGTCTGC
>NZ_MSDF01000016.1:2300-510718 GCF_002022275.1 Pseudomonas fluorescens
GTTGGTCAAGGTGGCGGTGTAAGTAATCTGCCCACCTTCAACCACAGTCTGACCGGCCGTCAGCGTGACAGTAGTGGTATCAACCGAATCAGTAATCGTGGTGACCGCAGGCGTAGTACCCGGCACCAGATTTTCAAAGTTACCGCCAGTCGCGCCAGTAATAGTGGTGCTGACAGTCGAACCATTGTTGTAAACATCGTTAGCCGGGGTATCCACCACCACAGTGCCAGTCGATTCACCGGCTTTGATGGTGATCACCGAGCCATTGCTCAAGGTGACGGTCACCGGCGTCTGCGCCGGGTTGGTCAAGGTGGCGGTGTAGGTAATCTGCCCGCCTTCAGTCACGGTCTGGCCAGCGGTCAGCGTGACGGTGGTGGTGTCGATGGTGTCGGTGACCTGGGTGACAGCTGGCGCCGGGTCAATGGTCAGTACCAGGTTGGTGCCGCCAGTAGTGCCGGTAACATTGACGTTGATCTGGCTCGGGTCGATGTACGGGCTGTCATTCGGTGCCAGCGGTACGTTCACGGTACCGGTCAGTTGGCCGGCGGTGATGGTGATCACCGAGCCGTTGGACAGGGTAATGGTCAGGTCATTGACCGGCGGCTGCGTGACGGTGGCGGTGTAGGTCAGCACGCCGCCAGCTTCGGTGATGGTCGGGGTCGCGCTCAGGGTCAGGGTCGAAGTCTGCAGCAACAGATTGCCGTTGTCGGTGGTGCTTTGTGCGCCAGCGAGCTGGGTTTGCGTCGAGCCGGCCTGGCCAATAGGGGCGGTCGGGAAGCCAATTGTCGGGTCGACACGGCCAGCGGTCGCGTCCAGCACGACGAAGCTGTGGCCGCCGCCCGCGGCGCCATTACCGGCAGCAGCCGGGCCTGCCGCGGTGGCTTCCAGGTCGGTGGTCGGGTCGGCGCCCGCGGCGATGGCTTGCTGCAACTCGGCAACCGACGGCGCGGCTTGTTCGGTGGCAGCGGCCAGGTCGAGGCTGGAGTCAGGCGCATCCGCGCTCCACTGGGTATCGCGACCCAGGTCCAGCGTGCGGCCGTCGGCCAGCTCCAGGCTGACAGCGCCCGAGAGGCCAGTGTCGACCTGGTCGCCCGCGAACAGGCGGTCGCCCTCAATAAGGACGCGGCGCGTCCCTTCCGGAGAAATAACGAAAACTTGACCAACAATGCTTTTGACGATGGCAACAACACTGCTCATTAAAGATTTCTCCGGCGATCCGTTTCTGATGATTTCCATGTGGCCACTGCGGGGGGAGGGCCAAACAGGAGGGGGCGTAGTCTACAAACTTAATGACGTCAATTTATTGGCTAGATTTTTTCGCTATCTAGTTTATGCCAAACTATTGACCTTATGGTCGCCATCCTAAACAATTGGCCCCGTAATGTCACATTGATATTTATGCGGCGAACCGTCCTACATGTGTGAAGCAGTTCCGCTTTTTGAACTTTCCGACGTACGGTCATTACGGTAGCCATTTTCCGACGCAGCCTCCTTAAATGCTGCGATTTGCGACACGAAGTCCTGGGGAATTTTTACATGCGTCTGCACCTGTTCAAGGCAATACCGTTCGCTCTCGCCGCCAGTTTTGTACAAGCTCAAACATTGCCCCAAGCGATGCAGCAGGCATTGGATGTGCACCCGGAAATTCAAGCCGGTGTGAACAGCCGAATCGCCGCCGATTACCAATTGCGCGCTGCTCAAGGTGGTTATCTGCCTCGCGTTGACCTGAACGCCGGTTATGGCCGTGAAGGCACCGATGACTCCAACACTCGCGCCGCCAGCGGGGCGAATGGCAACCAGTGGGACACGCACAACCGCGGCGAATCCAGCCTGCGTTTGCAGCAGATGATTTTTGACGGTTTCGCCACCTCGAGCGAAGTCGGGCGCCAACAAGCCAACGTCAATTCCCGCGCTTACTCGTTGCTGGGTACCTCCGAACGCACCGGGTTGACCGTCGCCCAGGTGTACCTGGACGTGCTGACCCGCCGCGAGTTCGTGCGTCTGGCCGAAGAAAACCTGCGCAACCACGAACGCATCTACGACCAGATCAAACTGCGCACCCAGCGCGGCGTCGGCAACGGTGCCGACCAGGACCAGGCCGAAGCGCGTCTGGCCCAGGCCCGCAACAACCTGATCACCGAGCAGACCAACCTGGCCGACTCCCAGGTCAACTACCTCAGCGCCGTCGGCCAGATGCCCGACCAGCTCGAGCGCCCGGCCCCGTTCATGGCCATGCTGCCGGCTGACTTCAATGAAGCGCGCCGCCAGATGCTGGATAACAGCCCCGTGCTGCGCTCGGCCGAGTCGGACATTTCCGCCGCCGAGAGCCAGTACGACGCGGCGAAGTCGACCTTCTACCCGCGCTTTGATGCAGAGCTTGGCACCAATGCCGACAACAACGTCGGCGGCGATGCCGGCCACAGCAACGGCTGGGAAGCCATGGTGCGCATGCGCTTCAACCTGTTTGCCGGTGGCAGCAACAAGGCTGACCTGCAGTCCAAGTCGTACCAGACCAGCCAGGCCCTGGACATCCGCAACAACGCTCTGCGCCAACTCAATGAAGAATTGGGCCTGGCCTGGAACGCCTTGAACAACGCCAACGCGCAGTTGCCGGTCGCCCAGGAATACGTGAACCACAGCACCCGCGTGCGTACTTCCTACCAGCAGCAGTTCAGCCTCGGCCAACGTACCCTGCTCGATTTGCTCGACAGCGAGAACGAATTGTTCACTGCTTCCCGTCGTCTGGAAGAGATCAAGAACATTCAGTTATTTACTCAATATCGAATCAAGGCGACCATGGGCGAATTGCTCAAAAGTCAGGGTGTAGTCGCGCCGATGGCCTCCGTCGTACAGAACGATGTGAAGCCTAGAGTCCAGCTGCCCGGGATGAATTGAGCCACCCCATAGCCCCATCTGTTAGTCGAGAGTGCACCGCGTGGAATCCGAAGTCAGTCGAGTTCATCTCAGCCATGATCCACGCACGCTACACGACGACCCGTTACTTGACGGGTTGCTTGCGCTCTGTGCCTTGCATCAAAAGCCGGCCAGCGCGGCCATGCTCACCACCGGCCTGCCGCTGCCTTCGCAGCGGTTGAGTGCCGAGCTGCTGCCACGTGCAGCCGCGCGTGCCGGGCTGCAGGGGCGGTTGCTGCAACGCAAGCTCGAACAGATTCCGACCATTGCACTGCCGGCGCTTTTGCTGCTCAAGGACGGGCGCAGTACCGTCCTGGTGGGGTGGCAGGGCGAAGATGAAGCGCGTCTCCTGCTCAGCGAAAGCGACGGCGGTGAAGTGCTGGTCAAGCGCGAGCAGTTGGCCGACGACTACACGGGCAAAGTCTTTTTCGCCCAGCCCCAGCACAAATTCGACGTCAACCACGGCACCCTGATTCCGCGGGCGCGCTCGTGGTTTCGCGACACCCTCAAGCGCTCGCGCTGGCTCTACACCGACGCCATCGCCGCCAGCTTCCTGATCAACATCATCGCCATGGCCGCGCCGCTGTTTGTGATGAACGTGTACGACCGCGTGGTGCCGAACCAGGCCACATCCACTTTGTGGGTGCTCGCGGTGGGTATCTGCGGCGCTTACCTGTTCGACCTGATCCTCAAAAGCCTGCGCAGCCTGTGCCTGGACCTGGCGGGTAAAAAGACCGACCTGATCATCTCGGCCACGCTGTTCGAACGCATCGTCGGCATGTCCATGAAGTACCGCCCGGCGCGGGTCGGCAGCTTCGCCCAGAACATCCACGAGTTTCAGAGCCTGCGCGATTTCCTCGCGTCGCTGACCCTCACCAGCCTGATCGACCTGCCGTTCACCCTGCTGATTTTCCTGGTCATCGCCATCCTCGGCGGGCACCTGGTGTGGGTGCCGGTGCTCGCGTTCCCGCTGGCCCTGGGCATCGGCTACGCCTTGCAAAAACCGCTGGTCGCGACCATGGAGCGCACCATGGCCCTGGCCGCCGAGCGCCAGTCGAGCCTGATCGAAACCCTCGCCGGGCTGGATGCGGTCAAGGTCAACAACGCCGAGAGCGAGCGCCAGTACGGTTGGGAACAGACCATTGGCACCTTGAGCCGGCTTGAGCTGCGGGTGAAGTTGCTCTCGGGCCTGTCGATGAACATGACCCTGCTCATCCAGCAACTGGCTGGCGTGATCATGATCGTGTTCGGCGTGTACCAGATCATCGACGGCAACCTCAGCATGGGCGGCCTGATTGCCTGCTACATGCTCAGCGGTCGCGCGTTGAGCCCGCTGGCCTCGCTGTCGGGCCTGCTCACCCGCTACCAGCAAGCCAAGGTCACCATGACCTCGGTCGACCAGATGATGGAGCTGCCCCAGGAGCGCAATTTCGAAGAGCGCCCCATGAGCCGCCGCACCCTGCAAGGCGCCATTGAATGCCGGGGCCTGAACTTCACTTACCCGAACCAGCAGAATGCCGCGCTGAAAAACATCAACCTGGTGATCAAACCGGGCGAGAAAATCGGCATTATCGGCCGTAGCGGCTCGGGCAAAAGCTCACTCGCCAAACTGATCGTCGGCCTGTATCAACCCGACTCCGGCGCCTTGCTGGTGGACGGCGTGGACGTACGCCAGATCGACGTCAGCGAACTGCGCCACAACATCGGCTACGTCGCCCAGGATATCCAGCTGCTCGCCGGTACCCTGCGCGACAATTTGGTGTCTGGTGCGCGTTATGTAGAAGACGAAATGGTCCTGCAAGCCGCCGAACTGGCAGGCGTGCACGAATTCGCGCGCCTGCACCCCCAAGGCTACGAGCTGCAAGTCGGCGAGCGTGGGCAGAACCTGTCCGGCGGCCAGCGCCAGAACGTCGCCCTGGCCCGTGCGCTGCTGCTCAACCCGCCCATCCTGCTGCTGGACGAACCCACCAGCGCCATGGACAACACCGGTGAAGAACGCTTGAAACAACGCCTGCAAGCCGTGGTGCAAAACAAGACCGTGGTGCTGGTCACCCACCGTGCCTCACTGCTCTCGCTGGTCGACCGCCTGCTGGTGGTCGACCGTGGGCAGATCCTCGCGGACGGCCCGAAAGCCGTGGTTATGGAAGCGTTGAAAAAGGGGCAGATCAGTGTTGCTTAACTCCATCAAAAACGCGGTCGGCCGCTACTTCAAAGGCACCGACTCGTTGCAGGGTCAGCCCCTGCCCGAAGTCAACAAAGCGCTGATCGAAGATGCACCGCGGGTAATCCGCCTGACCATCTGGGCGATCATCGCGTTCTTCATATTCCTGGTGGTGTGGGCGGGTTTTTCCAGCATCGACGAAGTGACCCGTGGCGACGGCAAGGCGATTCCGTCGTCCAAGCTGCAGAAAATCCAGAACCTGGAAGGCGGTATCGTCTCCGAACTGTACGTCAAGGAAGGCCAGATCGTTGAAGCCGGCGCGCCGCTGATTCGCCTCGACGACACGCGTTTCGTGTCCAACGCCGGGGAAACCGAAGCCTTGCGCCTGGCCATGCAACTGCGCGTCGAGCGCCTGAGCGCGCAGGTGGATGACCGCCCGCTGAACATCCCTGACGACGTGCTCAAGGCCGCGCCAAGCCAGGCTGCCAACGAGCGCTCGCTGTATGAAAGCCGCCGTCAGCAGTTGAAAGACGAAGTGGGTGGCTTGCAGGAGCAACTGGTGCAGCGTCAACAGGAACTGCGCGAGTTCAGCTCCAAGCAAGGCCAGTACCGCAGCCAGTTGTCCCTGCAACGCCAGGAAATCAACATGTCCGAGCCGCTGGTGGCCCAAGGCGCGGTCTCCCCGGTGGAAGTGCTGCGCCTCAAGCGTGCCGAGATGGAAACCCGTGGCCAGTTGGACGCCACCACCCTGGCGATTCCCCGCGCCGAATCGGCGATCAAGGAAGTGCAGCGCAAGATCGATGAAACCCGTGGCAAGTTCCGCAGCGAAGCGCTGACCCAGCTCAACGAGGCCCGCACCGAGCTGAACAAGGCCGAATCCACCGGTCGCGCCCTTGAAGACCGCGTCAGCCGAACCCTCGTCACCTCGCCGGTGCGCGGCATCGTCAAACAGCTCTTGGTCAACACTGTCGGCGGCGTGATCCAGCCGGGCAGCGACATGGTCGAAATCGTGCCGCTCAACGACACCCTGCTGGTGGAAGCCAAGATCCGTCCGCAAGACATCGCCTTCCTGCACCCGGGGCAAGAAGCGATCGTCAAATTCACCGCCTATGACTACACCATCTACGGCGGCCTGAAGGCCAAGCTTGAACGCATCGGTGCTGACACCATCACCGATGAAGACAAGAAAACCACCTACTACATGATCACCTTGCGCACCGATCGCAGCCATTTGGGCACCGACGAGAAGCCGCTGCTGATCATTCCGGGCATGGTGGCGTCGGTGGACATCATCACCGGCAAGAAGAGCATCCTGAGCTACCTGCTCAAGCCGATCATCAAAGCGCGGGCCGAGGCGTTGCACGAGCGTTGATCTTCACTGCCTGTACCGGCCTCATCGCAGGCAAGCCAGCTCCCACATTTGAACGTGTTCACAAATCAAAAATGTGGGAGGGGGCTTGCTCCCGATGGGGTCATCAGCTTCACCATAGATTACAACCCTAATGCATATCGATATTCACTAACGGTATTTAAGCGCCCCTTCTTATATCTATAAAGTCACTCCCCTGTCCCACCGGGAGTGCCCCTCATGTCCGCCACCTCTACTGTTCCAACAGCGACCCCATCCACCCAAGCCTTCGAGATTCGGCCGCTCCCCGGCAGCGTCGGCGCCGAGGTTATCGGCCTGGACCTGTCCCGCCCGGTCAGCGACGACGACTTCGCGCGCATCCACCGCGCACACCTGGTTCACCACGTCGTGGTATTCCGCGACCAGCGCATCAACCCCGAACAACAAATCGCCTTCAGCCGCCGTTTCGGTGTGCTGCAGATCCACGTGCTCAAACAGTTCCTGCTGGCCAACCACCCGGAAATCCTGATCGTCTCCAACATCATCGAAAACGGCCAATCCATCGGCCTGGGTGACGCCGGCAAGTTCTGGCATTCCGACCTGTCCTATAAAGAGCTGCCGAGCCTGGGCTCGATGCTGCACGCCCAGGAGCTGCCCTCCGAAGGCGGCGACACCCTCTTCGCCGACATGCACAAAGCCTGGGACCAACTGCCCGAGCATCTGCGCAGCGCCGTGGAAGGCCGCAGCGCCGCGCACTCCTACACCGCGCGCTACAGCGAAACCAAATTCGAAGGCAACTGGCGCCCGACCCTGACCCCTGAACAGCTGGCCCAGGTCGCCGAAGTGGTGCACCCGATTGTGCGCACCCACCCGGAAAACGGCCGCAAAGCCCTCTTCGTCAGCGAAGGCTTCACCACCCGCATCGTCGGCCTGCCCGACGACGAAAGCCGCGACCTGCTGGCCCAGCTCTACGCCCACAGCGTGTTGCCGCAAAACATCTACCGCCACCAGTGGCAGCCCCACGACCTGGTGTTTTGGGACAACCGCTCACTGATCCACTTGGCCGCCGGCTGCCCGAGCCATCTGCGCCGCAAGCTGTTTCGCACCACCATCCAGGGCGATGCGCCTTTCTGATTTGCCGCCACGAGAAGATGAAATGAACGCGCCCCTGCAAGGCCACGCGGCCAGCAACCTCAACACCGTCGGACCGTTGCTGGCGGTGGATAACGTCAGCCTTGAATACCGCACCCCCGAACGCGTAGTGCGGGCCACTCACCAGGTCAGTTTCGAGATCGACCCCGCCGACCGCTACGTGCTGCTCGGCCCGTCGGGGTGCGGCAAGTCCACGTTGCTCAAGTCGATTGCCGGGTTTATCAAACCCTGCGAAGGCGAGATCCGCTTGTTGGGGCAAAAGGTCGAACAGCCCGGCCCCGACCGCATCGTGGTGTTCCAGGAATTCGACCAACTGCCGCCGTGGAAAACCGTCAAACAAAACGTGATGTTCCCGCTGCTGGCGTCGAAAACCTTGAAGCGCCGCGAAGCCGAAGAGCGTGCGCTGCACTACCTCGACAAAGTGGGTCTCAGCGCCTTCGCCGATGCTTACCCGCATACCTTGTCCGGCGGCATGAAAGCCCGTGTAGCCATCGCCCGCGCCCTGGCCATGCAGCCGAAAATCCTGCTGATGGACGAGCCTTTCGCCGCCCTCGACGCGTTGACCCGACGCAAGATGCAGGAAGAGTTACTGCTGCTCTGGGAGGAGGTTCGGTTCACGTTGCTGTTCGTCACCCACTCCATCGAAGAAGCACTGGTAGTGGGCAATCGCATCCTGTTGCTGTCGCCGCACCCGGGGCGGGTTCGCGCAGAAATCCACAGCCATCAATACGACCTGCACAGCCTCGGCGGTGTGGAATTCCAGGCGTCGGCGCGGCGCATTCATCGCCTGTTGTTCGATGAAGCGCCCGAGGCCGAACAAGAGTTGGGCTTCGCCGATATCCGCATCGCTTACTGAAGGGTCAACCCAATGCGCCAGGAATACGAAATTACCCTTGAACCGCTGGTCAGCGTCCCCGTGGAACGCGAGCTGCCCCTGCGCCAACGCCTGTGGCAACAGGGCTGGCTGCGCAAGGGCCTGATCCTGATCGTGCTCGCGATCCTCTGGGAAGCCGTCGCGCGTTATCAGAACAATGACCTGCTGCTGCCGAGCTTCTTGCAAACCTCTCACGCGCTGTTCGACGGCCTGCTCAGTGGCGAATTGCTCAGCAAAGTGAGCATCTCCCTCGCCGTGTTGATCAAGGGCTACCTGATCGGCATCGTGCTGGCGTTCGCCCTGACCACATTGGCCGTGTCCACGCAGCTGGGCCGCGACCTGCTCAGCACCCTGACCTCGATGTTCAACCCGTTGCCGGCCATTGCGCTGCTGCCGCTGGCGTTGCTGTGGTTTGGCCTGGGGCAGAACAGCCTTATTTTCGTGCTGGTGCATTCGGTGCTGTGGGCCTTGGCGTTGAACACCTATTCCGGGTTTCTCGGTGTGTCTGAAACCCTGCGCATGGCCGGCCGCAACTATGGCCTCAAGGGCATGCGTTTTGTGCTGTTCATCCTGATTCCGGCGGCGCTGCCGTCGATCCTTGCGGGCCTGAAAATCGGTTGGGCGTTTGCCTGGCGTACGCTGATCGCCGCCGAACTGGTCTTCGGCGCCACCAGCGGCAAGGGTGGGCTGGGCTGGTACATCTTCCAGAACCGCAATGAGCTGTACACCGACAAGGTGTTTGCCGGGCTGGCCGTGGTGATTCTTATCGGCCTGCTGGTGGAAAACCTGGTGTTCGACACCTTCGAACGGCTGACCGTGAAGCGCTGGGGCATGCAGCGCTAGTAACCCTGCTAGGATTGCACGCAATTCACTCTTCACCGACCACGAGTGCTTGGCATGCAACTACCGGACATGAACCTGCTGGTCGCCCTCGACGCCTTGCTCGACGAGGGTAGTGTGGTTGGCGCTGCGCGGCGGATGAATTTGAGCCCCGCCGCCATGAGCCGCACCCTCACGCGCATTCGTGACGCCGTGGGCGATCCGATCCTGGTGCGCGCCGGTCGCGGGCTGGTGCCGACGCCCAAGGCCCTGCAGTTGCAAAGCCAGGTGCGCAATGTGGTGGAGCAGGCGGCGTTGCTGTTTCGCTCGGCCGATCAAGTGGATTTGAGCACCTTGCGTCGTCGCTTCAGCGTGCGCGCCAATGACTTCTTTGTCGGCGTGTATGGCGGTCGTCTGTTCGACACCATGGAGCGCGTGGCCCCGCTGTGCGAACTGTGCTTCGTGCCCGAAGGCGACACCGACGACGAAGCCCTGCGCGAAGGGCGGCTGGACTTGCGCGTCAGCAATACCAGGCCGCCCAGTCCGGAAGTGAAGGTGCAAAACCTGTTCTCCACCACCTTCGTTGGCCTTGCGCGCGAAGACCACCCGCTGTTCGACGAAGAAATCACCGCCGCGCGTTTCGCCAGCTACTCCCATATCAGCATCTCGCGACGCGGCATCGCCCGAGGGCCGATCGACACTGCGCTGCATGATCTCGGCCTGGAGCGCCGCGTGGCGATGATCGCCCCGGGCTTTCACGGCGCGATGTTCATGCTGCCCGACTCGGACTTGCTGATGCCGGTGCCCAAGGAAGCGCTGTTAAGCGCCAATCGCCTGAAACTGCCATTGCGCGCGTTCCAGTTGCCCATCTCCTTGCCGACGCTGACGTTGGCCCAATCCTGGCACCCGCGCTTCGACAAAGACCCGGCCCACAAATGGCTGCGCGAAACCATGCGCGAGAGCTGCCATGCCACTTGGCTCGAAGCCCAACCCACCTAAAAGTGAACTCGGTCAATGTGGGAGCTGGCTTGCCTGCGATAGCGGTCTGTCAGTCAGCCCAGTGATGTCTGGTCCAACGCTATCGCAGGCAAGCCAGCTCCCACAGATTCCGTTGGTTGCTGATAGTTGCGTCTGGCGCACTTATAAACTGCCAACAAGTAACTTTTTGTCATGTGTGCGCCTGATTAAACTGCTCGGGTATTTATCATTCCGAGTTACCTGTTCATGACTTCCCTCGCTGCCCCCGCCCTCCAGGCCGCAGCCAAACCTACTGCCCTGAGCCCGCCTGTGTTTGATCTGCGGATCATCATCGGCCTGGTCGGCGTATTGCTGGCCGTGCTGGTGTCCGGTCTCAACGAAATGGTCACCAAAGTCGCGCTCGCCGATATCCGCGGTGCGCTCTACATCGGCTTTGACGAAGGCACCTGGCTGGTCGCCGCTTACACCGCCACCTCCGTCGCGGCGATGGCCTTTGCACCCTGGTGTTCGGTGACGTTTTCCCTGCGCCGGTTCACGCTGTGGGCCATTGGTGTGTTCACCGTATTGGGCATCCTGTGCCCGTTTGCGCCGAACTACGAAAGCCTGCTGGTGCTGCGTACCGTGCAAGGACTGGCCGGTGGCGCGTTGCCGCCGATGCTGATGACCGTGGCACTGCGTTTCCTGCCTGCCAACGTCAAACTGTATGGCTTGGCAGGCTATGCGCTCACCGCCACCTTCGGACCAAGCCTGGGCACACCGCTGGCAGCGCTGTGGACCGAGTACGTCGGCTGGCAATGGGCGTTTTGGCAGATTGTCGCGCCGTGCCTGCTGGCCATGGCCGCCGTTGCGTATGGCTTGCCGCAAGACCCGGTGCGCCTGGAGCGCTTCAAACACTTCAACTGGCGCGGCCTGCTGCTGGGCTTCCCGGCGATTTGCATGCTGGTCATCGGCCTGTTGCAGGGCAATCGTCTGGACTGGTTCGAGTCCGGTCTGATCACCTTTTTGTTGTGCGGCGGTACGCTGCTGCTGGTGCTGTTCATGGTGAATGAATGGTCGCAGCCCATTCCGTTTTTCAAGTTACAGATGCTCGGCCTGCGCAACCTGTCCTTCGCGCTGATCGTGCTGGCAGGCGTGCTGATGGTGCTGACCTCGGTGATCCTCATCCCGTCGAGTTTTCTCGCCCAGGTGCAGGGTTATCGCCCGCTGCAAACCGCACCGGTGATGCTGCTGATGGCGCTGCCGCAATTGATCGCGCTGCCGCTGGTGGCGGCGCTGTGCAACCTGCGCTGGGTCGATTGCCGGTGGGTGCTCGGGATCGGCCTGAGCATGCTGGTGCTGTGTTGCGTGGGCAGTTCGCAGCTGACGTCGGAATGGATTCGCGATGATTTCTACGGCCTGTACCTGCTGCAAATCTTCGGTCAGCCCATGTCCGTGTTGCCGCTGTTGATGTTGTCCACCGGCAGCATCCAACCGATGGATGGGCCTTTCGCCTCGGCGTGGTTCAACACCATCAAAGGCCTGGCGGCCGTGATCGCCACCGCCGTGCTGGACACGTTGACCACGCAACGTCTGCACTTTCACTCGACGATGTTGGTGGACAGCCTGGGCAACTCGCCCCTGGCCGACAGCGACGCGGCGGGCCTAGCCCACCGCCTGCATGAGCAGGCGGTCGTGCTGACCTCTTCGGATCTTTATTACGTCATGGCCGCCGTCGCGGTGACGTTGATTCTGCTGATTTTCTGGATGCCGACGCGGATTTTTCCACCGCGCGCACCGACCTAGCCAAAGGGTTTTTTCATGAAACGCAAAGACAAAATTGCCGTCTCCGTCATCGCCGTGTTTGCTGTTGGCGTGCTGGTTTATCTGGTTGCGCCGGGCCTGCTGGGCAGCAAGCGCCAGACCACCAACGACGCCTTCGTCGCCGCTGACTTCACCCTGGTGGCGCCGCGCGTGGCCGGTTTCATCAAGGAAGTGCTGGTGGAAGACAACCAGCGCGTCAAAGCCGGGCAACTGCTGGCGCTGATCGACGACCGTGATTTCCGCGCCGCCGCCCAAGCTGCTGACGCCGACACGTTGGTCGCCCAGGCCCAACTGAAAAACGCCACCGCGACCCTGGAACGCCAAAGCTCGGTGATCGCCCAGGCCCAGGCGACCGTGGCAGCAGACCGCGCCGAAGTGTCGTTCGCCGAGCATGAACTGAATCGCTACAACCACCTCGCCGGTGTCGGCGCGGGCACCGTGCAGAACGCCCAGCAAGCCAAAACCCGTATCGACCAGGCTACCGCGCGCCTGGCCAATGCCACGGCCGTGCTGGCGGCAGAACGCAAGCAGGTGGAAATACTCACCGCCCAGCGCGACGCCGCCGAGGGTGGACTTAAACGTGCTCAGGCCGCGCTGGAGTTGGCCAGTTATCAACTGTCGTACACGCGCATCGTGGCGCCGGTGGACGGCATGGTCGGCGAACGCGCGGTGCGGGTCGGTGCCTATGTGACGCCGGGCAGCAAGATCCTCGCGGTCGTGCCACTGGCCGAGGCCTTTGTGGTGGCCAATTTCCAGGAAACCCAGCTCTCGCACATGCACGCCGGCCAAGCCGTGCAAGTGCGCGTCGACAGCCTCGACGGCGAACTGCTCAACGGCCATCTGGAAAGCCTGGCACCGGCCACCGGCGTGACCTTTGCCTCGGTCAAACCCGACAACGCCACGGGCAACTTCACCAAGGTGGTCCAGCGTATTCCGGTGAAGATTGTGCTGGAGCCGAATCAGCCGCTGACTGAACGCCTGCGCGTCGGCATGTCGGTGGAAGCCAGCGTCGACACCCAGCCGGTCGCGCAGCAGCGTGAGGTGGCGCAGCAATGAAACACTTCGCCTGGCTCACCTTGAGCCTGATCAGCCTCAGCGCCTGCACCGTCGGCCCGGACTTCCAGAAGCCTCAGAGCCCGCACGTCACGCAATGGGCCGAACCCCAGGGTCGCCAAGCCGCCAGCCGCGCCGTGACTGACCCGTTGCAGGAGCGCTGGTGGGATGTGTTCCACGACGAGCAACTCTCGGCCCTCACGCGCCGCGCGCTCACCGACAACCTCGACCTGAAACTGGCCAGCAGCCGCCTGCAACAAAGCCGCGCCGTGCGCCAAGTGACCACCGCCGAGCGCTACCCTAACGTCAACGCGACAGGCGATTACCTGCGCCAACGCAACAGCGCCAAAGGCCTGAGCGACCCGTCCAACAACAACGGCCAGTCCGCCTACAACCAATGGGACATGGGTTTTTCTGCCGCCTGGGAGCTGGACTTCTGGGGCCGCGTCAAACGCGAAACCGAAGCCGCCGACGCCACCCTGCAAGTCGCCGAAAATGACCGCCGCGCCGTGTTGCTCTCGGTACTTGCCGAGACCGCACAGGACTATATCCAACTGCGCGGCGTGCA
Organism: Pseudomonas fluorescens; assembly: GCF_002022275.1. Classification (GTDB taxonomy): domain Bacteria; phylum Pseudomonadota; class Gammaproteobacteria; order Pseudomonadales; family Pseudomonadaceae; genus Aquipseudomonas; species Aquipseudomonas fluorescens_AJ. The sequence continues at coordinate 15,967 of NZ_MSDF01000016.1, forward strand.
GAACACCCGCGCCGTCACCGAGCAAAACCTCGATGTCGCGCGCCACAGCCTCAAGCTCTCGCAACTGCGCTTGGCCGACGGCGTGGCAACGGATTTGGACGTGGCCGAAGCCGCCGCCCAAGTGGCTGCCATCGAAGCGCGCCTGCCGGATTTACAGCAGCGCCAGGATCAGCTGATCAACGCCCTGAGCCTGTTGATGGGCGAGCCGCCACAGGCGCTGCACGCGCAACTGTCCAAGGATGCCGCTGTACCGCAAACCCAGCGTCAGGTCGCGATCGGCCTGCCCTCCGAACTCGCCGAGCGTCGCCCGGACATCCGCCAGGCCGAAGCGCGCTTGCATGCCGCTACTGCGAATATCGGCGTGGCCAAAGGCGATTTCTACCCGCGCATCACCCTGTCCGGCAGCCTCGGCTCCCAAGCCCTGCAACTCTCGGATTTCGGCTCGTGGGGCTCCCGCGCGTTTGCCTTCGGCCCGCAATTCAGCTTGCCGATATTCAACGGCGGGCGCCTGCAAGGCATGTTGAACTTACGCGAAGCCCAGCAACAGGAAGCCGCGCTGGCGTACCAGCAAACCGTGCTGCGCGCCTGGCATGAAATCGACGACCAACTGACCCGCTACAACGCCAGCCAACTGCGCCGCGACAGCCTCGCCGAAGCCGTGCGCCAAAACCAGATCGCGCTGACCACGGCGCAACATCAATACGTGGAAGGCGTGGTGGATTTCATCAACGTGCTCACCGTGCAAAGCGCGTTGCTGGCGACGCAAGAGCAGTGGGTGGAAAGCTCTACTGGCGTGTCGTTGGCTATGGTGGGGTTGTACAAGGCATTGGGTGGGGGCTGGCAATCCGTCTACCCCACTCCCGCAGGCTGAACTCAACCTCCTGTGGATGATTTCCTGTGGCGAGCGGGCTTGCCCCGCGTTGGGCTGCGCAGCAGCCCCAAAACCAGACGCCGCGTTCTGCCTGAAAACGCGCGGTGAATTCATTGGGGTTGCTTCGCAACCCAACGCGGGGCAAGCCCGCTCGCCACAACGGCGCTGTTTTCCTGGGTGGTGCTGTGTGATCACGGATTCTGCAAAAACACCACATACCCCCGAAACCACTCATTCCCCTTTAAATACCCTGGCGCTTCCCACTCTCCGCCCTGAATCAACCCCACCTTGAACGGCAGCCCCAGCCGGTTCATCCGCGGCAAATACGCTGCGTAATCCGGAACGCTATGGCGGCCCTGATACGTCTGCACCACCACTTCATCCACCACGCCTTTGAGCTGGGCGATGGCGGCCGGGTCGGCGTTGCTGCTCCAGTCCATCAGGCCGGTGATGCTCAGTTTCAGGTCGGCGGGCAGGCGCTGGCGCAGGTTGCGCAGGAAGTCGGCGTATTCGTGCAGGTATTGGGTGCGGGCGTCGAAGTCGATCTGGATGCCGACCACCGGGTTGCCCGCGTCGCGCCAGCGTTGCACTTGCCCGAGCAGTTGGGTGTAGACCTGTTTCGGCCAGTGCAGGGTGTGGGCGCGGTAGACCACCCAGATGTCGCCGCGGGTGAAGCGCGGCACGCTCATGCCTTGGGCGATCAGTTGCACGCCGCGCTCGGGCGCGCGGCGGGTGGAGTTGATCTGGCCTTGAAGGATGTACAGGGTTTTCGCCTGTTTGAGCACAGGCTGGGGCGTGACGCCGCTCCACAGCCAGAAGGCGTCGTAGTCGCGGGCGTCGACGGCGCCGAAGGCCGGGCTTGCCAGCAACAGCAAGCCGAGCCACAGGTGCTTCACCAGTAGTACTGCAGCGATTTGCCCCACTGGGTGTCGGCAAAACCGGTTTTCAGCTGGCGGAACCAGGCTTTGCGCACCGCCGGTTCGACGTCGACCCCGCCGCAGCTGTTATAGCCGGACGGTGAATAGCAGTTGATGGCGCGAAACAGCGCATACGCCTTGTCATTTTTCGGCGCTTTGGCATTGGCGATCACCTGCTTGTAGCCGTCGAGCCGCGAGAAGGTTTCACCCGGAAACTGCGACGCGGTGCTGCCAAGGCTGCCGGCGGCGCGCGCTTGCTCAAGTGGCATGCCATCCAGGCCGTTGCGCAGGATGAACTCGCCGAAGCAGTTCAGGCCTTGCGGGTTTTTCGCGTCGCTTTGCAAGGTGGCGGCCGTTTGCGCGATGCTCGGGCAGGCATAGCCAGACTCGGCTTTGTCACCGTTCCATTGGAACAGTTTCAGGCTCTGACCGGAGGTGTAGACGTAACCCAGGCTGGTGCCCAGCTTGTCTTCAGGCACTGGGGCCGGCAGTTGCTTGAGGTCGTCGGCGAAAGTGGCGAAGTGGCCGCGCAGCAGGTCTTTGTAGAGCAGCACGAATTGCGCGGTCTCACGTTCCACGGGGTCGCTGGCCTTGGCGATTTGCTGGCGCAGCAGGTCGGGGCCGGCGACGTTGCGCAGCAGGATGTAACGCACCTGCTTGGCGCTTATCGGCGAGTCGGCGGCGAACACGTTGGCCAACTGGCCGCTGCGCTCGTAGTTCATGGCTAGGGCCAATTCCAATTGATCGCGTTGCAGCGGCAGTTTGGCCAGCGGCAGCAATTGCAGCCACAGCGCTTGCGCGCCTTTCCAGTCGCTTTTGGCTTCCAGGGCGAGGGCGCGCAGGGTTTGCTGGCTGAAGGCGAAGTAGTTCAGGCTCGACGGCACGCTCTGCGGCAACAGCTTCAAGGCAGCGTCCGGATCATGTTCGGTATACAACGCGCTTACGGCGAGCAAGTAGTCGTAGAGGTCCGGCTCGCTTGCGAACGCGGCTTTCTGCTTTTCCAGGTCGCTGCGGGCGAGAGCCGGCTGGCCGCCGCCGCGCATGACCATCAGGTCGCTGACAAACTGAATCATCGGCGTCTTGACGGTTTCGCTGTTGACCATCAGGAATTTAAGGTCGGTTTCTTCCACCAACTCGTCCAGGCTCACGTTGCGCTGCGCATCCGTCGCCTGGGTCAACTGCCAGGCGTACGCCTCGGCGAGCTTGTCGTGGTCGTATTGCAACCAGTACACACGGCGCAACAGGCCGCGCGCGGAGGCGGCGTATTCGCCCTGTGGATAAGTGTTCAGGTAGGTGTCGAAGCCACGGCCAGCATCCGCCAGTGCAGATTTATCCACACGCTCAGGCAGCGGCACGCCCTCTTCGTCGTAGACATTGTCCTGAGCCAGGTTCAGCGCATTGCGCGCGGTCATGTACAGCGCCGCCTCTTTCAGCCACGGCGAAGACGCGTTTTGCAGGGCGACGAAGCCCGTTCCGGCTTCGGCAAAACGTCCGGTATAGAAGTCGGCAGCCGCTTGCAGGTAGGTGCTAAAGAGTTGGCCTTGCGGCGACTTGATGGCTTGCGGCGGTTCTATCACCGGGCCGGTCCACTCACACGCAGTGAGCAATTGCAGACGCGCTTTTATCAACAGGTCGCGCTCGACGGCAGGCAGGTCGGCCTTGATCACCTGGCTGACAAATGCATTGGCGCTGGCATCGTCATTGCTGCGGCAGCGGCTGCCCTCGCCATTGAGGAAGGCATCGCCGGCGGCTTTTTTATCGGTGCGTGTAATGCCCAACGGTTCGATCAGGGCATCCAGCGTGAGCGCCTTGGGATCGACCGGAGGGCTCTCGGCCTCAGCTTCGCCGCGCGGGACGAGGCGGTACACCGGAAACGGTACCGGGCCGAAGCCTTGAGACAAATCATCTTCGCTCAAGGCGTTGGGGGTCAGCGGCGTGTTCTTTTTGTCGGCCAGCAGCAGGCGCAGGTTGACCCGGCTGTCGTTGCCCGGGCTCAGGAAGGGCAGGTTGCTGCACGTTTCCAGCGTGTCACGCGACACACGCCAATCGGGGTAGCACGAGTCGTCCGAACTGGCCTGGGCCTGTTGGGAAATGCCGGCGAGCAACGCGAGTGCCAATGGTGACAAAAAGCCGATGCGCATGACGTGTCCTTGATCCTGAGTCCTTGGAGGGGGCCAATCATAGCGTGAACCGACAATGGCTTCGGTGAAGGCCTACACAAATTGCTGATTTGTCCGATTTTGGGTAGTGGCAATTTAACCTCCCTGACATAGACTGCCCTCATCGTCAGGGAGGATCGTATGAAGCATTTGCGAATATGGACGTTGAGCATTACCTGCCTGATGGGCACGGCCTGCGTCGTCATGGCGGACGACCCGCTGCTGGATCACCCGCCTGCGGTTGCCACCGGCACGGATGAGGCGCGCGGCGTGTTACGCGCCCGTGACCAGGCGATGTTGGCCAGCGAGTTGTCGGGGCGCATCGTCGAGCTGCCGTTCAGCGAAGGCGAGTCATTCAAGAAAGGCGACACCCTGGCGCGGTTCGACTGCTCGGCCTATCAGGCCCAGTTGAATGCAGCCCAAGCGTCCAGCCGTGGCGCCGGTGAAGAACTGGCCCACAACAAACAGCTGGCGGCGCTCAATTCGGTCGGGCGCTTTGAAGTCGCCCGCGCCGAAGCCAAACTCACCGAAACCCAGGCCCAGTCCCAGGTCTACCAGGTGCAGGTCAAACGCTGCAGCGTGCTGGCGCCGTTTGACGGGCAAGTGGTGCAGCGCAAGGTCCAGCGCTACGAGAGCGTATCGGCTGGCGCGCCACTGCTGGAAATCGTCGACAACCACAGCCTGGAAATCCACCTGCTGGTGCCCTCGCGCTGGATGGGCAAGCTCAAGCCCGGCCAGACTTTCAGCTTCACGCCCGATGAAACCGGCCAGGCGTTCAGCGCCACGGTCAAACGCCTCGGCGCGCGTATCGATGAAGGCAGCCAGACGCTGCTGCTGGTCGCTACTCTGCCCAACGCCACGGGCTTGATGGCGGGCATGAGCGGCACCGCCCATTTTGCGCAACTGCAATGAACGCGCCTCTGCCGGGCAACACCGAGCGCGTGTTCGCGCAATTTCTCGACCTTGAGCGCCAGACCCGCGCCGCACGCACCACCGAGCAACTGGCCTACAGCCTGGTCAATGACAGCCAGCCGCTGTTCGGCTATCGGCACGCGGCGCTATTGATCGCCGGCAAGGTGCAGGCGGTGACGGCGGTCAGCAGCGTTGACCCGAATGCGCCGTTTGTAGCCTTTGTCGAACAGGCCGTGGCGCAATTGCACAAACGCGGGCTGGGCCAGACCGCCCGCGTGGTGCCGGCCGAGCAGTTGAGCGAGGCAGTGCAGGCTGACTGGCAGAGTTTGTCTGCCGGCCAGGTGTTCTGGTTGCCGCTAATCGATCCCCAGGGCCGCGTGTTCGGCGGTTTGTGGCTGGCGCGGGAGACGCCGTGGAACCCGGCTGAGCAAGTGCTGCTGGCGCAACTCGGCGACACCTACAGCCATGCCTGGCATGCGTTGCAACCGCGCCAGCCCTGGCGCCTGCGCCTGACCCGCAAGCGCCAGGTGGGCGTGGTCGTCGTGTTGCTGTTGTTGCTGCTGATTCCGGTGCGCCAATCGGTGTTGGCGCCTGCCGAAGTGGTGCCGTTGGCCGGGCAAGTGGTGGCCGCGCCGCTGGATGGGGTGATTGCCGAGTTTTTGGTCAAACCGAACCAGACGGTCAAAACCGGCGACCTGTTGCTGCGCTTTGAGAGCACCACCCTCACCGCGCAGGCGGATGTGGCGGCGCGCGCCTTGGGCGTGGCCGAGGCTGAACTCAAGGCCAATTCCCAGCGTGCGTTTGCCGATGCCGAATCGAGTTCGCGCATCGACCTGCTGGCGGCGCGCGTCGAGCAAAAACGCGCCGAACGCGACTACGCCCGCGAGCTGCTCAAACGCAGCGAAGTGCGCGCCGAACGCGACGGCATCGCTGTGTTCGCCGACGCCGAGCGCTGGACCGGCAAACCGGTGCAGACCGGCGAGCGCCTGTTGCAGATCGCCGACCCCGGCCAGGCCGAGTTGCGCATTGAACTGGCGGTGGGCGATGCGATTGCTTTGGCGCCCAACGCTCAGGTGGCACTGTTTCTCGACAGCGACCCGTTGCAACGTCATCTCGCCACGTTGCAACGCGCGGCCTATGAAGCGCAGCCCACGCCGGGCGGGCAACTGGCCTATCGCCTGGATGCGCAGTTCGATGAAGCGCCGCCGCGTATCGGCCTGCGCGGTACCGCGAAAATCTTTGGTGATCGCGCGCCGCTGGCCCTCTATCTATTGCGTCGGCCGCTGGCGGGCCTGCGTCAGAGCGTCGGCCTCTGATGAACCTGCCCAAATTGCGCGAAGACCTGCAACTGTCGAGTGCCGGTGCGGCGCTGGATGGCTCGCCGCGCTGGACCCTGGCCGACCCGGTGCGCGGGCGCTATTTCAAACTTGGCGCCACTGCCATTCGCTTGCTGCGCCACTGGTCATTGGGCGATCCGGAAAAAGTCCTGCAAGCCGCCAACCGCGAGCCGGGTTTGCCGCTGGGCGGCAGCGAAGTGGAAGAGCTGCTGGTTTTTTTGCGCGCCCACGACCTGATCACCGCCCTCGACCCGCAGCAGCGCGCCAGCTACCTCTATAAATCCGCCGCGCAGAAACAGAGCCTGGGCAAAGTCCTGCTGCATCAATACCTGTTTTTTCGTATTCCGCTGTGGCGTCCGGATGCCTTTCTCAACCGCGCCTGGCCGTGGCTGGCGCGCTTCGGCCCGGGGCTGTTGCGCTACGGTTTGCCGATCATTCTGGGGCTTGGCATCTTTCTGGTGGCGCGGGATTGGCAGCGCTTTCTGGCGACTTTCCCGCACCTGTTCAGCCTCGGCGGCGCGCTGGCGTTCGGCGTGGCGCTGTTCTTCGCCAAGCTGTGCCATGAATTTGGCCATGCCTTTATGGCCAAGCGCGCGGGGTGCCGAGTGCAGAGCATGGGCGTGGCGTTCATGGTGCTGCTGCCGATGTTCTACACCGACGTGAGTGATGCCTGGCGGGTCAATGACCGCCGCGCGCGGCTGATGATCGGCGCCGGCGGGGTGATGGCCGAGCTGCTGCTGGCGTGCATCGCCTTGCTGGTGTGGTCGCTGCTGCCGGACGGCCCGGCGCGCACGGCCGCGTTCATGCTGGCGAGCGCCACTTGGCTGACGACTTTGGCGATCAACCTCAACCCGTTCATGCGCTTTGATGGTTACTTTTTGATCAGTGATTTGTGGGGGGTGGATAACCTGCAAGGCCGCGCCTTTGCGCTGTGCCGCTGGCGCTTGCGTGAGCTGCTGTTCGGCTATGGCGAACCGGCGCCGGAGCCTTGGTCGCCGACGATGCAGCGGCGCTTGCTGGGGTGGGGCTATCTGGCGTGGCTGTGGCGCGCGGCGCTGTTTTTGGGGATCGCGCTGGCGGTGTATCACCTGTTCTTCAAGCTGCTCGGGATTTTCCTGATGGTGGTGGAACTGGTGTGGTTCATCTTTTTGCCGATTTTCAAGGAGTGGCGCGAGTGGTGGAGCCGCCGCAGCCAGGCCCATGCGCCACGGGTGCTGCTGAGCAGCCTGGGCGTGGTGCTGATCGTGCTGGCGCTGGTGGTGCCGTGGCGCAGCGCGGTTGAGCTGCCGACCATGCTTGACGCCGGCCGCGCCAGTGCGCTGCATGCGCCGGTGGCGGCGCGGGTCAAGCAGTTGCGCGTGGTGGACGGGCAGGTGGTGACCCAGGGCCAGGTGCTGATTGAACTGGAGTCGCCGGACCTGGATGCGAGGCAAAGCATCGTGCGCCGCGAAGTGGACATCTTGCAGTTACAGATGCGCCGTCAGGCCGGGCGCAGTGAAACGGCGGCGGACGCCGGCATCAATGATCAGCGCCTGTCCCAGGCATTGGCCGAATACCGTGGCCTGGCCGCCCAGCGTGAGCGCCTGCTGCTGCGCGCGCCGCATGCCGGCACAGTGCGCGATGTGTTGCCGCAACTGAGCGTGGGCCGTTGGCTGTCGCCCAAGGACCCGCTCGCGCAAGTGGTGGAAGAGGGCGCGCGCCTGCGCGGTTACTTGGCCGAGGCCGAGCTGTGGCGCGTGGCGCCGGGCGCGACCGGGCGATTTATTGCCGATGACCCGATGCACGCGGCCATCCCGGTAGAGCTGACGGATATCGACGCCAACGGTGTGGCCTATCTGGACCTGGAGGCGCTGACCTCCGACCACCACGGGCCGATTGCGGTGCGCCGCGATGAAAACCAGCGCCCAGAGCCTGTGCAGGCGCAGTACGGCGCGCGCATGAAAAGCTTGCAAACCCTCGAGACGCCGCATCAGCCGCTGCGTGGTGTGGTGGTGTTGCAAGGGCGCAGCGAATCGGTGTTGGGCGTGGCCTGGCGACGCGCGGCGGCGTTGGGCGTAAGGGAAAGCGGTTTCTGACAGGAGTTGAATGCCATGTTGAACAAAGACACTGCCCTGGGCCTGGTGGTGCGCCCTTCGCGCGATACCGACGGGCCGTTTTTGCACAGCCTTTACCGCTCGGCGCGTGCGGATTTGCAGTGGATCGACGGTGAGCAGGCGTTGGTGGAAGAGGTGATCGCCCAGCAATTCCAGGTGCAGGAAAAGGGCATGGACGAGCATTTTCCGGGGGCGCTGCACTATGTCATCGAAAAACTCGGCACGCCCGTCGGCGCGTTGAGTGCCGACTTCGGGCCCCATGAAATCCGTGTGCTGTACCTGGCATTTATCCCGGCCGCGCGCGGTCAAGGCTTTGGCCGCGCGGTGCTGCAAGGTGTGCAACAGGCCGCCACGCAGGTGCTGTGCCCGGTGACCACGGTGGTGTGGGCGAGCAACCCCCACGCGCGCCAGCATTACCTGGCGCTGGGGTTTCGGGTAGAGGAAGAGACGCCCGCCGCGCAACGCCTGGCGTGGTACCCGGCTCAGTTGAACACGATGCAGAAATAGCCCCGCCCGCTGTCGCGGCCCATCGCGGGTTCGCGGGACACAAATACGTCTTCAAGGCAGGCTGCCGCCAATGGCAAACGGCACAAGCCATCAACGAAATCTGTGGGCTCAAGGCTTTCCAGCAACACGCGGAATGCGCCGCGCGGGCTGCCGGGAAACGTGGCTTTGGGTGCGTCCGTGAGGCTTTGGACCTGGATCGGCAGCGCCGAGCCGTCGGGCAGATACAAGACGCTGGTGCGATCCAGCAAAGGCCGGAAGTGTTCCGGGGTAACCAGGTTCAGCATGGTGATCTCCGCTTCACAAGTGCCGGAGCCCGCAGGCCCCGGCCAGGGGGGTTAGCTACGCGACGGAAAGATCCCGTTCAGGGCAATGCTGAAGTTGATCGCCAGAAACGGGTTCATGATGCCCAGGGGTTGGCCTTGGCCGGTGGGGGTGATTGCGCCTCCACCTACGGTGTTACTGACCCCTTGGAGCGCTACAGGCGTGGCGCCTTGCTGGTCCGAATAGATCGAAGCACTGCCCGGGCCGCCGCCGGAAGCACCGATAAATGAGTTGGTCGCGGTGGGTAACGTCACCGGGTTAGTGGCGGGGACGGCCAGTTGCACCGACGTGGTGACGGTAATCGGTGCAATGGCGTGCGTATGGGTGGGCAGGTTAAGCAGGGTGGCGGTCACGGATTCTGTTCCGGAGACTTGCCCGATAACGCGAGGTGTGAGGCCCGCGCCGGGGCCTTGGCCGATGGGCATGCGGCCTTGCAGGTTGGGCAGCAGAAAGGTTGTGGTGCCATTGCCGCCGTAGATAACGCCGAGCAGCGAAAACAACGCCTGGTATTGGGCGATAGGCATGGCCTGGCCATTGCACAGGGCCCAGTCCCTGGGCGCGAAATCAAATGCAAAGGGTTGAATGGTGCCGATAAATACTTCCATGGTTCGCGCATCCTTATGGTTGGCTATACGGTGTGTGACGCCAAGTGATCTGGTGTCATCGCAGAGCGTAGTCGCAGCTTTTACGCGCCGCTCGGCGGTTGCGAAACAGCGAGCGAAACCGGGGCTTTTGTCCTAGAGTGGCGCTTGTTTAAGTAGGTGGCGCTTGTTTAAGTATGTGCAGGGTTTGCCCGGCAACCGGGCAAGGTCAGAGGAATTGAGGTGCGACGGTCTGTGGTAGAACAAGACGACAAAGTGACGGCATTTACCGCAGTCAATCGCCTCTCGGACGCCTGGGAAGGTGCCGGATGGCTCAGCCGTTTGTGGTGGGTGCCGATTCTGGCGCTGGCCCTGGCGGTACGTTTCTATGGCCTGACAGCGGCGGCGATCTGGGGTGACGAAGGCTCAAGCCTGCTGCTCAGCGAATACGCCATGGACGACCTTTGGTTTCACGCCGCCCATGACGTGCACCCACCCCTGTACTTTTTCATGCTGCGCGGCTGGATCGAGCTGTTTGGCGACAGCATCTGGTCGATTCGCAGCATGAGCGCCATTCCCGGTGTGGTCGCCGTGGGCCTGGGCGTCTGGCTGACGCGCAAACTGTCCACCCGGCGAGCCGCAGTGCTGGCGGGCGTATTGCTGGCGCTGTTCCCCTCTGCCGTGCGCTACAGCCAGGAAGTGCGCATGTACTCCTTGCTGGCCGTGTGGCTGCTGGGCGCCACGCTGGCGCTGGTGTACTGGGTGCGTCAACCCGCACGCACGCGCTACCTGGCGGTGTATGTACTGCTGATGGCGGCCGGGTTCTATACCCATTACTTCACGGCGCTGTGCGTGCTGGTGCATTGGGCTTACCTGGGGCTGTTGTGCCCGTCCCAGGCCCCTGGCCAGCGCCTGATACTTCGCCCGTCGTGGTGGTGCGCCAATGCGCTGATTGTGGCGTTGTACCTGCCCTGGCTGCCGAACCTGCTGGATCTGGTGCAGCATGTGGAACAACTCAAGGTCGGCGGTGATATCGGCTGGGAAGACCCGGTCACGTTGATTTCCGTACCGTCGATGATCTGGCAGTTCACGCTTCAGGACGAAGGCGTGGGTTTCTGGCGTCCACTGTTCTGGCTGTTTCCGCTGCTGTTGATCGGTGTTGTGGTCGCTACCGCCTGGCAAGATCGCGAGCGTCATTACCCGGCCCGTTTGCTGGCGTTGTTCCTGCTGCTGCCGTTACTGCTGGTGTATGCGGTGTCGTTCGCCTCGCCGGTATTTATCGAGCGCTACCTGACGGTGTACGCCCTGGGCTTGCCGATACTGGTGGCCCTGGCCATTGATCGCATGCCCACGCGCCTGTCGTTGTTGGGCGGGGCTTTGTTCATACTGTTCGTCGGCGTGGAGCTGCTGGGGCTGAAGAACAACGCCACGGTGGATGGGCATGATCAATTCAACACACCGGTGGAGTTCGTCAACCGTAACTACCAGGAAGACGACCGCATCGTGCTCAGCGACATGATGTGGTACCTCAGCTACGTGTATTACGACCAGACCGACGCCCAACTTCAGCTCTACACCCCGCCAAAGCCCGATGGCACGCCCACCCGTCCGAACGCTTACGGTTTCGGCACCCTGGTGGATCAGGACGGCGGTCGCATTTATCTTGACCGTCTGTCGGCATTACCGGCGGACACACGCCGCGTCTGGCTGATCAGCAGCAACGAAATGCCGGATGATTTCGCGCCGATTCCCGACGGCTGGAAACAACTTTTGCAGCAGGACGGCGGCGGGGCGCGGGCGCGCTTGTTTGTGCTGTGTCGCGGGCCAGAGCCCTCGCAGCCAGAGGGCTGCCGCTAATTTCGAATCGGCATTAAACGAATGCCAAAATAGTGGCAAATGACCACTAGTCGGCACTGCAATCCTCAGCTACGCTTCGGCCACAAATGGATTTTGTCCTACACGGTGGTGAACGGATTGCAGTATCACTTTATCTCGGGTTTGCCCCGCTCCGGCTCGACCCTGCTTTCTGCCATTTTGTTGCAGAACCCGCGTTTTCACGCAGGCATGAGCAGCCCCGTAGGCACTCTGTTCAATGGCGTGCTGGCGCAGTGCAGCGCCGGCAGCGAGTTTGGCGCGGTGATTGACGCCAACACCCGTCGCCGCCTGCTACGCGGCCTGTTCGATTCCTACTACGCCGACAAGGCCACGCCGCTGGTGTTCGACACCAACCGCCAGTGGTGCGCGCGTATGCCAGCGCTGCATGATTTGTTTCCCCAGTCCAAAGTCATTGCCTGTGTGCGCAATGTCGCCTGGATCATGGACAGCCTGGAACGGCTGTACCGCGCCAACCCCTTCGAAAACACCAAGCTGTTTGGCGATGATGTCGAACGCAACACGGTGTACAGCCGTTGTGAAACCCTGGCGCAGCGCAATCGCTTGGTGGGCTTCTCGTGGGCGGCGCTCAAGGAAGCCTATTACGGCGAACATGCGGACTCATTGCTGATTGTCGATTACGACCTGCTCAGCCAGGCCCCGGAGCGAGTGCTGCGGCTGGTGTACAACTTTATCGGCGAGCCGTGGTTCGAGCATGACTTTGACAACCTCGTCTACGACGCGCCCGAGTTCGATCAGGCGCTGGGTGTATCCGGCTTGCACAAGGTCCAGCCCAAGGTGCGCCTGCAGCCACGGCGCACTATTTTGCCGCCGGACCTGTTCCAGCAATACACCGAGTTGTCGTTTTGGCAGGACGGCTCAGCCAGTGCCGCCAATGTGATTCGTATGAAGGCCAATGCCGCGATCAACTGATCGCGGCATTTTTATTCTTTCCCAAAGAACGTTCGACGCCGGGTGAGCAGCATGTGGTGGAGCAATCGCAAGTCGCGGGTTAGCGAAGTAGCACGGGCGCGGGTCGCGCCCATGATCATGCCTCTTGAACCGCGCATGCTGTTCGACGGCGCCGTCGCCGCCACGGTGGCCGACGTGGCGCAGCCCGACAGCCACCCCACCGCTGACGCGGCCAAGGCGCCGACCGGCGACCATCCCGCCGCGAGCAAAGACACCCATGGCCAAGCCGACGCGCCGGCCGCTGCGCCTGTGGCCGTGGCGGGGCAAACCGTGGTGTTTGTCGACGCCCGGGTAAAGGACTCCGCCAGCTTGCTGCAAGGTGTCGCGCCCGGCACCCAGGTGGTGCAACTGGACGGCAGCAAGGACGGCCTGCAGCAAATTGCCGATTACCTCGATACGCATCAAGGCGTCAGCTCGGTGCAAATCATCGCCCACGGCAACGCGGGCGATCTGTGGCTCGGGACCACCTACCTGTCGGCTGATAACGTGGCCGCCCGCAGTGCGGTGCTGGGGCAGATCGGCAAGGACATGAATGTTGGCGGCGACATCCTGATCTACGGCTGCTACACCGCCGAAGGCGAGCGCGGGCTGAATTTCGTCGATTCCCTGGCGCAGTTGACCGGCCGTGACGTGGCGGCTTCAACCAACCGCACCGGCGTGGGCGGCGATTGGGACCTGGAGATCGCCACCGGCACCATCGAAAGTGCCAACGTGCTGTCGACCAAAGCCATGAGCGACTACCAGTGGGGCCTCGCCACGTGGACCGCGACCAACAACGCAAACACCGGGGTGGGTTCGCTGCGTGCGGCAATTGCGTCGGCGCAAAATGGCGATATCGTCACCTTCAGCAGTGGCATGACAGTGCAGTTGACCTCGGAATTGCTGGTCAATAAGAACATCACCGTGGACGGTGACCTGAACAACGACGGTGTGGCGGATGTGACCCTCGACGGTCAGTACCGCAGCCGCGTAATCGAAATCACCTCCGGCAGCACGGTCACCCTTGATGGCTTGGTCATCACTCGGGGCCTGGTTTCCGGTACCGGCGGCAACGGTGGTTACGGCGCAACCGGCGCCATGGGCGGCGGGATTTTCAACGCGGGTAACCTGACCCTGAATAACGTCACGGTCACCAGCAACGCCGCGGCGGGCGGCGGTGGCGGCGGCGGGGTCACGGGTGCGTTTTATGGCGGTGCAGGTGGCGGCGGCGGTGGCCTTGGCGGTCAGGGTGGCGGCCATGGCGGCACCGCCGGGCCGGGCACTGGCACATTGGGCGGGCAAGCCGGCAGCGGTGGCGTGGGCGGTTACGGCGGCGGCTATGACGCGACGCACATGGGTGGGCGCGGCGGTTCCAGCACGGGCGGCGCTGGTGGTCTGGGGGTTTCTTATTACAGTAACGGCGGCAATGGCGGTACGGCCAGCAACGGCACGATTTCCATCGGTGGCGGCGGTGGTGGTGCGGGTTGGGACAAGGTTGGCGGTGTTGGCGGCAATGCTGCCGGCGGCATTTACAATGCATCCACCGGCACCCTGAAAATTATCGGCACTTCGGTCATCAGCAACAACATCGGCGCGGGTGGCGGTGGCGGTGGCGGCAGCGGCCAGGGCAGTAACAACCTGAACGGCGGCGACGGCGGGCGTGGTGTGGGCGCAATCTGGAACCAGGGCGGCACGGTGCTGATTACCTCGTCCAACTTCAGTGCCATCAGCGGCAACGCGGCCGGCAGCGGTGCGGGCGGTGCAGAATTGGGCGGTGGCGTTACCGGCAGTGTGCCGACCGCTCTCGCGGCGATCTACAACAACGGCGGCACTCTCAACACCGCTTACGTCGAACCCCCTACCGCCACCATCGTACTCGCCGATACAGCCTTGAAAATCGGTGAAACCTCGCTGGTGACCATCACCTTCAGCCGCGCGGTGAGCGGTTTCACCAACGCCGACCTGACCATCGCCAACGGCACGCTGACCTCTGTGAGCAGCAGCGACGGTGGCCTCACCTGGACCGCGACCTTCACGCCGACCAGCAGCATCACCGACAGCACCAACGTCATCACGCTCGACAACACCGGGGTGACCGCCATCAACGACGGCGTTGCGGGCGTCGGCACTACCACTTCCGTCAACTACGCCATCGATACCGTGCGGCCGACCGTCACCATTGTGGTCGCCGACACGGCATTGAGAGTCGGCGAAACGTCGCTGGTCACCTTCACGTTCAGCGAAGCGGTCACCGGCTTTACCAACGCCGATCTGACCATCGCCAACGGTACCCTGACGGCAGTCAGCAGCAGCGATGGTGGCATTACCTGGACGGGGACGTTCACACCGACCGCGAGCATCACCGACACCACCAACCTGGTGACGCTGGACAACACCGGCATCGCCGATGTGGCGGGTAACGCCGGGAGTGGCACGACCGACTCGAACAATTACGCGATTGATACCGTACGTCCAACGGCGACCATTGTCGTGGCCAACACCAACCTGGCGCTGGGCCAGACGTCTCTGGTGACCTTCACCTTCAGCGAGGCGGTGAGCGGTTTCACCAACGCCGACCTGACCATCGCCAACGGCACGCTGACGGCAGTGAGTAGCAGCGATGGCGGCATTACCTGGACGGCCACCCTCACGCCAACCGCCAGCATCACCGACACCACCAACCTGATCACGCTGAACAATACCGGCATCGCTGACCTGGCCGGCAACGTTGGCAGTGGAACGACCAACTCCAACAACTATGCCATCGACACCGCACGTCCGACCGCCACGATTGTGGTGGCCGACAACGCGCTTAAAATCGGTGAAACCTCGCTGGTGACCATCACCTTCAGCGAAGCGGTGACCGGCTTTACCAACGCCGACCTGAGCCTCGCCAACGGCACGCTGACGGCGGTGAGCAGCAGCGACGGCGGCGTCACCTGGACGGCCACCTTCACGCCGACCGCCAGCATTGCCGACGCGACCAACCTGATCACGCTGAATAACACCGGCGTCGCGGACCTGGCCGGCAATGCGGGCAGTGGCACCACGGATTCGAACAATTACGCCATCGACACCGTGCGTCCGACGGCGACCATCGTGCTGGCCGACACTAGCCTGCGCATCGGCGAAACCTCGCTGGTCACCATCACCTTCAGCGAGGCCGTCAGCGGTCTTACCAACGCCGACCTGACCATTGCCAACGGCACGCTGACGGCGGTGAGCAGCAGCGACGGCGGTATCACCTGGACGGCAACTTTCACCCCGAGCGCCAGCATCACCGATACCACCAACCTGATTACCCTGGACAACACCGGCATTGCCGACCTGGCGGGCAACGCCGGCAGCGGTACCACCGACTCGAACAATTACGCGATCGACACCCAGCGCCCGACTGCGACCATCGTGGTCGCCGACAGCACCCTCAGTGCCGGTGAAACCTCGCTGGTGAGCATTACCTTCAGTGAAGCCGTGTCGGGTTTCACCAACGCCGACCTGAGCATTGCCAACGGCACGTTGACGGCGGTGAGCAGCAGCGATGGCGGCATCACCTGGA
Organism: Pseudomonas fluorescens; assembly: GCF_002022275.1. GTDB lineage: Bacteria > Pseudomonadota > Gammaproteobacteria > Pseudomonadales > Pseudomonadaceae > Aquipseudomonas > Aquipseudomonas fluorescens_AJ. The sequence goes on from NZ_MSDF01000016.1 coordinate 32,044, forward strand.
CGGCGACTTTCACGCCTACGGTGGGCATCAACGACGCGTCCAACCTGATCACCCTGAATAACGCCGGCGTCGCCGACTTGGCAGGCAACGCCGGCAGCGGCACCACCAACTCCAACAATTACACCATCGACACTGTGCAGCCGACCGCAACCATCATCGTGGCCGACACTGCGCTGAAAATCGGCGAAAACTCGCTGGTGACCATCACCTTCAGCGAGGCGGTCACCGGTTTCAGCAACGCCGACCTGACCATCGCCAACGGCACCTTGAGTGCGGTCAGCAGCAGCGATGGCGGCATTACCTGGACCGCGACGTTCACGCCCACCACCAGCATTACCGACGCCAGCAACCTGATCACGCTGGACAACAGCGGCGTGCAGAACGCGAGCGGTAACGCTGGCAGCGGCACCACCGATTCGAACAATTACGCCATCGACACCGTGCGTCCGACCGCCTCCATCGTGGTGGCCGACACCGCACTCGGCGTCGGCCAGACCAGCCTGGTAACCATCACCTTCAGCGAAGCCGTGACCGGTTTCACCAATGCCGACCTGACCATCGCCAACGGCACACTCAGCGCGGTGAGCAGCAGCGACGGCGGTATCACCTGGACGGCCACCTTCACGCCGTCCGCGGGTATCACCGATGCCACCAACCTGATTACGCTTGACAACACCGGCATTGCCGACGTGGCGGGCAACGCCGGCAGCGGTACCACCAACTCCAACAACTATGCGGTCGACAGCCAGCGCCCGACCGCGACCATCGTGCTCGCCGACAGCCAGCTCAGTGCCGGTGAAACCTCGCTGGTGACCATCACCTTCAGCGAAGCGGTGACGGGTTTCAACAATGCTGATCTGAGTATCGCCAACGGCACACTGAGTAACGTCACCTCCAGTGATGGCGGTATCACCTGGACCGCGACCTTTACCCCTACTGTGGGTATCAAAGATGCCACCAACCTGATTGTGCTGAACAATACCGGTGTCACCGATCTGGCCGGCAACACCGGTACCGGTACTACCAGCTCACCCAACTACACCATCGACACCGTGCTGCCGACCGCCACCATCGTCGTTGCCGACAACGCGCTGAAAATCGGCGAGACCTCACTGGTGACCATCACCTTCAGTGAGGCCGTCACCGGTTTCAGCAACACCGACCTGACCATCGCCAACGGCACGTTAAGTGCGGTCAGCAGCAGCGACGGCGGCATCACCTGGACGGCGTTCTTTACGCCGACCACCAGCATTACCGACGCCACCAACCTGATCACGCTGGACAATAGCGGCGTGCAGAACGCGAGCGGTAACGCTGGCAGCGGCACCACCGACTCCAACAACTACGCGATCGATACAGCGCGCCCGACCGCGACAATCGTGGTGGCGGACACGGCCCTCGTCGCAGGCCGGACCTCACTGGTAACCGTGACCTTCTCCGAAGCCGTCACGGGCTTCACCAACGCCGACCTTACGGTTGCCAATGGCACTTTGAGCGCGGTGAGCAGCAGCGATGGCGGCATTACCTGGACGGCGACCTTCACGCCGACAGCCGGTATTACCGATACCACCAACTTGATCACGCTGAACAACACCGGCATCAATGACTTGGCTGGCAACACTGGCACCGGCACCAACGACTCCAACAACTACAGTATCGACAGCCAGCCGCCGACCGCTACCATCGTAATTGCCAACCCACTCTTGACCGCCGGCGGAACCAGTCTTGTCACGGTCACATTCTCGGAAGCGGTGACGGGTTTCGACAACAGCGACCTGTTGGTTGGCAACGGCAGCCTCAGCACAATGACCTCCAGCGATGGCGGCCGCACCTGGACCGGCGTGTTTACGCCCAACGATGGCCTCAATGCCACCGGCAATGTGATTACCTTGAATAACGCCAGCGTGAATGACCTTGCGGGGAACGCCGGTTCGGGCTTGATCAGCTCCAACGCGTTCAACATCCAGACCTCGCACCCTACGGCAACCCTTGAGATCTACGACACGGTCATCAATAAGGCCGAAATACAAATCGTAACGGTGCGTTTCTCCGAGGCGGTTCAGGGCTTTAATCTGAACAGTTTGCGGGCCCCTAATGGCACATTCAGCCAATTGACCCGTTACAGCGACACACTTTATACGGCTGTGTTCACGCCGAATGCGAACGTGATGGCGCCCAATAATGTCATCACGCTGGACACCAGCACCGTTCAAAACGCCAGCGGCAACAGAGGCACTGTAAATGCGGTGTCGCCGGTTTTTGCGGTAGACACCGTTATACCCACGGCCACCTGGAAGCTTTCCGATACCTTGCTGGAGCCGGGCGAGACCGCCAGCGTCACCGTGACCTTTTCCGAGCCGGTCACCGGGTTCGACAACCGCGCCATCGTCAACCTGCAATCAGCCACACTGAGCCAGTTCTATAGCCTCGATGGTGGCGTCACCTGGCAGGCGACACTGACCCCGACGCCGGGCGCTGGCTCCTCGGGGAGCTATCTGATTGGTTTGTCCCTGGCTTATGTCAAGGACCTGGCCGGCAATACCAATTACTCGTTCGATGCAGGCTCAATGATCTCCTATCAGGTCGATCACGCGCCGCTAAGTGCCCACGTCTACCTGAGCTCCGAGCGTTTGACGGTGGGCGGGTCGAGCACCGTTTCCATCTACTTCAACAAGGCGGTCAGCAACTTTGACCTGAGCGACCTCAGTGCCGACAACGGCGTGCTGTCCAACCTGCGCACCAGTGACAGTGGCTTCAGCTGGCAGGCAACGCTTACACCGTTCACCAATACCACCAGCACCCAGAACGTGGTGCGGCTCAACAATGCCGGCGTGACCTACTACGGTGGCAGCACGGGCGCGGGTATCACTACCTCACGCAATTACATCGTGGACACCCAGCGCCCGACCTCCACCATTGTTGTCGACAAGACCAGCCTTGGCGGCAGCGAGCAGGCGACGGTGACCATCACCTTCAGCGAGGCCGTCGAGTTCTACAACGGCCCGCTGGCGCAGAACGCCTGGCTGAGTGGCCTGAAAACCGTGGACGGTGGCATCACCTGGACCGCAACACTGACACCGCAACGGCACATCGACGACACCAGCAATGTCGTGAGCCTGGACAATACTCAAGTACGTGACCTCAACGGCAACGCGGGTTTGGGTACCAGCACATCCAACAATTACGCGATTGATACCCGCCCGGCCACGGCCACGATTGTGGTCGATAAGGCCGAACTCGCCACCGGCGATACGGCCAACGTCACCATTACGTTCAATGAGGCGGTTTCAGGCCTCAAACTGGAAAACCTGAGTGTCGGCAGTGGTGTGCTGAGCAACCTGAAAAGTGTCGATGGCGGCCTCACCTGGACGGCCACGCTGACACCTAAAGATCATCTGCAGAACTGGTATGACACGGTGGTACTCAACGGCAAAGGCGTGACGGATGCGGCAGGTAACACGTCAGCCGGCACGTTTGCCTACTCGAACTACTTTGCCGTTGATACCCAAGGCCCGCAGGTGTACATCGAAGTGTCGGGTACCCAACTCAAGGCCGGGCAGGGCACCGAGGTGTTTATCTGGTTCAGTGAGCCCGTGCGCGGCTTTGACCTGTCCAGCCTGAGCGTGCAGAACGGCACGCTCTCCAATCTGCAAAGTGGCGAGGGCGGCTATTACTGGACCGCGACGCTGACGCCGAACAACAACGTGAATGTCGCCAGCAACGTTATCAGCATCGACAACAGCGCGATCCGCGACTTGGCCGGCAACGCCGGCGAAGGCATCAGCCAGTCCAACGCCTACGCCATCAACAGCGTCACGGTGACGGCTGACCCGTTGACCCTAACCGGTGGCGTTGCAAGGCCTGTCGTCGACATACCGCACCTGCCGCTGCAACCGGACGTCTTCACGTCGCCATCCGGCAACCTCGGTTCACCCCTGACATTCGCGCCGTTGTTTGAACAGCGCGTACTGGGCGACGGTATCCGCCCGCTGGGTGACATTTTTATCAACAAGGGCGCCATCAGCCCAAGTTTTATCGCCCAGGTGTTCACCAGCAGCGATAACTTCGGCGACGGTTCCGGCAAAGGCTTCCTGGGCTTCGGCGGCGGCGATGGCGGGGTGTTTGGCTCAAGCACCTTGTCGAGCCTGTTCAACCGTGAAACCGGCGGCGATGACAGCGGCCTCAAGGCATTCGACAGCCGATCGATCAAAGGCCAGGGCGACCCGGCCCACGGGCTGCGCGGCGTATTTGGCGCGCCGAGCCTCGGCCAGCAATTGCAGCAGATCAAAGACACCGAACAACGTCAGGTGATTGACCTGGCGCATGCACTGCAACAGGTCGGCATCAGCGAAATGCAGGCTTGAACATACTTAACTCAAGGCGCAGGAACAGGGGCGGTCCAAGGATGAAAACAGGTCATAAGGTGTTCGGCACCAGTTTGCTGGTGTTGGCGATCAGCGGTTGTGCGGTCACCAGCGAGCCGATTGAGCGCAGTGTCAGTGAGCAGCGAGCCCGCAGCGATCTGCAAGGCATGTACAAGGACCAGGAGCCATTGAACGGTCCGTTGACGCTGCATCAGGCCATGGCCCGTGCGGTGAAATACAACCTCGAAGGCCGCTTGAAAGTGATGGAGGAGGCGCTGGCCAAGCGACAGTCCGACCTCTCAAGTTTCGACATGCTGCCGCGCATGGCGTTGTCCGCAGGCTATGCCGGGCGCAACAACACCAACGCCTCCAGCAGTCAGAGCGTGCTCAGTGGCAACCAGTCCCTGGAACCTTCCACCTCCCAGGACCGCGACCGTCGCGTGGCGGACCTGACCATGGTGTGGAACGTGCTCGACTTTGGCGTGAGCTATATCAGCGCCAAGCAGCAGGGCGACCAGCGGCTGATCATCCAGGAACGTCGGCGCAAGGTGATCAACACCATCGTGCAGGACGTGCGCTCGGCCTACTGGCGCGCCGTGGCCGCCGAACGCCTGCTGACCCAGATCGACAGCCTGATGGCACGGGTCGACCAGGCCCAGACCAACAGCCAGAGCATGAGCGAACAGCGCATCGGCGACCCGGTGCAGGCGCTCGGCTATCAGCGGTCATTGATCGAAGCCACGCGCCAATTGCAGGAGCAGCGCCGCGCGTTGTCCCTGGCCAAGACCGAACTGGCGACCCTGATCAACCTGCCCATGGGCACCGACGTAAAGCTGGCCACTCCGGATGGCTACAGCGTGCCGCAACTGAAGGTCAACCTCGCCAGCCTGGAACAGGAAGCCCTGGCCAACCGCCCGGAACTGCGCGAGCAGGACTACCAGACTCGCATCAGCGCTGCCGAAACCCGCAAAGCCATGCTGCGCCTGCTCCCGGGCCTGGAGTTCTCCGCTGGCGGCCACTACGACAGCAACTCGTTTCTGGTCGACAACCGCTGGGCCGACTATGGCGCCAAGGTCACCTGGAACCTGTTCAACGTGATCTCCGCGCCTGCCGCCATCGACGTCGCCAAGGCCGGTGAAGAAGTGGCTACCGCCCGTCGCCAGGCCATGTCTATCGCCGTGCTCGCACAAGTCTACGTGGCCAACGCCAACTATCAGGACGCCGTGCGCCAGTTCAAGACCAACGAACAATTGGCGAACATCGACGGGCAAATCCTCACCCAACTGCGCAACCGTCATGAAGCGGCAGGCCTCGGTGAACTCGACTTGATCCAGGGTGAACTCAACACCCTGCAAGCCGACTTGCGCCGCGACCTGGCCTACGCCGATTTGCGCAATGCCTACGGCCAGATCTTCGCCAGCGCCGGGCTCGACCCGCTGCCCGAACAGCTGGACTCCGACCGCGTGCAATCCATCGCGACAGCGCTGGCCAGCCGTGAATCCGCTTGGGCTGCGGGCAACATCACCACGCCGGTGCCACGTGCCGTCGCCCAGTAACCTGGTGGCCCCGACGGCGAGCATCACTCGCCGTCAGCGCGAGGCACGCAACGGGCATCGCGGCGTGGCGATCCTGCTCACGGGGTTGCCTGCTTCGGGCAAATCGACCCTGGCCCAGGGGCTGCAAGCGGCGCTGTTCGAGGGCGGCCGACACAGCCTGGTGCTCGACGGTGATGCCTTGCGCGGCGGCCTCAACAAAGACCTGGGGTTTGCCGACAGCGACCGGGTGGAAAACATCCGCCGCGCCAGTGAACTGGCGGCGTTGTTGGTGGAGAACGGGCAAATCGTGGTCCTTGCGATGATCGCGCCGCTGGTTGAGCTGCGCGCGATATTTGCCGAGCGCCTGGGCGCCGACTATCGGGAGGTGTGGTGCAGTGCGTCATTGGCCGTGTGCGAACGGCGCGACCCCAAAGGGCACTACGCCCGTGCGCGCCGGGGCGACTTGCCGGGGTTCACCGGCATTGGTTCGCCTTACGAGCCACCGCCGCATGCGTCGCTGGTGCTCGATACCGGCGCGCTGTCGGCGCAACAGTGCGTCGAGCAATTGCTGGCGTGGCTGGCGCCTGGGTTAGACTCGGGGAAACCGTCTGAGTAGGAACCCGCCATGGAATCGCCAGTGCACAGCTTGCCGTCCCTCTTCAAGCAGCTCGGGTTGCCGGATGATCCGGTGAGCATTGAGAGGTTTTTGGCGGTGCATTCGCCGCTCAAGCCGGAGCTGAAATTAGCCGATGCGTTTTTCTGGACGCCCAGTCAGAAAGCTTTCTTGCGCGAGGGCATTCGGGACGATGCGGATTGGGCGGAAGTGGTGGATGAGTTGAACGTGTTGTTGCGCCGGGGGCGAGCGGGGTGAGCTTTGTCTATCAAGCAACGTGGAACCAAATGTGGGAGCTGGCTTGCCTGCGATGGCGGTGTGTCAGTCGATATCTACCTTGACTGAACGACCGCCATCGCAGGCAAGCCAGCTCCCACGCTGATTTTGCAATGCTGAAAAATCCACGCTCACGACCAAACCCGCTTTACTTATCTGCAGTACCCACCGCCCATCACAAATTTGTTTCAAAACTTGACGACATTGGATCCATCGACCATATTGATAGTTAGCAAACTAACTGTATGCGAACTATCCAGTGTCCCAATCCCTCGAACAACTCCAGATGAACCTCAGCAGCAGCATGGTGGTGGGCGCCCGTAACTGGCGCAAAATCTGCCAGACCACGCTGGTGAGCTATGGCATCTCCGAAGCCTGCGCCGTGCCGTTGTTGATGATCGGCCGCTTGGGCGATGGCGTGCATCAAGTGAAAGTGGCCCAGGCGTCCGGGATGGAAAGCCCGTCACTGGTGCGCCTGCTCGATCAGTTGTGCGCGGGCGGTTATGTGTGCCGCACCGAAGACGTCCACGACCGCCGCGCCAAGGCCTTGAGCCTCACCGAGCGCGGCCGCGAGCTGGTACAGGCAGTTGAAGTGCAACTGGTGCGTCTGCGCCAGGAAGTGCTGGCCGACATCGCTCACAGTGACCTGGAAGCTGCGCTGCGCGTACTGCGCGCCTTCGAAGCGGCCGAGGTGATGAGCTCTTGAACGGCTTTTTTACCGGCATGCCGCCTGCGAAAGACTGGTTCTACGGCGTGCGCACCTTCGCCGCCTCGATGATCGCCTTGTACATCGCCATGCTCATGCAAATGCCGCGTCCGTATTGGGCGATGGCCACGGTGTATATCGTCTCCAGCCCGTTTGTCGGCCCCACCAGTTCCAAAGCGTTGTACCGCGCCATCGGCACCTTCATGGGGGCGGCGGCGGCGGTGTTTTTTGTGCCGATGTTCATCCAGACGCCCTACGTGCTGGTGGTGATCATTGCGCTGTGGACCGGCACGTTGTTGTTTTTGTCGCTGCACCTGCGCACCGCCAACAGCTATGCGCTGATGCTGGCCGGCTACACCTTGCCGCTGATCGCCTTGCCGGTTGTGGATAACCCGCTGGCGGTGTGGGACGTGGCGGAGGCGCGCACTGAAGAAATCTTCCTCGGCATCGCTGTGGCGGCCGTGGTGGGCGCAATGTTCTGGCCGCGTCGCCTGATGCCGGTGTTCGATGGCTCGGTGGCCAAGTGGTTTGCCGATGCGCAGGTCTATAGCCAGCGCTTCCTGACGCGCAATGTGGACGTCGAAGAAATCAGCACCCTGCGCGGCGGCATGGTCGCCACGTTCAACACCCTTGAATTGATGATCGGCCAGTTATCCCACGAAGGCGCGCGGCCGCAGACGGTGCGCAATACCAAGGAATTGCGCGGGCGCATGATCCACCTGTTGCCGGTGGTCGATGCGCTCGACGATGCGCTGTACGCCATCGAGCACCGCGCGCCGGAGTTTCTTGAGCAGATGGAGCCGATTCTGCAGGCCACCGCCGAGTGGCTTGAAAACACCAGAGACAGCGCGCCGATGGAAAGCTGGCGCGTCTTGCGCGATCAAGTCGACGCCCTGCAACCCCAAGGCGAAGCGCTGGACGACCGCCACACGTTGCTGTTCTCCAACGCGCTGTATCGCCTCGGCGAGTGGATCGATTTGTGGCAAGACTGCCGCAGCCTGCAAGCCGCCATTCAGTGTGAAAGCCAGGACGCCTGGCGCGCCGTGTATCGCCATTGGCGCCTGGGCCGGCTCACGCCGTTTCTCGACCGTGGCATGATGTTCTATTCAGCGTTTTCCACCGTCACCGCGATCATCGTCGCGTCGGTGCTGTGGATTTTGCTGGGCTGGACCGACGGCGGCAGCGCGGTGATTCTGGCCGCAGTGGCCTGCAGCTTTTTCGCTTCGATGGACGACCCTGCGCCGCAGATTTACCGGTTCTTTTTCTGGACCGCCATGTCGGTGCTGCTCGCCAGCCTCTACCTGTTTCTGGTACTGCCCAACCTGCACGACTTCCCGATGCTGGTGCTGGCGTTTGCCGTGCCGTTTATCTGCATCGGCACGCTCACCGTGCAGCCGCGCTTCTACCTCGGCATGCTGCTGACGCTGGTGAACACCTCGTCTTTTATCAGCATCCAGGGCGCCTACGACGCCGACTTCCTCAACTTCGCCAACGTCAACCTGGCCGGGCCTGTGGGCTTGTTGTTTGCCTTTATCTGGACGTTGATCGCGCGGCCCTTCGGCGCTGAATTGGCCGCCAAGCGCCTGACCCGTTTCAGCTGGCGCGACATCGTCAGTTTGACCGAGCCTGCGACCCTGGCCGAACACCGGCACATGGCCGTGCAAATGCTCGACCGCCTGATGCAGCACCTGCCGCGTCTGGCCTTGATCAATCAGGACACCGGCAGCGCCCTGCGCGATTTGCGTGTGGCGCTGAACCTGCTCGACTTGCTGGCCTACTCGCCACGCATCTACGGCGTGCCGCGGGTGTTGCTCAACCAGGTTGTGGAAGGCGTCGGCGGCTATTTCAAAGCCTGCCTGAAGGCAGGTGAACGCTTGCCCGCGCCGAGCGGTCTGCTGATGACCCTGGACCGCACGCGTCGCGCCCTCAATGGCCAGGGCCTGCAAAACGAAGATGACACCCGCCTGCACCTGCTGCACGCACTCGCTGGTTTGCGCCTGTCGTTGTTGCCCGGCGTGGAATTTATCGGCGGCGCCGAGATGGAAGCGCCGCTGCCTGATGGAGCGCCTTTATGATCGGTGATCTGGACATCAGCGGGGTATTCCTGCCCACGCTGCTGGTGCTAATGGGCATTACGTACGTGTTGTTTCTGGTGGTGCACGGGCTGTTGACGCGCATTCACTTCTATCGCCTGGTCTGGCACCGGGCATTGTTCAATGTGGGGCTCTACGCGCTGTTGCTGGGCGCGGTGGACTCACTCAGTCGATACCTGATGACATGAAAAAACCTTTTTTGACCATTGGCCGTGTCGTCCTGACGCTGTTGATCGTGACGTTTGCGGTCGTCGTTGTGTGGCGCATGGTCATGTACTACATGTTTGCCCCGTGGACCCGTGACGGGCACATCCGTGCCGACATCGTGCAGATCGCCCCGGACGTGTCCGGGCTGATCCAGCAGGTGGATGTGCGCGACAACCAGCTCGTAACCAAGGGCCAGGTGCTGTTCGCCGTCGACCAGGACCGCTTCAAGCTGGCCCTGCGTCAGGCCCAAGCCGCCGTGGCCGACCGCCAGGAAACCCTGGCCCAGGCCAGCCGCGAGTACAAGCGTAACCGTGGCCTGGGCAACCTGGTGCCGAGCGAGCAACTGGAAGAAAGCCAGTCCCGCGTGGCGCGTGCTCAATCGGCGTTGGCCGAGGCGCAAGTGACGGTGGACGCGGCCCAGCTCAACCTCGACCGCTCGGTGATTCGCAGCCCGGTAGACGGCTACGTCAACGACCGCGCGCCGCGTGCCCAGGAATTCGTCACCGCAGGGCGCCCGGTGTTGTCGGTGGTGGACAGCAATTCCTTCCATATCGACGGCTACTTCGAAGAAACCAAGCTCGACGGCATTCATGTCGGCATGGCCGTGGATATCCGCGTGATCGGCGACAATGCGCGCCTGCGCGGCCATGTGCAGAGCATCGTCGCCGGTATCGAAGACCGCGACCGCAGCAGCGGCTCCAACCTGTTGCCCAACGTCAACCCGGCATTCAGCTGGGTGCGCCTGGCCCAGCGGATCCCGGTGCGCATTGCGTTTGATGATGTACCGGCGGACTTTCGCATGATCGCCGGGCGCACGGCCACGGTGTCGATCATCGGCGATAAGGTCAAAGACGGAGAGAAACCATGAAGCGGCTTCTGGCAACCGCTGCGTTGGGGTTGTTGCTGTCGGCCTGCCAAGTGGTGGGCCCGGATTACAAGCTGCCGGAAAAGTCCGCCGTGAACCGTGGCGACCTGCAAGGCCAGCTCGCGGGCGAGGGCAACAATGTGGTGTCGGCGCCAGTGCCGGCGGACTGGTGGAAGCTCTACAAAGACCCGCGTCTGGATGAGCTGGTGCGCCAGGCCATGGCCTCCAACACCGACCTGCGCGTGGCCGCCGCCAACCTGCAGCGCGCGCGTTATCAGACCGAACAAGCTGAATCCGCAGGCGGCTGGAGTGTCGGCGCCAAGGCCGAAGCCCAGCGCCTGCAGGAATCCGGCGAAGCCTATCTGCTCACGGAAAAAGTCCCGGTGGCCAACATCGGCAGCGCGAGCATTACCACCTCTTACCAGTTCGACCTGTTCGGCACCTTGCAGCGCGGCATCGAAAGCGCCCACGCCAGTGCTGACGCGGCTCAAGCGGCCGCCGATATCGCGCGCATCACGCTGGTGGCAGATGTGGTGCGTTCTTACACCCAGGTGTGCGCGGCCAACGAGGAGCTGGCGATTGCCAACGAATCCCTCGACCTGCAAGCCCAGAGCACCAAATTGACCCAACGCCTGCGCGACGCCGGGCGTGGCGATGAAACCCAGGTCACGCGGTCGCAAACCCAATACAAATCCCTGCGCGCCGACATGCCGCGCTACGAGGCTGCGCGTCAGGCCGGGCTGTTCCGCCTGTCGATGCTGTTGGCCAAGCCGCTGGATCAATTACCCGCGGGCACCGGCACCTGCGCTGAGCTGCCGCACATCGCCCAGTTGTTGCCGGTGGGCGACGGCGCGACGCTGCTCAAGCGCCGCCCCGACGTGCGCCAGGCCGAACGCCAATTGGCGGCAGCCACCGCGCGTATCGGCGTGGCCACCGGCGCGTTGTACCCGGACATCAGCATCGGCGCCACCGTGGGCACCGTCGGTATTTTGGGCGACCTGGGTACGCCCGCCACCAACCGCTGGGGCTTTGGCCCGCTGATCAGTTGGACCGTGCCGACCAACGGCGCCCGCGCGCGCATCCACGAAGCCGAAGCCGCGACCCAAGGCGCGCTGGCGCACTTCGACGGTGTGGTGCTCAACGCCATCCGCGAAACCCAGACCGGCCTGGCGCAGTACACCGCCCAGTTGCAGCGTCGCGATGCGCTGGCCGATGCCGGTGAGTCGGCCAAGGAAGCGTCGGAGCAGACGCACCGCTTCTTCCAGGCCGGCCGCGCGTCGTTCCTGGCCGACCTGCAAGCGACCCGCACCTACACCGACGTGCGCGCGCAGCTGGCGGCCGCGAACACTCAGGTTGCCATGAGCCAGATCGATCTGTTCCTCGCCTTGGGCGGCGGCTGGGAAAGCGGACGAACGCAAGCGTCACAGCCCGGCAAACCCTGAGCGAAACGCTATGCTTGGTCAGGTGAGGCGCCGTGACGCTTCATCTGACACTGCTCGCGTTTGCTCATGGGGATTCCAATAATGAAAAACCCTTATGCTCCCGCTTTCTGGTGCGTGTTCTTCGCACTGGTGTTGTTATCGGCTGCCTATTTCTACGGCGTCATGCTCGCTCACCAAATCGACAAGGCCATGGTGTTTCTCGACAGCGCCTGCCTGGTGATCGGCACCCTGTCCATCGGCGTGGTCGCCTGGGCGTCTTATCAAAACCAACGGGTGAAGCGGCGCTTGCTTGAACAAGGCAAGACCCGCGTGGCGATCTGGGACACCAAGGTGGCGCTGCGCCGCGTCGAAACCGTGTTCGACCGCTATTTCTGGGGCAGCTACTGGCAGCCTGGACGAACGTTTCAGGAAGTCATGGGCGAACTCACCGGCACGCCCCTGGAAAAAAGCCTCGAAGCCCTGAAAAAACAATGTGTATTGCTCGATCAGCAGGTCGCCGAGGGCAGGCATTGGCTGAATAACGCGCGGGAATTATCCGACGTCGCCAACCAGATGGCGCGCGAACGCTACCAGCTGGACTTCTGCGACCCCAAGGCCGACACCCCGGGCAATGCCGTGATTCACCGCGAGTTTGAGGTGCTGGTGTACACCTGGACGGCACGCCTGAAGAGTTTTGATCATCAGCTCGATGAGATTGAAACCGAGTATTCCTGAGCCGCGAGGTGAACCAACTGCCGACCTTGCCCCTCTGAAAAGCTGGGCCGTTTCCGGCCGCGAGTGCTAATCTTCCCCCGTTTTCGGCGGGCTTGAGCCAACCCCCTCAGGGTTCAAGGAAGACAGCCCACTTCTCACAGGATTTGATCAGGTCACTTCATGAATAAGCCAGCAGTTGTTTTCTTGGGTTTTGTTGTCGCCATCGGTGCCGTCAGTGCAGGCGGTGCCTGGTACACCGGTAAACAGCTGGAGCCGGTCCTGCAAACCGCGATCCAGAACGCCAACAAAGAACTGCAGACCTCCATGGCCGGCGTCGATGGCTCCGTGAGCCTGGAACTGGTGTCCCTGGACCGTGGCCTGTTCAGCAGCACCGCCCACTACCGCCTGAAAGGGCAAGGCAGTGTGTTCGGTGAAGACAACCCGAACCCGGAACTGCTGTTCGTCGACCATATCGAACACGGCCCGCTGCCGTTCTCGCGCCTGGTGTCGCTCAAATGGCTGCCGGTCATGGCTACCAGTCACTACGAACTGGAAAAGAACGCCACCACTGAAAAATGGTTCGCCGCCAGCAAAGACGTGTCGCCGCTCAAGGGCGTGGCCAACATTGGCTACAACCGTTCGGTCAACGGCAACGTCGAGCTGCTGCCTCTGGAGTTCAAGGACGACAAGTCCTCGGTCAGCTTCAGTGGCGCCAACCTGGACTTCGACGGCACCGCCGAAGGCCAGAAGGTCAAGGCTGAGGGCTTCATGAACAGCCTCAAGGTCTCGGTAATCGATGCCAACGGCGCGCCGTTCGACGCCGAACTGTCTGGCCTGACCATTGCCAGCAACCTGGAAAAATCCGCCTTTGGTTTCTACACCGGGCAAAACACGGTTGAGCTGACTGACACCAAGGTCACCTTCGGCCCGCAGAAAGCCGTGCTGACCCTCAAGGGCTTCGAGCAGAAAGACTCCAGCGACATCAAAGACAACAACCTGGCCGGCCGCGTTGACTACAAGATTGACGAGATTGGTTACCAGGGTAAGCCGGTCGGCTCCGCCGCCATGGCCCTGAGCATGAAGAATGTCGACATCCCGTCGATGCTGGTGCTGACCAAGCTTTACCAGGACAAGATGCAGCCGGTGCAAGCTGCCGCCGCCGCCGGCCAGCCGGTGCCTGAGCTGCAACTGACCGAAGCCGAGCAGACCCTCGCCGAAGCCAACGTCAACCAGGCGCTCGCCGCCAAGCCGCAAGTGGCCGTGGAAAACCTGTCGCTGAAAACCACCCACGGAGAAAGCAAGTTCAACCTGATCCTGGACCTGACCAAGCCGGCCTCCATGGAGCTGCCGCCGGTTGAGCTGGGCAAGCAAATGGTTGCCCTGCTGGACGCCAACCTGACCCTGTCCAAGCCGATGATTGGCGACGTAGCCGGCCTGCAAGCGCAGGTCGGTGGCGTGACCGACCCTAAAGCCATCGAGCAGCAATCGCAGATGGCGGCCGAAATGGTCAGCGGCATGGCGGTGGGTACTCAACTGGCCACCCTGGTGGGTACCGACGTAGTGTCCAAACTGCACTACGCCAACAATGAAGTGACTTTCAACGGCCAGAAGATGACCGTCGAGCAGTTCCTTAGCTTCATCATGGCCAAAGCCGGTGCAGTCAGCGGCGCGCAATAATTGCCCAACCGCTTAACCCTGTGGGAGCGGGCTTGCCCGCGATGGCGATGTGTCAGTCAGCACTTGATTGGCTGATAGACCGCCATCGCAGGCAAGCCAGCTCCCACATTTGTTTGTTTTCAGCCCACCAGCCAATTCTGAACAATTGTTCCGATTTGAGCATCCCCCTACATTCCTAAGGGATAGTTCCTACAGGAAAGCTTGGCCGGGTCACTAGACGCCGGCACCCTGATGCGTAGTGCTCAGGGCCACCCATCGTTACAGCTTTCCTTGTGTAAGGAAGCTCACGATATGTTGCGAACCCTACCCATCAGTGCTTCAGGTCGGTTGCGACTGCTCATCGGGGCAGCCTTGTGCAGCCAATTGCTGATACCTGCCTTCGCCATGGCCGATCCGGCCTACGACGCCCTGATCATCCAGGCGCGCAACGGCAACTTCACGCCAGCCCTCGCGCAACTGCGCCAACTCCCTGCCGAGCGCCAGACGCCAGGGCAGATCAGCGATCACTTGGTGATTGCCGGGTGGGCCGGGCAAGACGCTGAAGTGCTGAAGGTGTACGAAGCCCAAGGCAAAAATCGCAACTTGACCACCCAGGCGCTCGCCACGGTGGCGCGTACCTATCGCAATCAAAAGCAGTGGCCGCAGGCCCTGGCGGTTTACCAGCAGGCGCTGCTGCGCGAGCCGAACAATATCGACCTGCAGCTGGGCCTGGCCCTGACCCAGGCCGACGGTGGCCAAACCGCTGAAGCGGTGCGCCGCACGCGCGCGCTGGTGGCTGCCAACCCGAATGACCCCAACCGCCGCATGGCCCTGGGTTATGCGCTGACCCGCGCAGGCCTGAATTACGACGCCCTGTTCGAATTCGACCAGGCCTTTATCCGCGCCGGCGACAAGCCGGAAGTGGTGCGCGAATACATCGTCGCCCTGCAAAAGGCGCGTTTGCCGGAACCGGCGTTGCGCCTGTCGGCCAAACACCCGGGTGTGCTCGACGCCGTGACCCAGCGCCGCCTGGAAGGCGACCTCGCCGCCGAGCGCGTGCGCATGGCCGAGTACGCCACGCGCACGGAAAAAGAACGCTACGTGGTCGCCGACCGCGCCCTCAGCGACTACGACAAATTGCTCGCGCGCTGGACCCCGGACGCCAGTGCCCACGATGACGTCGTGCGCTGGCGCATCGACCGCCTCGGCGCGCTCAAGGCGCGCGCGCGCACCGCTGATGTGATCCGCGAATACCAGACCCTTAACGGCGAAGGCGTACAGCTGCCCACTTATGCGCTGCGTTGGGTTGCCGCGTCTTACCTCGACCAGCGCCAACCGGAACAGGCCGAACCGCTGTATCGCGAGGTATTGACCGCCCCGGACGCCGACGCCAGTTACCGCGTCGATGACAGCACCGCGCTGTTCTACGCCCTGCTCGAAAGCGACAAAGTGGATGAGGCGCGCGCAGTGGCCAACGACTTGGCGAAAAGTCAGAACCCACGGGTTGAACTGAAGGGCTTGCCAATCGGTAACCCCAACGACAATTGGATGGACGCCCAGCAGCTGTCGGCCCAGGCCGGCACTTACGGCGGCGACCTGCAAGGCAGCGAAACCGGGCTTGAAGCCCTGGTGGCCAAAGCCCCGGGCAACGTCGGCCTGCGCCTGGCCCAGGCCGATATGTACCGCGCCCGCGACCTGCCACGGCGCGCCGAAGGCACCCTTAAGGAAACCGAAGCCCAGGCCCCGCGTGACATTGGCCTGGAAGTGTCCCAGGCCTACACCGCCATGGACCTGCAGGAATGGCGTCAGATGGACGCGCTGACCGACGACGTGCTGGCGCGCAACCCGGACAACCGCCAGGTGCAGCGCCTCAGCCGCCTGCGCGATGTGCACGACATGGCCGAACTGCGCGTCGAGGCCTACACCGGCAAGAGCTACGGCGGCGGTAACAACAACGACGCTGGCGCGGTGGCCGGCAGCCGCGACTGGGGCATTGAAAGCGTGCTCTACACGCCGCCTATCGATGAGGACTGGCGCCTGTTCGCCGGTGCCGGCTACGCCACCGCCGACTTCAACGAAGGCACCGGCCAGCACCGCTGGCAGCGTGTGGGCGTGGAGCGGCGTACCCGCGACATGACCCTGGAAGCCGAAATCTCCAACCATTCCTACGGCTATGGTTCCAAGCAAGGCGCAGCGGTGTCGATCACCCGCGACATCAATGACAACTGGCAGTACGGCGGCAGCCTGGGCTACCTCCTGACCACCACGCCGCTGCGCGCGTTGAATGACAACGTGACGGCCAACGGCGGCAGCGGCTTTATCCGCTGGCGTCAGAATGAGAGCCGCGAGTGGAAACTCTCGTTGAGCCCCTCGCACTTCAGTGATGGCAACAACCGGCTCGAAGCCTTGCTCACCGGTCGCCAGGGCATCTACAGCTCGCCGCACGTGCAAGTGGACCTGGGCCTGGAAGTCGGTGCCAGCCGCAACACCAAGGACGACACGGTGTACTTCAACCCCAAGTCCGACCTCAGCGTGTTGCCCACCGTCACGGTCAATCATGTGCTCTATCGCCGCTACGAAACCCAGTGGAGTCAGCAGTTCCAACTCGGCGCGGGTACGTATAGCCAGAAGGATTACTCCACGGGAGGCGTCGGCTTGATCGGCTACGGCCAACGTTTTCGCTGGAATGACGTACTGGACGTCGGCGCCAACCTGAGCCTGATCAGCCGCCCGTATGACGGCGATCGCGAACGCGATCTGCGCCTGCTCATCGACCTCACTTACCGTTTCTAGAAGAGCCTGACCATGACTGTTCTCAGCCGTTGCTTACTGGTCCTGGGTGTAGTGCTCGCCAGCGCTTGCGCCCAGCAGCCCGCGCCTTACACGCCCCCCGCCGAGCGGCCGACTCCGGCCAATGAAACGCCGTGGCCGAAAAACCACTTCTTGGGCATCGCCTACCACGACATCGAAGACCGCGACCCGGATCAGGCGGTGGTGGCGGTGCGCACCGAGCGTTTGATCGACCAGTTGGCCTGGCTGCGCGAGAACGGCTACCAGCCGGTCAGCGTCGACCAGATCCTGGCCGCGCGCAGCGGCGGGCGAGAGTTGCCGCCCAAGGCCGTAATGCTCAGTTTCGACGACGGCTATTCAAGCTTTTACACCCGTGTGCTGCCAATTCTGCGCGCCTACAACTGGCCCGCCATTTTGGCGCCTGTGGGCTACTGGATTGACACGCCGCTGAACAAACCCGTCGACTTTGCCGGCACCCCCCGGGCCCGGTCCGACTTCCTGACCTGGGAACAGGTGCGCGAAATTTCCAAGTCGAACCTCGTGGAAATCGCCGCCCACACCGACGCCAGCCACACCGGCATCCTGGCCAACCCGCAGGGCAACCTGGAGCCGGCTGCCGCCACCCGTCGCTATGACGCCACCACCGGCAAATACGAAACCGAAGCCCAATTCCAGGCACGCATGCGGGCCGACGTGACCGCCATCACTAACAAACTGCGTGCGGTCACCGGCAAGGCGCCGCGCGTTTGGGTGTGGCCTTATGGCGCCGCCGATGGCACCTCACTCGCGGTAGTGGGCGAGCAGGGCTATCAGATGTCGCTGACCCTGGACGACGGCCTTGACGACCTCGCCAACCTCCAAAGCAGCCCGCGTTTCCTGGTGGCTTCCGACCCGGATGGCGAGCACTACGCCAACGCCATCGTCGGCACTCAGTCCAAGACCTCCATGCGCGTGCTGCACGTGGACCTGGACAACGTCTACGATCCGGACCCGGCCCAAGAGGCGCGCAACCTCGATCAGTTGATCCAGCGCGTGGTCGACATGGGCGCCAGCACCGTGTTCCTGCAAGCGTTCGCCGACCCCAAGGGCGACGGCCTGGTGCACTCGCTGTATTTTCCCAACCGCCACCTGCCGGTGCGTCAGGACCTGTTCAACCGCGTGACCTGGCAGCTGCGCACCCGTGGCCATGTGGCCATTTACGCCTGGATGCCGGTGCTCAGTTTTGCCCTCGACCCGGCGCTGCCGCGCGTCACCCGCTGGGACCCGAAAACCGGGCAGGTCGGCATCGACCCGGACCAGTACAAACGCCTGTCGCCGTTTGATCCGAAGGTGCGCCAGCAGATCGGCGAGATCTACGAAGACCTCGCGCGCAACACCTCGATTGACGGTGTGCTGTTCCACGATGACGCGCTGTTCTCCGACTTCGAAGACGCCAGCCCCGCAGCGCTCAAGGCCTACGCCGCCAACGGCCTGCCGAGCAGCATCGCCGCACTGCGCGCCGAACCGGCCGTGATGCAACGCTGGACCCGCTTCAAGAGCCGCTACCTGATCGATTTCACCCAGGAGCTGACCGCCAAGGTCCGCGCCATCCGTGGGCCACAGGTGCAGACCGCGCGCAATATCTTCGCCGAGCCGATGCTCAACCCGGCCAGCGAAACCTGGTTCGCGCAGAACCTTGATGATTTCCTCCAGACCTACGACTGGACCGCGCCGATGGCCATGCCGCTGATGGAAGGCGAGACGCTGAAGAACTCCAATGCGTGGCTTGAAAAACTCGTGGCCACCGTCAAGGCACGGCCCGGCGCGTTGCAGCGCACCGTGTTTGAACTGCAAGCCAAAGACTGGCGCACGAAAGACGCGCCAAACATCGACGGCGCGCAGATGGCTGAATGGATGGGTGTGCTCAAACGCCAGGGGGTCAGGAGTTTTGGCTACTACCCGGACAACTTCCTGGAAAATTCCCCGGACCTGAAGACGGTACGTCCGGCCCTTTCCAACCAATGGAACCCTTGACCATGTTCGACAGAATCCTGGCTTTATTCGTGTTGGCGCTGGTGTTGGGTGTGCCCCTTGGCCTGATTTTCCTGGTCACCGGGCAGTTCCTGATGGACTTCGTGTTCTTCTACCCGCTGTTCATGTCGGCGCTGTGGATCGCCGGCGGCCTGTACTTCTGGCTGCACTGGGAGCGCCACTGGCCGTGGAAGGAAGACACACCGGCGCCGACGCTGGCCGGCAACCCGCTGATCTCGATCATCGTGCCTTGCTACAACGAGGGCGATAACGTTGCCGACACCATGCATGCCGCGCTGGACCAGTTGTACCCGAACATCGAAGTGATCGCGGTCAACGACGGCTCCAAAGACAACACCGCTGAGGTGCTCGACGCCCTGGCCTTGCAGCACCCACGCCTGCGCGTGTTGCACCTGGCGCAAAACCAGGGCAAGGCCGTGGCCTTACGCATGGGCGCCGTGGCGGCACGCAGCGAGTACCTGGTGTGCATCGACGGCGATGCCTTGCTCGACAAAAACGCGGCGGCTTATATGGTTGCGCCGATGCTCGATAACCCGCGCCTGGGCGCCGTGACCGGCAACCCGCGTATCCGCACGCGTTCGACCTTGATTGGCCGGGTGCAGGTGGGCGAGTTCTCCTCGATCATCGGCTTGATCAAGCGCACCCAGCGCGTGTTTGGCCGGATCTTTACGGTGTCGGGTGTGGTGGTGGCGTTTCGCAAAAAGGCGCTGGACCGCATCGACTACTGGTCCACCGACATGATCACCGAAGACATCGATGTGAGCTGGAAGCTGCAGCTGGATCACTGGGCCATCTTCTACGAGCCCCGCGCACTGTGCTGGATCCTGATGCCGGAAACCGTCGGCGGCCTGTGGAAGCAGCGTCTGCGCTGGGCCCAGGGCGGCGCCGAAGTGCTGTTCAAGAACATCCGTGGCATCTGGCAATGGCGCCATCGCTACCTGTGGCCGCTGCTGTTCGAATACTGCCTGTCCACCGGTTGGGCCTTCACCTTTCTGCTGTCAGTGATCTTCTGGGGCCTGGGCAAATTCATGGTGCTGCCGCAGGCCATTGCCGTGGAGTCGCTGATGCCACCGGCGTTTACCGGCCTGGTGCTGGCGATGGTGTGCCTGCTGCAGTTTGCGGTGAGCATCCTGATTGACCGGCGCTACGAAAAAGACCTGTGGAAGACCCTGTTCTGGACCGTGTGGTACCCGATGGTGTTCTGGCTGGTCAGTTTGTTCACCACCCTGGTCAGCTTTCCCAAGGTGCTGTTCAACCAGCATCAGAAACGCGCGCGCTGGGTCAGCCCGGACCGCGGTATCAAACCCCGCGAAGAGGAGGCGTGATCATGAAACTGGTCAGAACTCGCCAAAACACACTGATGTGGATCATCGATGTGCTGCTGACACTGCTCGCCTGGGCCGGGCTGGTCTGGCTGCTCGCGCGCGGCATGAGCGCCATGCTCGAGACCCACGGCGGCCCGCGCCTGGACGCGCCGATTTTCGCCGCGCTCAACACCTTGCAGATCTACCTGTGGATCGCGCTGTTCAACGCAGTCATCCTGATCAGCTGGGCACGTTATCAACAGCGCCGAGGGCGCAAGTTCGCCCAGCGCCGGGCTGAGGCGGATGCGCTCAGCGACAAAAGTTTGAGTGAGAGTTTTAACCTGGGCGACGGCCACCTGGAACAGTTTCGCAAGCCGGGTGTGCTGGTGATCCACAACGACGAAGAGGGCGGTGTGGAAGACGTTAAATCCCACGTTTCTCGCGACGTGGAGCGCCCGGGCCTGGCCCTGGTGCCGGGCGCAGAAAAAGACAAAGGCGCCGGTTAGAAGACCGATCGTTCCCACGCTCTGCGTGGGAATGCATCTTGTGACGCTCCGCGTCACCTCCCATGGCTTGAGATAATCGCGAAATTCTGGACGCGGAGCGTCCGTGGCTGCATTCCCACGCGGAGCGTGGGAACGATCATCGACCTGCTTCGCCTGGCATTCCGATAAATGGGATCCAATTCACAAAATACCCGCGAACTTTTCTGTATTCCCCGGTACTAACCTATCTCGACGCTTAGTTGATGGCCAAATAATGGCGTTCAATCAGCTATTTGTCGAATCGCTATCAAAACAGTTGCCGCCTGTCGGATTAAAAATTCCAGAAATGGGCTGTAACGCTTTTTTGATAATTTGTTTTTGTTATTTATCAACGGCTTACAAACTTTATTAGTGCGAAAGTCCAACTAGTCCAGCGCCTTGGACCTGCGGAAGTTCGATGTTAGTTTGCCGCCCCTTGAATTTCGACGGATCGAACATGTCTTCGTTATTACCACGGACTCGGTATTTGCTGTGCACTTTCCTGCTCGCTTACATGAGCCTGAACAGTGCAAACGCCGCCCCCACGCCAGGGGATCAAGACCTGATCCGCGATCGGCAAAACCGCCTGCTCGAAGAGCAGCAGCGCCGTCTTGAAGAACTCAAGGAACTGCCCGGTAAAGAAGCCAAGCCCCAGGCTCCGGCCGTGCCGGTGGACACGCGTTGCTTCCCGATCAAAGACATCGAGCTCAAGGGCGCCGACAGCTTGCCCGCCCCGGACCGCGAGCGCCTGCTCAAGCCCTACATCGGCCAGTGCCTGGGCGTGTCGCAGCTCAATGAACTGCTCAAGACCATTACCGATTACTACATCGCCAAAGGCCGCGTCACCAGCCGCGCCTACCTGCCGCAGCAGGACCTTTCCAGCGGCCACCTGCAGGTGCTGGTGGTCGAAGGCAAACTCGAGGCCTTGAAAAGCGCCGACGGCAGCAGCGTGACCGACCGCGAACTGGCCATGGCCTTTCCCGGCAAGGTCGGCGAGGCGCTCAACCTGCGCGAAGTCGAGCAACTGGTGGACCAGTTGAACCGCCTGCCCTCCAAGCAAGCACAAATGGAGCTGACCCCCGGCCGCCAGATCGGCGGCAGCGACGTGGTGGTCAAGAACACCCCGCAAAAGCCCTGGCGCGCCAGCCTGTCGCGCAATAACGACGGCCAGAAAAGCACCGGCGAACAGCAATGGGGTGCGGGCCTTGAGTGGGACAGCCCGCTAGGCCTCGCCGACCAACTGGTGCTGCGTGGCGGCCACGATGCGGTCAGTGACCATCAGAAAACCTCGAAAAACAGCATGCTCTACTACAACCTGCCGTGGGGCTGGTGGAACTTCAGTTACACCTACAGCCAGAGCGATTACCGCGCCGTGGGCGATGCAGACACCTTCAAGTTCAAACAGTCGGGTG
Organism: Pseudomonas fluorescens; assembly: GCF_002022275.1. Classification (GTDB taxonomy): domain Bacteria; phylum Pseudomonadota; class Gammaproteobacteria; order Pseudomonadales; family Pseudomonadaceae; genus Aquipseudomonas; species Aquipseudomonas fluorescens_AJ. The sequence continues at coordinate 54,555 of NZ_MSDF01000016.1, forward strand.
ACAACGAGAACCACCAGTTTCGCGCCGAGCGGGTGATCCATCGCGACGACGTGAGCAAAACCTCGCTCAACGCCGGGGTCGCGCATTTGCGCACCAACAACTACATCAACGATGAGCGCCTCGGTAACAGCAGCAACCGCCTGAGCGAGCTGCAACTGGGCATCAACCACGGCCGACGCATCGGCAACGCTTTCGTCAACCTCGACCTCGGCATGCAAAACGGTATTGGTGCTTTCGATGCGCAAAACAGCCATCAAGGCCGTAACCAGTTTGGCGATCTGAACCCCAACCCGCGCTACCGCAAATACACCGCCACCGTCAGCTACCTGCAGCCGTTTTCGTTGTGGGGGGAGTCGTTCAGTTTTTCCAGCCTGGCCACCGGCCAACGCAGCGAAGACGTGCTGTTCAGCCCGCAGCGCATGAGCCTTGGCGGCTCCTCCTCGGTACGCGGTTTCAAAGACCAGCAGCTCACCGGCGACAGCGGCGGCTACTGGCGCAACGACGTGCGCTGGGCCCGCCCGGTGACCTGGGACTGGATGCGCCCCGCCTTTGCCGAATACGGCGCCAGCGTCGGCTACGACCAGGGCGTGATCAGCAACGGCCGCTACAACGGCGAAGTGCACGGCCGGGTCTCGAGCAACTCTCTGGAGTTATTCGCCCGTGGCAAATACGTCAGCACCAGCGTGACCTTTGCGCATTCTTTGGAACGCCCGGCAGTGATGAGCGAGCGCGAAGCGCCGATCTACTTCCGCATGGATTTCTTCCTGTAATTCAACGCCCCGTTACATCGAGAATTTGACAATGGATGTTCGCCACTTTGCCTTTCTGGCCCGCCAACCTTCTGCTGCGCTGAAGCCGCGAGACTCGTTCTTCGGCCTGCCCAAACGCGGCTTGGTGCTGATCCTCGCCAACGCGCTGTTCTGGCAGCCGCTGCTGGCGCAAGCCGAAGGCATTGTGGTGAGTGCGCCGGGTACCACCGTCGGCCAAGCCGGCAATGGCGTGCCCGTGGTGAACATCGCCACGCCCAATGGCAGTGGCCTGTCCCACAACCAGTTCAAGGACTACAACGTCGGCCCCAACGGCGTGATCCTCAACAACGCCACCGGCGCGGTACAAAACACCCAGCTGGGCGGCTACATCGTCGGCAACCCCAACCTCAAGGGCGGCGCCGCCAGCGTCATCCTCAACGAAGTCAACGGCGGCAGCCCCAGCCAGTTGCGCGGTTACACCGAAGTGGCGGGGCAGGCGGCCAAGGTCATCGTCGCCAACCCCTACGGCGTGACGTGCAGCGGTTGCGGGTTTATCAACACGCCCAACGTGACCCTCACCACCGGCAAACCGGTGCTCGACGCCAGCGGGCAGTTGCAGCGCTACCAGGTCGACGGCGGCGCCGTGACCATCGACGGCGAAGGCCTGAATGCGAGCAACGTCGACCGCTTCGAAATCATCACCCGCTCGGCCAAGATCAACGCACAGATCAATGCCCGAGAACTGGCCGTGATCGCCGGGCGCAACGACGTCGATGCGAAAACCCTGGCCGCCACCCCGCGCGCCGATGACGGCAGCGCCAAACCTGAACTGGCGATCGACTCCTCAGCCCTGGGCGGCATGTACGCTGGCGCGATCAAACTGGTGGGCACCGAAGCCGGTGTGGGCGTGAAGCTCGACGGCACGCTGGCGGCCAGCGGCGGTGACATCCAGCTGGATGCCAACGGCCACCTGAGCATGGCGCAAACCGCTGCCACCGGTAACGTCAAGGTCACCGCGCAGAGCGTCGACCTCACTGACAAGGTCTACGCCACCGGGAATGTGCAAGTGACCAGCGCCCAAGCCCTGGTCAACCAGAAAAGCATCGCCGCCGGCCAGCGTATTGATCTCAGCGCGGCCAGCGTGACCAACGCCGGCATCATCGAAGCAGGCGTGGCGCCGGACAACAGCCGCAACGCCAGCGGCGACCTGGCGATTAACACGCAAACCGTGAACACCACCGGCAACCTGCTCGCCAGCCGTTCCCTGGCAATCACCGCCGCACAAGCGCTGACCAACCAAGGCAGCATCATTCAAGGTAAAACCGTGAGCGTCAGCACGGCCAGGCTGACCAACCAGGGCGCCACGGCTCGGCTGTACGGCGAGCAGAACCTGGCGATCAGCGCACCGGCTGTTGCGAACCTCGGCGGCTTGATTCGCTTCGGTGAAGGCCAGTCCGCCACGCTCAACAGCGCTTCACTGGACAACCGCCAGGGCCGCATCGAAATGGCCGGCGGTAATCTGGTATTGGTCAGTACCGACTTGAACAACGCGGGCGGCCAAGTCGTCGCCAACGACCTGACGGTGTATGCCGGCAACCTCAATAACCAGAACGGCGTGATGGTGGCCGGCGCGCTGACGGTGAACACCCGCGACCTCGACAACAGCCTCAAGGGCCTGATCCAGGCGGACAACGGCGCGCTGAACCTCAACGTCGCGAATGCCTTCAACAACAGCCAGGGGTTCGCCCAGGCCAGCTCTGACCTCAGCCTCAACGCTGGCAGCCTCAGCAGCAACGCCAATGGCGTGCTGAGCGCCAACACCGGCAAGTTGACCCTCGTCACCGCCCAACAGCTCAACAACGCCCAGGGCCGCTTGCAAGCCGGGCAGGGCGACATCGAACTGCACGCCGCCAACCTGAATAACCAAAGCGGCGTGATCGTCGGCCAGCAACTGCTGCTCGACGTGACCGGTGGTGACATCGACAACCGCGCCGGGCGCGTGCTGGGTGACAAACTTGACGTGCGCGCCTCTGGCCTCGACAACCGCGACGCAGGCCTGCTGGCCGGTGGTGCGCAAGGGGTGAGCCTGTCGCTCAAAGGGCCGGGCCAACTGCTCAACGCTCAAGGCCGCATTCAAAGCGAAGGCCTTTTGCAGTTGCACGGCGAAAGCCTGGACAACAGCGCTGGCGTCCTGCTCGGCCAATCGGTCGACCTCACCGCACAGACCTTCACCAACAGCAACAAAGGCGCGCTGGTCAGCGATGGCGGCGACATCACCTTCAACGTCAGCGACCTGTTGACCAACGCCGGCGGCACCCTCGATGCCGGTGAGCGCAGCATTCTGGTCCAGGCCCTCACCACCCTCGACAACCGCGGCGGCACCTTGCGCGGCAACCGTCTGGACATCACCGCGCAACACCTGAACAACGACGCCGGGCAACTGCTGGCCGGCAACCAGGGCCTGAGCTACAGCGGCCAGGACGTGTCGAACCGCAAAGGCCTGATCCTGAGTGGCGGCGCGCACACCCAGCTGGACACCGGCAGCCTGGATAACACCGGCGGCACCGTGCAAGGCGACACCCTGACCGTCACCGCCAACACGGCAGACAACGGCGGCGGTGGCCTGATGGCCAGCCTGGTCGGCAACCTGCAACTGACCGTCGAGGCCTTGGCCAACCGGGGCGGCAAGTTGTTCGGTAAAGAGCAGGTGACTGTCAGCGGCAACACTTTCGACAACAGCGCGGGCGGCCAGCTCAGTGGCAAACAGCTCAACCTGACCTCGCGCGACACGTTGACCAACACCGGCGGCCTGATCGAAGCCAACGAAGGCCTGACCCTCACCGGCGGCAACCTCGACAACAGCGCCGGCGGGCAAGTGCGTGCGCTGGCCGGTGCCAACAGCCGCCTTAACCTCAGCGGCGCACTCAACAACGCGAGCGGCATCCTCGAATTCGGCACCCACGCTTTCAGCCTCGACGCTGCCAGCTTGAACAACACGTCCGGTCAATTGCAGCACGCAGGCCTGGGCCTGTTCCACCTCAACACCGCCAGCCTCACCGGCGGCCAGGGCACCATCAATGGCATGGGCAGCGCCGACTGGGCATTCGGCAACGTCGATGGCCTGGGGCGTGTGCAACTCAATGAAGTACTCACGTACAAAAGCGCCCAGGGCCTGACCCTCAAGGCGGGCGACCGCATGGCCAGCGGCAAGGGCCTGATCCTCGACGTGGCCAGCCTGAACAACGGCGGCGAACTGCTCAGCGACGGTGATCTGAACATCACCACCGGCGACATGACCAACAGCGGCCGTGTGTCGGCCCTGCAAACGCTGGCGGTGGCGGCGAATAACCTCAGCCAGAACGGTGGGCGGCTCGCGGGCGTGAACACCCAGCTCAAACTGGGCGGCACCCTGGATAACCTCGGCTTCCTCACCGCGCGTCAGCAGTTGGATATCGCCGCAGCGCAAATCGACAACCGTGGCACCCTCGGCGCCCAAGGCGCGGTGAACCTTACCGCCGTCAACGGCATCACCAACGCGGCCGACTCGCTGGTGTTCAGCGGCGGCGATATGACCCTGCGCGCCAATGGTTTCAGCAACCTCTATGGCGACGTCTACAGCAAAGGCAACTTGAGTTTTGCAGCGGTGGATGGCGGCAAAGCGGTGCTGTTCAGCAACCGCTCCGGCACCGTGGAAAGCGAAGGCTCCATCGGCATCAATGCAGGCTTTATCGAAAACGCCAAAGACGCATTCGAACTCGGGCAGACGCTGACCACCGGCAGCCTGAGTTGGATCTGTCACCAGCACTGCGGCGAGAGCGACAACTGGGAGCGTGGCGAGATCACGATCTACGAGACGTACCTTGAGGCGGCGACCAAGGATTCGGTAGCGGCGCGCCTGGTGGCTGGCAAAAACATGCTGGTGCAAGGCGACAATGTGCAGAATCGCTACAGCCTCATGGCCGCCAATGGCGACCTGAGTATCACCGCCGGTGACCTGCTGAACCAGGGCGCCGCGACGCGCACGGGGCAGCGCACGCTTGTTGTCAGCACGCCAGGTCACGTTTCCGACGATTTGTTTGAAAGCATGCAATATATCGACGTTCCCGCGTTCAATGCGGCCACGGCGGCTGGGCATTTCGACAAGGCGCGTTTCGAAGAACTGAAAAACCGCTCACCCAATAGCTGGCCTTTCGCCCAATCAAGCGACGTTACCACCTGGACCGACAACGGCGGCCCAGGCTACGCCGCCACGATTCAAGCGGGCGGCACCGTCAACCTCAACGTCACCCGCACCCTGCAAAACGGCACGCTGCATAACAACACCCTGGCGCAGTTGACTGGCACCCTGGGCGGCGACCAGACCGGCATCCCCGTGGGCGGCATCAACATCAACCTGAGCAAACACGCCAACGACCCGAGCGCCCAAGCCGCCGGTAGCGTGTTGCCGGTTGCCAGCGTCGCCCCCGGCGGCGGCTTCGTGCCCGTGGACTACACCGGCACGCCGTTCGCCGCGGTTGACCCGACCACCTCGCCGTACTTCCAGACGCCCAAGGGCGACTACGGCCTGTTCGTCAAAAACCCGGACCCGACCAGCCATTACCTGATCGAGACCAACCCAGAATTTGCCACCGCTTCGGGCTTCTTCAGCTCCGACTACCTGCTCGGCAAACTCGGCTACAACAGCGACAACGCCTGGCGCCGCCTTGGTGACGGCCAGTACGAAACGCGCCTGATCCGCGACGCCGTCCTCGCGCAAACCGGCCAACGCTTCCTCGCCGGTGGCCTCTACAGTGACGCCGACCAGTTCCGCTACCTGATGGACAACGGCCTCGCCAGCAAAGACGCCCTGCGCCTGAGCCTCGGCGTGACGCTCACCAGCCAGCAAATCGGCGCCCTGACCCACGACATCGTGTGGATGGAAAACCGCGTGGTCGACGGCCAGACCGTCCTCGTGCCGGTGCTCTACCTGGCCCAGGCCGAATCACGCAACGTGCGCGGCAACAGCCTGATCCAGGGCCGCGACCTCAACCTGGTCACCGGCGGCGACCTGATCAACGTCGGCACCCTGCGCGCCAGCAACAACCTCTCCGCCGTCAGCAGCGGTAGCATTTACACCGGCGGCCTGATGGAAGCCGGCAACAACCTGAGCCTGCTGGCCCAAGACAGCATCCGCAACGCCATGGCCGGCGAAATTCGCGGCAACCAGGTCAGCCTCGCCGCCCTCAAAGGCGACATCACCAACGACAACACCGCAATTCAAGTGCGTGACGGCGTCGGCATGCGCACGCTCACCGACGCCAGCGCCGGCACCATCGTCGCTCGCGAAAACCTTGCCATGGACGCTGGCCGCGACCTCACCAACCGAGGCGCACTCACCGCCGGTAAAGACGCCAACCTCACCGCCGGCCGCGACCTCAACCTGATCGCTGCCAGTGACACCCGCGTGAAACACGAAACCCGCGACGGCGGCGAAAAATCCACCGTTACCACCGACGTCAAAAACCTCGCCGCCAGCGTCACGGCGGGTGGCGATATCAACCTGAAGGCCGGGCAGGACGTAAACATCATCGGCAGCACGGCCACGGCCGGCAAAGACCTGAACATCCAGGCCGGGCGCGACTTCAACGTGGCGTCGGTCAGCGACATGCACAACGTCGACGGCAAGGAAAAGCACGGCAAGAAACGCATCAAGACGGCGGATGAGCAGACTACCCAAGTGGCCAGCGTGCTGACGGCGGGCGGGGATTTTGTCAGCCAGGCCGGGCGTGACACCACGATAGTGGCGAGCAAGATCAGTGCGGGGAATGAGGCTTATCTGTATAGCGGGGATAAGTTGAGTTTGTTGGCGGCGCAGGACAGCACTTACACCCTCTACGACATGAAAAAGAAGGGCGGCTGGGGCGCGAAGGAGACCAAGCGCGATGAGGTGACTCGCGTTACCAACGTTGGCACTGAGATCAAGACGGGGGGTGACTTATCGCTTGTCAGTGGCGGCGACCAGTTGTATCAGCGCGCCAAACTCGACAGCGGTAATGACCTGACGATAGCCAGCGGCGGCGCAGTGACGTTTGAAGCGGTTAAAGACCTGCATCAAGAGAGCCACGAGAAGAGTAAGAGCGACCTGGCTTGGACGAGCGCCAAGGGTAAGGGTTATACCGACGAGACGTTGCGCCAGAGTGAGCTGAAGGCGCAGGGCGAATTGGCGATCAAGGCTGTTGATGGGCTGAAGATCGATATCAAGCAGATTGATCAGAACACGGTTAGCCAAACGATTGATGTGATGGTCAAGGCAGATCCGCAGTTGGCTTGGTTGAAAGAAGCCGAGAAGCGTGGGGATGTGGATTGGCGGCATGTGCAGGAGCTGCATGACTCGTTCAAGTACAGCCACTCGAGCCTGGGCCAAGGGGCGATGCTGGCGATCATCATAATAGTTACGGCGCTGACTGCGGGAGCCGCGAGTGGAGCGTTGGGAACCGCATTTGCCGGTGCCGGAACCGCTGGTACCGGAACGGCCATGGCTGCTGGAGGCATCTCGGCCACGACGGGCAGCTTCGTAGCTGCGGGATGGGGCAATGTGATGGCCTCTGCTGCGCTGACTTCGGTAGCCAGTAACAGCGCAGTCAGCTTCATCAACAACGGGGGCAATCTGGGTGCAACCCTGAAGGACGTGACCTCCTCAGACAATCTGAAAAGCTATGCCGTATCAAGTGTTACAGCTGGCCTGACCTCCTCATATTTCGACGGATGGACGGGTACCACTACCGATACGGTGACCGGCAAAGTTACGGGCCCTGCACTCAATACGTGGTCGGGTGTGGGGCAGTTTGCAGGAAACCAGGTCCTGCAAGGCGGCACGTCGACCTTACTCAATAAGGCATTGGGTCAAGGCGGCAGCGCAGGAGATGCGTTGAAAAACGCGCTGTTCAATACCCTTGCAGCTGCCAGCTTCAATGCAGTTGGTGACTATACGAAGGATGTATACGCCACCGGTACACCACAGAAAATCGCTATCCACGCGATGGTGGGTGGGCTTCTTGCCGAGATTACTGGAGGCGACTTCAAAACTGGCGCTTTGGCAGCAGGGGCCAATGAAGCTCTGGTTGGGCATCTGAATGATTTGGTTAAAGGTGATCAGAACCTTCTAAGCATGAGCTCCCAACTGGTGGGCCTGCTCGCGGCTGCGTCTCAAGCGGACGGTGATGCCAGTAAGCTAGAGAAGGGCATATGGGTGGCGAAAAACGCCACGCAATACAATCATCAACTTCACAAGTCTCAAACTGATGCGTTGGATGAGCAACGTCGGTTCCATCCAGAAAAAGCTGATCGTTTGAACGCAGCGGCTTGCGCTTTGGTTAGTTGCGCAGAGTCGATCCCGACTAACGATCCGTCTTATAAGGATTTCAAGGAGCTCCAAGATCGCGGCGCCACTTTTGGTGCGGAGATCGCCTTGCTGGAAGCAACCGGCCAATTTGGCGGGCGTAGTTTTCAGGACTGGAGCGACGACACGCTCAACGCGCATGGCAAGGCTGTGCAGGTTGTTGGCGCTAGTAAAGATACCGCCCTTGGCCTTACGGGAGGGGCTGCGGCCTATGCGGGAATGTTGGTTTCGTCACCCGCATGCGTTGGTATCGTGACATGTGCCGTACCACTTGGGTTGGGAGCCCTGGGCACCACCTCAATGGTCGGAGCTTGGGATTCCGCCAGCCAGATTACGGCGGACTTCAAGTCCAGCGAGCCCGATAGGGTTGCGGCGTCTTTTTATCCTGAAAGTTTTCCGGGAGAGTCGAGTGCAACGTCTGATCTAGCGTGGGGGACGGTGAAATCTGCAGCTCAGGCGGCTTTGTTTGGCGGAGCGGGTAAATACTTCAGTGGTCAATTAGCTGGAGAGCTCGCTACTGTAAACAAGGTGGGTGCAAAAGGGCCAGGTTCTGCTGGTACGGGCACGGCGGCGGTTAGTGATGTTGCAAGTACAACGCCTAAAGCTGGTGTTTTTTGGAATAAAACAACAGTTCTAGATAGGACTGTTTATCAACGTAACGACCTCTTTGACCCAGAGGCCGTGTCGACCTGGAGAGTACGAGGTAAAACTGTTCAAGGCTCAAACCTTGAGAGGATGGGCTCGGGTCGAGCACCAATTGGGTATGATGGGAAATCAGTTGAGTTACATCATCTCTCGCAAACTGAAGTTAATGGATTCGCTGGCACTCGTGGTTCGCTTGCAGAAGTTGGTTCTGTTTTCCATAGCCAGAATAGCAGTGTTCTTCATGTCCCATCCAATGCCGCTCAAAGCTTTAGGTATACTCGTTACAAGGACTCTGCAGAATACAGAAGCCCTACGACTGATTATGTTTCAGTTCCTACGGATTTAAATGCAAAAACATTGACAAAGCAGGCTAAAGAGTTTAACTCTTATCAGTCGGATTATTGGAAGTTGCGGGCTCGGAGCGGGGAGTAATTAGACGTGGAATATTCGAGAATAATTAATCTTATTAAAGAGTCGGATTTCGTTGAGTTCGCTGATTATGGTGACGGGATTGCTGATGAGTGGATTTATAAAGCTGAAACTCGTCTTGGGTTGAAGTTGCCTGATAGCTATAAATGGTGGCTGAAGTGTTATTCTGGCGGTGAAATATCTGGGGAAGAGATTTATAGTATCTACGAAATGGATTTTGATAGTGTAAGGGGTGGTGATATCGTTTATATGTCAATCGTTAACGGTCGAAATGGGTTGTGTGGGAAGGAAAGGCTATTTATCTGTGAGCCGCCGGGTGCAGGGGAATCATTTTATTTTGCCACGGACGATGGTCTTAATGATGGGGAGTATCCTGTTTATAGGCTTGATCTTTCTGATCAAACTTCCAGTTTGTATGCGAAAAACTTTATCGACTTTTTAGAAAAAAGAATAATTTCTTTCGGTTGAGTAATGATTGTGCGTTTAAAAATGGTTGAGAAGGGCTAGGTGCAAAGGACTGCGGCAAAGGGGGCAGATTTATTTGATTGTCTTTATTTAATTTAAATAAAGCCGTCCCTTTTGATAAAATAGAATATAGCAGTAGAGATTTGTTGATAAGCAGTATTATCGATAAGTAAGTGCTGACGGAAAAGTGATCGGGCCTTGGATTTTAGATGAAAAGGTATCAGCATGTCGAATGATGTATGTGGGTATGTTTTTCCGCCGCCCAGCCCGGAAGCTTGGACGGCTTTAGATAAGTATATTTCAGAAAGCGATCTTGGGATATTCAAAATTAGCAGTTCTGAGTTGTTTGATTATCCATCTTGCTTATTGCCAAGTGAAAAAAACCTTTGTTTTTTTAATTGGAGATAGACCTGGGTATCCCAATGCCACGTATTTGACGGATTATAATCAGTATGATCCGCTGTATTCGGATATTGGGTTCCCTAGTGATCCGATAGAAAGAGTTGAAATTCTATTAGCGGCAATTTTTGAAATTATTTCGATTTGCAATTCTAAAAAGATTGTATTTTCAATTTCAGACAGTAGTCAAATAGAAACAATTAAGCAGGTTGATATTTCCGAAGCTGCTGATGTTGTTTTATCAGACTTTAAGCGGGTCCAGGCACCTCCGGATACCTTGTACGAAGTTTTTATAGGAGTAACGTGAGTTGGACAGGGAGAAATAGGGGGGCAGACCTTGATTAATGCAAAAGCGTATAGTGATGGTCTGACCCCTATTTTCACTATTTTCAGGTTTGCCGGATCAATCATTCAATCCAAGAAAATAGGTTTGATATGGACGCTCGGTTAACGTCACTTTGCAAAGAAATGCTGAAGATGAGCTCTGAACAGGCCGCAGCTTGGCTGATGAGTGAGTATCCTATCGATTCTGGAAATTGGAGTGAGGCGTTGGTACTTCTACCTCACCGATCTTGGAAGAAGCCCGAACAAAAACTGCTGGCTGATTACTATTTTAAGAATGCCCCTTTTTCAAGCGGTAAAGGATATGAGGCGTTTGCCTCAGTCATGTCGATTAAACTAATGATTTTATGTGTCAAGAGCGCTGTGCCAAAGGATCCAGCCAGAAGTAATTTGATGCTCTATTACCTGATTCCGGTACTAGAGCGGTTTGCGAAAAATGAATCTGATCGAATAGCTATAAATGACTTTGTTTACAATGTTTTAGCAAAGTAAACAAATAAGAGGCGGTTACGAGTAGTGCTATTTTTTTTGCGCAAAAAAGAAAGGAGAGATATTTAAGAGGAAAAGGGCGCAGATTTATTTAATTGAAGTGTTTTGTTTGATTTCAATAAATCTATCCCCTTTTTTTGATTTTTGGTAAATAATTATGAAAAATAAAAAAGTGCTAGAATTATTGATTGATTCCATAATGTCCTCTGATGACTATGAGGGCAATTACGGCTACCGGGTGACTGACGTGAATGCGGCGTTATGTAACGTCGATGAGTCGGATCGGCAGAATGCCCCCAATGACTATCTGGAGTTTCTCACAGAGTTTGGTTTTGGTGAGCTGGACGCAGCCTTTCATCTTGATGATGGTCCGGAAAAATATTCGACTCTATGTGGTAGAGAAATAGAAGGTTCTGAGGGTATGTACGTATTCGGCGGGAACTCGAGTGACGTACTGTATGCTTTCGACGCAAAGAAAGATTGGCAAATCGTAGAGATTAGTTCTGAGCTAGATGAGGTTGATATTTTGGCATCAAACTTTTCTGATTTTATCTTGGAGCGGCTGCATTACATCGTTTCTCTGATAGAACGGCGTGCAGCGCACTGATTATTTGTGCCAAGAGAAAAAGTAGTGAGGGGAAAAGGGGATAGATTTATTTGATCGAGGTGTTTTGTGATTTAAATAAATCTGTCCCATTTTTTCCGCGTAAGGACAGATTTATATTCGCTGCATGAATTTCTGCCAAAAAATCACTAGGAGTATTAAGTCATGAGCTTCGAACATAAAGCATTTATTTTTGATTTCGGCACGTTCGCTCGCGAACTTAAGCCAATGCTGGAGTCCTCTTTGTGTTCGGGAGATTTTGATAAAATTAGAAGCTTTATTATAGTTAATAAAAGTATTTTAGTTGATCCTTACGAAGGCGAACCACTGGATGAGAAGTGGGAAGACATGATTGAAGATAGAGATGTTCACCAATATGGTGATTTTGCGCTAACTAAATATTATTCGCCTAAAGATGATCAGGGGTTAGGTGGTGAGTGGGAAAATTTTCAAGACCTGATCTCGAATGTGAAAACGTTCGAATTTTCACCTTTGTTGGGCTTGCCATTAACAGTAAATGGCAATTTTTTTGATCCTGGGAAAATGGGTTCTTACTTTCAGTCTGAAGATGACGTGGGCGAAAGTTTGCGTAAACTTATAGAAGTTGAGCGCCAAGTCGAAATTCACCTGCTGGATGATATAAAAGGGTATAAGGACCTTCTTGAACAAGCAGTCATTGAAAAAAAGGGGCTGTACGTAACTTTTTGATTAAGTTTTTCAGAGGGCGGGAATGCGGAAAAAGGAAAAGGGGACGAAAAGGAAAAGGGGACAGATTTATTTAGTTAAAGTGTTTTGTTTAATTTAAATAAATCTGTCCCCTTTTTCCATACGCGAAACCAGATTCATGAGTTGAATAAATAATTATTTGATGGGATGTGAGTGAAGTATGAATCCAAATGATTATTTAGGCGGGTCATTGATTGAGGCTTTAGTGAATTTTAGGAAGTCTATACCCATAGTCGATTACGCAAAGGTTGAAGAAGATGAATTTTTAAAATTGCCCGCGTGCGGTGTTTACTTCCAGGCGGGTAGCGATGGAATTATTACAGCTTACAGAGTTTATTATCAGGCCGTCGATGAGTTTTATCGTGCGAACTCGGATACAAGAAGGGAATGTCTGGATGTTGAGACTATTGATAGCCTAATCGATCTACTCGGACAACCTGCACGGGATGTGCCTTCCATACGAATTCCTGGCAGAGCGCCTACCCGTCCCGGATACGAGTTTTTATTAGAGAAAAAAGTGATAACTGTTCATTACGATTCTGGAAGTCGATTTGTCACCTATGTACATGTTAGAAATAAGTCTGGCAATGTGTGAGGAGAAAAAATAGGAATGGAAAAGGGGACAGATTTATTTAATTGAGGTGTTTTTTAATTTAAATAAATCTGTCCACTTTTTTTGTTCTTTTTTTTCGGGAACCAAAATTAACAATGTGGAAATTGGAGGCCAGTAAATGTACGAGATTTTTCGCAATGTGTTTTCCTCTGATTACCGTGTAGATAACGAGAGCCTTTCAGTTTCTGCTGTTAATACTGATACCCGCGGTTTGGCTGAGCTAATGCTGGAGTTTGGAGGGTGTTCATTTGAGAACGCTCTATATCGCGTGATGAAGCCCAGTTTAACTAATGAGTGGAATCGCACTGTAGAAGATGCATTTCCCAACTTTTTTGGGCGTGTACAATGCTTTGGCTTTGATTGGTTAGGGCGTATATTTGCTCTCGACTCTGGGAGACTGGAAGGCGGGCAGCCTGGCGTCATTATGTTTGAGCCTGGTACTGGGCAGGCTTTAGAAATTCCTTGTGATATCGTGAGTTTTCATAATCATGAATTGGTTGAGTATCGAGAAGAAGCGCTGGCACTTACGTTCCATAATCAGTGGCTTGCACGAGGCGGTGCTCCTAAATATGAAGATTGTATCGGGTATAGGAAACCATTATTTCTCGGTGGCCAAGACACAGTGGATAATTTGGAATTCTCAAATCTTGATGTTTACTGGACAATAACAGGCCAAATGATAAGAAAATCTAGAGGACTTCCGCCGGGCACTCCGCTGGGCGAGGTGGTTTCTAGAAAATAGGGGATACACCCTGATGGAAAAGGGGAAGGATTTATTTAATGGAAGTGTTTTGTTTAATTTAAACAAATCTGTCCCCTTTTTTGCTTGCTAGGGATTAATATGAAATATTATTTGCTGCGTCAGGATCTTTCCATTCCCGAAAAGTGGATGCTCGGTGATGTAAGGCATGTGGATAATTGGGATTTTATTAATCCGCCAGTTAACTTTATGGAGCCTGGCAGATATACGCTTTATGTTAGATTTGAAGGTATCGAAATTGACTATTCTGTAGCAGGCTACGCGAGTGTTCCGGTCCTGAGTGAAAAGGCTCGAAATTCACTCGTAGGTTTACCTGAAGTTGACCAGCCGTATCAAAATGTCGTTTTTGAACCTGTTAAGATAGAGGGGAAGCAGGTTTTCCATAATTATTTTTTAATGATTATAGAGACGCAAATAGATTGTGTGGATGAAGATCGCTCCAAGTTCACGAAATTTTCACATAGTGATCCTGTGCGACCGGATATGGCAGGTCAATACCGCGCGTTTTATAATTTAGTAATAGACGAGTCGAAAGTGGGAGATTTCCATGTCTTCAGAGTTAAAAAATACCTAGGGGCAATTATCGTCAGCGAAGACGTGAAATGTCGCTTTGAGGCAGCAGGTGTAGTCGGTGCGGCATTTGAGTTGGTAAATGGCGATAAGGTGACTGTCGCGTAAGAAATGGAAAGAAAAGAAAGAAAAGGGTCTGACCCTGCACCACTCAATTATCAAAACAAGGAAGTTCAATGGGCATCCCGCTCCCCCTCTGGCTCATTCTCACAGCAGTCACCGCTTACATTGCGAGCACACGCGGGCGTTCAGGGCCCAGGTGGTTTGCAATCGCGCTCTTCCTTCCTGGCGTCGCACTGGTTGCCGTGTTGTTAATGCCCCGGATTGCAAAAACCGGTATTGACGCCTTGGTACATCCGGACCTGCGCCCTTGTCCCGCCTGCAATCAAACCATCCAGGCGGCCTCTCGCTGTAAGCACTGCGGTGATGAAGTGGAGCCGATTGCCCTGAGAGATCGCAGCGGTTGGGTCGCGCGCATGACGGCCGATACGGATGAGGCATTTGAACGGCTGGCGGTACAGCTGTCGCTCATCGATATACCGACAGTGCTTGATGAGCCACCACACCTTTACGCGGGGCCGTTTGAGGAGCAAGCCGAGGCGCAAAACGTACTCAAATTCCTGAAGTCTGAACACGGCTTGGATGGGTTGGTGACGTGGCGGTCAGTGACACGAGAACCGGGGATATAGCCGTAAAAACTGGCTGTGGGGAAACAACCAGGTTTGCGCACAAATCGGGCGGCACAAAGGCCGCCCGTTTTCACTCAGGATGGATCGGTATTGAGCCTGCGACTGATGACGTCCAGCAAATCACACCCATCGCGCAGCGGAATAGCCAGCAAATGGGCGAAGTCTTGAAGCACTACGGCATCGCTGCTGAGCTGTTCGCGAAAGGCGAGGTTTTCCAGCAGTTGGGTGACGGCGCGAATGCGGAATACGGCGGCGTCGTGGAGGACGTCGAGGGGCGCCTGGGTGTCGATGAGCAGAGCGGGGACGGTGCAGTCGTGGCCCGTGAGGGGCATGTATTGATTCATGGATAAAATCTCGGTCAGTAAAGTTAAGCCGTCTCCTATCGTCGCCAAACGAATGGGTGACAGCTGTACGCAGGTTGGCGAACCGGGACCGAGTTCCGGCAGACCCGAAGGTCTCCCGCGCACAGCTGCCATAAAGCAGCAGTGCGGGTACGGAAGCCCCTGCAAGCAAGCAGAAAGCTTTCGCATACGGTCAACGGATCGCCAAATCCGATCGCCCTCGTTGGGCGACGGCCGGGACTATAAGCCCCCAACCCAAACCCACGCAAGGCGTCAAACTGATGGCACAATAACATCGCCTCACGTCTTCGCCATCTTTGCCGACACATTGGCGATGACTCAACGCATCAAAGCACCCGCACCGGCCTCTCGCCGGCGCACCCAACCCGTTTCACCGTTAACCACAAGGAAGAAGTACATGATCAAGCTGTTCTGCAAAGCTGCTGTCGTATTGTCCCTGGCCACCCTGTTCGGCTGCTCCTCGACGCCATCGGTCGAGAAGATGCAGGCCGACGTGGCCAACTATTCGTTGCCCAAGGCTGCCGTCGCCGACAAAGGTTTGGTGTACGTTGTGCGCCCAAGCAACGTCGGGATGATGGTGCGCTTCAACGTGTTCCTGGATGACAAGGAAGCCGACTCGGAGATGGGTTACAACCGCGGTAACCAGTACATTTACTTCTTCGTGACGCCGGGCCAGCACGTGATCAGCTCCAAGGCTGAAAACTGGGCCGACATGCCGATCAACGTCAAGGCCGGTGAGGTGGTTTACCTCAAGCAGGAAGTGGATATGGGCTTCGCCATCGCCCGTAACAGCCTCAAAGTGTTGAGCGATTTGGAAGGCCGTTATCTGGTCAAGGATGCGTCCCTGGGCACCGTGGCAAAAGAAAGCAAGTGATCTGAACAGGCGTGAAGCGGCCGGGCTCTGTGCTCGGTCGTTGTCGCTGTTGACTCTCCAAACATTAAAGGACTGATGTGAAAAACCTCCTCTTGATCCTCCTCTCTACCCTCATTCTCGGCGGCTGCGTCAGCCAGCCTCTGACCCCCGAGCACCGCGCGCAGGTCAAGACCGTCAAGGTGTTGCCCGTGAAGTGGGAGTCGCAACAGATGGTCTACATGGGCCGCGAACAAGCCTGGGGCGCGGCGGTCGGTGCCGGGCTCGGCGCGGGCGTCGGCATGGCGGCCGGGGCTTCGAAGGTTGGCACGGCGGCGCTGTCGGGCGCGGGTTTTGCGGCGGGCATGAAGGCCGGCGAGTTGGCCGCGTTGCCGACGCCTACGGCGATTGTCGCGCTGGTCAACGCCGAGCAGATTGATGTGGGCGTGTTGCTCAAACAGAATTTTATCGACGCCTTGGGCAAGACCTCGTCGCTCAAGGTAGTAGGCGACGATGAGCCCGCCGATGCGCAGATTCAGCTGACGGTCACGGAGTGGGGCTTTCGCTTGACCCAGGGCTTCAGCAGCGTGGTGTACCCCACGCTCACCGTGGTGGCGCGCATGGACCGTGGCAGCGAGATGCTCTGGCAAACGGTCGAAACGGTCACCCCGTTCAATGGTCAGAACGTCTACGGCTACACGCCAGACACCTATCGCACCGACCCTGAAGCCTTGCGCCGTGCGCTCACGGGTATTACGCAGATTTCCAGCGGGTATCTGGTGAAGGAGCTCAAGTAATGCGGCCTTTTCGACTTTGCCTTGAGGCGGGAGGCTCAGATGGTTCGTTTTAAGGAAGTCGGATGTCGGGTGGCACAGGGGTTATGCCTGCTGCTGATGTTCGCCAGTGCACTGGTTTCGATGTTGTTGTGGGGCAATCTCACGACCGTCACGGCCTCTGTTTTTGGGTGGGTGACGGGTGTATTTCTGTGGAGTGCCATCGCGCTGCTGTTTGCGTTTGTCTTCGAGCGTTCGCGTACCCCACGCGCAACGGTGCGTCATATGGCGACTCGGCTCGGCGTGGTATTGGTGCTGGCTGCGGGCGTGGCGTACCTGGCAGATTGGGTGTGGTTCGCGCCGGAGCGCGATGCCATCGATGCGCAGTTGAGGGGCCCGTCGTGTGGTCAATACACCGGCACCGTCGAAAAAGGCTGGGAGCTGATTTGCGCCGAGCGGCGTCGGCGTGAGTCTAACTGAAGCCGTCAGCGGAGCATGGCAACGCTCGCTGACTCAGAACTGACAATGTGTTGTTGAGGTACGCATGGAAACAGTCGACGAGACACCCCAAGCCCTACTTGCGCGCAGGCTGGTCGAATTTGAGCGGTTCAGATTCGAGCGCCTGCCGGTATTGCATGAGTTCTGTACGGCCCTCGGGTTCGAGCAGCCTCATGAGGTGTTGATGACGCCCGAAAAATTTTTGACCCGGCTGGACAGCGGTTTCCAGAACGCCGTCATCAGCGAAGAAAACAGGGTCTGGTTCATCACACGGATTGGCTACTACATCGGTGAGTATCTGGCGGTGGTTTACCGTGGATATTGGCTGGTTGACGAAGACCCGGCGTCACCCGCTTTTGCCAGGTATGTCGTGGGTGGTTTTTCGCTTGAAGGCGTTGTGGCGCCGACGGTGGACCCGTTCAGCGTAGCCCAGTGCTACGCAGACACTCCCGCACCACGGTTTCTTGCCGAGGAGATGAAGAAAATTGCCGCCCTATAATTTTACCGAAGGCCGGTTGGATGCCCCAGCCGATGCCGCGTGTGTCGACAGCCTCGTCGCCACTTTGGGCGTCGCGCTGCCGCAGGACTATCTCGATTTCCTGAAGCAACACAATGGCGGCGACGTTCTTATCGGCGAGGAATATTTCGTCTTCTGGCAGGTGCAGGAACTGGCGGAATTCAATCGCGATTATCAGGTTGAACTCTATGCGCCTGGCATTTTTTTGTTTGGCGCGGATGGTGGGGGTGAGGGGTATGGCTTCGACATCGAGGATGCGGCAATGCCAATTGTGCGCGTCCCGTTTATCGGGATGGAACGTCAATACGCCGAGCCGGTTGCACCGAGCCTGACCGAACTGTTCGCGCGGTCAGCCCCTTGAGCCTGCCCGCGATACTCGCAGCATGCGCCGACGGGACTATTCCTGTGCCCCTCTGCACCCTGCCAGCGCCCGCTTATGGGTACGTCTATTGACCTAACCGCAACGCAGCTTGAACATTTTGTGTATCCCAGTGTCTTTTACCCCGCCTACCCGCAACCGGTAGCCCTGCATGGACTGCAGCGTTTTTAAATGACATTAAGGATTAATGTGAACCTCGCCCCCCGTTTCCCCTCTCTGCCACCGCCTGCTGCGGTGCACTTGCGCGCGCCTGCGTTGCAGGAAAGCGTGCCGGGGGAATGCATTCGGATCAATTGATCCTTCGCTCAGCACACCTACTGCCGCCGGGCTTATTGGCGGCTTTGACTGTAGTTCATGGAGTTTGAAATGAAGCGTAAGCCGTTCCGTAAAAGCCTGTTGGCAATCATGGTCAGCGCCATCAGCACGCACGTGTTGGCGGTGGAGTTTGACCTGGGGCAGGGTAAGCATATTTGGGCCAGTGAGACCTTCAATGAGCCTGTGACCATCACCGGGCAGTTCTCCCAAGTTGTCGACCCCACCACGACCCTGCCTGCCGGTTTGGGCTTTGCCAATACCCGCATTCAGGGTTCGCTGGTCAATCGCGCCGACATTACGCTGGACTCGCAGGGGAACACGATTCGGGCCATCGCCATTGACCCGATGTACTGGACCGGCCCGTCAAACCTGAACCCCGGCACGATTACGGGGGATGTGGTTCAGGCCGGCAATATCCTGATGAGCCACGGTGGTTATGAAGGGCTGGAAATCGGCGCCACCACCATCGGAGGCAGTGTGATCAACACCGGCACAATCCGCTCGACGGCACCTGTGCAAGCCGAGCCTTCACTGTTTTTCCAGGGCGGCGGCGAGGGGATTTACCTGCATGGCACCACCATTGGCGGTGACGTTTCCAACACGGGCGTGATCGACATGCAAGGTGAGGGTGCGATTGGTTTGATCCTCGACATCAATGGCGCCACCCCCACCACCATCGGCGGCAAGATCCTCAACTCGGGCTCGATCATCGCCACCGGTGAAGGCGCCTGGGGGGTTGAAGTGGAGACTGAAACCAGCCCGCTGCGCATCGAAAACAGTGGCCTGATCTCCGCCAATGGCAACGACGCGAGAGGCATGTTTTTTTACCACGGCACTGTCGATTACATCCTCAACACCGGCACCCTTGAAGCCAAGGGCAGCGACGCAGGCGCCTTCGAGTTTTCGGGTGCGACGTTCGCTCAGAACAGTGCGTCGGGCGCTCGCGGCATCGTCAACCGTGGAACCATCAGTGCCGATGGTACGGCCATTCGCGTGACCGCCAGCCAAACCTCGCCCTTCGAGATCAACCAGCAAGCCGGCGAGATTCGCAGCAACTCCGGCACTGCCATTGATGCCGCCAACCTGGCGACGCTGAACTGGACCGGCGGCAAAATCACCGGTGACCTGCTTAACCTGAGCGCGGTGAACGTCGCAGGCCAGGCTGATTTCAACGGCCAGCGCATCATTGCGCCGGTGTCGATCAATGCAGGCTCGCTGAACCTCTCGGCGCCAGGTGCTGTAATCACTGGCGATCTTAACGTCGCCAGCGGTGCGGGGGTTGATATGCGATTGGCCGACAGCGTGGTGCCGACCACGCCGTACCTGACGGTCAATGGCAACGCTACTTTCGCTCAGGCGTCGAAGCTGACCGTGAGCGCGCAACCCGGCGACTTCGCCCGCACCCACAACGGCACCCAATACACCTTGTTGCAAGCCACCCGCGTGCAGAACAACGGCCTGTCGGTGGCCAGCTCTTCATCGCTGTTGGACGTGCTCAGCTACTCGGCGGATGCGCAGACCGTCAAGGCTGTGGTGGCGGTTAAAGACAATCAGCAAGTGCAGCAGGAACTGGCCGGTGTTGGCGCCAGCGCTGCAGCCGCCACGGCGGTCAACACCTTTAAAAACGATGTGCTGGGCGGGCTCGGCAGCAACGATCAAGTGTTCCAGGCCCTGGCCAATGCGGGCACGGCGCAGCAGTTGGCGCAGGTCAGCGAACAGCTCAAACCGGACGTCAACCGCGGCGCGCTGGACGTGGCGTTGTCGGGCCAGACCGTGGTCAACGGCGCGATCTTCAACCGTCTCACCGACCAGCGTGAAAGCCATCAAACCGGTGGTGTGTGGGTGCAGGGTTTGAGCAGCAACATGGATCAGGACGGCCGTGGCGGCAACAACGGCTACTCGGCCAACAGCAGCGGCATGGCTGTGGGTGTGGACGGGCGCGTGAACGACACCACTACCTTGGGCGTGGCGTACAGCTACCTCAATTCGAATATCCATTCCGACCTGGGCAACAAGACCGATGTCGATGGCCACGCGCTGTCGCTGTATGGCAACTGGGCGCTGCAGAACTGGTTTGTCGACGGCAGCCTCAGCTACGGCCATAACGACAACGACAGCAAGCGCCATGTGGCGGGCACTACGGCCAAGGGCAGCTACGACAGCAATGTGTTGTCGGCCAGCGTGATCGGCGGCTACAGCTTCAAGCCGTCGCAAGCGGTGGTGATCGAGCCGCGCGTGGCCGCGCGTTACGCCAATGTGCGCATGGATGGCTTCGACGAGAAGGGCTCGTCTGCGGCGCTGAGCACGCGATCGCAGCGTTATGAAGTGGGCGAACTAGGCGCCGGTGTGCGCCTGGCGGGTAACCTGCCGATGGGCACAGGCAGCCTGCAACCGGAAGCGACCTTGATGGCGTATCACGACCTGATGGGCGACCGCGTGGCGCAAACCTCAAGCTTCGTGGCCGGTGGTTCAGCGTTCACCGTCACTGGCGCTTCAGTGGCGCGCGACAGCTATGAAGCCAGCGTGGGCGTGAACTATCAGGTATCCGACTTCACTGTCGGCGCCAGCTACACCCGCCAGGCGCGCAGCGGCTTCGACGCAGACGGCGTAATGCTCAAGGCCCGCTACGCGTTCTAAACCACAGCGCAGAACCCCTGTGGGAGCGGGCTTGCTCGCGAAAGCGGAGTGTCAGTTGATACATCATTGGCTGACCCACCGCCATCGCGGGCAAGCCCGCTCCCACACTGGGGTCGGGGTGTATCAGGACAATTTGCGCTCTATGGCCGGGCATACCGCGCTCCAAGCCACACCGCAGAACCCCTGTGGGAGCGGGCTTGCCCGCGAAAGCGGAGTGTCAGTTGACACATCATTTGCTGACCCACCGCCTTCGCGGGCAAGCCCGCTCCCACATTAGGTTGGGGGGTATCAGAACAATTTGCGCTGCACGGCTTCATCCAGTGTGCTGCGTGTCAACGCATCAACCACTTCACCGGTATTGGCCTGGAACGGGATCCCGAAGATCAGCACCAGGTGCATCCAGGTGCGCACGGATTCGCTTTTACTGACCCGGCCCAACTCTTTGCCGTCTTTGTCCTTGAACACGGTTTCCAGGGTGAACGTGTTCTTCGCTGTGGACGGAATAATGAAGAATGTCGCCCCCGTGATGATCGCTGAGGCCATGCTGAACTGCTCATTGTTATGCAGAGTGGCGTCTGCATAGATATCCGAGTCGACCTTGTCGGTGCTCACCCGCGAGAAGCGGTTGGACTGGCGGAACGCGTCGGCCACGGCCTTTTCCCACACCGCCGCGGATGCACCGGCGGCGGTATTGCCGGGGCCGCCATTGACTTGGTTCAGCGCCGTCGTGCGTACAAACGCCGTCGGCTTTTGCACCGGGGCATTGGCGGTGGGTGGCCAGGTTTGCACCGGTGGCAGTTCGTGTTGCGAGTAGGACACGCAACCGGTCAGCAAAACGGCCGCGAGGACCAGGCTGTGTTTGATCATTCCTTTCATGTGTTGCTCCCTGAAATTATGGTTTGGCCAGTTTGGCGGTAGCGCTGTCGAGCAGGTTGGCGACCAGCTCGTTCAGCTGTTTGGCGCCCATGGTCGGTGCCCAGTATTCGCGGCCGTAGAGGCCCACGTTACGTTCGAACTTGACCTCTTGCTTGGCGCTCGCCAGTTCCTTGCCGTCGCGGTCGACGATCACCAGGTCGCCGGCCACGTCGAAGGTGTCGACGAAAATCGGCCCGTTGACCCAGATCCAGATTGTCAGCGTCAGCAAGGCCCCCGGCACGTAGGCGGGGTGAACGCCGCGATGGCCCTTGAGCGAGGTCATGTTGAATTTGAGCGTGACGTCGTTTTCGCCCAGCTTCACCGGGTACTCGGTCACTTGCTTGAAGTAGCCGGCGGTGCGCACGTACCCGTTGAGTTGGGCACTGAGCGAGCGGCTGATCGCGGTTTTGTTGGCATCGTTCACGTCGGCGGCGCTGACCATTACGTCGGCGACCTGCGCACTGCGCGGGCTGCTGACGGCAGCCGGGTGGAGCGGGGCGCCAATAGGGCCGGTGACGGTGCAAGAGACGCAGCCGGTCATCGAAAGCGTTGCAATCAGGGCCGCAGCCCGGAAGAGAGTTTTCAACACGCACTTTTCCTGATAGTGAACAAGCCAAGTCAGTGTCTCGACCTCTGGCGGCATAACTTTAGAGCGCGCTGCCGTTGGGCGGCGAGATGCTGCTGGGCAGCAAAACCGCTTGAGTACCGCGATCAACCCCGTAAAATGCCGCCGCACATGCTAAAGGGCATTTTTCAAGGATGAATCAAGAAATGCGCATTTCTGCTTATCTCCCGGCCTCCTGCTTTTCAGCGGGCAGCGCCTCCCCAGCCGGACTGCTCCGCGCCGGGCATCCTCTCCAAGACAGTTACCTGCCTGCTCGACACTGCTGATGTTGAAGCGGTGGGCAAATGCGCGCGCATTTCCAGACGCGTCTGACAGCTGCGACATGGCTGATGGCGTACACAACATCCCTTGCCGCCGGTTTACCTGCGGCAACGGCTGATTTCTCACTCCAGGAGCACCCCGTGAAAACACTCTGCAAAATCCTGCTGTCGGGCCTCACCGCCGCAGCGCTGCTGACCGTGGCCGGTTGCGCCACCGAGAGCAACCGCGCGATGCCGGTAGAGCAAGTCGCCAGCGCCAACGTCGCCTATTCGGGCGTGCGTGTGCCGATTGCCGTGGGCAAGTTCGATAACCGCTCCAGCTACATGCGCGGCATCTTCTCCGACGGCGTTGACCGCCTCGGCGGCCAGGCCAAGACCATCCTGATCACCCATCTGCAGCAGACCAACCGCTTCAGCGTGCTGGACCGCGACAACATGGGCGAAATCTCCCAGGAAGCCGCGATCAAAGGCACCGTGCAGAAGCTCAAGGGCGCTGACTACGTGGTCACCGGCGACGTGACCGAGTTCGGCCGCAAAGAGACCGGCGACCGCCAGCTGTTCGGCATTCTTGGCCGTGGCAAAACCCAGGTGGCCTACGCCAAAGTGGCGTTGAACATCGTCAACATCAGTACTTCCGAAGTGGTGTATTCCACCCAGGGCGCCGGTGAATACGCCCTGTCCAACCGCGAAATCGTGGGCTTCGGCGGCACCGCCAGCTACGACTCCACCCTAAATGGCAAGGTCCTCGACCTGGCCATGCGCGAAGCGATCAACCGCCTGGTAGACGGCATCAACGCCGGCGCCTGGAACCCGCGCA
Organism: Pseudomonas fluorescens; assembly: GCF_002022275.1. Taxonomy (GTDB): domain Bacteria; phylum Pseudomonadota; class Gammaproteobacteria; order Pseudomonadales; family Pseudomonadaceae; genus Aquipseudomonas; species Aquipseudomonas fluorescens_AJ. The sequence goes on from NZ_MSDF01000016.1 coordinate 78,361, forward strand.
ACTGATCAGCCACACCCACAGGAGCAGTACACGGATGAACAAGGCAGTGAAGTTGGCGCTGATGCTGACAGCAATCGCGACGGTCGCCGGGTGCCACACGGCGCCTCAACCCCTATATCAATGGGAAAGCTACCAGCCGCAGGTTTACGAGTACTTCAAGGGCGAGCCCAAGGAAGCGCAGGTGGAAGCACTGGAACGTGATCTGCAAAAGATCAACGCCAGTGGCCGCAAGGCGCCGCCGGGTTACCACGCCCATTTGGGCCTGCTGTACCTGGGCATGGGCAAGGATGACCAGATGGTGCAGGAGTTGCGCACCGAGAAGGCGCTGTTTCCTGAATCTGCCGCCTACATGGACTTTCTGCTGAAAAACGCCAAGACCGGAGTCGCCACTAAATGAACCTGTTGAAACTCACCGGCGCCCTGTTGGCCCTGGCTTTGCTCGGCGGTTGCGCGGCCCCCAAAACCATCGACTACACCGCGTACAAACAAGCGCGGCCGAAGTCGATCCTGGTACTGCCGCCGCTCAATGAGTCGCCGGAAGTGCAGGCGTCCTACAGTCTGGTTTCTCAGGTCACTTACCCGTTGGCCGAAGCCGGTTACTACGTGTTGCCAATTGCCCTGGTGGACGAAACCTTCCGCCAGAACGGCCTGACCACCGCCAACGACATCCAGGCCGTGGCACCGGGCAAGCTGCATGACATCTTTGGCGCGGACGCGGCGTTGTACATCACTGTCAGCGAGTACGGCACCAAGTACATGCTGATCTCCAGCGACACCTCCGTAACCGCCTCGGCCAAACTGGTCGACCTGCGCACCGGCACCACCCTGTGGACCGGCTCGGCGCGGGCTTCCAGCGAGGAAGGCAACAACAACGGCGGCGGCCTGGTTGGCATGCTGATCACGGCGGCAGTCAAGCAAGTGATCAACAGCTCCACCGATGCCGCGCACCCGATTGCCGGTATCACCAGTGCACGCCTGCTGTCGGCGGGGCAACGCACCGGAATTCTGTACGGGCCGCGTAATCCGAAGTACGGCACTGACTGATATGTCGAAAAGCCTTTGCTGGCCCTCCGGTCAGCAAAGGCCTGTGCACCCTCAGTTCATCAGAACATCCTTGGGCTTGATCACCTGCGTGCTCTTCACCAGAAAGTCCGGGCTGCGGTTACCGGTCAGGTCGATGGCGACGAAGTAGCGGTAGGTTTGCGGGTTGTAACTGACAATGGTCTCGCCGGCGCGTCCGGTGAATGCGTCCGCCAGCATGAGGCGCGTGTTGGCTTCTTTTCCGATCCCGCGCAGGTCCAGCTTGTCAGTGCCGCTGGTGAAATCGGTGAACAGCCGGGCGTTGGCGAATGTTGAGTCGCTCGCCTTGTTAAAGACGAAACCGGGCCTGGCGGGCGAGGTATCCATTCGTTTTATCAGGGGCGGCACAAAGTTGACGTTGTGAGGCGCCACCATATCCTCGGGTTTGACTCGCCCGTGCGTCTTGATCACCAGGTCGGGTTTGCCATTGCCTGTCAGGTCGATTTCGACCATCCCTGCACCGGTTTTTTCGTCGTAGGTCAGTCGCGCCTGGCCGGCTTTTCCACTCCAGTTGTCTGCAAATGACAGCGAGGTCAGCCCTGCGTTTTTCAAGGCTTGGGACACGTCGATTTTGTCGACGCCGCTGGTGAAGTCCATGATTTCGTCCGGAGCTTCAGGCGTGGAGTCGCTGGCGTGGTTGTAGACGAAGGTGTCGGCGCCACGGCCGCCACGCAAGCGATCCGCGCCGCCGCCACCCGTGAGCCGGTTGTCGGCGTCGTTACCGATCAGCGTGTCGTGGCCTGAGCCGCCGATGGCGTTTTCGATAAGGCAACCGCGGGCAATCGAGACGTTGCCTTGGTAGCCACCCACATCGGAGAAAGAGCCGGTGTTGAGGTTGATGACCTGGTTATTGCCGTAGCCCGAGAAATCCAGCGTGTCGTTACCGGCGCCGTCCCAGACGCAAAAGGCGGCGGCGTCACGGTAATCTCTCAACGAGTGTTCGTCTCGCCCGCTGTTGGAATTGAAGCCGTACGTGTTGTTTTCCCGGCGAGTTTGGTAATTGGCCCCGTACTTGTGCTGGATGGCACTGATGTCATCCATCATGGGGCCCTTTGGCAAGTCTGGGAGGTGTTTGCCACTGCTTTGAGCGCTGAAATAACTCATGACGGAATGGGCTTTGGAGTCTTGGCCGTAGATTCGTTTTGAGTCGTCTGGTCGGCCGTCGTAGTCGCCCGGGTGATTCAGGCCGAGGGCGTGGCCGATCTCATGGGTTATGTGATGGCGTACCGCAAATTTTTCGTTGTAGCGGGTGTCACCGCCGACACTGCCTTTGTAGGTGCGGTAAGGGTAGGCGCCATCGGCCACCGCAATGTTGTCGTGTATGCGGAAGGTCAGCCGACCCTCTGCCCGGGGGCCGTCTTCAGTGAAGGCCAGATTGGCCACATCGCCCCATGATTCAACGGAGCGTTGGGCCTCTTGCTTCTGCTGGGCGTTGAACTCTCTGCCCAGGTGATAGTTGAAGGTGTAGGAAATTTCGGTTTTGTTATTTCGGTTAGAGTCCTGCCAGGTGGTGGTACTTCGTGTGAGTTGCTCGACGGCCTGTTGCTTGTTAAAGGAATGCCTGTTGGCCCTGCTTATGTACGGGTCGTTCGGGCGCAGGGTGGTGTCACGGTTGCCTGGGCTTGCGTTTTGAGCGTCTGTAACCGCGTTATCTGCACGCCGATTGTGTTGAAAATGCTGGTATTGAACTGGGCGCACAAAGCGATGAGGCGTGAGAAGTTGAACAAACGGCCGCAAGAGTGCATGCAAGCCGGAATGTCGAGCCGAGCGCTTGGCCTGTTGGGCGGGTTGTGGTTGGAACGTGTAGGCCGGTGTTCTGAAATCTATTCTCAAGGTCATTATTCTCGTTGGGTAGGTGCAGTGCTCCTTACTTGATCAAGTTCGCGAATTCCCTTCCGTTGAGCACAAAGCTGCCAGTGCGAAGGCGAGTTTCCAAAGGCTGTTATGTGTCCAGGTAAGTCACCAGTCGAAGGTTTACCCGCGCTTGGAACGGGAGCCTGTCTATTCACGGAATGTTTAGTTTTAGCGGTGATGCCCGTCGCCGCTGGGGCGCGGCGCTACATACATTTACCTTGATAGGCTGCTCGGATTTCTCCGGCAACGAAGGCCTTTAACCCGAATGCGCTAAGCCCTGCGTCTGACCTTGTGAATGGATTATTCACACACGAGGTTAAGCCAATGTCCCGTCCTCTTTTTGCTGCCCAAGGCTTCGCCGTTACCCTGCTGGTAACGCTGGCAGGTTGCGGGTTGTCGTCTTCCCGTGATGTGCCGAAACCGGCCGAAGCTGCCCCGGTCTCCGAACTGCAGAGCGAACCCGCCCAGGGTGCATTGAGCAAACGCATGGCCATGCCTGCACCCATGGCCACGCGCCTCGTCATGCAAGATTCGTCGGCGACGCAGTACCGCAGCGAGCCTCGTGAACAGTACGAAAACCTGCCGGAAAACCCGGTGCACCGCGTCGCTGAAACCCCTGTCTCGACCTTCAGCGTTGACGTGGACACCGGCAGTTACGCCAACGTAAGACGTTTCCTCAACCAGGGTAGCCGGCCACCCGAAGGCGCTGTGCGACTGGAAGAGATGGTCAATTACTTCCCTTACAGCTACGCGCTGCCCACTGATGGCTCGCCCTTTGGCGTGACCACTGAAGTGGCCGCCACACCCTGGAACCCACACACCCGACTCCTGCGCATCGGCATCAAGGCCTCCGACCGTGCCGTGGCCGACTTGCCGCCGGCCAACCTGGTATTTCTGGTGGACGTGTCTGGCTCAATGGACCGTCGCGAAGGCTTGCCGCTGGTGAAAAGCACCCTGAAATTGCTGGTGGACCAGTTGCGCGATCAGGATCGTGTGTCGCTGGTGGTCTATGCCGGCGAATCCCGCGTAGTGCTTGAACCTACTTCCGGGCGCGATAAAACCAAAATCCGCAGCGCCATCGACCAGCTCACGGCGGGTGGCTCCACCGCCGGTGCATCCGGCATTGAGCTGGCTTATCAGATGGCCCGTGCAGGCTTTATCGACAAAGGCATCAACCGCATCCTGCTGGCCACCGACGGTGACTTCAATGTGGGCATCAGCGACTTCGACAGCCTCAAGCAGATGGCTGCCGAACAGCGCAAAAGCGGGGTTTCCCTGACCACCCTGGGTTTTGGTGTGGATAACTATAACGAGCACCTGATGGAGCAACTGGCCGACGCGGGCGACGGCAATTACGCCTACATCGATAACCTGCGCGAAGCCCACAAGGTGCTGGTGGACCAGCTGAGTTCAACCCTCGCGGTGGTGGCGCGGGACGTGAAGTTGCAAGTGGAATTCAACCCGGCTCAGGTCAGCGAATATCGCCTGCTGGGTTATGAAAACCGCGCCTTGAAGCGTGAGGATTTCAACAATGACAAAGTCGATGCAGGAGAGATCGGCGCAGGGCATACGGTGACCGCGCTGTACGAAATTGTGCCGAAGGGTGAGAAGGGCTGGCTGGAACCGCTGCGCTACGCTGTCGACGCCAGGGCCGAAGGTAACTCCGCTGAACTGGCGATGCTGCGCGTGCGCTATAAGCCTGCGAGCGGTGGCGCCAGCCAATTGATCGAGCGGCCCATCAGCACCACACCTAGCCGGGCCAGCGACGACTTGCGCTTCTCGGCCGCAGTGGCGGCCTTCGCCCAACAGCTCAAGGGCGATGGCCGCTACACTGGCAACATGAGTCTGCAGGACACCGCCGCACTGGCCCGCTCGGCCCGGGGCGACGACCCGTTCGGGTTGCGCAATGAATTCGTGCAACTGGTGGAGTTGGCGCAGAGTCTCAAGCACTAACGACGATCAAATGTGGGAGCGGGCTTGCTCGCGATGCAGGCAACTCGGTGCATCAGTTAGTCTGAGTGGATGCCATCGCAGGCAAGCCAGCTCCCACACTGGGCCGGTTTTAATTTGCTGAAAGGAGTTCGCCACCAGACATGGCCGTTCCAGATGATTCACCCAGCGACGAATCGCTGCTGGCCCGCTACCGGACCGGCGACGCTGCCGCGTTCGAAGTTTTGTATGCGCGGCACCGCCAGGGCCTTTACCGGTTTCTGGTGTCCCTGAGCAACAAGGCCGAACTCGCCGAAGAGGTGTATCAGGAGACCTGGCTCAGCCTGATCCGCAGCACCACCCAGCCACAGGGGCGCGCGAGTTTTCGTACGTGGTTGTTCCAGATTGCCCGCAACCGCCTGATCGATCACTGGCGCAAGCACGGCATCCACAACCCGCTGCACGACAGCTACGACGAACAACTGCACGCCCAGGCCGACGACAGCGCCGGGCCCGAGCAACAGTTGAGCCTGAGCCGCGACCAGGCGCGCCTTGACGCCGCGCTGCAAGCGTTGCCCGAAGACCAGCGCGAAGTGTTCCTGCTGCGCCTGCACGGCGAGCTCGACGTGCCGCAAATCGCCGAGCTCACCAACACCCCGCTGGAAACCGTGAAAAGCCGCCTGCGTTACGCCCAGCAGAAACTGCGCCGCCTGCTGGCCGAGGAGATAACCGTATGACCGACTCCCGACATACCCAGGATTCCGACGACGTGTTGCTGCAACACTTTCGTCAACACAGCACCGGCGAGCCGCCGGCGTCCCTGGACGCCTTCATCCTCAACGCCGCCCGCCGCGAAGCCCCGGCACCCCAACCGAGCCTCTGGCAACGCTGGCTGCAAGCCTGTATGCGTCCACGCTGGCAGATGGCATTTGCCACCGTCGCTGGTGTAGCGCTGTTGGTCGGCGTGGTCATGCGCTCACCCGTGCCGCAGCCGGACATCTCCACCGCGACCTTCTCCGCCCTTCATCAAGAAGCCGCCCGCCCGGCGCCGCAAGCGTATTCCGCACCTGCGCCCATGGCGCGTATGGCCGCACCAAGGGCTGAGAGCGCCCCGGCGCAAGCGGAAATCGCCGGTTCGTTGGCGGATGCGCCGGCAGCAAAGCTGAGCAAGCGCGCAGCGGTGGTATTGCCTTCGTTGGAGGAGGGGTTGCAAGAGATCGTGAACCTGCGCGAGGCCGGGCAGGCCAGGCTGGCAGATGAGAAGCTGCTGGCGCTGTACAAACGCTTCCCACAGGAAGACTTGCCGGCGCGGCTGGAGGCGTTGCAAAAGCCTTGAAACAGGCGCCCACCAAAAAGCCCCAGGTCTTTCGACCTGGGGCTTTTTTGTGTGTATCTGGTGCCCCGGCGTCGTTTGAACTGGGCGGTAAGATGCCCGGTTTATAAGGGTTCTTGTGGTGGTGTCTCGGTTAGGCATACACAGGGGCATACACGCCCCCTCGTGCTGGGTGTGCATCTGGCATGAAATACGTTCGTATGCCCAGGTCTAGCACTGGTACCGGTCCTTGATCATCCTATCGAAATAAGTACCTTTCGAGCCGGCCCCCATTAGGCCCTGATGGATGTTAGGTGGGACGCGGCAGTAGTCGTAAGTACGCCCTTGCTTGAACGTGATTTTCATCCTGCCTGTAGCTGGGTCATAGCCGACAGCTGTGATCGCCGTCGAGTTGACACGAACCATATCCATAGCGCTTTCCCTACCCCTGATTGATAACGTTCTCTGTTCTGATACTAGTCGGTGTTTCGTTCGGCGGTGCCATTGCGTCCGTCCAAAAGGTGGGCGGTGCTGAAAAGCTGCTGGGGACCCTGAGGTTTTTCTTCCAGCACGGGGCATGAAACCCGCGGGATCGAGTTAGTGGGAGGTGCCGGAAGTTACTGAAATTTCAATCGTTGAAATTGAAAGGATCTTGAAGAAAAAGGGCCATCGTTACAGCTTCGGTAAAGGTGGCCGTATTTGTTGCGGATAGTGAACACCTCCATTGCGTCAACCATGGTGACGGGTGTCAACCACGTCAACCAGTCAACCAACTTAAAAAATCCAGCCGCTAACACGAACGCGCGGGTTCTATGCCCCGTGTCTATCCGAAATGCCCAGGGTCCCCAACGGCTTTCCGATTCATAGGGCAAATGCACTGGTGAACAGCAGTTCACCCGGTTCACCTGTTCACTAAGCTGGGCATCTTTCCGCTGACACGATCACGCGGGTTTCCTACCCCGTGCCGAATCAACATGCGTAGGGGCCCCCGCGTGTCTAGGCAAAACCAGCAGCATGATTGATCTCGCCGCGCTGGGGGTTGCATTTCAGAAGGGGCTCGGGGGGATACCTTAAAAAACGGTGTTACGGGCGTTACGCGTGTTACATGCATGCATAACTATATGATTCCAAACGATTTATATGGTGTTACACGGATATGTTTCATTTGTCGATAGACGTGTTACATAGCAAATAGGTGTTACATCAATAACCGCTCCGGAAGGGGGGTTATGATGATTAAGACGACTGTCACCGCATCAGAACCCTTCGCTTTGAAGTGCCGCTATCGGCCTAAGCGGCCATTTCGTGGCACTCAATTTCACCCTCTAGGAGGCCTATACGGATGCGCAACAAGCCTGGCCGAAATGATCCTTGCCCTTGCGGTAGCGGCCGCAAGCTCAAAAAATGCCATGGGTCCATCAACAATCTCGAAATAGTGCAGAAGCTGAATGGACCGCGCATGCGACAGGAGATACAGATGACACTTGCTCGTCATGAAGCCCAAGAGTTTCAGAGGCGTGAGCAGCAGGGCCTCGGCAGGCCTATCATTTCCGCTGAGTTCCATGATCACAGAATCATAGCCGTCGGTCAGACGATGCATTTCTCACAGAAGTGGAAAACGTTTCACGACTTCCTGCACGACTACCCGAAGATCGTCTTGGGTAGTGAATGGTGGATGTCTGAGGGAAGTAAGCCTCCAGAAGAGCGACATCGTATTCTCACTTGGGCGGTCCGCTGCTATGAGCACTCGAAAGCTCATATGGAACAGATGGGGACAGGTGTTCCGCAGCCGATGACGGGGGCTAATGGTGCCTATATGCGCTTCGCATATGACCTTTACAGCCTGAAGCACGCCATCGAGGTCCAGAAGCTGCTTATCGACCGAATCAAATGCCCTAAGAACTTCCCCGGCGCGTTGTACGAAGTACGGGTCGCCGCCGCCCTGATTCGGGCAGGCTTCAGCCTGCAGCACCAAGATGAAACTGACAGACGTACTACTCACGTTGAGTTCATCGCTACGGACACTAAGTCCGGTGCGATCTACGCAGTTGAGGCCAAGCGACGAGAAGGGGGGCGGATGAAAATCAACAGGCAAATGAATCGCGCTTTGAGCAAAAAGTCGGATCATCCTCGCATTGTTTTCATTGACACAAACGACGGACGCCTGGAACTGGGCAGAGGTCAGCCTAACCCTGTAGCGCTTGTGGAGGCTGAAAACCTCTTAAAGCTATATGAGCGAGACCCTACTGGGCAAAAGCTTCCGCAGGCATATGTCATAGTCACCTTCGATCCAGAGGAGCATCACCTTGATGCAATTGATCTGCCTTACGGAGTGCTGCTGTGGGGCTTCCACCTCGAAGATCTTCACCCTGGGCTGAAAAACCTGCTTCAACAGGTCAAAACTAGGCGCCGGCATGCGCCCGTCTTTGCGCTGCTGGAGTCGATGCAGAAGCACCGGCGCATTCCCGCTACGTTCGATGGAGAGGCCGAGTCGTTCTCTGGTGGAATTCCCAAGGCACGGCTACAGGTTGGTCAGCGGATGGAGGTACCAGGACCTAATGGGACGCAGATCGAGGCGACGCTAGAGAATTGCGTCGTCATGCCGAAGTCGGGTGAGGCATTTTGTATCGCTTGTAGCGACGATCAGCAGCGCTTCATAGTCAAGATTCCGTTGATGGATGATGAACTAAAGGCCCATGCCCAGCACCCTAAGACCTTCTTTGGAGTTATTGATAGGAATGCTGGCCGCTCTAGTCCGAAGACTGACCTGGACTGGTTCGACTTCCTCTTGGAAACATACTCGAGCAGCACAAAAGAGAAACTGATCGAGCTCATGGACCATGCACCCGACATTGAACGATTGAAGGAGATGACCCAAGAAGACTTGGCCGACGAATATTGCGTTCGAATGGCAGGCGCAATGGTGGAAGCCCATATGGAAATGATGTGACTCACTCTCCGACTCTATCGACACTTTTTCGGCGCTATTGAGGTACAGCTATGAACGATATTCCCAAGACACTTGCGGAGACTCATCCGCATCTCAGCGGCTTCATGGACTTCCTTGCCGACTTTAACAAAGAGACGGAGCGCGGAACTGCGTTGGCCGCTGCTGCAATGCTCGATGAGCAGCTTGCTCGGATCATCGAGGCCTTCCTCATCCCTAACAAAGGAAGTAAGGCTCTCATTGACGGCTTCAATGCGCCGCTTGGAACATTTTCCGCACGCATCGCTTCCTCATTCGCCTTGGGCCTTTTATCTGAAGTCGAGTACAGGGAATGCGAGTTGATCCGAAAGGTACGCAACGAATTTGCGCATCAAATTAAGGTTTCATTCAAGAGTGCGAAGGTCGCGAATCTCTGTTCGCTACTGCAGCTTTCGGCGAAAAGCTATGCCGATATTCACGTCGACACCAGAGGCCTGTTCACCACCGCAGCAGTCGCGCTGATCTTGAATTTGACAAATCGCCCACACTACGTTGGGCAAAAGCGGTTACAGGTGGAGAACTGGAAGACGTAACCCTTGCTTTCATAGCCGGGCCGGGCTTACTCATACCAGCGACCGGAGAGGTGATGTCCGCTTTGGGTACAATCGTCTGGTTGAGGGGGGCTGCGGATATAGGCTAGAAATAAGTGAGAGCGCAGAGACAGCCACTGCCATTGCCAATGCCATCATTGTGCTAGTCTGCATTAGCGGCAGCGAATCCTTCGGTGCCACTCGCTAGGAGCGGGTACTGGATGGGAAGTCAGGAGAGTCAGGCGCATTTTCGCCAGTCCGTGATGAAGTTTGAGCTTTACGTAATTTCGCTCTGGCTTTTGTTCCTTTTGATGATCGTAGTTAAAGTTAATATTCCTATCTGCTTTGGGACTGACTGTCAGTATGTCGGCACCTGGGTGCTGATCACTACCAATATCCTTCCAATAATTTCTCTAGCATTTATTGGTGTTGTGGTAATTTGCTATATTCGCTTCAAGTACAGAATCGACTCAAATGTTGGCCTGCCTGTTGTAGTTAAGAAGGTTGAAGATTTAAGCTACGAGCATCTTACCTTTCTAACGACCTATATTGTCCCTCTGATATGCTTTAATCTAGACAATATTCGCTACATCATTGCCCTTTTTATCTTATTGTTTGTAATCGGGCAGATCTACGTAAAGACAGACAAGTTCTATGCCAATCCAACACTGGCAATACTCGGATTTAGGCTTTACAAGCTGGAGGTCGACGGAGCTAGTAAAGTAATGATTACGACGCAACGAATTAGTGAGTTAGACAAAGTTGTATTCACCACCATTGACGAAAAATTCGTGTCTGGAAGGAAGATATGAGCATTGACGCATTGCGATTGACCGCAGAAAGTCTGACAAATGATCCCCAAACTGTGGGTATTATGTTCTTCATCTTGAAAGAGCAAAATACGTTTGTGTCCCGTAAAGTTGAACTTTCAGCTGACGCCCAGCGAGCGTTAACAGTGGAAGTAAAACTGGAACTGAGTGAATTCTTTGAGAGCGATTACGTTTTGAGAGATCTCACTGCTGTTGATCTGCGCCAAGATGCTATCTTCCGCTATAACCTTATAGACTACCCGCCCCAACTAGATGCCTTCGTTGAGACGCTTGATACGCCTAACGCAATTCCAGACTTCAGTCATGTGAATGATGATGTGACTGCTTTGAAGGCGATCGTGGTCGTGTTGGGAAATGGAAATGAGAGCTTATCTATCTACAAGCATCACTATCCTACCAACACTTATCGCAGAAATGGCTTTAGCCTGCTTCGCGCAGGTATTGCACAGGATCGCTTTGAAAAGCTCGACCAAGAAATAATTCGGTTGAGTCACACCGTAGATTTTATTTATGAAGGTACCGATGTATTTGTTACAAACTTCAAGGTTCTCGAAAGGTTTTTTGGCTTCAAAGAAGCGGTCAAGGCTGACGCCAGTGTAAAACTTGCCACACTTAACGTTCGAAATCTCATTGAGAGTATTGCCGTATTGGAAGATAGGATTACTACTCAAGGGGATGTGACATTTGCCCGAAAGGTGATCAGGGCAATTTCCCATTCTAGGGTTCTTGATACCGTAATTAATGATCAAATCATTCAATTTATTAAGCAACACCATAGCTTGAGTAAGAAAATAAAGATCAATGCTGCGGAGACGCAGATCGTCTTGGATACTAAAATCTCCCAGAACTTCTTTATGAAACTGCTTAACGATGACTACCTAAAGTCCGAGCTAACACAATTTGAATATGACGCTGATAGCAAGGATTTGGTGGAGCCACCCGTAGTTCCGTAGGCTATTTCGGCTCTCCTAATGAAGGAGATATTAACGAATGCCTTTTGAGCAATCCCACATCAGCGACTGCTCGTTGCTGATAGGTGTCGCCAACGACCGTTTTCTGCCGATTCTGTTGAAAATCCGGCTTCGAATTCCATGGCAGAAAAGTACGTGCCTGAGATTGAAGTCTTAGTCTTGCGCAGAAGGTTCAGGAGTCGGATTTCACGTGGCCGCGTGCAAAAAAGATGTTTTCATCCATCAATATTCGCGCGTTTTGGGCAAGCCGACTTTTTCAACATAATCGGCCAGAAGCCGACAATCAGATCATCCATGTCTTCGACATCGCGTTGCTGTATTGGAGCAAAGCACCAAGTCATATGGCCCACCAGCCCAAGAAAGCACGCATCATTACGGCTATCACTGCGATGGCTCACGTGTGGCTTCCAACAACTATAATCTCATGCTGAGCGGTTTACTGGCATGTGGTCCACTTCTGAGCGAGGCTTTTGTGAACGATTACGATTTTTCGCGGCTAAACGATAAAGAGTTCGAAGTTTTTTGCACTGACCTGCTAAGCGCGAGGGAAGGGGTCAGATTCGAAAGATTCAAGCCCGGACGTGATGCTGGAGTGGATGGGCGCTTTTTTAGGTCAGAGGGAGAAGAGTGGATTCTCCAGTGTAAGCATTGGATTTCGACGCCGTTAGAAAAACTCGTTAAATCGATTGCGGATTCTGAAAACCTTAAAGTTCAAAAGTTATCGCCGAGTCGATATATTTTAGCCTTGTCTCACTCGCTTTCACTTAATGATAAAAAAATTTTGATGCAGAAGCTTTCGCCGTTTGTTTTGTCTCCAGCAGATATACTGGGTCGACAGGATTTGAGTGACATACTCGCAAAGTATCCAGATGTTGAAAGACGTCACTATAAGCTCTGGATTGCTAGTTCGAATGTTCTTGCGTATATGCTTAATAAACCCATACATGATAGGAGTCAGTTTGAACTTGGCGAAATTATTGAGACCTCTAAGCTGTATGTTGCTACAGTAAATCATAATCAAGCGATTGATAAACTGGAATCTACGAGTGTTGTTATCATCACAGGTCCAGCTGGCATTGGTAAGACAACATTGGCAGGGCAGCTAATCTTACAGTACGTCGCAGACGGCTTTGAGCTTTCAGTAATTTCTGATGATATTAAAGAGGCTGAGAGTATCTTCGACCCTGACTCGAAGCAGATTTTCTATTTTGATGACTTTTTGGGCCGCAACTACCTAGAAGCACTTTCTGGCCATGAGGGTGCCAAGATTGTAGGTTTTATCAGGCGTATAGTCAAAAATCCGCAAAAGCGATTTGTGTTGACATCTCGAACCACTATTCTCAACCAAGGAAAAATTTTAAACGATGTTTTCCATAACTCAAATATAAATAGAAATGAGTTTGAGATTACACTTGAATCTTTGGCTAACATCGATAAGGCCAAGATTCTCTATAATCATATCTGGCATTCTGAAATAGATGCCGATTACGTTGAGCAACTGTACTCGAATAAACGTTATCGAACTATTATTGATCATAAGAATTTTAATCCTCGGCTAATCCGATTTATTACCGATGCTCAGCGATTGGAGGATGTACCATCCGCGTCTTACTGGGCTCATATAACTGATTTGCTAAATGATCCTTCTCAGGTCTGGGATCATCCATTTCAAGCGCAACTGGATGACTGTGGCCGTGCCTTGGTTTTGCTGGTCGCTATGAACGGTCGCGTGATTACTGAGCCTGAGCTTTCAGAGGCATTTGCGCGATATCTAGAAAATCCAGGAGCATCCAGTCTTACTGGGAAAAAAGATTTTCTACTAAACCTCCGTCACCTCTCTGGTTCGATGCTCACGAGATTAGCAGTAAGCGAAAATCAGACTATTATTCGGTTGTTTAACCCGTCTTTAGGTGACTTCGTACTCAACAGATATGCCAGTAACACACCCGTTTTACGGCAGTGCTTTGGTAGCCTAAAGACACAATCTTCATTGAGTACACTGAAGGATATGCAGGATAACAAGATAATCAGTGCTAGCGTGGCGACCGAAGTGATAGGTCATATCTTTTCATCCGTTTTAGATATTAATTTTCTTGGGTCTAGTGCCGAATTTGTAGCTCAACTATGTATTGCAAGGTCTGAGCTTGGTAAAAAATTTAACTTGTCAGATCAAAGCCTCTTAAAAGCGATTAATTTTATTGGCGGTGAAAGGTGTTGCCGATCCTTCTTGGCATCAGCTCGAGTACTTTTATGGGCCCTGCGCATTGGCAGCGTTGATAAACTGACTGTGGAAACATTCGTGGTTGGAGCATTCGACAATGAACCAAATTATGACGAATTACTGATTTTAAGTGAGCTTGTCAAATGCTTTGCAGTTGTAGAGCATCAATCGCTTTACGATGCATATGACCAAGCCATCACGGATTACCTAATCGCGTCAGTTGAAGATGAGTTTCCAGATGCAGAGGTGTTTTCTGAAAGTGGTTCGCAATCAGCAGCTCGCAGAAAATTTATGGAGTTAATGGATGAAAAAGCTTTCGAGTTGGGTGCTAATGATTCATCCAGTGTGGCTGATAGTGTTGTGGGCTTTGTTGATGTGGATAGATTTTACGAAAAATATTTTAATGAAGCAGAGCGTGAACCAGATTATGAGTCTTATAGAGATCAACGCGTGAGATGGTCCGAGCAATCATTTAGTGCTATCGATCCAATTGACGATTTGTTTTCGCGAGATTAAAAAATTTATGCTGAGTTCATATTGCGGACGAATGATATGGTGGGTTTGATTCGCCCTTGGTTTTCAGTCACTTTCAAGGTCTGATTTGGCCGGAAGTAGTCTTAAGTCTTGTATCGTTATAGGCCAGAAGCCGAAAAGGTCTAAATCCTTGCCTGTAAGGATAGGATGTAGTGAAGCGGAAGCTGCTCAGTCTTCCGCTTCTTCATCACCCGCACTTTCTTTTGAGCTGAAGGTCAATGAAATCAAGCTCTGCCTTGATTGCATCAATCGTGAGCGTCTCAACCGTGGTGTCTTTGTTTTCTCTAGCGTTGAGCTTTTTCATGCCAGCCAGGACGACGATTATCCCGTTTAAATGAAGCTTTCGGGCCTTCAGGTAATCCGACATCTGTGCCCTGTTCTGTGGTGGTTTGTTCATTGATGGACCTATGGTAGGCCCGAAACAGCCTGCCTTTCTCAGGCTGCTTCGGGTAAGGTTTGAGTTAAGCTGCCAACAGGTCAAGCAGGCTGTATTGGTGTGAGCGATCCACGAGTTCGCGCCAGGTCCAGCTTCCAAAGTGCTCGCCCTGTTCAGGGATATCCAGCTTCATCAGTGCAATTGGGTCACGACTGATCAGGTTGCGTGCAGCCCACAACTTACCGCCTGTTTCCAGCAGCGCTTTCGCGGCCTCGTTCCACTTTTCTTCTAGCACCGTGTTCGCAAGATGCGCCGCTTCATTCTCGATCTTGGCGCGTTCCTTTTGTGCCTCGGTGATGTGCAGATCAATCGTCACCAGCTCCTGTTCCAGGGCGTTGATGAGCAGTTGTTGGCGGCGGTGATGCTCAACCGCACCCGTGAGGTTTTTTGCTGCCTTTTGAGCTTCTGCGTTAGCCGCTTTCTCGCCCTCTACATCGCCCCAGGCGACAGCCTGTGCATAAGCGGTGGCGGCGTCCGTTTCAGCTTGTCGAGCTTTTGCCATGTCTTCCTGATCGCTCTGGCGGACCTGCTGCAACCGGGTCTCGATGCTACTGCGCTTTTCGTTGAGTTCCATCTCGTCGGCTTTCCAGTTCGCCATATCGCTGAGATATCCCGCAGCCAAGCTCTCACGGTTTGCCAATCTCTCAAGGCGATGAATCTTTTGATTCAGGTTGCTGATCTCCAGATTTCGCGAGTCGATGCGTCTTTTGTGATCGTTGATTTCATCCTGCACGGCTCGTTGACGGCCCTGCTGGATGACCTCCGGGCTTTCCAGCGCCTCTTCAAAGGGAGCCAGGTCACCCTGAATGCTCTCCACTTCGAGGGTCAGTTGGTCGCGACGGTCTTTCAATTCTTGGATAGTGTTCATCTGTATTGTCTCTGGGTACTGCGGTTAATAGGGATGGTTGTCGAATGGCTGGCAAGGCCGGTAATGAGCCGGCGCTACCTCGATCAGCAGACTCGCCATCAGGCGGCCTTGGCCTCGCTTTCATCCGTTCCAGGAACTGTCTTCACCACATAGCAGCGTTGAGGTCCTAACCCCGGCAGGCGAATCAAGCTGTACGCCTTGCCGTCGCTTCCCGGCTCGAGCACGCCCCGTTGCAGCAGCTCCTTGTTCACCGCACTGATGTTCATGCCCTTGAAGATTTCCGCTCTCCAGGCTTCTGGCAGCACGTAGTAGGTGTTGGTGGTGTGCAGGGCGTCGCCCATGCCGTGTTCCAGGGTCTTGCGAAAGCCCAACCGATCAATCGTACGAGGGCCGTGCTCATCGATCTTTGCGGCGGCAGATTCCCAACGGGTAAAGCGGCTTTCTCCAAAGCGTTCGATGACCTGGCGCAGCCGCGCCAAGATCGCATCGCCCTCGAAGTTTCCGGCGCCGCCGCGTTCGGCCAGCCACGCATGCAGACACACCCGAGCGGCGGTCGTGGCTGTGCCATCCGGCCAGCCGGTAACACCAAAGGCGGTAGCCAACTCTCCGGCGGCGGCGGCGAGCCCGAAGCGAAGGGCGGCACGCTGCGCCTGACCACTGGCCGAGGCTGGTAGGTTTTGGGTGATGAACTGTTCCACCGTGCGGCGCACGATCACTGTCCACCTGAGCATTTCCCCAGGCGCACACAGTGCGTGCAGGAAAGCGGTGAGGGGCGTGCCGTAATATTTGGCTACTCGGGCCTTGAGCGCATCGGAGAGGGCGGCAGCGTCCTCAAAACCGTTCAGCACATCGAACATGCCGAGGCCTTTGCTGGCATCCGCTGGCACGGCGAGCATGCGCACCTCCATACCGGCTTTCAGCTCCTTGTTTGCATCCGCCATGTGCTGCGCCAACGTCTTCTCGCCGGTCGAGAGAAACAGCAAGCGCCACTCCTGCACCTGTCGGCCCGCTTGTCCTCGATCATTCGCCCGGGCCTTGCCGGTGCCGTTGCCGAGCATGTACACCGTCTCGCCAATTATGCGCGGGTCGCACATGCCGATTTCATCCAGTACCAGCAGACCGTCTGAGTGTGCGGCGGCGATGGACTCCAGGGCGTTATCCGTGGAGCGCCACGAGCGCACCAGACGAGGCCCACCATAAACCGAGGCTGCGACTTGCAAGTGAGTGGTCTTGCCGCCGGAGCTGTCGCCGTAGAGGTGGAAGCCGCCCGACTCATGTCCGAGCATGTTCAGCAGTGGGCCTGCAAAGGCCACAGAGACGACAAACGCTAAGCGGTGGTTGCCAACGCACAGCGCGCCGATTTGTTGCTGCCATTGCTCCAGAGAGCCGGCCTCGCTGATCGGTGGCAGTTGGGCACCGGCCTCATAAAAATGCAGATGTTCGTAGTGCGAGCCGATCTGTTGTTCGGGCAATAGGAACGCATTGTCGTGCCAGCCCAAGCGCGTCACCAATCGTGCGCGCTGGGCGCTATCGAAGCCGCCGAGGTAACTCTGCAGGTCATTGCGTGCGTTGCGCCCGGATCGACTTCCGGCAAGGCGCAGCCCCATATCTACCAGCGGGCCGAGTACGTCTTTGCCGAAGTCGCCGGTCATGGTCCTGGCCGGAATATTCCAGCGTTTTTTGGCGCCGTCCGGGTCGTCGAATTCGACCAGCAAGCCCCAGTTGTGGCCCTTGTCGTCGCGAGTGCGGGCGATGATTTCGAGAGGCGAACACACGGGGCGTGCCTCACCATCATCACCGGAATAAAACACTCCTTCAGGCGTCAGCCGAAAGCCGCCCGGCAACAGGTCATTTTTCGATTTCGCAGGGCGTTTGGCGGGCGCCTTGGCCTTCTGTTCTTGAGGTTCAGTTGGCTCAGCGGCACTGCCGAAAAACTCACCGCTGCGCACCAGCTCGGCGACGTGGGCAGCGGTCCAGCCTTTGGCTAACGCATCCGCTGCATCGTCGCCGTCTGCCCATTTTCCACCCTTGATGAGCGTGGGCTCTCCGCCTTTGCTGCTGGGCTTGAGCTTGAACACGTCGAGCGAGACTAGTTGTACCGAAGCGACGCCCAGCTCAATCAACTTGAGCTGGATGGCGTCCATGCAGGTCTTGCCGCTGGCATCGTTATCCGGCCACAGCACCACAGCGCGCCCTTTGAGGGGCGTCAGGTCGGCCTTGTGCCAAGAGTTGGAGCCGTTCGGCCAGCAGGTGGCTACGTGGTCGGGCATCAGTTCGGCGGCGGCATCAGCAGCCTTTTCGCCTTCACACAACACTACAGGCGCATCGGCGCGATGTGCCAGCTCATCCAGGCGCAGCAGTGGCCGAGGCTCGGGCAACCCCTGCCAGCGCCATTGTGTGGTTTGCCCATCGGAGCGCTTGCACCAGGTCAGCGGTGCAAAGACCTTCCTCGGTTTGCCGTCTTCATCTGGGCCCAGGTCGAAGCGATACAGCGCCATGACTGGCTGGCCCTGAGCATCGCGATAGATCCACACCTTGGACGGAACACCGTGTTGCCGGTGCTTGGCAGGACACTTGTTCATGGCCTCGACCGGGATCGGCTGAATCGCGATCCACTCCGGCATTGCGTTCTTGGTCGGTGCGCTTTTGGTTGTCGCTGAACCTGCGGAAACACTGAGCAGATCCGCCAGTTTTTTGCAGGCCTCAACGTCCGTGCCGCCATCGATATAACGCACCAGGTCGATCAGATCGCCGCCCTTATCGCCAGTGGCAAAATCCGCCCAGGTGCCTTTGCTCAAATTGACCTTGAGCGAGCCAGCGCGCTTGTCCGTGCGCGTCGGATTAGGTGCGGTGTATTCCTTACCGCCATCAACGCGTTTGCCGTTCGGCAGCCAGTGAGCAAGCACACGGTCGATGTTCTTTAGTGCGGCACTTTTTACGTCGGCAAAGCTCGGACGCTTTGAGGTGTTGCCGGTGCGCTGAGTCATGGTGCGGTCCTCGACTCAAGCAGCGCCTCGTTCACGTCGTCGATCAGCGCCTTAGCCATCTCGCCGAGGTAGAACGCAGGCCAACTAAAGCGCTCGCCCGCATCGCTGATGGCGGCGTCGAGGATCAGTTGATTGGCGTGGTGCAGAATCTGGGAGACGGCTTCAAGTGCGTCCTCCAGCGGGATACCGGCATTCACCCGAAATAGGTTTTGGCCGTTACCGTTGGCAGGGGAAAACTCGGAGCGTCCAAGCGTGTTGGAGTGGGTCACAGAGCACCGCCTTTCTGGCCCATAGGCACAGAAGAGGCATCACCGTACATGGTGAGTGTTTTGATCAAACCCAAGGTGCCGCGCACATCCCAAATAACAGACGAGAGCACGTGGTTGGAGAGGAGGGGTTTATCCCCGTCTAAGTGGTCTTCCAGCAACATGAGAACGGAGTCGGCCCGGTCGAGCGCACAGGTGATGGCGTCGATAGGCAGGCCTGCTTCGGCGTCTGGGCTGACGCAGAGGAGGTCCTCGGGGAGCGCGAACCCTGGGAGCATGCTCATTGGACACCCCCTGCGGCTTCCAGGGCGCGCGCCTTGGACATATGGGCGTTGTAACGGGAAAGGCGTGTAGCGAGGCTGGAGTTGGCGTGTAAAGCGGCGAGAGCCATTGCTCGATGAGCGGCGGCGCGAATTTTGGACGGATTGAGGGCGTGCATCTGGTAAAGCTCCTGTATGTGAGGAGCTGCCACGGTTCGCCGCTAAACGAATTAGGGTGGCAGCTGTGCGCGGGTTAGCGGACCGGGCATACAGGACCCCGGCAGACCCGAAGGTCTCCCACGCACAGCCACCATAAACGAGAGTCGCAGGCACAAAAAAAGCGCATGCAATCGAGTCGGAAGCGCTTGTGCGCCTGTATGTGCTCGGGCCGCTAAACCCGGTCGCTGAATTTGCAGCGACGGCCAGAGAGTAACGTCCGTTTTTTGAAAGTGCAACTGTGCAGATCACTTGCGGATTTTTTCGACGCGGCATAAATTGATCAGGCATGTAGGTTTACCTCAACGCCTCCGGTTGCCGCCGGGGGCGTTTTCGTTAGTGCTGGGAGGCGTTACGACTCAAGTTCATCCAGAACAAGTGATTGCCATGCCGGGAGTTTGTAAGCATCAGCTCCAGCGCAGTCACGTTGGCTTGAACACTCGGAATGAGCTGCTCGGTATCCTCAACCAGCATCCCTTCTGGCGGCTCGATTGAGAGCATCACCCACTCGCGAGATGGCCAGACGAGAAGCATTACGTGAGCCCCTTTTGATATGGCGTCATCGCGCAATGTGCGGAGGCGGTCTTGGCCTTTGGCAGTAACGTTGGGTAGAAGGCCGATGCCGAGTAAGTCACCGGTGTCCGAAGTTGTTTGTGGCAGGAACATAGGAGTCATGCAGCCACCCTGTCGCGAGTAGCGATGCGTGCGTGAGTCCAATCCAAAACTTCAGAAAGGACCCATGCGACGGGCGCCCCCCGAGCGGTGCTGTCGGTGAGCTTTACTGCTTGTGGAAAGCCGCTTTCAGGCTGGCTCATGAGCTTGTAAATGGTGGGGCGGGCGAGGCCTACAATGGCCATTACCTCAGTAATTCTGATTAACCTTGTTGCGGGCGCCAGATCTTTGATGTGTACGGGTTTGGAGGGGAGAGAGCTCGTCATAGTCGTGCCTGTAAAGTGAAAGACAGGCACAGACTAAGAGGCAAAAAAAAAGCAAACATGGTTTGCTTTTCTTCCACTGCATAAAAATTATCTTGGTAGAAAACCGCCTTTCTTTAGGTATTTCCTTACGGTTGGTATAGAGCCCTTGCCCTGTTTAACGAGTATTTTGACGAGGTCGGCCGCTGATATTTTGGGGTCAATAGCGATTTGCTTTATTGCCGATTTGCTTATCTCTTCAAAAAGCTTTTTGGTGTTCTCTTGCTTCGCTGTCCCCGGCTTGCTGTTGGCTTTCCCGGCTGCTTTGGCCCTTTCCGACGCTTTTGCTGCAAATGCCTGATCCAGTGCAGTTCGCAGAAACCGAGATGCGCTCAAGTCGTTCCGGAGGTTGTCCGTGTGGTCAGCTTCTTGGTATAGCGAAGCTAACATCAATGCTTTTGAGGTCTCGCCATACCGAATGGCGAACTCCTCCCGGGCCTCTATTTCAAGTTCGCTGCTACGCTCTCTTTCCCTTTTGAGGAGAGAAGCATACTGGGTGGCGTCAGTCAGCCTGATCTGTTCGACTAGATCATAGTCAAGGTCGTAAAGACGCAACTCTAGGTTGAAAAGCCAGTTGCCAAGTGCCGTTACTGCCTCGACTGCCTGAATGAGCGCATAGGTTGCTACAAGCTGGGTGTCGCTGGCTGGGTGATTGATCCCTAGGACACCTCGAATGACTCTAGGTAGTGAGGTCGCTTCGGAAAAACAAACGTGCTGATCAATCACGCTTCGAAGATGAAACATCTTCGTCGTAGTTGATTCTGCGCAGTCAGCGTAGCAGCCGTCCTCTAGCCAGTAGGACATCGCGTTGTCGATGCAGTGAAACGCATCGCTAAATCTTTCGGAGAATTGGTGATACAACGACAACGTGCGAACAGCGATTTCAACATCGTCGAGATCCCAAAGTAGACAGTCGACATCTACGCCGGCGATTTCTAGTTCCACACCTAGCTCAGTTTCCATTTAGGTCTCCCCGCCGCCCCGAGGCCAGTGAGCTAACGCAGCGATTTTCGGATGGAAACGCCGATGCCAGCAGGGTTGCGGGTGTGGCTTTTCTGTAACACGACTGCTCGATGTAACACGTGGTGTTCACAGACTTCGCATTGCGTGTAACGCTGAATATTTTCAATAAAAACAATGACTTTAGTGAGTGCGTAACACGCGTAACACCCGTAACGCTATTTTTTAGGGGGTACAGGGTTAGCTGCTTCACACGACCTTCCCAAATTGACCGTGCACTACATTTCCGGCCACTAGGGAATCAAGATGATCGGCGTACCACTGCATCATCACTCTGCGCTGAGGGAGGTACACCGCTTTGTTATAGACCCCGGCGATCCCCTCCTTTGCATGAGAGAGCTGTGCCTCTATGTGATTCTCATCGAAACCCTGCTCATTGAGTATGGTGCTCGCGATGTGACGAAAGCCATGACCTGTTTGCCGACCGGCATATCCCAGTCTGCGGAGCGCCATTAGAAAGACGGTGTTTCTACGGGGGATTGTCCTGTCTTTCCTGCCTGGAAATAGGAGAGGGTACGCACCTGTAAGTGTTCGTAATTCAGCGAGCGCTTCGATTGCCTGCCGAGAGAGAGGCACCACATGTTCGCGACGACGTTTCATTCGCTCGGCTGGGATCGTCCATAGCTTTTTGGAGAGATCGATTTCTGACCAGCGTGCTTCTCGGATTTCGCTCGGGCGCGATGCTAATAAGGAAAGCAAGCGAAGCCCTATACGAACGTCCTTTGCGTGAGGGTAGGAGTTGATCGCTCGAAGTAGCGCAGGCAGTTCTTCAATCGAAACGTGTGCATAGTTTTCAGCGCTACGTGATTGCAGGAATTTGCTGAGACCTTCAAGGGGGTTGTGGACGGCTCGTCCTGTTACGCGGGCCAGGTCATAGATCTCTTTGCAAAAGGCACGAACTCGGCCCATTTGTTCAATGATCCCCTTCTGCTCCATGCCACGTAGAAATTCCATCCATTCCAGGGGCAATATTTCTGTGTACACGCGTTTTCCGAAGACGGGGAACACATGAAGCTCAAGTGCGCCAAGTACCCGTCGAGACGTACCTGATTCCCAGCTTGTGCGTCTGGCCTCAAACCACTCGCGCCCTAACGCTTCAAAGGTGTTGTTGGCAGCAACCTGGTCTGCAACCTTCCGAGCCTGCTTACTCACCAATGGATTTTTGCCGGTCGATGCGTCTTCACGCAGTTGAGCTGCTTTCTGTCTCGCCAATGAGCCACTGATTTCCGGGTAGCCGCCGAGACCCAGCCAAGACCATTTTCCGTCTGGCTTTTTGTAGCGCAGCTCCCATGATTTCTGCCCGTTAGGTTTCACCCGGAAGTACAGGCCATTCCCGTCCTGCTCCCGATACGTTGTGTGCTCAGGCTCCAGGCCTGCAAGCGTGGTGTCTGCTAAGGGGCGGCGTTTGATTTCAGTGCGCTTCACTTCCTGTATGCCTCCAGTTATAGGAATCTCAAAGCATACACGTGGGCATACACGGCGGGAAGTTATAGGGGTAGACAGGGATGGATAGCCAGAAACAAGAAAGCCCGCACGGGGCGGGCTTCTTGGGGTGTTTCGTAGACTGTCTGAGACAGCCAGAAACTAGTATATGGTGCACCCGGCGGGATTCGAACCCACGACCCCTGCCTTCGGAGGGCAGTACTCTATCCAGCTGAGCTACGGATGCTTGTGCGGGCGACATCATACCCATGTCGACCTTGGGCGTCCATGCTCGGTTTTGGCCGTTAAGGTGTGGGAAATCAGCGGGCTGCGGTGCTATGTCGGGCGCCGCTGATCAATACGGGGGAACGCGGCCCTTTCACGTTGATCCGAAAGATTCGGCAAATGCGCCGTTTTCGTTCTTTTTTTCGAACAGACTATTGCCCTGCCCCCCCATTGATCCTAGGATTCGTTTGAGATTTCAAACGCTCTGTCTCCCGTGCGCAATTTCCTTCCTCGCGTGCTGGGGCTGATTTCCCTGACGGCAGCCCACAAGGCGCCTTTCAACAACTCTAATTCGCTCCGCGCGCGCGCGGTGCTGTTAAGGAAAGCCGACATGCAGCTTAAAGATGCCCAGTTGTTCCGCCAGCAAGCCTTTATCGATGGCGCTTGGGTCGATGCGGACAACGGTCAAACCATCAAGGTCAACAACCCTGCCACGGGCGAAATTCTCGGCACCGTGCCAAAGATGGGCGCCGCTGAAACCCGCCGCGCCATCGAAGCCGCCGACAAGGCGCTGCCAGCCTGGCGCGCACTGACCGCCAAAGAGCGCGCGAACAAGCTGCGCCGCTGGTTCGAGCTGATCATCGAGAACCAGGAAGACCTGGCTCGCCTGATGACCCTGGAGCAGGGTAAGCCACTGGCCGAAGCCAAGGGCGAAATCGTCTACGCCGCCTCCTTTATCGAGTGGTTCGCCGAAGAAGCCAAGCGCGTCTACGGTGACGTAATTCCTGGCCACCAGCCGGACAAGCGCCTGATCGTTATCAAGCAGCCGATTGGCGTTACCGCGGCGATCACCCCGTGGAACTTCCCGGCTGCGATGATCACCCGTAAAGCTGGCCCTGCCTTGGCCGCCGGTTGCACCATGGTCCTCAAGCCTGCCTCGCAAACGCCGTTCTCCGCCTTCGCCCTGGCTGAACTGGCGCAGCGTGCCGGTATTCCAAAGGGTGTGTTCAGCGTGGTGTCCGGCAGTGCCGGCGACATCGGCAGCGAGCTGACCAGTAACCCGATCGTGCGTAAATTGTCCTTCACCGGCTCGACCGAAATCGGTCGCCAGCTGATGGCCGAATGCGCCAAGGACATCAAGAAAGTCTCCCTGGAACTGGGCGGCAACGCGCCGTTTATCGTGTTTGACGACGCCGACCTGGATAAGGCCGTCGAAGGCGCGATCATCTCCAAGTACCGCAACAACGGTCAGACTTGCGTCTGCGCCAACCGCCTGTACATCCAGGATTCGGTGTACGACGCGTTCGCCGAGAAACTCAAGGTGGCTGTGGCCAAGCTCAAGATCGGCAACGGTCTGGAAGACGGCACCACCACGGGCCCGCTGATCGACGAAAAAGCCGTGGCCAAGGTTCAGGAGCACATCGCCGACGCGCTGAAAAAAGGTGCCAAGCTGCTGACGGGCGGCAAGGTCATCGACGGTAACTTCTTCGAGCCGACCATCCTGGTGGACGTGCCGAAAGACGCCGCTGTCGCCAAGGAAGAAACCTTCGGCCCGTTGGCGCCGCTGTTCCGCTTCAAAGACGAAGCCGAAGTGATCGCGATGTCCAACGACACCGAGTTCGGTCTGGCCTCCTACTTCTACGCCCGCGACCTGGGCCGTGTGTTCCGTGTGGCCGAAGCCCTGGAGTACGGCATGGTTGGTGTGAACACCGGGTTGATCTCCAACGAAGTGGCGCCGTTCGGCGGCATCAAGGCGTCGGGCCTGGGCCGTGAAGGTTCCAAGTACGGGATCGAGGATTACCTGGAAATCAAATACCTCTGCCTGGGCATCTAAGCCGGGGAAAGGTTTGCAGCAGACGCAGAGGGCACGAGAGCGCTGATCCTTTGCGTGTTTCAAGACGTTATTCGCAGTGGCCGGGAAAGCTGTGGCAGTCGATCATCGCATGCTGCCGTAGTTGCCTCCCCGCCACGTATTCCTTGAGCAACGCCACCCGATGAGTGGCGAATGAGGACTTTATGAGCAAGACCAACGCATCCCTGATGAAACGCCGCGAAGCCGCTGTACCACGCGGTGTTGGCCAGATTCACCCGATTTTCGCCGAGTCGGCAAAGAACGCCACCGTGACCGACGTTGAAGGTCGCGAGTTCATCGACTTCGCCGGCGGTATCGCCGTGCTGAACACCGGCCACGTGCACCCGAAAATCATCGCGGCCGTGACCGAGCAGCTGAACAAGCTGACTCACACCTGCTTCCAGGTGCTGGCCTATGAGCCGTACGTGGAGCTGTGCGAAAAAGTTAACGCCAAAGTCCCAGGTGATTTCGCCAAGAAAACCCTGCTGGTGACTACCGGTTCCGAAGCCGTCGAAAACGCCGTGAAAATCGCGCGTGCCGCCACTGGCCGTGCTGGCGTGATCGCCTTCACCGGCGCCTACCACGGCCGCACCATGATGACCCTGGGCCTTACCGGTAAAGTCGTGCCGTACTCGGCCGGCATGGGCCTGATGCCAGGCGGCGTGTTCCGCGCGCTGTTCCCGAACGAACTGCACGGTGTGAGCGACGACGACTCCATCGCGAGCATCGAACGCATCTTCAAGAACGATGCCGAGCCACGTGATATCGCGGCCATCATCATCGAGCCGGTACAGGGCGAAGGCGGTTTCTACGTCGCGCCGAAATCCTTCATGAAGCGCCTGCGTGAACTGTGCGACAAGCACGGCATCCTGCTGATCGCCGACGAAGTGCAAACCGGTGCCGGCCGTACCGGTACCTTCTTTGCCATGGAACAGATGGGCGTTGCCGCCGACCTGACCACCTTCGCCAAATCCATCGCTGGCGGCTTCCCGCTGGCCGGTGTGTGCGGCAAGGCTGAATACATGGACGCCATCGCGCCAGGCGGCCTGGGCGGCACCTACGCCGGTAGCCCGATCGCCTGCGCTGCGGCCCTGGCCGTGATGGAAGTGTTCGAAGAAGAGCACTTGCTGGACCGCTGCAAAGCGGTTGGCGAGCGTCTGGTAACCGGCCTTAAAGGTATTCAAGCCAAGTACCCGGTGATCGGCGAAGTGCGTGCCTTGGGCGCGATGATCGCGGTCGAGCTGTTCGAAGGTGGCGACAAGCACAAGCCGAACGCTGCTGCCGTCGCCTCCGTGGTGGCCAAGGCGCGTGACAAGGGCCTGATCCTGCTGAGCTGCGGTACCTACGGCAACGTGTTGCGCGTACTGGTCCCGCTGACCTCGCCGGACGAGCAACTGGACAAAGGTTTGGCGATCATCGAAGAGTGCTTCTCCGAGCTGTAAGCGGATGCTGACCTGATCGACAGAAAAAACCCGCTTCGGCGGGTTTTTTTATGCCCATCGCCGCACATTCAGGCCCTGTTCATTGTACGCAGGCGGCTCGATTGTCTAAGGTTGCAGCATTGCCGATGGAGCGTGCTGGATGACTGCTGTTGATTTACCCGCTGTACCCCGTGTGTTGATTGCCGAGGCGGACCCTTGGTCGCGGGATTTGCTTAAACAGGTGCTGTTGAACGTGCGCTGCGACGCACGGCTGGATGTGTGTGCTGATGGCCAAGAGGCTGCCACGCTGCTGCGAGAAAAATCCTACGACCTGATCCTGGCGGATTGGGAGCTGCCGGGCATTGATGGCCTGAGCCTGCTGCGCAGCGTGCGCCAGCAGCGTCGCTCGCCCGCGTTGCCGTTCATTCTGCTGAGCAGTCGCAATGACAGTGCCAGCGTGCGTGAAGCCTTGCCGCTGGCGCCCACGGCGTACCTGACCAAACCCTTGAACATGGAAGGCCTGACTCAACGCCTGCAGGATTTGCTGCTCAACGAAGGCGAGAGCGTGTATTGCGAAATACCGCCGCTGGCGCCGGGCGTGACCCTGCCGGTGTTCCTGGAGCGGCGCCGCGACACTTGCGATGGCGCGCCACTGCGGGTGGATGTGAAGGCCGCCGTGCACTACAGCCTCGGCCCCGATGGGCTGGACCTCAAGCGCCTGGAAGACCGGGTGCGCATGGACCCGCAAATCACCGCGGTGCTGATTGCCGCCGCCAACAGCGCCGGCCATCACGGCACGCCGGTGCAGACCCTGCCGGCGGCACTGCACAAGCTGGTGGCGGGGCAGAGCATGAACCTGATCCTGGGGCTGGCCCTCAAGCACAACGTGGTGCTGGGCGACCCGGGTCTGTTGGCCTACGCCGAGCGGTACTGGCAGTTGTCCCAAGACACCGCCGATTACGCCCGTCGTCTGGCGCGCATGCTGGAGCTGGATCACGAGCGCTGTTACAGCGCGGGCATTTTGCATCGTCTGGGTGATCTGGCACTGCTGCGTTGCCTGGAGGACTGGCGCCAGGGTGGTGGCGCGCTGGATGACGAAGGGATTGGCGACGCCCTGTTTACCTTCGGTGCGGCCTACGGCTCAGCGTTGCGCGCACGCTGGCGTTTGCCGCTGGAGCTGCGTCAGTTGATTGCGGCCATTTATTCGCTGGAAGGCGGTGTGTATTCGCGGGATGCGCTGGTGGTGAACCTGGCGGCGCAGATGGCGCGTTTGACTGAGCATGAAGGGCTGGAGGCACTGGCCAAAAGCAAAACCGCACGGTTGCTGAAGGTCGGTTTGTCGGAGCTGATGCGGGTGCGCAACAGCTAACAGCCCCCGCAAAAACCCCCTGTGGGAGCTGGCTTGCCTGCGATGGCATCACCTCGGTATGGCTGATAGACCGAGGTGTCCGCATCGCAGGCAAGCCAGCTCCCACAGAGGGGCAGAGTTGTTGCAGAGGGATGTGTTTGGCTTCAGTCCGCAACCACACGGTTCTTGCCCAGGCGCTTGGCCTCATACATGGCCGCATCGGCCCGTGCGAACAGGCTGTCGAGGGTCGAATCTTCCTCGCGCAAGCTGGCCAGGCCCTGGCTGACGGTCACGGTAAAATCCCGGCCTTCGTAGCTGAACTTCAGCGCCTGGATTTCCTTGCCGAGCCTTTCGGCCACCTGCAACGCCATTTCCGGTGCGCAACCCGGTAATACGGCGGCGAACTCTTCGCCACCAATGCGCCCGAACAGGTCGCCACGGCGCAATACGCTTCGGCCGCTCTCGGCGATACGCCGTAGCACCTGATCGCCCTCCAAGTGGCCGTAGGTGTCGTTGACGTCCTTGAAGTCATCGATGTCCAGCAACAGGAACGCCAGCGGCCCGCCCTGGGCGCAGGCGCTGTCGAAGGCCTGGTTGGCGCATTCGAAAAAATGCCGGCGGTTACTGCTCTGGGTCAGCACGTCGGTGGTGGCCAGGCGGTGCAATTCCAGCTCCATCTGTTTCTTTTCGGTGATGTCTTCGGCCATGCCGACCACGATCACCGGCTCACCGGGCTCCACCTGCTGGTTGATGTAGCACTTGTCACTCAGCCAGCGGATCTGGCCGTCAGCGGTGATGATGCGGTACTCGCGGTCTTCCACAGCACCCTGTTCCAGCACGCGGGCCAGGCTGTGTTCGGCGTAGTCGAGGTCTTCGGGGTGAATGCTGTTGCGCCATTCCCGGTGGTCGGCCAGCAACAAACCCGCTGAACGGCCAAACACACGCTCATAGGCCGGGCTGACGTACAGCACGCGGCGCGTTTCCCAATCGATGGCCCACAGCACGGCGTTCACACTGACCAGCAGCGAGCTCAGCAGTTGCTCGCGCTCACTCAGCCGCTCGACTTCACCCTGGGCATGCATCAGCGCCAGCAGGGTCGCCGCGGCGGCTGGGCGAGAAGGCTCGGCCGTGGGCGTGTCGGGTGCAAAGGGGTTTTCGAGAACCATCGGTACAACTCTCTCTGGGCGCGCCGCAGGATGGAGCCGCGATCACTACAAGGGGCCACCATGATGGCGAAGTGTTCATTGAGAGAGGGGAATTGCGGTGAAGTTCCGTGATCCAGCTGACTAAGAAATGACGTCAGAAACCGGTTGGGGCCCGATTTTCGTGATGAACAGGCTGATTTTGGTGAGTGGTTTTACGGTGGCGAGCGTACTCATTGTGGCGAGCGGGCTTGCCCCGCGTTGGGCTGCGCAGCAGCCCCAAAACCTGACAACGCGTTCTGTATGACAGAACTGCGCTGGTGGGATCAGGGCTGCTGCGCAGCCCAACGCGGGGCAAGCCCGCTCGCCACAGAAAGCCCGCTTGCCACGGGCGGGCGGTGAGTGCCTGTTCAGGCCGCGGCAGGACGCAGTGAATAGGTCTTCAGCTGGTGGGCAAAATCACGCAGGGACTGGATACCGCTGGCCTCGGCCTCATGCACCCATTCCTTGATCGCGGCCAACATATCGTGGCCATTGGAACTGGTCTTGAGCCAGATCTGCTGCAAGGCCAGGCGCTTCTCGTAAATCACCGTCAGGGCGTGGCTGTGTTCCAGCATGCTCTGGATACGCACGTGGTGGCGGTCATCCAGCAAGCTGGTTTCCCGCGACAGCAGGCGCTTGGCGCGGTGGAACTGGTGGCGCACCGAATGATCGACTTTCTCCAGCTCCTGCTTGACCAGCGGGCCAATCACCAACTTGCGGTACTGGGCCATGATCTGGAAGCGGTTGTTGAGGATCGCCATGGCGGTGTCCATGTCCAGATGGCCCTTGCCTTCAACACGGTGCGCGATAGGCGCCACGCGTTGCACCTTGGCCAGTCGGAAAAAGCTGAACACTTTGATCCACGCCCAACCGAGGTCGAATTCCCATTTTTTCACCGACAATTTGGCGGAGTTGGGGTAGGTGTGGTGGTTGTTGTGCAGTTCTTCGCCGCCAACAATGATGCCCCACGGCACCAGGTTGGTCGCCGCGTCGCGGCATTCGAAGTTGCGATAGCCCACGGCATGGCCCAGGCCGTTGATTACGCCGGCGGCCCAGAACGGGATCCACATCATCTGGATCGCCCAGATGGTGATGCCGATGGTGCCGAACAGCATCAGGTCGATAACGCCCATGATCGCCACGCCCAGCAACGGGTAGGGCGTGTAGATGTTGCGTTCGATCCAGTCGTCCGGGCAGTTCTTGCCGTAGATGCGCAGTGTTTCCGGGTTTTCGGCCTCGGCGCGGTACAGCTCGGCGCCTTTGCGCAACACGGTAGACAGGCCTTTGATGACCGGGCTGTGCGGGTCATCGACGGTTTCGCACTTGGCGTGGTGCTTGCGGTGGATGGCGGTCCACTCGCGGGTGTTCTGCGCCGTGGTCAGCCACAGCCAGAAGCGGAAGAAGTGTTTCAGGCCGGCATTGAGCTCCAGGGAGCGATGGGCTGAATAACGGTGCAGATAGACGGTGACCCCAACAATGGTCACATGGGTCATCAACAGCGTGACTGCCACCAGTTGCCAGGCTGACAGGTCAAGAAAACCGTTGTACCACATAGGCTGTATGGCCCTCAGATAAAGAAAAAAACAGCTCACGCATTATCACTAAGCCCACAGAGAAAACCAGCCACCCTTTCAGATAGGAGTGACTGGATGTTTCTTATTCTATAATCCGCAGCCTTTGTAGGGCGATTTTGTTTTTTGGGTAAGGATTACTGACCATATGCTGTTTTCGTACCGAGGTGCCCTTCGTGCGGGGCTGGTATACCTGCTGGTTTCCATCGTGTGGCTCCAGCTCAGCAACCACCTATTAATCGACTTTCTCGATGACCCACGGGAGTTGGGGCGCTGGCTGCAGGTGCGCGGCTATGTTTGGGTGGCCTTGACCGCGCTGGCGATTTACCTGATGTGCGTGCGTTTCGCCCGCACTCACAGGCTTCAACAACCCCTGAAAGAAAACCGCGAGCGCCTGCAACAGGCGGCCGCCGTCTTCGACAGCACCCGCGAAGGCGTGCTGGTGACCGATGCCCAGGGGCTGATCGTTCACGTTAACCGGGCGTTCATGGCCATCACTGGCTACCGCCGCGAAGATGTCATGGGCGAACGGCCAAGCCTGTTCAAATCGGGGCGCCATTCGTCGAATTTTTACCAACAGATGTTCCAGACCCTGGAGAAATCCGGTGAATGGAGCGGCGAAATCTGGAATCGACGCAAAAGCGGCGAGATTTATCCACAGTGGCAAACCATCCGCGTTATCCATGACGACCAGGGCAACGTCAGTCACTTCGTCGCGGTGTTCTCCGACATTAGCGCCATCAAGGATTCCGAGCACGAATTGGCGTACCTCGCGCACCACGATCCGTTGACCGAGCTGCCCAATCGCCTGTTGTTCACCGACCGCGTCGAGCAGGCGCTGGCCTCGGCACAGGTGCATAAACGTGGCAGCGCCCTGCTGATGCTGGACCTGGACCACTTCAAAATCATCAACGACAGCCTCGGCCACACGGTCGGTGACCAACTGCTCAAAGCCGTCGCTGAGCGCCTCAAAGGCCTGTTCGGCCCCGGCGTGACCCTGGCGCGCCTCGGTGGGGATGAGTTCGCGGTGTTGGCCGAAAGTTGTCCACAGGTGGTGCAGGCTGCCGCCTTGGCGCAGCGCATGCTCGATGCGATGAAGCAGCCGTTCATCTTTGATGGGCATCAATTGTTTATCAGCGCCAGTATCGGCATCAGCCTGTTTCCCAGCGATGCCCTGAGCGCCGAACAACTGCTGCGTAACGCTGATTCCGCGCTGTTCAAGGCCAAAAGCGCTGGCCGCGAAGGCTACGCGCTGTACACCGAAGAGCTGACCGCCCACGCCCAGCACCGCGTGGAAATCGCCGGCGAATTGCGCCGCGCCCTGGATCAGCACGAGCTGCGCGTCTATTACCAACCCGTGCACGACCTGCAAGACCACCGCCTGATCGGCGTCGAAGCGCTGGTGCGCTGGCAGCACCCGGAGCGCGGGCTGGTGCCGCCGGGGGAGTTTATCCCCATCGCCGAGCGCACCGGGTTGATCGCCGAAATTGATGCCTGGGTGATGGACCAGGCCTGTCGCCAGATGTGTCAGTGGCTGGCCGAGGGCGCACCGCTGAGTTTCATTGCCGTCAACGTATCCAGTCGTTTGTTCGCCCGGCGCGAGCTGTACGAGCAAGTCGCCCAAGTGCTGCACGCCACGGGCCTTGATCCGGCGGTTCTGGAGCTGGAAGTCACTGAAAGCGCAGTGATGGAGGATCCCGAAGTGGCGCTTGAGCAAATGCACCGTCTGCGCGAACTGGGCTTGCGGCTGGCTATCGACGATTTCGGCACCGGCTATTCCTCGCTGCTGCGCCTCAAGCGCCTGCCGGTGCAGAAGCTCAAGATCGATCAGGGCTTTGTGGCCGGGTTGCCGTGGGATGAGGATGATGCGGCGATTGTGCGGGTGGTGATCGCGCTGGCAAAAAGCATGGGCATGCAGGTGCACGCCGAAGGGATTGAACAGGTGGAGCAGGCGCGGTTCTTGTTGGAGCAAGAGTGTGACATGGGGCAGGGCTACTGGTTTGGGCGGCCTATGCCGGCAAGTGAAATCGATTGGGGCCGCGCCCCTCCAATCCAGGCTTGAAATGCACTCAAAATGTGGGAGCTGGCTTGCCTGCGATAGCGGTAGGTCAGCGATGAATGTACTCGCTGACACACTGCCATCGCAGGCAAGCCAGCTCCCACATTTAGATCTTCTCGAGGCTTTATTTCGGTGTTCGGGCACAAAACCCGCTCGCAACCCCACGTCCTGCCAGAAAATTCTTTCTGGTTATATAAACATTCTTAAATAGTATTTTTAAGAATATCCGCGCTTATCTACTATCGCCCTCACGCCGCAAGCAGTGCCGCCACTGCGAGGCACTATTCATTTCAGGAGCGAGACCATGAGCGCATCTCTACGTAGCGTCGACGGCCAGGACGAAGCAGCCATTTTGCGTGAGATCCAGAGCGCCCTGCGCGATCTGCGGTTTGGCGCGGTGGAAATTACTGTGCACAACGCCCAAGTGGTACAGATCGAACGCAAAGAAAAATTCCGTTTGCAGAACCCAGGCAACAAACCGGCTTAAGCATCACCGGCGATAGACCCGCAGTTATAAGAAAAAGCCAACACCAAAGAATTTTCAGGAGCCTTCTATGTCGTCGATTCGCCGTTACGCCCTGGCCGCATTGGCCAGTGCCGTGTTTGCAGGTTCCGCCGTTGCCAAAGACTACGAGTTGCTCAACGTCTCATACGACCCTACCCGTGAGCTGTACCAGGACTACAACGCTGAGTTCACCAATTTCTGGAAACAGTCCCACCCGGGCGACAACGTCAAAATCCAGCAATCCCACGGTGGTTCGGGCAAGCAAGGCCGTGCGGTCATCGACGGCCTGCGCGCCGACGTGGTGACCCTGGCCCTGGCCGGCGACATCGACGAAATCGCCAAACTGGGCAAGACCCTGCCGGAAAACTGGCAAACCCGCCTGCCGGATGCGAGCACCCCGTACACCTCGACCATCGTGTTCCTGGTGCGCAAGGGCAACCCTAAAGGCATCAAGGATTGGGGCGACCTGATCAAGAAAGACGTGTCCGTGATCACCCCGAACCCGAAAACTTCCGGCGGTGCGCGCTGGAACTTCCTCGCCGCCTGGGCCTACGGCCTCAAAGCCGGTGGCAGCGAAGCCAAGGCGCAGGAATACGTCAAAGAACTGTTCAAGCACGTGCCGATTCTCGACACCGGCGCCCGTGGTTCGACCATCACCTTCGTCAACAACGGTCAGGGTGACGTGTTGCTGGCCTGGGAAAACGAAGCGTTCCTGGCGCTGAAAGAAGACGGCGGCGCCGATAAGTTCGACATCGTCGTGCCGTCCCTGTCGATCCTCGCCGAGCCACCGGTTGCCGTGGTCGACAAGAACGCCGAGAAAAAGGGCAACACCGAAATCGCCACCGAATACCTGAAACACCTGTACAGCCCGGCTGGCCAGGAGATTGCGGCGAAAAACTTCTACCGCCCACGCGATGCAGCGGTTGCCGCCAAATACGCCCAACAGTTCCCGAAACTGGACTTGGTGACTATCGACAAAGACTTCGGCGGCTGGAAAACTGCCCAACCGAAATTCTTTAACGACGGCGGCGTGTTCGACCAGATTTACACCGCGCAGTAAGCCAAAGTACCTGTAGGAGCCTGATTTTCTGTAGGCGCTGGGCTTGTGTGGGAGCTGGCTTGCCTGCGATGGCATCACTTAGGTGTGACTGACACACCGAGGTGAGGCCATCGCAGGCAAGCCAGCTCCCACAGAAAAGCCAGCCTCCCCAGAAAGCGCGCTCCTACAGTGGTTTCTACCCTTTAACCAAGGACTCTTATGTCGCGTCGTATCTCCCCCGTCATACCCGGCTTCGGGCTGACGCTGGGCTACACCGTGGTGTACCTCAGCCTGATCGTACTCATCCCCCTTGCGGCGATGTTTGTACACGCCGCTCAACTTACCTGGGATCAGTTCTGGAACATCATCTCCGCACCGCGTGTGCTGGCGGCGTTGAAACTGAGCTTCGGCACTGCGTTGTACGCCGCCATCATCAATGGCGTGATCGGTACACTGCTGGCCTGGGTGCTGGTGCGCTACACCTTCCCCGGCCGCAAGATCATCGACGCGATGATCGACTTGCCGTTCGCGCTGCCCACCGCCGTCGCCGGTATCGCGCTGACCGCGCTGTACACGCCTAACGGGCTGGTCGGCCAGTTCGCCGCAGACCTGGGTTTCAAAATCGCCTACACCCCGTTGGGCATCACGCTGGCGCTGACCTTCGTCACGCTGCCGTTCGTGGTGCGCACGGTGCAGCCGGTGCTTGCCGATATCCCCCGGGAAATCGAAGAGGCGGCCGCCTGCCTGGGTGCCAAGCCGTTGCAGGTGTTCCGCTACATTCTCGTGCCCGCGCTGCTGCCCGCCTGGCTGACCGGTTTCGCCCTGGCCTTTGCCCGTGGCGTCGGAGAGTACGGCTCGGTGATTTTCATCGCCGGCAACATGCCGATGAAAACCGAGATCCTGCCGCTGCTGATCATGGTCAAGCTCGACCAATACGACTACCACGGCGCCACCTCGATTGGTGTGCTGATGCTGGTGGTTTCCTTTGTTTTGCTGCTGCTGATCAACTTGTTGCAGCGGCGCATCGAAACCCCATAAGGAGGCGCGGAACATGTCCCAATCGTCTATTTCCGCCGCGTCCTCGGCCAACGCTGCCCGCCGTGGCAGCGCAGTGTCGCGACGCATCCTGATCAGCCTTGGCTGGCTGGTGTTCGCATTGTTCCTGCTGCTGCCGCTGTTTATTGTGGTGTCCCAGGGCTTGAAGAACGGCCTCGGCGCGTTCTTCACCGCGATCCTCGAACCCGACGCGTTGTCGGCGCTGAAACTCACGGTGATCGCCGTGGTGATTTCGGTGCCGCTCAACGTGGTGTTCGGCGTCAGCGCCGCCTGGTGCGTGAGCAAGTACTCGTTCCGTGGCAAGAGCATCCTCGTCACGTTGATCGACCTGCCGTTCTCGGTCTCGCCGGTGATTGCAGGTTTGGTTTACGTGCTGATGTTCGGCGCCCAGGGCTTCTTCGGCCCGTGGCTGCAAGACCACGACATCCAGATCGTGTTCGCCTTGCCCGGCATCGTACTGGCAACCATCTTTGTCACCGTGCCCTTCGTGGCCCGTGAACTGATCCCGCTGATGCAGGAGCAGGGCACCCAGGAGGAAGAGGCTGCACGCCTGCTCGGCGCCAACGGCTGGCAGATGTTCTGGCACGTGACCGTGCCGAACATCAAGTGGGGCCTGATCTACGGTGTTGTGCTGTGTACCGCGCGGGCCATGGGTGAGTTCGGCGCGGTGTCGGTGGTGTCCGGCCACATTCGCGGCGTGACCAACACCTTGCCGCTGCACGTCGAGATTCTCTACAACGAATACAACCACGTTGCCGCGTTTGCGGTGGCGAGTCTGCTGCTGATCCTGGCGCTCTTCATCCTGCTGCTCAAGCAGTGGAGCGAGAACCGTATTAACCGCCTGCGCACAGGTAGCGGAGAGGAATAAGTCATGTCGATTGAAGTCCGTAATGTCAGCAAGAATTTCAACGCCTTCAAGGCCCTGAACAGCATCAATCTGGATATCCAGAGTGGCGAGCTGGTGGCGTTGCTCGGCCCGTCCGGCTGCGGCAAGACCACCTTGCTGCGCATCATTGCCGGCCTGGAAACTCCGGATGACGGCAGCATCGTGTTCCACGGTGAAGACGTGTCCGGGCACGACGTGCGCGATCGCAACGTCGGGTTTGTGTTCCAGCACTACGCGTTGTTTCGCCATATGACCGTGTTTGACAACGTCGCCTTCGGCCTGCGCATGAAACCGAAAAACCAGCGCCCGAGCGAAAGCCAGATCGCGGTGAAGGTCCACGAACTGCTGAACATGGTGCAGCTTGACTGGTTGTCGGACCGCTACCCGGAACAACTCTCCGGTGGCCAGCGCCAACGTATCGCCCTGGCCCGCGCCCTGGCGGTCGAGCCCAAAGTGCTGTTGCTGGATGAGCCCTTCGGTGCCCTCGACGCCAAGGTGCGTAAAGAACTGCGCCGCTGGCTGGCGCGCCTGCACGAAGACATCAACCTGACCTCGGTATTCGTGACCCACGACCAGGAAGAGGCCATGGAAGTCGCCGACCGTATCGTGGTGATGAACAAGGGCGTGATCGAGCAGATCGGTTCACCGGGCGAAGTCTACGAAAACCCGGCGAGCGACTTTGTTTACCACTTCCTTGGCGACTCCAACCGCCTGCACTTGGGCGAGGACAAGCACGTGCTGTTCCGGCCGCACGAAGTGTCGCTGTCGCGCCATGAACTGGAAGATCACCACGCGGCTGAGGTGCGGGATATTCGCCCACTCGGTGCAACGACTCGGGTGACCTTGAAGGTCGAAGGCCAAAGCGAGCTGATCGAAGCTGAAGTGGTGAAGGACCACGACAGCCTGACCGGCCTGGCCCGTGGCGAGACCTTGTTCTTCAAACCCAAGGTCTGGCAAAAAGCCTGACGCAAAGATCGTTCCCACGCTCCGCGTGGGAATGCCTCTTGTGACGCTTTGCATCACGCTTTGGGACGCGGAGCGTCCATGGCTGCATTCCCACGCAGAGCGTGGGAACGATCATGCGGGAGAGTTGTGGCGGTTGGTCCGCACCGGCCCCGACCGCTCTTCGATCTGCTGCTTCAAATCCCCCCGCAACCCCACCAGAAACGCCAACTCCGCCACCACAAACAACGGCCCTACGATGAGCCCCGACACATCGTCCACAAACGCGGGCTTCTTGCCTTCGTAGTAATGCCCGACAAACTGAATCACCCAGCCCACCACAAACATCCCGATGCCGCTGCTCAGCCACACCAGCGTGCTCTGCGCCGCCAGTACATGCCCGGCCCACACCGACAAGCCCATCAGCACCGTCATCAGCACGCCCAGCGCCAGTTCCAGGCGTAGGTAAAACCACGCCGAAAACAGCGCGACAATCACCGCCGGTGAAACCCACAGACCGCCCACCGCCCATTCAGGGCGCGACAGCAGCACCGCCACGGCGACGACGATCAGCGGAATGCCGATAAAGTGGCTGGCGATATTGCGCGGGTCGCGGTGGTAAGCAGCGTATTGGCTGAGGTGATCGACGAGGCTTTTCATTGTTGTTCCTCCTGTAGGATGCTTGATCATGCCCTGTCAGCCTGCGCCTGACTGTCAACTGGGCGACAATCTTCGGAGTTCTCATGGACGCAGAGAAATGGCATGCGCGACTGGCCACCGGTCACTGGTTCAGCCACTTGCCCGAGTCCTTTCAGCATAGCCTGCTGGCCCACGCGCGGCTGCGGCAGCTGGCGGCGGGGCAATACCTGTTCAAGCGCGGCGACCCGCCGTGCGGCCTGTATGCGGTGCTGGATGGCACGCTGCGCATCAGTGCGGTGAGTGAGCAGGGCAAGGAGGCGGTGCTGAGCCTGGTGGAGTTGCCGTACTGGTTCGGCGAAATCTGCCTGTTCGATGGCTTGCCCCGCACCCACGACGCCTGCGCCGTGGGGCCGTGCACGCTGTTGCAGGTGCCGCAGCAGGCGTTGCTGAACATCCTCGATCAAACCCCGCAATACTGGCGCGACCTGGCCTTGTTGATGAGCCAAAAGCTGCGCTTGAGCTTTATCAACCTTGAACACCTGAGCCTGATGCCTGCCTCGGTTCGACTGGCCCACCGTTTGTTGATGATTGTTGAGGGGTATGGCGACACCGAGCACGCAAAAAGCGTCCTGCAACTGCCCCAGGAAGACCTCGCGGCGATGCTGAGCCTGTCGCGCCAGACCACCAACGCCCTGCTCAAAGACCTGCAAGCCCAGGGCGTGGTGCGCCTGGGGTATGGCGAGATCGAGATTCTCGACGTTCAGCGCCTGCGTGAGGCGGCACACACCTGAGGGTGTTAGCCTGCACGTCTGATCAATCGAGGTGTGTTATGCGCGTGCTGTTAGTGGAACATGAATCCGACGAGGCACAGCGGATGGCTCGGGGCCTGAACGAGGCCGGCTACACCGTGGAAGTCGCGGCCAATGGCATGGCGGCGTTGCGTTTTGTGGAAAGCATCGAGTACGACCTGGTGATTCTGGACGTGATGCTGCCGGGCCTGAATGCCTGGAAATTGCAGCAGGCGATTCGGTTGAAGGGGCAGACGCCGATGTTGTTTTTGACCACCCCGGGCGGGATTGAAGATCGGTTGCGCGGGCTGGAGCTGCATGAGGATGATTATTTGCTCAAGCCATTTGAAGCCAAGGCGCTGGTGGCGCGGGTGAAGAAGTTGCTGCGGCGTGATCGGGGGCGTTGACTGATCTGACGCCATCGCAGGCAAGCCAGCTCCCACAGTTGACCGAGTTCCAACCATGGAATGCAGTCAGCTGTGGGAGCTGGCTTGCCTGCGATGAGGCCCTCACATTCGCCAAAAATCTCCCTACCGCAACCCATCCCGAAACTGCCCCGGCGTCATCCCCGTCCACCGCTTGAACGCCCGGTTAAAACTGCTGGTATCGGCAAACCCCAACAAATGACTGATCTCTGCCAATGAACACTGCGGGTCCCGCAAGTGCAGCAGCGCCAGGTTCTCCCGGCATTCATTGAGCAACGCATCAAACCGGCACCCTTCATCCGCCAGGTGCCGCTGCAAACTGCGCAGGCTCAGGTGCAGCGCCTGGGCGATCCGCTCGGCGCTCGGCTCGCCATCGGGCAGTTGCGCCTCGATGGCCCCGCGCACCTTGCGCTCCCAGGTCAGCGGTTGCAGCTGGGCGAGGGTGCGTTTGAGCACGGTTTCATTGTGTTCGGCCAGCTCCGGGTTGGCGTCGTCCAGATGGCTGTCGAAATCCCGTGCGGCAAACTCAAGTCGATCTTCTTCAGCGCCGAAGAATACCGGCGCGCGAAATACCGTGTGCCACGGCTTGGGGTCCGCCGGCTCCGGCCTGCGCAGGTGCACCGCCAAGGGCGCGTATTCACGCCCCAGCCGATTGCGGCAGGTGCGCACATAGATTGCCGCAAAGGCATCAATCGCTTCGAACGCCGGCGCCGGGCCGCCCGGCGGTTGCAGCAGCCGAAAGTGGTAGCGCTCGCCATCCCCGCTAAGCTCCAGGATCAGCGCATCGCTGACCACCTGGTGATAACGCACGATGCGCTCAAACACCTCGCGCAAGCTGCCGCTGGCCACCAGCGCGTAACCCAGCGCATGAAAGGTGGTGGGGCTGACAAACCGCGACACCCGCAAACCAATCGCCGGGTCGCCGCTGGCCTGCACCGCCAGTGCCCACAGGCGCGTGGTCGCCGACAGCGGGTAGCGCGCGTTGGGGTCGTCCATCTGCTGTGGGTCGAGCCCGGCTTGCGCGCACAGCCCGGCACTGTCGAGGCCCAGGGCGTCGAGCTGCTTGCGCAGGGCGCGGGTCCAGCTGGCGAGGGAGGTGGGTTCGGTCATGGCGATTGGCGCTTGCGGTCAACAGGTTGGCGTCCGGGGCTGCTGCCTTGGCGCACCAGGTGGGCCAGGATGCAGCTATCGATAACAGAGGATGGAAGCATGGACGGTACTTCTGCAAGTCCCCAACAGATGAACGCGCAACAGCGTTCCGCAAAAATCCGTGAAGTGGTGCTCGCCGAAGGCGTGCGCCTGCGCCAGCAACACCCCTGGCTGCTGCATCAGGACGCGCTGGGCGCGGGCATCCTGGCGTTTGCGCTGGTGGGCATGCTCGGCTCGGCCGCGCTCTACA
This sequence comes from Pseudomonas fluorescens, assembly GCF_002022275.1. Classification (GTDB taxonomy): domain Bacteria; phylum Pseudomonadota; class Gammaproteobacteria; order Pseudomonadales; family Pseudomonadaceae; genus Aquipseudomonas; species Aquipseudomonas fluorescens_AJ. The sequence continues at coordinate 118,396 of NZ_MSDF01000016.1, forward strand.
TCACCGGCCATCTGGCCTGGTGGGCGTGCCTGCTGCTCAACGCCTTCCTCGCCTCGCTGACCCACGAGCTGGAACACGACCTGATCCACAGCATGTACTTTCGCAAACAGCGCGTGCCCCACAACCTGATGATGGGTCTGGTGTGGCTGGCGCGGCCCAGCACGATCAACCCGTGGATCCGCCGCCACCTGCACCTCAACCACCACAAAGTCTCGGGCACCGAGACCGACATGGAAGAGCGCGCGATCACCAACGGCGAGCCCTGGGGTTTTGCGCGGTTACTGATGGTCGGCGATAACGTGATGTCGGCGTTCATCCGCATGCTGCGCGCCAAAACCTGGGGCCACAAACTCAAGATCCTCAAGCGCTCGCTGCTGGTATACGCGCCCTTGGCGCTGCTGCACTGGGGCGCGTGGTACGTGTTCCTAGGCTTTCATGCGGCCAATGGCATCGCCAGCCTGATGGGAGCGCCCATCGAGTGGTCGGCCAGCACCTTGCAGGTGATGCAGGTGATCGACATCGCCGCCGTGGTGATCATCGGCCCCAACGTGCTGCGCACCTTCTGCCTGCACTTTGTCAGCTCCAACATGCATTACTACGGCGATGTGGAATTGGGAGACGTGATCCAGCAAACCCAGGTGCTCAACCCGTGGTGGATGTGGCCGTTGCAGGCGTTCTGCTTCAACTTCGGCAGCACCCACGGCATCCATCACTTTGTGGTGAAAGAGCCGTTCTACATCCGCCAGATGACGGCCGGGGTGGCGCACAAGGTGATGGCTGAGATGGGCGTACGCTTCAACGACTTTGGTACGTTTGCGCGGGCCAATCGGCTTGGCTTTCCACCGCCAGAAGGGTTTCGATCAGCGCCTTCGCCGCAGGTGACAACCGAACCCCAGCGCGGCTGATCACGCCGCAGCGGTTGTTCAAGCTATCGAGCGCGTGAGGCAGGTTGCGCCACTGCAAGATGTGCAATTCGCCGCTGGCGAACCCGTCGACAAATGCCTCTTCGGCCCCCAGCCCCACCGCGTCGGACTGGCGCACGATGCTCGCCAGCGCGGCGAACTGCTCCAGTTCGATCGCGGGCGCAAAGTCGATGCGCCCGCTGAGGTTGGCTAGCAGCTTGCGAATGCCCGGCGCAATCAGCGGCGTCGCCAGCGGGTAGGCGAACAAGTCGTTGGTGGACAAGCTGTCCTTGGCCAGCAGCGGGTGCTCGGCACGGCAGAAAAACACCGTGCGCCTGGGTGTCAGGGCCTGAGTCTGGAAGTTCGGGTCGGCCTCGAAGTGGCGCACATCGGCGATAAAAAATTCAATCTCCTCACGGCTCAGACTGCGGCCGAGCTTTTCCCAATTGTCCACCTGCAAGCGCGTACGGACCTTGGGGTAGGCGCTGATAAACCGTGCCATGGCCTGGGGGGCGAGGTTGACCGCCGCCACAGCATCGCTGCCGAAGCACACTTCGCCGGCGTCGAGCTTGGTCATGCGCGTGACTTCATGGCTGAGCAGCGCCGCGCCCTGCACCAGGCTCAAGGCGTGTTGCAGCACCACTTGGCCCTCGGGCGTGGGGCGCAGATCTTTGTGCGCACGGTCGACCAGCACACAGCCGAACTCCTGCTCCAGGCCCTGTATGCTGCGGCTGAACGCTGGCTGCGTGATGCCCATGGCGTCGGCGGCGCGCACGAAACTGCGGTGCTCATTGAGCGCGATGAAGTAGCGCAGTTGGCGAAGATCCATGGTGTGCCCGGCGTCCAGGGGAAAGCCGGGATTTTAGGGTGTGGGTTTATTCCTTAAAAGAAGCTTATGGTTTTTATCTAGATCTTAAATGCATATCTATAGAGCCGGTGCCGTGCGGTAGGTGGCCGGACTGAACACCCGCGTCACCACCAGCATCGCCAGCGCCGTGGCCGTCAGCACCCACCAGGCGCTGACGAAGTTACCGGTGAGTTCGCGCAGCCAGCCGGTCAGCCACGGCGAAACTGCATTGATCAAAAAGCCCACACCTTGCACGAACGCCGCCAGTTGCCCGGCCTGGCGTGGGTCGCGGTGGTGGTCGAGAGTCAGCAGCAGGCTCAGGGCGAAGCACGCGCCCAGGCCGAAGCCGCAGAGCGCCACCCATAGATGCGGGAATTGCAACGGCGCCAGGATCAGGCCGAGGTAGCCCACGGTTTGCGCCAACAGGCTGATGCCGAGCAGTGGGCGACGGTCGATACCGCGTTGCGCCAATACCGGCATCAACAGCGCGGCGAGCACCTGAAAAATGGTCATGAACGCCAGCAGCGAGCCGCTGGGCAGCACGTCCCAACCCAATTGCTGATAGTACGCAGGCAGCCACGCCACCATGCTCATGTAGCCGCAGTTCACCAAGCCGAAATACAGCGCCAGCAGCCACGCGCGGCGATTGCGCAGGCCCTTGAAGGCCGGAATCAGCTTGGCGCTTCTGGCCGCGCCCAGCGGCACGAAGGCCCACAGCAGCAGCGCGGCCATCGCCGGCAATAGCCACACGCCCAGACCTGCCTGCCACTGCCCGAAATGCGTGGACACTACCGGGCTGAGCAAGGCCGCCAAGCCACCGCCTGCCATCAATGAGGCTGAATACACGCCCATCGCCACCGGCACGCGGTGGTGGAATTCGCGCTTGATCATCGCCGGCACCAGCGCCTGGATCAGCGCCACACCGGCGCCGCCGAGCAGTGCGGTCACCAGCAGTGCCGAGGCCTGGCCCATCAGCCAGCGCGCCAGGCACGCCAGCAGAATCATCATCAGCCCCAGTGCAATGCCGCGCCGTTCGCCCAGGCGCGCTTCCACCCGCACACCCACCAACGCGACCAGCCCCATGCACGCCACCGGCAGGCTGGTGAGCAGGGCGCTGCTCTGGAAGCTCAAGCCGGTGGCCTGGCGAATCTCGCCGAGCAGCGGGCTGATCGAGCTGAGGATTGGCCGCAGGTTGAGGCCGAGGACTACCAGCAGGCCCCAGCCGGCGAGGGATTTATTCAGGGTCATGCAACGCCCGTTCGACAGAAATGAGTGGGTGAGTATGGGGAGCGGCGCGGGTATTCTGAAATTAAATATAACCATGCCAACCAGTGGTAAACGTGATGGTGATGCCGATGTTCGACCCCGTGTTGTTACGCAGTTTTGTGGCCGTGGTGGACTGCGGCAATTTCACCCGCGCCGCCGAGCGGCTGCACCTGACCCAATCCACCGTGAGCCAGCAGATTCGCCGTCTGGAAGACGCCGTGGCGTGCCAGTTGCTCGACCGCGATCAGCGCCGCGTGGTGCCGACCGCCGAAGGTGAACGCTTGCTGGCCTACGCGCGGCGCATCCTCGCGCTGCATGAAGAAGCCGCCGATGTGCTGATCAATCAGCAAAGCGACGGCGTATTGCGCCTCGGCGTACCGGAAGATTTCGCCGCCGAGCGCCTGATGCCGTTGTTGTCGTCATTTGTGGCGGCCCACCCGCGCGTGCGACTTGAAGTCACCAGCGGCCTCGGCCCGGAACTGCAGCGCCAATACCGGGGCGGCGAGTTCGACGTGCTGCTGGTCAAACAGATGGGCGACAGCGATGACTGCCTGGCCTCCTGGCCGGAACCGCTGTGCTGGGTCGACAGCCGCAGCACGTCGTCGCTGGGGCGAGACCCGCTGCCCTTGGTAGCGTTTCCGGTGGGCGGCTTGTACCGCAATGAAATGCTGCAACACCTGGAAGTCGGCGGTTGGCGCTGGCGCATCGGCTACTCCAGCGCGAGCTTGGCCAGCGTGTGTTCGGCAGTGGCGGCGGGGTTGGGCATCAGTTTGCTGCCGAGGCGAGTGGTGCAGGCTGGGCATGTGATTCTGGATGAAGACAGTGGTTTGCCGTCGGTGCAAGGCGTGCGCCTGGCCTTGTATGGCCGCAGTGGCCTGGGTGCGGCGGGGCAGACATTGCAGCGCCAATTGCTGGATTTGTGTGCAAACAGCCCTGTGTAGATTTTTGCCCCTGGTGCTTTTGTGGCGAGCGGGCTTGTTGTGGCGAGCGGGCTTGCCCCGCGTTGGGCTGCGAAGCGGCCCCAGAAAGCCCCCCCGAAGTGTGTCAGGCATAAGACGTGTGCTCCTTTTAGGGCGGCTTCGCCACCCAACGCGGGGCAAGCCCGCTCGCCACAGTCGATGCCTTTACTGAATATTTTGTATGCCTTTAAAGCATCGAAAAAACGCCGCATCGCGCTAGCCCGCGCAGCTCGTGGCTTTGACGTTTCCGAATATTTCTCTTATTCAATTTAAGTCTATGTATAACTTCAAAGATTACTTTAAGAGATAAGCGTATGGCCCCGATGATTCAGCCCTCGACGGCCGCTCAGGCAGGCCTGTCGGTTTTTTGTTTCAAAAACCGTAGGGAGTGAATCAATGGGCAATGTCCAGACCGCCGCCAGTGCACACGAGGCGCAGTGGCGCCAGGCACCGGGTGGTGAGTTGGTCGACCTTGGCCGGCCGCACCGCGCGCCGTTGGGGCAGCAGCGTTTGCAGCAAGCCCCGAAACGCTTTTCGAGCCGGCGCGAAGGGATTCTGCTGGGGTTGCTGGTGTTGGCCCTGCACGGTGCGGTGATCTATTGGGTGAGCCAGAAGCCGACGCCGGTGCTGCCGATTGTGCCGCCGGAAATTCCACCAATGACCATCGAATTTTCCCAGCCGGCACCGCCGGTGGTTGAACCACCACCGCCTGTGCCGCCGCCACCACCGCCGCCCGTGGTCGAGCCACCGCCGCCGGTGGTGGACGAGTTGGCGGCCAAACCGGCGCCGCCCAAACCGATTCCAAAACCCAAGCCAAAGCCTGTGCCCAAACCCGAGCCCAAGCCCGCCCCTAAACCGGTCGAGCAACCGCCCGCGCCGCCGACGCCAGCACCACCGGCTCCGGCTGCGCCAGCGGCTCCGCCGTCGCCCGCCCCGGTGACACCGGCGTCGGCCAACGCCGCGTACTTGAAGAACCCGGCGCCCGAATACCCGTCACTGGCCCAGCGCCGGGGTTGGGAAGGCACGGTGTTGCTCAGGGTGCATGTGTTGGCCAGCGGCAAACCGGGTGAGATCCAGATTCAGAAAAGCAGCGGTCGCCAGCAACTCGATGACGCCGCACTGACCGCCGTGAAGCGCTGGAGCTTCGTGCCGGCCAAGCAGGGCGACGTGGCCCAGGACGGCTGGGTCAGCGTACCGATCGATTTCAAGATTCACTAACTATTCGGCTGCGGTGTGTTGCACACGCCACGACCTGCACAGAGGGAAAACATCATGGCATTAGCATCTCCACTTGAATCCATCGAAAGCGCGGTGATCTGGCTGCTGGTGGTCTTTTCGGTCGCCACCTGGGGCTTTGCCCTGCTCAAGGGCGTGCAGTTCGGTCGCCTCAAGGCGCAGGATCGCAAATTCCACAAACAGTTTTGGGCGGCGTCGAGTCTCGACGCTGCCGCCGAGGTGGCGCAAACCCAGCCTGGCGCTGCGGCCCGCGTGGCCCTGGCCGGTTATGCCGCGATCCAGGTAGGCGATGCACCGCATGCGGCCGATTTAAGCCAGGCGATCAATCACCAGGACCGTCTTGAGCGCGCCCTGCGTCAGCAGATCGTGCGTGAACGCCGCTCGCTGGAAACCGGCTTGGCCGTCGTCGCCAGTATTGGCAGCACCTCGCCGTTTATCGGCCTGTTCGGCACCGTGTGGGGGATCATGGAAGCGCTGAAGGGGATCAGCGCGGCCGGTTCCGCCAGCCTCGAAACCGTGGCCGGGCCGATCGGTGCGGCACTGGTTGCCACCGGTGTGGGTATCGCCGTCGCGGTGCCGGCGGTGCTGGTCTACAACTACTTCCTGCGTCGTTTGAAGCTGACGGCGGCTGACCTGGACGACTTCGCTCACGACTTCTACAGCCTGGCGCAGAAAAATTCGTTCCGCGTGCTGCTGCACCCGACACTGACCAAAGCCGCTGCCGGTAACCCGCAAAAAGTGAAGGAGGCGTCCTGAGATGGCCTTCTCCACGCAAGACAGTGATGAGGTGCTGAGCGAGATCAACGTCACGCCGCTGGTGGACGTGATGCTGGTGCTGCTGGTGGTGTTTATCGTCACCGCACCGCTGTTGACCAACTCGATTCCGATCAACCTGCCCAAGACCCAGGCCGTGGCCCCGGTGGAGCAGAAAGACCCGCTGGTGGTGAGCATCGACGGCGCCGGCAAACTGTTTATCAACAAGGACGAAATCCAGCCGGACCTGCTGGAATTCAACCTGCAGGCGGCCAAGGCCAAGGACCCGGAAGTGCGGGTTCAACTGCAGGCCGATGATGGAGTGAATTACGGCGAAGTGGCGCGAGCCATGGCGTCTATCGAGCGCGCGGGCATTACCAAGCTGTCGGTGATTACCGCACGTTAAGTTGCAAATGCCTCGACAATTTTTCGGCCGTCTCCTTGGCAGGGTGCGGCCTTTTTTTTTGCCTGAAATCTAAGGCCACACTCCACATTCCGTTCTGAAATGAGGGCAATGTGGGAGGGGGCTTGCTCCCGATGGCGGTGGGTCAGTTGATGAAGAGGCTGGCTGACACACCGTCATCGGGAGCAAGCCCCCTCCCACATTAGATCTTCTGTGCTTTCGAGTTTTTGGTTATTAATAAATAGCTTCTTATTCCTTAACGAATATAAACCTCGTCCCTATACTGGTCAGCAACGTTAAACGCTGCAGGAGGGCACACCCATGCACAGCGAGTCGATTCGTTACCTGATCGTGCCGGGCTGGCAAGGATCGCCAGAAGATCATTGGCAAAGTCACTGGCAGAACAGCCTGCCCAACAGTGCGCGTGTGGAGCAGGCCGACTGGCTGACTCCGCGTCGCGAAGACTGGGTGGCGGCGCTGGCCGAGGCCATCGCGGCTGACAGCACGCCGGTCATCCTTATCGCTCACAGCCTGGGTTGCATCACCGTTGCCCACTGGGCTGCTACCGCGCCGGTACATTTCCTGCGTCAGGTTCGCGGTGCTTTGCTGGTGGCTCCGGCGGATGTGGAACGCCCGGCCTGTGCCCCCGCCTTGCGCAATTTCGCCCCCATTCCGACCCACCTTTTGCCGTTCCCCAGCCAAGTGGTCAGCTCCGACAACGACAGCGCCGTCAGTGCCCCACGGGCCCTGGAGCTGGCGCGCAACTGGGGCGCTGAAGCCGGCATTTTGTCCGGCGCCGGGCATATCAATGTGAAGTCCGGCCACCAGCGCTGGGAGCAGGGTTTTGCTTACCTTTATCGCTTGCAAAACCGCCTTGAGCACCACGCCCGGCGTAGTGCCTGACATTTTTTAAACGCCCCGTCCCTTAAGTGGATTGGGGGCGGGAGCCTGCCATGAGTCTGCATGAAACCTACGGCCAGCCTTTGCTGACCTTTCCCGACGCCGACAAAAGCCCGCTGAGCATCCGCGCCAAGGCGCTGGTGTTCGTCGACCCGCGTTCGCGCCAACTGCGCGAAGACCTGGAAAGCCTCGCGCCGCGCGCCTTGCCCGTGTTGATTCGCGGTGAGACCGGCAGCGGTAAAGAGCTGCTGGCACGGCACATTCACCGTGGCAGTGACCGCACGGGCTTGTTTGTGTCAGTCAATTGCGGCGCCATCAGCCCGACTTACGCCGATGCCGAGTTGTTCGGTTATGCCGCCGGTGCCCACAGCGGCGCGGCCAGCAGCCGCGCCGGATGGTTTGGTTCGGCCAATGGCGGCACCTTGTACCTGGACGAAATCGGCGACTTGCCGTTACCGATCCAGGTCAAGTTGCTTGCCGCGCTGGAGAACCATGAAGTCACCCGCGTCGGCGCCCCTCAGCCAAGCCCGGTGGATGTGCGCCTGGTGGCGGCCACCAGCATCGATCTGGCCCAGGCCGTGGCGGCGGGCAAGTTCAATGAGCGGCTGTTCCATTACCTGAGCGAAGGCCAGCTGGATTTGCCGGCGTTGCGTGAACGCGTTGGCGACATCCTGTCCCTGGCCGAATACTTTCTGGGCATCTACAGCCAGCGCCTGGATTTGCCGGTGCCGCTGATCAGCGATGCGGCGCAGCGTGTGCTGGAACATCACAGCTGGCCGGGCAATACCCGTGAGCTGGAAAACGTCATTCACTTTGCGTTGCTGGTCGGCAGTGGCGACGAGATTCTGCCCGAGCATTTGAATCTGCCGGCAGCAGGTTCGCCGCTGGAGCAGGTGCGGCAGATCTTCGAGCGGGCCAGCCCTGCCGAGCAGGACGTGCTGCGTAAATTCCTGCATGAACAAAATGGAATATCAACGTGAATAAAAGATATTGTTCGGGAATAAAAAATCTAGGTATTGTCCGTTCCACGCCGCGATAGCATTTCGCTGGCACACCACAAAAAAACGGCCGTCAGAGACGACCCGGAATTTCGATAAGGACACTGCATGAAAAAGGTTCTGTTGTTTACCGCACTGGCGGCTGCCCTCACTGCAAGCTTCGCCCAGGCCAACGAGAAACTGGTGGTTGCCGCCACGCCGATCCCGCACGCGGAGATCCTTGAGCTGGTCAAACCGACCCTGGCCAAAGAAGGCGTGGACCTGGAAATCAAAGTCTTCACCGACTACGTTCAGCCAAACGTGCAGGTTGCCGAGAAGCGTCTGGACGCCAACTACTTCCAGACCCTGCCGTACCTGGAAAACTTCAACAAGGGCAAGGGCACCAACCTGGTCACCGTGGTTGGCGTGCACGTTGAACCCTTCGGCGGCTACTCGAAAAAGATCAAGAACATCTCCGAGCTGAAAGATGGCGCCACCGTGGCCATCCCGAACGAAGGCTCCAACAGCGGCCGCGCCCTGTTGCTGCTGCAAAAGGCGGGTGTGATCACCCTGAAAGATCCGACCAATGCCTTGGCTACGCCGAAAGACATTGCCAGCAACCCGAAAAACCTGAAATTCAAAGAGCTGGAATCCGCACTGCTGCCACGCGTACTGGACCAGGTTGACCTGGATTTGATCAACACCAACTACGCCCTGGAAGCCGGCCTGAACCCGGCCAAAGACGCACTGATTATCGAAGACGCGAAGTCGCCGTACGTGAACTTCCTGGTGGCCCGCCCGGACAACAAGGACAGCGACGCGATCCAGAAACTGGCCAAGGCGCTGACCAGCCCGGAAGTCAAAGCATTCATCGAGAAGAAGTACAACGGCGCGGTCGTGCCAGCGTTCTGATGTAACCCAAAACCCCCTTCAAGGTTTGAACGCCGACGGCTTTTATAGCGTCGGCGTTTTTTTATGGCCGCTATTTGGAATGCAATCAAAACTGTGGGAGCTGGCTTGCCTGCGATAGCGGTGCATCAGCCACACACCTGTAACTGACAGACCGCAATCGCAGGCAAGCCAGCTCCCACATTGAACGGTGGCGTGTCAGATAGCGCGGCTATTGATCGCCTTGCGCAACGCCACCAGCCACTTCACCAGCTCCTGCGGATCAATCGGTTTCGCTTCGTTCATGGTTCGATCCCTCGAATCTTTCGACCCCAAGACCATAGCTGCCACCTGTCAAACCCGCGAATCCGGGGGTTATCTTTTTGGGTGATATCAATATTCTATTTGGGTATTTAAATTTTATTTTTTATACCTTTAAAGTTCGCGCTACCCGGCGTTACCCACGCCGGATTGAACTGCGCTCGCTGCATTACCCTGCGGCGTCATGGACGGCAAATGACATTCGATTTCGCATTTATCCTCAGCACCTTGCCGGCGTTTCTCAAAGCCGTGGGGGTGACGCTGCAAGTGGGCCTGATCGCCATTGCCACCTCGTTGCTGGTGGCGCTGATCAACGCCGCGCTGCTGGTGTTTCGCACGCCTTACCTGTCACGCCTGGTGGCGCTGTATGTGGAGCTGGCGCGCAATACGCCGCTGCTGATCCAGTTGTTTTTCGTCTACTTTGCGCTGCCGGCCCTGGGCTTCAATATTTCCGGGTTCTGGGCGGCGATCATTACCATGACCTTCCTCGGCGGCGCCTACCTCACTGAAGTGCTGCGCGCCGGTGTGGAAGCGGTGCCGCTGGCGCAGATCGAGTCGGGCAAGTCCATCGGCCTGTCGGACTGGCAGCTGCTGCGCCATGTGATCCTGCCCCAGGCCGGCATCCTCAGCCTGCCGGCGCTGTTCGCCAATTTCATCTTCCTGCTCAAGGAGACCACCGTGGTCTCTGCCGTGGCGGTGCCGGAGATTCTCTACACCACCAAGAGCTATATCGCCCTGTACTACAAAACCTACGAAATGCTCGCCGTGTTGACGCTGATCTGCGTGCTGCTGTTTTTGCCGCTGTCGTTGCTGCTCAGCCGCCTGGAAAGGAGGCTCCAGCATGGCCAGTTCGGGTCTTGAATTGCTCTGGGTGTCGTTGCCGCAACTGGGCAAGGGCGCTGCGCAAACCCTGTCGATTTCATTTCTGAGTATCGCGTTCAGCACCGTTGGCGGTGTGTTGTATGGCGTGCTGCGGACTTTGAACAACCGGCTGATCAACGGCGTGCTGCGGGTTTACCTGGAGCTGTTCCGGGCGATCCCGGTGCTGGTGTGGTTGTACCTGTTGTTTTTCGGCCTGCCGATTTTCTTTGGCCTGAGCATTCCGAGTTTCTGGTGCGCGGTGCTGGTGCTGTCGTTGTGGGGCGCCAGTGAAGTGGGCGAGGTGGTGCGCGGCGCGTTGCATTCGCTGCCACGCGGTCAGCGTGAAGCGGGCTTGTCGATTGGCTTATCGGACCCGCAACTCTACGGCTACGTATTGCTGCCTCAGGCGCTGAAACGCATGACCCCGCCGACCATCAACGTCTACACACGCATCATCAAAACCAGCTCGCTCGCCGTGCTGATCGGCGTGGTGGACGTGATCAAGGTCGGCCAGCAAATCATCGAACGCACCTACGAGTCGGTACTGATCTACGGCGTGCTGTTCCTGTTTTTCTTCTTTATCTGCTACCCGTTGTCGGCCGCCTCCAAGGTGCTGGAACGGCGCTGGGCCCAAGCATGAGCGCATTGATCGAGTTTCAGGGTTTCAACAAATTCTTTGGCGAGGCGCAGGTGCTCAAGGGCATCGACCTGAGCGTGCAAAGTGGCGAAGTGGTGGTGATCCTCGGCCCCAGCGGCTGCGGCAAAAGCACCTTGCTGCGTTGCTTGAATGGGCTGGAAGTCGCCCACAGCGGCAGCCTGCGCTTTGCCGGCAAGGAGCTGCTGGACAAGCGCACCGACTGGCGCAAGGTGCGCCAGGACGTGGGCATGGTGTTCCAGAGTTATCACCTGTTCCCGCACATGAGCGTGCTCGACAACATCCTGCTCGGCCCGCTGAAAGTGCAAAAACGCGAACCGCGTGAAGCGCGTGCCCAAGCCGAAAAATTGCTGGAGCGCGTGGGCCTGGCCGACAAGCGCGACGCCTTCCCGCGTCAGCTCTCGGGAGGCCAGCAGCAACGCATCGCCATCGTCCGTTCGTTGTGCATGAACCCTCAGGTCATGCTATTTGACGAGGTCACCGCCGCCCTCGACCCGGAAATGGTCAAGGAAGTGCTGGAGGTAATCCAGGGCCTGGCCCGCGATGGCATGACCTTGCTGATCGTTACCCATGAAATGGCCTTCGCCCGCGCCGTCGCTGACCGCGTGGTGTTTATGGAGGCTGGCCGCATCCTCGAACACAACACCCCCGAGGCATTCTTTACGAACCCGCAGACCGCACGCGCGCAGCAGTTTCTGGAGAAGTTCTCCTTTGTTTCAACACTGCCCAAGAAAACCAAGGAACTGGAGCTGCTATGAAAAAGTTACTGCTGCCACTGTTTGCCGTCGCCTTGCTGGCCGGCTGCGATAAAAAGGCCGAAGAGCCTGCAAAACCCGCGGCCGCTGCTGCGAGCTATATCGATAAAATCAAGGCGCGCGACAAGCTGATCGTCGGCGTCTTCACCGACAAACCGCCGTTCGGCTTTGTGAATGAAGCCGGCCGCTACGTCGGTTTTGATACTGATATCGGCCGTCAATTCGCCAAGGATTTGTTGGGCGATGAAAACAAAGTCGAGTTCGTCGCGGTTGAACCGGCCAGCCGTATTCCGTTCCTGCAAAGCGACAAGGTCGATTTGATCCTCGCCAACATGACCGTGACGCCGGAGCGTAAGGAAGCGGTGGACTTCACCAACCCCAACCTGAAAGTAGCGGTGCAGGCCCTGGTGCCGAACGGCAGCGCGGTGAAAAACCTGGATGACCTGGCCACCCGCACCACCATCGTCACCACCGGCACCACCGCCGACATCTGGCTGACCAAGAACCACCCGGACTGGAAACTGCTCAAGTTCGAGAAAAACTCCGAGTCGCTGCAAGCGCTGTCAGCTGGCCGTGGTGATGCGTATGCGCAAGACAATCTGGTGCTGTTCAGCTGGGCCAAGCAGAACCCGGGCTACCGCGTGCTGGAAGAGAAGCTGGGCGATGAAGCGCCGATCGCGCCGGCGGTGAAGAAGGGCAACATTGAACTGCGCGACTGGGTGAATGCCGAGTTGGCGAAGTTGGGTGAAGAGAAGTTTCTGCTCAAGCTGTACGACCAATATGTGCGTAAAGAGCTGAGCGATGACACCAAGCCTGAGAGTGTGATTGTTGAAGGCGGCAAGTGGCAGGGCTGAAATAGCTATCGCAGGCAAGCCAGCTCCCACATTTGAAGGTATTCACAAATCAAAATGTGGGAGCGGGCTTGCCCGCGATGAGGCCGGCTCAGGCACCGACTATTCCGGCCAATGCCACGCCGGCGCATCCAGAATCCCCTGCCCAACTATTTGGGTTTCCCCCAGCACCTTCTCCAACACAATCGAATTACACCCCTCATCCTGCTCCAGCGCCGCAATCAACCGGCTCGCATGCGACACCACCCACACCTGGCACTGCATGGACGCCTGAATAATCAGCCGCGCCAATGCCGGCAGCAAATCCGGGTGCAAGCTGGTTTCCGGCTCGTTCAGCACCATCATCGTCGGCGGCCTCGGCGTCAGCAGCGCCGCGATCAGCAACAAATAACGCAACGTCCCGTCCGACAGCTCCGCCGCCGACAACGGCCGCAGCAAGCCCTCCTGATAAAACTCAATCGCAAAGCGCCCGCCCTGCAAGGGCTGGATGTTCAGTCGCGCACCGGGAAACGCGTCACTCACCGCCCGCTGCAACGCCTCCGGGTCGCCGATTTCGCGAATGGTCTGCAACGCCGCCGCCAAGTCCCGCCCATCGTGGTGCAGCACCGGCGTGCGCGTGCCCAATTGCGGCTGGCGTACCGGCGCGTCCACGTCGCTGCGAAAGTGATCATAAAAGCGCCAGCCGCGAATGCTCTCACGCAGCAACAGCACCTCCGGCGAGCCGCGCATACTGCCGACCTGGTCGAACAGGCTGTTGTAATTCGGTGTGTGCTGGGCGAGGACGTCCCAGGCACGGCCTTCGCGGGCGCGCACCATAGGGCCGGAGCGCTGCACCAGCAGGCTGGCCGGGCGGTAGATATGCCCGGCCCAGATGCATTCCTTTTTTACCTCCGGGTCCAGGGAGAAGTACGACTGGCTGGGCTCGGGCAGCCCCAACGAGATGGCATAGCTGAAATCTTCCCCGGCAAACCCCAGACGCAGACGCTTGACGCCCTGGCGCACGCTGGACTCAATCGGCACCTCGCCATTGCGCATGCGCCGGGTGATGGTTTCCGGCCCGGCCCAGAACGTCGAATCCAGCCCACCTTCACGGGCCAGCGCGTTGATCACCCCGCCCTGGGCGGTCTCGGCCAGCAAACGCAGGGCGCGGTACAAGTTGGACTTGCCACTGCCATTGGGCCCGGTGATCAGGTTCAACCGGTCCAGCGGCACCACCAATTTGTTGATCGAGCGGTAATTGGCCACCGCGAGGGTTTTGAGCATGTGTATTCAGTCGGTGTGGGAACCTTCGGAGTATGGGATCCTCCCTGCAGATAAGGAACCCTGATCTAAGCTCACAGTCGCATACACACTGGCAAGTCGGCATCACGCAAAAGGAGCCTGCATGGGCGGTCGGACTATCACACTTATCTTCGGACTTGGCCTACTGACGCTGTTGAGCGGCTGTGGCGAGAAAAAGGCCGAACCCAAAGAGCATTCACGGGTGTTTGTGCAGACCGTGCAGTCGGCGGACTTTGCCGCAGCGGTCACGCTCACGGGCGATATTCAGGCCCGCGTACAAACCGATTTGTCCTTCCGCGTAGGCGGCAAGATCATCCAGCGCATGGTGGATGTGGGCGACCGCGTGAGCGCCAAGCAAGTGCTGGCCAAGCTTGACCCGAAGGATTTGCAGACCAACGTCGACTCCGCCCAGGCCCAGGTCGTGGCTGAACAGGCGCGGGTCAAACAGACGGCCGCTGCCTTCGTGCGCCAGGAAAAGCTCCTGCCCAAGGGTTACACCAGCCGCAGCGAATACGATTCCGCCCAGGCCGCGTTGCGCAGTAGCCAAAGCGCTCTGGCCGCCGCTCAGGCACAATTGGCTAACGCCCGCGAACAGCTCGGGTACACCTCGCTGATTGCCGACGCGCCGGGGATTATTACCGCGCGTCAGGCCGAAGTTGGCCAAGTGGTGCAGGCCACGGTGCCGATTTTCAGCCTGGCCCGCGATGGCGAGCGCGATGCGGTGTTCAACGTCTATGAGTCGTTGCTGGTCGAGCCGCCACCGGATGCGCCGATCACCGTGAGCCTGCTGGATAACCCGAGCATCAAGGCGGTGGGCAAGGTCCGCGAAGTGACCCCGGCCGTGGCGGCCAATACCGGTACCGTCCAGGTCAAAATCGCCCTGCAAAGCCTGCCCAAAGGCATGGAGCTGGGCTCGGTGGTGAGCGCCACCGCCAATGGCCCGGCCAAGGCCAGTATCGAGCTGCCGTGGGCGGCGCTGACCAAAGACCTCAGCGAACCCGCCGTGTGGCTGATCGACGGCGATGGCAAGGCGCAACTGCACAAGGTCACCGTGGCGCGCTACCTCACCGGCAAAGTCATTATTGGCGACGGCCTCAAAGGCGGCGAAAAAGTGGTGGTGGCCGGTGGGCAGTTGCTGCACCCGGGCATGATCGTCGAAATCGCCGACAGAGGAGCCCAGCCATGAAGCGCCTGACGGTATTGCTTGCCGCCAGCCTGTTGCTGGCCGCGTGCTCCAAGGAAGAACCGCCACCGGAGCCCGTGCGCCCGGTGTTGTCGATGGAAGTGAAGTCCGAAGACCAGGAAAACCTTGGCCGCTTCGCCGGTACGATTCAGGCCCGCTACGAAAGCAATCTGGGGTTCCGCGTGCCCGGCCGCATCGCTCGCCGCGCGGTGGACGTGGGTGCGGAAGTCGAGAAGGGCGCGTTGCTTGCCGTCCTCGACCCCACTGATCAACAAAACCAGCTGCGCTCAGCCCAAGGTGACCTTGCCCGCGTGCAGGCGCAGTTCATCAACGCCCAAGCCAATGCCCGCCGTCAGCAGGAGTTGTTCAACCGTGGCGTCGGCGCCCAGGCGCAGCTGGACATTGCCCAGACCGACCTGAAAACCACCCAGGCGACCCTCGACCAAGCCAAGGCCTCGGTCAACCAGGCCAAGGACCAACTCAACTACGCCGAATTGCGCACCGACCATGCCGGTATTGTCACCGCCTGGAACGCCGAGGCCGGCCAGGTGGTCAGCGCCGGCCAGCAAGTGGTGACCCTGGCGCGCCCGGACATCAAGGAAGCGGTGATCGACCTGCCCGCCGGCCTCGCCGAACGCCTGCCGCCGGACGTAGTGTTTCTGGTCGCCGGGCAGCTCGACCCGAGCGTTAACACCACCGCCATCGTGCGCGAGATCGAACCCCAGGCCCAAAGCGCCACGCGCACCCGCCGCGCCCGCCTGACCCTGGCCGAGACGCCTGCCGCGTTTCGCCTCGGTACGGCGATCAGCGTGACCTTGAGCACCGCCATCGCGCCGCGCATCGAACTGCCGGTCAGCGCCTTGCAGGAGGTCGACGGCAAAACGCGCATCTGGATTCTCGACACCCAAAGCCAGACCGTGCAGCCGCGCGACGTCACGGTCATCAGCCGTGACGCCGACAGCGCGCTGCTCAATGGCGGCGTCAAGCCCGGCGAGCGCATCGTGACCGCTGGCGTGAACAGCCTGAAACCTGGGCAAAAAGTCAAAATCGACGAGGGCAGCCCGCGATGAAAGGGAGCTTCAACTTATCCGACTGGGCCCTCAAGCATCAGTCCTTCGTCTGGTACCTGATGTTCGTCGCGCTGCTGATGGGCGTGTTTTCGTACATGAACCTGGGCCGCGAGGAGGACCCTTCGTTCACCATCAAAACCATGGTCATCCAGACCCGCTGGCCGGGCGCGACCCAGGAGGAAACCCTTAAGCAGGTCACCGACCGCATCGAGAAGAAACTCGAAGAGCTGGATTCCCTCGACTACGTGAAAAGCTACACCCGGCCGGGTGAGTCCACGGTGTTTGTGTTCCTCAAGGACACCACCAGCGCCAAGGCCATCCCGGAGATCTGGTACCAGGTACGCAAGAAGATCGACGACATACGCGGCACCTTCCCCCAGGGGCTTCAGGGACCGTCGTTCAACGATGAGTTCGGTGACGTGTTCGGCTCGGTGTACGCCTTTACCGGCGACGGCCTGTCGATGCGCCAGCTGCGCGACTACGTAGAGCAGGTGCGCGCCGAGATTCGTTCGGTGCCGGGCCTGGGCAAGGTCGAGATGATCGGCCAGCAGGATGAAGTGATTTACCTGAACTTCTCCACGCGCAAACTTGCAGCATTGGGGATTGATCAGCGTCAGGTCGTGCAAAGCCTGCAATCGCAAAACGCGGTGACGCCCGCCGGGGTGATCGAGGCCGGGCCGGAGCGGATTTCGGTGCGCACCTCGGGGCAGTTTGCCTCCGAGAAAGACCTGGCAAACGTCAACCTGCGGCTCAACGACCGCTTCTATCGCTTGGCGGACATTGCTGAAATCAGCCGTGGCTACGTCGACCCGTCGCGGCCCATGTTCCGCTTCAACGGCAAACCGGCGATTGGCTTGGCGATTGCGATGCAGAAGGGCGGCAATATTCAGTCCTTCGGCAAGGCCCTGCACACCCGCATGGACGAGCTGACCGCCGACCTGCCGGTGGGCGTGGGCGTGCATAAAGTGTCCGATCAGGCCGAAGTGGTGGAAAAGGCGGTCGGCGGCTTTACCGGCGCATTGTTTGAAGCGGTGATCATCGTGCTGGTGGTGAGTTTTATCAGCCTCGGCATGCGCGCCGGGCTGGTGGTGGCGTGCTCGATTCCGTTGGTGCTGGCGCTGGTGTTTGTGTTTATGGAATACAGCGGCATCACCATGCAGCGGGTGTCGCTGGGCGCGTTGATCATCGCACTCGGGTTGTTGGTGGACGACGCGATGATCACCGTCGAGATGATGATCACGCGCCTGGAAAAAGGCGAAACCAAGGAACAGGCGGCGACCTTCGCCTACACCTCGACGGCCTTCCCGATGCTCACCGGTACGCTGGTGACCGTGGCCGGGTTTGTGCCGATTGGCCTCAACGCCAGCTCGGCGGGCGAGTACACCTTCACCCTGTTCGCGGTGATCGCCGTGGCGATGCTGGTGTCGTGGGTGGTGGCCGTGTTGTTTGCGCCGGTAATCGGCGTGCACATCCTCAGCGCCAACGTGAAGCCGCACAACAACGAGCCGGGGCGCATCGGGCGTGCCTTTAACGGCGGCATGTTGTGGGCCATGCGTAACCGCTGGTGGGCGATCGGTATCACCGTCGGGTTGTTTGTGGCGTCGGTGTTCTCGATGCAGTTTGTGCAGAACCAGTTCTTTCCGTCGTCGGACCGCCCGGAGATTCTGGTGGACCTGAACCTGCCGCAAAACGCCTCGATCAACGAAACCCGCAAAGCCGTCGACCGCCTCGAGGCGATCATCAAGGATGACCCGGACATTGCGCGCTGGAGCACCTATATCGGCCAGGGTGCGATTCGTTTCTACCTGCCCCTCGACCAGCAACTGGAAAACCCGTACTACGCGCAACTGGTCATCGTGAGTAAAGGCCTGGAAGAGCGCGGCGCTCTGATCGCGCGCCTGCAAAAGCGCTTGCGCGATGACTTTGTCGGCATCGGCAGCTACGTGCAGCCGCTGGAAATGGGCCCGCCGGTGGGCCGTCCGATTCAGTACCGCGTCTCGGGCAAAGACACTGACCAAGTGCGCAAACACGCTATCGAACTGGCCACCTTGCTCGATCAAAACACCCACTTGGGCGAGATCATTTACGACTGGAACGAGCCGGGTAAAGTGCTGCGTATCGACATCGCCCAGGACAAGGCGCGGCAGCTCGGGCTGTCGTCCGAAGACGTGGCGCAATTGATGAACAGCGTGGTCAGTGGTGCTTCGGTGACCCAGGTGCACGACGATATCTACCTGATCAACGTGGTCGGGCGCGCCGAAGATGCCGAGCGTGGTACGCCGGAAACCCTGCAGAACCTGCAGATCGTCACGCCCAACGGCACTTCGATTCCGCTGCTGGCCTTCGCCACCGTGCGCTATGAGCTGGAGCAGCCGCTGGTGTGGCGCCGCGACCGCAAGCCGACCATCACCATCAAGGCCTCGGTGCGCGATGAAATGCAGCCCACGGATCTGGTGAAACAGCTGGCGCCAACCATCGACAAATTCAACGCCGAGCTGCCAGTGGGTTACAAGGTCGCCACCGGTGGTACCGTCGAAGAAAGCGGCAAGGCCCAGGGCCCGATTGCCAAGGTGGTGCCGTTGATGCTGTTCCTGATGGCGACCTTCCTGATGATTCAGCTGCACAGTGTGCAGAAGATGTTCCTGGTGGCGAGTGTTGCGCCGCTGGGCTTGATTGGCGTGGTGCTGGCGCTGATCCCCACGGGTACGCCGATGGGCTTTGTGGCGATCCTTGGGATTCTGGCGCTGATCGGTATCATCATCCGTAACTCGGTGATTCTGGTGACGCAGATCGACGCCTACGAGCGCGACGGCTACACACCGTGGGATGCGGTGGTGGAAGCGACTGAGCATCGGCGCCGGCCTATCCTGCTGACGGCGGCAGCGGCCAGTTTGGGCATGATCCCGATTGCCCGCGAAGTGTTCTGGGGACCGATGGCGTACGCGATGATTGGCGGGATCATCATTGCGACGTTGCTGACGTTGCTGTTTTTGCCTGCGCTGTACGTGGCCTGGTACAAGATTCGCGAGCCGAAGCAGGAGCCTCAGGCTGAATGAAATCCAAAAACTGTGGGAGCGGGCTTGCCCGCGATAGCGGTGTGTCAGGCAACAAACCTGTTACTGACAGACCGCCATCGCGGGCAAGTCGAATCGTCGCACCGCCGCTCCCACAGTTTTGATCTGCATACGCCTCAGGGGATGTACGAAACTTCCTGAAATAGCTTGTGCCCCTCCGGCAAGCCATCAAGTGTCTTACCCTCGACCACCCTTGCACACAGGTCGACCCCCATGATTTCCCTGCGCCATGTTCTCCTGGTCTGCGGCTTATTGCTCTCACCGATCACCTCGGCAGCCTTGCTGGAAAACGCCTTGTGGCGTATCGAACTCGACCCCGCCACGCTGGCCCTGCGCGCCACGCCTGCCGGTGAAGCCCCGGTGCAGGCCTCCAGCGGCGTTGCTGCGCATTCCGTCAGCGATCTGCAGTCCAGCGCCGAACAGGCCACCTGGCAATGGGACGACGGCGCCTATCGCCTCACCGCCCGCCTTGAGAGACACGACCTTTCCCTGACCATCACCGCACGCGAGTCGGGCGAGTTGCCGCTGCTGCATCAACCCGCTGAGGCCATGGGCAAAGGCTTGATCTGGCCCTTGGCCGAAGGGCATTACGTACCCGCCGACAACCCGGTATGGAAGGCGTTTTTGCTGGAGCAGGGCGAACTCAACACCACACAAGACCTCAGCCTGCCGCTGTGGGGCGTGGACCATGGCCGCTTCACGTTGAACTGGTTGCTGACCAATCCTTATAACAACCGCTTGCAGTGGCAAGCCGAGGGCAAGGGCCTGGCGCTGTCCGTGGCTCACGAATTCACCCGTCTTGACCCCACTGCCCCGATGACATTGCGCCTGCATCTGGGCGCTGCCGACCCTTTGGTGGGGGCCAAGCGTTACCGCGACTGGCGGGTGGAGCAGGGCCGTTATGAACCTCTGGCGGACAAGCTGCGCCAGACGCCAGAGGCGCAGAAGTTGCTGGGTGCCAGCCATGTTTATCTATGGGGCAATGATTTGCTGGCCCTGAAGGATGTGCGTGATTGGCCCAAGCTGGTCATGTTGCTGCGCGCCAATGAACTCAAGGGCCTGCTGGACAAGGAGTCCACACAGGTCCTGAAACAGACCTCTGCGCTCAATCGCTATGAGCAGACCGTGCTGCTGCGCGGCCTCAATGCTGCGATCAACAAAAAGGCGCGGCAGGCTTGGCAGGTCGACGAGCCAGACCCGGCCCGGCTTGCCGCCCGTTATGGTGAGCTGCGCGGTGAACTGGCTGTCGAATTTGCCGGCGCCCTGAGCGACAACCCTGAAAATTGGGGCAGCGAGGTCATTCAATCCCTGAAAGCCGCTGGGCTCCAACGCTTGCTGGTGACGTTGGGCGAAGGCTGGGAAGGCGGGCTCTGGCACCCGGAAGCGATCCGCAGCGGCGTCGACGCGGGCTACCTGATGGCGCCCTACGACTCCTATGAAACGGCGTTATCCGCCACCGAAAATCCGGATTGGACCACCGCCCATCTGGGCAGCAACGCCTATCGCAACTGCGCCATCGTGCTCAAGGACGGCAAACTGAAAACCGGCTTCCAGCAGTCCGGCCACTACACCGACCCGCGCTGCGTAAGGCCTTTGCTGGAAGCCCGAGTGAAGGCGGTGCAAGCCAGGGCCGGTTTCAACGCCTGGTTCCTCGATGCTTACGCCACCGCGATGGTATTCGACAGCTACCGCGACGGCGCGCCAATGACCCAGGCGCAGAATGCCGAAGGCAATATCGACGCGTCCCGCTGGCTCAACATCGCGCTCAAGCTGCCGGCCGGTTCTGAAGACGGCAACGCGATCACCGCCCAGGGCATTCTGTTTGCCCATGGCATGCAGACGCCGGTGTTGGGTTGGGGGGATCGGGAAATGACGAAGGACAAACAGTCGCCTTATTACGTTGGCAACTGGTACCCGCCCGAGCAGCCTGCGGTGTTCTTCAAACCCGTGCCGCTGAAAGAGCCCTTTCGCACGGTGTATTTTGACCCGGCGATGCGCCTGCCGCTGTATCAGGCGGTTTTCCATGGTTCGGTGATTACCACCCACCACTGGCTGTTCGACAGCCTTAAATTGAGCAATGTGCAGGCTGAAAACGAACTGACCCAACTGCTCTATAACGTGCCGCCGCTTTACCACTTGAGTGCTGCGACGGTTAAGCAACGGCTGCCGGTGATTCAGCGTCAGGATGCTTTTTTTCGTCCGCTGCATCAGCGCCTGGCGACTCAGGAAATGACCGGGTTTCGTTGGCTGACAGCCGATCGGCAAGTGCAGGAGACCACGTTTACCGATGGCACGCGGTTGGTGGCGAACTTTGCCGCCGGGGAAAAATCAGGCTACGCCGGGCGTAGTGTGACGGCGTTCGTGGCGGGTGAAAAACCGGCGGTGTATGAAGTGGATTAGTGCTGCCCTTAAGACCTTCGCGAGCAAGCCCGCTCCCACATTTGGAATGCATTCCAAATGTGGGAGCGGGCTTGCTCGCGAAGACGTCAGACCAGACAACCAATATCTATAATTTGCGCCACACACTCGCCAACCAAGGCTGCTGCTCCCGAGGCAACCCGGCCGGTCGGTAGTAATGCTCCAACTCCACAAACCCCGCCTCGGTCAGCAGCGCCTGCCAAGTCGCAAGGTCGTGATACGACCCATACCGTGGCCCATTCCAACCCTCCTGGTTCTCACCCCGAGGGTTCGAACTGAACAACACCCCACCCGGCTTCAGCGCACCATGCAACTCGTTGAGCACACGCGGCAACTCCTGCTTGGGAATATGAAACAGCACCGCATTGGCAAACACCCCGTCAAAGCGCCCGGCAGGCAGATCCAGCTTCAAAAAGTCCTGCTGCAGCACCTCACAACCGCTGTCTTCGCGCGCCATCTGCGCAAACCGCTCCGAGCCATCGAGCCCGACCGCAACGTGGCCCATGCGCGTAAACGTCTGCAAATCCCGCCCCGGCCCGCAGCCGAAATCCAGCACGGTAAACGGCGCAGTGCCCTGGATATGCCGTAGCAAGGCGTCGATGTTCTGACTCACATCGTGGTCGCGGGTGCCTTCGCGGAAGTCCTCGGCCACCTTGTTGTAATGGCCGAGGGTGGCGGAGGTGATTTGGTTAAGGTCGTCGGGCTTGAGGGTCATGACGGGAGCTACCGGTTTTTTCGATGGCCGACTATACCTCACCTCTTGTTGAGTACCCGCGCCAACCGATCCCCACCCAACTGAATCACCGCCACCAGCACCACCAGCAGCACAATCACGGTCAGCATGATCTGCGTATCAAACCGCTGATACCCATACCGATACGCAATATCCCCCAACCCACCCGCGCCAATCGCCCCGGCCATGGCCGACGAGTTGATCATGGTCACCAGCGTGATGGTGAACCCGCCCACAATCCCCGGCAGCGTTTCCGGCAGCAGCACGTGCCAGATGATGTGCCAGCGGCGGCAGCCCATGGCTTGGGCGGCTTCGATCAAGCCGTGGTCGACCTCGCGCAGGCTCACTTCGGCGATGCGCGCAAAGAAGGTTGTGGCGGCGATGGTCAGCGGCACGACGGCTGCCCAGACGCCATAGGTTGTGCCGACGATCAGCCGCGTGAACGGGATCAACGCGACCATCAAAATCAGGAACGGAATCGAGCGGAACAGGTTTACGAACGCGCCCAGCACGCGGTTCAGCGCCGGGGCCTGGTAGATCCCGCCCTTGTCGCTGGTGACCAAAAACACCGCCAGCGGAATGCCCACCAGCAACGCGATCAGCGACGACACACCCACCATCAACAAGGTGTCGATGGCGCCCTGCAATAAACGATCAAACCACATAGCCCAGCACCTCCGCCTGTTGTGCCCAGTTTGCGGCGCGGTTGCGCAATTCTTCGGCGCTGTGGAGTGAGCCATTCACCGCCAGCAGCAGTTGCCCCAGCGCATGCCCCTGAATGCGCTCCACACCGCCTTGCAGCAAACGCACGCGCCCGCCAAGGGCACTGAACAGTGCGGCCAGGTCCGGTTCATCGGTGTCGCTGCCCGTAAACTGCAAACGCAATACCACCGCCGCCTCAGCGGATGACGGCAGGGCCTGCAAGCGGCTTTGCAGTTCTTCCGGCAAACCGTGTTGCAGCGGCGCCAACAGGGTTTTGCTGACGTCGTGCTGCGGGTTGCCAAACACTTGCCACACCGGGCCTTGCTCGACGATGCGCCCGTGTTCGAGCACCACCACGCGGTCGCAAATGTCGCGAATCACCGCCATCTCATGGGTGATCAACACGATGGTTAGGCCCAGGCGTTTGTTGATCTCGCGCAGCAGGCCGAGGATTGATTGCGTGGTCTCCGGGTCGAGGGCCGAGGTGGCCTCGTCGCACAGCAGTATTTCGGGGTCATGCACCAGCGAGCGGGCGATGCCCACGCGCTGTTTTTGCCCGCCGGAAAGCTGCGCCGGGTAGGCCTTGTGCTTGTCCTGCAGCCCCACCAATTCCAGCAGCTCGCGCACTTTTTGCTCGCGCAGGGGCTTGGGCACGCCGGCGACTTTCAGCGGCAATTCGACGTTCTGCCACACGGTCTTGGCCGACATCAAATTGAAGTGCTGGAAGATCATGCCGATGCGCCGACGCAGCGCCACCAGGCGGTCTTCGTCGAAATCGCCGATATCCACCTGATCAATCAGCACGCGCCCGCTGCTCGGCTGCTCGAGGCGGTTGATGGTGCGGATCAGCGAGGATTTACCGGCGCCGCTGCGGCCGATGATGCCGAACACTTCACCGCGTTGGATCGCCAAGTCGATGCCTTGCAAGGCGTGCACGCTGCCGTCGTAGGTTTTGCCCAGGTTGATAAATCGCACGTGGGCACGGTTCAAATCAGGGTGCAGTTCTGTCTGCTCGGCGTCCCTGGGCGGTAAGCCCAGGTCGCGCAGTTGAGCGTTCGCGGCGGTCATTTTTTATCTTCCCAGCCCACTTGGTAGAGCTTGCCGAGGGATTTATCCAGAGACGCGCGGACCACCGGCGAGTGTTGGTAGATATCGACGAACTTGATCACGCGCGGGTCGGTTTTGCTCTTCGGCTGAATCACAAACTGGATCACGTATTCAGGGTGGTCGAGGCCGTCGAACAGCAACGCAGACTCGGCATCGAAGGTCTTGGACAGGCGGATATACGCCGGGTAGCCCTGCACCAGGTCGGCGTCGTCATAGGCGCGCACCAGTTGCACGGCCTCGACTTGCAGGATCTTGATCTTCTTCGGGTTGCTGACGATGTCTTCTTCGGTGGCCTTGTAGCCCACGCCCGGCTTGAGGGTGATCAAGCCCGCTTTGGCTAGCAATTGCAGGCCACGGCCGCTGTTGATCGGGTCGTTGGCAATCGCCACGCTGGCGCCTTGGGGCAGGTCATTGATGCTTTTGTATTTCTTCGAGTACAGCCCGACGTTGTTGATGATGCCCGGCGCGTACGGCACCAGGTCAAACCCGGCGGCGGCCTTGGCGTTTTCCAGGAATGGGATGTGCTGGAAGTAGTTCACGTCGATGTCGCCGGCAGCCAGGCTGACGTTGGGGGCGATCCAGTCGGTGAACTCCACCAGCTCGACTTTCAAGCCTTGTTTACCGGCTTCAGCGACGGCGGCTTCCAGCGGGATCGCGAAGGCGGCGGTGGTGCCGATTTTCAACGGCGCGTCGGCGGCGAAAACCGCCGAGCTGAATAAACCAAACGCCAGGGCCAGTGCTTTGACTGGGTGGGTGAGCAGGGTCTTTTTCATCATCGTTTTCCAGTCATAAGAAGTAGGTACAATTAACTGAGATCGTTCCCATGCTCCGCGTGGGAATGCCTCTCTGGACGCTCTGCGTCCGCTCTTGGGACGCGGAGCGTCCCGGGCTGCATTCCCACGCAGAGCGTGGGAACGATCAGTTAGTGTCGGTAGGTCGATCCGGTGTGTTGTTCGGGTAGGCGAGCGCCAGCGTGGAAGACTTTTTCTCTCAATGTTCCCTGCTCATAAGCCGTCTTGTACGACCCACGCTCCTGCAACTCCGGCACCACCAGATCAATGAAGTCCACATAGCTTTCCGGCGTAACAATGCGCGTCAGGTTGAAACCATCCAGCCCGGTCTCGCTGATCCAGGATTCGAGCTCGTCAGCCACTTGCGCAGGCGAACCGACCAGGGTGATGTAGCGGCCACCCAAGGCGTGCTGTTCCAGCAACTTGCGGCGGGTCCAGTCGTTGTTCTGCAGGTTCTTGGTCGCCGACTGGATCGCGTTGCTCTTCACGTACTGGATCGGTTCGTCCAGTTCGTACTGTGCAAAATCAATCGCCGTAGACGCTGAAAAGTGCGCCACACCGGCCTCCGGGCTGGCGTAGCTCAGGTACTCGGCGTGTTTGGCCCAAGCCAGCTCTTCAGTGGCGCCGACGATCACGTTGAGGCCCATGAATACCTTGATGTCATCCGGATTGCGCCCGGCTGCCACGGCGCTGGCGCGAACCTTGTCCACCTGGATTTTGGTCGCCGCCTTGTTCTGCCCGCTGATAAACACGCACTCCGCATGCCGCCCGGCGAACAGCAAACCCCGGTCCGAACTGCCGGCCTGGAACAGCACCGGCGTACGCTGTGGCGACGGCTCGCACAGGTGATAACCCTCTACCTGATAGAACTCGCCGCTGTGCTCGACCTTGTGCACCTTGCCCGGCTGCGCATAGACCCGCGTTTGCGGATCGTTGAGCACCGCGTCATCTTCCCAGCTGCCTTCCCAGAGTTTGTAGAGCACTTCCAGGTACTCATCCGCCTGGTCGTAGCGCCGGTCGTGCTCCACCTGTTCGGTCAGGCCCATGGCCTTGGCGGCGCTGTCGAGGTAGCCGGTGACAATGTTCCAGCCCACGCGACCACGGCTCAGATGGTCGAGCGTGGACATGCGCCGGGCGAACAGATACGGGGGTTCGTAGGTGAGGTTGGCGGTGAGGCCGAAGCCGAGGTTTTTGGTCACGGCAGCCATGGCCGAAACCAGCAGCAACGGATCGTTGACCGGCAACTGGATCGACTCTTTGAGCGGCACGTCGATGGAGTTTTGATAGACGTCGTACACGCCGACGATGTCGGCGATGAACAGCCCGTCAAACAGCCCACGCTCCAGGGTTTGCGCCAGTTCGGTCCAGTACTCGACGGTTTTGTACTGCGTCGAGGTATCGCGGGGGTGGGTCCACAAACCGTGGTTGATATGCCCGATGCAGTTCATGTTGAAGGCATTGAGCAGGATCTTTTTCTTCGCCATCAGATGGTCCCCCGCAGTGGCGGGTTTTCATCATTGAGGTAGTAATTGCCCACCGCGTGGTACTTCCAGCGCACCGGGTCGTGCAGGGTGTGCACCCGCGCGTTGCGCCAGTGGCGGTCCAGGCCGTGCTCGGCGAGGGTCGCCTGGCTGCCGGCCAGTTCAAACAGCGTACTGCCGGCGGCCAGCGAGATTTCGGTGCTCAAGGCGCGTACCTCGGCCACTGCAATCGAGGCGGCGGCGACGGTTTCGGCGTTGCTGTCAGCCTGGGCGCGGTCGAGGAACTCACCGGAACGTTCCAGCAGCGCTTCGGCGGCGTGCAGGCGGATGCTCAGGTGGCCAAAGCTTTTCAGGGTCAGCGGGTCTTCGGTGGCCTTGTCGTTGCCGGAGTCGATCCACGGGCGGGTCTTGGTGCGCACAAAGTGCAGCGCATCTTCAAAGGCCGCGCGGGCGATGCCGGTGTCGATGGCGGCGTGGAGAATCTGCGCCAGCGGGCCGACAGTGGTCGGGCGCTCGAAGGCGCTCTGGAAAGGGATCACGTCTTGCGCTGCAACCCACACGTTGTCGAACACCACCGAACCGCTGCCGGTGGTGCGCTGGCCGAAGCCGCTCCAGTCGTCGATCACGCTCAGGCCTTCGCTGTCGCGCGGCACAAACGCCAGTTGCTGCACGCCGTGTTCATCCACAACTGACGTGGGGATGCGCTGCGCATAGATCGCACCGGTGGAGTAGAACTTGCGGCCGCTGATGCGAAAACCGTCGCCGTCGCGGGTGATGGCGGTGACGCGGTCGTGGGCGGTTTTGGTGCCCAGTTCCGCCAGCGCATTGCCGAAGCGCTGGCCGGCGAGGACTTCGGCGTACAGGCGTTTTTGCTGAGTCGGGCTGCCATTGACGCGCAGCACTTCCAGGGCATAGAAATGATTTTGCGGGATTTGCCCAAGCGAGGCGTCGGCCTGGGCGATCAAGGCGATCACTTTTGCCAGGGTGACGTTGGATACACCCGCGCCACCGTGTTCCTTTGGCACGCTGATGCCCCACAGGCCGGAGCGCGAGAACACGTCCAGTTCGGGCAGGGGCAGGCGGCGTTCGCGGTCGCGCTGGGCGCTGTCGCGGCGGAAGTCTTCGGCGAGGTCGCTGGCGACAATGAGGGCTTGTTCGTCGCTGGTGATAACCGCGACGTTTGCAGAAAAAGTCATGCGTTTCTCCAGAAGTCTGGTCGGTTAAATCCAGGAGTGACGAGCCGGCAAGGTGCCGTTCAATCGATAGGCGCCGATGGCGTGATACTTCCAGCGCACCGGGTCGTGCAGGGTATGCACCCGAGCGTTGCGCCAGTGACGGTCGAGGTTGAATTCGGCGAGGGTGGCGCGGCTGCCCGCCAGTTCGAAGAGCTTTTCGCTGACCAGCAGCGAGACTTCGGTGGTCAGCACTTTGGCCTCGGCCACGGCAATCGAGGCGCGGGCGGCGGATTGCGCGGTGATTGGCGCGGCGTTGACCTGATCCAGCACCTGGCCGGCTTTGCGCAACAAAGCTTCGGCGGCGTGCAGTTCGATCTTCAGCTTGCCGATGTCAGCGATCACATACAGGTCATCGCTGGCGCGTTCGACCTTGGCATCGATCCACGGGCGCGAGCGCTCACGGACAAAGGCGATGGTGTCGTCCAGCGCGCCACGGGCAATGCCTGCATCGATCGCGGCCTGGATCAATTGCGAGACGGCGCCCTGGATATTCGGGGTTTCGCCGATGCGCCAGTTGTCGACCACCAACTCTGCGTCCACCGGCACGCTGTCCAGCAGCACCGTGCCGCTGGCGGTGGTGCGCTGGCCAAAGCCGGACCAGTCGTCAACGATGCGCAGCCCCTCGGTGCCACGGCGTACAAACGCCATGACCTGCTTGCCATCGTCGTTCAGGGCTTTGACGGCAACCCAATGCGCAAACAGCGCGCCGGTGGAGTAAAACTTCTGACCGCTGATGACATACCCGTCGCCTTCCGCGGTGATGCGCGCCTTGAGTTCCAGGGTGTTTTTGGTGCCGCGCTCCGGGCCGCCATTGCCGATGCGCCAGCCGTCGAGGACGCTCTGGAACAGCTGCTTTTTCTGGCGATCGGTGGCCGCCAGCTGCAGCAGGTGCAGGATGCCGAAATGGTTTTGCGGGATTTGCCCCAGGGCCGGGTCCGCCGCGCTGATGATCGCGAAGACGTCGGCCAGGGTCACGAACGAAACCTGCGGGCCACCGAATTCGCGGGGAATGGAAATACTGCCCAGCCCGCTGCGGGTGAACTGTTCGATCTGCGCCCACGGCAGCTTGCGTTGCTGATCACGCTTGGCGGCTTGCAGGCGCGCAGCCTGTGCCAACTCGTGGGCAGCGTTCAACGCCTCGGCGTCATCTCGCAGCACGGTGGCCGGCAACAACAGGGGGGCAACGTCCAGATCACTCTGGGGGGGTGTTAGAGCCAAGTTAGACATCAGCGCCGCTCCTTGGCTGCACGTAATGCCCTGGCGTTATGCACCGGGGTAATTCTGACCATACCGACCTCGCATTCAATGAAATAAAAACAGAAAAATCAGAGATGTCCGGTGGTCCGGTGCATATACCCTAAGCGTGTTAAATCTTTAAATAAACTAACTTATGGGAATAAGCATAGAAGGGCATCACCCCGGCTCACAGGGTGAGCCCGGGTGACGCGGTTGATAGGTCGACGCGGCCCCGGCCGGGCGGGGCGGCGCCTGTGGCGAACAGGCGGCGATGGCCAAGGTGCGGG
This sequence comes from Pseudomonas fluorescens, assembly GCF_002022275.1. Taxonomy (GTDB): domain Bacteria; phylum Pseudomonadota; class Gammaproteobacteria; order Pseudomonadales; family Pseudomonadaceae; genus Aquipseudomonas; species Aquipseudomonas fluorescens_AJ. The sequence goes on from NZ_MSDF01000016.1 coordinate 147,568, forward strand.
GCGGTGCCCAGCGGGAATTATTGCCCACCCGATCCAGAATGCAGTACGTGACTTCCAGGCGGCAATCGTCACCGGCCTCGATAATGACCGTCGACGGCACCCACACCTGAATCGCCAGGCCCACGCCTTTGGCCTGGAGTGTTGGCAGGTCCAGGCGCACATCTCCCCAGCGCAGCGTGATGGCATCGCCTGCGGTCATGTTCAAGTAGGGTTCGATGGTCAACGGAATGCCGCGCCGCACCTGGCTGCTGTTGACGCCGTAACGGCGGATGGTGTCGGGCAGGCTGACGGGAGCCAGGTTCTGGTTTTCATCGGCAAACAGATTCGATGGCTGACCGCCCGGAAAGTGAGTCTTCACACGCACGGTGGTTACCGCCGAGCGCGCAGGGCCGCAACCGATCTGCATGACTTGATAGTGAACCTGCGCCAGGCCGTCCTGCACGAAGCTCTCGGGGATTCGCAGATGCGTGGGCATGCCGACCTTGCAGGCGGTCACCCGTCGCGAGGCGGCAAAGCAGTTGTTCCAGAACAGCTCGATCAGGTCGCCCTCATCCATGCCTGCGTAAGGGGCGATGTCGACCTGCAAGTGAGCGGCAGCCAGGGCATTGATGCCCTTGCGAACGGCCTGGGGCAAAGTCGGGGCGGTGAGCATGCGCGTCATAAGTAATCTCCTTGATGCAGCCAGCAGGAATCGTTCCGGCCCTTTGACGCGGGTGCGCAAGGGGGCCGAAATGAACGATTCAGTGAGTAGCCGGGATAGGATCCAATCCTCTGGGCGCTAGATAAGAGGGTTGGGAGAGGAGCGTCAATGGCGGCAAAGGGCTAAACGGTGGGTTGGAGCAGATTCAGAAAGGGCTGACTGGCGCGGGTATATCCGGGCCCGTGCGACGGGGTGTTTTACAGGCTGGAATAGGGATTACTTGTAGGACCCACACCCGTGTGGGAGCTGGCTTGCCTGCGATGCAGACACCTCGGTTTGTCAGTCACACCGAGGTGATGCCATCGCAGGCAAGCCAGCTCCCACAGGAGCGTTTCAGTGGGCCAGAAACTTGCTCAGAAACTGCTTGGTGCGTTCTTCCTTGGGGTTGGCGAACAGCGCTTTGGCTTCACCCTGTTCCACGATCACGCCCTTGTCGAAGAAGATCACCCGGTTGGCCACATCCCGCGCAAAACTCATCTCGTGGGTGACGATGACCATGGTGCGTTTTTCTTCGGCCAGGCTGCGGATGGTCGCCAGCACTTCACCGACCAGTTCCGGGTCCAGCGCCGAGGTGGGTTCGTCGAACAGAATCACCTCAGGCTCCATGGCCAGCGCACGGGCAATTGCCACGCGCTGTTGCTGGCCTCCGGAAAGGCGCCGTGGGTACGACGCTTCCTTGCCCGCCAACCCCACGCGCGCCAACAGCTTCAGGCCCAGGGCCGTGGCCGCTTCGCGCGGCATCTTCTTGACCACGATCGGGCCTTCGATGACGTTTTCCAGCGCGGTGCGGTGGGGGAACAGGTTGAAGTTCTGGAACACAAAACCCACGTGCTGACGCAAGCGGCGTACCAGGCTCTGTTGCTGGCTGAGCGGTTTACTGCTGTCGATCTCGATGTCACCCACCTTGATCCGCCCGCTGGTGGGTTCTTCAAGGAAATTCAGGCAGCGCAGAAAGGTGGTCTTGCCGGAACCGCTGGGGCCGATGATGGCGACGACTTCGCCTTCCTTGACCTCAAGGTCGATGCCGTTGAGTACCACCTGACCCTTGAATTGTTTGGTCAGTTTTTCAACCACGATCATGCTTCAAGACTCCAGGTCATGCCGGTTGACCCGGTCTTCCAGGCGATTTTGGAAATGCGCCAGGATGCTCGCCAAAATCCAGTAGATCAGGGCGGCGGAGAGATACATGGTGAAGATTTCGAAGGTTCGTGCTGACACCAATTGGGCCTGACGGAACAGCTCGGGCACCTGGATGGTGGCGGCCAGCGCCGTGTCTTTTACCAGCGAAATAAAGCTGTTGCCCAACGGCGGCAACGCCGTGCGCATGGCCTGCGGCAGGATGGCCCGGCGCAGGGTCTGCGCGCGGGTCATGCCGATACTGGCTGCTGCTTCCCATTGGCCGCGCTCGATGGAGCTGATCGCGGCACGCAGGATTTCACAGGCATAGGCGGCCATGTTCAGCGAAAAGCCGATCAGGGCTGCCGGAATCGGATCCAGCTCGATGCCCACTTGCGGTAAGCCGTAGTAGATCAAGAACAGCTGCACCAGCAAGGGCGTGCCGCGAAAAAACGACACGTAGACCCGGGCGGTCCAGCTTGCCAGTTTGAAGCGCGAGAGGCGCATCAAGGCCAGGCCGAAGCCCAGCAGCAAGCCGAAAAACATCCCGCCGAGGCTAAGAATCACCGTGTAGTACGCGCCCTTGAGCAGAAAGGGCGCGGAGTCCAGCGCGAGTTGGAAACCTGCTTCCATTATTGAGTGACGTCAGCGTTGAAGTATTTCTCGGACAGCTTCTTCAAGGTGCCATCAGCGCGCAGTTTGTCGAGGGCCTTGTTCACCGCGTCGAGCAGTTCAGGCTCACCCTTGCGCAGGGCGATACCGGCTTCCTGACGGGAGAAGGCGTCGCCAGCCACTGAGGTGTCCTTGGCTTTCTTGGCGTATTCCAGAGCGGCCAGGCGGTCGATCAGGATGGCGTCGATACGGCCAATGCGCAGGTCCTGGAATTTGGTTGGGTCATCGTTGTAGGTCTTGATGATGGCTTTGGGTTGATTGTCTTTCAGCCATTGCTCGTAGTTGGTGCCCAGGCCCACACCGACTTTCTTGCCGGCCAGGTCGTCTGCGGTCTTGATGGTGCCGACGTTCTTGGTCAGTACCAGCGCTTGAATACCGGAGACGGTGTAAGGCTTGGAGAAGTCGTACTTTTTCTTGCGCTCTTCAGAGATGGTCACCTGGTTGACCACAGCGTCCAGACGCTTGGACTCCAGGGCCGCGAGGATGCCGTCCCACGGGGTGGCTTGCAGCTTGACCTTGACGCCCAGCTCTTTGGCCAGCGCTTCGGACAGCTCCACTTCGAAACCGCTGAGCTTGCCGCTTTCATCGACGAAGCTGAACGGTGGATAGGTGCCTTCCAGACCGATTTTGATCTCGCCGGCTTTCTTGATGTTGTCCAACTGCTCGCCGGCGATTGCCTGGCCCATCAGGCTGGCGCCGAGCGCCAAGCCCAGAGTGCCAACCAACAACGTGCGACGGAATACAGAAATAGTCATGAACAGCCCCTGTGTTTTTTTATGTTGAGCGAAGCAGGTGACGCAGTAGTCGTATCCTGCCTTAAAGCGCGAAGCGCGTCTTCGCCTACGGCGTGACTATAAAGCGAGTTTTTAAGACTTGAAAATAATATAAATTCAATTTGATATTCTATTTTAGAATATGTGGCGTGTTCCATGTGGGAGCTGGCTTGCCTGCGATAGCGGTGTATCAGCCAACAGATGTTTAGCTGACCCACCGCTATCGCAGGCAAGCCAGCTCCCACATTTTTTAGTCCGTGTTCAGTCCGTTAGAACAGAGTCGTAGGCAAACAACGCCGGCGCACCGCCGGTGTGCAGGAAAATAATCGGCCCCTCTTCAAACCGCTGGCGCCCAATGCCGTCCAGCAAACCGGCCATGGCCTTGCCAGTGTAGACCGGGTCCAGCAGCAGCCCTTCCTGGCTCGCCAGCAGCTTGACTGCCGCCAGTGTGCCCGCATTCGGCTCGCCGTAGCGTGGGCCAAAATATTCGTCCCACAGGATCACCTTGAAGGCCTCGTGGATGTCCACACCCAGCAACTCGGCCGTGCGTTCGGCCAAACCCTGCACTTTCGGGCGCTGGGCTTCGTCGGTGCGCGACACGGTCACGCCAATCACCGGCAGGTTCGGCAGCACTTCACTCAAGGCCAGCGCCAGACCGCTGTGGGTGCCTGCGCTACCCGATGCCAATACAACGGCGGCGAACTCGATGCCGCTGTCTTCAATCTGCGCGGCCAGTTCCAGCCCGGCGCGCACATACCCCAGGGCGCCCAGCGCGTTCGAGCCGCCGATGGGCACCAGGTAGGGCTTTTTGCCGTTGCTGCGCAGGCGGTCGGCAATTGCATTGAGCTGATCGTCAACGTTGTCCAGGTTCTCGACCAATTCCACCTTGGCGTCGAACAGCTCCAGTAACAGGCGGTTGCCGTTGCCGAGGTAATTCGGGTCTTCAGTGCCGGTAGGGTTTTCCAGCAGTGCGACGCAGCCCAGGCCGAGCTTGGCGGCCAGCGCCGCCGTCTGGCGCACATGGTTGGACTGAATGGCACCGGCGGTTACCAGCGTATCGGCGCCCTGCGCGATCGCATCGGCTGCAAGGTATTCGAGTTTGCGCAGCTTGTTGCCGCCCATGGCCAGTGGCGTGGTGTCGTCGCGCTTGACGTAGATGTCACGGCCCAGCCAGGCCGACAGCCGCTCGAGTTTTTCCAGGGCGGTGGCGCCGCCCAGCAGTTCCAGGCGGTTAAAACGGTCGAGCTGTCTTTTGATCATGACGACGCACAGTGGCTAAGGAATGGGGGGACTATAGGCAGGCACTTTTCATCGGGCAACCGGCAATCGCTTATGTCGGAAAGTTCTTGGTATCACACCATTGGTTCTTAAGGACGTTCAGGGTGCATACCGTAAAGTGACGGCCATTACGTCAGGAGTGAAAACCGTGAGTGAGCGTTCCAGTCATTGGCAATTGCAGACCATCGTCAGCCAGCTGCGCAGCGCCCGGGACCAGTGGCGAACGCGCAATGGTCGCCTGAGCGGCGAGCATGGCGGCCGTGAGTTACCGTCCCGCGAAGCCGTGGCGCAGATTCTTGAATCGCTGTGCGGTGCGCTGTTTCCGATGCGCCTGGGTCCGGTGGACCTGCGTGAAGAAAGTGAAGATTTTTACGTCGGGCACACCCTTGATGTTGCCTTGAATGCCTTGCTCGGCCAGGCTCGCCTGGAACTGCGCTACGCCGCACGCCAGGGCGGCAAGGGTGACAGTGAGGTCGATGCGCTGGCGATTCGGCTGATCCAGGATTTCGCCCTGGCCTTGCCGTCCCTGCGGAGTTTGCTCGACACCGACGTGCTGGCCGCTTACCACGGCGACCCGGCAGCACGCAGCGTCGACGAAGTGCTGCTGTGCTACCCGGGGATTCTGGCGGTGATTCACCACCGCCTGGCCCATCACCTGTACCGCGCCGGTTTGCCGTTGCTGGCGCGGATCAGCGCGGAGATTGCCCACTCGGCCACCGGTATTGATATCCACCCGGGCGCGCAGATCGGTCCGAGCTTCTTTATCGACCACGGGACCGGTGTGGTGATTGGCGAGACTGCGATCATTGGCGAACGTGTGCGCATCTATCAGGCGGTGACGCTGGGCGCCAAACGCTTCCCGGCGGATGAGGATGGGCAGTTGCAGAAAGGCCATCCGCGCCACCCGATTGTCGAAAACGATGTGGTGATCTACGCCGGGGCGACGATCCTCGGGCGCATTACTATCGGCCAGGGTTCGACCATCGGCGGCAACGTGTGGCTGACCCGTAGCGTGCCGGCGGGGGCGAATATTACCCAGGCGAATTTGCAGCATGAGGATGGTGCGCAAAAATAAGCCACGCCCCTGTCCATGTGGCAGCTGGCTTGCCTGCGATGGCGGTATATCAGCCAACGGCTGTGTTGCTGACCCACCGCTATCGCAGGCAAGCCAGCTCCCACATTTTGAAAGCATTTCAAATTTGAGCCGTTTTTCGCCCAGCAATCGCTGAACGATTTGCCATCCCCGCCCGTCATACCTTTCCTTGAGCTAGTGTAGGAATTGTCTACCACTCAGCCCTGCGATTAGTCCAAAACCGCCTATCCATGTTTAACTTGAATGCTCGTTCAAGTTAAACCCGGTGGTTCGCTGCCCGCTCACAACAGGAGGCTTACCTTTGCTGAGTCCGTTATTTACAGCCACATCCCACACCCCAGGGGTGCATCGTTCATGAGTGCATCGTCCACCCCCGCCAGCGGCCAAGTGCGCATGAATGCGCCGGTGTTCTACTTCGCCGCCACCTTCATCCTGCTGTTTGGCATCACGGTTATCGCTATCCCGGAGCAGGCCGGTGCCTGGCTTTTGGCCGCGCAAAACTGGGCGGCCAACACGGTCGGCTGGTACTACATGCTGGCGATGACCCTGTATCTGGTCTTCGTGGTGGTCACCGCGCTATCGGGCTACGGCAAGATAAAACTCGGTGCCGACCACGACGAGCCCGAATTCAGTTACCTGTCCTGGGCTGGCATGCTGTTCGCCGCCGGGATCAGCATCACGCTGTTTTTCTTCTGCGTCTCCGAGCCGCTGACGCACTTGGTGCAACCGCCGCAAGGCGCGCCGATGAACGCCGATGCCGCGCGCCAGGCCATGCAGATCCTGTTTCTGCACTGGGGCCTGCACGGCTGGGGCGTGTTTGCGTTTGTGGGCATGGCGCTGGCGTACTTCGCCTACCGGCATAACTTGCCGCTGGCGTTGCGTTCGGCGCTGTACCCGCTGATTGGCAAACGCATCAACGGCCCCATCGGTTACGCGGTGGATGGCTTCGGCATCATCGCTACGGTGTTCGGCCTTGGCGCCGACATGGGCTTTGGCGTGCTGCACCTCAACTCCGGGTTGGACTACCTGTTCGGCGTGGCCCACACCCAGTGGATCCAGGTCGGCCTGATCACCTTGATGATGGGCGCCGCGATTCTGGTCGCCGTGGCAGGGGTCGACAAAGGCGTGCGCGTCATGTCTGACATCAACATGCTGCTGGCCTGTGCGCTGCTGCTGTTCGTGTTGTTTGCAGGTCCCACCCAGCATTTGCTCAACACCCTGATCCAGAACATCGGCGACTACCTCGGTGCGTTGCCGACCAAGAGTTTCGATGTGTACGCCTACGACAAACCCAGCGACTGGCTGGGCGGCTGGACGGTGTTCTACTGGGCTTGGTGGATTGCATGGTCGCCATTTGTGGGCCTGTTTATCGCGCGTATTTCCCGTGGCCGGACCATCCGCGAATTCGTGTTCGGCGTGCTGCTGATACCGCTGGGCTTCACCCTGGCGTGGATGTCGATCTTCGGCAACAGCGCCATCGACCAGGTGCTCAACCATGGTTTGACGGCGCTCGGCCAGTCGGCCATCTACGACCCGTCGATGAGCCTGTACCTGCTGCTGGAAACCTACCCGTGGAGCAAAACCGTGATCGCGGTCACGGTGTTTATCAGTTTCGTGTTCTTCGTCACCTCGGCCGACTCCGGCACCGTCGTGCTCTCGACCTTGTCGTCCAAAGGCGGCAACGCCGACGAAGACGGCCCGAAATGGCTGCGCGTGTTCTGGGGCGCGATGACCGCGCTGGTCACCAGTGCGTTGCTGTTTGCCGGCAGTATCGATTCGCTGAAATCAGCGGTGGTGCTGACCTCGCTACCGTTCTCGATGATCCTGCTGTTGATGATGTGGGGCCTGCACAAAGCCTTTCACCTTGAGTCGCAAAAACAGATCGCCCAATTGCATTCGCTGGCGCCGATTTCGGCGGCGCGCAAAGGCCGGGGTGGCTGGCGACAGCGTTTGAGCCAGGCGGTGCATTTCCCGTCGCGCGATGAGGTGTACCGCTTCCTCGAATCCACGGTGCGCCCGGCGATCGAAGAAGTGACCGCCGTGTTTGTCGAGAAGGGCCTCAACGTGGTTACCCAGCCCGACCCGGCCAACGACAGCGTCAGCCTGGAAATTGGCCATGGCGAGGAGCATCCGTTCGTCTACCAAGTGCAGATGCGCGGCTACTTCACGCCGTCCTTCGCGCGTGGCGGCATGGGCTCCAAGGAGCTCAATAACCGGCGCTATTACCGCGCTGAAGTGCACTTGAGCGAGGGCAGTCAGGACTACGATCTGGTCGGCTACACCAAAGAGCAAATCATCAACGATATCCTCGACCAGTACGAGCGGCACCTGCAGTTCCTGCATCTGGTGCGCTAAGGCTCAGGCCCTGAGGTACAGGGCCAGTGCCACCAACGGCGCGCCGAACACCGCACTGCCGATCACCAGCTCCGACACCAGGGGCTGGCCGGCAGTGACCACGCCGACGGCGCCGTTGATGACTGCCGCCGCGAGCCAGATCCCGACAAAGCTGTAGGCCAAGACATTGCGGCCGACGCCGAGTTTTTGCCCGATGAACAGCATCAGGGCGAGCAGAATCAAACCGCAGATAATGACGATGACGGTGTGCATTGCGACGTTCTCCTGTGGGAGCGGGCTTGCCCGCGATACTGGTCTGTCAGTCAGAGGTTTGCTGGCTGACCCGCCGCCATCGCGGGCAAGCCCGCTCCCACAAAGGGACCTCATTCGGATTTGAAAGTGATAGTCGGCGTGAGCAAGTCCTGCAAACCGACCTTCCAAAACAACTCCGCCCGCACCCGATCCGCCACGCCGTTGACCACTTCACAACCATCCTCGGACGGGTCGATATGCCGACGAAACGGGCGTGTGCCCAACGGTAAACCGACAATCTCGACAATCGCCTTGGCCACCTCGCCCACATCCGCATCCGCAGGTTCCAGCGCTGCCAGACCTTTGAGCGCAGCCTCCGCAACACCCGCGTAAGGGCCATCGTTGTATTGATCAACACGCGCCTGATCCGCCGGTTTACCCGAGTGCGCAAAATGATTGGTGCCCTTGGTAAACGCCCCCGGCACGATGATCGAGGTTTCGATGCCCCAGCGCGTCAGCTCGCTGGCGTAGGACACGGCCAGGGAATCCAATGCCGCCTTCGCTGCTAAGTACGGCGCCAGAAACGGTGGGGTGCCGCCCCGAGCACTGCTGGAAGACACCCACACCACCAGGCCTTTGCCCTGCTTGCGCAAGTACGGCAGCGCCGCGCGGTTGACCCGCTGGGTGCTCAGCACGTTGATGTCATACAGCTGTGCAAATTGCTCCGGCGTGAAGGCTTCGGCGGGGCCGAACGACATATGCCCGGCGTTGTGGATAATCACATCCAGACGCCCGCAGTCGGCGACGATTTTGGCGACACCAGCTTCCACCGAATCGCTGGACGCCACGTCCAGTTCGACGCTGCGCAAATCCACACTGTGCTCGTCGGCATAGCGCTGTACTTCGGCCACCTGTGGCGCGTTGCGCCCCAGGGTTTCGCGCATGCTCGCATAGACGGTGTGGCCGGCGTCGGCCAGCGCGCGGGCGGTGAGGGCGCCAAAACCACTGGAGGCGCCGGTAATCAGGATGATCGATTTCATGCTGTTCTCCTCAGGTGAATTCAAACCAGCCCGCCATTGGCACGCAGGATTTGCCCATTCACCCAGGCACCGGCCGGGCTCACCAGAAACGACACCACGCGGGCAATATCTTCCGGCTGGCCGAGGCGTTCCAGCGGTGCCATCTTGGCCAGGCCCTGGATCTGCTCTTCGCTTTTGCCGTGCAGGAACAACTCGGTGGCCACCGGGCCGGGTGCGACGGCATTCACGGTAATACCGCGACCACGCATTTCCTTGGCGAACACCTGGGTCAGGGATTCCACCGCCGCCTTGCTGGCGATGTACACCGCGTAACCGGGGAAGTTAAGGCCAACGGTGCTGCTGGAAAAATTGACGATGCGCCCGCCGTCATTCAGGCGCGTGGCGGCTTCGCGCAAGGCGTTGAAGGTGCCACGGGTGTGGATGTCGAAATTCTGGTTGTAGAGCTCGTCGCTGTGCTGGGCCAGGGGCAGCGCCTTGAGGATACCGGCGTTGTTGATCAGCACATCGACCTTGCCCAGCTGCGCTTCGGTTTCGTCGAACAGGCGCTTGATGTCGGCGGGTTTGGATACGTCGCCTTGAATCGCTATGGCTTTGTGCCCTGCCTGGCGCAGTTCCACTACCAGCTTCGAGGCTTCGGTGGCGCTGCTGGCGTAGTTGATGGCCACGGCGTAACCGTCGGCGGCCAATTGTTTGGCGACAACGGCGCCGATACCACGGGAAGCGCCGGTGATGATTGCTACTTGAGTCGTCATGGTGTGAATGCCTTGAAGTGGGTGTGAGCGCAGAGTCACATGTTTACCCTGGGCGATAAATGCGCCAGAGTTGCCTTGACTGTTCAAAAATCGCCAACAATAAACACGAAGGAGTGCCGCGTGGATCAAGTCAAAGCGATGAAAGTGTTTGTGCGCATTTACGAGCGCTCAAGCTTCACGCTGGCGGCTGAGGATTTGAACCTGCCACGTGCCACCCTGACCCACACGCTGAATCAATTCGAAGCCTGGCTGGGCACGCGCTTGCTGGAGCGCAGCACCCGGCGCGTGCGCCCGACCCTCGACGGCGAGGCGTATTACCAGCGTTGCGTGCAATTGCTGGCCGAACTGGAAGAGGCCGAGCTGGCCTTCCGTAGCGTCGCGCCCAAGGGCCGTTTGCGCGTGGATTTGCATGGCACCCTGGCCAAGTATTTTGTGATTCCGGCGCTGCCGCAATTCATGGCGCGTTACCCCGAGATCGAACTGTCGATCAGCGAGGCCGACCGCTTTGTCGACCTGATCGCCGAAGGCGTGGATTGCGTGTTGCGCGCGGGCACCTTGGGCGACTCGGCGCTGATCGGCAGGCGCGTGGCGACCCTGCGCCAAGTGACCTGCGCCAGCCCCGCCTACCTGCGTAAATACGGTGAACCAAAAAGCCTGGCGGACCTGAGTGAACACCGCGCGGTGAACTACGTTTCACGCACCACGGCCAAGCTGTTTCCGTTCGAATTCATGGTCAATGGCGAGCTTGAAGAGGTGGCGATCGAGAGCGCACTTTCGGTGTTCGGCGCGGAAATTTATTCCGCCAGCGCGGTGGCCGGACTGGGCATTATCCAGTGCCCGCATTACCGCATGGCCGAGTTGATCGAGCAGGGTGTGATGCGTGAAATCCTCAGCGAAACACCGCCGCCGCTGATGCCGGTTTCGGTGTTGTATCCGCATAACCGACACATGTCGCCGAGGGTGCGCGTGTTCGTCGACTGGCTCGCCGAAATCTTCGAAAATGCCCGCTAACCCGCGTCCTTAAAGGGTTGCATAAATTTAATTTCATTCGTGAACTAACCGTTTTGACTCCGAACTGTCATCTGGCCACTGCGTAATTGTGTGAAGCGTTTGACGCTTTCATTTCAGAACAGTGACGGAGATTGGTAACAATGAAGACGTTAATAAGCCCTATGGTGGGTGCCGCCATGGCGAGCTTTATGCTGTCCGCCCACGCCGATTTTATTGACGACAGCCACGCCGATGTGACCCTGCTCAACCGCTACCTCAACCAGCAGGGGCGTGACGTGGTGAACAGCACCGCCAAGGCCCACAGCGTGCGTGATTGGGGCCAGGGTTTCGAGTTCAATTTCAAGTCCGGTTACACCGAAGGGCCAGTGGGTTTTGGTCTGGATCTGCAGGCGTTTTATGGCCTGAAACTCGACTCCGGCGGCGACCTCAATGACAAGGATCATCAGGGCCGCTACCCCGGCAGCATGTTCCCGCTGGACAACGGCAAATCCGCCGACCAGTTCGGCGTGCTGAGCCCGACGTTCAAGATGCATTTCGCTCAGGATGAACTGCGCGTCGGTACGCTGTTTGGCAACAACCCGGTCCTCGCCAACACTGACGGTCGCCTGTACCAACAGACCAATACCGGCGTGCAGTTGGTGTCCAAAGACCTGACTGATTTCACCTTCACCGGCGGCGATATCTTCAAGACCAAGATCCGCAACGAAACCGGTGACCAGGGCATGATCACGGCCGGGGGCACCAAAGAGAGCGACCGCTTCCTGTTTGGCGGCGCGGATTACACCGGCATTCAGAACACCACCGTCAGCCTGTGGTATTCCAACCTTGAAGATTACTACCAACAGTTCTTCCTCGGCGCCAAGCGGCATGACGCCTTGTCGGTGGGTGCAATCGACACTGATATCCGCGTATTCCGCAGCCTGGGTGTGGGCGAAAACGCCGATGGCGACAAGGACTTTGCCGGTGCCGGCCTCTACGGTGACGGCACCTCCAAAGGCCGCATCAACCAAACCACCGCCAGCTTGCTTGAAAGCTACAGCCTGGACGGCCACACCGTTGGTCTGGGCATTCAGAAAAACAGCGGCGACAGCGACTTTCCGTATCTCGATTCCGGCCTGAACAGCGGCGACAACCGCCAGGGGCCGGGCTCGGGCGCCGACACCCCGGCGCTGACCAACATGCAGTTGAATAAATTTCAACACGCCGGTGAGCGCACTTGGCTTGCGCAGTACAAGTATGACTTCGGTAAGCTGGGCCTCACGGGCCTGTCGTTCTCGGCGGCCTACGCTCACGGTGATGACATCCGCACCGTGCAAGGCACCACCAGCGAGTGGGAACGCAACATTGCCGTGGCTTATCAGGTACCGACCGGCACCCTCAAAGGCCTGGGCGTGACCTGGAAAAATGCCCACGCGAGCCCCGACATTACCGGTGCCACCGTACAGGATGAAAACCGCTTCTATGTGAGTTATGTCGTTCCACTCTGGTAGGCAATTGCTGTAGAACGGAACGGCAGACTTAAGCGATTCAGCTGGTTAAAAGGCTTGGGAATAAGCTTATTCCCGAGCCTTGTTTGCCTACGTCCAAGAGAGGATTCGATGACTTACATTGCTGCCGAAAACCGCTATGAATCTATTCCGTATCGCCGCGTAGGCCGCAGTGGACTGGTGCTGCCTGCACTGTCCCTGGGCCTGTGGCACAACTTTGGCGACAGCACCCCCATCGACACCCAGCGCGCCCTGCTGCGCACCGCGTTCGATCTGGGGATTAACCATTTTGACCTAGCCAACAACTACGGCCCGCCCTACGGCAGCGCCGAGATCAACTTCGGCCGTTTGCTGCGCGAAGACTTCAAGCAGTACCGCGACGAGCTGATCATCTCCAGCAAAGCCGGTTGGGACATGTGGCCCGGCCCGTACGGCCAGGGCGGCGGTTCGCGTAAATACATCCTGGCGAGCCTGGACCAGAGCCTGCAACGCCTGGGTGTCGACTACGTGGATATTTTCTACTCCCACCGTTTTGACGCCGACACCCCACTGGAAGAAACCGCCAGCGCCCTCGCCACCGCCGTGCAACAAGGCAAGGCGTTGTACATCGGTATTTCGTCGTATTCGGGGGTGAAAACCCGTGAGATGGCGGCCTTGCTGCAAGAGTGGAAGGTGCCGCTGCTGATCCACCAACCGGCCTACAACCTGCTCAACCGCTGGGTGGAAAAAGACCTGCTGGACACCACCGAAGAACTCGGTGCCGGGGTGATCGCGTTCACGCCGCTGGCCCAGGGTTTGCTGACCGACAAATACCTCAACGGCGTACCGGCGGATGCGCGGGTGAACCGTCCGGGTGGTGGTTCTTTGCAGGCCAAACACCTGTCCGAAGCCAACATTGCCCACGTGCGCGCGCTGAATGATATTGCCCAGCGCCGTGGTCAAAGCCTGGCGCAATTGGCGCTGGCCTGGACCCTGCGTGATCCGCGGGTGACCAGCGCACTGATCGGTGCGAGCCGACCGGAGCAGATCATTGAAAACGTCGGTGCACTGAAGAACCTGAGCTTCAGCGCGGAAGAGTTGGCGGAGATTGATCGGTTTGCGCAGGAAGGCGGGATTAACCTGTGGGAAAAGCCTTCTACCGCTGAATAAGCTGACACTACCGGTTCAAAAATGTGGGAGGGGGCTTGCCCCCGATGGCAGTTTTTCAGTCACTGAAGCTGTGACTGAACCACCGTTATCGGGGGCTTGCCCCCTCCCACATTTTGATTTTCAGTGTGGCAAATTCACTGGGGTAGTACTCGGTCAAGGTGGGAGTCGGGCTTGCCCGCGATGCAGGCAGCTCGGTGTGTCAGTTACACCGCGGTGATGCTATCGCAGGCAAGCCAGCTCCCACACAAGCCAGCTCCCACAGTTGATCTGCGCCAGGCGCTAGACCGGGACGTCACCCAGAATCGTCGCCCGGTGCATCACCCGGCGCTGCGGCCGGTAATCATCCACCGCGTAATGCTGGGTCACGCGGTTGTCCCAGAACGTCACGTCGTTTTCCTGCCAGCGCCAGCGAATGGTGAATTCCGGCCGGGTCGCGTGGGCGAACAGCAGCTTGAGAATCGCCTCGCTTTCGGCCGGTTCCAGCTCGTTGATTTTGGTGGTAAACCCATCACTGACAAACAGCGATTTACGCCCGCTCACCGGATGCGTACGCACCACCGGGTGCGACAGCGGAGGGTTCTTCTTGCGGGTTTCTTCCCAGCGCGCCAGGTCTTCAGCCGTGTTGCCAAAGCGTTCCAGTGGAAAGGACTTGGTGAAGTCATGTGTAGCCGTCAGGCCGTCGAGCAACACCTTCAAAGGCTCGGACAGCGCCTCATACGCCGCAATCCCGCTGGCCCACAAGGTATCGCCGCCAAACGCCGGCAACAGCTTGGCGCTGAGCACCGCGCCGAGGGCCGGAGTGGGCAGGAAGGTCACGTCGGTGTGCCACACGGCGTTGTCACGTACGTCGGTCACGGCGGTGTCGAGGATCAGCACCTCCGGCTGTTCCGGCACATTGGGGTAGATCGGGTGAATGTGCAGGTCACCGAAATTCGCCGCGAACCGCGCTTGTTGCTGCGGGTTGATCGGCTGGTCGCGAAAGAACAGCACCGAGTGTTTGAGCAACGCCTGTTCAATGGCGTCGCGCTCCTCAGTGTTCAACGGTTGGGTGATATCGACGCCACTGATCAGGGCGCCCAAAGCGGTGCTAATTGGCGTAACGGTCAAGCTGCTCATGCTGTTCTCACTCAATGTGCCTGGCCATGCCACGGCACCAGTTTACGCTGCAGGGCGCGCAGGCCCATTTCCATGGCGAAGGCGATCAGGGCGATCACCAGAATCCCCAGTACCACCACGTCGGTGACCAGAAATTGCGCCGCCGACTGCACCATAAAGCCCAGGCCGCTGGTGGCTGCGATCAACTCGGCGGCCACCAGCGTGGACCAGCCCACACCCAAACCGATGCGCACACCCGTGAGGATGTCGGGCAGGGCGCTCGGCAGGATCACATGGCGAATCAGCTGCGCACGGGTCGCACCCAGCGACTGCGCCGCGCGCAATTTGGCCGGGTCGACGGTGCGCACGCCGGTCGCGGTAGCGATGGCGATCGGCGCAAAAATCGCCAGGTAAATCAGCAACACCTTGGACAGTTCGCCGATGCCGCACCAGATCACGATCAGCGGCAGATAGGCCAGCGGTGGAATGGGTCGGTAGAACTCGATCAGCGGGTCGAGAATGCCGCGCGCGATGCGGTTGGAGCCGATGGCAATCCCGACCGGCACGGCCGTCAGCACGGCAAAGCCCAGGCCCAGGCCAATCCGGCTCAGGCTCGCGCCAAGGTGCTGCCAAAGGGTGGAATCCATGTAGCCCGTGGTCGCCAGCAGCCAGCCTTTTTGCAGCACGGCAGACGGCGGTGGCAGGAACAACGGCTCGATCAAACCGGTGGCCGTCACGGCCCACCAGATAGCCAGCAAGGTCAGCAACGTGAGCACGCTGATCCAGCGCGTACTGATACTGCGGCGCACCGGAATCACCGCGTGCGTCACCGGCTTGGCGGCCGTGGCGGGAAGTTCGTAGCTGCTCATGCGGACACCTGCCGTTGCGAGAACACTTTGCCCAGCACGTGTTCGCGGGTTTCGATAAAGCGCGGGTCGGACTTGATCGCCCGTGCCGATTCACCGGCGGCGTAGCGTTGGCCGAAATCCAGGCTCAGGCGTTCGACGATCTGGCCCGGGTTGGGCGCCAACAGGATCAAATCAGTGGCGAGGAACACTGCTTCTTCGATGTCGTGGGTAATCAGGAACACCGGTTTGGCCGTGCGCCGCCACACTTGCAGCAGCAGCTCCTGCATCTGTTCGCGGGTGAAGGCATCAAGGGCGCCGAAAGGTTCGTCCATCAGCAACACACGCGGGTCGGCCGCCAAAGCGCGGGCCAGGCCCACACGCTGTTTCTGGCCACCCGAGAGCTGCCAGATGTGGCGGCTGTCGAAACCGGCGAGGTCCACCAAGGCGAGCATTTCCCGGGCGCGCACTTCACGTTGCGCCTTGGGCACGCCGGCCAATTCCAGGCCGAAACCGACGTTGGCCAGCACGTCCTGCCAGGGCAGCAGGGCGTCGTCCTGGAACACCACGCCACGCTCGGCGCTGGGGCCTTTGACCGGCACGCCATCGAGGGTAATGCGCCCGGCAGAAGGTTCGACAAAACCGGCAATCAGGTTCAACAGCGAAGTCTTGCCACTGCCGGACGGGCCGAGGGCTACCAGCAACTGCTGGGGCCCAAGGTCCAGTGAAATGTCAGACAGTACCGGTGCTGTGGCGCCTGGGTACTGTGCGCTGATGCGCTCCAGCTGTAGCAAGGCCATCGCAATGAACTCCCGATCAGTTAGTGATGAACTTGGCGCTGACAAACGGGGCGTAGTCCGGCAGCACGGCGTCAACCTTGCCTTGTTCCTTGAGGAACGCGGCGGTGTCGGTGACAGCCTTGGTGGTCGGTGCGCCCAGCAGGGTCACTTGGTCAGCGGCCAGTGGGTAAACGTTGCCTTGCAGCAGCAATGGGATGTCACTGGCTTTGGCGCCGGAGAGCTTCACCAGCTTGTCGATATTGGTTTTATCGGCGATCCACGCTTGTGGGTCTTTGCGGTAGGCGGCGTAGGCATCCAGCGTTACTTTGGCGAAAGCGCTGACAATTTCCGGGTGCTTCTCGGCAAAATCCTTACGCACGATCCACGCATCGAAGGTCGGTGCGCCAAATTTGGCGAGTTCGCCGGAGGTGATCAGCACCTTGCCGTTCTCCTTGGCTACGCCCAGCGCCGGGTCCCACACGTAGGTCCCGTCGATATCACCGCGCTTCCAGGCGGCGATAATGGCCGGTGGTGCGAGGTTGAGGATGGTCACTTTCGAGGGGTCGATGTTCCAGTGCTTCAGCGCCGCCAGCAGGCTGTAGTGGCCGGTGGAGACGAAAGGCACGGCGATTTTCTTGCCGATCAGGTCCTGCGGGCTGTTGATCCCCGAACCGTTGCGCACGACTAGCGCTTCTGCACCGCCGATCTGGGTGGCGACGAGGAAGGTTTCTACCGGAACTTTGCGGGTGATCGCGGCGGTCAACGGGCTCGAACCGAGGTAGCCGATTTGCACGTCACCGGACGCGATGGCGGCGATGATGTCGGCGCCATTGTCGAATTTGCGCCAGTCGATCTTGGCGTGGGTGGCTTTTTCATAGGCACCGTCGGCCTGGGCGACTTTGGCCGGGTCCACGGTGGTTTGGTAAGCGATGGTCACATCCGCCGCCTGGGCAAACAAGCTGGCACCGACAAGGGACAATGCGGCCAAGAGGCGCAGAGGGGTAAGCAGTTTCAAAGGGGAAGCTCCTCAATCAGGCGGCCGAGGGTCGGCGTGTGAGGAGACTAAATGATCTAAGAATACGAAAATAAATAACATTTTCGCATTAGCTTATGAGGAGAAAAGTGAAAGCTGATCTTCAGGCTGAGGAGAGCAAATGTGGGAGCTGGCTTGCCTGCGATAGCATCACCGGAGTATCACAGATACACCGAGTTGCTTGCATCGCAGGCAAGCCAGCTCCCACACAAGCCAAGCCCCATAGTGGGCGTCAGGCTTTAGTTACTGATCGCCAGAATGCTCGCCTGGTAAGAACCGACAAACACATCAAAATCACCCACTTCGTTCTGCTCCAGCTCGGCCTGTTGCGCCAGCGATTTGCGCGCCAGTTCTTCAAAGCGCGCCTGCTCCTCGGCCGCCAACGGCTCACGACGGAAGTACTCGGCGTGCACTTCACTTTGATGCAGCGAGAACTGCGCAAAACTCTCTTTGCGCTCGGCCATCGCCGCCAACACTTGTGCTGATGGGGTCAGGGACGAATCCTTGATCTTCGCCAGCTGGGCGTCCAGCGCCTGGCTGTGCTCGTTGATGCCATGGCTTTCATCAAGCAAAGCGGCCAACGGCGCGATCTGCTCCAGCAACTCGGTGGCCCATTCCTTCATGTCCACCGCCTGGCCCTGACGCTGCAACTGCAGGCCTGGGCGGCGTCCTTCCTTGACTACGCTGAGGAAGTTGGAGGTGGCGTTGCCGCATTCGTTGGCGGCAAACAGCGGGCTGTCGTTCAGCGCGCAGTACAGCAGGAAGGCATCAAGGAAGCGCGACTCGGGCAAATCAATGCCCATCGGCAGGAACGGGTTGATGTCCAGGCAACGTACTTCGATGTACTGAATGCCACGGGCCATCAGCGCCTGGATCGGCCGTTCACCGGTGTAGGTCACGCGCTTGGGGCGAATGTTGGAGTAGTACTCGTTTTCGATCTGCAGGATGTTGGTGTTGAGCTGAACCCACTCACCGTCCTTGTGGGTACCGACTTCGACGTACGGTGCGTAGGGCGTTGCCACCGCTTCGCGCAGGCTATCGGTGTAGCTGTCCAGATCGTTGTAGCACGGAGTAAGACCGGCCTGGGCGTTGCTTTGGTAACCCAGGTCGCTCATGCGCAGGCTGGTGGCGTAAGGCAGGTACAGGGTGTCGGCGTCCAGCACTTCAAGCTGGTGCGAACGACCGCGCAGGAAGCCTGCATCCAGGGCCGGCGATGCACCGAACAGGTACATCAGCAACCAGCTGTAGCGGCGAAAGTTGCGGATCAGCGCGATATAGGCGGTGGACTGGTAGTCACGGTCAGTGCCGACGAACCCTTCGGTCTCTTTAAGCAGCGGCCACAGTTCTTCCGGCAACGAGAAGTTGTAGTGAATGCCGGCGATGCACTGCATGGTCTTGCCGTAACGCAGGGCCAGGCCCTTGCGATACACGTACTTGAGCTGCCCGATATTGGACGTGCCGTAGTAGGCAATCGGAATGTCTTCCTCGGCCGGCAACGGGCACGGCATCGAGGGGCTCCACAGGTATTCGCTGCCGAGCTTGGTGTAGGCAAAACGGTGGATCTTGTCCAGGCTGCTCAGGGTGTCGGCCGGGTTGGGCAGGGCCGGAGTGATGAACTCCAGCAGCGATTCCGAGTAGTCGGTGGTGATCAATTCATTGGTCAGCGCAGCGCCCAGGGCTTCAGGGTGCGGCGTTTGCGCCAGGCGACCTTCACCGGTAACGCGCAGGCATTCACGCTCGATGCCGTGCAAGCACTGCTCTAGCAGGGAGAGGTGTTCGCGCTTGCCGAGCAGGGCCAGGCGGCGGTTGAGAAGTTCGCTCAAGTTGGATTCCTTCACGCGTCAGTCGCCCCAATATGGGGGTGGGCAGGACGGTCTACAAGGGTGAAGTTAAAACTGGCGTGATCGCCTGGTTTTGAGTCGATTTGACTCGCTCTGAAAAAGCCGACTTCACTCCTTGAATATGGCTATAGCGCGGCGAGAAAATTCCGACGCTGTTGTGTCAGCGCCGAAATTAACTCAAATCGAGGGCGGGGAGCTATAGGACAGCGAAGGTGCCTTGCGCTTTTGCGACCAGTTTTTCGTCCTGGTACACATCGGCTTCGACCACCAGCGTGCGTCTGCCGGCGTGAATCACCCGGCTGGTGCACAACACATCGCCGTTTTCCACGGCGCGGATGTAGTTGATTTTGCACTCGATGGTCGCGCTCTGGTGGTCGAAACCATGGGAGCTGGAACAGGCGAGCCCCATCGTAATGTCCACCAGGCTGAAAATCGCCCCGCCATGAAGCTTGCCCGCGCGGTTGCGCAGGTGCGGCTCCAGGGTCAGGGCCACCTCGGCAACGCCTTCTTCAAGGCGTTGCAGGCGGCAGCCGATCAGCTCGCTGAACGCGCTCTGGGTCAAACCGGCCGGGATTTCCATCAGCGTTTCTTCAACTGTTTGGCGTTGGCGAACAGCGAGGCCATGGCATTGTTGCTCGGCGCGGCAGCGGTGGTTTCCTTGCGCGGCGCGTCCGAACGGCCCTGCGATTGGCGCGGTGCCGAGCCTGGACGTGCGCCACGGGCGCCGTCGATTTTCTCGCCGGGGGTATCGCTCATGCGCATCGACAGACCCACGCGTTTACGTGGAATGTCGATTTCCATGACCTTGACCTTAACCACGTCACCGGCTTTCACCGCTTCGCGCGGGTCTTTGATGAATTTCTCCGAAAGCGCAGAGATATGCACCAAACCGTCCTGATGCACGCCGATGTCCACAAAGGCGCCGAAGTTGGTCACGTTGGTCACCACGCCTTCGAGAATCATGCCCAGTTGCAAGTCCTTGAGCTCTTCGACGCCTTCCTGGAACTCGGCGGTCTTGAACTCGGGACGCGGGTCGCGGCCCGGTTTTTCCAGCTCTTGCAGGATGTCGGTGATGGTCGGTACACCGAAGGTCTCGTCGGTGTACTTCTTCGGGTCCAGGCGCTTGAGGAACGCGGCGTCGCCGATCAGCGAGCGGATGTCGCGATCGGTCTCGGCGGCAATTCGCTGCACCAGCGGGTAGGCTTCCGGGTGGACAGCGGACGAATCCAGCGGGTTATCGCCGTTCATGACGCGTAGGAAACCGGCGGCCTGTTCGAAGGTTTTTTCGCCCAGGCGTGCGACTTTTTTCAGTGCTGCGCGGGTTTTGAATGCGCCGTTCTCGTCACGGTGGGTGACGATGTTCTGCGCCAGGGTGGTGTTGAGGCCGGAGATGCGGGCCAGCAGCGCCACGGAAGCGGTGTTCACGTCCACGCCCACGGCGTTTACGCAGTCTTCCACCACCGCATCCAGGCCGCGCGCCAGTTTCAGCTGCGACACATCGTGCTGGTACTGGCCGACACCAATGGATTTAGGATCGATCTTCACCAGTTCGGCCAGCGGATCCTGCAAGCGGCGCGCGATGGAGACGGCGCCACGGATCGACACGTCGAGGTCCGGGAATTCCTTGGACGCCAGTTCCGACGCCGAGTACACCGAAGCGCCCGCCTCGGAGACCATGACCTTGGTCATTTTCATGGCTGGGTATTTTTTGATCAGCTCGGCGGCCAGCTTGTCGGTTTCGCGGCTGGCAGTGCCGTTGCCGATGGCGATCAGGTCCACGGCGTGCTTGGCGCACAGGGCGGCCAGGATGGCGAGGGTCTGGTCCCACTTGTTGTGCGGCACGTGCGGGTACACGGTGGCGTGGTCCAGCAGCTTGCCGGTGGCGTCAACCACGGCAACCTTGCAGCCGGTGCGCAGGCCCGGGTCGAGGCCCAGGGTGGCGCGCGGGCCGGCTGGCGCCGACAGCAGCAGGTCGTGCAGGTTGTGGGCAAATACGTTGATCGCCTCGGTTTCGGCGCCGTCACGCAGCTCGCCGAGCAGGTCGGTTTCAAGGTGGGTGTAGAGCTTGACCTTCCAGGTCCAGCGCACCACTTCACCGAGCCACTTGTCCGCAGGACGGTTCTGATTCTGGATGCCGAATTGTTGGCCGATCATGCCTTCACACGGGTGCATGGTGCCCGGCAACTCGTCGCCGACCTTCAGTGCGGAGCTGAGAATGCCTTCGTTGCGGCCACGGAAAATGGCGAGCGCACGGTGGGACGGCATGCTTTTGAGCGGTTCGTCGTGTTCGAAATAGTCGCGGAACTTGGCGCCTTCTTCCTCTTTGCCGGCGATGACGCGGGCGCTGAGGGTGGCTTCCTGCTTGAGGTAAGTCCGCAGTTTTTCCAGGAGGCTGGCGTTTTCGGCGAAGCGCTCCATGAGGATGTACTTGGCGCCTTCGAGGGCAGCCTTGACGTCGGCGACGCCTTTTTCAGCATCGATGAAGCGTGCGGCTTCGGTGTCCGGGGTCAGCGACGGGTCGTTGAACAGGCCGTCGGCCAGCTCGCCAAGGCCGGCTTCCAGGGCGATCTGGCCCTTGGTGCGACGCTTCTGTTTGTACGGCAGGTACAGGTCTTCGAGGCGGGTCTTGGTGTCGGCGAGCTTGATGTCGCGTTCCAGTTGCGGGGTCAGCTTGCCTTGTTCCTCGATGCTGGCGAGGATGCTGATGCGCCGTTCGTCGAGTTCTCGCAGGTAGCGCAGGCGTTCTTCCAGGTGACGCAATTGGATGTCGTCGAGGCTGCCGGTCACTTCTTTACGGTAACGGGCGATGAAGGGCACCGTGGAGCCTTCATCCAGTAGAGCGACGGCCGCTTCGACCTGTTGCGGGCGTACACCGAGTTCCTCGGCGATGCGGCTGTTGATGCTGTCCATAAAACCACCTGAAATTCTGAAAGCAGCTCGCAGGCCCGGAAAACAAGGCCTTGCGAGGCTGGTTGAGCGGCCCGACTGGCGCCGCTGCCTGGGTCAAGAGGCAGCCTATTGACCCTCGAAATCGAAAAAGTCACAGGGAACGGGTGAAAAAAAGCCCTGCGGCGAACGGGAAATATCTGATGTCGCCCTTCGCAAAGGCGCCGCATTATAACCAGCGTTCTGCCCTTCGGGGGACCTCGCCGATGGTTGTAGGGCGCGGGTTGACTGGCACTGGAGGAAAAATCTGCTAACAATGCACACGGTGCGTATAACGGCAGCTACGCCATAATGCGCGCCGAGATAAGAGGAGCATCTAATGAGCAGCACTGCACAAACTGCTGAAGGCGAAAAAATTCTCATCGTTGACGACGATCCGGGGCTGAGCAGCCTGCTGGAGCGTTTCTTCAACTCCAAGGGCTACCGTGCCCGCGCGGTGCCAAACACCGAGCAGATGGACCGCCTGTTGGGGCGCGAAGTGTTCAACCTGGTCGTACTCGACCTGATGTTGCCCGGCGAGGACGGCCTGACGGCCTGCAAACGCCTGCGCGGCGCGAACAACCAGATTCCAATCATCATGCTTACCGCCAAGGGCGATGAGCTGAGCCGAATCAAGGGCCTCGAACTGGGCGCTGATGACTACCTGGCCAAGCCCTTCAACCCTGACGAGCTGATGGCGCGGGTCAAGGCCGTATTGCGCCGCCAGGCCCCAGCGGTTCCTGGTGCGCCGGGCAGCGAAGACGAAAGCGTCACGTTTGGCGACTACGAACTGTCGCTGGCGACCCGCGAGCTCAAGCGTGGCGAAGAAGTGCACATGCTGACCACCGGCGAGTTCGCGGTGCTCAAGGCTTTGGTGATGAACGCTCGTCAACCGTTGACCCGCGACAAGCTGATGAACCTGGCCCGTGGCCGTGAATGGGATGCTCTGGAGCGCTCCATCGACGTGCAGATTTCCCGGCTGCGCCGGATGATCGAGCCGGACCCGTCCAAGCCGCGATACATCCAGACGGTATGGGGCGTGGGTTATGTGTTTGTGCCGGACGGCACCGCTACCAAGTGACCGATGATTTGCAGGGGCGGGCATCCTGGCGTTTGACTCCATGAGGGTCAACGGGATGCCCGGCGTCTGCAATTCTGCGAGCGCCGCTCGTTTCTGCCAGGTGTCCAGCTGTCTCCTATGAAAACCCCGTTGTGGTTCCCGCAAAGTTTTTTCTCTCGCACCCTTTGGCTGGTGCTGATCGTCGTTCTGTTCTCAAAGGCACTGACACTGGTTTATCTGTTGATGAACGAAGACGTGCTGGTGGATCGACAATACAGCCACGGTGTCGCCCTCACGCTGCGCGCCTATTGGGCGGCGGACCCCGAGAACCGCGAGAAGATCGCCAAGGCCGCTACCCTGGTTCGTGTGGCGGGCGCCGGTGTGCCGGAGGGCGAGCAACATTGGCCCTACAGCGAGATCTACCAGCGCCAGATGCAAGCCGAACTGGGTGAAGACACCGAAGTGAGGCTGCGCATGCATGTGTCACCGGCGCTGTGGGTGCGTGCGCCGAGCCTGGGCCAGGATTGGTTGAAAGTGCCGCTGTACCCGCATCCGCTGCGGGGGCAGAAGATCTGGAACGTGCTGGGCTGGTTCCTGGCTATTGGTTTGCTTTCCACCGCATCTGCGTGGATTTTCGTCCGCCAACTCAACCAACCGCTGAAACGCCTGGTGTTTGCCGCCCGCCAACTGGGGCAGGGCCGCAGTGTGCGCTTGCCCGTCAGCGATACACCCAGCGAGATGACCGAGGTGTATGGCGCGTTCAACCAGATGGCGGAGGACGTCGAACAGGCTGGCCGCGAACGCGAGCTGATGCTGGCGGGGGTCTCCCATGATTTGCGCACGCCGTTGACGCGTTTGCGGCTGTCCCTGGAACTGATGGGCAACCATAGCGACCTGACGGATGACATGGTGCGCGACATCGAGGACATGGATGCGATCCTCGACCAGTTCCTGGCGTTTATTCGTGATGGCCGCGACGAAGTGGTTGAAGAGGTCGATCTCACTGACCTGGTGCGTGAAGTGGTCGCCCCCTACAACCAGAATGGCGAGCAGGTGCGTATGCGGCTGGAACCGATCCAGCCGTTTGCGTTGCGTCGGGTGTCGATGAAACGCCTGCTGAACAACCTGATCGGCAACGCCTTGCATCACGCGGGTTCGGATGTGGAGGTAGCGGCTTATGTGTCCGGTGACAGCGCCGCGCCTTATGTGGTGCTGAGCGTGATGGACCGTGGGGCAGGGATCGACCCGGAAGAATTGGAAGGGATCTTCAACCCTTTCACCCGTGGCGACCGCGCCCGGGGTGGCAAGGGCACTGGCCTGGGGCTGGCGATTGTGCGTCGAATTGCCTCGATGCATGGCGGCAACGTTGAGCTGCGCAACCGGGAAGAGGGCGGTCTGGAAGCACGGGTGCGGTTGCCGCTTGGCTTGATGCTGCCCAGAGACGCGGTCTGACAAACACTAAAATTCAACTGTGGGGGCTGGCTTGTGTGGGAGCTGGCTTGCCTGCGATAGCATCAACTCAGTATCACTGATACACCGAGGTGCCTGCATCGCAGGCAAGCCAGCTCCCACACAAGCCAGCTCCCACCTTTGTTTGCGTTGTGCCAAAGGCTGATGTGTATCAGCCCTTGCCCTTGGTCCGGGTCATATTCGGTCCACCATTCTTCTCCAGGTGCTGAATGATGATCCCCGCCACGTCTTTCCCCGTGGTGGTTTCAATCCCCTCCAGGCCCGGCGATGAATTCACCTCCATCACCAGCGGCCCGTGGTTGGAACGCAAGATATCCACACCCGCTACCGCCAGCCCCATCACCTTGGCGGCGCGAAGTGCGGTCATGCGTTCTTCCGGGGTGATCTTGATCAAGCTGGCGCTGCCGCCACGGTGCAGGTTGGAGCGAAACTCCCCCGGCTTGGCCTGGCGTTTCATCGCCGCAATCACTTTGTCACCCACCACGAAGCAGCGGATATCCGCACCGCCGGCTTCCTTGATGTACTCCTGCACCATGATGTTTTGCTTGAGGCCCATGAACGCCTCAATCACCGACTCGGCTGCTGTCGCGGTTTCACACAGCACCACGCCAATGCCTTGAGTGCCTTCCAGCACCTTGATCACCAGCGGCGCGCCGTTAACCATTTCGATCAGGTCGGGAATGTCATCCGGGGAGTGGGCAAAACCGGTCACCGGCAGGCCGATGCCCCGGCGCGATAGCAGTTGCAGCGAGCGCAGCTTGTCGCGCGAGCGTGCAATGGCCACGGATTCATTCAGGGGGAATACCCCCATCATTTCAAACTGGCGCAACACGGCGCAGCCATAAAACGTTACGGACGCGCCGATACGCGGGATCACCGCATCAAAGCCTTCCAACGGCTTGCCGCGGTAGTGGATCTGCGGCTTGTGGCTGGCAATGTTCATGTAGGCACGCAACGTGTCGATCACCACCATTTCATGGCCACGTTCGGTGCCGGCCTCGACCAGGCGGCGGGTGGAATACAGACGCGGGTTTCGCGACAGCACAGCAATCTTCATGCAGCACCTGGGGCAGAAATAGTAGAGACCGGGAACACCGGCTTGTCTTGAACGTACTTGACGCCGGGATTGACCACCAGATGGCCATCAATCAACGCCTTGGAGCCCAGCAACAGGCGGTAACGCATGGCCTTGCGGCAGGCGAGGGTGAATTCCACCCGCCACACCCGATCACCCAACGCCAGGGTGGTGCTGATCACGTAGCGCACCTGCGCATGGCCGTTGGAGCTCTTGATGGTTTTCATCGTCACCAGCGGCGCTTCGCAGCGACGGTGACGCAGTTGCACCACGCTGCCCAGGTGCGCGGTAAAGCGCACCCAGTTTTCACCGTCGCGCTCAAACGGCTCGATATCGGTGGCGTGCAGGCTGGAAGTGCTGGCCCCGGTGTCGATCTTCGCGCGCAGGCCCGCCACTCCCAAGTCGGGAAGTGCCACCCACTCACGCAGACCCACAACGGTCAAATGGTCAAATGTCTTCAATATAGGTAACCGGTTAATTCGCCCAAGCCTGAGGTGTCACCTCAGCCAGGGCTTTGAATGAAGGCTTGGCGAACCAATAGCCCTGCATCAGAAAAATTCCGCAGCCGTGCAGGAAGTCCCGCTCGCCAGCACTCTCGATGCCTTCGGCGATGACAGTAACCCCCAACTGCTCACAGATTGTGACAATCCCCTGGACGATGACCTGGCGGACACGATCCTGATCGACATCGCGAATCAACGCCATATCGAGTTTGATCAAGTCAGGTTGGAAATCGGCCAGCAGGTTCAGCCCCGAATAGCCCGCGCCGAAGTCATCGATCGCGGTTTTGAAACCGAATTCGCGGTATTCACGCAGAATATTCGTCAAATGGCGATTGTTATCTACGTGCTCACTTTCCAGTGTCTCGAAAATCAGCCGATTCACTGGAAAATTATGCGCGCGGGCCGCTTCCAGAGTGCTGCGGATGCACAGTTCCGGGCGGTACACGGCATTGGGCATGAAATTGATCGAAAGATGGGTTTGCATCCCCAGCGCAGCGGCGCCGGCGATTGCCTGGGTGCGACAGCGTTGATCGAGACGGTAGCGATTGTGTTCATTCACTTGATCCAGCACCGACAGCGCGCTTTCGCCGTGCGTACCCCGCACTAAAGCCTCGTGGGCAAAAATCGACTGGTCACGCAGGTCTACGATAGGTTGATAGGCGAAAGCAAAATCGAAGCCCAAGGGCTCGCTTTGCTGGCAGCCCACGCAACGCTGGTCTGGCGAGGTGAGTGAAGTGGGGAAGTCGGTCACAGCGTATCCTCGCGAAAACAGGGTGCTACCTGGCGTATCTTAGGTGAGCTCAGGGGTTTATGCGTCGAAGGGTTTCAACGGTAAAGTTGCGACATTTTTCAGAGCGAGGAATTCAAGTGGCTCAGAAGCAGGAAGAGGAAGAAAAGGTCCGTTTGGACAAGTGGCTGTGGGCGGCGCGTTTCTATAAAACCCGTGCCCTGGCCAAGGCTGCCATCGAGAGCGGCAAGGTGCACCATCGCGGCGAACGCTGCAAGCCGGGCAAGGAACCGCGCGTCGGCGATGAGTTTCAGATTCGTACAGGGTTTGATGAAAAGACCGTCGTGGTGCAGGCCCTTTCCATCGTGCGCCGTGGTGCGCCTGAGGCACAGGCGTTGTACGCCGAGACCGAAGCGAGCATTGCCAAGCGCGAAAACGCAGCGGCAATGCGCAAGGCAGGTGCCACCGGCATGACCACCGACGGCAAACCGAGCAAAAAGCAGCGCCGCGATCTGTTCAAGTTTCGCGGCAGTGGCAATGATGACTGACTGCACAAATCTCTCCTGCAAAGGAGATTAAATGTGGGAGCCGGGCTTGCCCGCGATGCAGGCGGCTCGGTGTATCGGTGATACCGAGGTGATGCTATCGCAGGCAAGCCAGCTCCCACATGATCCTGCTGGGTTAGAGGGCTGTGCGCATGACGCTCAAGCGCCCAACCAGAGGCAGTTTGCCGAGCAACCCAAACACCGGCGCCGTCACCTGCAACAACCCATCCGACACCTTCGCCGCAAACGGCGTGTAATAACCCCAACCCAGCGCCAACAACGCCAGCAATACCCCGCCGATGTAGTCGTCCTGTCCCCAATGCGCACCGGCCACCAATCTCGGCATCATGAATAGCAGCGTCAGCCCCCAGATCACCACTACCTGGCTGACACGCTTGGCAAACACCGTCATGAACATCCCCCAGATCAACAACACCGAGGCATGATCCCCCGGAAAGCTCTGGCTCGAACGGTCTTTCAGCTCCCAGGTTTTCTCCAGTCCCGGGAAATATTCACTCATATGAACCGCCCCACTGATCACCATCGACGGGCTGCTGTGCTGCCAGCCCATCAGCACCGTGAGTTTGGAAAACAGCATGCGGATAAACAGCAGCAACAACAAAATGCCGAAGAACCCGAAAAACGCTTGGCGCACCTGCACCGCCTCAAACACCCAGCCGCCGCGAATCAGCAATGCCAGCAAAATCACCCCAACCACCGCATCGAACGGCCGCAAACTGGCGACTGCCCATACATGCAGCCAGGCAGAGTTGCTCGCCAGCGGGTCATTGAGCAGATGAAACAGCCACTCGTCGAAAACCACACACAGCATCTGGCCCGTGGGCCACAGCCAAAAAAACAGCAGCCCGATTGCGAGTAGATTGCAAAAGGCCCATCGCCCGAGGTTCCACTTGGCTTGGAACAAACCCGGATTGTTCATAAACTGTCCCTCATCACTTTAGAAATCTGCACCAAAATGGTGCTAAAGCGTTTAATTCTATAAAGCTCGTCACCAACTTGTCATCAATTCAGATACCCAGACCTATGACTGATCTACCGGATACCGACTTCACCCAACGCTTCATCTTCGACGAGAACGACGCCCGCGGCGAACTGGTCTCGCTGGAGCGCAGTTACGCCGAAGTCCTCGCCAAGCACCCCTATCCGGAGCCGGTCGCGCAACTGCTCGGTGAGCTGATGGCGGCGGCGGCGTTGCTGGTGGGCACCATGAAATTCGATGGTTTGCTGATCCTGCAGGCGCGTTCCGAAGGGCCGATCCCGATGCTGATGATCGAGTGCTCCAGCGAGCGCGAAATCCGTGGCCTGGCGCGTTACGACGCTGACCTGATCGCGCCGGACGCGACCCTCTCCGACCTGATGGCCAACGGCGTGCTGGCGATCACCGTCGACCCGACTGAAGGCCAGCGTTACCAGGGCATCGTCGACCTCGATGGCGAAACCCTGTCGGACTGCTTCACCAACTATTTCGTAATGTCCCAGCAAGTCGGCACCAAGTTCTGGCTCAACGCCGACGGCAAGCGCGCCCGTGGCCTGCTGTTGCAGCAACTGCCGGCCGACCGCATCAAGGATGATGACGAGCGCACTGACAGCTGGCGCAAGCTGACCGCACTGGCCGGTACCCTGACCGCTGAAGAGCTGCTGGGCCTGGACAACGAAACCATCCTGCACCGCCTCTACCACGAAGAAGCCGTGCGCCTGTTCGACGAACAGGGCCTGCGCTTCCGTTGCAGCTGCTCGCGTGAGCGCTCGGCCAATGCCTTGGTCAGCCTGGGCCTGGAAGACGCGCAGAATTTGGTAGTGGAGCACGGCGGCAATATCGAGATCGACTGCCAGTTCTGCAACCAGCGCTACCTGTTCGACGCCGCTGATGTAGCCCAATTGTTCGCCGGAGCAGGCATCGACACCCCTTCCGACACCCGCCACTAAAACGTTTAAGCACAGGTAAATCACCTGACGAACGCCGGATTAGCGCAGTTCTGACGGGAGGGCCCTACTCTTTTTGGGCTTTTCTGGCATAATCCGGCCCACTTTTTTCGCGGTAGTAGTGCGCAACTTTCTACTACAAAACGTTTGGAGCACTCGGCCATAGGCCGACGGGGAACCTCATGACGCAAGCCAACAACGCCGTATACACCGATCTGAGTGTTGACGATCTGGTTAAAGAAGCCCTGCAGCGTGGTGAAGGCGTGCTCGCCGATACTGGCGCGCTGGTCGTCGAAACCGGTCACCGTACTGGCCGTTCGCCGGTCGACCGTTTCATCGTTGAAGAGCCTTCCACCCAGGACGCAATCGCCTGGGGCCCGATCAACCGCAAGTTCCCGGCCGACAAGTTCGACGCTCTGTGGGCTCGCGTAGAGGCATTCAATAACGCGCAAGAGCACTTCGTTTCCCACGTTCACGTAGGGGCTGCCGAAGACCACTACCTGGCTGTGAAAATGACCACCCAGACTGCCTGGCAGAACCTGTTCGGTCGTTGCCTGTTCATCAACCCGGCCCAGTACAACCCGGCCGGTCGTGATGAGTGGCAGGTGCTCAACGTGGCTAACTTCGAGTGCGTGCCAGAGCGTGACGGCACCAACTCCGACGGTTGCGTGATCCTCAACTTCGCACAGAAAAAAGTGCTGATCGCCGGCATGCGTTATGCCGGTGAGATGAAAAAAGCCATGTTCTCCGTGCAGAACTTCCTGCTGCCGGCGGCCGATGTACTGCCAATGCACTGCGCCGCTAACATCGGCGAAGCCGGCGACGTGACCCTGTTCTTCGGTCTGTCGGGCACTGGCAAAACCACCCTGTCGGCCGACGAAAGCCGTTACCTGATCGGTGACGACGAACACGGCTGGG
Organism: Pseudomonas fluorescens; assembly: GCF_002022275.1. Taxonomy (GTDB): domain Bacteria; phylum Pseudomonadota; class Gammaproteobacteria; order Pseudomonadales; family Pseudomonadaceae; genus Aquipseudomonas; species Aquipseudomonas fluorescens_AJ. Next base: position 177,985 of record NZ_MSDF01000016.1, read on the forward strand.
GCGAAGGCGTGGTGTTCAACATCGAAGGCGGTTGCTATGCCAAGTGCATCGACCTCTCCGAGAAGAACGAGCCGGTCATCTGGAAAGCCATCAAGCACGGCACCGTGCTCGAAAACGTGGTGATCGACGATGCCAAGCACGCCGACTACACCAACGTCAGCCTGACTCAGAACAGCCGCGCCGCGTACCCGCTGGAGCACGTTGCCAAGCGTTCCGAGCAGAACCTGGGTGGCGAGCCAAACGCTGTGATCTTCCTGACCTGCGACCTGACCGGCGTACTGCCGCCTGTCTCGATCCTCAGCGAAGAACAAGCCGCCTACCACTTCCTGTCCGGCTACACCGCTCTGGTGGGTTCGACTGAAATGGGTTCCGGCAGCGGCATCAAGTCGACCTTCTCCACTTGCTTCGGCGCGCCATTCTTCCCACGCCCGGCCGGTGAATACGCCGAGCTGCTGATCAAGCGCGTGCGCGGCTTCGGCTCCAAGGTCTACCTGGTCAACACCGGCTGGACCGGCGGCGGCTACGGCGTCGGCAAACGCTTCAACATCCCGACCACTCGCGGCGTCATCGCAGCGATCCAGAGCGGCGCGTTGATCGGTGCTGAAACCGAACACCTCGACACCATCAACCTCGACGTGCCATTGGCCGTACCGGGCGTGGATACAGGCCTGTTGAACCCACGTAACACCTGGGCCGACAAGGCTGCGTACGATGAAGCAGCGAAGGCGCTGGCCGGTCTGTTCATCGAGAACTTCAAGAAGTTTGAAGTGAGTGATGCGATCAAGGCTGCCGGTCCTAAGTTGTAAGATTCGGTTGTTGTGAAAAAGCCGCCCTTTGGGGGCGGCTTTTTTGTGCGCGAAGGGTTAGTCGGCGATGTGCAAAACCACTGCGCCCACCAACACCAACACGACCCCCAACACTTGCACTGCCGACAACCGTTCCTTGAAAAACACGAAGCCTAAAATCGCTGCAATCCCGCCCGACAATGTACTGATCACCGTCACCACCGAAACAGACCCCGCCATTGCGCCCCACGAAAACGCCGAGAAACCGCCCAGGTTCATCACGCTCGCGCCGGTCAACGTTGCACAGTTTTTCAGTGGCGGTATTTTCAGGCCGTCCTTTATCTTCAGCACCATCACCACCAGCACGCACAGGCCCACCAGATAACCCAGCCACAGCATGGTGATTGGACCCAGGGCGGGCAATGTGTAGCGGCCTTGCAGCCAGAAGCTGGTGCCGTACAGCACTGCGGCGAGCATGGCGTAAGCGATGGACTGCCGCGGGTTGTTGTGGGGAACGCCGTTGTCCTTATGAAGGCTGGAGAGGGACACGCCGATGACACACACTCCGATACAGCCCAGTTGAAGCAAGCTGATGTATTCACCGCTGGCCCACGACAGCAAAGTGGTGACCACGCCGTAGGACGTCACCAGCGGCGCTACGATCGCGGCTTTGCCCAACGCGAAGGCCTTGGACAGCGCGAGGGCGCCGGAGACGGTGAGCAGGGCAGCGGCGATGCCCAGTAGCCAGACGCTCAACGGCGCATCGAGGGATTTGAACAGGAAGGTCGGGAAGATGACCAGCAGCAGGGTCATGATCAAAAAACCGAGGGCTTGGCCGAAATACACCGCACGTTTCACGCCGACGGCGCGGGCATTAAGGCCCACGAGAAAGTCCGTGCCGCCCCAGAGCAGAGCGGCCAGCAGGCCCATTGTTACGTCCATGTACGGTCCTTGTTGTTTTGTGCGCGGCTCGCCAGATTACCGCGAATTCGATGTGGGAGCTGAGCTTGCCCGCGATGCAGGTACCTCGGTGAATCAGTCCTGCCGAGGTGATGTTATCGCAGGCAAGCCAGCTCCCACATTTGGATCTCAGTGTTCTTGGGGTTAGCTTAGGTTTTCCAGCGTCTGCGTATCCCAGCTATGGGTTTTGATCGCCAGATACAGCATGCCAATCGTCAGCGGGACTTTATCACCACGGCCCTTGGCGCGACGCTTCAGAAACACATCAAACACCGGCGGCTTAAAGTAGCGATAAGCATCGTAATCGCCCAGGTCGATCGCAAAATCCTGCTCCAGCGCATCCATAAATTGCTTGGCCTCGGCGCCGTCGCAGCCCAAGTCGAAGTTGAGCGAGGTGTCGAGACGAATGGTTTTGTGTTTCGGCAATCCGATTTCTTCGTGCAGCAATTGCAGAAGCTGCTGCATCACGGGGTCTTCGGGGAAATTGGGGGCCAGGTTCATGGTCGGGGCACGCGGAAGTGGGTGAGGGTTGCGTTGTCTGCGGTATTTGCTGCGGGTGATCAAGAGTGCCAAGCCTATCAAGAATATGAAGACAGGCAATAAAGGCATTCTGAGGATGATTGCCACGTCGGGCAGCAGGCAAGTCATCGTTAGCCCTGTGGCGAGACAGGTGATTGCGATGCGTTGTCTGAACCGGGGGGCTTTGATTTGATAATGCAGCAGCAAATACATCAGTAGAAAAAAGGCGGATTGAAGATACAGGGCCATATGACTAAGTCTCGTCCGTGTAGACATGCATTGAGAGAACACTAGTTTCAGGCAGGCGAAGGTGAAATATGTAGTGGGTAGGGCAGGTGTTTTAAGCAGTTTGGGAAGGGTATGACGCTGTGTTTGACGTTTTCCTACGGGAGTTTCCTGCAATTCAAGGTTGGCCAGGATTTGTGGAAGAAAACCGGGCAAATGTGGGAGCGGGCTTGCCCGCGATGGCAGTCGTTCAGGTACAGAAATACAGCCTGAAAGGACGCCATCGCAGGCAAGCCAGCTCCCACAATTTTAGCTGTGTGGCTGGTTTGGATGTGTTGGGTTATCGACTGCCGGTTGCAGCTGCACGTGCTGCGCAGCTTCCAGCAAGTCGCAGCCATCCTGCACGAGCAAGTACAGGGCATTGATGATGTGGGAGATGTCTTTGAGGTCGGCGTGTTCGTAGGTCAGGCAGGTGAAGGTTTCCAGTAAGTCGGTGGCGGCGCGGATGCGCTGGTGTGCGGCGCACTGGATGTCTTCGGCGGTGGCTTCGGTGTCGATGACGAGCGGGTGGGTGTCGGTGAAGTTGGTGCGTAGAAGGCGATAGCGACGGTTCGTTTCAGGGATCTGCATTTGAAGGTACTCGGTTTGCTGTTAGGTAACCGACACCACCGTGGCCAAACGGTGGGTGGCGGACTGTGCGCAGGTTGGCCAGCCGGAAACAGCAATCCGGCACGTCCGAGGACGTCCCACACACAGCCGCCATAGCAGTGCTTTACGAGACGATAGACGTTCGCAAGGCATGTAGTGGCACTTATGTGTGCTGTTTTCGAGTGACCAAACCCGGTCGCTGAGTTGGCAGCGACGGGGCGAACCTTAGAAGTGAGCGTAATTTGGAGCAATAAACAGATGGTTTACCGAGTGGCGGTTTTATCAAGCGCGTACTGGTTTCTCGGATCGTTCCCACGCTCCCGCGTGGGAATGCATGCCGTGACGCTCTGCGTCACCAGCGCCGGGGTCTTGAACCGTGCGCGGATGGCGGGACGCGGAGCGTCCCAGGCGGCATTCCCACGCGGAGCGTGAGGAACGATCAGTCACTTTCAGTGAGAGGTGTCACGCGGGACTGGTACTTGGCGAGAACGGCTTCGCGGGTCGGCAGGGGGTGATCGACGTCGTCGGGTTGGGTATCGAACCCTTCCAGGCGTAGGCTGGCGAGGTAATTGGATAGGCGGATCTTATGGTAGTGATCCTGTTTTTGCTCAAACGTCGGTTCGCTCATTACCGCGTACTCCTGGGTTGCAATGCTCGACTTTAGCGCAATGCTTAGCTCGCAGACTGGATATAAATTGAACGCAGAACTCATAGTTTAGCAGTGACCCAGAACTAAAAAATGTGGGAGCTGGCTTGCCTGCGATGGCGGAGTGTCAGTCAGCAATCTATCGACTGACACTCCGCCATCGCAGGCAAGCCAGCTCCCACAATTGCATTGTATTCATCTCACGAAATCGTCTGAACAATCCCACATCGGCCCTAGGCCATCCCTCAGCCTGTGTATCATCCTGTCTCTTATTTCCTTGCGACCTTTCTCGATTCGCTGAGTGTTCCGGGCTATGTTTTTGAGCCAACTCAGCGGTCAATGGAGTGACAGCTTATGCACGACACCCTCCAGCAGGTCTTTGGTTATCCACAGTTTCGTTTGGGCCAGGAAGACGTCGTCAGCGCGGTGCTGGCGGGTCGTTCGGCGGCCGCCATTTTCCCTACCGGGTCGGGCAAGTCCCTGTGTTATCAGCTGTCGGCGGTGTTGCTGCCGCACCTGACGCTGGTGGTTTCGCCGTTGTTGGCGTTGATGCAGGACCAGCTCGGTTTTTTGAAACGCCACGGCATTTCGGCGGGCAGCATCGATTCGGCGCAAAGTCGCGAAGACGCCAATGACGTGATGGCCCGCGCACGTTCGGGCGAGCTGAAGATCCTGATGATTTCCGTGGAGCGTTTGAAGAACGAGCGCTTCCGAAATTTTCTGCAGAGTGTGCATATCTCGCTGCTGGTGGTAGACGAGGCGCACTGTATTTCCGAGTGGGGCCATAACTTTCGGCCGGACTACTTGAAACTTCCGGACTACCAGCGTCAGTTCAATATCCCACAGGCGTTGCTGCTGACGGCTACAGCCACGCCAGCGGTGATTGCCGACATGCAGGCCAAGTTCGCGATTGCGCCTGATGATGTGGTTACCACTGGCTTCTACCGCGCCAATCTCAATTTGTTGGTGGAGCCGGTGGCCGGTGCGGATAAGCGCCGGCGTCTGGTGGAGTGGATGAAAGAACGGGCTAATCAGCCGAGCATCGTCTACGTCACGCTGCAAAAAACCGCTGAGCAAATTGCCGAGCATTTGAATCGAAACGGCATCCAGGCCGAGGCCTATCACGCCGGGTTACCCCACGATAAACGCGAAGGTATCCAGCAGCGTTTCATGGGCGGGCGCTCCAATTGCATTGTCGCCACCATCGCGTTTGGCATGGGCATCGACAAGAGTGATATCCGCAATGTGGTGCACTTTGACCTGCCCAAATCCATCGAGAACTACAGCCAGGAAATCGGCCGCGCCGGGCGTGATGGGCAGCCGTCTGACTGCCTGGTGCTGGCCAATCGCGACAGCCTGAACGTGCTGGAAAACTTTGTGTATGGCGACACGCCGGAGCAGGAGGGCATTCGCCGTGTGCTGGAGGAGTTGCAGGCGGCGCGAACCGAGGGGCAGTGGGAGTTTTTGCTGAGGTCACTGTCGGACCACAGCAACATCCGCGAGCTGCCGCTGAAAACGCTGTTGGTGCAGTTGGAACTCAAGGGCGTAATCGCGCCGCGCTATGCGTTCTATGCTGAATACCGCTTCAAATACCTGATTGAGCCAGAGGTGTTGCTGGCGCGATTTTCCGGCGAGCGCCAGCAGTTTGTCGCAGCGATTATCCAGGTGTGCACGCGCGCCAGAACCTGGGCGACAGTGGATTTCGATGCGCTGTATCAACAGCACAATGCTGGGCGCAGCCGGGTGGTGAAGGCGCTGGATTACTTCCAGGAGCAGGGCCTGATCGAGCTGGAAAGCAAGCAGATGACCGAGGTCTACAGCCTGCTGGACACCGCCTTTGATCCACAGGTGTTGAGCGCCGAGTTATACACAGGCTTCAAAAACCATGAGGTGACGGAGGTGGCGCGGATTCACGCCATGCTCGACCTTTTCGCCACTGAGCATTGCTTGGGCCAGCGTTTGGCCCAGTACTTCGGCGATGAAAATGCCCCCGAGCGTTGCGGGCATTGCTCGGTATGCCACGGCCACGTTGCGCATCTGCCGCAGCCACCGAGTTTGCCGCCGCTTGTGGATAAAAACTTTATGGGACTGTGCGGCGATTTTATCCACAGGCATCATGAAGCCACTGGGGATTTACCAGGCTCGGAGCGACTGACGCGCTTCCTGGGCGGCATCAGCGTGCCGCTGTTTACCAAGCTGAAAGCGCGGGGTATTTCGGGTTTTGCTGCGCTGGAAGACTACCCGTACGCCGAGGTACGCGAGTGGGCCGAGGCCCATCTGAATGATCTCTAAACTCACTTTCACGAGACCTGCACATGCCTGACTCAATGCCCTTGCGCGCCGATTACCGACACTTTCAGCCGATCATCACGCGCTGGCACGACAATGATGTGTATGGCCATGTGAACAACGTGACGTACTACAGCTTTTTCGACACGGCGGTGAATACCTACCTGATTGAAGAGGGCGGGCTGGATATTCATGACGGCGAAGTGGTGGGGTTTGTGGTGAGTTCGGCGTGTGACTACTTTGCGTCGATCGCTTTTCCGGATCGCATAGAAATCGGCCTGCGGGTGGGCAAGTTGGGTAACAGCTCGGTGCAGTATGAGTTGGCGGTATTCAAGGCGGGCGAGGAAGACGCCTGCGCGGCGGGGATGTTTGTGCATGTGTTTGTGGATCGCGCGTCGAACCAGCCGGTGACGATTCCTGAAAGGCTGCGCGAGGCGTTGCAGCGGTTGGTGGTCTGACAAAGACCGCTGGACCCATAGAAATCAAATGTGGGAGCTGGCTTGCCTGCGATAGCGGCGAGTCAGGTTTAAAACTGTTGCCTGACACTCCGCTATCGCAGGCAAGCCAGCTCCCACAGGGATTTGCTTCGGGCTTTAGATCGAGAGATTAGCGGTGATGACGGTAGTGATGCTTGTTCTTGCGATGCCCATAAGCATGCCCGCGCCCATGATGGTCATCACGGTCATAACGGCGGTTGTCGCGGCCTCGGTAGCGACGGTCGTCGTCATCGCTTTTGTTGCCCATGTAATTGCCCAGTGCGCCACCCGCGCCACCGCCGGCGGCTGCGCCGATCAGGCTGCCGGTGTTACCGCCGACACTGCGACCCACTACGTTGCCGCCGGCCGCGCCGAGTGCGCCGCCAATAGCGGCTTCGCCACGGCTGCGTTTGTCGGCGCCGACCGCACTACCGCCCGCGCCGCCCAAGGCTGCGCCGATGGCCGAACCGGTGTTACCGCCGATCTGCTGGCCCACAACTGAACCAAGTACCCCGCCCAATGCGCCGCCCACACCGGCTTCGGTGGTGCCACCGGCCATGGCTGCGCCACTGACCAGGCCAAGGGACAACAAGAGAATCGAGGAGAACTTCATAGGGAAACCTCAAGAGGATGACGGCGCGATCCTGAGGTTGTATCGAGACGCTGACAATCGAAATCCGACCGGTGGCAGCAGTTGTATACAATTTGATAAGTTACTGTTTTGTATAGGGAACTTAAGTGGTTTTTGCGAGTCTTTAACTACTTCGGAACGGCCGCTTTTATGCAAAAGCGGCCTTTTTTGTGCATGGTTAATGCTGGCCTGGCGAGCTTTTGTGGCGAGCGGGCTTGCCCGCGTTGGGCCGCGAAGCGGCCCCTGGTGCAGGCAGTGCGTTATGACTGAAAGAATGCGGTGACTGTATTGGGGCTGCTTCGCAGCCCAACGCGGGCAAGCCCGCTCGCCACAATTGAAGCCAGTCAGGCAGAGCGCGCCATGATCAGCCCAGTGTCACTCGCCGCTTCCAAACGAATCGCCACGAACTTCGACGTCGGCGTATGGCTGCCATCCCCGGTGCTCTCCAGCGGCACCAGCGGGTTCACCTCCGGGTAGTACGCCGCAGCCTGACCCGCCGGAATATCAAACGCCAGCAAGGTAAAGCCCTTCACGCGGCGCTCACGGCCGTCTTCCCACAGCGACACGATGTCGGCCTTCTGCCCCGGCTTGAAACCCAGGCGAATAATGTCGGCTTCGTTGACGAACAGCACGTCACGCTGGCCTTTCACGCCGCGATAGCGATCATCGAGGCCATAAATGGTGGTGTTGTACTGATCGTGAGAGCGCATCGACTGCATGATCAGGTCCGGCACCCGGCCCGTGGCGTGAGTGCGTTCGTGGATCAAGTCTTTGGGCAAGATGTTCGGACGGAAGTTGGCGCGCCCCGATGGCGTATTCCAGCGGCGTGCACCGGCCGAGTTGCCCAGGTAGAAACCACCCGGGTTTTTGATCTTCTCGTTGAAGTCTTTGAAACCCGGGATGGTGTCGGCGATCAGGTCGCGAATGCGCCCGTAGTCGGCCACCAGCCAGTTCCAGTCCACCGGCTTGCTGCCCAGGGTGGCGGCGGCAATGCCGGCCAGGATGGCAGGCTCGGACTTCATGAGTTTGGACAGCGGCTGCAGTTGGCCATTGGAGCCGTGGACCATGCTGAACGAGTCTTCCACCGTCACCGCTTGCGGGCCGTCGGCCTGGATATCGATGTCGGTACGGCCCAGGCACGGCAGGATCAGCGCGTCTTTGCCGTGCATCAGGTGGCTGCGGTTGAGCTTGGTGCTGATCTGCACGGTCAGGTCGCAGTTGCGCAGGGCTTCGAAGGTGCGCGGGCTGTCTGGCGTGGCTTGGGCGAAGTTGCCGCCCAGGCCGATAAACACCTTGGAGCGGCCTTCGAGCATGGCGTGAATCGCTTCGACCACGTTGTGGCCGTTCTCGCGCGGCACCTGGAACTGGAAGCGACGTTCCAGGGAGTCGAGGAACGCCACCGGTGGGCGCTCGTTGATGCCCATCGTGCGGTCGCCCTGCACGTTGCTGTGGCCACGCACCGGGCACAGGCCCGCGCCCGGCCGGCCGATGTTGCCGCGCAGCAGCATCAGGTTGGCGATTTCCTGGATGGTCGGCACCGAATGGCGGTGCTGGGTGATGCCCATCGCCCAGCACATAATCACGTTCTTGCCTTTGGCGTACATGCGCGCCGCTTGCTCGATCTCGACCAGGGTCAAGCCGGATTGCGCGACGATTTCATCCCACGAGGTGTCGTCAATCTTGCCAAGGTATTCCAGCACGTTGGCCGTGTGTTCGTTGAGGAAGTCGTGGTCGAACACCGCTTCTGTGCCTTCAGCCTGGGCCTGGCGCTCCCACAGCAGCAGGAATTTCGCCATGCCACGCAGGATGGCCATGTCGCCACCCAGCGCCGGACGGAAGTAGGCGGTGTTGGTCGGCTTGTCGCCGTTGGTGAGCATTTCCAGCGGGTGTTGCGGGTGCTGGAAGCGTTCCAGGCCACGCTCTTTCAGCGGGTTGATGCACACCACCTGGGCGCCGCGTTTCACCGCTTCGCGCAGCGGTTCAAGCATGCGCGGGTGGTTGGTGCCGGGGTTCTGGCCCCAGACGAAAATTGCATCGGCGTGTTCGAAGTCATCAAAGGTCACGGTGCCTTTGCCGACGCCCACACTTTGCGCCAAGGCGACGCCGCTGGCTTCGTGGCACATGTTCGAGCAGTCGGGGAAATTGTTGGTGCCGTAGGCGCGCACAAACAGCTGATACAGGTACGCCGCTTCGTTGCTGGCACGACCCGAGGTATAGAACTCGGCCATGTCCGGGCTTGGCAGTGCATTGAGGTGTTTGCCGACCAGGTCAAACGCCGATTCCCAACTGATAGCTTTATAGCGGTCAGTCTCGGCGTCGTAGCGCATTGGCTCGGTCAGTCGGCCTTGGTATTCCAGCCAGTAGTCGCTTTGCTCGAGCAGCGCGGTGACGCTGTGCTTGGCGAAAAAGGCCGCGTCGACGCGGCGCTTGGTGGCTTCCCAGTTCACCGCCTTGGCGCCGTTTTCGCAGAACTTGACCATGCCGCTTTCCGGCGAATCACCCCAGGCACAGCCCGGGCAGTCGAAGCCGCCGTTCTGGTTGGTCTTAAGCATCATGCGCAGGTTTTTCAGCGCGTTGTCGCTGGTCAGCCATGCTTGCGCCACGCTGATCAGTGCGCCCCAGCCGCCCGCCGGGCCTTTATAAGGCTTGTAACGCGGGGTTGGGGTTTGGTCGGCTTGGTGGTGCTGGCTCATGGCTGGTTCTCCATCGCAGGGCTGTAGACCCGCGGCGCACTTTTCTGCGGCAGGTGGATGAGATTGAGGTTATGCCGGCGGGCCCATTGCAGGGCGAGGCCGGTGGGCGACGACAGGCTGACCAGGGTCTGGATGCCTGCGCGCAATACTTTCTGAATCAATTCGAGGCTGCAGCGGCTGGTAACAATCGCCAGGCCGCCGTCGGTCGGAATTTTTTGGCGGATCAGCGCGCCGATCAATTTATCCAGCGCGTTATGCCGGCCGATGTCTTCACGCCCCATCAGCAATTCGCCCTGGCCGTTCATGAACACGGCCGCATGCACCGCGCCGCTGTACTGGCCCAGCGGCTGAAACGCGCTGATGCGTTGACGCAGTCCATCGAGCCATTCGACTGGCGGCAAAGGCGCGCCCGGTAGCACTTGCAGGTCAGGCAATGCTTGTTCCACGGCTTCTACGCCGCACAAACCGCAGCCGCTGGTGCCTGCGAGTTGGCGGCGTTGCTGTTTGAGGTTCCAGAACGCGCGGCTGGAAATCTGCACCTGAGCGTACTGGGCAGAGCCTGAGCCGCTGAGTTTCAGGTCATAAATGTCGCTAACGTCGGCGATAATGCCGCTGCCAATGCTGAAACCGACAATAAAGTCTTCAAGATCCGTCGGCGTTACGAGCATCACGGCCTGACTGATATCGTTGTAGGCAATCGCCAACGCCACTTCCTCCGCCAACGCGGTGCTGGCGACTTCGGTGTGTTCGAGGTTGCAATACTGATAGGTCTGGCTGGCGGTGGGCGCGGGCACTTCAGGGGCGGGCGCCGCGCAGACTGGGCGCTTGGCGTTCATGGGGCAGTACCACCGACGGATTGATCAGTGTTTAGACTAGGCGCGACAAAGGGTCGCGTCTAATTGCCAGTACTGATCTATCGATAGATGGCGTCGATCAAGACGCTTTCTGCGATTTTTGAAACAGCGCGAAACACGCCTCTGCCAATGCCGAACGCGGTGCGCTGCGGCGCATGATCAGCCCCAAGCGCGCCAGCGTGTGGGCGTCTTCTATGGGTTGCAGGCGCAGGTGCTCGGTCAAGGCATCGAGCCCGCCGTCCAACGGCATCACCGCGCAGCACAAGCCGCCGTGCACGGCTTGTAACAATTGATGGACCGCATCGGTTTGCAGCAGCGGTTGCGGGTTAAGGCCCCGGCTGTGGAAGTTGTGGTCGATGGATTGGCGAAAGTGCATGCCGCCGGTGAGCATGCCCAGCGGCAGTTCGATCAACGCCTCCCAACTCAACGGCGTGTCGCCGAAGCTGAAAAACCGCTGGTCGTAGAGCAGTCCCATGCGGGTTTCGCCCAAGGCCAGCGAGTCGAAACGCTCGTTGTCCAAGCGCTCCAGATAAGAAACGCCGAGGTCCAGGCGGTTGCTCGCAAGTTGCTCAAGGATTTGCTCGGAGCTGAGTGCCGAGAGCTCAAAGCGCAGGCTCGGATGCTCTTTATGCAACTGCTGCATCAACGCCAAGGGGTCAAAGCTCGATAACGGCACCACACCCAGGCGCAACGTACCTACCAAATTGCCGCGACAGGCCGCCGCCTCGGCCAGCAAGCCGTCATAGGCCGCCAACACGGTGCGGGCCCAAGCCAATACCCGCTCGCCCGGTGCGGTAAACCCTTCAAAGCGCTGGCCGCGATTGACCAAGGGAAGATCAAGCTCTTCTTCCAGGTTGCGCAGGCGCATCGACAGGGTTGGCTGGGTGATATGGCAACGCGCCGCCGCCTGGCCGAAGTGACGTGTCTCGTCGAGGGCGATGAGGAATTTCAGCTGCTTGATGTCCATCTTCGCTCCAGGCTTATACCGATGGGGCAGGATTCTAGCGCGTTTGGGTCTTTGGTCGGGCTGGAACCCGGTTCTGTAGGACTGGTCTAGTCTTTGTCATCTGGAACTTAAACCCCAAGGAGAGTGCACCATGAGTCTTTTAAGCTTTGTTAAGGAAGCAGGCGAGAAGTTGATTGACCTGCTGACGCCGGGAAATGCAAATGCTGGCGATGAGTTGAAAAAACATATCGAAGCCGTCGGGCTGGGCAACCCGAACGTTCATGCCACCGTCGACGGTGACAAGGTGACGATCACCGGTGAAGTCGCCAGCCAGGAAGAGAAGGAAAAAATCATTCTGGCGGCGGGTAATATCGTCGGTGTGGCCAGTGTGGACGACCAGATTACCGTTTCCGGTCCAGTGGTGGTGGCTTCTCGGTTTGTCGTGGTGAAAAGCGGAGATACCCTGAGCGCGATCTCTAAAACGGTGTATGGCGATGCCAACAAGTACAACAAAATCTTTGAGGCCAACAAGCCGCTGCTCAAAGATGTGAATAAAATTTACCCAGGGCAGACGCTGCGTATTCCTGAGTAATACACCTTAAAGCCTGTGTGAGTTGGCTTCTGTGGGAGCTGGCTTGCCTGCGATAGCATCACCTCGGTGTATTTGATGAATCGAGGTGTCTGCATCGCGGGCAAGCCCGGCTCCCACATGAGTCTGTGTTTACATCAGTTCAGAGTCCGGCAATCAAATCGCGGTAATCATCTACCGCTGCAAACTCCGCCGTGTCTTTTGGCCCCTTTTTGCTGTCCGGCTCTTTCACCGCCAGCAAATGCCCAACACCAAAATCCCGCGCACTGCGCAGGATCGGTAACGTGTCATCAATAAACAGACTACGGGCCGGGTCGAAGTGGATGTCGGCTTGCAAGGCATTCCAGAACTGCGGGTTTTCCTTGGGAAAACCGTAGTCGTGGGAGCTGATCAACCGTTCGAAGTACGGCGCCAGCTCAATGCGTTCCAGCTTCAACGACAGCGAGTCACGATGCGCGTTGGTAATCAGGATCACACGCTTGCCGGCCTTTTTGATCGCCGCCAGAAAGGTGTCGGCGTCCGGGCGCAGGGCGATCAGGTGGGCGGTTTCCAGCTTGAGTTCGCGCACCGGAATGTTCAACTCCGTGCTCCAGAAATCCAGGCAATACCATTGCAATTGGCCGGCATTACGCTCGAACAGCGGCTGCAACTCCATCTCGGCCATGGCCCGGCTCACGCCGTGCAGTTCGGCGTAACGCTGGGGCAGGTGCTCCATCCAGAAGTGGTTGTCGAAATGCAGGTCGAGCAAGGTGCCGTCCATGTCCAGCAGGACGGTGTCGATGGCGTGCCAGGGCAAAGAGGGCATGGGCGGTTCTCATGTAAGTAAAGATATCCGACACAGACAATCGGAAAAGCCACGGTATAGTAACCCGATCACGCCAAGGAGCCGCTTATGCGCCAGAAACCCACCGTCCTCGCCCGCGAAATAGTCGCCAGTAGCCGTTTGTTCCGCGTGGAGGAAGTGCAATTGCGCTTTTCCAATGGCGTTGAACGGACCTACGAGCGCCTGGTGGGCCGCGGTGCCGGTTACGGCGCAGTGATGATCGTGGCGATGATCGATGACGATCACGCGTTGTTGGTGGAAGAGTATTGCGGCGGCACCGACGAATATGAATTGTCGTTGCCCAAGGGCCTGATCGAACCCGGCGAAGACGTGCTGGCGGCGGCAGACCGCGAGCTCAAGGAGGAGGCCGGTTATGGCGCGCGGCAGTTGGAGCACATCACCGAACTGTCGCTGTCGCCGGGCTACATGAGCCAGAAAATTCAAGTGGTGCTGGCCACTGATCTGTATGAAGAACGCCTGGAAGGCGATGAACCCGAGCCGATGCGTGTAGACAGGGTAAACCTGCGCGAGCTGTCGCAACTGGCGCAAAACGAGCAGTTCAGTGAAGGCCGTGCGCTGGCCGCGCTGTACCTGGTACGAGACCTGCTGACCCAACGAGGAGCGTTTAACGCATGAGCGAACTGTTTTTAGGTCACCCGTTTATTGCCCCTGTGATTGAACTGGCTCGCCAGGCCGGTGAGGTGATCCTGCCGTACTGGCGTGCCGATGTGGCGGTGACGTCCAAGGCTGACGACTCGCCGGTGACGGCGGCGGACCTTGCTGCTCACCATCTGATTCTCGCCGGGCTGACGGCGCTTGACCCGAGCATTCCCGTGTTGTCCGAAGAAGACGCCGATATCGACCAGAGCGTGCGCGCCGGCTGGCAGCGCTGGTGGCTGGTGGACCCGCTGGATGGCACCAAGGAATTTATTTCCGGCAGTGAAGAATTTACCGTCAACATTGCGCTGATCGAGCAGGGTCGTGTGGTGTTTGGCGTGGTGTCGATGCCTACCAGCGGCCGTTGCTACTTCGGCGGTGCCGGTCTGGGCGCCTGGCGTTCGGACGTGAGTGAGGCGCCCAAGCAGATTCAGGTGCGCCAGACGCCGGCCGCCGGTGAAGCCTTTACCGTGGTCGCCAGCCGTCGGCACACCAGCCCTGAGCAGGAACGTTTGCTGGACGGGTTGAGCGCGGGTTTGGGTGAGCTGAAACTGGCGAATATCGGCAGCTCGTTGAAGTTTTGCCTGTTGGCCGAGGGCAGCGCCGATTGCTATCCGCGCCTGGCACCTACTTCACAATGGGATACGGCGGCGGCTCAAGGCGTGCTGGAAGGTGCGGGCGGTGAAGTGTTGGAATTGAGCGGCGAGCCGTTCAGCTACCCCGCGCGGGCATCGTTGTTGAACCCGTTCTTTTTGGCGTTGCCGGCGAAGGCAGCATGGCGTGAGCGGTTGCTGAGCCTGGCCCGATCCTGAGCCTGGCTTGGATTCAATGTGGGAGCTGGCTTGCCTGCGATGGCGGTCTGACAGTCACAGCTTTTGTGACTGATCTACCGCTATCGCAGGCAAGCCAGCTCCCACAGTTGTTTTGTGTTGTAGGTTTTAGCGGTGCAGGACGTACTGGCCGGTAAAGGTCACGGCCTTGTCCTCACTGCCCTCATTCACAATCCACGTGTCCAGCGTCAACCGCGCCCGGCCATAGCGCTTGTAGGTCGCCACAAACCGCTTCCACACCTTCTCCTCCGGCGCCCGGCAAATCACGGTCGCGTCCCGGGTGACGGGCAGCGGGTAACTGATCTGCCCCTCCTGAATCACGATATGCCCGTCTTCAATCCCTTCTTCGCGCAACTGCAAATGCAGCCAGCCCCAACCTGCCAGCACCGCACCACAGTAGAGGCTGCCGCCGAACAGGGTGCTCTTGTGGTTGATGTTGGGCTGCAAGGGCAGGTGCAGTTGCAGTTGCCCGTGTTCCCAGTCGAGCACCTTGAGGCCCATTTCCCGGGTGAGGGGGATGTCGTGGTGAAGGACGGATTCCAGGTAACGGCTGTCGCGGCTCATGGCGGCCTCTTGGCGGGTGGGGTGGGTCATTCGTCGTCTGCGCCGTGGTTGCCGCTGTCGGCGAAGTTCAGGCCGTGCTTGCGCAGTTTGTCGTGCAGGGTTTTGCGCGGTACGCCGAGGGCTTCGGCGAGGCTGCGCACAGAGCTGTGGGGGCGGGTGAGTTCGGCAGCAATCAGGCTTTTTTCGAACTGCTCGACCTGTTCGCTCAACCCACCCGGCGTGGAGGTCAGCACCCCGGCGGCAGGATTGTCCGGTGTGTTATCCAGCGCCAGTTCCAGGCCCAGCGCAAAGCGCTCGGCGGCGTTCTGCAATTCGCGCACATTGCCCGGCCAGCTGTGGCGCAACAGCAACGCGCGCTGGCCGGGTTGCAGCTCATGCAGCGGCAGGCCGTGACGGCTGCTGGCTTCGTCGGCAAAGTGCTGGAACAGCATCAACGCATCTTCACCCCGCTCGCGCAGCGGCGGAATGCGCAGCGGCGCCACGTTGAGGCGGTAATACAAGTCGGCACGAAAACGCCCCTGGTCGGCGGACTGGCGCAGGTCTTCCTTGGTGGCCGCGATAATGCGGATATCCAGCGGGATCAACTGATTGCCGCCCAGGCGTTCCACCACGCGCTCCTGCAACAGGCGCAACAGCTTGACCTGCACGTCCAGGCTCATGCTTTCGATTTCATCCAGGAATAGCGTGCCGCCGTTGGCGAATTCGAACTTGCCGATGCGGCGTTTCTGCGCGCCGGTGAATGCGCCGGGCTCATGGCCGAACAGCTCGCTCTCCACCACCGATTCAGCCAGTGCGCCTGCGTTGATCGCCACAAACGGCCCGCTGCGCCGGCTCGACAAATCGTGCAGCGCGCGGGCGACGACTTCTTTGCCCGCGCCGGTTTCGCCGAGAATCAGCACGTCGGCGCGAGTCGCGGCCAGTGCGCCGATCTGCTCGCGCAGGCGCAACATCTGTGGTGAGTGGCCAACCAGGCGTGTACTCAATTGCTGACGGTCGCTAAGGGCCAGGCGCAGGCTGCGGTTGTCCAGCACCAGGCGGCGCAGGGCCAGGGCGCGGCGTACGCTGTCGAGCAGGGCGTCGCTGGCGAAGGGCTTTTCGAGGAAGTCATACGCGCCGGCGCGCATCGCCTGCACCGCCAGCGGCACGTCGCCGTGGCCGGTGATCAGCAGCACCGGCAGTTCCGGGTCCTGGCCGTGCAGTTCGGCGAGCAGTTCCAGGCCGTCCATGCCGGGCATGCGGATGTCGCTGACCACCACCCCCGGCCAGTCCCGCGACAGGCGCGCGGTGAGGCCGCTGGCTTCGCCCAGGGTCAGCACTTTCAGCCCGGCCAGGTCCAGGGTCTGGCACAGGGCCTGACGCAGGTGCGGATCGTCGTCGATCAACACCACCTGAATCCCGTTATCGATACTCATACACTGCGGTCCTCGGACGGTTGCAGACTGACGCCCGGCGAGCCGGCACGCAATTTCAGGGTTAACAGCGCGCCGCCTTCCTTGCTGTTGGCAAACAGCAGTTCGCCGCCGAAGGCACGCATCAAGGTGTCACAGATCGCCAGGCCCAGCCCGAGGCCCTGGGTGCGGGTCTTGGTGGTGTAAAACGGCTCACTCGCGCGGCCCAGGGCTTCCATGCAAAAGCCCGGGCCGTTGTCGCGAATGTAGAGGTTGACGCCTTGTTCGGTGGTTTGGGCACTCAGCCAGAGTTTGCGCGGCGGGCCTTTTTCGGTAAGGGCGTCGAGGGCATTGGCCAGCAGGTTACCGAGTACCTGGCGCAGACGGGTTTCGCCCGCCTGTACCCAGAGCGTCGCCTCCGGCAAGTCGCGGATCAGCTCGACTTCCATCGACCGCCGCCGCTTGGCCAGCAGCGCCAGCGAATCGTCCAGCGCCGGCTGCAGGGCCACACTTTCCGGCGCATGCCGGTCGCGGCGGGCGAAGGCGCGCAGGTGCGCAATGATCGAGGCCATGCGCCCGGTCAGCTCGCTGATCAGCTTGAGGTTGCCGCGCGCATCACTGGTGCGTTCGTGGTCGAGGAGGATTTCGGCGTTTTCCGCGTAGCTGCGAATCGCCGCCAACGGTTGATTCAGCTCGTGGCTGATACTCGCCGACATGGTGCCCAGCGCCGACAATTTGCCCGCCTGCACCAAGTCGTCCTGGGCGCGCACCAGCTCCTGCTGGGCGTGCTCGCGCTCCAGCACTTCCTGCTTCAGGCGCCGGTTAAGGCCTTCCAGATCACTGGTCCGCTCGACCACCCGCGCTTCCAGTTCCCGGCGCGCCCTGGCTTCAAAGGCGATGCGCTCCAGATAATGGCGACGGCGCTGCATGATCAGGCCCAGCAACAGCATCACCACCAGCAACGTGGCGCCACCGATGGCGACCACGGTGCGCACCGGGCGGTTGATCAGCGAGCGCGGCGCGAGAATTTCTACAGTCCAGCCGGTTTCGGCGATGGCCGTGGATTGGCGCAGCCAGGCGGTGGAACTCAGGGCCAGTGGTTGCGGGTCGCGGGTCGGGTAGGGCTGGATCGCGATGATCGCCTGGCGTTCTTCGGCGGTCAGCGGCCGGGTGGCGCGGAATCGCCACTGCGGGCGCGAGGTGAGGATCACTACGCCGTTATGGTCGGTCACCAGCAGTTGTTCGGGGGTGTTGCCCCACAGGCTTTCGGTGTGGTCCAGGTCGACCTTGACCACCAGCACGCCGATGACTTTGTCGCCGTCGTGTACGGCGGCGGCGAAGAAGTAGCCGCGCTTGGCCGACGTGGTACCCAGGCCGAAAAACCGCCCCAGGCGCCCGGCCATGGCTTCGCTGAAATACGGGCGGAACGAGAAGTTGCGGCCGACAAAACTGTCTTGTTTGTCCCAATTCGATGCGGCGAGGGTCTTGCCGGTGGTGTCCATCAGGTACATCACTTCCACCCCGGCCTGGGCGGCGACGTCCTTGAGCAGCAAGTTGGCATTGGTGAGGTTGGTGCTGACATGCGGCGCGTCCAGCGCGACGCGCAGGGCAGGCAAATCGCCGAGGATCTGCGGCAGCACTTCATAGCGATGCAAGGTGCCCAACAGGTTGGCGACGTACAGGTCGAGAGTCTGGCGGTTTTGCCCGGCCAACTCGCTGCGGTAATAGCGCTCGGCCAAGTGCTCCAGCGGCCACAACAGCGGCGCCAGGCACAACGCCAGGAGGGCGAGGCTGCGCCAGCGGGGTCTTCGCGGGAGGGATGGAGTCATGGGAGTCATGCGCCTGTGGGTACAGGCGCATTATGCCTAGCTGTGCTGCGCGTTGCCTTGGTTTACGCGATCAGGTCTTTGGGATCGCTGTTGCCCAGGCGCTCGCCTTGATAGCTGCCATCTTGCACGCGGCGGCACCATTCCAGGTTGTCGAGGTACCACTGCACGGTTTTGCGCAGGCCGGTTTCGAAGGTTTCCTGCGGCACCCAGCCCAGCTCGCGTTCGATCTTGCTGGCATCGATCGCGTAGCGCTGGTCGTGGCCCGGGCGATCCTTGACGAAGGTGATCAGGTCGGTGAATTTTTCCACGCCGGCCGGGCGCTGCGGCGCCAGCTCTTCCAGCAGGCCGCAAATGCCGCGCACGACATCGATATTCTTTTGCTCGTTGTGGCCGCCGATGTTGTAGGTCTCGCCGACCACACCTTCGGTGACGACTTTGAGCAGCGCGCGGGCGTGGTCTTCGACGTACAGCCAGTCACGCACTTGCAGGCCATCACCGTAAACCGGCAGCGCCTTGCCCGCGAGGGCGTTGAGGATGACCAGCGGGATCAACTTTTCGGGGAAGTGGAACGGCCCGTAGTTGTTCGAGCAGTTGGTCAACAGCACCGGCAGGCCGTAAGTGCGCTGCCAGGCGCGGACCAGGTGGTCGGACGCTGCTTTACTGGCCGAATACGGCGAGCTTGGCGCGTAGGGAGTGGTTTCGGTGAACAGGTCGTCCACGCCGTGCAGGTCGCCGTACACCTCATCCGTGGAGATGTGGTGGAAGCGGAATGCGCTTTTGGCCGGCTCGGCCAGCGTCTGCCAGTAAGCGCGGGTGGCTTCGAGCAGGCTGTAGGTGCCGACGATGTTGGTCTGGATAAAATCCGATGGGCCGTCGATGGAGCGGTCGACATGGGACTCGGCCGCCAGGTGCATGATCGCCTGGGGCTCAAAGCGCGCGAGCAAGGCGCTGACGGCGGCCTGGTCGATGATGTCGGCCTGTACAAATTCGTAGCGGCTGTTGGAGGCGATGCTTGTCAGCGACTCCAGGTTCCCGGCGTAGGTGAGTTTGTCGAGGTTGAGCACTTCGTGCTCAGTGTGTTGGATCAGGTGACGGATCAGGGCGGAGCCGATGAATCCGGCACCGCCGGTGATGAGAATGCGCATGTCGAGGGCCTTTTCCTTAGACGGACACGGGGCGATAGAAGCATAGCTTGAGTTGTGCGTCGGGCCGGTGCAAGCGCGGTGAGCGCAAGGGGTTGATTAACGGCCCTGAACAATGGCGATATAGACGCCTAAAAAACCGAGGTCGCCCCAATGTTGCTCGCCACGTTGATCCACCGTGCCAGTCTGCCCTGCCCGCAAGTGGGCCCCGATCAGGCCGCCCAGTTGCTGGCGCAACATTACGGCCTCACGGGCACCTTGCAGTCGTTGGGCAGCCAGCAAGACCTCAACTACAAGGTGGACAGCGACCGTGGCCGCTTTGTGTTGAAAATCTGTCGGGGCGACTATGCGGCCGTCGAACTGCAGGCCCAGCACGCCGCGCTGCATGAACTGCGCGACAAGGTGCGCGTGCCTGAGGTTGTCCGCGCCCTTACGGGGGAAGAGCTGCTGACCGTGACGGTCGACGGGCAAACGCTGCACCTGCGCCTGCTGGACTATATCGACGGCCAGCCCCTGACCCATCTGCCGCACCTGGGCCGCGAGGTAATCGCGGGTTTTGGCCAACTGTGCGGGCAGATGAGCCTTGCGCTGGCTGACTTCCAGCACCCGGGCCTGGACCGTACCCTGCAATGGGACCCACGCCACGCTCAAGAACTGATCAAGCACCTGCTGACGACCCTGAAAGACCTGCCCCATCACGCCGCGCTGGAACAGGTGGCCGAGCAGGTCGAGATGCGCCTGCAGCCTCTGGCGCCGCATTTGCCCTGGCAGGCGGTGCACATGGACATCACCGACGACAACGTGGTCTGGCAGCGTGATGCCAGGCGCCACTGGCAATTGCAGGGCGTGATTGATTTTGGCGACCTGGTGCACACCTGGCGTATTGCCGACCTGTCGGTGACCTGTGCGGCGCTGCTGCACCATGCCGACGGCGACCCGTTTGCCATCCTGCCGGCGATCCAGGCATGCCATGCGGTCACCCCGTTACAGCGCGAGGAGTTGCAGGCGCTGTGGCCGCTGATCGTCGCCCGCGCGGCGGTGTTGGTGTTGAGCAGCGAACAACAGCAACGGCTGGACCCGGATAACACTTACTTGTTGAAAAACGCCGAGCACGAGTGGGAAATCTTCCACGTGGCGACGTCGGTGCCCTTTGAGCTGATGGATGCGGCGATTCTGCGCTGCGTCGGTGAAACGCTGGCGCCGCTGGTCAGCCAGGATTTCGCGCCCTTGCTGCCGGGCCTGGTGGGGCGTGAGTTCGCGCTGATCGACTTGGGCGTACTCAGCCCGCATTTTGAAGCGGGTAATTGGGAACAACTCGGCATAGACCGGCGGCTTCTGGACGAAGCGGCGGCCGTGCATGGGTTGGCAGCCAGTCGTTACGGGCAATATCGGTTGTCGCGAACCCAGGTGGACAGTGCCGTCGAGCCCGAGACACTGCCTCTGCACGTGGAGCTGCATCTGCCCCATGGCACCGTGCTGGAGGCGCCGTTTGCCGGGACGCTGCACCACGGCGCCGACGGCCTGCTGCGCTTGCAGGCTGCTGATTTGAGCGTGCGGTTATGGGGCGTAAAAACCGCCTTGAAACCTGACGCGGCGCTGGTGAAAGGCCAAGTCCTCGGCGAAGTCCATGCACCGTTGACCGTGCAGCTATGCCGCGCTGACCTTGAGCCGCCGCTGTTCTGCACGCCCTCCAGGGCACACGCCTGGCAGGCGCTGTGCCCGTCGCCTGCGCAACTGCTGGGTCTGGCCTGCGATGCCGAGCCCGAGTTGGACCCCGAGGCCCTGCTGGCGCGACGTGATGCCAGTTACGCGCGCTCGCAGAAACACTATTACGTCGACCCGCCACGCATCGAGCGCGGCTGGCGCAACCACCTGATCGATATGCAGGGCCGCTCCTACCTCGACATGCTCAACAACGTGGCGGTGCTGGGCCACGGCCACCCGCGCATGGCGGCGGTGGCGGCGCGGCAGTGGTCGTTGCTCAATACCAACTCGCGTTTTCATTACGCGGCCATCGCAGAGTTTTCCGAGCGCTTGCTGGCGCTGGCCCCAGAGGGCATGGACCGGGTGTTTCTGGTCAACAGCGGCACCGAGGCCAATGACCTGGCGATTCGCCTGGCGTGGGCCTACAGCGGCGGGCGCGACATGCTTAGCGTACTTGAGGCCTACCACGGCTGGTCGGTGGCGGCGGATGCGGTGTCCACCTCGATTGCCGACAACCCGCAAGCGTTGAGCAGTCGCCCGGATTGGGTACACCCGGTGACGGCACCGAATACCTATCGTGGCGAATTTCGCGGGCAGGACAGTGCACCGGACTATGTGCGAAGCGTGGAACACAACCTGGCGAAAATCGCCGCCAGCGGGCGCCAATTGGCCGGTTTCATTTGTGAGCCGGTGTATGGCAATGCGGGCGGTATTTCCCTGCCACCGGGCTATTTGCAACAGGTGTACGGGTTAGTGCGCGCTCAGGGCGGCGTGTGCATCGCCGATGAAGTGCAGGTGGGTTATGGCCGCATGGGCCACTTCTTCTGGGGCTTTGAAGAGCAGGGCGTGGTGCCGGACATCATCACCATGGCCAAGGGCATGGGCAACGGCCAGCCGTTGGGCGCGGTGATCACCCGCCGCGACATCGCCGAAGCGCTGGAGGCCGAGGGGTATTTCTTCTCGTCGTCCGGGGGCAGCCCGGTCAGTTGCCGCATCGGTATGGCGGTGCTGGACGTGATGGAGGAAGAAAAGCTGTGGGAAAACGCCCAGGTCGTCGGCGGGCATTTCAAGGCGCGACTGGAACAACTGATCGAGCGCCACCCGTTGGTCGGCGCTGTTCACGGGTCCGGCTTCTATCTGGGCCTGGAGCTGGTTCGCGATCGCCACACACTGGAGCCGGCCACGGAAGAGACCACGTTGTTATGTGACCGCCTGCGTGAGTTGGGGATCTTTATGCAACCGACCGGGGATTATCTCAACATCCTCAAGATCAAGCCGCCAATGGTGACCTCTAAACGCAGTGTGGATTTCTTTGTCGACATGCTGTCGAAGGTGCTGGATGAGCAATTGTAGTTAGTCGATTGTTATCGACTAACTATTGTCACATTCTTTGTTTATGATGTTTTATCGCTTTTAAAGCCGATTTTTATCCGCTATAAAGTCGGCCTTCACCCCCCATTCGGAGCCCCGATCGCCATGACCACTTTGCACAGCACACCTCGCGCCGATGGCTTTTACATGCCCGCCGAATGGGCGCCACAGACTCAAACCTGGATGATCTGGCCAGAGCGCCCGGACAACTGGCGCCTGGGTGGCAAACCGGCGCAGGCCGCGCATGTGGCGGTTGCCAAGGCCATTGCGCGTTTTGAGCCGGTGACGGTCGCGGTTTCCGCTGGCCAGTACGAAAACGCTCGTGCGCGTTTGGACGTGCCCAATATCCGCGTGGTGGAAATGTCCAACGACGATGCCTGGGTGCGCGACACCGGCCCGACATTCGTGATCAACAACAGTGGCGAAGTGCGCGGCGTGAACTGGGATTTCAACGCCTGGGGCGGTTTTGACGGCGGCCTGTACGCGCCGTGGAACCGCGACTCGCAGGTGGGTGGCAAGGTCCTTGAGATCGAGCGAGCGCCGCGTTACCGCACCGAAGGCTTTGTGCTGGAAGGCGGTTCAATTCACGTCGACGGTGAAGGCACGGTGATCACCACCGAAGAATGCCTGCTCAACCGTAATCGCAACCCGCACCTCGATCGCGCGGCCATCGAAGCCATTCTGGGCGACAACCTGGCGGTGGATAAGGTTATCTGGCTGCCGGACGGCCTGTTCAACGACGAAACCGACGGCCATGTGGATAACTTCTGCTGCTACGTGCGCCCGGGCGAAGTGCTGCTGGCCTGGACCGATGACCCGCAAGACCCGAACTACGCGCGCTGCCACGCTGCCATGGACGTGCTGCAAAGCAGCACTGACGCCAAAGGCCGCCCGTTCACAGTGCACAAAATGCCGATTCCGGGCCCGTTGTATGCCACTGAAGAGGAATGCGCCGGGGTCGACCCTGTGGACGGTTCGCAAGAGCGTAATCCGACCGTGCGGTTGGCCGGTTCCTACGTCAACTTCCTCATCGTCAACGGCGGCATCATCGCGCCGAGCTTCGACGACCCGCTGGACAGCCAGGCCAAGGAAATCCTGCAGAACCTGTTCCCGCAGCACGAAGTGGTAATGGTGCCGGGCCGCGAACTGTTACTGGGTGGCGGCAATATCCATTGCCTGACCCAACAACAGCCAGCCCCGCACAAAAACTGAGTGCAGTTGTAACAGCGCTCGCAATAGTGGCTTAAAGCCACTCGTTTATGGCGCTCACAGCAAGCCCGCGGCCCAGCAAGGTCGTGGGCTTTTTTGTGTCCGAATGCCTATAAACACGGGACATTGGCATAGCTCTTGTATCGTTGTTGCCACAGTGACCCAAGGTGATGACTGCGCAGTTCTGTCACAAACCTTGAGTAAGTTAGCCGCTCACGCAGTAGGAGAGAGCGCTGAAATGAATGCCGATATCAACCTGATCTACACGCGCCCGTTCCACCCGATGCGGGTCAACGGTGACGCGATCCATGCGCTGGCGCTCTGGTTGAAGGCAAACGGCTCACGACAGGTGAGGCAACAGCCTGACTTGCGCGGTGTGATGAGTGAGCGCTACCCGGCGGGGTTGTTCACTGAGGATGAAGTGTTGGCGTTGTGTGAGTTGATGAAAGACTGAAGAACACTGGGATCTAAAAATGTGGGAGCTGGCTTGCCTGCGATAGCGGTGTGTCAGCTGGAAATATTTAGCTGACACACCGCTATCGCAGGCAAGCCAGCTCCCACATGTTGATTGAGGCTAGGCTTTAGAAACTGTAGGTGCCTGTAACGACGAGGCTACGCGGCTCGCCCGGCTGAATCTGCGCCACGCTGGTCGCTGATTCGTAGTAGTGCTTATCGGCGATATTGTTCAGCGCCGCACGCACATCCCACGCCTTTTGACGGAACCCGGCCAACGCATCCCAGCGGCCATAACCTGGCAGCACTACAGTGTTGAGGCTGTCGGCATAACGGTCGCCCACCAGCGTCAAACCGGTTTCCGCGTACCAGCCCATCTCGGGTTTCCAGGTGATGAACAGGCTGCCATTGCGCTTGGCCACGTCACTGACGCGTTTGCCTTCAAAGCCATTGTTGTCTTTCTCCACCTTGGCGTCCTGCAAGCCAATGCCCCCACGCACGTACCAGTTGCCGACGATCTTGCCGGTGGCCGTCAGCTCGACGCCGCGTGAGCGTTGCAGGCCTGTGAGCAGGGTGATGGTGCGGTCCAGCGGGTCGCTGGTGCGGCGGTTATACAACTCAAGCTCGTACACGGCGAGGGTGGTGCTGAGGCGGTCATCGAGCCAGTCGCTTTTCACGCCGATTTCCTTTTGCTTGGTCAGTTCGGGGCTCAAGTCGTTGACGCTGCCGGCGGCGTTCGGGGTGATGCCGATCAAACCGCCCCCCGCCGGGGAAAAGGTTTTGCTCCATGAGGCGTAGAACGAATGGTGCTCCAGCGGCGTCCACACCAGGCCCACGCGCGGGCTGGTACTGTGGCTTTCGACGGCCTGTCGGGTGTTGAGCACGTTGCTGGTGGTGTCCACTTCGAAGTGGTCGTAACGCAGACCGGCCAGCACTTGCCATTGATCGTTGAGGCGCAGTTGATCCTGCACGTACACCGCACGGCTTTCGACTTCGGTGTGGTTATAGCTTGAAAGGCTCATCCGCCCGGTGTGGCTCAGGTGGCGATCAGGCCTGTTGAGGTCCAGGCTCCGCACCGCCTGGCCGCCCCGGTTCACGGCGGTGGCGGTGTAGAGCTTTGGATCGCGACGCTGGCTGCCCAGCTCGAGGCCGGTGAGCAGGCGGTGTTCCAGACCGAAGGTGTCGAAACCGCCTTCCAGTTCAAGGTTGTTGAACACGTTGCGGGTGGTCAGGTCCTGTTGCCAGCGCTGGCGCGTGACCTTGTTTGTTTTCGGGTCATAGCCGGTCTGGTAGGTGTTGTCGAAATCGCTGTCGAGCTTGAACACGCCCAGGGTGTGGCGCAGTTGCCAGTTGGCGTTGAGTTCGTAGGCCAGTCTGGAGCGCAAGGACTGGGATTTGTCGTCGATGTAGTCGCGGTTATCAAAGTAGGTGGTGCTGCGGCTCACGTCCGCCGGGCGCCCGTTGACACCGGGAATGCCGCGATCCGGCGTGCGGTTGTAGCGGCTGTATTCGTATTGCACCAGCCAGTTCAGCTCGGGGCTGAGTTGCCAGCTCATGGATGGCGCGAACAGCTTGCGGTTGCCACTCACGCCATCGCGAAAGCTGTTGTTGTCCTGGTTGCCCATGTTCAGGCGCAGGCTGATGGTGTCGGTCGGGTCGGTGCTGAGGTCGGCGTACAGGCTGCGCAAATCTTCGCTGCCGCCTTGGGCTTCGAGGCTGGATTTATGACCGGCTTGAGGCAGCTTGCTCACGCGGTTGACGATGCCACCCTGGCCACCTCGCCCGTACAGCACGGCAGCCGGGCCTTTGAGTACTTCGATGCGCTCGATGTTATGCAGGTCGCGCACGTATTGGCTGTCGTCGCGGATGCCGTCCAGGTAGAAGTCGTTGCTCGCGTCGAAGCCACGGATGCGCAAGCTGTCGAACCGCGTGTCGGCACCGCTGCTGACGTTGGGGATGCCGCTCAACGCTTTGCCCAGGTCGTTGGTGCCGTAAGCGCGCAGGCTTTCGGTTTTCACCGAGTCGATGGCCTGGGGCACATAACGCACCGACGTCGCGGTGCGTGTGGCAGTGCTAGTTTCCTTGACGCGTGGGTCATCTTCATCTGCTTCGGCGCTCACCGAGGTTTCCGGCAGCACCGTGGCGGCGCAGGCAAAACCGGCAGACAGCAGAACAGAGAGCCCAAGGGTGATGGGCGTCAGGCGAGAGGCAGGCATGGGAATGTATCCGAAAAGAGTGGGAATAAATTTGCGCGCGAATGGTAATGCTTTGCATTTGCGCGCGTTATCTATTCACAAACGTATGCCTGTCGAAAATGTTACTCGATGTGTTTTCGGGGTATGAAGAAAGGATTTTCAGGCTTTGGCGAGGGCTCTAAAGGGCGTGCCTTAGACTTTTTTCGCCTAAATACAGACGATTCACGAAATTGACACATAGTTCAACCGGCGCATAGGATTGCGCCCAACGCCTGTGGCTAACCGCCATGACTCATCCGATAAAAAAAGGCCTGCGGCGATTCAGTCGTCCGCGGGCCTTCTTTTTTCTGGAAAAAGTCGACACCAAAAAAGCGACACGGAGCTTGGTGTCACAGCGCGTACTCAACCAGTAATAAGGAATATAAGAACATGTTGAAGCAACGGATGAGTCTGATCGCTCTGGGGATTTTGAGCGCATCGACAGTCATGGCCAACGACCAGGAGCAATCCAAGGGTTTCGTTGACGACAGCCACCTGAACATCGCAGCACGTAACGCCTACATCAGCCGTGACTACAAAAACGGCAAGCAAGACAAAGCCGAATGGGGCCAGGGCTTCATCGGCAAGTTCGAATCCGGCTTCACCCAAGGCACCGTCGGTGTGGGTGTGGACGTGATCGGCCAATACGCTATCCGTTTGGACGGTGGTAAAGGCCGCAGCGGCGCGGGCGGTATCGACTTCTTCAAGCAAGGCGACAGCGGCGCAGCAGCCGATGACCTGTCCAAAGGCGGCGCAGCCGTCAAGGCGCGCATCTCCAACACCGTGATCAAATACGGTCAGCAGATGCCAGCCGTTCCGGTCCTGGAGTACGACAACTCCCGTCTGCTCTCGGAAACCTTCGAGGGTACTTCGATCGTTTCCAAAGAAATCGCCGGCCTGCAGCTGGACGCGGGTCACTTCACCAAGGAAGCTCGCAAGAGCGCCGAGGGCAGCGACAGCGGCCGTCTGAAAAGCATCGACTACATCGGTGGTAGCTACAAATTCACCGAAAGCCTGTCGGCGGCGCTGTATGCCTCCAACATGCAAGACGTGCTGAAGAAGCAATACGTCAACGTCAACTACGTGCTGGCCCTGCCAGAGAAACAGTCGCTGACCTTTGACTTCAACGGCTACAAGACCAAGCTGGACAAGAGCTTCGCCCTGGAAAACCAAGGTGACGCCGACGCCCGCGACAACAAAATCTGGAGCCTGGGCGCTACCTGGGCTGTTGGCCCGCACAGCTTCACCCTCGCTCACCAGCGCAGCACCGGCGACACCGGCTACCTGTACGGCGGCTACCGCAACGCTGGCGGTATCGGCGACGGCGGCAATACCATCTTGCTGGCCAACTCCTACTGGTCCGACTTCAACGGCAAGGACGAGCGCTCCTGGCAAGCAGGTTATGGCATCGACTTCGCCACCTTCGGCGTACCGGGCCTGACCTACAACATTGCCTACGTGCGTGGTACCAACATCGACGACGGCAGCGGCCGTGGCGATGGCACCGAGCGTGAAATCTGGAACCAGTTCAAGTACGTGGTACAGAGCGGCCCGGCCAAAGACCTGAGCCTGCGTGCTCGTGCGTCCTGGTTGCGCGTTTCCAACAACGCCAGCAACTACAACGTAGGCGGTAACGAAATCCGTCTGTTCGCCGACTACCCGATCAACGTTTTCTAATTGATCCGGCGTCGCGCCTGATTTCAGGCGATAAAAAACCCCGACGTGTTCGGGGTTTTTTTATGCCTGGCAATCACGCACTGTCTTGTTACACCGCATCACTAATGAAGTACTCCAGCCCCTCTTTATCCCCTCCCGGCGCACGCCTAAATTGACCCCACTGCCGGCCCATCACCCTGATGGCCGACCACTGGAGTCACCACCATGCCCTTTGTCAGCCTGCGCATCACCCGTGATGGCGTGACCCCGGAACAGAAAGCCCAGGTCATCGCAGAGTTCACCGAAACCCTCGAACGCGTGCTCAACAAACGCCCTGACCTGACCCATATCGTCATCGAGGAAATCGACACCGATAACTGGGGTTACGCCGGCATCACCACCACCCAATACCGCAAATCCCAAGCCCCTACCGGAGAAGCATCATGAGCAAAGTCGTCATCATCACCGGCGCGTCCCAAGGAATCGGCGCCGCTGTGGTTCAGGCCTACCGTGCGCTGGATTACCGTGTTGTCGCCACCTCGCGTTCGATTCAGCCGTCCACCGACCCGAACATCCACACCGTGGCCGGCGACATCGCCGACCCGGCCACCGCCCAGCGCGTGGTCCGCGAAGCGCTGGCCACCTTCGGGCGCATCGACAGCCTGATCAACAACGCCGGTATTTTTATTGCCAAACCCTTCACCGCCTACACCCAGGACGACTACGCCAACGTGCTCGCGGTGAACCTCAACGGCTTCTTCTACATCACCCAACTCGCCCTCGCCGAGATGGAAAAGAACGGCGCCGGGCACATCGTCAACGTCACCACCAGCCTGGCCGATCACGCCATCGACGGCGTGCCCTCGGTACTCGCCAACTTGACCAAAGGCGGGCTTAACTCGGCGACCAAATCCCTGGCGATCGAATACGCCAAACGCGGCATCCGCGTGAACGCCGTCAGCCCGGGGATCATCAAAACGCCGATGCACGGCGAAGAAACCCACGCAGCGCTGGGGCAACTGCACCCGGTCGGGCACATGGGGGAGGTGAGCGATATCGCCCAGGCGATCATCTACCTGGAAAACGCCGGGTTTGTGACCGGCGAGATCCTGCACGTGGACGGCGGGCAAAGCGCCGGGCACTGACCCGAATACGCCCCGGGCTTAACTGTCCGGGGCGTTGTCTTCACGGGGCGAGCGGCCGAAAAACGCTTTATAGGCACGACTGAACGCGGCCTCGGATTCATAGCCAATCGCAAAACCGATTTCTCCGATGCGGCTGTCATGTTTGGCCAGCATCGTTTTCGCCAACCGCAAGCGCCATTCATTCTGATACCGCAGCGGTGAGCGTCCTACCAACGCGCTGAAACGGTCGCAGAAATTGGACCGCGACATGCCGGAAATTTCCGCCAGAGCCGCAATATTCCACTGCCGCCCCGGCGTTTCGTGAATCGCTTTCAACGCCCGCGCGATACGCGCGTCCGACAACCCGCCGAGCCAACCCGACGCAGCGCTTTGGTGCACCCAAGTGCGCAGAATCCGAATCACCGTGAGGTCGATCAGGCGCGAAATCATCAACGCCCCGCCTGGTTGCGAGTCATTGGCTTCGAGCAACATGAAATGCAGGATGCCTTCCGCCCAATCCGCCGCCTCGGTTTTACGGATATGGATCAGCCGCGGCAGCGCAAACAGCATCGCCTGGAAGCTGTTCCCATCGAACCAGAAGCGGCAGATCACCACCGCCGCAGGCCCATCGCTGGCGGTGACGGTGATACCGGTGGGGTCGTGAGGCAGCAGAATGATGTCGCCTTGCGCCAGCGTCACGGCGGGTTGATCCACACCTTCGAGGTGCAGTTGGCCTTGCTGAACCACGCAGATATGCGCGCTCTGCTTGTCGAGGTCGAGACATTGCCGGCTGTTCAGTGCGGCGGTGTAAACGCGGTCGCCGGTCAATCTGATCTGCGCCAGCACTTGGGACAGCAGATCCCCCTTGGCCAGCCCTTCCAGCTTCATTTCCGGATGAATGATCAAGTTTTCAAGGGGATTCATCATGTCAGGTTACCCACACACTCTCTAAGCTGAGGCCCAGATCATAACGCGCTGACGCCGGCACCACGAACCCGTTGGGAAGGTGATCGTTTATGCGCATCATCCACTCACCTGGAGCACCTCACATGTTCGGAATCTCCACCCTCGGCTGGCTACACACCCTCGGCAGCCTCCCCGCGATCCCCTTCGCGGCCTACATGTTTATCCGCCACGGCCGCATCGTTCCACGCTCAACGCCAGGCAGGTTCTACCTCGCATCGATGCTGATCGGCGCATTCAGCGTGTTTCTGGTGGCGAAACAGCCGGTCAGTAACATCATCGGCGTTATCACCCTTGCACTGTTGGCGGCGGGTTATGGGGTAGGGCACGTGGCATGGCTCGGACGAGCGCGCGCGTACCTGGAAACCATTTTCCTGAGCCTGACAGCGTTCTTCCTGATGGTGCCCACCGTGTCCGAAACACTGCGCCGCGTGCCGGATGGGCATCCGTTTGTGACTGACCTGCAATCGCCGATATTGCTCGGCGCACAGGGCAGCATCGCCGTGGCGCTCGTCGTCGGGTTAGCTGCGCAGATGATTTACCTGCGCAGGAAAGGTGGGCGGTTCGCCTGAGCCATGAACACAAAAAAGCCCCGACCTTCCCAGGCCGGGGCGTTCTTCTGTGGGAGCCGGGCTTGCCCGCGATGGCGTCTGCTCGGTCACCACAGCTATAACTTACTGCTCTGCATGACAGGGCGACGCCAACACCTTCACCACATCATCAATCACCGCCTTGCTCATCTCCTGCAAATAATGCGAAGCCCAGGCGTAACGGTCTGTGTCCTTCGTCATCGCCGCATCTTCCGCGAGCAGCTTGGCGACGTGGAGCAGGTCGGACACATGGTGCAAGGCTTCGTGCAGGGATACGCCGCTGTTGACGCGGAATAGGGGTTGGTCGGAGTGAAAGGAAAACGGGGTGACGCCGAGGGTGGTTAGGGCGGACGGATTTGTGGCGGTCATAGGTGAAACTCCCATATCGAGTGAGAGCTACCACGTTCGTTCTCAGGCGAAGGGTGGCAGCTGTGCGCAGGCTGAGAAACCGGAGATACAGGAACCCGGCAGACCCGAAGGTCTCCCACGCACAGCCGCCATTGCACGAAATGTGGGGCGAAAAAAAACGCCTGCAAATCGGGTTTTGGGGGCGCTGTGGCGCCTGCATCTTGCCGGGTTCTCAGGCCCGATCGCTGAATTGGCAGCGACGTGTGGAGGGTAGCGTGATGGAGGGGGTGGGGCAATCGGGAATGTTGATGGGTGGTTTTTGTAGAAACCGGTGATAGCCGAGGTGATTTGTGTTTTCTGGGGGCACCATGATTATTTTCCTCCTTCGGACTTTCGCTACGAGATAAATGCAGGCGAAAGCCAGTAAATGTGGATTTATAAACCGCCTATTTCATAGTGCGAGGGACAAGGGTTTCAATTTCCTTACGCGGATTGTCAGCTAGATCCAGTTCACCTTGATTGAAAAACTGTCCAGGTCGGAGAAGATCAAAGGTCGGCAATTGGGCGGCGCGTTTACCGCGCAATTCTGCCCGAACTTTGAGGTTGCGTTGGTCTCACGCTTAACTTCACTAACTCCGCCTCTTTCTGATGGCTTCTTATATAAAATCAGTAATGCCGCTATTAATAAATAGAAACTCGAAACAATAAAGTAGGATGTTATGATTCGCCGCGTAGCACTATATTGAAACTTTGAATTTGCTCTGGGTTTGCTTTAGCTTCGAATGCACTCTGGCCGACGATTCTGACCATGCGGGAGCAGACTGCTGAGTACTTCTCAATCCAATAGCTTTGTTCTAATCGGCCGAGCCACTGACTATCTTTTTTTGTTGAGGGGAATTCGTCCAAGAGATTCATATAATATCTGATGGAGTTTGTCATTATCGCTACATTGTGTAGAAGTGATAGTATTGCTTTATCCATGCTTTCGGTTGTTGTTATTTCGTTGTTAGATATGGCGTATATTACTCTTCTAAGCGGGAGTCCATAGTAAATTTCGCCAAAGCAAGGGTTGTTAAAGGGAGTGTCTAGTTTTATTTCAAGTACTAAGTCCAACCTGGAGATCGATTCTCGAGCTAATAGCAACTTTTGCTGGTGGGCATTCGAAGCAAAGCTAATATAAACCATGTAGCCTGCTAAAAGTGAGGCGGCGGGAGCTATTATTCCACCAATATAAGAGCCGAAGCCGCCCCAGTCTTGATTGTTTGAACTAATTTTTAAGTTTCCTCCAGCATACATCGCATAGAAATATAAGCCACCTGCGATTAGTAATGTAATGATGAAAGTTAAAAGTGCAAATTTGAAGTTTTTCATAATGATCCCCTGACCTTAATTCTGTTTTTTGATAGGGTTTTAGCCTTGGTAGTTCGATTGTCGGGTAGATTATGCATGCTTCGATCCTAATCAATGACTGAGAACTATAAGTTTTAATTTATTATTTTGATTCTATATCGGTCCATTGACCGGTCTCTAGGTTACGCGTCAAATGTTGATCGCTAGGGTAGTCATTCCCGACTGTCCGCAAGATATCGCTGATCGTTGTGATGGGTATAAAGAAAAGCTTTTTCTTTCTCATTGTATCTGATGAGAGGTAAAAGCCTTCAATGGATCCAATGGCACTCAGTGAAAAAATAAATATGTAGCTATGTATTACTTGGTTGCAGATGAACTCTATGTCAAGGGTCTGAACTTTTTGTTGATTTAAGTCGTAGTGCTTTTGGAGTTTGTCTCTGTTGAAGTAATCTGGGTTGGCTTCATTAAATGCGCTAAAGAAAGGTGTTTCATATTTCAGTGCTTTGGTTTTTGTTGATAGATTGAAAGTTTCAAGAAGCTTCCTTACTGCATAAAATCCGACGAAAATCTCGCGTTCAGCTCGAGCGAAAATACGCTCGCTAGTTTTCTCATCAACTATTGCCTTTTCCAACCATCTAGAAGATCGCAGGAGAGGGTTTTTCCAATAATAGGACTCATGAATCACAGACAAATCCTCAGCCTTGAATATGACATTGCTCTAGCCGCCGGGATTCAGACAGACGTTCCTGCGGGAGAATAGTAAGCATAGCAGTGTAATTATACTGGTTCATTCCGCATCGATAGGCTGACCGCTAATCTCAACCGATGGTTATTGGTGGGGGGCGGTAGCATTTCGCTGCCTGCTGCTGATCATGATCACAAAACAGAGCAGTTCCTAACGCGAAATTTCAATCAAAAGAAAAATAAACCATATAAAGCACTTATCCTCCTCCCGCCGACGGGGTTTGCGTCCTTTTTTTGTGCAAACCCGGATGTAGTGCAAACGAACCGGCAGCCCAAGCGGGGCGGGGCGCTCTGCGTGCGATCGGCGGTTTCACAGATTGCAAAATTTTGAAGAGAAGTGCAGTGCGGTTGCACAGCGGTACAGCAGATGGCTACGAACGGGTCAGGGCTGGAGGCCCCAGTTTCATTGGGTCGAAAGTTTTAAAACATTCGAACCAGGCGGTTTTCAGAATCGCAACCGGTCGAATGTGCACGTCATTTCAGGTACAGGCCGTGTGGCAGGATATGCAGGGAGTTGCCCGCCGGCTGGGCCTGGCAGGCTTATTACATGGGAGAGAGGGGGGTTCAAACTTT
This sequence comes from Pseudomonas fluorescens, assembly GCF_002022275.1. Taxonomy (GTDB): domain Bacteria; phylum Pseudomonadota; class Gammaproteobacteria; order Pseudomonadales; family Pseudomonadaceae; genus Aquipseudomonas; species Aquipseudomonas fluorescens_AJ. The sequence goes on from NZ_MSDF01000016.1 coordinate 211,798, forward strand.
TGCAGCGGCGCTGCGTACATGAGGAAGGGCGCCGAGGCGTTCCAAGCGGGCGAATTCCGCTTCTACCAACGGGACCAGCAACTGGTTCAATGAGCTATAAAGTGTGTTGGCCTGATGTTGAGACAGTCTTTTTACCGTGCCGGTCACGCCGCTGGCGCAGCACACGCAATCGGGCTCAATCCCGAGGATCTCCAGCGCACCATCTATAATAGCCTCGCAGGTAGTCAGCACGGTTGCACAGAATCATGCTGGCCGGTCCTTCCTGGTAGTCCCAATGGACCTCCCACAGGGCGCCTTTATTGATGACTTCAATTTTTGGAATGGGAGCAACGGTGCAATCCGTTGGGCGCCGTTTGCTCGGAGTGACCTTCATCTGAGTTCGGCAAAAATTGCCACACAATCTAGAACGGACTCTCCTGCGAGAGCGCTCTAATACGGGCTGTGGGCGTTGCCATTTTGTATTCGAAAGACTATTTGAATTAGATGGCTCTATTAATTTCGAGGCGTTAGGAGAGTTTCTCCTCTGATTCGATATCGGTAAGTTTAGGTTTTTGTGTTAGGTCGAGCAAGATTTTGCTAGTGGTTTTCATATGGGAATATATTTGTATTAGCAGGAAGAAAAACTGTTAGTTTGGGTTTTTACGAAAGGCTTTGTTCAATATGATTACCAGTGAACGCCCGAAACGGCTGCTCTTGGGGAGGTTAAAGGTGAGTCCTCCGTAAAATTTCACGATGGAATCGGAAACTGGTACCTATTCGACTCGAGAGGATAGTGCTATGGTTTCCGCTAGTAAAAATCAACGAGGGAATGGATATGCTGCCAAGGACATTTGTTGGGTTTAGTAGTACCGATATTCACTATTTTAGGTTGATGCAAGCTTGGAAGGCTAACGAGCGGATTGATTTCAATTTTGTAGATTGCCAACTGAGTACCGAGATTTATTCAAATAATGAGGATTATATAAAGCGTAGGTGTCGGGAACGGATAAATATGGCTGGTACTTACGCTATTTTAATTGGCCAAGATACTAGGTCTAAGCATAAGTATGTCAGATGGGAAATAGAGGTGGCTTTAGAGAAGGGCTGTCGAATTATAGGGATAAATATTGATAAGTCTAGGCGTGTTGTTGAAAGCACGTGTCCTCCAATAATAAGGAATATTGGAGCAATATTTGTTCCGTTCTCGCCTAAAATTGTGGCATTCGCATTGGAGGACTATAAGATGAATAAAAATGATGACTATCACTATAATGATGGTGTTTATACCCGTTTAGGCTATTAAGAGAAGGTGCGAAATGCAAGATAAGGATTTTCCAGCATTATATCGATCGGCTGATGAGCTCTCATTGGATTCACAGAAGAGTTTTTTATTCGCATTAAAAAGTCATTTGATTTTGCTAGTGTTGGCGGCAGCATTATCACTGGTGACTTTTCCTCATTGGGGTGTTGCGCTTCTTCAGGTAGGTGCTCTGTTGGGGGCTCTTTCATGTTCGATTTATCTTTTTACTCGTCGGCCAGATCGATATTGGTATACGGCTCGGGCCCTCGCCGAATCAATTAAAACGGTCACTTGGCGTTACGTTTGTTGTGCTGAGCCATTTCATGGAGAGCACTCAATTGCTAGGGTGAGCTTTCAGAAAAGGCTGAAGGCTATTCTTGATCAAAATACAGATGTTGCAAGAGCGCTAACCAATCATCTGGAGGCTCCACATATTACTGATGCTATGGTTGCGATGCGTAATTCTTCACTTGAGGATAGAAAACAAAATTACGCACGAAATAGGATTGGAAATCAACTCAGCTGGTATGCGAAGAAAGCTGCTTTTAATCGAAGAACATCAAATATCTTTTTCTTCGCCTTAATTGCAGTTAATAGTGCTGCTGTTATTTGCGCAGTTCTAAGAATAAAATTCTTCGATATCCCTTTTTGGCCTACTGATATTTTGGTGGCGGCGGCAGCCAGTCTCTTGAGTTGGATGCAGGCTAAACGGTTTTCAGAGTTGGCAGCCTCTTATTCTCTAGCTGCTAATGAGATAGGGCTTATTCGAGAGCAGTCTCTCGTACCTAATACGGAAGATAGCTTTTCATCATTTGTTGGGGATGCTGAAAATGCGTTCTCACGAGAGCACACTCAGTGGGTCGCACGAAAGGACGAATAGCTTATTGGAAGTTTTTGGGACTTCCTTTTTGAGGATGTCCCAAGTGGTCGGATATGGATTTATATCACTTATTTTCTCGCAATATGCTGAGATAGGATCTCTCCCTATCTTTCCCTGCCCACGTCTCTGCAATATGCTCGCTTAGCCCTGGTATGTCTTGCTCTAAAGTAGAGGGCCAAAGACACGGATTGTAGTCGTAGACCCTGAGCATGTGATCAATATCGAATATCGCTGCGGTACCTTTTGCTCGAATTAGGCATACAGGTTTATCAAATGCGATCCTCATTCCTAGTTCAAATAAGACATTTGGATTGTGTTCTGAAAGGTCAACAATCACAAGATCTGCAGAATCCAAGTCATTTACAATAGTCGATTGAATAACTTCGCTTCCTGACTTCTTAGCGGTTCGGGCGTTGAAGTTTGCCTTTACCGCGGCGGGCGTGATTAAGTGTTTCAAAACTTCATCGAAGTAGCCTTGTGGATATTGTGAGGTTTTTTCTGAGAAGGGCATTGCGACGAATGCGACCAGATTGCCAGAGTTGGTTGATTCCCCTAAAACTATAGTGCTTTCAGATGAACTGGTTGAACTTTCCCGTCTAGGTTTGCGTTCATCTCCTTTTGTTTTCAGTTTTGCGGATTTTAGAAAGCTTAGGTTTTTTTGATAAAGATCATAGAAATCATCTTGAAGTGACTCGGCTACTCCAAACTCCGTTTTCAAAGTATTTTTTAAGTACTGAATTTCTGGGAGATTCTCCCCCTGGTAATATTCAAATACTTTCCGAAATAGCTCTATATTTAAAAATGCATCTTGTGCTGCTTGATACTCTTCTTCTTGATTTTTAGGGTAGGCAAATTTTTTCCCGATTTCGGCAATTTCAATTTTTGCACTTTCTCGTGTGCCTATCGTAAGTCCGTAATCCCTAGAAGATGCAGTAAGGTAGAAAAAATTCGCGCCTTTTCCTAAGCCAAGAGCACTCGCTATTTCCGCCGGGGACCATGGATTTCCCGCGTTAAAATCTTTTATAGCATCGAGAATTTTACGGCTTTCTTCAATGCTATATTGTGGAAACTCTCTTTTTGGTTTTTTAGCGTTCGCAGCCCTTGTCTTGGCTTTTGCAACTGGCTCTGTTGGATGGGTAACATCTTCTTGGCTATCTGCAGTTTCTTTCATTTAGATGATCTTCCTTAATGCAGTCCGTAGACAGCTTGGTTTGCCCGAAATAGATGATTTTCCCAGATAAGCTGGGGAGCTTCTACTCGCCTCCCCAGAGGTATATTACCTTAGCTTAACTAGGCCTCTATTATTTTGTCTAGCCTCGCATCTTAGTGAGGGCGTGAGACACAAAAATGTGTCTTTGAAATTTCATGGCTCACATCGAGACTTACCTAGTTCGATAAAGCTTCCGGTTTTTAGTAACTTTACGATGTCTATTATTTTGACTAGGTCCGGGGTTACCCCGTGGTCGTTTGCGACTGAGCAGATGTATTCAGCAAATCCATCCCGTCTGGTCTCATCGTCTATTACACCTATATAAAGATTCCTGTCTGTCGCTCAGGTCGCATCTTTTACCTTTGGCTCGCTCCCGCTTTTTACAAGGTAGGTTACGACGCTTTCTGCGTCGGGTTAGGGGTAGCTGAGGCGGTGACTGGTATGGAAAGTGCAGCGAGGACGATGGTCAGGAGGCGTACTACGGTACCTTTTCGTTAATCTGAACAGTAAAAATAATCCATTTTGGACTATGCCGAAATGAACTTTAACGTGCGGTGAACTCTAGGTCACTGCGCCTTGGCAAATTCCACTCATAATTCAGACTACCAAACGTAACTCGCTGTCTTGCGAACGGTCAGAAAGAGGCAGCACGTCTCTCAGGTAGAGCTAGCCGAGCGTCAAGGTAATACACAGACCTTCGTATCCAAATGTGAGCGTGGTGAGCGCCGAATGGACGTGGTGGAGCTGGTCGAGTTTGCCGAAGCTCTTGGCGTGCCGCCGCTTGAACTGGTTGGAGAGTTCTTAGCCAAGCGTAGTGCGGGAGGGGACTCGAAAACGAGGAGGGGGCTAAGGAAGGCTCATAACGTGTCAGTTTCGTGTTTTTTCCTAACCCACAAACGACAAAGGCCAACCCGAAGGTTGGCCTAAGCCTTGTAGCGTATGGTGCCGGCACCAGGAGTCGAACCCGGGACCTACTGATTACAAGTCAGTTGCTCTACCAACTGAGCTATACCGGCGTGTTAGGGCGACGATTATAGCGATTGGCAAGCATCTGTAAACCCCTGAATTCTGACTATTTTTGCAGAAGCAGTGGTTTTTTTGCGATCGCTGCTTTTTCGTCGTCGGAAGGCCGGTTTACAGGGCCTTTCGGAGGCTCAGTTTCCATCGCCGCACTCGTCGGTGAATTTCAGGTAGTTCAGCACTTGAGTCTGGCCTTTTGAGTCGAGATAGGTCAGGTGGGCGTTGACCACGCCGCAGCCGGAGCGGGCGTCTTCGGTGGTGGAGAGTACGCGCTGGATGTCGGGCTTGTGGTGGATGCCTGCGTGCGCGGTGAAGCTGGCGGCGAGCAGGCTGGCGGCGATGAGGGTTTTCCAGTTGTTCGGGTTCATGGGGGCGGCCTCTGAGGTCAATGGTGGGTGGGGCCATTGAATGCCTTTGAGGTATCCGGGCTGTGTCGCCGGGTGCTGGTTTTGTCTCGTTGTGTATAGGGGGGGGCGTTATGTACGTGCTGATACGAAGGCGAATACCGCTTGGCAGAATTCAGCGGGTTTTGATCAAAAATCGCACAAAAAATCGCTAGTTGATTGATTTAAAAGTAAATATTCACGATATATAAAAAAGCCATAAAAATGGCGTCATGCCACTCATCTGAAAGCATTTCGTTACAAACACCAAAATACTGACACCATCAGTCTGATATCACACAATGCGCGCCTCATCTATTCAGCGGTTCGACAGGAGGGAGCAGTCAGTGGGGCGTGCAGATCACATTTCAAAACTTTACACCGCACTGGGTGCGAGTTCGTTGAGCGAGCCGGATGTGGCGCAGGAATCGCCTTCGGCGCCTTTGCAGCGTTTGCTGGATCAGTTGAACGCAGGTGCCGCGGATTATTTGCGTCCGCCGGAGTTGGTCGAAGGCCCGCGTGGCGAGGTGTATTCGGACCCGTTGGCGCCGAAGGTCGTGGTGGTGGTTTCTGCGACGGGCGGTGTGGGGCGCAGTACGTTGGCGGCGGCGCTTGCCAGTGGTTTGCAGCGTCAGGGGCACCCGGCGCTGGCGCTGGACCTGGACCCGCAAAACGCGTTGCGTCATCACTTGTGCCCGGGGGCGGATTTGCCGGGTATCGGTGCGACCAGCCTGCTCAATCAAAGCTGGCAGGCGTTGCCCGCGCGCGGGTTTGCCGGGTGCCGGCTGGTGGCGTTTGGGGAAACGGATGGGGTGCAACAACAAAGCCTGACGCGCTGGTTGGGCCAGGACCTCGATTTTCTCGGCAAGCGCCTGGCCGGGCTCGGGCTGAATGGCCAGGATACGGTGGTGATTGACGTGCCGGCCGGCAATTCGGTGTATTTGAATCAGGCCGTGTCGATGGCCGATGTGGTGTTGGTGGTGGTCAAGCCCGACGCCGCTTCGTTCCGCCGACTGGCCAAGATGGATGAGGTGCTCGCGCCCTACCTTGAGGGTGAGTCGCCGCCCGACCGCTTCTATGTGATCAATCAAGTGGATGGCACCCACGCGTTCAGCCAGGACATGGCCAGTGTGTTCAAGCTGCGCCTCGGCGATGCGGTGCTCGGTGTGGTCCACCGCGACCCGGCGTTTCGCGAAGCGCAGGCCTATGGAAATGACCCGCTTGACCCTGTGCTTAACAGCGTCGGCAGCCAGGATGTGAATGCGCTGTGCCGTGCGCTGAAGGTGCGTCTGCGCTAAGCAGAGCTCTGGCCATTAATTTGACTATTTACCGCTTGTCTAAAAAACAACCAGTTAAAACATCAAAATAATGACACTTCGCCATGGCTGTCACAGAATGCGTCAACAGGGACGCCTATAAAAAAGACCTGCGACAAGTGCCTGCTTGCCGAACTTCACGTCTTTAAGTTGCGTCGTGAGGAATGGGCTATGAGCCTTAGTAAAGAACTGCTGACATTGTTCGGCAAGAACGTGACCCATGATGCCCAAGGCATTGATGCGCGCATGCACTTCTTTGGCAGCGTGCCTGCTGACGAAAACGCTCACTCCCGACAGACACCAGTCACCGCACTGCGCCCGAAAGTAATCGCGTTGGTGTCGATCAATGGCGGTGTTGGCCGCAGCACGCTGGCCACGGCCTTGAGCAGCGGTTTGCAGCGCCACAGTGAATCGGTAGTGGCGCTGGACCTGGACCCGCAAAATGCGTTGCACCATCATTTCGGCGTCAGCGCATCAATGCCGGGTATCGGCCGCACCAGCCTGGAGCACGGGCAATGGGCGCCCTTGCAGCAGCTCGGTTTCGCCGGGTGCCAGGTGCTGACCTTTGGCGACATCACCGTCGAGCAGCAGGAAAACCTCGAGCGCTGGCTCAAGCACGAACCCCTCTGGCTTGCGCAGCGCCTCGCGTCTCTGGGCTTGAGCGAGCGGCAGACGGTGATCATCGATACCCCGGCCGGTAACAACGTCTATTTCCATCAGGCGCTCAACGTGGCCGACGTGGTGTTGGTAGTCGTGCAGGCTGACGCCGCGTGCCTGGCTACCCTCGATCAGCTGGATGTATTGCTCGCGCCGCACCTTGAAGGCAAACGCCCGCCGACTGTGCATGTGGTGGTTAACCAAGTGGATGAGAGCAACGATTTCAGCCTCGACATGCTGGAGGCGTTCAAGCAGCGGCTTGGCAAAGCGCCATTGGCGGTGCATCGCGATATGAAAATCAACGAGGCGCTGGCATTTGCGGCCGACCCGTTGGACACCGTGGCGAAGCGGCTGGCGAGTGATGATTTCAACGAGATTTGCCAGCTGTTGAAGGCGCCAAAAAGACGTGCGTAAAGCGCGGTATATACGCTTATCGCCAGATGCTTATGCACAATCGGTTGGATGGGGCTGTCACGAAACAGCCATTTTGTGGAGCCGTTCTCAACACGCTGCAACTGCCTGTTTTGTGTGCACTTTATAATGTGAACAAAAAATGACCAGCGTGGCTTTTGAGCTGTAACGCAGACGACTACAGCCTCTGTAAAGATTCCATCAACAGAGTTATCCACAGGGCACGTGCAGGAAATTTTGCCCCCTAATCGCGCTCGGCCAACACCATTATATTGCGAGGGGTGAGCGTAGCGTCGCAGAAGCTGCCTATCTCAACCTTGTAGCCCTGTTCCGACAGGAAAAGTGCCCGGTCCAACACCAGCCACATTTCCAGCGGGCGTCGGAATAATCCTCGCACCAACTCCAGATTGCGCACTTCGGCCAAGCGACGCCAGCCATGCGCTTCCAGCGTGGCCCAATCCTGTGCGCCTGTGGATAAACCTTTGAGGCTTGCCAGCTCCCGGCAATAGTCGGCGAAGGGTTTATCCAGCCAGTTGGCGGGCAGGGACGGTGTGGGCAGGTAGTCGTCGCAGCCGCGCAGTTCACGTTGCAGCCGATCAAAGCCCAGGCGCCGGGCCATGGAGGTGTCGCGCTGCTGGCGCACGCGGTTGCCGGCGGTGACGGTTTCGCTCAGTGGCAGGCCAAGGTCTTCAATCGATAACTGCAAATGCGAGGCGCGGCCCGCACCGGACAGCGGCTGGTAGCTGTCGGCGTTGATGCGGTTATAGCAGCAAGGCGCGAGTGCCAGCCTCTTGCAACCGGCGGCGCTGGCGAGTTGCAGCAGGCGCACGTGCAGGTCGCCGCAGGCATGCAGGGCAACGGGAGTGTGCTCGGGGTTGAGCGCTACATCAGCCATTACATCCTGCAGGCGATGGGTCACGGGCAAACCGTGGTGGTCGCTCAGGGCCTGGCCGGCGGCGATCAAGGCCGGGTCGTATTCCAGGCACGTCAGTTGCTGGCCGGGTTGCAGCAGGCGGCGGCCAAGGTGGCCTTTGCCGGCGCACCAGTCCAGCCAGTGCGTGGGGGGTTGCGCAAATTGCAGCGCGGCGCCAAAGGCTTCGATTTGTTGCCATTTGCGACCGGGCACATCCACATTCAGTCGGTGGCGCGCGGTTTCCAACGCCCTTGCGGGCAACTTATCCACAGCACTCAAGCGCTGAGCATGTTCGGCAAGTTGTGGAAAAGGCGCGGGCGCCGGGAGCTCATGCGGCGTGTTGTGACTGGCCTCGGCCTCGGCCAGCGAGCGCTGACGCAACCACTGGGCCAGCGCGGGGTGCACGGTTTCCCAGGGTAAGTGCAGGTGCGTAAAGGGCCGTGGTTTCCACAGCCCCTGGTGCTCGATCAGGAATGCATTCAGCGCGTTGAAGCGCGCTTCAACGTCCCTGGCAGGCATCGACGCGCAGCCAGCGTTCCAGCAACTTGAAGCCGCGAACCAGGATGTAAGCCATCAGCAGGTAGAACAGCCCGGCGGCGAAGAAGATCTCCACCGGCAAGTAGGTGCGCGCAATGATGGTGCGCGCCATGCCGGTCAGTTCCAGCAAGGTCACCGTGCTGGCCAGGGCGCTGGCCTTGAGCATCAGGATCACTTCGTTGCTGTACGCCGGCAGGCCGATGCGCGAGGCGCGCGGCAGGATGATGTAGAACAGCGTCTTCGGTTTGGACATGCCCAAGGCGCGCGCCGCTTCGATCTCACCCGGCGGAATGGCCTGGATCGCGCCGCGCAGGATCTCGGCGATGTAGGCGGCGGTGTGCAGGGTCATGGTCGCGGTGGCACACCAGAACGGGTCGCGCAGGTAGGGCCACATGACGCTTTCACGCACGGCATCGAACTGCGCCAGGCCGTAGTAGACCAGGAACAACTGCACCAGCAGCGGCGTGCCACGGAAAAAGAAGATGTAGGCGTAGGGCAGGGCGCTCACGTACCAGCGGCGCGAAGAACGGGCAATGCCGAGTGGGATCGCGAGCAGCAGACCGGCGATCACCGCGATGGCCACCAGCTCCAGGGTCAGGGTCGCGCCCTGCGCCAGTCGCGGCAGCCACTTGATGATCACGGCCCAGTTCAGGCCCAGGTCGAAATGCGAGAGCCAACTGTAGTCACCGCTCATTGGGTGCTCCTTGCGAAGCCGCGGGCGGCGCGTTTTTCCAGAAAGTGCATGCTGATCATTGCCAGCACGGTGAGGCCCAGGTACATGAAGGCCGCAACCATAAAGAAGGTGAATGGCTGCTTGGTCACGGTCACGCCGATCTGCGCGTGACGCATGATTTCTTCCAGACCGATCACCGACACCAGCGCAGTGTCTTTCATCAGGATCATGAACAGGTTGCCCAGGCCAGGCAGGGCGATGCGCCACATCTGCGGCATGATCAACCGGGTAAAGATTCGAAACTTCGACAGGCCCAGCGCTACACCGGCTTCACGGTGGCCCTTGGGAATGGCGAGAATGGCGCCACGAAACACTTCCGTGGCGTACGCACCAAAGCACAGGCCCAGGGCGATGACCCCGGCGGCAAAGGCGCTTAGAGAAAGGTCGGGGTTACCAAAAAACTCCCCCAGGGCACGCATCAAATTGACCGTGCCGAAGTAAATCAACAGCACCCACAGCAATTCGGGAATACCGCGAACGAGGGTCGAGTAAGCGCCGCCAAGCCATTGCAGCGGCTTGTACGGGGACGTCTTGGCCAGCGCGCCGCAGAGGCCGAGCACCAGCCCCAGGCACAGGGCCGTGAGCGCCAGTTTGACGGTCATCAGCGCGCCAGCGGCAAGCGCGGGACCGAATCCGTAGAGATCGAAATTCATGGTGTTTTCATATCGCAAGGCATTGCTAAAAGCCGACGCGCTCAGGTGAGCGCGTCGGGCAAGTCGCTCAGATCATTCGATGCTGAACGGGAAGTACTTGTCGTTGATTTTTTTGTAGGTGCCGTCTGCCTTGATCTCTGCCAGGGCTTTGTTCAGGCGCTCGCGCAGTGGGTCGCCTTTGCGTACGGCAATACCGATCTTGTCGCTTTCCACAACCGGGTCGCCTTTGAACTCATAGGCCAAACCGTCTTTGCTCTTGAGCCATTCGTACTGCACGTACTTGTCGGCGAGGATGCCGTCCAGGCGCCCGGACGTCAGGTCGAGGTAGGCGTTTTCCTGGGTGTCGTAGAGCTTGGCGGTGGTTTCCGGCAGCTTGTCTTCCAGGTAGGTACCGGCGAGCGTCGCGCGCTGGGCACCGATAATCTTGCCTTTCAGGTAACCGGCGTCAGTCTTGAAGTCGGCCGTAGCTTTGGGCGCGATGAATTGCAGCTTGTTGGAGTAGTACGGGTCGGTGAAGTCGACGGCTTGTTTGCGCTCATCGGTGATCGACAGCGAGGACACCAGGAAGTCGAACTTCTTGGCGTTCAGGGCCGGGATGATGCCGTCCCAGTCGGACACATACACTTCGCACTTCTCGACTTTCATCTTGGCGCACAGGGCGTCGCCGATGTCTTTGTCAAAACCCACAACGTTGCCGCTGGCGTCTTTATTGTTGAAGGGCGGGTAGGCCGCTTCGATCCCCATTTTCAAGGTTTCTGCCATGGCCGTGGCGCTGAACGCCATCGAGACGGCCGCAGCCAGAAGGAATTTTTTATAGTTCTGCATGCATGTTGCTCCGTTAGCGGTTGCTCGACATGAATTGTTTGCAGCGCGCCGAAAGCGGGTTTTCAAACACCTGCTGTGGCGATCCTTGCTCTTCGACCAGGCCCTGGTGCAGGAACACCACTTCACTGGAAACCTGACGGGCGAAGCCCATTTCATGGGTGACCAGCAGCATGGTGCGGCCTTCTTCGGCCAGCGCGCGGATCACACTAAGTACTTCCTGAACCATTTCCGGGTCAAGGGCCGAGGTCGGCTCGTCGAACAGGATGACTTTGGGTTGCATCGCCAACGTGCGCGCAATGGCCGCGCGTTGTTGCTGGCCGCCGGACAGTTGCGCAGGGTAGGCGTGGCGCTTGTCGGCGATGCCGACCTTGGCCAGCAAGGCTTCGGCCACTTCGATGGCTTCGGCTTTGCTCTGGCCGAGCACACGGCGCGGGGCCTCGATGATGTTGTCGAGGATGCTCATGTGCGGCCACAGGTTAAAGTTTTGAAACACAAAACCGATTTCGCTGCGCAGGCGGTTGATCTGTTTGCCGTCGGCGGCCATCAGCGCGCCGTTTTTCGCGGCCTTGAGCTTGAGCTCTTCGCCGGCCACCAGAATCTGACCCTGGTGCGGGTTTTCAAGCAGGTTGATGCAGCGCAAAAAGGTGGACTTGCCGGAACCGGAGGAACCCAGGATCGAGATCACGTCGCCGTCGCGAGCGGTCAGCGAGATACCTTTAAGTACCTCCAGCTCACCATAGCGTTTATGCAAGTTGCGGATTTCAAGCGCGGGCGCGGCCTCGGCCATGTGCGGTCCTCATTGTGTGCGTTGCGTTCTTGCTGTTGGGCTGCCTTCCTGGCGAGGCGCCAAGCTAGCATAGCGTTTGGATGACAGCCAACAGCGCTGCGGACGGTAAACGGGCGGTCTGCGGCAGGGTGTCGCATCAGCGCAGCAGCGTGTCGCGCTATCAACAACCCACAGACGTTTGAACCCGATAAATCCACAGGCTTCGCGTAAAAAAGGGCGCGATGGTGCCAGCTTTGGCCGGGGGTTGGAAGGGTTAACCGGGCAAACGGTGCATATCAGCCCTTTAATGGGGCGTCACGTACTTTTTGTGTGTGTTTATGGTGCGTTTATCCATCCGAGAAGTGGGTCGGTCGGTAACGCTATAGCGGAATGCCATTGTTCTCAATGACTTGCGATCTCTGTTGAATTGTCCTACAGCCCGCGTCAATCGCGGCTCTGTAACATTTTGGCGCAAATCTTGCGTAAAAAATAAAGAACGCCCCGTTGGTTTCTTTTCACGAGAAAGATCGCAGGCCGGGCGGACTGTTTTCGCAATTCCTCGCAAAGGTGTGTCAATGAGTAGTACGCAAAGCTCCAATGACCTCGAACAGGGGCTCAAACCGCGTCACGTCACCATGCTGTCGATTGCCGGCGTTATTGGTGCCGGTTTGTTTGTCGGCTCCGGCCACGCGATTGCTGCCGCCGGGCCGGCCGTACTGCTGGCTTACGCCGCTGCGGGCACGCTGGTGGTGTTGGTGATGCGCATGCTTGCCGAAATGGCCGTGGCTTCGCCCGACACCGGTTCGTTCTCCACCTACGCCGACCGCGCGATCGGTCACTGGGCCGGTTTCACCATCGGCTGGCTGTACTGGTGGTTCTGGGTGCTGGTGATTCCATTGGAAGCCAACGCCGCTGCGACCATTCTCCACGCCTGGTTCCCCGACGTGGCCATCTGGGCATTTACCCTGATCATCACCTTGCTGCTGACCGCCACCAACCTGTTCAGCGTGAAGAACTACGGTGAGTTCGAGTTCTGGTTTGCGCTGATCAAAGTCGTGGCGATTGTGGGCTTCGTGATCCTCGGCCTGGCGGCGATTTTCGGCTTGCTGCCGACCAGCCAAGTCAGCGGCGTTTCGCACCTGTTCGACACCCAGGGCTTTATGCCAAACGGCACGGGCGCGGTATTGGCGGCGATCCTGACCACCATGTTCTCCTTTATGGGCACCGAGATCGTGACCATCGCGGCCGCCGAATCGAAGAACCCTGGCCAGCAAATCACCAAGGCCACCAACTCGGTGATCTGGCGGATTGGCTTGTTCTACCTGCTGTCGATCTTCATCGTGGTGGCGCTGGTGCCATGGAACGATCCGACCCTGGCGGCGGTAGGTTCCTACCAGACCGTGCTGGAACGCATGGGCATTCCTAACGCAAAACTGATCGTCGACCTGGTGGTACTGGTTGCGGTAACCAGCTGCCTGAACTCGGCGCTGTACACCGCCTCGCGCATGCTGTTCTCCCTGGGCCGTCGCGGTGACGCACCGGCTGTGGCCAAACGCACCAACAAAAGTGGCACGCCTTACTGGGCTGTGCTGTTGTCCACAGGCGCAGCGTTCCTCGCGGTATTCGCCAACTATGTGGCTCCGGCGGCCGTGTTTGAATTCCTGCTGGCCAGTTCCGGCGCGATCGCGCTGCTGGTGTATCTGGTGATTGCGGTGTCGCAACTGCGCATGCGCCAGAAGCGTACGGCGGCAGGCGAGAAGATCGTGTTCAAGATGTGGCTGTTTCCGGGCCTGACCTATGCGGTGATGGTGTTTATCGTCGGTACGTTGACCATCATGCTGTTCCAGGAAGCGCACCGGGTCGAGATTATTGCGACCGGGATTTTGAGCTTGCTGGTGGTATTGGCGGGGTTGTATGTGGCGAGCCGTCGCAAGGCGCAGAAAGTGGGCGCTGCTGTACTGAGCTGATGGAGTGCAGCTAAACAATGTGGGAGCCGGGCTTGCCCGCGATGACGGACTGACAGTCGATATTTTATTCGCCTGACACGCCGCCATCGCGGGCAAGCCCGGCTCCCACAGTGTGTTATGGGTCAGTCTTCTGAATTGGCCAGTGCTTGGGACGCCGCCACGTAATCCGCCTGAAACTCCGGCGATTCAATCCACGCCAGCGCAGCTGCCTCATCATCGCTGTCCGTGGCCCACTGCCGATACTCGATCAGTGCCGCCAGGATAAAGTCGGTGGCTTCTTCTTCACCTTCCTGCTCCAGCACCACCGCCAGCAACGGGTGCGCCAGGAAGGCCGCGCACAGCGCTTGCTGGCTGGTCTCGCCTGCAGTACGCATCTCGACAAACAATTCAGTCAAATCCACCGACTCAAGGTCAATGCGGCTGTCGTCGCCCGCAAATGTATCCGGTTTGGTTGCGACGGCGCGCTGGGTGCGGTTTTGCTTGGCCTTGGCTTTGGCCCGGTGGGCGCGTTTTTGCTGCTTGTTCGGCGAGGCCATGGGCTCAACGTCCTTGGGGGTCTGGATAGAGGTGGGGTATTGAAGCGCAGGTTGGGGCAAATCCCAAGGGAATCTAGGTGCGATCCGTCACTCGTCTCCCTGGCGAACCCGTTGCCAGCGCGCCCTCTTGCAGCCATGCCAATGCGATCGGCCACAGTCGGTCCTGATATTCACTGCGAAAGAAAGCGAAATGCCCGACGGCTTTTTCGCCGATATCCTCGGGGGTGATTCGCAGGTGGCTGCGTTCACTGCCGTCGAAATAACCCAGCAACCGCTCAATCGCCGCAACTGTTCCGAAGGGGTCGTCGGTGATGCTGATGGCCAGTACCTGCGCATTCACGCGGCTAAAGGGCAGGTCGCCCAGGGCTTTCCCGCTGGGGCGCGTTTCGTATTTGGGTGTTGGGGTTGCCCAATCCTTCACCACGCCGGCAGGGGTGTCTTCCAGCCAGCCCATTCGCTTGCCCGGGAAGTAGCCGTACAGGGCCGTCATCAGCGGCATCACTACGTGCCACTTGCCGAACATCCGCCAGCGGGTGCTCGCGTCGTAATCACGCCAGTAAGCGAATTGCGCGCCCACCGTCACGATCCGCCGAATCACCGCGCCCGAGGCCCCCAGCCCGGCAGCGCAGCCACCGAAACTGTGGGCAACCACATCAATCGGCTGGCCCGGAAATTCGCGCTGCGCCCGTTGCAGCATCGCCTCGAAATCCAGCACGCCCCAATCCGACCATGACGCCTTGAAGCCGCGCAGCGAGCCAGCGCGCGACTCGCCAATGCCGCGGTAGTCATAGGTGATGACGTCGAAACCATTGGCAAACAAGTAATCGGCGAATCGAGAGTAGTGGCGGCAACGCACGGAGGTGGCGGCGTTGATGATCACTACGGGGCGCGCCGGGTCGGTGCGGATGTGGCGCCAGGTGAAGCCGCCGATCAGATAGCCGTCGGCGGCGGGCTCGCGAAATGCTTCTGGTGCGGGTTGGGTGGGCAGGTTCATTGTGCGGCTCAATCCTTGCGCTTTGGGTGGGTAGGGGGCCACGCGCTTTTATTGGAAACCGAAATTAACAAATTTATCGTGGTCTGGGCGCAGGAAATGTCGCGCCGCTCGACCTTATCTTCCCGGGTGCTTAGGCTTGCAATCCATTGATCAGCCAGAGCCGGCCCATGACCCGCGACACCCTCGAGCACAACCAGATCCCGATTTACTTCGCCGCCGTCCTTTTGGCGGCTGCGTTTGGCGTGCTCGCGCCCTTATCGGCCCAGAGTCTGGGCGTGCTGGTCACGCCCGCCATCGCGGTGCTGATGTACGCAATGTTCCTGCAAATCCCCTTTCTCGATTTGCGCGAAGGGTTGGGTAACAAGCGCTTCATATATGCGTTGTTGCTGGCCAATTTCATCCTGGTGCCCTTGCTGGTTTGGATACTGACCCGCGGTCTTGTGGCGCACCCGGCACTGTTGGTGGGGGCGTTATTGGTGTTGCTCACGCCGTGCATCGACTACGTGGTGGTGTTCACTCACATTGGCAAGGGCGATTCGCGGCTGATGCTGGCGGCGACGCCCATCCTGTTGCTGCTGCAATTGGTGCTGTTGCCGGTTTACCTGAGTTTCATGCTGGGTGCGCAGTCGCAAGTGGTGGTGGCGGTAGGGCCATTCGTCGAGGCGTTCTTGCTGTTGATTGTGCTGCCGATGGTGCTGGCGGTGCTCACCACGTCCCTTGCGCGGCGCTCAAGTGTTGTCAGCGCCTGGAACCATGTCTGGGCCTGGCTGCCGGTGCCGGCCATGGCGCTGGTGCTGTTTGTGGTGATTGGCTTGCAAATCACGTCGGTGGTACGGGATATCGGGTTGTTGTTGCCAGTGATCCCGGTTTACGTCGGCTTCCTGCTGCTGGCACCACTGTTGGGCGCGCTGGCGGCCCGGCTGTTTGCGTTGCCGGCGGCGACGGCGCGGGCGGTCACGTTCAGTGCGTCGACCCGCAATTCGCTGGTGGTGCTGCCTTTGGCGCTGGCCTTGCCTGAAGACGTACGCGGGCTGGCGGCCACGGCGGTGATTCTGCAAACCCTGGTGGAGTTGGTGGGCGAGCTACTCTACATCCGGCTGATCCCGGTGCTGGTAGGGCGCGCTTGTCGGTAAACCCGTGAATCTTCAGGTCTGTTCAGGCGTTATTCAGGGGAGGAGTCGGCACCATGGCGTCGGCGTACCCTACCCGGAAGGATTACTGATGGACCATCGCAGCCGTTTTCGCCTGGAGTCTCTGGGCATTTTCCTGATCGCTTTGCTGCTGTTTACCCTGGGTATCTGGGACCAAGTGCCCCAAGGGTTTGACGGACGCTGGGCACTGTTCATGCAGGAAATGTTTCGCCACGGTGCGAGCCTTTTCCCTACCACCTACGGTCAGCCGTACGCGGATTATCCCGGTACCGCGACCTTCTTCAGCTTTGTATTTGCCCGCTTGTGGGGTGCGCCGAACCACCTTGCGAACGTGTTGCCGACCGCACTGGCGTCGGCTGGCGTCATCGCGCTGATCTATCGCTTGCTGGCGCCGTACGGCCGGCCTTGGGCGCTGCTGACGGTATTACTCACGCTGCTCACTACCCAATTGCTCGATAAGTCGCGCTCGGTGTGCCTGGACCAGATGATTGCGCTGTTATGCGTGGGCAGTTTCTACCTGCTGCACAGTGGTGAACAACTGGGCTCGCGGGTAAGGCAGTTGGCGGTGTTCCCGCTGTTTGTGCTGGCGTTCGCGATTCGCGGGCCGCTGGGGCTGATCGAAGTCTGCGGTGTGGTGTGCGTGTACTGGGCGCTGGGCCGTCCTGGCGCACGGGTCAAGCAGGTGCTGATTCACGGCGTGGTGGGTTTGGTGTTGCTCGCGGCCTGCTGGTGGGTGTTGATGAAACTGGCGCGGATCAGTGGTGGTGATGCCTTTGCCGATGAGGTGTTCAAGATGCAGGTCGGCGGGCGCCTCGACGAGTCGGGCGAGCCGTTTTACTTCTACTTCAAATTGAGTTTGTACCGGTATTTCCCGGTGGTGCCATTGGCGCTGGCGACCTTGATCGCGCTGCGCCATCGCTGGTCCGAGCGCCTGGTCAATGAAGAGGTGCAATTGGTGGTTCGGCTCGCGGCCTGCGGGTTGATGATCCTGCTCGGGCTCTCGGTGCCGCATTTCAAGCGCGCGTACTACATTCTGCCGATGGTGCCGATGTTCGCTGCTGTCGCCACCTATGGGCTGCTTCAGGCGCAAAGCTGGCTGCTGGGCGTGCGCCGCTGTTATGAAGGGCTTGTCGCCGTGCTGCCGGCGTTGTGCGTGGTGGTGCTGTTTGTGTGTCGGCATGCGTGGCAAAAGCACGGCTATTGGCCTGATGTATCGCTGCCGCTGCTGATCGGCGTGCTGGTGGTGCTGCAAGTGGCAGCGCTGATTGCCTGGCGCCGCGCGTTGCGCCTGATATCACTCAGTGTCATCGCCCTGGCGGCGCAATGGTTGCTGCTGGTGGTGGTGATCGACCCGGCCAAAGACCTGCAATTCGATACCCGCAAGTTTGTCAGCCAGGTAGAGGCGCTGCGTGCTTCGCAGCCTGGGCCTTTGGTGTTTGTCGACCTCGGCCGCGACACGTGGGCGGTGCGTTACATGATGAACCTGGATCACGACGAGCAGCCGCTGTTTGTGAGTCGCAATGAGCCTGAGAAATTGGTGACCTTGCCCCGGCCATCCTGGGTGATTGTGCCGCGTAAGGAGGCTGAGCTGTTGAAAGGGACGTCGATGGAACAACAGGCGCCGAACTTCGAGGGCCGGCTCAACGACAACCCGCTGATGGTGTTTTTGCTCCAGTAAGCGCATGGCCTTGAGCGGCGCAGCTCTTCACGGTTTCACATCTGACAAAAAAGCCTGCGATTAGCAGGCTTTTTTGTTGGCGCGTGCGCAGTGCAGTCGTGGATCAGGCCGCCGGAAGCACAGGGATCTGCATGCCGATTTTTGCCGAGGCGAAGTTGAGGTCGCCACTGGCAATGGACTGGGCCTTGAAGCCTTGGCCAATCAGATCCTTGATGTAGAACGTGTTGTAGATGAAGGCAAAGACGATGTTGCTCAGCCCCATCGTGAACATTGCGATCACGAACTGAATCAGGCCGTATTTCAGGTCGCCGCGAAACAGTGCCGGGAAGCAACCGAAGAAGAAGGTCGTCCACGAAAAGCCGACGGGGGCTTCTTTCATGGCGCCGGTATTCGGGTTTTTGAAAATAATCGATGTGTATGCCATTTGTTTCTCCATGTGCCCAAACGAGTAAGCGATACGTTGGGCTCCGTATCCCTGGGTATTGCGAAGCAAGCGGCAGGCGTCAGTCGGCGATTTCCCAGATCAAATTGTCTTCGTCGACCATGACATCCACGCTCAAGGTTTCGTGACCGTCCGGGCCATCGACCTCAACCAAGCCGCGATATTTGTTTTTGCCCCTGCTGATCAAGGTCAGGTCTTTGATCGTGTTTTCGCCGGGAGACGTGTCCTTGTCCCACGTCTCCTGCATGCTTTCCTTCACCTCTTGT
Source organism: Pseudomonas fluorescens (assembly GCF_002022275.1). GTDB lineage: Bacteria > Pseudomonadota > Gammaproteobacteria > Pseudomonadales > Pseudomonadaceae > Aquipseudomonas > Aquipseudomonas fluorescens_AJ. Next base: position 230,415 of record NZ_MSDF01000016.1, read on the forward strand.
GCCAGCTCTTCATTGGCTGCGTGAGCAGTGCCGAGGCAAAGCAGTGACGCGAGCAGTGTCAGTGCCACTGTGTGGCGAGTGCGTGTGCAGTTCATCTCGTGCTCCTTGAGACGGCGATGCCGGGCGCAGGCCTGCGCCCTGTGAAGTCTTAAGCCTGCTGGGTCTGGCCGCGCAGAATATTTTGCTTTCTCTGCTCTTCCGGCAGGTCGTTGACGCAGTAGTTGATGTAGAAAATATTCAGGAAGAAGGTGTAGAACGCGTTCATCCGCAGATCGATTTTATGTTCGCTGAGGGCGTATTCAGACAGCGCGTTTTTAGCCTTGAAGGCCCACACGATGTACATCACGTTGGAGGCGAGGAGCAGAATCATCGCAATGGCATTCAGCAACACGCTATCCATTCCGGAGAGCGCGCCACCCATGCCAAGACACACCGCGAGCCAGATGATGTAGGTGTTGTCGACCACCCGGTTTTTTGTGGTTTCGCTGAGGATCAAATTGCTTCTGTACACCCAGAGAAAGAGATACAGGCCCGCCGTGGCGGCTGACAGCAACACCATGTTGAGGGTCTTGGTGTCGATTTTGTCTTTTAATTCGTTGATGGTGGACATAACTCTTCCGTGTTTATGGCGTCGAGCGGCTTCAAGGTTGGTTCGCGAAGGGCTGCAGCTTTTTGAAGGGGGGACGCACGGGGAGGTCTAAGTCCGTCGTTTTGCCTTCGCGAATGGATATGCAATGGCTGACGGTTACAGGAGGGGATGCATCCGCATCGTGTGACTCGCCGGCCTTGGCATATTTTGAATCATATCACGATGCCACCATTCGGCGGCATGGCCGGTGGTATTCAATGGGCAACAAATCGCAGGCAACAAAAAACCCGCACTTGGCGGGTTTTTTGTGTGTTTCAGATGATGCTTGCACCACCTGAAACTAATTAGTGGTGCCCAGAGACGGAATCGAACCGCCGACACGGGGATTTTCAATCCCCTGCTCTACCGACTGAGCTATCTGGGCAACGGGGCGCATTAAACTGGTTTTTCAGGGGGTCGTCAAGCAAGTTTTCAAAAAATATTTAATTATTACCGTCGCTTACGTGCCGACCCCGGTTTTTGATCAATTATTGAGCAGGCGGCACGTAGCCGTCAGCTTTGGCGTAATCCTCGCCGGAAAAGAACTTGTCCATCTCGCCTGCCAGGTATTTGCGGTCTTCAGCGTTCATCATGTTCAGGCGTTTTTCGTTGATCAGCAGGGTCTGGTGTTTCAGCCAGTCACCCCAGGCCTGGGCCGAGACGTGATCGAACACATCCTGACCCTTGGCGCCCGGGTACGGAGGGCGTTCCAGGCCCGGAAGTTCTTCTTTGTACTTGCGGCACATGATGGTGCGGGTCATGACGACTCTCCTGCGTTCAATACGTCGGCCGCGCGCTTCAGCAGTTTCTTGACCGGGGCGGCAAGGCCCAGGCGCGGCGGGGTGGCGAGGTTATACCAGAGCCAGTCGGCCTCGGCCACGTGATGGGCGGATTCCTCGACCTGCACCAGCCACGGCTCGATAGCCAACTGGAAGTGGCTGAAGGTGTGGATCAGCCCTGGCAGTTCTTGATGCTTGCCGAGTTCGAGCGCGTGCTGGTGGGCGAGGTGTTCGAGGTCTTGCAGGTCATCCAGCTCCGGCAAACTCCACAGGCCGCCCCACAGGCCGGTGGAAGGGCGACGATAAAGCAGGATCGCGCCTTCGGCGTTCGCCAGCATTGGCATCAGCGTGCGTTTCTGCGGAATGGTCTTGCGCGGTTTGGGGATCGGGTAGCGCGTCTCCAGGCCGAGCATGTGCGCTTCGCAGCCTTTTTCCAGCGGGCACAACAGGCAGCTGGGTTTGCTGCGCGTGCAGAGCGTGGCGCCCATGTCCATCATCGCCTGGGTGTAGTCGTTGACGCGGTCGTGTGGCGTGAAGCGCTCTGCGGTGGCCCACAGCTGTTTGGCCACTTTCGGCTCGCCCGGGTAGCCCTCTTGCGCGGTAAAGCGCGCCAGCACGCGCTTGACGTTGCCGTCGAGGATCGGCGCACGCAGGCCCATGCTCAGGCTGGCGATCGCGCCGGCGGTGGACAGCCCGATGCCCGGCAGTTCAGTGAGTTTTTCCACATCTTTGGGAAACTCGCCGCCGTAGTCGGCGACCACAATTTTTGCGGTCTTCTGCAGGTTGCGCGCGCGGGTGTAGTAACCCAGGCCGGTCCACAGGTGCAGCACTTCATCTTCCGGCGCGGCGGCCAGGGCTTCGACCGTCGGCAGTGACGCCATGAAACGGTCGAAGTAGTTGAGCACGGTGCTGACCTGGGTCTGCTGCAGCATGATCTCTGACACCCACACCCGGTACGGCGTGATGCCCTGTTGCCAGGGCAGGTCATGGCGGCCGTGGCGGTCGTACCAGTCGAGCACCGCCTGCGAAAACTGCTCGTTTCTCATCGTTTGAACAGGCCTTTCAACGCGTCTTTAAGCTGTGGGTTGACCTTGTCGAGCTTCTCTTCCAGCTTCTCGCTGAGCTTGTTGCCGGCCGCTTTGACGGCGACTTGGGTCAAGCCGTCCTTGTCCAGGCGGCAGGCCTTGGCGCCCAGTTCCAGTGGGCCACGGCAGCGCAGCGGCACTTCGATGCCCTGGAAGTTTGAGCCGACCTGGCAGGCCGGGTCCGGCACGTCGCGCTGGTCGCCTTCGACGATAATGCCCACGCGGTAATCCATGCCCAGTACGCGCAGGTCGACGTCACCGTTGCCGTTGACCGTCAGGCCGGGGATGCGCACTTTCAGGTCCGGGTTGCTGGCTACGCCATTACGGAAGGTCAGGTTGCCGCGCAGTTCCTGGAACGGTGTGTCCTTGCCCTGCGGTGTGCTGCTCAGGGTTTTGCGGTTGAGCAGGGCGATGCCGGTGCACAGTTGTTGCTCAAGGTTGGCGTTGAGCAGCATGCCGTTGTTGATCACGAAGCTGGCCGTGCCGTTCAGGCTGTCGATAAGCGCCTTCTGGCTGTTGCCACGGCCGCTGAGGTTGCTGTCGAGGGTGATCTGGCCTTTCACCGGCGGGGTTTGCCCCTGGGCTTGCAGGATGCGTTCAACCGGTACTTGCTTGATGTGGGTTTGCAGCGCCAGCAGCGGAATGTCCTGGCGTACATCAAGGGTGCCGTTGGCCTGGAAGGTGCCGTTGTAGAGGCCGCCGCTCAGGGTGTCGAGCTTGAGCTGGCCATCGAGGCCGGAGGCTTTGAGTGCCGCGTTCTGGATCGGCAATTTGCTCAGGGTCAGTTGACCGAAAGCCAGGTCAGCGTCCACATCGAGCGTACGCAGGCGGGTCAATGGCAGCAGTTTGTCGCTGCTCCATGCGGCTTTGGTCGGCGCATCCGGCAGCGGTGTGGTGCCACCGGCGGCCATGGCGCCCATCTCGCTGTTTTGCACCTCGGCCTGGCGCGCAGCGGCGGCGCCCTTGGCGGACTCAGACTTGGCCGGCAGGTAGTTGTCGGCGTTGAATGTGTCGGCTTTGAGCTGCACGCGCAAAGATTGCTTGGCGAAATCATCCACGGCGACGCGACCGGTGAAGGTGCTGCCATCGAGTTTCAGGTTGAGGTCTTCCAGGGCCGCACTGGTCGATGTGCCTTTAAGGCGGCTGACCAGTTCGACTTTGCTCAGGCTGCCTGCCGCCATTGGCGGCAGTGGGTGGCCGACGCTGTCAAGGAACTTGGCCAGGTCAAACTGAGCGATGGACAAGGCGCCGCTCAGTTGCGGGGCTTTGCTCAGGTCGCTGACCTTCACTTCGCCCAGGGCGCGCAACAGGTTGGCCGACAGCTTGATGTTGGTCCATTCGGCGACGTTCGCTGCCAAATCCACCAACAATTGACCCTGGGTGGAGAAGGTCACGGTCTTGCCTTGCAGGGGCTCGCCGGTGGCTTCGCCGCTGAGTTTCATGTCTTCGAACTGGTAGCGCTGCAGGGCACGCTGAATGCGCAGGTTGCCGTTCAGCTCGGTCTTGATGCGCATCAGCGGCTGGTTGCTGCCCAGGAATGCGGTGAGCTTGAGTGGGACGCTGGCGCCTTCGTGCACCGCGCCGGCGCTCAACTGGATGCTTTCGGCGCTGAACTGCTTGCCGGTAAGCTCATCGTTGTATTCAACGCGCGCGTTGTTGATCGTCAGGCTGTCGATGTCCAGGCGGATCGGTTTTGGCGGTTTTTCCGGTTCGGGTTCAGCCGGGGTTTGCGTCGGAGCCGGAACCGGCGTATTGGCCGTCTTCTCGGTGACGTTCTTGCCGATGTCTTCCCAGTTGCCATGGCCCTGCTTGTCGCGGTTCAGGCGCAGGTTCAGGCCTTCCACACGAACATCGCTCATCTGCACTTCGCGGCGCAGCAGCGGCAGCACGCGCACCGACAGGCCGATCATCTGCAGGTCGGCGAACGGTTGGGTCGGGTTGGTCATGGTCGCCACGCTGGCTTCATGCAATTCCAGGCCCAGCCAGGGGAACAGGCTCCAGCCGATGTCGCCATTGAGCGTCAGCTCGATGTGGGCCTTGTCGCGGGCAATCTGGCGAATCTCGTCTTTGTAATCGTTGGGATCGAAGAGGTGGGTCAGGGCAAAGCCCAGGGCCACAATGATCAGCAACAGCCCGAGAAGTACCAGACCCAGGATTTTGCCGAACGCTTTCATGGGCGAGTCCTTGTATGTCGATTTCAAAATTTAGCCGCAGAGTATAACGCCAGGCGGCGTGCGTCAGTTCCCCCATCGTTACATTGTATCTAGCCGCGTCAAAACGGGAATTTGACGTCAAACAAATCAGGCCGCGCGAAAAAGGTGATATCAGTTTGGTTTTTCTGTCATCCACAGGTGCTAATCTGCGCAGGTTCGTCTGTCGTCTGCGACACAACGTCGCGTTTAAATGGAGCTTTACTCAACAACAACGGCCAACGCTCTGCGTGCAAGGCCGAGGGAGAGAGCGCCTGACGGGCACATACTAATAACTGGGGGAAACACCAATGAGCACTAGCACTGTGGCAGGTTCAACTGCCGCACAGCCTGCGTTCCTGTCCAAGGAGCGCATTATCGCCAAGCCCGGCTTCAACCGCTGGCTGGTTCCACCGGCCGCCCTGGCCATCCACCTGTGCATCGGCATGGCCTACGGGTTCTCGGTGTTTTGGCTGCCACTGTCCAAAGCCTTGGGTATCACCGCACCGGTCGCCTGCGCGCCGGACATGAGCTTCATCGCCCAAGTCTTTTCGTCCCAGTGCGATTGGCCGATTTCCATGCTGGGCTGGATCTACACCCTGTTCTTCATCTTCCTGGGCTGCTCGGCAGCCATCTGGGGCGGCTGGCTGGAACACGCCGGGCCGCGTAAGGCGGGCGTTGTGTCGGCGCTGTGCTGGTGTGGTGGCTTGCTGATCTCGGCGTTGGGTGTGTACACCCACCAGATCTGGCTGATGTGGATCGGCTCCGGCGTGATCGGCGGTATCGGCCTGGGCCTGGGCTATATCTCGCCCGTATCGACCCTGATCAAGTGGTTCCCGGACAAGCGCGGCATGGCCACCGGCATGGCGATCATGGGCTTCGGCGGCGGCGCAATGGTTGGCGCCCCGTTGGCAGCGGCCTTGATGGGCCACTTTGCTTCCCCGACCAGCGTCGGTGTATGGCAGAGCTTTGCGGTCATGGCCGTGATCTACTTCGTGTTCATGATCGGCGGCGCACTCTCATACCGCGTTCCGCCAACCGGCTGGAAGCCTGAGGGCTGGACCGCCCCGGCGAAAAAAGCCAGCAACGCGATGATCACTCACCGTCACGTGCACGTGAACGTGGCCTGGAAAACCCCGCAATTCCGCCTGGTATGGCTGGTGTTGTGCCTGAACGTCTCCGCCGGTATCGGCATCCTCGGCATGGCTTCGCCACTGTTGCAGGAAGTGTTCGGTGGCAAGTTGCTGGGTAACGGTCTGACATTCGGTCAGCTGGATGCGGGCCAGTTGGCATCTATTGCAGCCATCGCGGCCGGCTTCACCGGTTTGCTCAGCCTGTTCAACATTGGTGGCCGTTTCTTCTGGGCGTCGTTCTCCGACTACCTGGGCCGCAAAAACACCTACTTCGTGTTCTTCGCCCTGGGCTTTGCCCTGTACGCGCTGATCCCGAACCTGGGTCACCTGGGCAACGTGGCGCTGTTTGTGGCGGCGTTCTGCATCATCCTGTCGATGTACGGCGGCGGTTTTGCGACCGTTCCGGCTTACCTGGCTGACCTGTTCGGTACGCAAATGGTCGGCGCGATCCACGGTCGCCTGCTGACCGCCTGGGCCGCAGCCGGCGTGCTGGGCCCGGTGTTGGTGAACTACCTGCGTGAATATCAGCTGAGCATCGGCGTTGAACGCGCTGCGGCCTACGACATCACCTTGTACATCCTCGCCGGCCTGCTGGTGCTGGGTTTCATCTGCAACCTGCTGGTGCGCCCGGTGGCGGACAAGTACTTCATGACCGATGCCGAACTGGCCGCTGAACAAGCGCTGGGTCATGACAAAGGCGCTGATGCTTCCACCTCGCTCGAGTGGAAAGCGGCGTCCGGCACTGTGCCAATGGCGATCGCCGCCTGGCTGGTGGTGGGTATTCCGTTGGCGTGGGGTGTGTGGGTGACCTTGCAGAAAACGGCTGTCCTGTTCCACTGATGCAATGTCTGTAGGGACCGGCTTTTTGTGGCGAGCGGGCTTGCCCCGCGTCGGGTCGCGAAGCGACCCCAATGAGACCGGCGCGTTTTTTCAGTCAAAACGCGTAGGTAAGTTTTGGGGCTGCTTCGCAGCCCAACGCGGGGCAAGCCCGCTCGCCACATAAGCGGGTACCCACATGTACACACATGTCTATCCCCGACATTCCTCGCTTCAACTCGTCAGTCTTATCCCCTCCGTTGTTTCTGTTTAGCGCCCGCGCCCCTATAATGGCTGCCTTTTTCGCCCAATGATTTTGCGGAGCTGGTGATGGCTGAACGTAAGGTATCCGTCGAGCGCGACACTCTGGAAACCCAGATCAAAGCCTCGATCAACCTGGATGGCACCGGAAAGGCCCGATTTGATATCGGTGTCCCTTTTCTTGAGCACATGCTGGACCAGATCGCCCGTCACGGGCTGATCGACCTGGATATCGTCAGCAAGGGCGACCTGCATATCGACGACCACCACACGGTGGAAGACGTAGGCATTACCCTCGGCCAGGCATTTGCCAAGGCGATCGGCGACAAGAAAGGCATCCGTCGCTACGGCCACGCCTATGTCCCGCTGGACGAAGCGCTGTCGCGTGTGGTCATCGACTTCTCCGGCCGCCCAGGCCTGCAGATGCACGTGCCTTTCACTCGCGCCACCGTGGGCGGCTTTGACGTCGACCTGTTCCAGGAATTCTTCCAGGGTTTCGTCAACCACGCACTCGTCAGCCTGCACATCGACAACCTGCGCGGCACCAACACCCACCACCAGATCGAAACCGTGTTCAAGGCGTTCGGCCGCGCGCTGCGCATGGCCGTGGAGCTGGATGACCGCATGGCCGGGCAAATGCCGTCGACCAAGGGCGTTCTGTAATGCAGACGGTCGCGGTTATCGATTACGGCATGGGCAACCTGCACTCGGTGGCCAAGGCCCTCGAACACGTGGGTGCCGGCAAGGTGCTGATCACCAGCGATGCCGACGTGATTCGCGAAGCTGACCGGGTAGTGTTTCCGGGTGTTGGCGCGATTCGCGATTGCATGGCCGAGATCCGCCGCCTGGGCTTTGACAGCCTGGTGCGCGAAGTCAGCCAGGACCGCCCGTTCCTCGGCATCTGCGTGGGCATGCAAGCCTTGCTCGAGCGCAGTGAAGAGAACGACGGCGTGGACTGCATCGGCCTGTTTCCCGGCCAGGTGAAGTTCTTTGGCAAAGACCTGCACGAAGACGGCGCCCACCTGAAAGTCCCGCACATGGGCTGGAACGAAGTGCGCCAGACCGTGGATCACCCGCTGTGGCACGAAGTGCCGGACATGGCGCGTTTCTACTTTGTGCATAGCTACTACATCGCCGCCGGCAAGCCGGATCAGGTGGTGGGTGGCGGGCATTACGGCGTCGACTTCGCCGCCGCGCTGGCTGAAGGCTCGCGCTTTGCCGTGCAGTTCCACCCGGAGAAGAGCCATACCCATGGCCTGCAATTGTTGCAGAACTTCGCCGCGTGGGATGGCCGCTGGTAATGGCCAAGAAGCCGAAGCTGCCGGTCTTGAGCCTCACGCCTGAACAGGAGAGTGAAGCTACCCTCAAGATCAAGCGCTTCATGGAGGACCGTTTCGAGCTCCAGCTGGGCTCGTTCGAGGTCGCCGAGATTCTTGAGCTGTTTACCACCGAAGTTGCGCCGCACTATTACAACAAGGCGATTTTCGACACGCAGACGCTCCTTAAAGAAAGGTTCGAAAGCATCGAAAGCGACTTGTGGTCGCTTGAGAAACCCTGATTTCTCAAGCATTGCTGACTATCGAATAAGGTTTGCCAGATGCTGATTATCCCCGCTATCGATCTCAAGGACGGCGCGTGTGTACGCCTGCGCCAAGGCCGCATGGAAGACTCCACCGTGTTCTCCGATGACCCGGTCAGCATGGCTGCCAAATGGGTGGAAGGGGGCTGCCGTCGTCTGCATCTGGTGGACTTGAACGGCGCCTTCGAAGGCCAGCCGGTCAATGGCGAAGTGGTCACCGCGATCGCCAAGCGCTACCCGCATCTGCCGATCCAGATCGGTGGCGGCATCCGCTCCCTGGAAACCATCGAGCACTACGTCAAAGCTGGCGTGAGCTACGTGATCATCGGCACCAAGGCCGTGAAAGACCCGGCGTTCGTCGCCGAAGCCTGCCGCGCGTTCCCGGGTAAAGTGATCGTGGGCCTGGACGCCAAAGACGGTTTCGTCGCCACCGACGGCTGGGCTGAAATCAGCACCGTGCAGGTGATCGACCTGGCCAAGCAGTTTGAAGCTGACGGCGTGTCCGCCATTGTTTATACCGACATCGCCAAAGACGGCATGATGCAGGGCTGCAACGTGCCGTTCACCGCTGCGCTGGCGGCGGCCACGAAGATTCCGGTGATCGCTTCCGGCGGCATTCACAACCTGGGTGACATCAAGTCGCTGCTCGACGCCAAGGCACCCGGCATCATCGGCGCCATCACCGGTCGTGCGATCTACGAAGGCACCCTGGACGTCGCCGAAGCCCAGGCTTACTGCGACGCCTACAACGGCTGAGGACTGACCATGGCGCTGGCCAAACGCATCATCCCTTGCCTGGACGTCGACAACGGTCGCGTGGTCAAGGGCGTCAAGTTCGAGAACATTCGCGACGCCGGTGACCCGGTGGAAATCGCCCGTCGTTACGATGAGCAGGGTGCTGACGAGATTACCTTTCTCGACATCACCGCCAGCGTTGATGGCCGCGACACCACGCTGCACACCGTGGAGCGCATGGCCAGCCAGGTGTTTATCCCGCTGACCGTGGGCGGTGGCGTGCGTACCGTGCAAGACATTCGCAACCTGCTCAATGCCGGCGCGGACAAGGTCTCGATCAACACCGCCGCGGTGTTCAACCCGGAGTTCGTTGGCGAAGCCGCGCAGCACTTCGGCTCGCAATGCATCGTGGTGGCCATCGACGCCAAGAAAGTCTCCGGCCCGGGCGAAACCCCGCGTTGGGAGATCTTCACCCATGGCGGTCGCAAGCCGACCGGCCTGGACGCGGTGGAGTGGGCGATGAAGATGGAAGGCCTGGGCGCCGGTGAAATCCTGCTGACCAGCATGGACCAGGACGGTATGAAAAACGGCTTCGACCTGGGCGTAACCCGCGCCATCAGCGATGCACTGGGCATTCCGGTGATCGCTTCCGGCGGCGTCGGCAACCTGCAGCACCTGGCTGACGGTGTGACCGAAGGCCACGCCAGCGCCGTGCTGGCGGCGAGTATTTTCCACTTTGGCGAATACACCGTGCCCGAGGCCAAGGCGTACATGGCGGCGCGCGGTATCGTCGTTCGCTAAACGCTGCTGGACACCATGGCAGGCGCGCGGCACTCTCTGCGCTTGCCATGGACTTCGGTACTATTCATGTTCAAACACCTGCTGCTCGCCTTGGCCAGTACTTCCATCCTGTTGGCAGGCTCGGCCCGTGCCGAAGAACCGTCTGACGCCTCCCTGGTGTTGCTGACGGAAAACTTCCCACCCTACAACATGGCAAAAAACGGCAAGAACTTCGCCAAGGACGAGAACATCGAAGGCATCGCCGTCGACATCGTGCGCGAAACCTTCAAGCGTGCCGGCATTTCCTACAACCTGACCCTGCGTTTTCCCTGGGAGCGAATCTACAAACTCGCCCTGGAAAAACCCGGCTACGGCGTGTTCGTAATGGCGCGCCTGCCGGACCGCGAAGCCTTGTTCAAATGGGTCGGTCCCATCGGCCCGGATGATTGGGTGATGCTGGCCAAGGCTGACAGCAAGATCGAGCTGGAAGACCTTGAGCACGCGCGCCGTTACAAGATCGGCGCCTACAAAGGCGACGCCATTGCCGAAACCCTGGAGAAGCAGGGGCTCAACCCGATCGTGGCGCTGCGCGACCAGGACAACGCACAAAAGCTGATGGATGGCCAGATCGACCTGTGGGCCACCGGCGACCCGGCAGGCCGGTATCTGGCCCGCCAGGTCGGGGTAACCCAACTCAAAACCGTGCTGCGCTTCAATAGCGCGCAGTTGTACCTGGCGTTGAACAAGCAAGTGCCGGACGACGTTGTGGCCAAACTTCAGGCGGCACTGGATCAGTTAAGACGGGAGGGTGGGGTCGATAAAATCGTCGATCACTATCTCTAGGTCGTTGTCAGCCTCCGGCGACACAGCCGGGGGTTGCTCTTCGCCGATTGCAGGCGCAGGTGCAGGCGCTGGAAACTCGCTCATGTGCACCTGTTCGCCGTTGGTAAAGATGACGGCGTTGCCGACCTGGCTGCCGTCCTGGCGCAGCAATTTATATTCGCTTTGTATGAGATAGCCGGCGACCGCTTTGTTCGCCGGGATGTAGGTAATGATTTCCAGCGGCGAGCTTTCAAGCCAGGGGCTGATGGAGTGCTGGGTATGGGTGAACTCAGAGTCGAGTTGTGCGCTGAAACGCGTCATGAACACATGGGGGTTGGCAGGCCACTGGGTAAACAACTCAACGCTCGAGATGGATCTGAGCGTTCGAGTGTCATTGCCATTGGCGCCCTTGGTCGCCGTCCAGCTAATGGGTTTGCTGACTGCGCTCTGGTTGTGTCCGAAGCCGGCAAGCACGTAGGTATCGGTGCGTTGCACTTGATAATAAGGAGACTCTGTCAATTGCCGGGTGAGCATCAGTGCCGGATCCAGAACACAAAACCAAGGCAGTTCGCAGACGGTGGACGCATGGCTGGGTTGCGCGAGGCTTGGCTGTTCATACGCGGACAGTTCAGGCGGTGGCGTTGGGATAATCACTGGCGCGGTGAGCGCCAGGCGCAGCGAATAGGTCGGGGTGCGCTCAGACGGCTTTCCATGACTGGCATGGGCAATAAAAGTGCTGGGTGCGAGGTTGATTTCACCAGGCGCGGCGCGGGGCGGGGAGATCGTCCAGGCACTGAAATCTTTGTCTGCACCACTGCCGTGGTCACCCCAGATTCGGTCCCCAATGCTCGACGCGATCACCAAGTCAGCCCTGACGCAGCGTACGGCGTTGCGCGATGGTTTTTCGTGCTCCATTCCGCACATGTGCCCCATGGCCACGTAGCCTGGAGGTGGAACTGGACGCCAGATCGAAACACTGGCTACAGCGCCTGAACCGGCATCCCTCCAGACCAATTGATAATCGTCCGGGGGGCGAAGTGCGGTGCCATCCGTTTGGTTGGCGTCGCTGACGACGGCGACCACTCTCTGTTGATTTATGTTGCGATGGCTGGCGACCGCAACATCACCCAGGGAAGAGAATTGACTGAGTGCATCCGCGGAGGTCGAGGGTCGCCAGACAGTAAAAGGCTGATCGGCGCCTGACCCTCGGTCGTTCCAGCAATGGTCAAACTCGGTGGTGAAATTTATCAGCAGGTCTTTGAATTGAAGCGATTTCATCGTGAGCACTCCTGTGTCTCGAAAGTTCTGATGCGCTGCGTTGCCCTCAGGGCAAGCGGCCGCAGTTACTATCGAAAACTTTGCACAGGCGTGGGCGGTAGCTATTTAGGGTGGGGGGGCGTGCTTGAACGCTAGCGATAAACCCCGTCTTTTCCGTGGCCCGCCATGGCGCGGTTACTGCGCACGCTGATCATCAACTTGATATCAATCCAGTCGACGCCCTGGGCCTTGAGCTTGGGCAATTCACGCTCAAGCACCGCCAGGGTCTGCGGGTAGGGGTGGCCGATCATCACCGCCGAACCCTGTTTATGGGCCAGCTTGATCGCGGTTTGCAGTTGCGTGGTGATGGCTGCTTCGGTGCGCTCGTCATCGAGAAACACATCCCGCGAGACGTGGGCCAAGCCAATCTTCTGGGCTTCGGCCGCCGCTACGGTTTGCGCGCTGGTGCGGCTGTCGACGAAGAACTTGTTGCGCCGCTGCAACTCGGCCATCAGCCAGGCCATCGCCTCCGGTTGCGCGGTCATGCGGCTGCCCATGTGGTTGTTGATGCCGGCGGTGTAGGGCACAGCCTTGAAGGCGGCGTCCAGGCGTTTGCCGAGTTCTTCGATGGGCAGCTCGGGGTGCCAGGCGAATGGGCCTGTGGCCGGGTCCATGGGCATGTGCAGGATCACGATCTTGCCGGCCTTGTGCGCCTCACGGGCGAATTCGGCGGCGTGGGGCGTGTCGGGCATGATCGCGGTGGTCACAGGCCCGGGCAGGGCCAACACGCGACGATCCCGGGGCAGGTTTTGCCCGAGGTCGTCGATGATGAGGGTCAGGTAGGCTTTTGAGGGCTCACTGGCCGGGGTCGCATGGGCGACCCCGGCCAGGCTGCACAGCAAGGCGATGATCAGGGCAACACGCATATCAACGGCTGCGCGTGATGCTCAGGCCTTTGAGCAGGCTCAGCGCCTGGGCCAGCTGGTAGTCATCGTCCTGCGGCATCGGCTTGGCTTTGGCGCCGCTGCCGGTTGGCTGGTCGGCGCCGCCGTTGCCATTGCCCAGGTGACCTTGCAGGTCGGCCTCTTTGTAGAACTCGCTGTCGACCTCGTTGGTGATCTTGGCCTTGCGCACTTCGATGTCCGGCACGATGCCCTGGGCCTGGATCGAGCGGCCGTTCGGCGTGTAGTACAGCGCTGTGGTGATCTTCAACGCGCGGTCATTGTTCAGCGGCAACACGGTTTGCACCGAGCCTTTGCCGAAACTGGTGGTGCCCATCAGCACGCCGCGTTTCTGGTCTTGCAGGGCACCGGCGACGATTTCCGAAGCCGAGGCGCTGCCGCCGTTGATCAACACCGCCAATGGCACGCCTTCGCTGAGGTCGTTACCGGTGGCTGAGAAGCGCAACTCGGAGTTGGCGATACGGCCCTTGGTGTAAACGATCAAGCCTTTGGTGATGAAGTGGTCGACCACTTCCACAGCCGCCTGCAGCACGCCGCCCGGGTTGTTACGCAGGTCGAGCACGATGCCGTTGAGCTTCTTGCCGTTGTCTTTACGCAACTTGGCCAGGGCCTTGGCGACTTCATCGCCGGTCTTGACCTGGAACTGGGTGATACGGATGTAGCCGTAGCCCGATTCCAGCAGCTGGCTCTTCACGCTCTTGACCGTGATGGTCGCGCGGGCCAGCGTCACGTCAAACGGGTTGCCGCCGTCGCGCACCAGGGTCAGGGTGATTTTCTGGCCGAGCTTGCCGCGCATCTTGTCGACGGCTTCGGTCATGGTCTGGCCGCGCGTTGGCTGGCCGTTGATCTTGACGATGAAGTCGCCAGCCTGAATGCCGGCCTTGGATGCCGGGGTGTCATCGATCGGCGACACGACTTTGATGTTGCCGTCCTCGGAGCCCACTTCAATGCCCAGGCCACCGAACTCACCGCTGGTGCTTTCCTGCAGCTCGGCGAAATCCTCAGGGCCCAGGTAGGCGGAGTGCGGGTCAAGGTTGCTGAGCATGCCCTTGATGGCATTTTCCAGCAGGGTCTTGTCGTCTACGGGGTCGACATAGGCTGCCTTGATCCGGTCCATGACCTCGGCAAAGGTGCGCAGCTCGTCCAGCGGCAGCGGCGCCTTGGTGGTCGCTGCAGAGCTCGCAGCCGTGGCGGCAGGCGCAGCCGGTGCGGCCTGGTCGGCGAAAGCCAGCGGCGCGCCGATCACCAGGGCGATCGTCAGGGCCAACGAAGTGAGGCGGGACAAATGCAGCATGTCGAACGAACTCCTAGTGTAGATGCGGCCCTATCCTTGGGAACGGCACCATTGTGCAGGATCGCTCGGGCGACCCTGCTGACGAATAGCGAAGTACAGCGCCGGAGTGTCCTGGCCACCACTGTTACCGACAGTGGAGATGGATTCACCGGCTTTTACAACATCACCTGCCGACTTGAGTAAAGTCTGATTGTGGCCATAAAGGCTCAAATAGCCATTACCGTGGTCAAGAATTACCAATAAACCGGCGCCACGCAGCCAATCGGCAAACACCACGCGCCCACCGTGAACGGCATGCACCTGGCTGCCGGCGGCGGCGCTGATCATCACCCCGTCCCACTTGGCGCGGGTGTCATCGCCACGGGTTTCACCAAAGCGTGCCAGTAGTCGACCATCAACTGGCCATGGAAGTTTGCCGCGCGCTGAAGCAAAAGGCCCGCCGAACGACTCGCCGCTGCTGGAAACCAGTGGGCCAGGCGCTGCATGTGCCGGTTTACGCGGTGCCGGAGCGTCCGTGGTGGCAGCCAGTTCGGCCTCACGCTGGCGCTTTTTTTCGGCTTCCTGCTGGGCGATCAGCGCTTTCTGCCGCGCTTCTTCGGCCTCACGTGCCTGGCGGGCCAGGGTTTCTTCGATGGTTTTGAGTACTTTGCCCAGGTCTGCCTGGTCTTGCTCGCGGGCTTGCAGCTTGGCGTCGCGGGCTTTTACATCGTCGTTGAGTTTGGCCAGGGCCACCTGACGTTCCTTGCGCACCTTGTCGAGCTGGTCGCGCTGGGCGTCGAGGGCGCTTTTCTGGTCGTTCAGTTGTGACTGCTGGTCGGTAATTTCCTGCTCGACATTGGCCAACTGGCGCAGGGTTTCGTTGAAACCCTTCAATTGCGCCAGGCGCGCTTTGCTCAGGTAGTCGTAGTAGGTGAGGGTGCGGGCGAATTTTTCCGGGTTCTGCTGGTTGAGCAGCAGCTTGAGGTATTCCTGGCGGCCACTCTGGTAGGCGGCGCGGGCCTGGATCGCGATCAAGCGTTGCTGTTCAACGCGTGCGCTCTGGAGTTTTTTTTTCTCACCGTCGAGTCGCTCCAGTTCCGACTCGCTCTTCTTTAATTCTTTTTGCAGCTCCTGGACCTGCTTCTCCAGGTTGCCCATCTCGGTTTCCGTGCCGCGCAGGTCTTTCTGCACCCCGGATTTCTCTTCCTGGAGCTTGCCGAGCAGTTTTTTCAGCTCGGTAATGTCCTGACGCGTAGCGTCCAACTGTTGTTGGGTTTGTGCGCGCTCGTCGGCAAACGCCGGTTGGAGCAGGCAGACAAGAGCGAGGGTAATCAAGGCGCGAAGCATAGAGGCGGGCGACACCAGGGAAAGGGACGGCCTAGTATGCCCGCCAAGCGCGGCAAAAAAAACGCCCAATTCGGGCTGAAGAGCAAGATAACTCCCGGACACCACATGCAAATGTGGGAGCTGGCTTGCCTGCGATAGCGGTGTGTCAGTGACTAATGTAGTCGACTGGCAGAATGCTATCGCGGGCAAGCCCGCTCCCACAGTGTTTTGCGGTGTGTTTTAGGTCAGACCAGGATTGAAGTCCCGGTCATCTCCGCCGGCTTCTCCAACCCCATCAGCATCAACATGGTCGGCGCCACATCCGCCAACACGCCGCCTTCACGCACTTTCAGGTCGCGTTTGCCGACATAGATGAACGGCACCGGCTCGGTGGTGTGCGCGGTGTGCGCCTGGCCGGTGGATTCGTCGGACATCTGCTCGCAGTTGCCGTGGTCAGCGGTAATCAACGCTTCGCCGCCGACTTTGTCCAGCGCGTCAACGATGCGGCCGACGCACAGGTCCAGGCATTCCACGGCCTTGACCGCCGCTTCCAGGTTGCCGCTGTGGCCGACCATGTCGCCGTTGGCGTAGTTGACCACGATCACGTCGTAACGCTGGTGTTCGATGGCGTCGACGATCTTGTCGGTGACTTCCGGCGCGCTCATCTCCGGCTGCAAGTCGTAGGTGGCGACTTTTGGCGACGGGATCAGGATGCGTTCTTCGCCCGGGAACGGTTCTTCACGACCGCCCGAGAAGAAAAAGGTCACGTGGGCGTATTTTTCGGTTTCGGCGATGCGCAGCTGGGTCTTGCCGTTTTTTGCCAGGTAATCGCCCAGCACGTTGTCCAGGCTGCCCGGCGCAAAGGCCGACGGGGCCGGGATGTTGGCGGCGTATTGGGTCAGCATCACGAACTCGGCTTTCGGCTGACGCGCGCGTTCGAAGTCCTTGAAACCGGTGTCGACGAACACGTGGCTCAGCTCGCGGGCGCGGTCGGCGCGGAAGTTCATGAACACCAGCGCATCGCCGTCTTCGACTTTGACCGGCTCGCCGATGGTGGTGGCTTTGACGAACTCATCGCTTTCGCCACGGGCGTAGGCGGCTTCCAGGCCTTCCTGGGCGGTGGCGGCGTGGAATTCGCCCTGGCCTTCGGCGATCAGGTTGTAGGCCTGGGCCACGCGGTCCCAGCGGTTGTCACGGTCCATGGCGAAGTAACGGCCGACCAGGCTGGCGATGCGGCCTTTGCCAAGGGCAGCGAATGTGGCGTCGAGCAGTTCGATGGACGATTGCGCGCTTTTTGGCGGGGTGTCGCGGCCGTCGAGGAAGGCGTGCAGGTAAATGTTCTTGGCGCCGCGCTTGAAGGCCAGTTCGGCCATGGCGACCAGGTGGTCCTGGTGGCTGTGGACGCCACCGTCGGACAGCAGGCCCATAAAGTGCACGGCTTTACCGGCGGCGACCGCTTTATCGACGGCTGCGCAGATAGCCGGATTCTCGAAAAACTCGCCATCGCGGATCGATTTGGTCACGCGTGTGAAGTCTTGGTATACCACTCGTCCGGCGCCGAGGTTCATGTGGCCGACTTCCGAGTTGCCCATCTGGCCGTCCGGCAAACCTACATCCATGCCGGAACCGGAGATCAAACCGTTGGGTACGGTGGCGGTCAGGCGGTCGAGTACTGGCTTCTTGGCCGAGTACACGGCGTTGTCGTGGTGGCTTTCACTGTGTCCGAAGCCATCGAGAATTATCAGGACCAAAGGTTTAGGCGTAGTAGTCATAGATCCTCTCGCGGCGTAATAAAGGAAGACAATTGAAAAGGGAGTAGCAGTTTAAAGCGAAGTTCCAACCACGTCACCGCTTTACGGGGGTTGGCCCCCCCGGACGGCTGTGTATACTTACCGCCATTTTAACGCCCTGGAACCTCCTTGATGGTTGATCACCTGATTGCATTTGCCACTGCCCACTACTTGCTCGCGGGTGCCTTCGTCATCCTGCTGGCGCTGCTGATCGCTCACGAAATGAGCCGCGGTGGCCGCAGCCTGAGCACGTCGGAGCTGACCGCGCTGGTCAACAAGGATGAGGCCGTTGTCGTGGATATTCGCCCAGCCAAGGATTTCGCTGCCGGCCATATCGTCGGCGCCCTGAACATTCCACAAGACAAGCTGATCGCGCGCTTGCCCGAGCTGGAAAAATACAAGGCCAAGACCATCATTCTGGTCGATGCCCAAGGCCAGCACGCCGGCACCCACGCCCGCGAAATGCTCAAGACCGGTTTCACCGCCGCCAAACTGTCCGGCGGTATCGGCAGCTGGAAGGCCGATAACCTGCCGCTGGTGAAGTGAAATGAGCCAGGTTGTCGTGTATTCCAGCGATTGGTGCCCTTACTGCATGCGGGCCAAGGCTCTGCTTGAGAAAAAGGGCATTGCCTTCGAAGAGATCAAGGTCGACGGCAAACCCCAGGTGCGCGCCGAAATGGCCCAGAAAGCGGGGCGCACGTCCGTGCCGCAGATCTGGATCGGCGCCAGGCATATCGGTGGTTGCGACGACCTGTTTGCCCTGGAGCGCGCCGGCAAGCTTGATGCGCTGCTCGCCTAACCCCTAAAAGACCATAAGATCACAAGGATCTGCGATGACTGACCAACAGAACACCGAAGCTGCGCAAGACCAAGGCCCACAGTTTTCGCTGCAGCGCATCTACGTGCGTGACCTGTCGTTCGAAGCGCCGAAAAGCCCGGCCATCTTCCGCCAGGAATGGACCCCAAGCGTTGCACTGGACCTGAACACCCGTCAAAAAGCCCTGGAAGGCGACTTCCACGAAGTGGTGCTGACCCTCTCCGTGACCGTCAAGAACGGTGAAGAAGTGGCGTTCATTGCTGAAGTGCAACAGGCCGGTATCTTCCTGATCCAGGGCCTGGACGAGCAGTCCATGAGCCACACTCTGGGCGCGTTCTGCCCGAACATCCTGTTCCCGTATGCCCGTGAGACCCTGGACAGCCTGGTCACCCGTGGCTCGTTCCCGGCGCTGATGCTGGCTCCGGTGAACTTCGATGCCCTGTACGCGCAAGAGCTGCAGCGCATGCAAACAGAAGGTTCGGCGACCGTTCAGTAAGTCGACGCGATAAAAAAATGTGGGAGCGGGCGAGTGTGGGAGCTGGCTTGCCTGCGATAGCATCACTGCGGTGTGACTGACACACCGAGGTGACTGCATCGCAGGCAAGCCAGCTCCCACACAAGGCCTCTCCCACATTTTATTTGTGCGCTATTTGAAACCGAGTTGACGCCAGCCTTCGTAAACAGCAACGGCTACGGTGTTGGACAGGTTCAGGCTGCGACACCCTTCGCGCATCGGCAAGCGCAGGCGATGGCCTTCAGGCAGGGCGTCAAGCACTTCTGCCGGCAAGCCCCGGCTTTCCGGGCCGAACAGAAAGGCGTCGCCCTCGGCAAAGCTGGCATCATGAAACGGCCGCGAGCCCTTGGTGGTGAACGCGAACAGTCGCGGGTGCCCCAGGCTTTCCAGGCAGCTGGCCAAATCGGCGTGACGCTGCAAGGTGGCGTACTCGTGGTAGTCCAGCCCGGCGCGGCGCAGGCGCTTGTCGTCCATGTCGAAGCCCAACGGCTCGATCAAATGCAGGTGGCAGCCACTGTTGGCGCACAGCCTGATAACGTTGCCGGTATTCGGCGGAATTTCTGGTTGAAAAAGGATGACGTGAAACATGCACGGCTCCGAAGGCAAAGATGCGCTGCATTCTACCCCTGAAGACGACCCAAGGCCGAAGCTATTGCCGCGCGTGATGGGCTCTTTGGCCATTGTGGGTTTGATGATCGGTTTGATGATCGGTCGCCTGACCACCCCGGACCCGGTTGAACTGCAACAGGTCGAAACGGCGGCAGACGGTGTGGTGGTGTGGTTCAACAGCGAACCCAAGCTGCACGGCGAACATATCGATGGCACCGTGGCGCTGCTGTTCGACGCGCAGGGCAAGGCTGGCGCAGGGCAACTCAAGGTGAATGACAAGGATGTGAACTGGCGCATCCGCAAGACTGATGGCGGCTTGCTGCTGAACCTGGTGGCGGCTCGGCCGTTGCGTGGGGACTGGAAGGGGGAAAAGGTTGATGGCCGCTGGCGGCTGGAGGTCCATCTCCAAGAGCAATAAAAGAGGGAATCCCCGGCCTGCCTGTACCAAGGTTCCCAAAACGGGCTGGGGCTATGGGCGCTGTGCCGCATAAGCCCCGGGTGTAAAGAAGGGAGTTCCCGGCCTGCCTGTACCAGGGCTCCCAAAACGGGGTGAAGCCAAAGGCTTCGGTGTTAAAGAGGGAATCCCCGGCCTGCCTGTACCGAGGTTCCCGAAACGGGTGTGGGGCGCGACGCGATCCGCATCAAGCACCCCGGGTGTAAAGAGGGGATTCTCGGCCTGCCTGTACCAAGGTCCCCGAAACTGGGTAGTACTGGGGTTGTTGCAGGGCGCGTGCCAAAGTTTGCAATGTGTGCCAAAAAATTTCTCCAGAAAGCGCAAAGCCCCGGAATACGGGGCTTTGGTGTTTTCAGGATTTAATGTTTTCTTAATTGGGCGCGTGTTTCGGGCGTTGGATCCGTGCCCGATGCCGGTTCGTGGTGCATTGAAGCGGTGCACAGTCCTGGAACTTGATCGTTCCCACGCTCCGCGTGGAAATGCATCGTGTGACGCTCCGCGTCACCATTGCACCGATCTAACGTTGCGGTGAGGCTTGGACGCGGAGCGTCCGGGGAGGCATTCCCACGCGGAGCGTGGGAACGATCAACTAGCCCTCATCACCCTCATCATCATCCCCACCATCCACCTTCATGCCCAACTCCTTGATCTTGCGCGTCAGGGTGTTGCGGCCCCAGCCCAGCAGCACGGCGGCGTCGCGGCGGCGGCCGGCGGTGTGTTTCAGGGCGGTTTCGATCATGATCCGCTCGAACGCCGGTACGGCGCTGTCCAGCAGGTTCGACTGGCCACGTGCCAGGGCCTGATCGGCCCATTGGCGCAGTGCCTGCTCCCAGTTGGTCACCGGGGCCGAATCCTGCGGCAGGCTCAACAGCTCCGGCGGCAGGTCGCTGATGTGCACTTCGCGCCCGGACGCCATCACGGTGATCCAGCGGCAGGTGTTCTCCAGCTGACGCACGTTGCCCGGCCACGGCAGGTTTTTCAGGTATTCCTCGGTCTCGCTTTTCAGCAATTTCGGCTCAACTGCCAGTTCTTGCGCCGCACGGCTGAGGAAGTGGCGGGCCAGCGTCGGAATGTCTTCGCGGCGGTCCGACATGCGCGGAATGTGGATGCGGATCACGTTGAGGCGGTGGAACAAGTCCTCACGGAATTTGCCCGCGTGCACCAGGGTTTCGAGGTTCTGGTGGGTCGCCGCGATGATGCGCACGTCGACCTTGACCGGCGTGTGCCCGCCAACGCGATAGAACTCACCATCGGCCAGCACGCGCAGCAAGCGCGTTTGGGTGTCAGCCGGCATATCGCCGATTTCATCAAGGAACAGCGTGCCACCGTCCGCCTGTTCAAAGCGCCCGCGACGCAGGTTGGCTGCACCGGTGAACGCGCCTTTCTCATGGCCGAACAGCTCGGACTCCATCAAATCCTTGGGAATCGCCGCCATGTTCAGCGCGATAAACGGCGAAGCCGCTCGCGGGCTGTGACGGTGCAGCGCATGCGCCACCAGCTCTTTACCGGTGCCCGATTCGCCGTTGATCAGCACGGTGATGTTGGAGTGGCTCAAGCGCCCGATGGCGCGAAACACTTCCTGCATCGCCGGCGCTTCGCCGATGATTTCCGGGGTGCGGGTCAGGGCCGGTGGGGCTTCCTGATTTTGCTGTTCCTGGGCGTGCTGGTTGGCGCGCTTGACCAGCGCCACGGCCTCGTCCACGTCGAACGGCTTGGGCAGGTATTCAAAGGCGCCGCCCTGGTAAGACGCGACAGCGCTGTCCAGGTCGGAGTGCGCGGTCATGATGATCACCGGCAAGCGCGGGTGCTGCTCGCGAATCCGCGCCAGCAAGTCCAGGCCACTGGCGCCGGGCATGCGGATGTCGGAGATGATCACGTCCGGCTGCTGGCGAGCCAGGCGGCTCATCACCCCATCGGCGCTGTCGAAGCTCTGGGTGGTCATGCCTTCCTGTTGCAAGGCTTTCTCGAGGACCCAGCGGATAGAACGGTCGTCATCGACGATCCAGACAGTTTCACTACGGCTCATGTCGATGGGGCTCCTTGTTCCAGTGGCAGAAAGATCGAGAAGGTGGTGTGGCCGGGATGGCTTTCACACTCGATCAGACCCTGGTGCTGGCTGATGATGTTCTGGGTAATGGCCAGGCCCAGCCCGGTACCGTCCGGGCGGCCACTGACCATGGGAAAGAAGATGGTTTCCTGCAGGTCCGCAGGAATGCCCGGGCCGTTGTCGATGATCTCGACCTTGGTCACCAGGCGATGGCGCACATGGCCGATGGTGAACTGGCGCAGGGCGCGGGTGCGCAAGCTGATGCGGCCCAGGCGCAGTTCGTTCTGGCTGCTGATGGCTTGCATGGCGTTGCGCACAATATTGAGCACCGCCTGAATCATCTGCTCACGGTCGATCAATACGTCGGGGATGCTTGGGTCGTAGTCGCGCACCAGGGTGATGCAACCCTGGCTTTCGGCTTCCACCAGTTGGCAAACACGCTCCAGCACCTCGTGCACGTTGGTCATCGCCAGGGACGGCAGCTTGTTGGAGCCGAGCATGCGGTCCACCAGGTTTCGCAGGCGGTCGGCCTCTTCGATGATGACGTTGGTGTAGTCCTTGAGATGCTCCTCCGGCAGCTCGCGGGCCAACAACTGCGCGGCACCGCGAATCCCGCCCAGCGGGTTCTTGATCTCGTGGGCCAGGCCGCGCACCAGCATCTTGCTGGTTTCCTGTTTGGACAGCTGCGCTTCTTCTTTGGTGATGCGTAGCAGGCGGTCGCGGGGGTGCACTTCGAGCAGCAGCAGGGTCGCGCCGTTGCTCAGGATCGGGGTTACGGCGTAATCGACGGTCAGCGTCTGGCCGGTGAGCGCGGTGAGCATCGCCTCGCGCTTGGTGAATGGGTGTGCCTGCTCCACCGCCTGGCGTAACGAACTCAGGGCTTCGGCCGACTCGGTGAACAATTCGCTGATGAACTGCCCATGGCTGCGCTGGCCGCTGATGGCCAGGAGCATCTCCGCCGCCGGGTTCATGTACTCAAGACGCAAGTCGTCGTTGAGCAGGATGGTCGCGGTGGTCAGGTTGTCGAGTAACAAACGGTGCAGTGCATCGCTGATGGTCATCAGGACCTCTTTTGGAGCAAGGCGCGGGCTACGGGCACACGCTGATACAAGGAAAATGCAAAAACCAAACCAAGGCTCCGAAAAGAAGCGCGAAACCCCTGAAATGGGTGTTTTGGGCGCGAAACTGTGGCGTTCTGCCAGCTTGTTCGTGAAGTTTCGAACCAAAATGGGCTGATCAGGTGAGAAGGGTGCAACGTATCGCACCAATATAGTGCAGTTTGGCGAAGTCTGTTCAGGAACAGCTCAAAGGCAGGCTTAAGGCGGTCGGCAGGATTCAGGAAGGCTTTTTGGGGGTGTTCTTGCGATTGTTCAGGCAGGGCTTGATGACTTCGTGCAGGTCGTCATTGTCTTGGGGCAGGACAAACTCGGCGGTCAACGGGGCGTCGCCGGGGATGGAGGAGGGCAATGTCATCTTGATGAGTTGGCCGCGCATGGCATCGGTGATCCATTCGCGTAATTCCTGGCGATTGGCGGGCATGGTGAGTTTGAACAGCACGCCATGTTGCTGGGAGGGCTCTGCGCTGTAGTAGCCGTTGACGCGGTAGGTGCGGGTGGGAAGGGGGCCGGTGGTGAGGCTGAGCGGGCCGGTGGAGCGGGCATCCGGGCCTTCATACATGTCGGGCTTGAAGTGCAGCTCGTCGGTGTGGGTGAGCAGTGAGATCATCGGGCGAGAAGGGGAGCGATAACAGGCGACTTGCAGGATCGCAATGCTGGTTTTGTCCATATGAGTCGCGATGCCGTTGATTCTGGCGTGCACCATCGTGCTGTCCGGGTAAGGCTGCTCGATCGTCCAGGCATCCGGTTCGTCAGCGCTCGTTACGTGTGGTTCGGTCGGTGGGCTGAGCGCAAGCAGCAGCGAACATAAAGCCTTGCAACTGAGATTCATCACAAAATCCGTCAACGATTGGCGGTTGGGGGGCCGCATCGTAGAGGGCTGAGTGCTCAAGATGTATCGGACAATTCCGGCATTCCAATAATCCTGTGGGAAAGGGCCTTGAATGATGCAGGCCCGGTTCACTTCAAGGCTGGTAAATGCACAGTTCGGCAGTGGCGCGAGTCATGGCGATTTGTTGCAGGGGGTCGTAAAGCGGTTGGTGCACGGCCTGCGCAACCCATTGCGGGCACTGGGGGTTGCTGCGTTCGGGGCTGAAGTCGGCCAGTTGTTGCAGCAGGCTTTTTTGCAGTTGATCCAGTGCCGGGCGAATTTTCCCGACCAGGTCCGGGCGCGGGGTGTCAGGGGCTTTGCCCTTGAAATGCCAGTCGGACAGGTGGGTGTATTGCACCAGTTTATTGGCTTCGATCTGGGCGGCGAAAAACTGCGCGGCTGCTTCAGGTGCGAGTGAGTAGCCTGGGGCCTGGGTTCTCACGCTGGCGAGCACGTCCTGTTCCCGGGGGCGGTCTTCCACGGCTTTGTGGCTGTCCCATTTGCTCAGGGCGACCTGGTCGGCGATGGCCAGGCGTTCGGCGATGCTGTTGAGCAGCGGTTCGAGAGTGGCGGGCGCGGCGTTTGCTGTGGCACTGAAAAATAACAGAGCGAACACAAGTCGATACTTCAAGGCTGATCTCCTGTGGGAGCGGGCTTGCCCGCGATGGCGGTGTGTCAGTCATACAACAGGTCGCTGACAGTGCGCTATCGCAGGCAAGCCAGCTCCCACATTTTTAATTGGGTTTGCAGGTTATGAGCGGCGTCAGGCAGAGGCTACCTCAACTTGCGCGGTTGCCTACAGTTACGCCAGAATCCGCCGGCTTGTACGGCTGGCTTGTCGTCTCTAAGGTTGCCCGGTCGCTGCTCATCAGCGATCAGGTTTAGTAGCCTGAGGGTAAGTTAAGTTCGTACCGCGCCGATCTTTATGGTGGCTGTGCGCAGGGCATCTTCGGGTGCGCCGGTTTTGCTTAACTTCCCCGGTCTACTAACCTGCGCACAGCTGCCACCCAATCGTTTAGTAGCGAGTCGATGGCGGCCTCATTCGAGGAAGTTAAGCCATGTTCAAGCCAACGCCAAACCCACCACCATCCGTCTTCATCATCGCCCCCGACGCCGACGACGAAGCCCTGATGATCAACAGTTTTGAAACCTTCTCGTCCGTCAGCACCCTGTTGCTGGACCTGTCCGAAGAGCTGGACGGCAAGCACCGCGATGCTGCCCTGGCCATTCACCAACTCAGTGCAATGGGCACGCAGATAGCTGCCAGGATGCTCGATCGCCACGTCCCGGTTGGTTAAATTCCGGGCAAAAAAAAGACCGCCCAAGGGCGGTCTTTTTTCATCACGCCGCTTTACGCGGCGCTACTGGATCAGCAGCTGTAGTACAGCTCGTATTCCAGCGGGTGTACGAAGGTGCGTACTTTGATTTCTTCTTCGCTTTTCAGCTCGATGTAGGCATCGATGAAGTCGTCGCTGAATACGCCGCCTTTGGTCAGGAACGCACGGCCCTTGTCCAGCTCTTCCAGGGCTTCTTTCAGGCTGCCGCACACTTGTGGGATCTCTTTGGCCTCTTCAGGCGGCAGGTCGTACAAGTTTTTGTCAGCAGCGTCGCCAGGGTGGATCTTGTTCTGGATACCGTCCAGACCGGCCATTACCAAGGCAGCGAAGGCCAGGTACGGGTTGGCTGCCGGGTCCGGGAAACGTGCTTCGATACGGCGAGCGCGAGGGCTGGACACGTAAGGAATACGGATCGAGGCGGAACGGTTACGGGCCGAGTAGGCCAGCATTACCGGTGCTTCAAAACCTGGGACCAGACGCTTGTAGGAGTTGGTCGACGGGTTGGTGAAGCCGTTCAGGGCCTTACCGTGCTTGATGATACCGCCGATGAAGTACAGGGCGGTGTCGGACAGGCCGGCATAACCTTCGCCAGCGAAGGTGTTCTTGCCATCTTTGGCGATGGACAGGTGAACGTGCATACCCGAACCGTTATCGCCGTACAGTGGCTTAGGCATGAAGGTAGCGGTACGGCCGTAGGCATCAGCCACGTTGTGTACGCAGTACTTCAGGGTTTGAACTTCGTCAGCCTTGGCAACCAGGGTGTTGAACTTCACGCCGATTTCGTTCTGGCCGGCAGTTGCCACTTCGTGGTGGTGAACTTCGATAACCAGGCCCATTTCTTCCATGGCGTTGCACATGGAGGTACGGATTTCGTGGTCGTGGTCGAACGGCGGAACCGGGAAGTAGCCACCTTTGATACCTGGACGGTGGCCTTTGTTGCCGCCTTCCACGTCCTGGTCGGACATCCACGAACCTTGTTCGGAGAAGATTTTGAACATGGAGCCGGAGATGTCGGACTTGAACTTGACCGAATCAAAGATGAAGAATTCTGGTTCCGGACCTACGAATACGGTGTCGCCGATACCGGTCGACTTCAGGTATTCCTCGGCACGCTTGGCGATCGCACGTGGGTCACGGTCGTAGCCTTGCATGGTCGAAGGCTCGATCACGTCGCAGACGATGATCAGCGTTGGGTCTTCGGTGAACGGGTCGAGTACGGCAGTGCTGTCGTCCGGCATCAGGATCATGTCGGAGGCTTCGATGCCTTTCCAGCCAGAGATGGAGGAGCCGTCGAACATTTTGCCTTCTTCGAAGAAAGCATCATCCAGCGCGTCGCGAGCCGGCATGGTCACGTGGTGCTGAGTACCTTTAGTGTCCGTGAAGCGCAGATCAATCCATTTAACGTCATGATCTTTGATGAGTTGAACCGACTTCGACATGGTGTCCTCCGGGTGGCTTCGGGCTGGGGTAGTGGAGTTAGCCCTTAGAATGTGGGTGATGCCGGCGCGAATACTCGACCAAGGCAACCTGCCTCACAAGAGAGCAAATTGCATGCCAGTGCGCCAACATGGCCTTTTTGCCTCAAAATGGCCCCTATAAAGGTGCAATCCGTTGAAACGGAATAAAAAGCGCACCTCAATGTAGCGCTTATTTGCGCAAATGACCCGTTTTGGTGCGCGTTACGCCTGATGCATATTAACTGGTTAAACCTTGAGCGATTTCCGCTATAATCCGCGCCCCCCTTTTTCAGCAGGCCCGGCGCGCGCTGTTTCCATGAAATTAATCGTAAAAGTCTTCCCCGAGATCACCATCAAAAGCCGACCGGTACGGATGCGTTTCATCCGTCAATTGGCCAAGAACATTCGTGCCGTGCTCCGCGATCTGGACCCGGCTGTGGTGGTGAATGGCGTGTGGGACAACCTCGAGCTGGAAACCCGCCTGACCGACGCCAAAGCCCTGAAGGACATGACCGAGCGCCTGAGCTGCATGCCGGGTATCGCGCATTTCCTGCAGGTCGACGAGTACCCGCTGGGCGACTTCGACGACATCACCGACAAGTGCAAACAGCACTTTGGCGGCGAGCTTGAAGGGAAGATTTTTTCGGTGCGTTGCAAGCGTGCCGGCAAGCACCCGTTCAGCTCCATGGACGTTGAAAAATACGTCGGCAGCAAGCTGCGTCGCGAGTGCGGCGCCGCCGGAATTTCCCTGAAAGCACCGCAAATTGAAGTGCGCATGGAAATTCGCGACCAACGGTTGTTTGTGATCCACAGCCAGCACAACAGCATCGGCGGCTACCCCTTGGGCGCCCTGGAACAGACCCTGGTACTCATGTCCGGCGGTTTCGATTCCACGGTGGCGGCTTACCAGATCATGCGCCGCGGCCTGATGAGCCACTTCTGCTTCTTTAACCTGGGCGGGCGTGCACACGAATTGGGCGTGATGGAAGTCGCGCACTTCATCTGGAAGAAGTACGGCAGCTCCCAGCGCGTGTTATTTGTCAGTGTGCCGTTTGAGGAAGTGCTCGGCGAAATTCTCGGCAAAGTCGATAACAGTCATATGGGCGTGGTATTGAAGCGTATGATGTTGCGCGCCGCGTCCAGGATCGCCGATCAGTTGCAGATCGACGCGCTGGTGACCGGCGAAGCGATTTCCCAGGTGTCCAGCCAGACGCTGCCCAACCTGTCGCTGATCGACTGTGTGACCGAAAAGCTGGTATTGCGCCCGCTGATCGCCAGCCACAAACAGGACATCATCGACCTGGCCGAAGAAATCGGCACGGCGGATTTCGCCAAGCACATGCCTGAATATTGCGGGGTCATCTCGGTGAACCCCAAGACCCACGCCAAGCGCAACCGCGTGGAGTACGAAGAGCAACAGTTCGACATGGCGATTCTGGAGCGTGCGCTCGAGAACGCCAAAATGGTGCCAATCGATCGCGTGATCGACGAATTGGGCCAGGACGTAAAAATCGAAGAAGTCAGCGAAGCCCTGGCGGGCCAGATTGTCGTCGACATCCGTCACCCGGATGCCGCTGAAGATGAGCCGCTGGAAATCGCTGGCATCGACGTGCAAACGCTGCCGTTCTACGCACTGAACGCGCGTTTCAAGGAACTGGATAACAGCCGTCAGTACCTGCTGTATTGCGACAAAGGCGTGATGAGTCGCCTGCATGCCCACCATTTGCTCAGTGAGGGGCATGCCAATGTGCGCGTTTATCGACCGAGCTAAGAGCCCGGGGCTGTTTGCCTGTGGCCTGCGTCACCGGCCCCCCGACTCTGCCGTCAAGCTGTAACGGCAAGGCCTGACTCTACTGTTAATCGCTGCCACGACCTGTCAGCACACCGAATCCTCTGATCGAGATACACAAGTGATCGAAAATCTACGTAACATCGCCATCATTGCTCACGTTGACCATGGTAAAACCACCCTGGTAGACAAACTCCTGCGTCAATCCGGCACCCTGGAGCGCAACGAGCTCAACGACGAGCGCGTGATGGACTCCAACGACCAGGAAAAAGAGCGCGGTATTACCATCCTGGCTAAAAACACCGCTATCAACTGGAACGGCTACCACATCAACATCGTGGACACCCCTGGCCACGCCGACTTCGGCGGCGAAGTAGAACGCGTAATGTCGATGGTTGACTCCGTTCTGCTGCTGGTTGACGCTCAAGACGGCCCTATGCCGCAAACCCGTTTCGTGACCAAGAAGGCCTTCGAAGCCGGCCTGCGTCCGATCGTGTGCATCAACAAGGTTGACCGTCCAGGCGCGCGTCCGGACTGGGTTCTGGACCAGATCTTCGACCTGTTCGACAACCTCGGTGCTACCGAAGAACAACTGGACTTCCAGGTTATCTACGCCTCGGCCCTGAACGGTATTGCCGGTCTGGAACACACCGCCATGGCTGAAGACATGACCCCGCTGTACCAGGCGATTGTTGACCACGTTCCACCGCCGAAGGTTGACCGTGAAGGCCCGTTCCAGATGCAAATCTCGGCACTGGACTACAACAGCTTCCTGGGTGTTATCGGCGTTGGCCGTATCGCTCGTGGTAGCGTCAAGCCGAACACCCCAGTTGTCGCCATCGGCGCCGACGGCAAGAAGCGTAACGGTCGTATCCTGAAGCTGATGGGTCACCACGGTCTGCACCGCATCGACGTTGAAGAAGCGTTCGCCGGCGACATCGTGTGCGTGAGCGGTATGGACTCGCTGTTCATCTCCGACACCCTGTGCCAGCCGGACACCGTCGAGGCGATGAAGCCTCTGACCGTTGACGAGCCAACCGTTTCCATGACCTTCCAGGTAAACGACTCGCCTTTCTGCGGTAAAGAAGGCAAGTTCGTGACCTCCCGTAACATCAAGGAGCGTCTGGACAAAGAGCTGCTGTACAACGTTGCTCTGCGCGTTGAAGAAGGCGACTCGGCTGACAAATTCAAAGTTTCCGGCCGTGGTGAGCTGCACCTCTCCGTACTGATCGAAACCATGCGTCGCGAAGGCTTCGAAATGGGCGTTGGTCGTCCGGAAGTGATCATCCGTCAGGTTGAGGGTGTTAAGCAGGAACCGTTCGAAAACGTCACCATCGACACCCCGGAAGAATCCCAGGGCAAGGTGATGGAAGAGATGGGTCTGCGTAAAGGCGACCTGACCAACATGGTGCCGGATGGCAAAGGCCGTGTGCGTCTGGAATACAACATCCCTGCTCGTGGTCTGATCGGTTTCCGTAACCAGTTCCTGACCCTGACCAACGGTGCTGGCATCCTGACCTCGATCTTCGATCGCTACGACACCATGAAGTCCGGCGACATGTCCGGCCGTCAGAACGGTGTTCTGGTATCGGTAGAAACCGGCAAGGCACTGACCTACTCCCTGGAAACCCTCCAGGCGCGTGGCAAGCTGTTCGTTGAACACGGTCAAGAGATCTACAACGGTCAGATCGTTGGTCTGAACAGCCGTGACAACGACATGGGCGTCAACCCAACCAAAGGCAAGAAGCTCGACAACATGCGTGCTTCGGGTAAAGACGAAACCATCGCTCTGGTTCCACCTGTTCGCTTCACCCTGGAACAGGCTCTGGAATTCATCCAGGACGACGAGCTGTGCGAAGTTACGCCTAAGTCGATCCGCCTGCGTAAGAAGATCCTGGACGAAGGCGAGCGTACCCGCGCTGCCAAAAAAGCCAAGAACTGAGTTAACTCAGGCTGAATGAAAAACGCCCCCGGTCGAAAGGCCGGGGGCGTTTTTTTATGTCTGATCGTTCCCACGCTCTGCGTGGGAATGCCTCTTGGGACGCTCTGCGTCCCGCTTTTACGGGCGCAGCGTGGGAACGATCGGATCAGAACTTATCGAGCGTCTTGAACTTGGTCTCGCGCACCACTTCCTTTGGCTTATACGCGCAATACCCCGGCCGCGGGCCGATCTTCGGGTGGTTGCGGCAGGTATCCGGGCGCTTGTCATAAATAGTGCAGAAGCGCGTCTTACGATCCAGGTACAGGCAGTCGTTGTTGCTCATGCGCTGCAGGGTAAAAATTTCCGATTTGGAATTGAAGCGCTCCACGATGCCTTCTTTCTGCAAACGCTTGGCGATGTTCTTCGCCGGGTCGCCGAGTTCGAACTCATCGACGATGCCAATGCGGATCAGGTCCTTGATCTTCACTTCCACCGGCAGCGTGCAGCAGCTGGACACGCAGCCGCCGCACATGTGCGCGGAGTATTTCTGCCACGTTTCAAGACGGTCGAGTTCCGCGGCGGCGATCAGTTGAGGCTTCATCAGGGTTCCAAAAGGTGGGGCTGTATCCGGGCGCGCGATCATACCGGGATTGGTGGTTTTTTGAACAATATTTTACGGATTTCAGCTCAAAGGCTGCGCGAGTGCGTGATCGGGCACGGCCCCTGCATCTAAAACCGCTAAACGTGAATGAGTTAAAAAACTGCCGAACCAGAGCGTCTACCGTCTGTCAGACCGACTAGGCTCTAGCAACTCCTTCAATCTCGCTCGAGGTCGCATCGATGTCTCAGGAACCGCTTGCACGAGAAGCAGAGGTAGCCGCATTTCGCGAGGCTGTCTTGACCAAACTCACTTACGCGGTGGGTAAAGACCCCGACCACGCTTTCGACCACGACTGGTTCGAAGCCATTGCCCTGGCCGCGCGCGACCAGATGGTCGATCACTGGATGAACCACACGCGGCGTATCTACCGCAAAGGCCAGAAGCGGGTTTATTACCTTTCCCTCGAATTCCTTATCGGCCGCCTTCTCTACGACAGCCTGAGCAACCTTGGCGTGCTGGAAATTGCTCGCGAAGCCCTGGCCGAGCTGGGTGTGGACCTTGAGCGCATCCGCCTGCTGGAGCCCGACGCGGCACTCGGCAACGGTGGCCTGGGCCGCCTGGCCGCGTGCTTTATGGAAAGCATGTCGACCTTGGGCATTGCCGGCCACGGTTATGGCATTCGTTATGAGCACGGCTTGTTCCGCCAGGCGATCGTTGACGGCTGGCAACAGGAGCAAACCGAACGCTGGCTGGATTTCGGCAACCCGTGGGAGTTCGAGCGCGCTGAAGTGATCTACCCGATCGGCTTTGGCGGCAGCGTCGAAACCCTGGCGGACGCCTCGGGCAAGATGATTCAAGTGTGGACGCCCAACGAAACCGTACGGGCGGTCGCCTACGACACCCCGGTGGTCGGCTGGCGCGGTGCCAGCGTGAACACCCTGCGCCTCTGGCGTGCACGCGCCGTGGAAGACTTGCACCTGGAGCGCTTCAACGCCGGTGACCACTTGGGCGCCGTCGCTGAAGTGGCCCGTGCCGAAAGCATCTCCCGCGTGCTTTACCCGGCCGACAGCACCGAAGCAGGGCAGGAACTGCGCCTGCGTCAGGAATACTTCTTCGTCTCCGCCTCGCTTCAGGATTTGCTGCGTCGCCACAAAAACATGCACGGCTCGGTACTGAGCCTGGGCGAGCACGCTGCCATCCAGCTCAACGACACGCACCCGTCCATCGCCGTGGCCGAGTTGATGCGCCAGTTGGTGGATTTGCACGACATTCCGTGGGAAGCGGCGTGGGACGTCACCGTCGAAACCCTGTCCTACACCAACCACACCCTGTTGCCCGAAGCATTGGAAACCTGGCCTGTAGGCCTGATGGAACGCATGCTGCCGCGGCACATGCAGATCATCTACCTGATCAACGCCCAGCACATCGACTCGCTGCGCGCCAAGGGCATCCACGATTTTGACGTGCTGCGCGCCGTGTCGCTGATCGAAGAAGACAACGGCCGCCGCGTGCGCATGGGTAACCTGGCGTTTCTCGGCTCCCACAGCGTCAACGGCGTGTCCGGGTTGCACACTCAACTGATGCGCAGCACCGTGTTCTCCGAACTGCACAAGCTCTACCCGGAGCGCATCAACAACAAAACCAACGGCATCACCTTCCGTCGCTGGCTGTACCAGGCCAACCCGCAGCTCACCGAAATGCTCGTGGAAGCGTTGGGCCCGGACATTCTCGACACCATGGAAACCCGCCTGACGGAGCTGGAAACCTTCGCCGAGAAGCAATCCTTCCGCAAAGCCTTCGCTGAGCAGCGCCTGCACAGCAAGCGTGCACTGGCCGACATCATCCACGAGCGCCTGGGCATTTCGGTGAACCCGGCGGCGATGTTCGACGTGCAGGTCAAGCGGATCCACGAGTACAAGCGCCAGTTGCTCAACCTGCTGCACACCGTGGCGCTGTACCAGGCGATCCGCGCCGAGCCGGGCACCGACTGGGTGCCGCGCGTGAAGATCTTCTCGGGCAAGGCGGCGGCGAGTTATCACCAGGCCAAGTTGATCATCAAACTGACCAACGACATCGCCCGCACCGTGAACAACGACCCGACCGTGCGCGGTTTGCTCAAAGTGGTGTTCCTGCCCAACTACAATGTCAGCCTGGCGGAAAGCATTATTCCGGCGGCGGATTTGTCGGAGCAGATCTCCACCGCCGGCTTTGAAGCCTCGGGCACCAGCAACATGAAGTTCGGCCTCAACGGCGCGCTGACCATCGGCACCATGGACGGCGCCAACGTGGAGATGCATGAACGTGTCGGCGCCGAGCACATGTTCATCTTCGGCCTCAGCGCGCAGCAGGTAGAAGCCCGCAAGCACGCGGGCGAGTTCAACGCCGGGCCGGACATTGCGGCGTCCCATCGCTTGAACGACGTGCTGCAAGCGATCCGGGGCGGGGTGTTCTCGCCGGATGATCCGGGCCGTTATGTGGGCTTGATCGACGGGCTGATCGACTACGACCGCTTTCTGGTGTGTGCCGACTTCGATTCCTACTGGGACGCCCAGGCGGCGGTCGAGAAGCATTGGCATGATTCCAAGGCGTGGTGGCGTTCGGCGGTGCTGAATACGGCGCGGATGGGCTGGTTCAGCTCGGACCGGACCATCCGCGAGTACGCGACCGAGATCTGGAAAGCGTTGGATTAAGCACCGAATAACCCCTGTGGGAGCGGGCTTGCTCGCGAATACGGTCTGTCAGTCAGCAAATATGTCGACTGGCACACCGCATTCGCGAGCAAGCCCGCTCCCACATTGGTTTTGCGTCGATATACTAAGCCTCGGTTTGCCTAGGGATATCGACCATGCAATGGATTTTCATGCTGATTGGCCTGGTGCTCGGCTGGACGCTCGATGAGTCGTTCACCGATGCCGGTTTCGGTGCGCTGTTGGGGTTGGGCATTGGCCAGGCAATTCGCCTGTCGCAGCTCGCCGCTCAGGCGCACAAGCAGGCAGGTCAGCTGGAAACCACGCAGAAGGCGCTGATTGCCCTGGGCGAGCGCCTGCGGCTGCTGGAAGTACCCACGCCACCCACCCGCGTCATTGTCGAACCCCCTATCCCTGAACCGACGCCTGCTGCCAAGGTGCCCGACCTGGTTTGGGAGCTGCCCGCCGAACTGACGCCCGTTGCCATGGAAACCGCCCCCAGCCAGCTACTGCCGGCCGACGTTTGGGCACCGGCTGCAACCCCTCGCCCTACTGAACCCGCCATCCCGCGCGGCCCGAACCTGATCGAACGCGCCATCAGCGGCGCGCGCGCGTGGCTTCTTGGCGGCAATACGGTGCTGCGCGTCGGCGTGGTGCTGTTGTTTCTCGGCCTGGCCTTCCTGTTGCGTTATGCCACCGAAGGCGTGGTGGTGCCGATCGAATTGCGTTATGCGGGCGTTGCTTCGGCCGCCATCGCCTTGTTGGGCCTGGGCTGGTGGTTGCGCCTGCGCAACAGCAATTACGGCCTGATGCTGCAAGGCGCCGGCATCGCAGTGCTGTACCTCACGGTGTTTGCCGCGATGCGTTTGCACCCGCTGATCGATCCCGGTGCGGCGCTGGGTTTGCTGGTGGCCGTCACGGTGTTTTCGGCGATTCTGGCGATTACCCAGGATGCCTTGGGGCTGGCGTGCGCGGCGGCTCTCGGCGGGTTCGCCGCGCCGATCCTGGCGTCCACCGGCGCTGGCAACCACGTCGCACTGTTCAGTTACTTCGCCTTGCTCAACGCCGGCATCCTTGCGATCGCGTGGTTCAAGGCCTGGCGCTTGCTTAACCTGATTGGCTTTGTCGGCACCTTCGGCATCGGCTTCGCCTGGGGCATGCGCTCCTATACGCCGGAGTTGCTGTGGAGTACTGAACCGTTCCTGATCCTGTTTTTCCTGATGTACCTGGCCATCGGCCTGTTGTTCGCCCGGCGCAAGTTGTTAGAGAGGGGGGACGCGCCTGAAGGCCGTGACGCGTTGCTGCGTTGGTCGGTTGCCAAGGGCGATTATGTCGACGGCAGCCTGCTGTTCGGCCCGCCGCTGGTGGGCTTTGGCTTGCAGTTCGCGCTGGTGCAGCACCTTGAGTTTGCCGCCGCGTTCAGTGCGCTTGGCCTTGGCATTATTTACATGGGGCTGGCGCGACTGCTCAGCGGTGGCCGCGCTTTATTGCTGGCCGAAACCTGTCTGGCACTGGGGGTGATCTTTGCCAGCCTCGCGATCCCTTTGGGGCTCGATGCGCGCTGGACCGCCGCCGCCTGGGCCGTGGAAGGCGCCGGGATCTTCTGGCTGGGCTTGCGTCAGCAGCGACCATTGGCGCGGGCGTTCGCTTTATTGCTGCAACTGGGTTCGTTGCTCGCCTTCCTCGGCGAACTGCGCGACAGCCAGGACACGTTGCTGCAAGGGCCGCCATTGGGGGCGTTGTTGTTGGGCGCGGCGCTGTTGTTCAGCTTTTATCAACTCCACACCGCTGCGCCGGAACATACCCGGCGTTGGGAACGGCTGGGTGCGCCCTGGCTCGCCGTACTTGGCCTGGGCTGCGCTTACTTGTTGGCGCCGCTGTTATTTTCGACCCAAGGCAGCATCGTCAGTTGGGCCGTTGCTGGCCTGGCGACCCTGTGGGCGGGCCAGCGTATCGGCTCGCCAGCAGTTGTGCGTTGTGGTGTGGTTGGGCAAGTGCTGGGCGGCGCGCTCTTTGCGCTCGACCCCGTGGCCAACGCCTGGACGCCGCTGATCATCGCCTTGGCGGCCATGCTCGGCGCGTGGCGCTTGCCCCGTGGCCGGCTGTCTACAGGTTTGCTGGCTTGGGGCGTGGCCTGGTGGGCCTTGGCGGTGATCATTGAAGTGTGGCGCCTGGCGCCTGCGGCGTTGCACGCTCCGCTGTTGGTGCTGGCGGCTGCGCTGAGCGTGGTGATTTGGACGGCACTGGCGTTGCGTTTGCGCTGGGTGGCTTTGGGTGTCGCCAGTACGTTGCTCATGCCTGCGGCGGGTCTCGTGTTGTGGGGGGCGTGGACCGAGTATTACCACCCGGCGGCGCAGTTTGGCTGGCTGGCCTGGCTGGCGGTATTCGTGGTGCATTTCATCTCGCTGCGCCGTTTGGCGGCACTGGTTCCAGCCAAGGTGTTGAGCGTGGCGCATGTGTTGGGCTGCTGGATGCTGATCGGCGTGCTGGCGCTGGAGCTGCGTTACGGTTTGATGATGCTGTCGAGCGAGTACAACGCGTGGCGCTGGCTGGGTTGGGCGATCCTGCCGAGTTTGTATCTGGTGCTGGCGGCCGCGCCACGCAGTTGGCCGTGGCCGGTGGCGGCGTACCCGCGTGAATATCGCGTGCTGGCCGCGTTACCGCTGGCAGTGCTGATGCTCGGCTGGTTCTGGCTGGCGAATATCTTCAGTGACGGTACGGCCGAGCCGTTGCCCTACGTGCCGCTGCTCAATCCGCTGGATTTGGGCCTGCTGTTCGCGCTGCTCGGCATTTACCTGTGGTCGCGCAGTGTGGCGCCGGAGCGCGGGCCGAGGGTTGAACTGATCGCCCAGGCTGTCGCAGGCATCTCGCTGTTTGCGTTTTTTACCGCGCTGGTGATGCGCGCCGCTCACCACTGGGGCGGCGTGCCGTTCCATCTGGAGACGCTGCTGGAGTCCATGCTGGTGCAGGCGGGTCTGTCGATCATCTGGACCCTCATCGCGTTGGGCCTGATGATCGGCGGCCACCTGCGCCATCGCCGCGAGGTGTGGCTGATCGGCGCAGCGTTGATTGCGGTGGTGGTGGCCAAGCTGTTCTTTGTCGAACTGAGCAACCGTGGCGGCCTGGCGCGGATCGTCTCGTTTATCGGCGTGGGCGGGTTGCTGCTGGTGGTGGGTTACTTTGCGCCCCTGCCGCCCAAGCGTGCTGAACCCGTGGTTGAAACCGAAGGAGCGTTATCTTGATGGGCAAGCTGAGTCTGAGCGGGTGGGCGGTGTGGCTGTTGTGTTCGGCAGCCAGTGCCCAGGAAAGTCCTGCGGACTTCACCACACAGGTGCCGTTGGCGGTGAGTGGCAGCGGCCCCTGGTATCGCCTGGAGCTGCCGCTGGCGGTGCAGTTGAGCGCGCGTCAGGTTGATCTGAGTGATGTGCGAGTGTTCAACGCGGCGGGTGAGCCGCAGGCCTATGCGTTATCGCGTCAATCCGCGCAGCGCTCCGAGAGTCGCACTGTGGCGGATGTGAAGTGGTTTGCGTTGTACGCCGCCGATACCCGCGAGGCGTTGCCGGATGTGGTCATGAAGTCGACGTCCGAGGGCACGCTGCTGGAAGTGCGCCCCTCCACATCGGGCAAGCAAGTGCTGCGCGGCTGGGTGCTGGACGCCAGTGCGATCAAGGCGCCGCTGCAGCAGTTGAGCCTGGACTGGAGCCGCGAGCGCGACGGCTTCCAGCGTTTCAGCATTGAAGCCAGCGATGACTTGCAGCACTGGCAATCCTGGGGCGATGGCCAGGTGGCGCGTCTGTCCTTTGCCGATGAACGGGTGGAGCAACACGACGTGAGTCTGCCAGGCCAATCGGCGCGTTATCTGCGCCTGGTGTGGCAGGGGCAGGAAGCACCGCAGCTGACCTCGGCCAAGCTGGTGAGCGCCACCCGCAACAGTGTGCCGGCGCCGCTGATGTGGTCGCAGCCGCTGGCGGGCGCGCGGCTCAAGGCGGGGGAGTACAGCTGGCAGTTGCCGACCGGGCTGAATGTCGAGCGTTTGCGCATCGACCTCAAGCAACCCAACACGCTGGCGCCTGTGACCTTGTCGGGCCGCCGTGAAGCCAGTCAGGCCTGGCAACCGTTGAGCAGTGGCTTGCTGTACCGCCTGACCCAGAACGGTCAGGACGTGGTGCAGGATGAGTTGCAGCTGCCGGGCCAGACGGTGGCAGAACTCAAGTTGCAGGTGGATGAGCGTGGTGGAGGCCTGGGTTTGGAAGCGCCCGCCCTGCGTTTTGCCGTGCGCGCTACGCAGTTGGTGTTTCTGGCGCGGGGTGAGCCGCCGTTTACGCTGGCGCTGGGCAATGCGTCGGTGAAGGCGGCCAACCTGCCGCTGTCCACGCTGATCCCTGACTACAGCGCCGAGCGTCTCAACACCGTGGGCCAGGCCACGGTGGCGGGTGAGGTGGTGGTCAAGCAGCCCGCTGTTGCGGCGTCGCCCCAAGCCGGTACCGACTGGAAGAAGCTCGGCTTATGGGCCGTGCTCCTGCTGGGTGTGGCAGCACTGGGGGCGATGGCCTACAGTTTGTTGCGCAAGCCTGTGGCCAAACCGTGAACTCTATTGGGGTTAAATCCTCTGATGAGAGGAAATAACCCTCGACTCGCGTTAAACTGCGCGGGTTTTTCAGCCCCCCATTCTCCGGAGCCTTACATGTCCCGCGTTACCCTGAGTCGCTATTTGATCGAGCAGACCCGCAGCAACAACACGCCTGCCGATCTGCGCTTCCTTATCGAAGTGGTGGCGCGTGCTTGCAAGGAAATCAGCCACGCCGTGTCCAAAGGCGCATTGGGTGGTGTCCTGGGCAGCATGGGCACTGAAAACGTCCAAGGCGAAGTGCAGAAGAAGCTCGACGTGATCTCCAACGAGATCCTGCTCGAAGCCAACGAATGGGGCGGTCACCTGGCCGGTATGGCGTCCGAAGAAATGGACAATGCCTACCAGATCCCGGGCAAATACCCGAAAGGTGCCTACCTGCTGGTGTTCGACCCACTGGACGGTTCGTCCAACATCGACATCAACGCACCGGTCGGCACCATCTTCTCGGTACTGCGTTGCCCGAATGAATACCTTAGCCAGAACGAAGCCCTGAATGAAAAGGCCTTCCTGCAGCCAGGCACCGAGCAGGTCGCTGCCGGTTACGCCATCTACGGCCCACAGACCATGCTGGTGCTGACCCTGGGCGACGGCGTTAAAGGCTTCACCCTGGACCGCGAAATGGGCAGCTTCGTGCTGACCCACGAAGACATCACCATTCCTGCGTCCACTCAGGAATTTGCGATCAACATGTCCAACCAGCGCCACTGGGAAGAGCCGGTGACCCGCTACGTCGGCGAGCTGATGGCCGGTGAAGAAGGCCCGTTGAAGAAAAACTTCAACATGCGCTGGGTCGCTGCGATGGTCGCCGACGTGCACCGCATCCTGACCCGTGGTGGCTTGTTCATGTATCCACGCGACAGCCGCGAGCCGTCCAAGCCGGGCAAACTGCGTTTGATGTACGAAGCCAACCCGATGTCGTTCCTGGTTGAACAGGCGGGCGGTGCGTCCACCGACGGCCATCAGCGCATTCTCGACATCAAACCTGAAGGCCTGCACCAGCGTGTAGCGGTGTTCCTGGGTTCGAAGGAAGAAGTTGAGCGTGTGACGGCTTATCACAAAAAGTAAGCCTTGCAGTCACTGAAGAAGCCCCGAAACGTTTCGGCGTTTTCGGGGCTTTTTTGTTTTCGCTCGTCGGGAACCAGACACCCCTTTTCCCTTCTAAGCTTCTGGCAGATACCCCAACTGCTTCGTCTCTCCAGGAGTTTTTCCATGTCGTTACGCCGTCTCGCCCTGCTGGCTTTTTGCGTGCTGTTGGCCGCTTGCAGCAAGGTCAATCAAGAAAATTACGCGAAGCTGTCGGCTGGCATGGCCAAGGCTGAGGTGGAGTCGTTGCTGGGTAAGCCGACCGATTGTTCCGGCGCGCTGGGTATGTCCAGTTGCACGTGGGGCGATAAAAACAGCTTTATCAGCGTGCAATACGCCGGTGACAAAGTTCTGATGTTTTCCGGGCAAGGCCTGAAGTAAACCGGGGCGCGAGCCTGCGGGAGAAGAAGAATGATGCGTTTTGTTTTGTTTCTTTGTGCCAGCCTGTTTTTGGCAGGCTGCGCCAGCCATTCTGGCGATGATCTGCAACCCAAGACCGC
The DNA here is from genome assembly GCF_002022275.1 of Pseudomonas fluorescens. Lineage (GTDB taxonomy): Bacteria > Pseudomonadota > Gammaproteobacteria > Pseudomonadales > Pseudomonadaceae > Aquipseudomonas > Aquipseudomonas fluorescens_AJ. Next base: position 270,262 of record NZ_MSDF01000016.1, read on the forward strand.
GAGCAACGTCAACCTCAAGCGTTACCAGGGCACCTGGTATGAGTTGGCTCGATTGCCGATGTACTTCCAGCGTAACTGCGCGCAGTCCGAAGCCCGTTACACACTGCTGCCCGACGGCGATATGTCAGTGTTCAACCGTTGCCTGACGACCGAGTGGAAGTGGGAAGAAGCCAAGGGCACGGCCACGCCGCAAGTGCCGGGCAAGACCGACAAGCTCTGGGTGGAATTCAATAACTGGTTCACGGCGCTGCTGCCGGGCGTCGCCAAGGGCGATTACTGGGTGCTGTACTTCAGCGACGACTACAAGACGGCGCTCGTGGGCAGCCCGAGCCGGCGCTATATGTGGATCCTGTCGCGCACCCCAACGGTGAATGCCGACACCCGCGAAGACCTGCTGAGCAGGGCGCGGCAGCAGGGGTATGACACCACGCGGCTGATTTGGCGTACGTCGGACAAACAGATGGCGAAGACCTCGCAATAACCAGAGGGCAACATCAATCCAATGTGGGAGCTGGCTTGCCTGCGATGCAGCCACCTCGGTGTATCAGTTACACCTTGGTGAGGCTATCGCAGGCAAGCCAGCTCCCACAGTTTTAACCGAGCAAGTCTTTCAAGACTTGTGTAAACGCCCGGCTGCTTTCTTCCTCGCCGGCATGGCGCCCGTCCCGCACTACCCACTTGCCGTTCACCAGCACGTCACGCACCTGACGATCACCACCGGCAAACAACCAACGATTCAGAATCCCGTCTTCGCTGGCCGTCGCCAGGTACGGATCATTACCGTCCAGCACTATCCAATCCGCGCGTTTACCCACTTCCAGCCGGCCGATCGGCTGCCCCAATGCCTGGGCGCCGCCCTCCAGCGCGGCATCAAACAATGTGCGCCCAACCATTGGCTGATCACCGCGATACAGCCGGTTACGCCGCTGATCACGCAAGCGCTGGCCGTATTCCAGCCAACGCAATTCTTCCACCACGCTCAGTGACACATGGCTGTCGGAGCCGATCCCCATGCGCCCGCCTTGGGCGAGAAAGTCTACCGCCGGAAAAATTCCGTCGCCCAGGTTGGCCTCAGTGGTCAGACACAAACCGGCAATCGCACGGCTCTTGGCCATGCGCGCCACCTCTTCAGCATTGGCATGCGTCGCGTGCACCAGGCACCAGCGCTCATCCACTTCAACGTTGTCATACAGCCATTGCAGCGGACGTTTGCCGCTCCAAGCCAAACAATCATCGACTTCCTTTTGCTGCTCGGCGATGTGGATATGCACCGGGCACGCCTTGTCGCTGGCTGCCAATACTTCATGGATTTGTTGCGGCGTCACCGCACGCAGCGAGTGGAAGCACAGCCCCAGTTGCTGCGCCGGTTGCGCAGCGAGGATGGGTTTGAGCTGCGCTTGCAGGTCCAGGTAGTTTTCAGTGCTGTTGATAAACCGCCGCTGGCCCTCATTCGGTGCCTGGCCGCCAAACCCGGAGTGGGTGTAGAGCACCGGCACTAGCGTCAGGCCAATTCCGCTGCTGGCCGCTGCCAGGCTGATTTGCCGCGACAACTCTGTGCGATCGGCATACGGCTGGCCGCTGACGTCGTGGTGGACGTAATGAAATTCGGCGACCGAGGTGTAACCGGCTTTAAGCATTTCGATATACAGCTGCCGCGCGATGACCTGCAATTGCTCCGGGCTGATCTTGCCGACCATGCGGTACATCAGGTCGCGCCAGGTCCAGAAACTGTCATTCGGGTTGCCGGCAACTTCGGCCAAGCCCGCCATGGCGCGCTGGAATGCATGGGAGTGCAAATTCGGCATGCCCGCCAACAGCGGGCCTCTCAGCCGTTCGGCGCCGTCTGCGCTGGCATTGGCCTCAACCTTTGTCAGCAGCCCATCGGCGCTGACTTCAAGACGTACATCATTGGCCCATCCATTAGGCAGCAGTGCGCGTTCGGCAAAGAAAGCGGACATGATCAAGGCACCCCGGTCGTGTGTTTATTTGTATATACATATACAGACGTTTGCCTGCTCGGTAAACTCCGGCAATCTATGCATCTTTTCCCCCTGCAAGGATTCCCTGTGCCGACTCCGCCTGCCAAGTCTTCGCTGGCTGCCCACATGGACGAAAGTCCGGCGCCCTTGTATGCCCGCGTCAAACAGATGATCAGCCAGCAGATCCTCAACGGCAACTGGCCGCCGCATTACCGCGTACCGTCCGAAAGCGAGCTGGTCAGCCAACTGGGCTTCAGCCGCATGACTATCAACCGCGCCTTGCGTGAGCTCACCGCTGAAGGGTTGCTGGTGCGCATGCAAGGCGTCGGCACGTTCGTCGCCGAGCCCAAGAGCCAGTCGGCGTTGTTTGAAGTGCACAACATTGCCGACGAGATCGCTTCGCGCGGTCACCGCCATACCTGCCAGGTTATTCACCTGGGTGAAGAGGCTGCCGGCTCCGAGCGCGCCGTCGCCCTGGAAATGCGCGAAGGCGGGCGGGTGTTCCACTCGTTGATCGTGCATTTCGAGAACGACATTCCCGTGCAAATCGAAGACCGTTTCGTCAACGCCCTGGTCGCGCCGGAATACCTGCAGCAGGATTTCACCCAGCAAACCCCCTACGCGTATTTGAACCAGGTCGCGCCATTGACTGAAGGCGAGCACGTGGTTGAAGCGATCCTCGCCGACGCTGCCGAGTGCAAGCTGTTGCAGATCGAACCGAGCGAGCCGTGCCTGTTGATTCGGCGGCGCACCTGGTCCGGCCGCCAGCCGGTGACCGCCGCGCGTTTGATCCACCCCGGTTCCCGTCATAGCCTGGAAGGACGTTTCAGTAAATGAGTGCAGTGAAAGTCTGGCGCGCCGCCGATTACGTGCGCATGCCGTGGAAAAACGGCGGCGGCAGCACCGAAGAAATCACCCGTGACGCAGGCGAAGGCCTCGACGGTTTTGGCTGGCGCCTGTCGATTGCCGATATCGCCGAGTCGGGCGGGTTCTCTACTTTCGCGGGCTACCAGCGCGTGATCACGGTGATCAAGGGCGCGGGCATGGTGCTGACCGTGGACGGCGAGGAGCAGCGTGGGTTGTTACCGCTGCAGGCGTTTGCGTTCAAGGGTGAAAGCGAAGTGTCTTGCCGCCTGATCACCGGGCCGATTCGCGATTTCAACTTGATCTATTCGCCTGAGCGTTACCACGCGCGGTTTCAGTGGATTGATGGCGTGCAGCGGTTTTTCAGCACGGCGCACACGGTGCTGGTGTTCAGCGTGGCGGATGAAGTGAAGGTGCTGGGCGAGAAGCTTGGCCATCATGACTGCCTGCAAGTGGACGGTAACACTCAGCTGCTGGACATCTGCGTCAGCGGCCGCAGCTGCATCATCGAACTGACCGCACGCGGTTAAAAACTGTGGGAGCTGGCTTGCCTGCGATTGCAGTGTATCAGTACCAGATTGGCTGACTGACACACTGCAATCGCAGGCAAGCCAGCTCCCACATTTGTTTTGTAGTGATCATAAAATCTGTTTCCAGCCCCGCACCAAATTGTTACCGAACGCCCCAGCGTGGCGCAAAACCATGCTGTCGAGACAACCCTCCCTCGCTGTAATCCTCCTGCGAAAGAAATTTCATCCAGCCTCCAAGCCTTAATTTCCAAGGCCTGCGTACGCATTCCAAAAAAATCGCAACAGCTCCCGCAAAAAGTTGGCAGCTTGATTGCATATGCTTGTATGTACAAGTAGAGATGTGTGTGTAAGAGTTCACTTCGCACCTATCAAGTATGCGCATCGATCGCCGAGGAGTCTCAGTTGTGACCAAGCCTACAAAATACCGTGACGTAGAAATCCGCGCCGCTCGCGGTAACAAGCTCACCGCCAAAAGCTGGCTGACTGAAGCGCCGCTGCGCATGTTGATGAACAACCTCGACCCACAAGTGGCCGAGAACCCGAAAGAACTGGTGGTTTACGGCGGTATCGGCCGTGCGGCGCGTAACTGGGAGTGCTACGACCAGATCGTCGAAAGCCTCACCAACCTGAACGACGACGAGACCCTGCTGGTGCAATCCGGCAAGCCGGTCGGCGTGTTCAAGACCCACAGCAACGCCCCGCGCGTGCTGATTGCCAACTCCAACCTGGTACCGCACTGGGCCAGCTGGGAACACTTCAACGAACTGGATGCCAAGGGCCTGGCCATGTACGGCCAGATGACTGCCGGCAGCTGGATCTACATCGGCAGCCAGGGCATCGTCCAGGGCACCTACGAAACCTTCGTCGAAGCCGGTCGCCAGCATTACGACAGCAACCTGACTGGCCGCTGGGTCCTCACCGCCGGCCTCGGTGGCATGGGCGGCGCGCAGCCGCTGGCGGCAACCCTGGCCGGCGCCTGCTCGCTGAACATTGAATGCCAGCAGGTCAGCATCGACTTCCGCCTGGCCAGCCGCTACGTCGACGAACAAGCCACTGACCTCGACGACGCCCTGGCGCGCATCGCCAAATACACCAAGGAAGGCAAGGCCATCTCCATTGCCCTGCTGGGTAACGCGGCGGAAATCCTGCCGGAACTGGTCAAGCGCGGCGTGCGACCGGACATGGTCACCGACCAGACCAGCGCCCACGACCCGCTCAACGGTTACCTGCCGGCCGGTTGGACCTGGGACGAATACCGCGCCCGCGCCAAAACCGAACCGGCTGAAGTGATCAAGGCCGCCAAGCAATCGATGGCCGTGCACGTTCAGGCGATGCTGGATTTCCAGAAACAAGGCATCCCGACCTTCGACTACGGCAATAACATCCGCCAGATGGCGCAAGAAGTCGGTGTGGAAAACGCCTTCGACTTCCCGGGTTTCGTACCGGCCTACATCCGCCCGTTGTTCTGCCGTGGCATCGGCCCGTTCCGTTGGGCGGCACTGTCAGGCGACCCGCAAGACATCTACAAGACCGACGCCAAAGTCAAAGAACTGATCCCGGACGATGCGCACCTGCACAACTGGCTGGACATGGCGCGCGAGCGCATCAGCTTCCAGGGCCTGCCGGCGCGTATCTGCTGGGTCGGTCTGGGCCAGCGCGCCAAGCTGGGCCTGGCGTTCAACGAAATGGTGCGCAGCGGCGAGCTGTCGGCGCCGGTCGTGATCGGCCGTGACCACCTCGACTCCGGCTCGGTAGCCAGCCCGAACCGCGAAACCGAAGCGATGCAGGACGGTTCCGACGCCGTGTCCGACTGGCCATTGCTCAACGCCTTGCTCAACACCGCAAGCGGCGCGACCTGGGTGTCGCTGCACCACGGCGGTGGCGTGGGCATGGGCTTCTCCCAGCACTCCGGCATGGTGATCGTCTGCGACGGTACTGATGAAGCCGCCGAGCGCATTGCTCGCGTACTGCACAACGACCCGGCCACCGGGGTGATGCGTCACGCTGATGCCGGCTACCAGATCGCTATCGACTGCGCCAAAGAGCAGGGCCTCAACCTTCCGATGATCAAATAAAGGCTGGCCCTGTTCCTGTGGGAGCTGGCTTGCCTGCGATGGCATCACCTCGGTTTGACTGACAGACCGAGTCGCCTGTATCGCAGGCAAGCCAGCTCCCACAAAAGCCAGCTCCCACAAAAGAGCAATGTGTACACGTAAACAATCCATCAGAGGTTGAACAACATGGCTGCAAATGACACCACCCCGTTGATCGAAAGGCGTTCGATCGACTACATCCCGGAAGCGGAAAGACACGGTCGTCTATTGAGCCAGTTCACCCTGTGGATGGGTGCCAACCTGCAAATCACCGCGATTGTCACCGGGGCCCTGGCCGTGGTGCTGGGCGGTGATGTGTTCTGGTCGTTGATCGGTCTGTTGATCGGCCAATTGATCGGCGGCGGCGTGATGGCGTTGCATGCGGCGCAAGGGCCCAAACTCGGCCTGCCGCAGATGATTTCCAGCCGGGTGCAGTTTGGGGTGTATGGCGCGGCGATTCCGATCGTGCTGGTGTGCCTGATGTATCTGGGCTTCACCGCCACCGGGACGGTGTTGTCCGGTCAGGCGCTGGGCCAGTTGTTCGGGGTCAGCGACAGCGTCGGTATTCTGATTTTTGCCAGTGTCATCGTGCTGGTCACGGTGCTCGGTTACCGGGTGATCCACTTCATCGGCCGTGTCGCCAGCGTCATCGGCGTGGTCGCCTTTGTCTACCTGTTCAGCCGTCTGATGAGCCAGACCGACGTGGGCGCACTGCTGCAAATCCGCCACTTCAGCTGGAGCAGTTTTCTGCTGGCGGTGTCGCTCGCGGCCTCCTGGCAAATCGCATTCGGCCCTTATGTGGCGGACTATTCGCGCTACCTGCCAAGCAACACGTCCTCGGTGAAAACCTTCCTCGCCGCCGGCGCAGGCTCAGTGATTGGCGCGCAGGTGGCGATGGTTCTCGGCGTGTTTGCCGCCGCCATGTCCAACGGGCAATTCGCCGGTCACGAAGTGGCCTACATCGTGGGCTTGAGCGGTACGGGGGCCACGGCTGCGCTGCTGTACTTCAGCATCGCGTTCGGCAAGGTCACCATCTCCACGCTCAACTCTTACGGCAGCTTCATGTGCATCGCGACCATCATCAGCGGCTTTCGTGGCCGGCTGGAGGTCACGCGCTTGCAGCGCCTGGTGTTCGTGCTGGTGATTGTCGGCACCGCGACCCTGATTGCGTTGCTTGGCCAGCATTCGTTCCTCGGTGCGTTCAAGTCTTTCATCCTGTTCCTGCTGGCGTTCTTCACGCCGTGGAGCGCGATCAACCTGGTGGATTACTACTGCATCACTCGCGAGCGCTATGACGTACCGGCGCTGGCCGATCCGAATGGTCGTTACGGTCGCTGGAACCTGCTGGGTATCAGCGTGTATGTGTTCGGCGTCCTGGTGCAGTTGCCGTTCATCTCCACCAAGTTCTACACCGGCCCTTTGGTGGCCGCGCTGGGTGATGTGGATATTTCCTGGATTATCGGTCTGGTGCTTCCCGCCGCCCTCTATTACCTCTGTGCGAAAAAATGGCACGGCACAGTGCCCGATCATCTGATCCTGCCGGTAGAGCAGGGCGCTACACCAACAACGACAAACGGGCTGGCTGCACAAGCCTGATGGGACGTGGACAGGGCAGGATGCCTACTGACTGCCGTAATCCATTTCAAGATTGGGAGCGTCACAACAATGAAAATGAATAAGACCCTGTTGGCCTCGTTGTTCTCAGCCAGTGTGCTGGCAAGCGCTGGCGCCCAGGCGGCCGGCTGGTGCGAATCCGGCAAGCCGGTGAAGTTTGCCGGGCTGAACTGGGAAAGCGGCATGTTGCTCACCGACATCCTGCAAACCGTGCTGGAAAAAGGCTACGACTGCAAAACCGACAGCTTGCCGGGCAACTCCATCACCATGGAAAATGCCCTGAGCAGCAACGACATCCAGGTGTTTGCCGAGGAGTGGGTGGGCCGCAGCGAAGTCTGGAACAAGGCCGAGAAGGCCGGCAAAGTCGTTGGCGTCGGCGCGCCAATCGTTGGTGCCATTGAAGGCTGGTACGTACCGCGTTACGTGATTGAAGGCGACGCCAAGCGCAAGCTGGAACCCAAGGCGCCGGACCTGAAAAACATCGCCGACCTGGCCAAGTACGCCTCGGTATTCAAGGACCAGGAAGAACCGTCCAAGGGCCGCTTCTACAACTGCCCGGCCGGCTGGACCTGTGAGCTGGACAACAGCGAAATGCTGAAAAGCTACGGCCTGGAAAACACCTACACCAACTTCCGCCCAGGCACCGGCCCGGCGCTGGATGCGGCGGTACTGTCGAGCTACAAGCGTGGTGAGCCGATCCTGTTCTACTACTGGTCGCCAACCCCGCTGATGGGCCAGGTTGACCTGGTCAAGCTGGAAGAAAAACCCGGTGTGGATAAAAGTGTGAGCATCAAGGTGGGCCTGTCCAAAACCTTCCACGAGCAGGCGCCTGAGCTGGTGGCTGTGCTGGAGAAGGTCAACCTGCCGATCGATTTGCTGAACCAGAACCTCGGTCGCATGGCCAAAGAGCGAATTGAGTCGCCAAAACTGGCGAAAATTTTCCTCAAGGAACATCCTGAGGTCTGGCACGCCTGGGTGAGCGACGACGCAGCCAAGAAAATCGACGCGGCCTTGTAGGTTGAGCGTTCCCGGTTGCCCCAACAGGCAGCCGGGCGCCCGGCCACAACCCACTGGATCGAGAGCACGATATGTTTCCTGAGAGTTTTACGTTTTCCATCGCCGACTGGGTCAACGGTTGGGTGGACTCACTGGTCACCAACTACGGCGACGTGTTCCGGCACATTTCCGACACCCTGCTATGGGCCATCGTCAACCTGGAAGGGCTGCTGCGTGCGGCGCCCTGGTGGCTGATGCTGGCCATCGTCGGCGGTATTGCCTGGCACGCCACCCGCAAGGTGGTGACCACGGCGGTCATCGTCGGTTTGCTGTTCCTGGTGGGCGCGGTTGGCCTGTGGGACAAACTGATGCAGACCTTGGCGCTGATGATGGTCGCCACAGTGATCTCGGTGCTGATCGGCATTCCACTGGGGATTCTGTCGGCACGCAGCAATCGCCTGCGATCCGTGTTGATGCCGTTGCTCGACATCATGCAAACCATGCCGAGCTTCGTGTACCTGATTCCGGTGTTGATGTTGTTCGGCCTGGGCAAGGTCCCGGCGATTTTCGCCACAGTGATCTACGCCGCGCCCCCGCTGATTCGCCTCACCGACCTGGGCATTCGCCAGGTCGACGGCGAAGTCATGGAAGCCATCAACGCTTTTGGCGCCAACCGCTGGCAGCAACTGTTCGGCGTGCAACTGCCGCTGGCCTTGCCGAGCATCATGGCCGGTATCAACCAGACCACCATGATGGCGCTGTCGATGGTGGTGATCGCCTCGATGATCGGCGCGCGAGGCTTGGGCGAAGACGTGCTCGTGGGCATCCAGACCCTCAACGTTGGCCGCGGCCTTGAAGCCGGGCTGGCGATCGTGATTCTTGCAGTGGTCATCGACCGCATTACCCAGGCCTATGGTCGTCCACGGCATGAGGCGAGCAAATGACTACAGTCAGCAAAATTGAAGTTAAAAACGTCTTCAAGATTTTCGGCAACCGTTCCAAGGAGGCCTTGGCGATGGTTGGCCAGGGCAAGACCAAGGACCAGGTACTGGCCGAGACCGGTTGCGTGGTCGGCGTGAACGATCTGTCGCTGAGCATCGGCACCGGCGAGATCTTCGTGATCATGGGCCTGTCCGGTTCCGGCAAATCCACCTTGGTGCGCCACTTCAACCGCCTGATCGACCCTACCAGCGGCGCGATCCTGGTGGACGGCGAAGACATTCTGCAACTGGACATGGAAGCCCTGCGCCAATTCCGTCGGCACAAGATCAGCATGGTGTTCCAGAGCTTCGGCCTGCTGCCCCACAAGAGCGTGCTCGACAACGTCGCCTACGGCCTGAAAGTGCGCGGCGAAACCAAACAGGTCTGCGCCGAACGCGCACTGCACTGGATCGAAACCGTGGGCCTGAAAGGCTACGAAAACAAATACCCGCACCAGCTTTCCGGTGGCATGCGCCAGCGCGTCGGCCTGGCCCGTGCGTTGGCAGCCGACACCGACATCATCCTGATGGACGAAGCCTTCAGCGCCCTCGACCCGCTGATCCGCGCCGAGATGCAGGACCAGTTGCTGGAGCTGCAAAAGACCCTGCACAAGACCATCGTGTTCATCACCCACGACCTCGACGAGGCGGTGCGTATCGGCAACCGCATTGCGATTCTCAAGGACGGCAAGCTGATCCAGGTCGGCACCCCGCGCGAGATCCTGCACTCGCCGGCGGATGAGTATGTGGACCGGTTTGTTCAGCGCCGCGCGGCGGTGGTCTGATCCGGACCTTGTGGTGAGCCGGCTGGCGCCATCGCAGGCAAGCCAGCTCCCACCTTTGGAATGCATTCCCCTGTGGGAGCTGGCTTGCCTGCGATGGCGCCAGTGAAGCTGCACAAGAATTGAAGAAGGTACAAAGATGTCCCAGGCAGCAAAAATCATCATCGCAGACGCGCCATTACGTTGGCAGGACGTGGTCGCCGTCGCCCGCCACGGCGCCGTACTCGAACTCTCGGGCCACGCCTGGGCGCGTATCGACAACGCCCAGGCCATCGTGCAGCGCATCGTCACCAGCGGCGAACGCGCCTATGGCGTCAACACTGGCCTGGGCGCGCTGTGCAACGTGTCGCTCAAAGGCGAGCAACTCAGCCAACTGTCGCGCAATACCCTGTTGAGCCACGCGTGCGGTGTCGGCCCGGTGCTCAGCGACGAACAAACCCGCGCAATCATCTGCGCCGCCATCATCAACTACAGCCACGGCAAATCCGGCCTGCACCCGCAGGTGGTGCATTCGTTACTGGCGTTGCTCAACCACGGCATCACGCCGCAAGTGCCATCCCAGGGCTCGGTGGGTTACCTGACGCACATGGCCCACGTCGGCGTGGCCTTGTTGGGTGTCGGAAACGTGAGTTACCGAGGCAAGATCGTTCCGGCTCAAGAGGCCTTAAGCGCAGAAGGTTTACAGCCGGTGGTGCTCGGCGCCAAAGACGGTCTGTGCCTGGTCAACGGCACGCCGTGCATGACCGGCCTGAGTTGCCTGGCCCTGGCCGACGCGCATCACCTGCTGCAATGGGCCGATGTGATCGGTGCCATGAGTTTCGAGGCCCAGCGCGGCCAGATCGACGCCTTCGACGAAACCATCATCGCCCTCAAGCCACACCCGGGCATGCAGCAAGTCGGCATCAACCTGCGTGCCTTGCTCGATGGCAGCGAAGTGATCGCCAGCAGCAAAGGCATTCGCACCCAGGACGCGTTGAGCATCCGCTCGATCCCGCAGATTCACGGCGCCGCGCGTGATCAAGTTGAGCACGCCACCCGCCAGATCGAGACCGAGCTCAACAGCGCCACCGACAACCCGCTGGTCCTCGGTACGCCGGACAACTACCGCGTGGTGTCCCAGGCCAACCCGCATGGGCAGTCGGTTGCATTGGCCGCCGACATGCTGGCGATCGCCATGGCCGAAATCGGCTCCGTGGCCGAGCGCCGTCTGGACCGTCTCATCAACCCGCACGTCAGTGGCCTGCCGGCGTTCCTGGTCAGCAACCCCGGGGTCAACTCCGGGATGATGATCGTGCAATACGTCGCCGCCTCCCTGTGCGGGCAAAACCGCCAACTGGCGCAACCGGCAGTGCTCGACAACTTCGTCACCTCGGGCCTGCAGGAAGACCACCTGAGCATGGGCACCAATGCCGCGCTCAAGCTGCATCAACTGTTGGCCAACGTGACCCGGATTCTCGCCATCGAGTACCTGTTGGCCGCCCAGGCGTTCGAGTTCCTGAAGGAGCAGCGCTTCGGCGCCGGCACCGACAGCGCCTGGCGTTTGCTGCGTGAACAGGTCCCGCCGTACGAGCAGGACCGCTGGCTGGCGCCGGACATCGCGACCGCCGCCGCGCTGCTCCAGGACACCGCTTTGCTGCACCGCGTATTACCCCGTTTGCACTGAACACTTTTTAAGAACAATTCAAAGGAGCATGAATGTGACTGCGCTAAATCTGATTCCAGGCCAACTGAGCCTCTCCCAACTGCGGGCCATCTACCAGCAGCCGGTAACCCTCAGCCTGGATGACAGCGCCACGGCGCAGATCGAAGCCAGTGTGGCCTGCGTGGAGCAGATTCTCGCCGAGAATCGCACCGCCTACGGCATCAACACCGGTTTCGGCCTGCTGGCCTCGACCCGCATCGCCAGCGAAGACCTGGAAAACCTCCAGCGTTCGCTGGTGCTGTCCCACGCCGCCGGCGTCGGTGAGCCGATCAGCGATGCGCTGGTGCGGCTGGTCATGGTGCTCAAGGTCAACAGCCTGAGCCGTGGGTTTTCCGGGATCCGCCGTCAGGTGATCGACGCGCTGATCGCGCTGATCAACGCCGAGGTGTACCCGCACATTCCTCTGAAAGGTTCGGTCGGTGCGTCCGGTGACCTGGCGCCCTTGGCTCACATGTCTTTGGTGCTGCTGGGCGAAGGCAAGGCGCGCTACAAGGGCGAATGGCTGGAAGCGACCGAAGCACTGAAAATCGCCGGTTTGACGCCGCTGACCCTCGCCGCCAAAGAAGGCCTGGCGTTGCTCAACGGTACCCAGGTGTCCACCGCCTACGCCCTGCGCGGCCTGTTCGAAGGCGAAGACCTGTTCGCTGGCGCCCTGGCCTGCGGCGCGCTCACCGTGGAAGCCGTGCTGGGATCGCGTTCGCCCTTCGATGCCCGCATTCACGCCGCGCGCGGCCAGCGTGGGCAGATCGACGCGGCTGCGGCCTACCGCGACCTGCTCGGCGAAAGCAGCCAGGTGTCCCAGTCGCACCAGAACTGCGACAAGGTGCAAGACCCGTATTCCCTGCGTTGCCAGCCACAAGTCATGGGCGCCTGCCTGACCCAGTTCCGCCAGGCCGCCGAAGTGTTGGTGGTGGAAGCCAACGCCGTGTCGGATAACCCGCTGGTGTTTGCAGCCGAAGGCGACGTGATCTCCGGTGGCAACTTCCACGCGGAACCGGTGGCCATGGCCGCTGATAACATGGCGCTGGCGATTGCCGAGATCGGCTCCCTGAGCGAGCGCCGCATCTCGCTGATGATGGACAAGCACATGTCGCAACTGCCGCCGTTTCTGGTGGGCAATGGCGGCGTGAACTCCGGCTTCATGATCGCCCAGGTGACGGCGGCGGCACTGGCCAGCGAGAACAAGGCACTGGCGCATCCGCACAGCGTGGACAGCCTGCCGACTTCCGCCAACCAGGAAGACCATGTGTCGATGGCTCCGGCTGCGGGCAAGCGTCTGTGGGAAATGGCCGAGAACACCCGCGGTGTGTTGGCGGTTGAGTGGTTGGCCGCGTGCCAGGGCCTGGACCTGCGCGACGGCTTGAAAACCTCGCCGGTGTTGGAAAAAGCCCGCGCGATTCTGCGCGAGAAAGTGGCGTTCTATGAAAAAGACCGTTTCTTCGCCCCCGACATCAACGCCGCCAGCGAGCTGCTCGCCAGCCGCTGCCTGAATGAGTTGGTGCCGGCCAAGTTGCTGCCAAGCCTCTAAGGCTGACGCAGATCCAGTGTGGGAGCTGGCTTGCCTGCGATAGCTATCTGTCAGCCAATAAATGTGTGGCTGATCTACCGCCATCGCAGGCAAGCCAGCTCCCACATTTGATCTTCAGCGGATTCAAGTTCTCTCAGGATAAAAATAATTAGGGACGAGAAATGCACACGCAAGAAAAGGGTTTGAAACGCGGGCTCAACGCCCGACATATTCGCTTCATGGCACTGGGGTCGGCGATCGGCACCGGGCTTTTCTACGGCTCCGCCTCTGCGATCCAGATGGCCGGCCCCGCCGTGCTGCTGGCCTACCTGATCGGCGGCGCCGCCGTGTTTATGGTGATGCGCGCCCTCGGTGAAATGGCGGTGCACAACCCGGTGTCCGGCTCTTTTGGCCAGTACGCCAGCACCTACCTGGGCCCCATGGCCGGTTTCATCCTCGGCTGGACCTATGCGTTTGAAATGATCATCGTCTGCCTCGCCGATGTGACGGCGTTTGGCATCTACATGGGCTTCTGGTTTCCCGAAGTCGCGCGCTGGGTCTGGGTGCTCGGCATCGTGTTTTTGATCGGCGGCCTGAACCTGTGCAACGTCAAAGTGTTTGGCGAAATGGAGTTCTGGCTGTCGCTGCTCAAGGTCGGCGCCATTATCGCGATGATCCTCGGTGGCTTCGGCATCATGCTGTTTGGCATCCATTCGGCTGGCGAGACCCAGGCCAGCGGGATCAGCAACCTGTGGGCCCACGGCGGCTTCATGCCCAATGGCGTCGGTGGTTTGATCGCCTCGTTTGCAGTGGTGATGTTTGCCTTCGGCGGCATCGAAATCATCGGCATCACCGCCGGTGAAGCCAAAGACCCGCAACGCGTGATCCCCAAGGCGATCAACGCCGTGCCGCTGCGCATCCTGTTGTTCTACGTGCTGACTCTGTTCGTGCTGATGGCCATTTACCCATGGCCGCAGATTGGCAGCCAGGGCAGCCCGTTCGTGCAGATCTTCAGCAACCTCGGCATCGGCTCGGCGGCGACCATCCTCAATATCGTGGTGATCTCGGCGGCAGTGTCGGCCATCAACAGCGACATCTTTGGTGCCGGCCGCATGATGTACGGCCTGGCCCAGCAAGGGCAGGCGCCCAAGGGGTTTGCCCAACTGTCGAAACATGGCGTGCCGTGGATGACCGTAGTCGTGATGGGCGCGGCGCTGCTCGGCGGCGTGGTGCTCAACTACCTGATTCCGGAAAACGTGTTTCTGGTGATTGCCTCGATCGCCACCTTCGCCACCGTGTGGGTGTGGCTGATGATCCTGTTCACCCAGGTCGCCATGCGCCGCTCGATGACCAAAGAACAGGTGGCTGAACTGAAATTCCCGGTGCCGTTCTGGCCGTATGCGCCTGCGGCGGCCATCGTCTTCATGCTGTTCGTGTTTGGCGTGCTGGGTTACTTCCCGGATACCCAAGCGGCCTTGCTGGTCGGCGCCGTGTGGATCGTGCTGCTGGTGGTTGCCTATCTGCTGTGGGTCAAACCCGCTGCCGGGCAAGCGGCCAAGGTCCATCACGACCCGGCTTTGTCTCATCGATAACTTAGGGAGGCGTTGATGAAAACGCTTTGGCAACACTGCCACGTCGCAACCATGGCTCAGGGCAAATACTCGATCATCGAGGACGCCGCCATGGTCACCGCAGGTTCGCTCATCGAGTGGATCGGCCCCTTGGCCGAACTGCCGAAGGGTGACTATGCGCAGGTTCACGACCTGCAAGGCGCGTGGGTCACCCCCGGGATGATCGACTGCCATACGCACACGGTGTTCGGTGGCAATCGCAGCGGTGAGTTTGAGCAGCGCCTTGAAGGCGTGAGCTACGCCGAAATCGCCGCCAAAGGGGGTGGTATTGCCAGCACTGTGCGCGCCACCCGCGCCGCCAGCGAGGATGAGCTGTTTGCCAGCGCTGAAAAGCGCCTGCGCAGTTTGCTGCGTGACGGTGTGACCACGGTGGAGATCAAATCCGGCTACGGCCTGGACCTGGTCAACGAACGCAAGATGCTGCGCGTTGCGCGTCGCCTCGGCGAAGCGCTGCCGGTCAGCGTGCGCGCCACGTGCCTGGCAGCGCACGCGTTGCCGCCGGAGTACAAGGACCGCGCCGACGACTACATCGAGCACATCTGCGCCGAAATGCTGCCAGCCTTGGCAGCGGAAGGGCTGGTGGATGCGGTCGACGCTTTCTGTGAGTACCTGGCGTTCTCCACCGAGCAGGTGGAGCGCGTGTTCAAGGTTGCCCAACAGCTGGGCCTGCCGGTGAAGTTGCACGCCGAGCAGCTGTCGTCGCTGCACGGCTCCAGCCTCGCGGCGCGCTACCACGCGCTGTCGGCGGATCACCTGGAATTCATGACCGAAGAAGACGCGATCGCCATGGCCGCCGCCGGCACTGTCGCCGTATTGCTGCCAGGCGCGTTTTACTTCCTGCGCGAGACCCAGCTGCCGCCGATGGACGCGCTGCGCAAACATGGCGTGAAAATCGCCATCGCCAGCGACCTCAACCCCGGCACCTCGCCCGCGTTGTCGGTGCGCCTGATGTTGAACATGGCCTGCACCCTGTTCCGCATGACCCCCGAAGAAGCACTGGCTGGCGCTACGCAACACGCGGCTACCGCATTGGGCATGGGCGAGACCCATGGTTCTCTGGAAGTGGGCAAGGTTGCGGATTTTGTTGCCTGGCAGATTGATCGCCCCGCCGACCTGGCTTACTGGCTGGGTGGCGAGCTGGATAAACGCGTCGTGCGCCATGGCGTCGACGTCACCGTCTAAGGAGTACCGTTGTGGATAAGGTTCTGACGTTCAAAAAAGGCCGCGTACCGCTGTTGATCAGCATGCCCCATGCGGGCCTGCGCCTTACTCCGGCTGTAGAGGCCGGGCTGATCCCCGAGGCGCAAAGCCTGCCGGACACCGACTGGCACATTCCTACGCTGTACGACTTTGCCGAGGCGCTGGGTGCCAGCACCTTGTCGGCGGAGTACTCGCGGTTCGTCATCGACCTGAACCGGCCGTCCGACGACAAGCCGTTGTACGCAGGTGCCACCACCGGCCTGTACCCGGCGACACTGTTCGACGGCGTGCCCTTGTTCCGCGAAGGCGAGGTGCCGTCCGAGGAAGAGCGCGCAACTTACCTGCAAAAAATCTGGGGCCCTTATCACCGCACGCTGCAGGAAGAACTGGCGCGGCTAAAGGCCGAGTTCGGCTACGCGCTGCTGTTTGACGCGCACTCGATCCGCTCGGTGATCCCGCACCTGTTTGACGGCAAGCTGCCGGACTTCAACCTCGGCACCTTCAACGGCGCTGCGTGTGACCCTGAGTTGGCCGGCCAGCTGGAAGCCATCTGCGCCACGCACCCGCAGTACAGCCATGTGCTGAACGGGCGTTTCAAGGGAGGGCACATCACCCGGCACTACGGTAACCCGGCGCAGGATATTCATGCGGTGCAGCTGGAGTTGTGTCAGAGCGCGTATATGGAAGAGTTTGAGCCGTTCAGGTATCGGCCGGATTTGGCTGAGCCGACACAGGTTGTGTTGAAGCAGTTGCTGGAAGGCTTTCTGGCCTGGGGGCAGAAGCGTTACGGCTGATATCGCCATCGCAGGCAAGCCAGCGACCACATTTGACGGTATTCACAAATCAAAAATGTGGGAGCTGGCTTGCCTGCGATAGGGCCCCACAGTCGCCCCAGTGCAACTGCCGGTCGCCACAGTTCGTGTTATCACAGATCCCGCTCGGTAAGGTTGTGAGTACGGCGCGTCAGACGCCACTCCCCACAATAAAAGCTGCCGAGTGAGCCCTCATCCATGAAAAGACTGTTGTTGACCCTCACCTGCACCGCGCTGCTCAGCGCCAACGCCATGGCCGCTGAGCCCGCGTCCTGCAAGGCAGTTCGTATGGGCGTAGTCAGCTGGACCGACGTGATCGCCACTTCCGGCATGGCCGACGTGCTGCTCAACGGCCTCGGCTACGACAGTAAACAAACCAGCGCCGTACAGCAGATCATCTTCGCCGGCATCCGCGACAAGCGCCTGGACGTCTTCCTTGGGTACTGGAAACCGGCGATGGACAACAACATCGCGCCGTTTCTTGCGGCGGGGCAGGTCAAAGTCCTCGACAAACCCGGGCTCGCCGACGCCCAGGCCACCCTCGCCGTACCGCAATACGTGGCGGATGCGGGCCTGAAAACTTTCGCTGATATTGCGCGCTTCAAGGACAAACTGGGCGGCAAGATCTACGGCATCGAGCCCGGCAGCGGCGCCAACACCGATATCCAGAAAATGATCGACACAAACCACTTTGGCCTCGGGGGCTTCAAGTTGGTGGCATCCGGTGAAGCAGGCATGCTCGCGGCGGTGCAGCGTGCGGTGAACCGCAAGGAATTCGTAGTGTTTGTGGGTTGGACCCCGCATCCGATGAACATCAACATGAAAATGGCCTACCTCACCGGCAGTGAAGACGTGTTTGGCCCTGACGAAGGCCGCGCCACCGTGTCCACCGTCACTGCACCGGATTTTGCCGAGCGCTGCCCGAATGCCAACCGGCTGCTGGAAAACCTGACCTTCACCGCTGCACAGGAAAGTCAGTTGATGGTGCCGATCATGGAGCGGCAGTCACCGCAGGATGTGGCCAAACAATGGCTGCGTGATCATCCCGAGGATTTGCAGCGCTGGCTGGCGGGGGTTACCGCGTTTGATGGCAAAGATGGCGTGGCGGCCGTTCAGGCCAGCCTGAAACCTTAAGTCGGATGCGAATCCCAATGTGGGAGCTGGCTTGCCTGCGATGGCGGTCTATCAGTCAAAGATGCATCAACTGACAGATAGCCATCGCAGGCAAGCCAGCTCCCACAATAGATCTCCATTGTCAGGGATATTTGCGCATGTATCCGATATCACCACAGCTTGCTGCCTTCATCGCCAAAACCGAAGCCTTCACCAGCGACGATTCCTCCCTGGCTGGCCTGCGCCAGAACTACGACCGCATGTGCCAGGCCTTCACCCCGCCTAAACCTGCTGGGCTGCACGTCTCGGACTGTGCCTTGGGCGGCGTCGGCGTGCGCAGTTACTTGCCCGCGGCAGAGGTTCCGGCTGAAGGCTGGCCCTGCCTCCTTTATATGCATGGCGGCGGCTGGGCAGTCGGTAGCCTGGATTCCCATGATTTCATCTGCTTCGAATTGGCGAGCGCCCTGCAAGTGCTGGTAATCGCCATCGACTACCGCCTCGCGCCTGAACACCCCTTTCCGGCAGCTTATGAGGATTGCCGCGCCGTCTGGCAGGCGATCCAGGCCGGGCAGGGGCCGCACGCCATCAACCTGCAACGTCTGGCGGTAATCGGTGACAGCGCCGGCGGCAACCTGGCGGCGGCGTTGTGCCTGGGCCTGCGCGATGACGGGCAAGCGCTTCCCAGTGCCCAAGTCTTGATCTACCCCGGTCTGGGCGGCCCGGCCGATTTGCCGTCGCGCCGTGATTGCATGGACGCCCCACTGCTCAGCACCGCCGACACCGACTGCTACCTGGCGCTTTACCTCAGCGGTACGAGCCAACCGTCAGCCTACGCAATGCCACTGCTGGCACAGAGTTTTGCCGGTTTGCCCAAGGCGCTGATCGCCGTGGCCCAGTTCGACCCTTTGCGCGACGACGGCATGCTCTACGCCGAACGCCTGCGTGCGGCGGGTGTTGAAACGCTGTTGTACCCAGGCAAAGGCCTGGTGCACGGCTGCTTGCGCGCGCGCGGCCAGGTGCCGGAGGTGGATCAGCTCTACGACTACTTGCTGTATTACCTGAGGAGCGAAGGGCTGACACAGGTCTAAGCGCTCAAGGACATGCTCATTGCACAATTCGGGTTTATGATGCCAGACGGCAGAATAATAGACGTCCCCTCAGGGATGAACCCGACACCCTACGGAGCGCGCAATGCAGACTTGGTACCCGCAGATCAAACCCTACGCCCGGCACGATCTGGCAGTCGATGACACCCACACGCTGTACGTCGATGAAAGTGGCTCCCCCGAAGGCTTGCCCGTCGTCTTCATCCACGGGGGCCCGGGCGCCGGTTGTGATGCCAACAGCCGCTGCTATTTCGACCCGAACCTTTACCGAATCGTAACGTTTGATCAGCGCGGCTGCGGGCGTTCCACGCCTCGCGCCAGCCTTGAGAACAACACCACCTGGGACCTGGTCGCCGACCTTGAGCGCATCCGCGAACACCTGGGCATCGACAAATGGGTGCTGTTTGGCGGTTCCTGGGGTTCGACCCTCTCTCTGGCCTACGCGCAAACCCACCCCGAGCGTGTGCTTGGCCTGATCGTGCGCGGCATTTTCCTGGCCCGCCCGCAGGATATTCACTGGTTCTACCAAGAGGGCGCGAGCCGTCTGTTCCCGGATTACTGGCAGGATTACCTCGCGCCGATCCCCGTGGATGAGCGTCACGACATGATCGCGGCCTACCACAAGCGCCTGACCGGCAACGACCAGATCGCCCAGATGCACGCGGCCAAAGCCTGGTCCGGCTGGGAAGGGCGCATGCTGGGCCTGTGCCCGAGCCCGCAGCACGTGGAGCGTTTCTCCGAGCCGCAACGTGCACTGTCCATCGCGCGCATCGAGTGCCACTACTTCACCAACAACTCCTTCCTGGAGCCTAACCAGCTGATTCGCGACATGCACAAGATCGCCCATCTGCCTGGCGTAATCATTCATGGCCGCTACGATATGATCTGCCCGCTGGACAACGCCTGGGAGCTGCATCAGGCGTGGCCCAACAGCGAACTGCAGGTGATCCGCGAGGCGGGCCACGCTGCGTCCGAGCCGGGCATCACCGACGCGTTGGTCCGTGCGACCGGCGAGATGGCACGGCGCCTGCTTGATCTGCCGCCAGAAGAAGCATGAAGGGCTTGTTGCAACGGGTGCGTGGCGCCCGGGTAGAAGTGGCGGGCGAAGTGGTCGGGGCCATCGATCAGGGTTTGCTGGTGCTGGTGGCCGTCGAACCCTCGGACACCCCCGAAAGTGCCGACAAACTGCTGCACAAGCTGCTTAACTATCGGGTGTTCAGTGACGACGAGGGCAAGATGAACCTGTCCTTGAAGGACATCGGCGGCGGTTTGCTGCTGGTGTCGCAGTTCACCCTGGCGGCGGATACCAAAAGCGGGCTGCGACCAAGCTTCTCCACGGCGGCCCCTCCGGCGCTTGGAGCGGCGCTTTTTGATCACTTGTTGTTACAAGCGCAACAATTGCATGGCAAGGTGGCGTCAGGGCGTTTTGGTGCTGATATGCAGGTGCATTTGGTCAATGATGGCCCTGTGACATTCCTCTTACAGACATGAATGTATTAAAAACGACTTTAATGCCTAAAAACGCAGGGTTTCGCTACAAATACTTCGCTGTCCCTGATGCGTTGTTTCGCGGGCTACTAGATAATCGCGCGCTATGGGGATCAGCGTTGTCTGGTCCATTTTTGACTTAGGTAGAGACTTGTCCGACAAACCTGTGGGGAATCATTTTGACCCGGGGGAGTCGGAACAATGCTCGCCAACCTGGCATATAGATAGCTGGCCGTTGGTTTTTTGATCTGTTTTCGGCGAGGGTTGCTCGTGATTGTTAGTCCCTGTAATGCACCAAAATTGTCTGCCAAGCGGTTGCGAAACGCACTGGTAACGGGCTCTGCCCTGTTTTGCCTGTTCGGCGCGGGTCAACTGTGGGCATTCAGTCTGGATGATGTGTCGGCCAAGGCAAAAGAGCTGGCCGGGCAGAAATACGAAGCTCCGCGCAGCAATCTGCCGAACGAATTTCGCGAAATGAAATTCGCTGATTACCAGAAGATTCGTTTCCGCAACGAAAAAGCCGAATGGGCCGATCAGAACACCCCATTCAAGCTGTCCTTCTATCACCAGGGCATGCACTTCGACACGCCGGTGAAAATCAACGAAGTGACCGCTGACAGCGTTCACGAGATCAAATACGACCCGACCCGTTTCGACTTCGGCGACGTAAAGTTTGATCCAAAAGCCACCGAGCAACTGGGTTATGCCGGTTTCCGTGTGCTGTACCCGATCAACAAAGACGACAAGCAAGACGAAATCATGACCATGCTGGGCGCGAGCTACTTCCGCGTTGTGGGCAAGGGCCAGTCCTATGGCCTGTCCGCCCGTGGTATGGCGATCGACACCGCATTGCCGTCCGGCGAAGAGTTCCCGCGCTTTACCGAGTTCTGGATCGAGCGTCCGAAACCGGGTGAAAAACAGCTGGTGATCTTCGCCCTGCTGGACTCGCCACGGGCCACCGGCGCCTATCGCCTGACCCTGCGCCCTGGCACCGACACCATTGTCGACGTCAAATCGCAGATGTACCTGCGCGACAAGGTCACCAAACTGGGCGTTGCTCCGTTGACCAGCATGTTCCTGTTCGGCGCGAACCAGCCGTCCAAAGTCCTCAACTACCGTCGCGAGCTGCATGATTCCAGCGGTCTGTCGATTCATGCCGGCAACGGCGAGTGGATCTGGCGCCCTCTGAACAACCCTAAACATCTGTCGGTCAGCAACTTCACGGTGGAAAACCCGCGTGGTTTCGGCTTGCTGCAACGCGGCCGCGATTTCAGCCACTACGAAGACCTCGACGACAACTACGACAAGCGCCCAAGCGCCTGGATCGAGCCTGAAGGCGACTGGGGCAAGGGTTCTGTTGATCTCGTAGAGATTCCTACAGCCGACGAAACCAACGACAACATCGTTGCGTTCTGGAGCCCGGCCGAGCTGCCGAAAGTCGGCGAGCCGCTGGACGTGTCCTACCGCCTGCACTGGACCATGGACGAAAAAGCCCTGCACCCGGCCGACAGCGCCTGGGTCAAGCAGACCCTGCGTTCCACCGGTGACGTGAAGCAATCCAACCTGATCCGTTCTCCGGATGGCAGCGTGGCTTACCTGGTGGACTTCGAGGGCCCGTCCCTCAAAGCCTTGCCAGCGGATGCCCCGGTGCGCAGCCAGGTCAGTGTCGGCGACAACGCTGAAATCGTTGAAAACAGCGTGCGCTACAACGAGCACATCAAAGGCTGGCGTTTGACCCTGCGCATGAAGATCAAGGACGCAGGCAAGCCAACCGAGATGCGTGCGGCCCTGGTCCAGGATATTCCGCAGGCCGAGCCTGAGAAGGCATCGACCCAAGTGCTCAAGGCCGACAAGTTGCTGGCCAAGCAGCACGAGAAGCAGGCCAAGAAAGACGCAAAAGAGGCGAAAGACACCAAAGACGCCAAAGATGCGAAAGACAAGGATGCCAAGCAGCCAGACGCTGCTCCTGCTACGCCACTTTCTACCCCGGAACCGACCAAGACTGAAAAAGTCCTGACCGAGACCTGGAGCTATCAGTTGCCTGCCGATGAGTAATTCTCAAGCCACGCCAGAGACTCTGTCCGAGTACCTGGCGCATCTCCCGATGACCGCTGAGCAGCGCGCCGAACTGGCGGGCTGCTCATCCTTCAGCGAACTGCACGAACGCCTGTCGTCCAAGGCCTTCGACGCACCGACTGACGCTGCCCAGGCGTCGGTTGGCCGTCGCTTGACGCTGAACACCGCCGAAGAGCTGCAAGACGCCGAAATGCTGGCCGTCGACGCCGGCGGCCGTGTTTGCCTGAAGGCCACGCCGCCGATCCGCCGGACACGCGTAGTGCCCGAGCCGTGGCGCACCAACATTCTGGTGCGCGGTTGGCGCCGGATGACCGGTCGCACCAACCCTCCGGCGCCGCCGAAGGACGAGCGCGTATTGCCGGCTGCACGCTGGCGCACCGTGGGTTCGATCCGTCGTTACATTTTGCTGGTGCTGATGCTCGGTCAGACCATCGTCGCCGGCTGGTACATGAAAGGCATCATGCCGTACCAGGGCTGGTCGCTGGTTTCGTTCGACGAGATCCGTAACCAGACCCTGCTGCAAACCGCCACCCAGGTCCTGCCTTACGCGCTGCAAACCAGCATCCTGATCATGTTCGGGATCCTGTTCTGCTGGGTGTCGGCGGGTTTCTGGACCGCGCTGATGGGCTTTCTGGAACTGCTGACCGGTCACGATAAATACCGGATCTCCGGTAAAAGTGCCGGTGACGAGCCGATCCCGAAAGATGCCCGCACCGCGCTGGTGATGCCAATCTGCAACGAAGACGTGCCGCGGGTTTTTGCCGGCCTGCGCGCAACGTTTGAATCGGTGGCGGCCACGGGTGACCTCGACCGCTTCGATTTCTTCGTGCTCAGCGACAGTAACGAAGCCGATATCTGCATCGCCGAACAGCAAGCCTGGCTCGACGTATGCCGCGAAGCCGGTGGCTTCGGCAAGATCTTCTATCGCCGTCGTCGCCGTCGCGTTAAACGCAAAAGCGGTAACCTCGACGACTTCTGCCGTCGCTGGGGCGGCGAATACAAGTACATGGTGGTGCTCGACGCCGACAGCGTGATGAGCGGCGAATGCCTCACCAGCCTGGTGCGCTTGATGGAAGCCACGCCGGATGCCGGGATTATCCAGACCGCGCCGCGTGCGTCGGGCATGGACACCCTGTATGCGCGCATGCAGCAGTTCGCCACGCGCGTGTACGGCCCGCTGTTTACTGCCGGCCTGCACTTCTGGCAGCTGGGTGAATCCCACTACTGGGGTCACAACGCAATCATCCGTATGAAGCCGTTCATCGAGCACTGCGCCCTGGCGCCGTTGCCCGGTAAAGGCGCTTTCGCCGGTTCGATTCTGTCCCACGACTTCGTTGAAGCCGCGCTGATGCGCCGTGCCGGCTGGGGCGTGTGGATTGCCTACGACCTGCCGGGCAGCTATGAAGAACTGCCGCCCAACCTGCTGGACGAACTCAAGCGTGACCGTCGCTGGTGCCACGGCAACCTGATGAACTTCCGTCTGTTCCTGGTTAAAGGCATGCACCCGGTGCACCGCGCGGTGTTCCTGACCGGCGTGATGTCTTACCTGTCGGCCCCGCTGTGGTTCCTGTTTCTGGTGCTGTCGACAGCCCTGCTGGCGGTCAACACGCTGATGGAGCCGCAGTACTTCATGGCGCCACGCCAGTTGTACCCGCTGTGGCCGCAATGGCATCCGGACAAGGCGGTGGCGCTGTTCTCCACCACCATCGTGCTGCTGTTCCTGCCTAAATTGCTCAGCATCATTCTGATCTGGGCCAAGGGCGCGAAAGAGTTCGGTGGCAAGTTCAAGGTGACCTTGTCGATGTTGCTGGAGATGCTGTTCTCCATGCTGCTGGCGCCGGTGCGGATGATTTTCCACACCCGTTTCGTGCTCGCCGCGTTCCTCGGCTGGGCTGCGACCTGGAACTCGCCGCAACGTGACGACGACTCCACGCCGTGGAGCGAGGCGGTCAAGCGTCACGGCCCGCAAACGGTGCTGGGCTTCCTGTGGGCGCTGCTGGTGGTGTGGTTGAACCCGAGCTTCCTGTGGTGGCTGACCCCGATCGTCGGCTCGCTGATGCTGTCGATTCCGGTGTCGGTGATTTCCAGTCGGGTCAAGCTGGGCCTCAAGTCCCGCGACGAGAGCCTGTTCCTGATTCCTGAGGAATACAACCCGCCGCAGGCGCTGCTGTCGACCGAGAAGTACACCCACGAAAACCGTTGGCATGCCCTGAATGACGGGTTTGTGCGTTCGGTGGTCGACCCGCAGCAAAATGCCCTGGCCTGCGCCCTGGCGACCTCGCGTCACCGTGAGGCTGAGCCGATTGAGCACTTGCGCCTTGAGCGTGTGCGTCACGCGTTGAAAGTCGGCCCTGCCGGCCTCAACAACGGCGAGCGCCTGGCCCTGCTCAGCGACCCGGTTGCACTCGCGCGCCTGCACGAGCAGGTCTGGAGCGAAGGTCACGCCGAGTGGCTGGCTGCCTGGCGTGCTTCGTTCAAAGCGGATCCGCACGCGCCATTGCTGCCGCTGCAACCGCTGTCGTCCCAGGCCGTACCTGCCTGATTCAGACGCCCCCGAGGGATTGCCCCGGGGGCGTTCGAAGCGCTGGTCCTACAGCGTTTTCTGCCCCTTCCGTTTATTTCTAAGTCCTTGTTATTTCGAAACAAAAGACCTTTGTTCGAAGCGTATTGCCGTGCCTGTGGCTGAGGTAGCATCGCCCTCAAAATCTGATGTGCCACGGGGGGATTCATGTTCAAAAGGTACTGTTCGGCATGGCTGATCGGCGTTGTCGCATTGATTCACACAGGCGTCTTGAACGCGGGTGCTCTCGACGATGCCGTGCGCCGCGGCGTGCTTAAAGTCGGCACAACGCCCACTTATGTCCCTTTTGAAATGACGGACAAGCAGGGGCGCATCGTCGGCTTTGAAGTCGACCTGCTCCACGCCATGAGCCGCGCCCTGGGCGTGGAGCTTGAACTGGTCGCGGTGCCCTATACGGACCTGCTGTCGGGGCTGATGGCGAAGAAGTTTGATCTGATCGGCAGCGGCATGACGGTGACTCAGGAGCGCAACCTGAAGCTGAATTTCAGCGATTCCTTCATCGTCGTGGGCCAAACCGTGCTCATGCATCCCGGCTTGGCCGGCAAGGTTTCCAGCATTGAAGACCTCGACGACGCCGTTTACCGGATCGTGGCGACACAAGGCACCACCGGTGAGGCTGCGGCGCAGCGCTTTCTGACGGCGGCCCGGCTGAGCAGTTTCGCCCGTTCCGAAGACGCCTTGCAGCAGGTGGTGGAAGGCAAAGCCGACGCGTTTATTCATGATGCGCCCTACAACCTGATCGCGATGACCCGGCCGCAGAACCGTGCGTTATTGGCACTCGAGCAACCCTTCACCTTTGAACCCCTGGCGTTCGGCCTGAAAAAAGGCGATTACGACAGCCTTAACTGGATCAACCATTTCCTCAATCAGGTGGCCCAGGATGGCACCTACGATCGGCTGCACGACAAGTGGTTCAAAGACACCGCCTGGATGGCGGAAATCGACTGAGCGTCATAACTGCTTACACATCAATGAATTGGCAGACTCGTGCGCTGACGTGTCTACCGCCTGCGCTCCACCGCACCGTTGTGGGGCTTTTCCGACATACACCGACAACATTTACCCGTGAAACCTTTGTGACAGCAGGCGAGTGGGTTAGGATCGCTCCCCGAATTGGTGCAGCCCTTTTTGCGCGCCGACTTTACAAGAATCGTTCAGGGGACTTGATGATGAAAAAGTATCTTTCGATGCTGCTGCTCGGCGTCACCGCGCTGGTCGCCGCGACTGCGGCCCAGGCCGGCGCCATCGACGATGCGGTCAAGCGCGGCTCGCTGAAAGTCGGCATGGACCCGACCTACATGCCGTTCGAAATGACAGACAAACGCGGTGAAATCATCGGTTTCGAAGTGGACATCCTCAAGGCCCTGGCCAAGTCCATGGGCGTCAAGCTGGAGCTGGTGTCCACCGGTTACGACGGGATCATCCCGGCGTTCCTGACCGGCAAGTTCGACATGATCGGCAGCGGCATGACCCTGACCCAGGAGCGCAACCTGCGCCTGAACTTCAGCGAACCCTTCATCGTGGTCGGCCAGACCCTGCTGATCCGCAAGGACCTGGAAGGCACCATCAAGTCCTATAAAGATTTGAACGACGAGAAATACCGCCTGACGTCGAAGCTCGGCACCACCGGCGAGATGGTTGCCAAAAAGCTCATCTCCAAAGCCAAGTACCACGGCTACGACAACGAGCAGGAAGGTGTGCTGGACGTGGTCAACGGCAAGGCGGATGCCTTTGTGTATGACGCGCCGTACAACGTGGTTGCCGAGAAGAAAGTCGGCAACGGCAAGCTGGTGTTCCTCGACGAACCCTTCACCTTTGAACCGCTGGCGTTCGGCCTGAAAAAGGGCGATTACGACAGCCTCAACTACATCAACAACTTTCTGCACCAGATCCGCAACGACGGCACCTACGATCGCATCCATGACAAGTGGTTCAAGAGCTCCGAGTGGCTCAAGGATATGGAATAAGTCAGGCTGAAATCGAGTCGCTCCCATCGCAGGCAACACAAATCCTGGAAAGTGAAATGAAACAGAAAAAAGCCCAATGGCCCTGGCACCTGCTGACTGTCGTCGTGCTGGTTGGCCTGGCCGGCGCGTTGTACTACGCCACCTCGCTGATGGCCTACGAATGGCGCTGGAACCGAGTGCCGCAGTATTTCGCCTACCAGGCTGAAACGTCCCAGCGTGCCGCCGACATCTCCACCGTGGTTGAGCTGGTGCGCAAAGGCGATGTCGCCGAAGTCACCTTGCGCAACGACGCAGGCGTCGAGCAAAAGTTGACTGTCGCGGACAACAGTCTGCAAGTTTCACGCGGCGACGACGTGGCCGAAGGCGATGTGGTCGGCGTAACCCGCCATTGGGCGCTGGGCCCATTGATGTGGGGTTTGTGGACCACGTTGTGGCTGTCGGTGGTGTCAGGCATTTTGGGGCTGGCGATTGGCTTGGCGACCGGCCTGTGCCGGCTGTCGAACAACCCGACCTTGCGCGACCTGTCGACAATCTACGTCGAACTGGTGCGTGGCACGCCGCTATTGGTGCAGATCTTCATTTTCTATTTTTTTATCGGCACGGTGCTCAACCTGTCCCGGGAATTCGCCGGGATCGCGGCGCTGTCGCTGTTCACCGGCGCCTATGTGGCGGAAATCGTCCGCGCCGGTGTGCAGTCGATCACCCGCGGGCAGAACGAAGCGGCGCGTTCCCTGGGGTTGAGCGCCAGCCAGTCAATGCGCCACGTGGTGCTGCCGCAGGCCTTCAAACGCGTTCTGCCGCCGCTGGCCGGGCAATTTATCAGCCTGGTCAAAGACACGTCGCTGGTCTCGGTGATTGCCATCACCGAGTTGCTTAAGAGCGGTCGCGAAGTGATCACCACCTCGTTCTCGCCGTTTGAAATCCTGTTCTGTGTGGCAGGCCTGTACCTGTTGATCAACCTGCCGCTGTCGAAAATGGCTAGCCGGCTTGAGCGGAGGCTCGCGCAAAGTGATTGAAGTCCGCGATCTGGTAAAAGTCTTCGACACCCGTGGCCACGTGGTGCGCGCGGTGGACCACGTCACGACCCAAGTGGCCAAGGGCGAAGTGCTGGTAGTGATCGGCCCGTCGGGCTCCGGCAAGTCGACCTTCCTGCGCTGCCTGAACGGCCTGGAGGAATTCGACTCGGGTTCGGTGAGTATCAACGGCCTGCAATTGGCCGACCCGAAAACCGACGTAAACGCCTACCGCCGTGAAGTCGGCATGGTGTTCCAGCACTTCAACCTGTTCCCGCACATGACCGTGCTGGAAAACCTGTGCCTGGCGCAAAAAGTCGTGCGCAAGCGCGGCAAGAAAGAGCGCGAAGCCAAGGCCCTGGCGCTGCTGGAAAAGGTTGGCATTGCCCAAAAGGCCAACGAATTTCCATCGCGTCTCTCCGGCGGTCAGCAACAGCGTGTGGCCATCGCCCGCGCGTTGGCCATGGAACCCAAGGTGATGCTGTTTGACGAGCCCACCTCGGCCCTCGACCCGGAAATGGTCGGCGAAGTGCTGGATGTAATGAAGACCCTGGCCCTGGAAGGCATGACCATGGTCTGCGTCACGCACGAAATGGGCTTTGCCCGCGAAGTGGCCGACCGCGTGCTGTTCTTCGATCACGGCAAGCTGCTTGAAGACGCCTCCCCGGCCGACTTCTTCGACGCACCGAAAGACCCGCGCGCCCAGGCCTTTCTGCGTCAGGTCCTGTAAGCCTGACACTGTGTGGATTGAGGCGAGCGAGCAAGCTCGCTCGCCACAGGTCCTGTAACCCTCACAGCCTGAATTTGCCGACCAGGGTCTGCAAATCCAGGCTCAGCCGCGCCAACTGAACGCTGGCGGCAGCCGTTTCCTCACTGGCGGCTGCCGTTTCTTCCGTCGCGTCGCGCACCTTCAGCACACTGCGATTGATCTCTTCGGCCACCGCACTTTGCTCTTCGGCGGCCGCGGCAATCTGCGGGTTCAGTTCCTGAATGGTTGAGACCGTACGCGTAATCGCCGCCAGTGCATCGCCGGCGTCACGGGTCAGGTCGACGCTGGTGTGAGTCAGGTTGCGGCTGCTGTCCATGATCTCGGCGACGTGCTGAGTGCCGGTGTGCAAACCGAGAATCAACGCCTCGATTTCCTCGGCCGAGGCCTGGGTGCGCTGCGCCAGGCTGCGTACCTCATCGGCAACCACCGCGAAACCTCGGCCCGCACTGCCCGCGCGTGCGGCCTCGATGGCCGCGTTGAGGGCCAGCAGGTTAGTTTGCTGGGACACGGACTTGATCACGTCCAGCACGCTGCCGATCTTTTGGCTTTCGCGTTGCAACGCCAGCATGGCTTGGCTGGAGCGTGCCATTTCATGGGCCAAATGGCCGATGTGCTCAACGGCTTGATTGACGACGAGCTCCCCCGAATGTGCCTGTTGGTCCGCTTCGCTGGCGGCAGTGGAAGCCCGTTCCGCGTGGTGCGCCACTTCTTGCGCGGTGGCGAGCATTTCGTTCATGGCCGTGGCCACCTGATCGGTTTCATCTTTCTGATTGTTCACCCCGGTGCGCGTCCGCTCGGTCACGGCTGACAGCTGTGTAGCCGCGCCAGCGATTTGTCGGGCGCTGTCGCCAATGCCGCTGATCAGGCTGCGCAGATTTCGGGTCATTTTCCCGATGCTCTGTTGCAGTTGGCCCAACTCATCCTGGCGCTCCACGGGCGGGCTTTCACTGAGATCACCCTCGGCGATGCGATTGGCGGCAATCAACGCTTGGTGTAACGGTGCGGCGATCTGCCGGGCGATCCACCAGGCCGCCAAGGCGCCGAACAGCAGCGCGGCAAGCGTGACGCTGACGAGCAGCGTGCGGGTGTGCTCGGCCTCCCGGTCGCGCTTGAAAAGCTGGCCCTGGCTCACTTGCTCGCTGTGTTCGAGCAACTGGTTAAGCTGCTGTTCAAAGCGGTTTTGCGCGGTTTCAGTGCTGATCTGAGCCTCTTTAAGGTTGATCAGCAGGGCGCGATAGGCTGCCAGGTCGGCTTTCAGCAGGACGGCGTCCACCGGCAGGCGCGTGACGTCGGTTTGCGCGCGGTCCAGGGCATCGAGCGTCTTTGCCACCGCCTCGGCGTAGGTCTGCAATGACTCGGCCGCCCAGGCGGGACCCTGGGTGCGATCCTCGGCTTGCTTCATGGCTTGGCGCAGTTTCTCGACGGCGTCGAGCGCCTGCTGGTCCTGTCGGTCCGGCAGTTCGTTGGCCAGTTGGGCGAGCGTGTCGCTGGCTTGCGTCGCGGATTTATTCAGCACCCGGCGGGTGGCTTCACGCTGCTCGATCAAGGGTGGCAGCTCGACCAAGGCAGCGTTGAAATTCGCCACCAATTGCTTGGCGTCTCGCAGGCGTTGCAGGTCTACCGGATCTATCACGTGGTCGGACAGGTAGTTGAGCCGCTGATTGATTTTCTCAATCTGCAGTACCATTTTGCCCAGGCTGGCCGTGTCGGTGAGGGTGCGGTACACGATGCGATCGGCACGCATCGCCTCGGCGACGGCAGTCAACTGGCCTAGGACGGTCAGGTTGCTGGAGCGAAACAACGCGGCGTTCAAGGCTTGCCAGCCGGTGACGGCAATGATCAGGCTGAGGATCAGCACTTGGCCAAAACCCAAAGCGAGCTTCAGGCGGACGCTGGCGTTGGCCAGCAAACGGGTCAGCCGGGGAAACATGTCGTATCTCCAAATCAGTAAAAAGAGTGTTTAAACGCTAAAGGGATTTGGAGTGATGGCGGGCTGATAACCGTGTAGGAAGTTTCACAAGTTGCGGTGTGCGGCGTCCTTGATGGCCCGCCGCAATAGGGTTGATCAGACGCGGAAGCGCCCTACCAGTGTCTGCAAATAGATCCCAAGGCGTGCCAGTTCGGCGCTCGACGCAGCCGTTTCCTCACTGGCCGACGAGGTCTGTTCCGACACGTCCCGCACATTCAGCACGCTGCGGTTGATCTCTTCGGCCACGGCGCTTTGTTGCTCGGCGGCGGTGGCGATCTGCGAGTTCATCGCCTGGATGGTCGAGACCGTGCGGGTGATATTGCCCAGCGCGTTGCCGGCTCGGCGGGTCAGTTCGACGCTGCTGTCGGTCAGGCTGCGGCTGTTGTCCATAATGGTCGCGACTTGCTGGGTGCCGCTCTGCAGGCCGACGATCAGCTCTTCGATCTCTTCGGTGGACTTCTGGGTGCGCTGGGCCAGGCTGCGCACCTCGTCGGCCACCACCGCAAAACCACGCCCGGCTTCACCGGCACGGGCCGCTTCAATGGCTGCGTTCAGCGCCAGCAGGTTGGTTTGCTGGGCCACGGACTTGATCACGTCGAGCACGCTGCCGATCTTGTCGCTTTCGCGCTTGAGATGGCCCATGGCCTCGGTGGAATTGCCCACCTCGGTGGCCAGGCGTTCGATCTGGGCGATGGCTTCGCCGACGACCTTGTCGCCCTCACGGGCTTGCTGGTCAGCTGCTACGGCGGCTTCAGAGGCTTCCTCGGCGTTGCGCGCCACTTCCTGCACAGTGGCGGCCATTTCATTCATGGCGGTCGCCACCTGGTCGGTTTCGATCTTCTGGCTGTTGACCCCGGCGCTGGTCTGCTCGGTCACGGCCGACAGTTGCTCGGCGGCGCTGGCGATCTGAGTGACGCCGTCACTGATGCCGCCGATCAACTCGCGCAGGCCCACGGTCATGCTTTGCATGGCACGTTGCAGCTGGCCCAGTTCATCCTGGCGGCCGGAGTTGAGGTTGTGGCTCAAGTCGCCGGAGGCTACACGCTCGGCTACTTTCAATGTCTGGTTCAGCGGAATGACGATCTGACGGGTGATCGCCCACGCGGCGAAGATGCCGAAGATCAGCGCCAGCACGGCAGCAAGCAACAACAGCTGTTTGGCCTGTGCCGCTTCGTGATCGCGCACCACGGTCTGGGAAATGGTCAGTTTCTCGCTGTGACCCAACAGGATATCGCCCTGTGCGGTGATGCTTTTCAAGGCGGCAGCCGCGGCCACTTGGGAGTCGCGGTACTGGCTGACGGCGTCGCGGTAGGCTTGCAGCGAGGTGCTCGCCTCTTGCAGGTTGGCCTGGAACTGCTCGGGCAGTTGGCCTTGCAGTTCGGTGATTTTCTTCAGGGCGTTGTCGATCGCGTCCAGCGCAGGCTGCTCGGCTTCAGGTTTGCCGCTGTAGGTGTAGCCGCGCACCTGGAAGCGCGCTTGCTGGAGCAGTTTGCTCAGGTCGACCACGCTGTTGAACTGGGTGACGCTGTCACCCTGCAGCAGGTTTTTTTCGATTTCGCTGGTCTTGGCCACGGCGTTGTCGGCAGTGTCGCCCAGCTTGCTGCGCGCGCCTTCACGCTTGAGGCCGGCCAGGACCATGGCACCGAAGGCCTTTTTGTATTGGTTCAAGGCGTCCAGCTGTTGTTCGACCAGCGCTTTATCGTCGGGCTGTTCGATCAGGGTCTGAGCGGTTTTCAGGCCTGC
Organism: Pseudomonas fluorescens; assembly: GCF_002022275.1. Classification (GTDB taxonomy): domain Bacteria; phylum Pseudomonadota; class Gammaproteobacteria; order Pseudomonadales; family Pseudomonadaceae; genus Aquipseudomonas; species Aquipseudomonas fluorescens_AJ. The sequence continues at coordinate 302,777 of NZ_MSDF01000016.1, forward strand.
GTCGAGTTGAGTGATCAAATTGTTGACCGCGTCGGTGCCTTGCTCGCCGCGGCGCATTTCAAAGTCCAGGCGCGCCAGGCGCAAGTCTTTGGTCAGGCCGTTGATGCTGGAGATAAAACCCAGCTTGTCGCCGCGACTCGTCACGTCGTCGAGGCCCTTCCAACCGGTGAACGTGATCAATAGCGTCAGGATCAATACCAGGCCAAAGCCAATGCTCAGCTTGCGATTGACGCTCACATTTCCCAATTTTTCGGCTAACAGACGATACATGCGGCGATCTCCTTTGGAACAAGGCTTGGACTTATTCAAAGGTTATCGGCAGCGTAGGAAAATTCTGTAGTGAGGCTAATCCAATGTGGGAGCTGGCTTGCCTGCGATGCAGACACCTCGGTCTATCATCTGTACTGAGATGATGCTATCGCAGGCAAGCCAGCTCCCACACAAGCCAGTTCCCTCAGGGTTGTGTCAGAACAACCGGGCGAGCAGGGCGGTGACGGCGGTTTCGACGCGCAGGATACGCGCGCCCAGCTGTACTGGCTGCAAGCCGGCCTTGGCCAACAAGTCCACTTCGTAAGGAATCCAGCCGCCTTCCGGGCCGATGGCCAGGGTTACGGGCTCGTCCAGCCCGCGCGGGCAGGGCGGGTAATCGCCGGGGTGGCCGATCAGGCCGAGCGTGCCTGCGGTCATGGCTGGCAGACGGTCTTCAACGAAAGGCTTGAAGCGCTTTTCAATGATGATCTCCGGCAACACGGTGTCGCGCGCCTGTTCCAGGCCGAGGATCAATTGCTCGCGAACCGCTTCAGGTTCCAGGAATGGCGTTTGCCAGAAGCTCTTTTCCACCCGGTAACTGTTGAGCAGCACCACTTTTGGCACGCCCATGGCCGCCACGGTTTGCAGCACCCGGCGCAGCATCTTCGGGCGCGGCAGGGCCAGCAGCAGGGTCAGGGGCAGTTTGGCCGGAGGCGGTTGGTCGAAGCCGACGTGCAGTTCGGCTTCACCGGGCTCCAGGCGCAGCAGTTGCGCGGTGCCCATCAGCCCGCCGATCCGCCCGACGCGCAGGCTGTCGCCGACAGCTGCGCGGTGGACTTCCTGCATGTGCACCAGGCGCCGATCACGCAGGATCACCCGGTCGGCCGCGATAAAATCGGCCTCTTCCAGCAACAGCAGGTTCACGGCTGGGTCGCTGGCGGCTGGTCGTCGTCGGCGGGTTGATCATCCGGGTGTTCGCCACGCTTGCTGATCAGGCTGCCGAAAATGATGCCAATCTCGAACAGCATCCACATCGGTACGGCCAGCAGCGTCTGGGAGAAGATGTCCGGCGGCGTGAGAATCATGCCGACCACAAAGCAGCCGATGATCACATACGGGCGGATCTTCTTCAGGTACTTGACGTCGACCACGCCGATCCACACCAGCAGCACCACGGCCACGGGGATTTCGAAGGCCACGCCAAAGGCGAAGAACAGCGTCATCACGAAGTCGAGGTAGCTGGTGATGTCGGTCATCATCTCCACACCGGCCGGGGTGGCGGCAGCGAAGAACTTGAAGATCAACGGGAACACCAGGAAGTAGGCGAAGGCCATGCCGGTGTAGAACAGCAGGATGCTCGACACCAGCAAAGGCACCGCGATGCGCTTCTCATGCTTGTACAGGCCCGGCGCGATAAAACCCCAGATCTGGTGCAGGATCACCGGGATCGCCAGGAACAGCGAGACCATCATGGTCAGCTTCAACGGCGTCAGGAACGGCGACGACACATCGGTGGCGATCATCGTCGCGCCCGCCGGCAAATACTGGCGCAGGGGCGTGGAGACGAAGGTGTAGATCTGCTGGGTAAAAGCGAACAGCCCGGCAAAGATAATGAAGATTGCCGCTACACAACGCAGCAGGCGGGTACGCAGCTCGGTGAGGTGCGAGACCAGCGGCATATGCTGGTCGGTTTCCGGTTTATCAGCGCTCATGGGGCTCGCGGCGGCAATGTAGGGTCATGGGGCGCGGGCGACGCAACGGGCGTCGGCGCAGGCTCGGTTGGCACGGTCGGGGTTGGGGCAGCGGGTGCGGCTTCGACGGCAGGCGCGGGCGCGATGCTGTGTTCAGCCACCGGCACGACCGGTTTGGCCGACTCGTTCACCGGGGTCAGAATGTTCCGCGCTTCCTGCTCCAACGACAGAATATGTTCGTTGTGCAATTGCCGGCGGATCTCGTCGGCGCCGATTTCCCGTTCAACTTCCTGTTTGATGGCGTTGAAACTGCGTTTCAGGCGCCCGATCCAGAGGCCGGCCGTGCGCGCTGCACCGGGCAGGCGTTCCGGCCCGAGTACCAGCAGGGCAACAAGGCCGACGAGGAGCAGTTCAGAGAAGCTGATTCCAAACATTAGTCAGTGCTCACAAGTCTTTGCGGGTCGGCTCTTCGACTTTCTCAGCCTGCACGTCGAAGGTACGACGTTCGGTGATCGGCTGGGTGGCCTGCGGGTGCACAGGCTGGACCGGCGGCACCGGAGTAACGATCGGGTCGGCAGGCTTTTCATCATCATTCATGGCTTTGCGAAAGCCCTTGATCGACTCGCCCACGTCGGTGCCCAGGTTTTTGAGTTTCTTGGTGCCGAACACCAGTACCACCACCACCAGAATGACGATCCAGTGTTTCCAGTCAAAAATGCCCATGCTGCAATTCCTCTGTGAAAGTTATTCAGGCGGACGGGCGCGAGGCCTTTTCGGCATGCCCGGACAAGCCGAAGCGACGGTCCAGTTCATCCAGCACTGCCTGCGGATGCTGCCCCAGTTGGGCGAGCATGACCAGACTGTGGAACCACAAATCAGCGGTTTCGTAAATCACATCGCTGCAGTCGCCGCTGATCTGTGCGTCCTTGGCTGCAATGATGGTCTCGACGGATTCTTCGCCGAGCTTTTCCAGAATCTTGTTCAAGCCCTTGTGGTACAGGCTGGCGACATAGGAGCTGTCGGCGTCCGCGCCTTTGCGGTCTTCCAGCACCTGGGCCACGCGGTTCAGGGTATCGCTCATGTTCAGTGTCCTGCCGAGTAGATGGCGTGCGGGTCTTTGAGCACCGGCTCGACGGTTTTCCACTCGCCGTTCTCGAACACGCGGTAGAAGCAGCTGTGGCGGCCGGTGTGGCAGGCGATATCGCCGATTTGCTCGACCATCAGGATCACCACGTCGGCGTCGCAGTCGATGCGCATCTCGTGCAGGGTCTGCACGTGCCCGGACTCTTCGCCCTTGCGCCAGAGTTTGCCACGCGAGCGTGACCAGTAGATGGCGCGCTGCTCAGCGGCAGTCAGGCTCAGAGCCTTGCGGTTCATCCAGGCCATCATCAGCACGCGCCCGGTCTTGTAGTCCTGGGCAATGGCCGGCACCAGGCCGTCACTGTCCCACTTGATCTCGTCCAGCCAGTCTTTCATGTTCCGCTCCGGCAATTTGCGACAGTGTATAACCGGATTGGCTATCGACGCACGATCAGATAAATACCCACAGCGACCATGATGCCGGCCGGCCAGTGGCCCAACTGGTTCAGCGGCCCGCCGACGGCCAGCATCACACCGCCCACCAGGTGCGCGGCGCCGAGCAGGCGCAGGAACCAGTCGTCCTTGCGCTGCTTCCACGGCGGCGCCGGGTCTTTGGCGTGGGGCTGGGACATGCGCTCCAGCAAGTCGCGGGTCATATTGGCCAGGTGCGGCAGCTGTTCGAACTGGCTGTGCAGGTTGCCGATCAACGTTTTCGGGCTGACGCGCTCGCGCATCCAGCGTTCGAGGAACGGCTGGGCGGTGTTCCACAGGTCCAGGTCCGGGTACAGCTGGCGGCCCAGCCCTTCAATGTTCAGCAGGGTTTTCTGCAAAAGAACAAGCTGCGGCTGCACTTCCATATTAAAGCGGCGCGCGGTCTGGAACAGGCGCATCAGCACCTGGCCAAATGAAATATCTTTTAACGGTTTTTCAAAGATCGGCTCGCACACGGTGCGGATCGCGGCTTCGAATTCGTTGAGTTTGGTTTCCGCCGGCACCCAGCCCGAATCGATGTGCAGCTGCGCCACGCGGCGGTAGTCACGCTTGAAGAAGGCAAACAGGTTGCGCGCCAGGTAGTCCTGGTCTTCCGGGGTCAGGCTGCCGACGATGCCGCAGTCGATCGCGATGTACTGCGGGCTCCACGGGTTGACGGTGCTGACGAAGATGTTGCCCGGGTGCATGTCGGCGTGGAAGAAGCTGTCGCGGAACACCTGAGTGAAGAAAATCTCCACGCCGCGTTCGGCGAGCATTTTCATGTCGGTGCGCTGGTCGGCCAGGGTCGCGAGGTCAGTCACCTGCACGCCGTAGATGCGCTCCATCACCAGCACTTTTGGGCGGCACCAGTCCCAATACACTTGCGGCACGTACAGCAGCTGCGAGCCTTCGAAGTTGCGCTTGAGCTGGCTGGCGTTGGCGGCTTCGCGCAGCAGGTCGAGTTCGTCGTAGATGGTTTTTTCGTAGTCGGCGACCACATCCACCGGGTGCAGCAGGCGTGCATCGGCAGAAAAACGCTCGGCGGCGCGGGCGAGGATGAACAGCCACGCCAGGTCCTGGCCGATGATCGGCTTGAGGCCGGGGCGGATCACCTTCACCACCACTTCTTCGCCGGTCTTGAGCTGCGCCGCGTGCACTTGGGCGACCGAGGCCGAAGCCAGTGGGTCGACATCGAAGCGGCTGAACACTTCGCTGATCTTCTTGCCGAGTTGCTCCTCGATCAGCTTCATCGACAGTTGCGAGTCGAACGGCGGTACGCGGTCTTGCAACAGCATCAGCTCGTCGGCGATGTCTTCCGGCAGCAGGTCGCGGCGCGTGGAGAGGATCTGCCCGAACTTGATAAAGATCGGCCCCAGATCCTGCAACGCCAGACGCAGGCGCGCGCCACGGGTCAGCTCCAGCTGTTTGCGCGGGAACCAGCGCCACGGCAGCACGTAGCGCACCGCCAGCAGGAACCACGGCAGTGGCAGGGCGAACAGCAGGTCATCGAGGCGGTAGCGGATTACGACGCGCTGGATACGAAACAAACGGCGGACGGCGAGCAGCTTCATGCGTTATCGCTTGGATCAAGGGAACGGCTCAGGCGCTCGAAGCGTGCCTCGAGGCGTTCCAGGTCGATTTTGGCCTTGTCGAGTTCACGAAAGCGCGCTTGCGCTTCGCGTTCTCCGACCAGGGTGCGCGATTCTTCGCTCAGGTATTCGGCGAGGTTCTGGTTGAGGCTGGCGAACCCCTGCTGGTACCAGCGTTTACGGCTGTGCAGGTGCCCGCTGACCAACTGGGTGGCCACGGGGCCGATCCAGCGTGACAGCTCGTATTCCCAGTCCAGCTCCAGGTCTTGCAGCACGGCGGCCAGGTCCATCAGCACCGCGCTGTCGCCTTCCAGTTCCACTTCGGCACTGTGCAGGATCGCGGTCTTGTTGCGGCTCACCGCCAGGTGCAACAGGCTCGAGGCCGGCGCACGCAAGGTGCAGTCGGCCTCGGCGGCCCAGTCGGTGGCGAGCAGCAGGCCTTCATCGCTCGGCAGGATAAACAGCTGCAAGGCGGGGCTGCGGCAGTCGACGGCAATCACCTTGCCAGTCAAGTGCGCGAGCCGCGCCAAGGCGGTGCTGTCCAGGCGCAGCACACGGTTGAGGCCGTGTTCAACGCTGGCGAGAAGGCCCTTGAGCAGCATCAGGGCTTGATGCCACGGTGCAGGGCGACGATACCCGAGGTCATGTTGTGGTAGGTCACGCGGTCGAAACCGGCCTCTACCATCATCGACTTCAGGGTTTCCTGGTCGGGGTGCATGCGGATCGATTCGGCCAGGTAGCGGTAGCTTTCGGCGTCATTGGTGATCAGCTTGCCCATCAATGGCATGAAGGCGAAGGAGTAGGTGTCGTAGACCTTGGACATCAGCGCGTTGGTGGGTTTGGAGAACTCCAGCACCAACAGGCGGCCACCCGGCTTGAGCACGCGCAGCATCGAGCGGATCGCGTCCTCTTTGTGAGTGACGTTGCGCAGGCCGAAAGCGATGGTCACGCAGTCGAAATGGTTGTCCGGGAACGGCAGCTTTTCAGCGTCGGCCTGGACGAATTCGATATTGCCGGCCACACCTTTATCCAGCAGGCGATCGCGGCCGACCTTGAGCATCGAACCGTTGATGTCGGCCAGCACGACCTGACCGGTCGGGCCGACGAGCTTGGAGAACTTGGCCGCCAAGTCGCCCGTGCCGCCGGCGATGTCGAGCACGCGGTTGCCGGTGCGTACGCCCGACAACTCGATGGTGAAGCGCTTCCACAGGCGGTGCATGCCGCCCGAGAGCACGTCGTTCATCAGGTCGTACTTGGCGGCGACGGAGTGGAACACCTCAGCGACTTTTTCCGCTTTCTGGCTTTCCGGAACGTTCTTGAAGCCGAAGTGAGTGGTGGGTTCGGCATCGCTGCCTTTGCGCTGATCAGTCATATCGCTGTCACCAAAAGAGAATGCGGGACATGATAATCCCCACGACCTGCTTTGTCTTGGCAAGGCTGAAGGTAAGATAGGCGGTCACCGAGACCTTTTGCCGCATGGCGGGTGTTCTGAGTCGTTATAAAGAGGAGTCATTGCAATGGCCCGTATTACCGTTGAACGTGCACATTCCCTGGGTAAAGAAGGCGCGCGGGCGAAGGCCGAGAAGTTGGCGAGCAAACTCCAGGAGCAATATGGCCTGGAACCGTCGTGGTCCGGCGATACCTTGAACCTTAAGCGTTCGGGCGTTAAAGGCACAGTGCTGGTTGCCGATGATTCGCTGCGCATTGATGTGGAACTGGGCCTGTTGATGTCGGCCATGAGTGGCACCATCAAGTCCGAAATCGAGAAAGCCCTGGATAAGGCGCTGGCCTGATTCGCGTGTTCTTAGGGTGCCGATTCTAATTTTTCACCCTACTTTGTGCCCAAGCCCTCAACTCCTGCGGGCCGTTCCTCCACCCTATTTTGCGTGAGGTGCACCATGGCCAAAGTTATTTTGAAGAAAAAAATCGACGTTCAGTCCACCGCCCTGAGTGACGTTAGAAGCTATGCCCGCAAGATCTGGCTGGCAGGACTTGGTGCCTATGCGAAGGTCGGCAGCGAAGGCAGCGAGTACTTCAAAGAGCTCGTGAAGAGTGGTCAACATGTTGAAAGTAAAGGCAAAAAAGTTGTGGTTGAACAACTTGATGCTGCCAACAGTCAGATTGACCAAGTAAAGAGCAATGTCTCAAGCGTCAAAGGTTTGGTTGAAGTTCAACTGGATAAAGTTGAAAAAGCTTTTGACACGCGCGTTGCAAGTGCCTTGAATCGGATCGGCATTGCGTCTAAACATGACGTTGAGACACTCTCTGCTAAGCTCGAAGAGCTGACGACATTGCTAGAACGTGTCGCGCGTAAACACTAAGGAGACATCGGGATGGCTGTTAAAAAGACTACTCAGAAAGAAGGCAGCTCGTGGGTCGGGGAAGTTGAAAAATATTCCCGTAAGATCTGGCTTGCTGGTTTAGGCGTGTACTCGAAGGTTAGCAGTGACGGCGGCAAATACTTCGAGACTTTGGTCAAGGACGGCGAAAAGGCCGAGAAGTTGACCAAAACCACGGTTGGTAAAAAAGTTGAAGCGGCCAAGGCAACTGCCGGTTCCGCCAAGTCGAGCATTTCTGACACCTGGGGCAAGTTGGAAGAGACTTTCGACAAACGCCTCAACAGTGCCATTTCGCGACTGGGCGTGCCGAGCAAGGCAGAGCTGAAGACGCTGCACAGCAAGGTCGACACCCTGACCAAGCAAATTGAAAAACTCACTGGCGCTAAAGTGGCTCCGGCTAAAACAGCAGCGGCCAAACCTGCTGCCAAGCCAGCCGCTAAAACCGCTGCTGCCAAACCGGCTGCCAAAACCGCAGCCAAGCCTCTGGTTAAAGCCGCCGCCAAACCGGCTGCAAAACCTGCGGCCAAAGCTCCAGCCAAAGCGGCCGCAAAACCTGCCGCCAAGCCTGCTGCGAAAACTGCAGCGGCAAAACCAGCCGCCAAGCCTGCCGCGAAACCCGTGGCCGCTAAAGCTGCTGCCAAGCCTGCTGCAAAACCAGCTGCCAAGCCTGCTGCAAAACCAGCTGCCAAAGCCGCCGCAAAACCGGCAGCCAAACCAGCAGCTAAAACCGCTGCCGCCAAACCGGCTGCCAAGCCAGCCGCTGCGAAACCTGCAGCCAAGCCGGCCGCCGCAAAACCAGCAGCCAAGCCTGCTGCGGCAAAACCTGCCGCTGCCAAGCCAGCCGCCAAACCGGCTGCGGCGAAAAAGCCTGCGGTCGCCAAGAAGCCGGCTGCTCCAAAGCCAGCTGTTGCGGCCAAGCCTGCAACCCCTGCGCCAAGCGCTTCGACAGCCAACTCGGTGTCCGCACCAAGCCACGCTGCTACCACCCCGACTGCAACGCCGGTAACCCCGACGCCCTCCAGTCAGTCCTGATTTTTTCAGGGCGTAAAAAAATGCCCGGCCTGCGAAGGTCGGGCATTTTTTATTGGGATTTTTTTGAACGTCACCGTTCCAATGTGGGAGGGGGCTTGCTCCCGATAGCGGAGTGTCAGTCTGGAAATTTAACAACTGACACATTGCAATCGGGAGCAAGCCCCCTCCCACATTTTTAATCCGCGTCATCCAGATATTTCAGCGCGAACTTCTCGGTTGCGAGTCTTGCCGGCAGCAGGAGATGCGGCGCCACCAGCATCACGATCTGGTAAACCACCACCCGCACCTCACCCTCACGGTCCAGAATCCGCTGATAATCCAGCGAGAACAGCAGGGTCAGGGTGATCTGTTCCACCAACTGCCCCAGCGCCTGCGTACCACTGACCAACTGCCCTGACGCCTTCAACCGCGCGAGCAACGAGGCCAGCGTACGCTTGAGTGCCGTCAGCAGGTTGCGAATGCCCTTGGCCAGTTTCGGCAGGCGACCCGCCAGGTTTGACAGGTCCTGAAACAGAAACCGGTAATGCGCCATGCGCTCAACGATCAGGTGCAGGAACAGCCAGTAATCTTCGGCCTTCAGCTGCGCATCTGCCGGCGGGTCAAGCAGCGGTGCCAACTCACATTGAAAGCGCTCGAACAAGCCGAGCACCAAGGGCTCCTTGCCATGGAAGTGGTAGTAGAGGTTGCCGGGGCTGATCCCCATTTCATTGGCCACCTCCATGGTCGACACGTTCGGCTCGCCCTTGTGGTTGAACAACTGCAGGGCACATTCAAGGATACGGTCGCGGGTCTTCATCCAGTCTTCTTAATGTGATCGTTGAGCTCAGCGTACGCGCACATAAGTGCCCGGCGCCGCTTCCATCGGTGGGTAGTTCTGGTTGCCCAGTGCGGTGAGGGTTTCGCGCTGCACGCCTGAGCGTTGTTGAATCCACGCCAGCCATTGCGGCCACCAACTGCCTTCGACGTGACGGGCGTCGTAATACCAGGCGCGCGGGTCGCTGCTCAGCTTGGGGTTTTCGACGTAGTTGGCCTTGGGGTTGCCCGGCGGGTTGAGGATGCTTTGAACATGGCCGCTGTTGGACAGCACGAAGCGCTTGTCGCCCCCCAGCAGTTGAGTGGAGCGATACACCGCATCCCACGGCGTGATGTGGTCGTTGATGCCAGCCACGCTGAAGCTGTCCACCGTGACCTTCTGTAAATCGATCGGCGTGCCGCAGACCTCCAGGCCGCCAGGATGGCTCAGCGGGTTGTGCTTGAAGAAGTCCAGCAAATCGCCATGCAGCGCGGCGGGCAGGCGCGTGTTGTCGTTGTTCCAGTACAGGATGTCGAAGGCCGGCGGTTCCTTGCCCAGCAGGTAGTTGTTGATCCAGTAATTCCAGATCAGGTCATTGGGGCGCATCCAGGCGAACACCTTGGCCATGTCGCGGCCATCCAGCACGCCTTGCTGATAGGAGCGGCGCTTGGCGGACTCCAGGGTTTGCTCGTCGGCGAACAGCGTGGCGGGGCTGTCGATCTGGCTGTCCAGCAGGCTCACCAGGTAACTGGCGCTGGAGACGCGCCGCAGCTGGCGCTTGGCCTGCAAATGACCCTGCAGCGCAGCGATGGTCAGGCCGCCGGCACAGGCGCCCATCAGGTTGACCTCACGCGCACCGGTGATCGCCCGGCACACGTTAAGCGCTTCTTCCAGCGCCGCGACGTAGGTGGACAGACCCCATTCGCGGTGACGCACATCCGGGTTGCGCCAGCTGACCATGAAGGTCTGCAGACCGTTTTTCAGGGCGTACTGCACAAAGCTGTTGGCCGGGCTCAGGTCGAAAATATAGTACTTATTGATTTGCGGCGGCACGATCAGCAGCGGCTTGGCGTACTGTTTTTCACTCATGGGCTTGTACTGGATCAGCTCCAGCAGCTCGTTGCGAAACACCACAGAGCCTGGCGTAGTCGCTACCGTCTTGCCGACTTCAAAGGCGTGCTTGCTCACCTGACGTGGCAGGCCGTTGTTGTGCAGCAAGTCATCGAACAAGTTGCTGACGCCGCGCACCACGCTGTTGCCGCCGGAGTTGAGCAGCTCCTTGATCGCCAGCGGGTTGAGCAGGGTGTTGGACGGCGACACCGCATCGTTGAGCAGCGAGAAGGCAAAGTGCGCGCGGGCACGGTCATCGGCGCTCAGCGAGCTGTCGTCGATCCAGTGCCGGGTCTGTTTCTGCCAGCTCAGATAGGCTTGCAGGCTACGGCGGTAGAGTGGGTTGAGCTTCCAGGTCGGGTCAACAAAACGGCCGTCGTTGGGATTGGGTTCGTGCACGGTTTCGCCCAGCAGCACGCGGCCCAATTGGCCGCCCAGGGCCAGGGCGTGACGTGCGGTGTGCACCGGGTTGCGCAGGCCATGGGCGGCGACGCTGCGCAGGGTCGACAGCAGGTCCCGGCCGCGCAGGCCGGTGATCGCGTTTTGCGCATTGATGAACGCGGCAGGGGTGGGGGCCGGGTTCGTCACGGGTCTTTCTCGCATGAGCCAACACTCCTTCGTCAAGCCATCAACAGGCACGCCAATCCAGAACCATAGTCGGTTTTGCCAGAGTTGCGCGGTAGGTCGTCCTGACCTGAACCTCTAAACCGCGGGTCGCGGGTGAATCACGGCGCGCAGGCGCTCCTCTTCGAGAAACTTCATGATGATCGGCGCCACAGCCTCGGCCCGGGTGATCAGGAACAAGTGGCCGTCATCGATGATGTGCAACTGTGCGTTGGGAATGCGCCAGGCCAGCATGCGCATGTTGATCAGCGGGATCAGCGGGTCGTCGTCCCCGGCCAGCACCAGAGTGGGTTGGCGGATTTTGTGTAACCAGTGGATGCTGGTCCAGCCCAGCCCCGCGAACAGCTGCCAGTAGTAACCCAGCTTGCCGGCCGAGCGCACTTTGCTGGCGTGTTCGGCGGCGAGTTTCGAGTCGCGGCGGAATGAACCGCCATAAATCATCGGCGCAATACGCACCACGTGGGACGGCTGGATATACCGGCGCGGGCTGGCCATCAGCCACAGCACTTTCGGCTTGCCCGGCACCATCACCGCACCCGCCGCCGTGGCCGCCAGGATCAGTTTTTTGCAGCGCTCCGGGTAGTCGTAGGCAAACTGCTGCGCCAGCGCGCCGCCCCAGGACACACCCACCGCATTCACCTGGCCATAGTCCAGGTAATCGAGCATGCGCGCGGTGAGTTTGGCCAGGCCGGGGAATCGATAGGGCCGGTTGGGCGTCGAGGAACCGCCCACGCCTGGCACATCGAAGGCGATCACTTCCAGGTCCGGGTCCAATGCCTGGACGAACGGAAACACCAGCTCAAGGTTGGCGCCGATGCCGTTGAAGATCAGCAGCGGCGTCAAATGAGGCTTGCCCGGGCGTACCGCCGTGCGGAGGGTCTGGCCATCCAGGTCGATGGTACGGAAGATGAACGGTTGCGGCATGGGCTTACCCTGCAAAATGGCGCACTATTTCCCTGTCGGAACACGGTCAATGTGGGAGCTGGCTTGCTGTGGCGAGGGAGCTTGCTCCCGTACGGCAGCGTAGCTGGAGCCGGCTTTTGGGGGCGCTGCGCACCCCAGCGCAAGCAAGCTTGCTCGCCACAGCAAGCCAGCTCCCACATTTGATCCCATTCCAGCCTACCTTTCGTGAACGTATGTACCCGGCGCAGCCTCACCCGCGGTATAGGTTTTATTACCCAAGCTCGTAGGCGCTTTCTTCAACTTGCCCGCTCGCTCCGCCTGCCATGCCTGCCAATGCAACCACCACGAATCGGTGTGCTTGGTGGCATTCTCCTGCCATTCCAGCGGCTTGCCCGCGAGGCCATCACTGGTCTGGTAACGCGCCTTGGGGTTGCCCGGCGGGTTGAGGATGCTCTGGATATGCCCGCTGCTGGACAACACAAACTCCACTTTGCCGCCAAACAACTGCGCCGACTTGTAGCAAGACTGCCACGGCGTGATGTGGTCGTTGGTGCCCGCCAGTGAGTAGATATCGGCGGTGACCTGCTTGAGGTCGATCGGCGTGCCGCACACTTCCAGGGCGTTGGCGCGCACCAGCGGGTTGTTCTTGAACAGCTCGATCAGGTCGCCATGGAAGGCAGCCGGCAAGCGCGTGGTGTCGTTGTTCCAGAACAGGATGTCGAACACCGGCGGCTCGTTGCCGAGCAGGTAGTTATTGACCCAGTAATTCCAGATCAAGTCGTTGGGGCGCATCCAGGCGAACACCTTGGCCATATCGCGGCCTTCCAGCACGCCAGCCTGATAAGAGTGGCGTTTGGCGGCTTCCAGGGTCTGCTCGTCGACGAACAGCGCCACCTGGGTGTCCAGCGTCGTGTCCAGCACACTTACCAGCAGGGTCAGGGCGTTGACCTTCTTCTCGCCGAGCGCCGCGTAGTGGCCCAGCAGCGCGGTACAGGTGATGCCACCTGAGCAGGCGCCGAGCATGTTGATGTCTTTGCTGCCGGTAATCGCCGTGACCACATCCACCGCTTCTTTCAGCGCTTCGATATAGGTCGACAGGCCCCACTCGCGCTGGGCCTTGGTCGGGTTGCGCCAACTGACAATAAAGGTCTGCTGGCCATTGCGCAGGCAGAAGCGCGCCAGGCTTTTATCCGGGCTCAGGTCGAATACATAGAATTTGTTGATCTGCGGCGGCACCACCAGCAAGGGGCGCTCGTGCACCTGCTCGGTGATCGGCTTGTACTGGATCAGCTCCAGCACGTCGTTGCGAAACACCACGGCGCCTTCGGTGGTGCCCAGGCTCTTGCCGACTTCAAAGGCGCCCATGTTTACCTGGCTCGGCATGCCGCCGTTGTGCACCATGTCCTTGGCCAGATGCGAGAGTCCATCAAGCAGGCTTTTACCGCCGGTTTCAAAGAAACGTTTGACCGCCGCCGGGTTGGCCGCACTGTTGGTGGGGGCCATGGCTTCGGTCATCAGATTGATCACGAAGTGACCGCGGCTGATGTCCTGTTCCGACAGGTTGCTGTCGCCGATCCAGTCGTGCAGTTCCTTGCGCCACGCCAGATAGGTTTGCAGGTAGCGTTTGTAGAGCGGGTTCTGGCTCCACGCCGGATCATTGAAGCGACGGTCGTCGCCCTCCGGCACCAACTGGGATTTGCCGAACATCACGTTCTTCAACTCGACGCCAAAGTGGGCGACGTGCTTGACGCTGTGCAGCGGTTGTTTGATGGCTTGGGTCAGCACCATCTTCGCCGAGGCGAGTAAATCCTTTTTGCGTAACGCGATGATCGGGTTCAGCCCCAGGGTGTTTTCCGAGGCCTGGCGTTTCAAGTCATCGTTGTTCTTGTTACTCATCTACGACGCTCCATTGTCCGAAAGACGAGTACCGGGTACCGCTGTGCACCAGGTTTCGATACACAACACAAGCCAGGTACGCGACTCGGGTGACCGTTAATACCGCATCGTCAAATGCAGGGAACTTGCCAGTTCCATTGGTTACCCGAGTTTAATTTTTTTCGCAAGCGGGCCAATCGTTGGCCACAGGAGAGGGCATTCAAGCAGATGAAATTAGAAAATGCCCTCTAAAGAGCAAGAAGCCCTGACTAGAGCATCAGCCGCACGACCGACTGGCTCGGGTCGCGGGTTTTCCCGGCGGCTTTGAGTTCGGCCAGGTAGTCGGCCCACAGCGCGTCCTGACGCACGGCCAATTGGTAGAGGTAGTCCCAGGTGAACAGTCCGCTGTCATGCCCGTCGTCGAAGGTCAATTTCAGTGCGTACTGGCCAGCCGGTTCAATCTTGGTCAACCGAACGTTGAGCTTGCCGAATTGCAGGATGGGTTTGCCGTGACCCTGGACCTCGGCGGAAGGCGAGTGGGTGCGCAGCAGCTCGGCGGGGAGCTGGTAGACCTCGTCGGGGCCGTAGGTAAGGCCGAGGGTGTTAGAGGTTTTGTGCAGGTTTACAGCGGTAGGGAATTTCGACATGGGAGACCCGCCCGAAAATGATCCTGAAGGAACCGGCTTCAACATATGGGAACAGGCCTCTGTGGGAGCCGGGCTTGCCCGCGATGCAGGCACCTCGGTGTTTCAGAAACACTGAGGTGATGCTATCGCAGGCAAGCCAGCTCCCACAAAAGCCAGGTTCCTATACAAGCCCTGTCCTGTGTGGCTTACAGGATATAACGAGACAGATCTTCGTTCTGCGCCAATTCGCCCAAGTGGCTATTCACGTAGTCAGCATCGATCTTGATCGCTTCGCCATTCTGCGCACCGGCCATGTCGCCGGCGCTGAAGGACACTTCCTCAAGCAAGCGCTCAAGCAGCGTGTGCAGGCGGCGGGCACCGATGTTCTCGGTCTTCTCGTTGACCTGCCAGGCAATCTCCGCCAGGCGCTTGATGCCATCCGGCAGGAACTCGATGCCAAGGCCTTCGGTTTTCAACAGCTCACGGTACTGCTCGGTGAGCGAGGCGTGCGGCTCGCTGAGGATGCGCTCGAAATCGCCCGGAGTCAGTGCCTTGAGTTCCACTCGAATCGGCAGACGGCCTTGCAGCTCCGGCACCAAGTCGCTTGGCTTGCTCAGGTGGAACGCGCCGGAAGCGATAAACAGGATGTGGTCGGTCTTGACCATGCCCAGCTTGGTGTTCACGGTGCAGCCCTCGATCAGCGGCAGCAGGTCGCGCTGCACGCCTTCGCGGGACACATCCACGCCGCCGGAATTGCCGCGCTTGGCCACTTTGTCGATCTCGTCGATAAATACGATGCCATGCTGTTCGACGGCTTCCAGGGCTTTGGCCTTGAGTTCTTCCTCGTTCACCAAACGCCCGGCTTCTTCGTCGCGCACCAGTTTCAGCGCGTCCTTCACCTTGAGCTTTCGGCTCTTCTTCTTGCCCTTGCCCATGTTGGCGAACAGGTTCTGCAGCTGGCTGGTCATTTCTTCCATGCCAGGCGGCGCGGAAATATCGACGCCGGACACTTCGGCGACTTCGATCTCGATTTCCTTGTCGTCCAGCTGGCCTTCACGCAGACGCTTGCGGAACAGCTGGCGGGTGTTGGAATCCGAAGCCGGCGCGGCGTCTTCGTTGAACCCCATGCGGGCCGGTGGCAGCAGGGCGTCGAGGATGCGGTCTTCGGCAGCGTCTTCGGCGCGGTGGCTGACCTTGGTCATTTCCTGTTCGCGGAGCAGCTTCAGGGCGGCGTCGGCGAGGTCACGAATGATCGACTCGACGTCGCGGCCCACGTAGCCCACTTCGGTGAATTTGGTGGCTTCGACCTTGATGAACGGTGCGTTGGCCAATTTAGCCAGACGACGGGCGATCTCGGTTTTACCGACGCCGGTCGGGCCGATCATCAGGATGTTCTTCGGCGTTACTTCAACGCGCAATTCTTCCGGCAGTTGCATCCGGCGCCAGCGGTTACGCAGCGCAATCGCTACGGCGCGCTTGGCATCGTCCTGGCCGATGATATGGCGATTAAGTTCATGGACGATTTCGCGGGGAGTCATGGACATAGTGTTTGGCGGCCTCAAGCGGAATAAGCCTACGGCTTACTCGGCGAGGTCCTGCTCCTCAATGGTCAGATTGTGGTTGGTGAACACGCAGATATCGCCAGCGATGCCCAGGGCAGTTTCGACGATTTCCCGGGCCGACAGGTCAGTTTTCTTCAACAGTGCGCTGGCGGCAGCTTGTGCATAACCACCGCCGGAACCCATGGCAATCAGGCCGTTTTCCGGTTCAACCACATCGCCGTTGCCGGTGATGATCAAGGACGCGTCTTTGTTGGCCACTGCCAACATAGCTTCCAGGCGGCTGAGGGAGCGGTCGGTGCGCCATTCTTTGGCGAGTTCAACCGCAGCGCGTACGAGGTGACCCTGGTGTTTTTCCAGCTGGCCTTCGAAGCGCTCGAAGAGGGTGAAGGCGTCGGCGGTAGCGCCGGCAAAGCCTGCGAGAACCTGGCCGTGGTACAGGCGACGCACTTTCTTGGCGTTGCCTTTCATCACGGTGTTGCCAAGTGAAACCTGGCCGTCGCCGCCCATGACGACTTTGCCGTGGCGACGTACTGAAACGATGGTGGTCAAGGGGAGAGTCTCCACGCAGCGGGGCGAAAATGCCCTGATGGAAACTGATATGGGGGTGGTGGGGGGGATTTCAACTGTAGGGCGTGTGTGCGGACGAGTGGTGTTTACAGGTCTTACACACTTTTGAGAACACCTCAAAACCAACTGTGGGAGCTGGCTTGCCTGCGATTGCGGTGTGTCAGTCACTGAAAATATTGACTGTTACACCGCTATCGCAGGCAAGCCAGCTCCCACATTTTGACCCGGGTTGAACTTGGGTCAGCGGCTCTGGCGTTGTTGTAACAACAGGTTGCTAAACCCTGCACCGGCCAATTGTTTCTGCGCCACGGTTAGCTGCTCACGGTTGCTGAACGGCCCCACCAACACGCGATACCAGGTCGCATCTTTCACTGTGCCGGACTCAACAGTCACCGCCTGGCCCAGCAAAATGATCTGCGCCCGCACACGGTCGGCGTCTGCCTGTTTCGGGAACGAACCCGCCTGCAGGAAGAACTTGGTCACCGGCGCAGCCTTGGTGGCGGCAACCGGCGGCGGTGGTGGCGGGGTGATTCCCGCCAGCGCCGCTTGAGCCCGCGCGGTGTCGATTTTCGCAGCTTCCGCTGGCGTCACCGGCGTGGTCGGCACTTGCGGCGTCGGCAGGGTTTTTTCCGGCACTGCGTCTGGCGGCACGATCACTTCCGATTCCGGCAGCAGCGTGTAGAAGTCGTACTTCGGCTTCACCGGGGCGGTCGGGCTTGGTGGCGTCTTGTTGGCTTCGGCGATTTTCGTGGCCTTCTGCTGCTCTTGCTTGACGCGTTTGACGTCATCGCCCTTGCCCGGCTCCAGCTTCATCAGAATCACAACGAACGCACCGACCGCCAGGCCGATGGCCATCCACAGCCAGCCCGGAATCGGCTTCTTCGCCGGGGCCTGGTAGCGGCTGGCGCCGCGCTTGGGTGCAGGTTTTTTCTTGGCAGCCAACTTACATACGCTCCAGGGTTTCCAGGCCTAACAGTTCCAGGCCTTGCTTGAGGGTCCGTCCAGCCAGTGCGGCGAGGCGCAGACGACTGTGCTTTTGGGCTTCGTCGTCGGCAGTGAGGATCGGGCAGTTCTCGTAGAAGCTGGAGAACAGGCCCGCGACTTCATACAAATAGGTGCACAGGATGTGCGGCGTGCCTTTCTCGCCGACGCTGTTCAGCACTTCGCCGAATTGCGCGAGCTTGGCGGCCAGTTCCTGTTCGTGCGGCGCTACAAGGTTGATCTGGCCTTCGACTTCACTGAAGTCCTTGCCCAGCTTGCGGAACACACCGGCCACGCGGGTGTAGGCATACAGCAGGTACGGCGCGGTGTTGCCTTCGAAGTTGAGCATCAGTTCGAAGTTGAAGCTGTAGTCGCTGGTGCGGTGCTTGGACAGGTCGGCGTATTTCACTGCGCCAATCCCCACCACGCGGGCGATGTTGCGCAGGTCGGCTTCGGCCAGCTCCGGGTTTTTTTCCTTCACCAGGGTGTAGGCACGTTCCTGGGCTTCGGTCAGCAGATCAATCAGCTTCACGGTGCCGCCGTCACGGGTCTTGAACGGGCGGCCGTCGGCGCCGTTCATGGTGCCGAAGCCCATGTGTTCCATGTGCATCGGGTGGGTGATGAAACCCGCGCGGCGCGCCACTTCGAATACCTGCTGGAAGTGCAGGGCCTGGCGCTGGTCAACGAAATACAGCGCACGGTCCGCCTTGAGCACGCCGCTGCGGTAGCGCACGGCCGCCAGGTCGGTGGTGGCGTAGAGGTAGCCGCCGTCGGCCTTGACGATGATCACCGGCAGCGGCTCGCCGTCGGCAGTCTTGAATTCTTCGAGGAACACGCACTGCGCGCCGTTGCTTTCCACCAGCAGGCCCTTGGCCTTGAGGTCGTTGACCACGTTGATCAGGTCGTCGTTGTAGGCGCTTTCGCCCATCACGTCGGCCATGGTCAATTTAACGTTGAGCAGCTCGTAGATTTCCTGGCAGTGGGACAATGAGATCTCACGGAAACGGCCCCACAGTTCCAGGCATTCCTTGTCGCCAGCTTGCAGCTTGACCACCAGGCCACGGGCGCGGTCGGCGAATTCTTCGGATTCGTCGAAGCGCTTTTTCGCCGCGCGGTAGAAGTTTTCCAGGTCCGACAGCTCGTTGCTGGTAATCGGGTTTTCCTGCAGGTAGGCCATCAGCATGCCGAACTGCGTGCCCCAGTCGCCCACGTGGTTCTGACGGATCACGTCGTCGCCGAGAAACTCCAGCACCCGCGCCACGCCGTCGCCAATGATGGTGGAGCGCAGGTGGCCCACGTGCATCTCTTTGGCCAGGTTCGGCGCCGACAAGTCGATGGCCACGCGTTGCTGCGGGCCAGCCTTGCGTACGCCGATGTTGGCATCGGCCAGGGCTGCGTCAAGGCGCGATGCCAGGGCCTGGGTGTTCTGGAAGAAGTTGATAAAGCCGGGGCCGGCGATTTCGGCTTTGGTAACGCTCTCATCGGCAGGCAGCGCGGCGATGATTTTTTCCGCCAGGTCGCGCGGTTTCATGCCAGCCGGCTTGGACAGCATCATCGCGATGTTGCTGGCGAAGTCGCCGTGGGTCTTGTCGCGGGTGTTTTCCACCTGGATCGCCGGCGTCAGGCCTTCAGGCAACACACCTTCGTTGACGAGTTGGGTGATGGCTTGTTGGATCAGCTGGCGAATGGTGTCTTTCATGGTGTTCTCTTTCGACCGCAAGCGGCGGCGCGCGATGCGCAGGTGGAAAAACTGGGCATTATCCGTGGCGAGGGCGGGCTTGCCAACCGTTCAGACGGGTTGGTAGACCTGCGGGCCTCATCGCGGGCAAGCCCGCTCCCACTTTTTAACGGGTGAATACTTCTACATGTGGGAGCTGGCTTGCCTGCGATGACGGAATTTCTATCAATACAAATCTACGGGATCCACATCCAGCGACCATCGCACCTGCCGGCCGCTGGGCATTTGCTCCAGCGCAAGCAACCAGCTACTTAATAGCCGATGCAGTGGCGCGCGGGAGCTTGCCTGCAAGAGTAGCTGAGCGCGATAACGCCCGGCGCGACGTTCCATGGGGGCGGGCACCGGGCCGAGCAGTTCGATGCCGGTCAGACCCAGTTCAACCAATAAACGTTCGGCGGCGCTGCACGCCTCATCCAGAAAGCCTTCGGCCTGCCCGGGTTTGTGGGCTTCGGCGCGCAACAGGGCCAGATGGGAAAACGGTGGCAAACCGGCCGAGCGGCGTTCGCTCAAGGCCTGCTCGGCGAAGGCAAAGTAGCCTTGTTCTGTCAGCTGAATCAGTAATGGATGGTCGGCCAAGTGGGTCTGGATAATCACCTTGCCCGGCTCTTCTGCACGCCCGGCGCGGCCTGCGACCTGCACGATCAGCTGGGCCATGCGCTCGCTGGCGCGGAAGTCGCCAGAAAACAGGCCGCCGTCGGCATCCAGGATCGAGACCAGTGTCACCCGTGGAAAGTGATGCCCTTTGGCGAGCATCTGCGTGCCCACCAGAATGCACGGCTGGCCCTTCTGAATGGTGGCGAACAACTGGTTCATCGCGTCTTTGCGCGAGGTGCTGTCGCGATCGACGCGCAGCACCGGGTAATCCGGGAACAAGATGCCCAGGCGTTCTTCGGCGCGCTCGGTGCCCGCGCCTACCGGGCGCAAATCGACCTTGCCGCACTGGGGGCAATGGCGCGGCACCCGCTCCACATGGCCGCAGTGGTGGCAGCGCAATTCGCCATGGCGCTGGTGCACGGTCATGCGCGCGTCGCAGCGCTCGCACTCGGACATCCAGCCGCAGTCATGGCACAGCAGCGTCGGCGCGAAACCCCGGCGGTTGAGAAACACCAGGACCTGCTGGCCAGCAGCGAGGGTTTGGCCGATGGCCTGTTGCATCGGGCCGGAAATGCCGCTGTCCAGCGGACGGCTTTTTACATCCAGCCGCAGGAAACGCGGTTGTTTGGCGCCGCCGGCACGCTCGTTGAGGCGCAGGAGGCCATAACGTCCGGTGTAGGCGTTATGCAGGCTCTCCAGGGACGGCGTGGCCGAACCGAGCACAATCGGGATGTCTTCCTGGCGTGCGCGCACCAGTGCCAGGTCGCGGGCGTGGTAGCGCAGGCCTTCCTGTTGTTTATAAGAGCCGTCGTGCTCTTCGTCGATGATGATCAGGCCGGGATTTTTCATCGGGGTGAACAGCGCCGAACGCGTACCGATAATAATGTCGGCCTCGCCGTCTCGCGCCGCCAGCCAGGACTCCAGGCGCTCACGGTCATTGACCGCCGAATGCACCAGCGCGATGCGTGCATTGAAGCGCTGCTCGAAGCGCGCCAGGGTTTGCGGGCCGAGGTTAATCTCGGGAATCAGCACCAGCGCCTGTTTGCCGGCCTGCAGGGTTTCGCGGATCAGCTGTAAATAGACTTCGGTTTTGCCGCTGCCGGTGACGCCGGCCAGCAGGAACGCGTGGAAACTGTCGAAACCGGCGCGAATGGCCTCGTAAGCCGCGCGCTGCTCGGGGTTCAACGGTAATTCCGGCTGGGCCAGCCAGTGTTCGTGGCGCGGGTCGGGGGCGTGCTTGCGGATTTCCACCTGCACCAGGCCTTTGGCGAGCAACAGGTCGAGGCTGTCTTTGCTCAGCATCAGCTTGCTTAATAGCTGATGGGCCACGCCGTGGGGGTGTTGCGCCAACGTCGCCAAGGCTTCACGTTGGCGCGGCGCGCGGGCGATGCGCGGGTCGTCCAGGCGAAAACCCGGCACGGCGGACCAAAAGCGCTCTTGGCGTGCCTCGGCCAATTCACCCTGGCGCAACAGCACCGGCAATGCCCAGCTCAAGGTATCGCCCAGGCTGTGCTGGTAATACTGAGCAGTCCACAGGCACAGCTTGAACAAGGCGGGCGGTAGCGGCGCAGTCGCGTCGAGGATCGCGAGTGCAGGCTTGAGCTTTTCCGCCGGCACTTCGCTGTGGTCGGCGACTTCCACCAGAATACCGATCATTTCCCGCCGCCCGAACGGCACGCGCACGCGCATGCCCGGTTGCAACTGCGCCCGCGACACGCCGGCCGGGGCACGGTAGTCGAACAGGCGGCGCAGGGGCGAGGGCAGGGCTAGGCGCAAAATGGCGTCGGGCACGCGGGGGTCTCATCTATATAGGCAGGCGATGGTACAGGGGCGGGAGCCTAGCAGACCTGTGGTGGAGGTGTCCCGTCTGAGGTGCTTCTGTGGGAGCTGGGCGCACTGTGGCGAGCAGGCTTGCCCTGCGTTGGGGCGCGCAGCGGCCCCGGTGTCCGCAGCGAGTTTCAACTGCAAAATCGCACTGGCCTTATTGGGGCTGCTTCGCAGCCCAGCGCAGGGCAAGCCTGCTCGCCACAACAAGCCCGGCTCCCACATAGAGTGCGGTGGGCCATGTTTTTCTGATGAAAGGGGCTTATATGTGTGGAATCGACCGGCACCGCCGCTTGCGCGATTAAAAAGGTCTGGTAGAATCCGCGGCCTAATTACGTGCGGTATTCGACAATAGTGTCGAGTGGCGGCACGCTAGCCCGAGGAAGTGCCATGAAAGCCGATATCCATCCAGCGTACGAAGTCATCGACGTAACTTGCAGCTGCGGCAACAAGTTCCAGACCCGTTCGAACCTGTGCAAGCCACTGGGTACTGACGTATGCAACGAGTGCCACCCGTTCTACACCGGTAAGCAGAAAACTCTGGACACCGGCGGCCGTGTGCAGCGCTTTGCTGATCGTTTCGGTACTTTCGGCAAAAAACCTGCTGCAGCTACTCCAGCAGAGTAAGGCTCAAAAGCCTTCAGGGCTTTTGCAAGCTGATGAAAAAGGCGTCCCTTGTGGACGCCTTTTTTGTACCTGCGATTTGGCAGAGCGCCCCTCAAATCGAATTTAAACAAAAAATTGTAGACATTTTTTAATTCGATTGTGAACAGTTGAGCCCTTGTATCCCGTGGCTCTTGGCCAAAAGTCGTAGCGCAGGGCCCTTGACACCTGTGACTGCCCAGTCTTGTAGGGACTTTACGACACGCGTATCCTCGGCGGTCCGTCGACCAACAGTAAAAGCGGAATGCCGATATGTCTGATTTGAAAACTGCCGCTCTCGAATATCATGCCCATCCTCGTCCGGGAAAGCTGAGTGTAGAGCTCACCAAAGCCACTGCCACCGCCCGCGACCTGTCGCTGGCCTACAGCCCTGGCGTTGCCGAGCCCGTACGTGAAATCGCCCGCGACCCTGAACTGGCGTACAAGTACACCGGCAAAGGCAACCTGGTTGCAGTGATTTCCGATGGCACCGCGATTCTCGGCCTGGGCAACCTCGGCCCATTGGCATCCAAGCCAGTCATGGAAGGTAAAGGCGTGCTGTTCAAGCGCTTTGCCGGCATCGACGTTTTCGACATCGAAGTCGATTCCGAGAGCCCGCAAGCTTTCATCGACACCGTTAAGCGCATCTCCATCACCTTCGGTGGCATCAACCTGGAAGACATCAAGGCACCTGAGTGCTTCGAGATCGAAAAGGCCCTGATCGAACAGTGCGACATCCCGGTATTCCACGATGACCAGCACGGCACCGCGATCGTTACTGCGGCCGGCATGATCAACGCTCTGGAAATCGCGGGTAAAACCCTGGCTGACGCGCAGATCGTCTGCCTGGGCGCCGGCGCTGCTGCCATCTCCTGCATGAAATTGCTGGTGAGCATGGGCGCCAAGCTGGAAAACATCTTCATGGTCGACAGCAAGGGCGTTGTTCAGTCCGAGCGTACCGACCTGAACCAGTACAAGGCGATGTTTGCCCACGCGACCGACAAGCGCACCCTGGCTGACGCCCTTGACGGTGCAGACGTGTTCGTCGGCCTGTCCGGCCCGAACCTGCTCAGCGCCGAAGGCCTGAAATCCATGGCGGCCAACCCGATCGTGTTCGCCTGCTCCAACCCGGATCCGGAAATCTCGCCTGAGCTGGCTCACGCCACTCGCAGCGATGTGATCATGGCTACCGGCCGTTCGGACTACCCGAACCAGGTCAACAACGTACTGGGCTTCCCGTTCATCTTCCGTGGTGCCCTGGACGTTCGCGCCAAGCGCATCAACGAAGAGATGAAAGTCGCTGCCGCCAATGCCCTGCGTGAACTGGCCAAGCTGCCGGTGCCTCAGGAAGTGTGCGACGCCTACGGCGGTATCAAGCTGGAATTCGGCCGTGAGTACATCATTCCGAAACCAATGGATAAGCGCCTGATCACCCTGATCTCCGATGCCGTGGCCAAAGCCGCCATCGAGACCGGTGTGGCTACCCTGCCGTATCCGAAGCACTACCCGCTGCAAAGCGTGGATGATGTGTTCAACGGCTAAGCCGTTGTAGCGCACCAACAAAAAGCCCCGGCTCTCGCGAGTCGGGGCTTTTTTATTGCTGGATGA
This sequence comes from Pseudomonas fluorescens, assembly GCF_002022275.1. Lineage (GTDB taxonomy): Bacteria > Pseudomonadota > Gammaproteobacteria > Pseudomonadales > Pseudomonadaceae > Aquipseudomonas > Aquipseudomonas fluorescens_AJ. The sequence goes on from NZ_MSDF01000016.1 coordinate 326,675, forward strand.
ACACGGTCACAGGGCGCCGGATAAACCCTGTGGGAGCCGGGCTTGCCCGCGATGGCGGTGTATCAGGTAGACCACTATCGCAGGCAAGCCAGCTCCCACATTGGAGCGACGTTCATCCTAGAACAGATCGATCGGCGCCGCCTCGTCCGCCGGCAGCGGGCTGCCTGGCGCTACGCCGTTGCCCAGCTCGTTGACCGACGGCGGCGTGTCTTCGCTCTTGAACAGTTCGAAGTACGCGTTCGGCGTGCTAGGCGATGCCGCGCGGCCGCTGACCGGGTCAATCCGCAGGCTCAGGATGCCTTCCGGCTCAGCCTGGGTGTGCAGCGGCTTGTCCTTCAGGGCGGCGCCCATGTAGCTCATCCAGATCGGCAGTGCGACGGTGCCACCGAATTCGCGACGGCCCAGGCTTTCCGGCTGGTCGTAGCCGGTCCACACGGTGGTCACGTAGTCGCCGTTGTAGCCCGAGAACCAGGCGTCCTTGGAGTCGTTGGTGGTACCGGTCTTGCCCGCGATATCCGCACGGCCCAAGGCCAGTGCACGGCGGCCGGTACCTTTCTTGATCACGTCTTCCAGGATGCTGTTGAGAATGAAGGTGGTTCGGCCATCCACCACACGCTCTGCGACAGCAGGCGCTTGTGGTTCAGTCGGCGCTGCTGCATTTGTGGCAGGCGCTGTGCCCGGCGTCGGGTTGATGGTGATGCCGCCGTTGGTCGGCGCCGCAATGCCATCCGGCGCCGCAATGCCGTTAACCACGTCACCCGGCACGCGTGGCGGGTTGGCGGTGAACAGGGTGTCGCCATTGCGGCTTTCGATCTTGTCGATCAGGTACGGCGTAATCTTGTAGCCGCCGTTGGCAAAGGTGCTCCAGCCAGTGGCGATTTCCATCGGCGTAAGGGTCGCGGTGCCGAGGGCCAGGGACAGGTTCGGTGGCAGGTCCGACTTGTTGAAGCCAAAGCGTGTGATGTAGTCGATGGTCTTGCCTACGCCCATCGCTTGCAGCAGGCGGATCGACACCAGGTTGCGCGACTTGTACAACGCCTCGCGCACACGGATCGGGCCGAGGAAGGTGTTGGTGTCGTTCTTCGGGCGCCAGACCTTGTCCAGATACTCGTCGACAAACACGATCGGCGCGTCGTTGACCAGGCTGGCGGCGGTGTAGCCGTTGTCCAGCGCGGCGCTGTAGATGAATGGCTTAAAGCTCGAGCCCGGCTGGCGCTTGGCTTGGGTGGCGCGGTTGTAGTTGCTCTGTTCGAAGGCAAAACCGCCGACCAGGGCGCGGATCGCACCGTTTTGTGGGTCCAGTGACACCAGTGCGCCTTGGGCCAGTGGTACCTGGCTGAATTTCAGGCTGTCGTCTTTCTGGCGTTGCACACGGATCAAGTCGCCCACCTGGGCCACGTCCGAGGGCTGTTTCGGCATCGGCCCCATGCTGTTGGTGTTCAGGAAAGGGCGTGCCCATTTCATGCTGTCCCACGGCACAAGCGCCTCGCCCGTGCGGGTCAGCACCTGCACACCGTCTTTCTTCACCTGGGTGACGATGGCCGGCTCCAGGCCGCTGATCGGGCGTTGTTTGCCCAGTTCTGTGGTCCAGGCGCTCAGGGTTTTGCCTGGCAGGCGTGATTCAGGGCCGCGATAGCCGTGACGCTGGTCATACGTGATCAGGCCTGCGTGCACCGAGTTATTGGCGATGTCCTGCAAGTTGCTCGGCACCGTGGTGGTCACACGGAAACCTTCGGTGTAGGCCTCGCTGCCATAACGCCCGACCATTTCGGCGCGGGCCATTTCGGCGATGTACGGCGCATTCACTTCCGGTGTCGGCACGTGGTAGCTGGCGTTCAGCGGTTCGGCCACGGCGCTTTCGTAAGCGGCCTGGTCGATCTTGCCCAGCTTGTACATGCGGCCCAGGATCCAGTCGCGACGCTCTTTGCTGCGCGCCGGGTTGGCCAGCGGGTTGAAGCGCGAAGGCGCCTTGGGCAGGCCGGCGATCATTGCCATCTGCGCCAGGCTGGCGTCACGAATCGACTTGCCGTAGTAGACCTGAGAGGCGGCCTCGATCCCGTAAGCGCGGTTGCCCAGGTAGATTTTGTTCACGTACAGCTCAAGGATCTCGTCCTTGGTCAGCTGACGTTCGATTTGCAGCGCCAGCAGAATTTCGGTGGCTTTGCGCGAAAAGCTGCGCTCGCTGGTAAGGAAGAAGTTCTTCGCCACCTGCATGGTAATGGTGCTGCCGCCGGATTGAATGTGTCCGCTTTTTACCAACTGAGTCGCCGCACGCACCAGGCTGCTGGGGTCAACGCCGTAGTGGTTGGCGAAATTATCGTCTTCCGCCGAGAGCAGGGCATTGATGAAGTTGGGCGGAATTTCGGCGAAACGGATCGGTGTGCGGCGCATTTCGCCGAACTCCGCGATCAGCTTTTCATCGCTGCTGTAGACCCGCAAAGGAATCTGCAACTGGATACTTCTGAGCGCCTCTACGGAGGGCAAACCCGGACTAAGGTAGAGGTATGCACCGCTGAGTACGAGCAGCAGCCCGCAGACGATCGCGACAATGGAGTACCCGAAAAACTTCAGCAGACGAATCAAGGCTTTTGGATTTCCAGAGAAAAGAATGAGTTAGGCGTCGGGGCATGCATGACAAACGATGGATCGACCCGGGCAGCAGATAAAAAGCGGGAAAAAACGCTGGGCATTAAAGCATTTTCGGCCTTGGGCGTCATTCGTGGGGCTCAAACAAGTCGACCGAATGCACGGAGCCCAGCGGCAATCAGGCGGTATGACAGGCAAAGTTTTAGGGAGTTTTATGAGAAAGGGATTTTTCAGGCGAAAAGTTGACACCGTTCTGGGCGTCGACATCAATGACAGCCACGTCAAACTGATCGAACTGGGCCATTCGGCCGGCGGGTATACCGTCGAAAGCTATGCCACGCAGGCGCTTCCTGCTCACGCGGTGGTCGACGGGACGCTGCTGGATCTGGACGCTGTGGGCCAAGCGCTGCTCCAGGCATTGTTGCGTTTGCGCACATCGGCCCGGCAGGCAGCGGTTGCAGTGGCGGGCCCCTCGGTCATCACACGGGTGATCGAGATGCAAGCGGGCCTCAGCGACGAAGAGATAGCCTGGGTGATCCAGATGGAGGCCGATCAGTACATTCCGTATCCACTGGACGATGTTGCCATCGACTTCCAGGTGCGCGGCCCTTCACCTCAGGATTCTGCGCGAGTCGAGGTGGTACTCGCCGCGTGTCTGAAGGCGCAGGTCGAAGCGCGTGAAGCGGTTTTGGCCCTGGCAGGGCTGGTTGCGAGGGTGGTGGATGTGGAAGGGTTTGCATTGGAGCGCGCTTGCCGTCAGGATTTCGCCAGCTTCACGCCGGGCTATCGAGTCGATAGCGCACACTGGGCCGTGGATGCCCACGGGATGGGAATTGCTTGCGGGTTGGCCCTGAGGAGTTTCGCTCAATGACACGAATCAATCTTTTGCCCTGGCGCCAGGCCCGGGCGGAGCGGCGACGCAAATACTTTCTGGTATTTTTGCTGGCGTTCGGCTGTGTGGCGCTCGCGGCGGTTTGGTTGGCCGACCAGGTGATTGACCGAGCGATCGACCGGCAAGTCACGCGCAACAGCCATGTGGGCAAAGACGTCGCCGTCCAGGATTCACGCATCAAGACCATTGACGATATTCAGGAGCAAAGCCAGCAATTGGCGGAGCGCATGAAGGTCGTGCAAGACCTGCATGACGCACGCTCTGACAGCGCCAAAATGTTTGATCAACTGGCTCGCGCGGTCCCCGAGGGTGTCCACTTGCATGAGGTGGTGGCCAAGGGCAATACCATCAGCGTCAGTGGCAGTGCGCAATCCAGCCAGGACATCGCCCAACTGATGCGCCGTCTGGAGGCCACGCAAGGCACCCGTGCCACACAGTTGCAACATGTGCGGGCGGATGCCGAGCAGGGCGGTAACGAATTCCAATTGATGGTGCGCCAGGGAGAATCCACCGAGGCGCAACCATGAGCCTGCCCAGGCTCGACTTCTCCACGCTTTCTCACAACGCTGCAAAATGGCCCCTGCCGGGCAAGGTCCTGTTGGGCTGTGCGCTGGCGGGTTTCGTGTGGGGCGTGGGCGATAGCCTGCTTCTGAGCCCGTCGCGTGAGCGGTTGCAAGCGTTGGCGATGGAGGAAGCAACGCTGCAACGCCAGCTTTCGGAAAAAACCGACCTGTCTGCCAGCCTTGAGGCGCGCACTCGGCAGTTCGAGCTGGCTCAGGCAAGCGCTGCAGAACTGTCGTTGCAGTTGGCGGGTGAAGGTCAAATGCCAGGCGTGCTGGACGACCTCTCACGGCTGGCAGTAGCGAATGGTCTGGCGGTCGAAAGTCTCACCGTGCTGGATGAGCTGCCTCAGGCGGTTTATGTCGAACAGCCCCTGAAAATGGGGGCCAGCGGTGCTTTTCACGACCTGGCGGCATTCGTGAAGGCTTTGGGTGGGTTGTCGCGAATGGTCACGGTGCACGATGTTTCGCTTCGAACAGAGGGAGCGGCGCTGCGTCTTGAGCTGCTGGTGAAAACCTATCGAAATTCAACGCAGGGCGCCGCAGCTGTAGAACCGGGCGAACGGCTTGCCGAGGGATCGAGCCCTGTGCGTGACCCTTTCCAGCCACCCGAGATGCAGCCCGGGCCTGTGACCGGCCGGCCAGCTTCTGCGCCGGACCTTGCCCGCCGCCGCAGCTCTCTGGAAGCCCTGGCCGTGGATCAGTTCGAAATGGTCGGTACGTTGTCCAAAGGTGTGCAGAGCTTTGCGCTGCTGCGGGTGGCTTCAACCGTACACCGGCTCGCAGTCGGTGATTACCTGGGCCCAAACCATGGCCGTGTCATGGCCATTCATGACGACCATGTCGAACTGGCCGAATTGTTTCCAGATGAACAGGGCGCATGGCTGGAGCGCTCACGAACCCTCGTGTTGAACGTCAACTCATAACGGAATAAGACAAATGAAAAGGACTTTCTCGTCCTTCGGTGTGGCGCTATGGATAGCGTTCACGGCACCGATGGCTTTTGCTGTGCCCAATCGTGTGGATCTGATCCAGTTGCCGCCTCCTGGCAATGCAGTTCCGGGCGCGTATACCGGCGACAAACTCAACCTCAACTTCCAGAATATCGAGCTGCGAACGGTGCTGCAGCAGATCGCCGACGTGGCTGGCCTCAATCTGGTGGCCAGCGACGAAGTTCAGGGCTCGATCACTCTGCGGCTCAAGGATGTGCCGTGGGATCAGGCGCTGGACCTGGTGTTGCAAACCAAGGGGCTGGATAAGCGCGTGAAAGCTGGCGTGTTGCTGGTGGCGCCTGCCGATGAACTGGCGGCGCGTGAATTGCTGACGTTGGAGGCGCGCAAGCAGATGGCCGAGCTGGCGCCCCTGCGTCGCGAACTGTTGCAAGTCAATTACGCCAAGGCGGCGGACCTGGCCAAGTTGTTCCAGTCGGTGACAGGGCTTGAAGGCGTCACTGATGAGCGCGGCTCGGTGGCCGTGGATGATCGCACCAACAATATCATTGCCTACCAGACCGGCGAGCGGCTCGAAGAGCTGCGGCGGATCGTGGCGCAGCTGGATATTCCGGTGCGCCAGGTGATGATCGAGGCGCGGATCGTTGAGGCCAACGTGGATTACGACAAAAGCCTGGGTGTGCGCTGGGGCGGGCGGCTCAACCGTGGCAACTGGGGCGCGGGAGGCATTGGCAAGCCTTTGGCCGAGGGTGCCGAGCCGCCGGAAAACCCGCCCAGCTCGCCGTTTGTCGACCTTGGATCACTCACCGGGACGTCAGGTCTGGGCCTGGCCTTCATTACTGACAACCTGCTGCTGGACCTGGAACTGACGGCCATGGAGAAGTCAGGCAATGGTGAAATTGTCTCGCAGCCCAAGGTGGTCACGTCCGACAAGGAAACCGCGCGCATCCTCAAAGGCACCGAGATTCCTTATCAGGAATCCACGTCCCAGGGCGCTACATCGGTGTCGTTCAAGGAGGCCTCGTTGTCGTTGGAAGTCACCCCGCAAATCACCCCGGATAATTGGGTGATCATGGAGGTCAAGGTCACTAAGGATGAGCCCGACTACCTGAACAAACTCAACGACGTGCCGCCGATCAAGAAAAACGAGGTCAACGCCAAGGTGCTGGTCAAGGACGGCGAGACCATCGTCATCGGTGGGGTTTTCTCCAATACCCAAAGCAAAGTGGTAGATAAAGTGCCATTTTTGGGCGATGTGCCGTATCTTGGCCGCCTTTTCCGGCGCGATGTGCTGGCACAAAGAAAATCCGAGCTGCTGGTATTCCTGACTCCGCGTATTATGAATAACCAGGCGATTGCTGTGAGTCGTTGATTCTGTGCGAAATTTGATTCTTGTAGGACCGATGGGGGCTGGAAAAAGCACCATCGGCCGTTTGCTGGCCAAAGAGCTGCGCCTGCCGTTCAAAGATTCCGACAAGGAAATTGAATTGCGCACGGGCGCCAATATCCCGTGGATCTTCGATAAGGAAGGCGAACTGGGCTTTCGCGACCGCGAGCAGGCGATGATTGCCGAGCTGTGCGGCTGCGATGGCGTGGTATTGGCCACCGGTGGTGGTGCAGTGATGCGCGATGAAAACCGCCGGGCGCTGCACGCCGGGGGGCGTGTGGTGTATTTGCATGCTTCAGTCGAGCAGCAGGTGGGCCGCACCGCTCGCGATCGCAATCGTCCGCTTTTGCGCACCGCTGACCCGGCAAAAACCTTGCGGGATTTGCTCACGCTGCGCGATCCGCTTTATCGGGAAATCGCCGATCTGGTGGTGGAAACCGATGAGCGGCCACCACGAATGGTCGTTCTCGACATTCTTGAGCGCTTGCAGCAGTTGCCACCCCGTTAAAGCCCGACCCGAAATGCGCTATTCTCGGCAGCGCGCCATGACCCTTCAAGGTTCGGTGCAGAGCCATCAGGCGACGTCAGATCCGAGCGTTGCCGATCGTAAATATATCTTCACGCGGGGACACATGCAGACACTTAAGGTCGATCTAGGCGAGCGCAGCTACCCAATCCATATTGGCGAAGGTTTGTTGGACCAGCCCGAGTTGCTCGCACCGCACATTGCCGGGCGGCAAGTGGCGATCATCTCCAACGAAACGGTCGCGCCGCTGTATCTTGAGCGTCTGAGCCGCAGCCTGGCGGCGTACTCGGTGATTTCGGTGATCCTGCCGGATGGCGAGGCCCACAAGAACTGGGAAACCCTGCAACTGATCTTTGACGGCCTGCTGACCGCGCGCCATGACCGCCGCACCACCGTGATCGCCTTGGGCGGCGGTGTGATCGGCGACATGGCCGGCTTTGCGGCCGCCTGCTACCAGCGTGGCGTGGACTTTATCCAGGTGCCCACCACCTTGTTGTCCCAGGTCGATTCATCGGTGGGCGGCAAAACCGGCATCAACCACCCGTTGGGCAAGAACATGGTCGGTGCGTTCTATCAGCCGCAAGCCGTGCTGATCGACACCGCCACCCTCAATACCCTGCCGCCGCGCGAGCTGTCGGCGGGCCTGGCAGAAGTCATCAAGTATGGGCTGATCTGCGATGAGCCGTTTCTAAGCTGGCTTGAAGAACATGTAGATGCCCTGCGCGGCCTCGACCAGGTGGCGCTGACTGAAGCGATTTCCCGCTCCTGCGCCGCTAAGGCGCTGGTGGTGAATGCCGACGAGCGGGAGTCCGGCGTGCGCGCCACGCTGAACCTGGGTCACACCTTCGGCCATGCGATCGAAACGCACATGGGCTATGGTGTGTGGTTGCATGGGGAGGCTGTAGCGGCTGGCACTGTGATGGCATTGGAGATGTCGCAGCGCTTGGGCTGGATCAGCGCCCAGGAGCGGGATCGCGGCATTCGCCTGTTCCAGCGCGCCGGGTTGCCGGTCATACCGCCGCAGGAGATGACCGAGGCGGATTTCCTCGAACATATGGCAATAGACAAGAAAGTGATCGACGGTCGCCTGCGACTGGTGCTGCTGCGCCACATCGGCGAAGCGGTAGTGACCGACGATTATCCGAAAGAGATTTTACAGGCCACGCTGGGAGCGGATTACCGCGCCCTGGCCCAGCTTAAAGGTTAATAAGATCCCGATGACTAGTTTGCATGCCGACGAGGCGTTCCTCGGCCATTACCAGTTAAGCCACGACCCTTTTGCTCCACGGGTGCCCGGCTTCAAATTTTTCCCTGCCCAGCGCAAGCCGGTGCTTGGCCAGTTGCACCATTTGGCGCGCTACAGCCAGCTGTTGCTGGTGGTAACCGGCCCATTGGGCAGCGGCAAGACCTTGCTGCGTCAGGCGCTGGTTGCCAGCACCAACAAGCAATCGGTGCAGAGCGTGGTGGTTTCGGCCCGTGGCGCCGGTGATGCGGCAGGCGTGTTGCGCCAGGTTGCCCAGGCCCTGAACGTGGCCACCGCCGAGCCGAACGCGATCCTCAAGCAAGTGGTGCAACTGGGCCTGACCGGCCAGGAAGTCTACCTGCTGGTGGATGACGCCGAGCAGCTCGACGAATCCGCTCTGGAGGCGCTGCTGGCGCTCGCCGCAGGTACGCCGGAAGGTCGCCCGCATGTGTTCCTGTTTGGTGAGTCTTCGCTGATCGCCGATCTGGAGCAGATCAGCGGCGAGCAGGAGCTGTTTCACGTCATCGAATTGCAGCCGTACGAAGAGGAAGAAACCCGCGAATACCTGGCTCAACGCCTCGAAGGCGCGGGCGCCGGTATCGAACTTTTCACTGCAAATCAGATCTCTGATATTCACGAAAGCGCAGGCGGCTGGCCTGGCACCATCAACCAGGTTGCCCGCGATGCCTTGATCGAAGCCATGATCGCCAGCCGCTCTGCGGTGAAGCGTCCAAAGATGGGGTTTACTATGCCTAAGAAGCACGTATTGGCGATTTCCGCCGTTGTCGTGGTTGCTGTCGCCGCCGCCTGGTTGATCCCGGGTCGCAGCAAGGCACCGACGACTGCCGGTGCCCCAACCGAACAGGCGCAGTTGCCACTGGGCAAGCCCACGCCAAACGTCGAATTTGCCAACTCCGGCCAACCGACCAACCTGCCGATGGTCGGCCAGCCTGTGATGCGCGGCCCGCTTGCCGAAGAAGCCGGTGGCATCTCCGAAGGCGACGACGGCGTGCCGGTGGAAGGCTCCAGCGCCACACCGCCGACCGTGACCACCACCGCGCCGCCGGCAGGTGTTCCGGCCGGCCAACCGGCTCCGGTTGCCAAGCCGACCCCGGCGCCGACCGTTGCTACCGCCAAGCCAGCACCTGTCGCCAAACCTGTCGCACCTGCGCCGGTAGCCAAGCCTGCTCCAGCCGCCAAACCGGTTGAAAAGCCAGCAGCGGCCACCGTCGCCAAAGCCGGCGCTACCGGCAGCAGCTGGTACACCAGCCAGCCGGCCGGCCACTTTGTGGTGCAGATCCTCGGCACCAGCTCCGAAGCCAATGCCCAGGCGTTCGTGAAAGAGCAGGGCGGCGAGTACCGTTATTTCAAGAAAGTGCTCAACGGCAAGCCTCTCTTCGTGATCACTTACGGCAGCTTCCCAAGCCGTGCCGCAGCCGATTCCGCGATCAAAGCCTTGCCAGCGAAGGTTCAGGCTGGTAAACCTTGGCCTCGCACTGTTGCCAGCGTTCAACAAGAACTCGCAACAACTCGCTGAAGATTCGGCGGCCTTACCCAGGCCGCCTCTCCCGGCACCTCAAAAAAATCCGCAAGTGCGTGCTGCCCTCAAGGCCGCGCGCTTTGTGGTGTCTGCATCACAGTAGCCTTTGAGTCGTAGCGGTCCGAACTAAAAAAGTTTTGACTAGCACAGCATATCGCTTTAAACCTTTCATAAATGCGACATAGATTTGCGACATTTCGTCGCTAAATTTGTGAGCGCCTGTGTCGGTGTGTACAATGACCTCCCTTTTGCCCCCGCTAAGCCGGCGTACGTTCGGCGTGGAAGGTAACCGGTTGAATTGAAAAGAAATTTGCCTCGTCATAAGAGGCAGCCTGGTGAGAAAGTGTCTATGAAAGCAGGTCTGTACCAACCCGATGAATTCAAGGATAACTGCGGTTTCGGCCTGATAGCCCACATGCAGGGCGAGCCCAGTCATACCCTTTTGCAAACGGCCATCGAGGCCCTGACCTGCATGACCCACCGCGGTGGGATCAACGCCGATGGCAAGACCGGTGACGGTTGTGGCTTGCTGATTCAAAAGCCCGACCAGTTCCTGCGCGCTGTCGCCAAAGAGCATTTCGCGGCCGATCTGCCCAAGCAATACGCTGTGGGCATGGTGTTCTTTAACCAGGACCCGGTTAAGGCCGAAGCGGCTCGCGAAAACATGAACCGCGAAATCGTCGCTGCCGGCTTGCAACTGGTCGGCTGGCGCAAAGTGCCGATCGACACCAGCGTACTCGGCCGCCTGGCCCTGGAGCGCCTGCCGCAGATCGAACAAGTGTTCATCGCAGGCGATGGCCTGAGCGACCAGGACATGGCGATCAAGCTGTTCACCTCGCGTCGTCGCTCGTCCGTGGCCAATGCCGCCGACACCGACCACTACATCTGCAGCTTTTCGCACAAGACCATCATTTATAAAGGCCTGATGATGCCGGCGGATTTGACCGCCTTCTATCCAGACCTGAAAGACGAGCGCCTGCAAACCGCCATCTGCGTGTTCCACCAGCGCTTCTCCACCAATACCCTGCCGAAATGGCCGCTGGCTCAGCCATTCCGCTTCCTCGCCCACAACGGCGAGATCAACACCATCACCGGCAACCGCAACTGGGCCGTGGCCCGTCGCACCAAGTTCGCCAACGATTTGATGGACCTGGAAGAGCTCGGCCCGCTGGTTAACCGCGTGGGTTCCGACTCTTCCAGCATGGACAACATGCTTGAGCTGATGGTCACCGGCGGCATCGACCTGTTCCGTGGCGTGCGCATGATCATTCCGCCAGCGTGGCAGAACGTCGAAACCATGGACCCGGACCTGCGTGCATTCTACGAGTACAACTCGATGCACATGGAACCGTGGGACGGCCCGGCCGGCGTCGTAATGACCGACGGCCGCTACGCCGTGTGCCTGCTCGACCGTAACGGTCTGCGCCCGGCGCGTTGGGTGACCACCACCAACGGTTTCATCACCCTCGCCTCGGAAATCGGCGTGTGGGACTACAAGCCCGAAGACGTCATCGCCAAAGGCCGCGTAGGTCCTGGCCAGATCCTGGCTGTGGACACCGAAACCGGGCAGATCCTCGACACCGACGCGATCGACAACCGCTTGAAGTCGCGTCACCCGTACAAGCAATGGCTGCGCAAGAACGCCCTGCGCATCCAGGCGACCATGGAAGACAACGACCACGGTTCGGCGTTCTACGACGTCGACCAGCTCAAGCAGTACATGAAGATGTACCAAGTCACGTTCGAAGAGCGCGACCAGGTGCTGCGTCCGCTCGGCGAGCAAGGCTACGAGGCCGTCGGCTCCATGGGCGATGACACGCCAATGGCCGTGCTGTCCCAGCGCGTGCGCACGCCGTACGACTATTTCCGCCAGCAGTTCGCCCAGGTGACCAACCCACCAATCGACCCGCTGCGCGAAGCCATCGTGATGTCGCTGGAAGTGTGCCTCGGTGCCGAGCGCAACATCTTCCAGGAATCGCCGGAGCACGCTTCCCGCGTCATCCTCAGCTCGCCTGTGGTGTCGCCGGCCAAGTGGCGCTCGTTGATGACCCTGGATCGCCCGGGCTTCGACCGCCAGATCATCGACCTGAACTACGACGAGAGCCTCGGCCTTGAAGCCGCTGTGCGCAACGTCGCCGACCAGGCCGAAGAAGCCGTGCGCGCCGGTCGTACTCAGATCGTATTGACCGACCGTCACATCGCGCCCGGCAAGCTGCCGATCCACGCATCCTTGGCGACCGGTGCCGTGCACCACCGCCTGACCGAAAAAGGCCTGCGTTGCGACTCCAACATCCTCGTCGAAACCGCCACCGCCCGCGACCCGCACCACTTTGCGGTGTTGATCGGCTTCGGCGCCTCGGCGGTGTACCCGTTCCTCGCGTACGAAGTACTGGGCGACCTGATCCGTACCGGTGAAGTGCTGGGCGACCTCTATGAGGTGTTCAAGAACTACCGCAAAGGCATCACCAAGGGCCTGCTGAAGATCCTGTCGAAGATGGGCATCTCCACCGTTACCTCTTACCGTGGCGCGCAACTGTTCGAGGCCATTGGCCTGTCCGAAGAAGTCTGCGAGATGAGCTTCCGTGGCGTGCCAAGCCGCATCAAGGGCGCGCGTTTTGTCGACATCGAAGCCGAGCAGAAAGCCTTGGCGGCCGAAGCCTGGAGCGCGCGCAAGCCGATCCAGCAAGGCGGCCTGCTGAAGTTCGTGCACGGTGGCGAATACCACGCGTACAACCCGGACGTGGTCAACACCCTGCAAGCCGCAGTGCAGCAGGGCGACTACGCCAAGTTCAAGGAATACACCGCGCTGGTGGATAACCGACCGGTGTCGATGATCCGCGACCTGTTCAAGGTGAAGACTCTGGACACACCGCTGGCCATCAGCGAAATCGAGCCGCTGGAATCGATCCTCAAGCGCTTCGACTCCGCCGGTATTTCCCTCGGCGCCTTGTCGCCTGAGGCGCACGAAGCCCTGGCCGAAGCCATGAACCGCCTGGGTGCGCGTTCCAACTCCGGCGAAGGCGGCGAAGACCCGGCGCGCTACGGCACCATCAAGAGCTCGAAAATCAAGCAGGTCGCGACTGGCCGTTTCGGTGTAACCCCGGAATACCTGGTCAACGCCGAAGTGCTGCAGATCAAAGTCGCCCAGGGCGCCAAGCCCGGTGAAGGCGGCCAACTGCCAGGCGGCAAGGTCAACGGTTTGATCGCCAAGCTGCGTTACGCAGTGCCGGGCGTGACGCTGATTTCGCCACCGCCGCACCACGACATCTATTCGATTGAAGACTTGTCGCAGCTGATTTTCGACTTGAAACAAGTCAACCCGCAGGCGCTGGTCTCGGTGAAACTGGTCGCAGAAGCCGGCGTGGGCACCATCGCCGCTGGCGTGGCCAAGGCCTATGCCGACCTGATCACCATCTCCGGCTACGACGGCGGCACCGGCGCTTCGCCGCTGACCTCGATCAAGTACGCGGGCGCACCGTGGGAACTCGGCCTGGCCGAGACCCACCAGACCCTGCGTGGCAACGACCTGCGCGGCAAGGTTCGGGTACAAACCGACGGCGGCCTGAAAACCGGCCTCGACGTGATCAAGGCCGCGATCCTCGGCGCCGAAAGCTTCGGCTTCGGCACTGCGCCAATGATCGCCCTGGGCTGCAAATACCTGCGCATCTGCCACCTGAACAACTGTGCCACCGGTGTCGCGACTCAGAACGAGAAGCTGCGTAAGGATCACTACATCGGCACCGTCGACATGGTGGTGAATTTCTTCACCTACGTCGCCGAAGAGACCCGTGAGTGGCTGGCCAAGCTGGGCGTGCGTTCGCTGGAAGAGCTGATCGGCCGTACCGACCTGCTCGACATCCTCGAAGGCCAGACCGCCAAGCAACAGCACCTGGACCTGACGCCGCTGCTCGGCAGCGATCACATCCCGGCAGACAAGCCACAATTCTGCCAGGTGGACCGCAACCCGCCGTTCGACAAAGGCCTGCTGGCCGAGAAGATGGTCGAGATGGCCTCCTCCTCGATCAACGACGCCAGCGGTGGCGAATTCGCCCTGGATATCTGCAACTGCGACCGTTCCATCGGCGCACGCATCTCCGGCGAAATCGCGCGCAAGCACGGCAACCAGGGCATGGCGAAAGCGCCAATCACCTTCCGCTTTAAAGGCACGGCAGGCCAGAGCTTTGGCGTGTGGAACGCCGGCGGCCTGCACATGTACCTCGAAGGCGACGCCAACGACTACGTGGGCAAGGGCATGACCGGCGGCAAGCTGGTGATCGTTCCGCCTAAAGGCAGCGTGTACAAGACCCAGGACAGTGCCATCATCGGCAACACCTGCTTGTACGGCGCCACCGGTGGCAAGCTGTTCGCCGCCGGTACTGCCGGTGAGCGTTTCGCCGTGCGTAACTCCGGTGCTCACACCGTGGTGGAAGGCACTGGCGATCACTGCTGCGAGTACATGACCGGCGGCTTTGTCGCGGTATTGGGCAAGACCGGTTACAACTTCGGTTCGGGCATGACCGGCGGTTTCGCCTACGTGCTCGACCAGGACAACACCTTCGTCGACAAGGTCAACCACGAGTTGGTCGAGATCCAGCGGATCAGCGGCGAAGCCATGGAATCCTACCGGAACCACTTGCAGCACGTGCTGGACGAGTACGTTGAGGAAACAGACAGCGAATGGGGTCGTAACCTCGCTGAAAACCTCGACGATTACCTGCGCCGTTTCTGGCTGGTCAAGCCCAAGGCTGCCAACCTGAAATCGTTGCTTTCCAGCATCCGTGCCAATCCGCAGTGATATGCGCCTGAACAGTTTGATGAGGTTTTAACATGGCTGAACGTCTGAATAACGACTTCCAGTTCATCGATGTCGGGCGCAAAGATCCGAAGAAGAAACTGTTGCGTCAACGCAAGAAAGAGTTCGTGGAAATCTACGAACCCTTCAAACCCCAGCACTCGGCCGACCAGGCCCACCGCTGCCTGGGGTGCGGTAACCCGTATTGCGAATGGAAGTGCCCGGTGCACAACTTCATTCCCAACTGGCTGAAATTGGTGGCCGAGGGCAACATCCTCGCCGCTGCCGAGCTGTCGCACCAGACCAACACCCTGCCTGAAGTCTGCGGCCGGGTGTGCCCGCAGGACCGTCTGTGCGAGGGCGCGTGCACCCTTAACGACGGCTTTGGCGCGGTGACCATCGGTTCGGTGGAGAAGTACATCACCGACACCGCGTTCGCCATGGGCTGGCGCCCGGACATGTCCAAGGTCAAGCCGACCGGCAAGCGCGTCGCCATCATCGGCGCCGGCCCTGCTGGCCTGGGCTGCGCCGATGTGCTGGTGCGTGGCGGCGTGACCCCGGTGGTGTTCGACAAGAACCCGGAAATCGGCGGCCTGCTGACCTTCGGCATCCCCGAGTTCAAGCTCGAAAAAACCGTCCTGAGCAACCGTCGTGAAGTGTTCACCGGCATGGGTATCGAGTTCCGTCTCAATACCGAAATCGGCAAAGACATCACCATGGAGCAACTGCTCGCCGAATACGACGCCGTGTTCATGGGCATGGGCACCTACACCTACATGAAGGGCGGCTTTGCCGGCGAGGACCTGCCGGGCGTTTATGACGCCTTGGACTTCCTGATCGCCAACGTGAATCGCAACCTGGGCTTTGAAAAGTCGCCGGAAGATTTCGTCGACATGAAGGGCAAGAAGGTCGTGGTTCTCGGCGGTGGCGATACCGCGATGGACTGCAACCGTACTTCGATTCGCCAGGGCGCCAAGTCGGTGACCTGCGCGTATCGTCGTGACGAAGCCAACATGCCGGGCTCGCGCAAAGAGGTGAAGAACGCCAAGGAAGAAGGCGTGCGATTCCTCTACAACCGCCAGCCGATCGCCATCGTCGGTGAAGACCGCGTTGAAGGCGTGAAAGTGGTCGAGACCCGTCTCGGCGAGCCGGATGCCCGTGGCCGTCGCAGCCCTGAGCCGATTCCGGGCTCCGAAGAAATCATCCCGGCGGATGCCGTGGTGATCGCCTTCGGTTTCCGCCCAAGCCCGGCGCCGTGGTTCGAGCAGTTTGAAATCCAGACCGACAGCCAGGGCCGCGTTGTGGCCCCGGAACAAGGCCAGTACAAACACCAGACCAGCAACCCGAAAATCTTCGCCGGTGGCGACATGGTGCGCGGTTCTGACTTGGTGGTGACGGCAATCTTCGAAGGTCGCAATGCCGCCGAAGGGATCCTGGATTACCTGCAGGTCTGACCCGAATCCCTGATTGAAATGGGATCAAAGTGTGGGAGCGGGCTTGCCTGCGATGGCGGCGGTGAATTCACCACCGCCATCGCAGGCAAGCCAGCTCCCACACAAACCCCATTCCGCATTGGGTTTGGTGGTGTTGCTCATACCGCAAGACACCGCGACAAATTGACCCGATAGACAAAAGGCACGGCGCATTCCGTGCCTTTTGCGTCGCGCTCTGAGAAAATGCCCGCACTTTTTTTGCGGATGCCGACATGACTGCCCTCAAGAACGACCGTTTCCTTCGTGCCCTGCTCAAGCAACCCGTGGACGTCACCCCCGTGTGGATGATGCGCCAGGCCGGTCGCTACCTGCCGGAATACCGCGCCAGTCGCGCCAACGCCGGCGACTTCATGAGCCTGTGCATGAACCCGGAGTTCGCCTGCGAAGTCACGATGCAGCCGCTGGACCGCTATCCACAACTGGATGCGGCCATCCTCTTCTCCGACATCCTCACCATCCCTGACGCCATGGGCCAAGGCCTGTATTTTGAAACCGGCGAAGGCCCGCGTTTCAAGAAAGTCGTCAGCACTTTGGCCGATATCGAAGCCCTGCCGATCCCGGATCCGCACAAGGACCTGGGCTACGTGATGGACGCCGTCAGCACCATCCGCCGCGAGCTCAACGGTCGCGTGCCGCTGATCGGCTTCTCCGGCAGCCCATGGACCCTGGCCACTTACATGGTCGAAGGCGGCTCGTCGAAAGACTTCCGCAAGACCAAGGCCATGCTCTACGACAACCCGCAGGCCATGCACCTGCTGCTCGACAAGCTGGCGCAGTCGGTCACGTCCTACCTCAACGGCCAGATCATGGCCGGTGCGCAAGCGGTGCAGATCTTCGATACCTGGGGCGGCAACCTGTCGGCGGCGGCGTATCAGGAATTCTCCCTGGCCTACATGCGCAAAATCGTCAGCGGCCTGATCCGCGAATACGAAGGCCGCAAAGTGCCGGTCATCATGTTCACCAAGGGCGGTGGCCTGTGGCTGGAAAGCATCGCCGACGCTGGCGCCGACGCACTGGGCCTGGACTGGACCTGCGACCTGGGTGAAGCCCGCCAGCGCGTGGGCAACCGCGTCGCGCTGCAAGGCAACATGGACCCGACCGTGCTGTACGCCAAGCCGGAAGCGATCCGCACCGAAGTCGGCCGCATCCTCGCCAGCTACGGCAAAGGCACCGGGCACGTGTTCAACCTCGGCCATGGCATCACCCCGGAAGTGAACCCGGAGCATGCGGGTGCGTTCCTGCAGGCAGTGCACGAGCTGTCGGCGCAGTATCACGAGTAATTAAAAAAGCCCGGCAGACGCCGGGCTTTTTCATGGATGAACACAAAACAAAATGTGGGAGCTGGCTTGCCTGCGATGACAATAGTGAATTCACTACAGCCATCGCAGGCAAGCCAGCTCCCACATTCAAAGCCAGAAAGGCTCAGGCCTGCACATTCCCCAGCGGCGCCAACTTCGCCAGCTTCAACGCCACCAGCAACGCGCCGATCAGCAGCGCGAGGATAAACGCCCCAATCCCGTTCCAGCCCGCAAAGTGCCAGAAGAACCCGCCCGCCGTCCCCGCAATACTCGACCCCACGTAATAGCAGAACAGGTACAGCGAAGACGCCTGCCCCTTGGCCTTCACTGCGCGGCGGCCGATCCAGCTACTCGCCACCGAATGGGCGCCGAAGAAACCAAAGGTGAAGATCAGCATGCCCGGCACCACCAGCCACAGCGGTGTGAACAGGGTCAGGCTCATGCCGGCCAGCATCAGCACTATGGTGCCCCACAACACGCGCCGACGGCCGAGGCGGTCGGCCAGTGAGCCGATCTTGGCTGAACTGTAGATTCCGGTGAGGTACACCAGCGAGAGCAGACCCACCACCGCCTGGCTAAGCCCGTAAGGTTCGGCCAGCAGGCGATAGCCGATGTAGTTGAACATCGTGACGAACGCGCCCATCAACAGGAAAGCTTCGAGGAATAACCACGGCAAGCCCGCGTCCTTGAAGTGCATGACAAAGCCGTTTAACAGGTTGCGCGGATTGAGGCTCGAGGTGCGGAAGTTGCGCGATTCGGGCAGGACTTTCCAGAACACCGTGGCCGCGATCAAGGCCAGGGCGCCGATGATCAGCATTGCGGTGTGCCAGCTCACAAAGTCGATCAACACGCCGATGATCAAGCGCCCGCTCATGCCGCCGATTGCGTTGCCGCCGATGTAGAGGCCCATGGCCAGGCCGATGTGTTGCGGGTGGATCTCTTCGCTCAGGTAAGTCATCGCTACAGCGGCCAGCCCGCTCAACGACAGGCCCACCAGCGCACGCATCAACAGGATGCCTTCCCACGTTGGCATCAAGCCGCTGGCGATGGTTGCGAGCGCCGCACAGAACAGCGCGGCGACCATCACCGGCTTGCGCCCCAGGCGGTCGGAGATCGGCCCGGTGACCAGCAAGCCCAGCGCCAGCATCGCCGTGGCGACCGACAAAATCAGGCTGCTCTGTGCCGCATTGATGGAAAACTCTTGGGACAGCGCGGGCATCATCGGCTGCACGCAATACAACAAGGCAAAGGTGGCAAAACCGCCGGAGAACAGCGCCAGCACCGTGCGCATGAACATTGGCGTGCCTTTTTCGATGTACTCGTCATTGAGCTGGGCCACTACCTCATCCAAAGCGGTGGGCGGGACGTCTTGAGCAAATGGCGCGACAGCAGATTTCACGGGGACCTCGGGGAGGAAAGCCGGCCAGGACTGGCACTGCAAAAAAGAATATAGCTGGCTAATGATTCTTTCCAATATATTGTTCGACCTGTTTGATAGGTTTTACGACCTAATGAGGTTTGCATGGAATTACGTCACTTGCGGTACTTCATCGCCGTTGCCGAAGAACTGCATTTTGGCCGTGCCGCGCAGGTGCTGGGCATCTCGCAACCGCCGCTGAGCCAGCAGATTCAGGCGCTGGAGCAGGAAGTGGGCGCGCGGTTATTTGAGCGGACCAATCGTCGGGTTGAGCTGAGTGAGGCGGGGCGGCTGTTCCTCAATGAGGCGCGATTGGTATTGGCTCAAGTCGACAAGGCGGCAGATGTCGCGCGGCGGGCGCAATTGGGAGAGTTGGGCGAATTGAAGATCGGCTTCACGTCCTCGGCGCCGTTCAATGCGAGCATTCCCAAAGCGATTTTTGCCTTTCGCCAGGCCTTTCCGGCAGTTCACCTGAATTTGCAGGAAATGAGCAGCACCGAAGTGGCGGAGTCGCTGGTAAATGAGTCGATCCAGGTGGGGTTGATTCGCCCCTTACCCTTGCCGGATTCGCTGAGTGTTATTGAGCTGATGCGCGAACCCTTGGTTGCCGTATTGAACGCAGGGCACCCTTTGGTCGAGGGCACCGAACGCGGTCTGCACCTGGCGCAACTGGCTGATGAGCCGTTTGTATTTTTCCCGCGCACCTACGGCAGTGGCCTCTATGCCCAATTGATCAACCTGGCCCGCGACGCCGGCTTCAGCCCGCGCTTCGCCCAGGAAGCCGGGGAGGCGATGACCATCATCGGTTTGGTGGCGGCGGGCTTGGGCGTGTCGGTGCTACCGGCGTCTTACCAGCGCATCCGCATCGATGGCGTGGCGTACCGCACCTTGCTCGATCAGGAGGCGGTGACGTCGGTGTGGCTGGTGCAGCGCAAGGGCGCGCAAACGCCGATGGCGCAGGCGTTTGTGGAGTTGTTGGTAGCGAGCGGGCTTGTTGTGGCGAGCGGGCTTGCCCCGCGTTGGGCTGCGCAGCAGCCCTAACAGGATCTCTGCGTTCTTCCAGACCGTTTACGATGTAAGGATTCTGGGGCTGTTTCGCAGCCCAACGCGGGGCAAGCCCGCTCGCCACAGAGGCCGCGCTTCAGTTCTGCGCCGCCGAGCCATTACTGCGCAGTGCCGCCAAAATATCCCGATCCAGCATACTCACCCAACGGTTGTAATTACGATGGATCTTGCCGTCCTTGTAGCCCAGGTCGCGGCTGTCGCGGTAGGTGATGGCGTAGCTGTTGCGGGTGTAGCGGATGTCGATGGCCGCATAGAACTGGCCGCGCACGGTGATTTCCGCCTGCACCAGTTGCGGGCTCAGGCGCTGCACGCTCCACTCGCGTTTTTGCAGGGCGGTGACGATCACCTGCTTCATTGTTTCTTCGCTGGCCTGAGTGTTTGCCGCCAGCTCGTGCTGGGTGTTGAGCACCGGTTTGTTGGTGCACCCGGCGGTGGTCAGCAGGGCCAGGGTGATCAGGGTGGCGCGTAGCAAGGAAGACATTCCGTTTTCTCCAATCGATTAAAAATTCAGGACCAGCGGCGGAAGATCAGCGACGTGTTGACGCCGCCAAACGCAAAATTGTTGTTCATCACGTAGTCGTGGTGCATCTCGCGAAAGCCGCCTTGCAGGTAATCCAGCTCGCCGCACTGCGGGTCGACTGAATCAAGGTTGAAGGTGTGCACGTAGCTGTCGCGGTTCATCATTTCGATGCTGAACCACGACTCCAGTGCGCCGCATGCACCCAGGGTGTGGCCGAGGAAGCTTTTCTGCGAGCTGATCGGCATGCGGCTGCCGAACAGGCTGCTGGTCGCCAGGGTTTCGGCGATATCGCCCTGGTCGGTGGCGGTGCCGTGACCATTCACGTAGCCGATGGCAGAAGGCTCAAGCCCGGCGTCTTCCAGGGCCAGTTCCATCGCGCGGCGCATGGTTTTCTGCTCCGGGCGAGTGGTGTGCTGGCCGTCGGCGTTGCTGCCAAAACCGACCAGCTCGGCGTGGATGTGCGCACCGCGTGCCAGCGCATGTTCGAGTTCTTCAAGCACCAGCATGCCGCCGCCTTCGCCGATCACCAGGCCGTCGCGGCCGCTATCGTAGGGGCGTGGGCTGGTTTGCGGCGCGTCGTTTTTCAGGCTGGTGGCGTAGAGCGCGTCAAACACCATGGCTTCGGTGGGGCACAGCTCTTCGGCGCCGCCGGCAAGCATCAACGGCAGGCGGCCGAACTTGATGGCCTCGTAGGCGTAGCCGATACCCTGGCTGCCGCTGGTGCAGGCGCTGGACGTCGGGATCAGCCGCCCGGTAAGGCCAAAAAAGATGCTGATATTCGCCGCCGTGGTGTGCGGCATCATGCGCACATAGGAGTTGGCATTCAGCCCCTCGGCCACCGAGTTCAGCAACATGTTGCCGAACGCCTTGATCTCGTCGGTGCTGCCGGTGGACGAGCCACAGGCCACGCCCATGCGCCCGTCCTTGATCGACTCATCGCCGAGCAAGCCGGCGTCCCGCAACGCCTGCTCCGCCGCCCACACCGCCAGGCGCGAGACGCGGCCCATGCTGCGCAATTGCTTGCGCGTCCAGTGTGCGGGCACCACGAAATCATCGATCGGCCCGGCCAGGCGCGTGTTCAATTCGGTAAAGCGGTCCCATTCGTCCATGCGCCGAATGCCGCTGCGGTTGGCGCGAAAGTTGGCGGCGATGGTTTCCCAGTCGCTGCCCAGGGAGGTCATGCCGGCCATGCCGGTGACGACGACACGTTTCATCAGCACAGGCCCCCGTTCACGGCCAATACCTGGCGGGTGATATAGCCCGCTTCGGCCGACATCAGGAAACTCACTGCCCCGGCGACTTCTTCCGGGGTGCCCATGCGTTGCGCGGGGATCATCTTCATCAGTTCTTCCACCGGCACGTTTTCATCGAGCATGGCGGTGTCGATCAAGCCCGGCGCGACGCAGTTGACGGTGATCTTGCGCTTGCCCAGCTCAATGGCCAGCGCCTTGGCGGCGCCGATCAAACCGGCTTTCGAGGCGCTGTAATTGACCTGCCCACGGTTGCCGATCAACCCGGAAACCGACGTGATACAGACGATGCGCCCGGCAGCGCGGCGGCGAATCATCGGCATCATCACCGGGTGCAGCACGTTGTAGAAACCGTCGAGGTTGGTGCGCATCACCACGTCCCAATCATCTTCCGACAAGGCCGGGAACGCGCCGTCACGGGTCAACCCCGCGTTGAGCACCACGCCGTAGTAGGCGCCATGCTGCTCCACATCGGCTTCCAGGATTTGCTTGCACACTGCGCGATCCGCCACGTCGAATTGCAGCACTCGCGCCTTGCGGCCCAAAGCCTCGATCTCGACCTGCACCGCGTCCGCTTCGGCACGCCCACTGCGGCAATGCAGCACGATGTCATGCCCGGCCTGGGCCAGGCGCAGGGCAATGGCGCGGCCGATGCCACGGCTGGAGCCGGTGACCAGTACGGATTCAGTCATGGCGTTTCGTCCTTCGATTCATCTAAATAGTTGGCCGCCTGCGGCGGTCGAAATACATTCAAGCGCGCGCTGGCCTGGATACCGTCGCCAGTCAGGTGGCATTCGAACACACCCATGCCGTTGTCGTCTTCCAGGGAGCGCAGGCCGTGGATAGTCAGTTCGGTACCGGCCGGGAAGTGGTCCACGTTGCACTCGAACTTGCGTGTGCCCAACAGGAAACCCAGCTCCACGGCTTCGCCTTTCTGGCGTGCGCGGCAACCGGCGTAGGCAGCGACGGTTTGCGCCATCAGCTCGATGCCGACCCACGCCGGCAGGCTGCCGTCGGCGCGGTTGAACAGGCCGCCGGGCTTGACGAGGGTGCGGGTATGAACCCGCTCTTCATCAAACGACAGCACCTGATCAATCAGGATCATGTCGCCCGCGTGGGGCAGGAGTTCGGCGAGTGGCCAAGGGATCATGGGGCCTCTCCAATAATCAGGCTGACGTTATTGCCGCCGAAGGCAAACGAGTTGCTCATCAGGCAGGTTTTTTTCAAGGTGTCCGCGGCCTGTGCCCATTGCAGAGTCGGCAGCGCTGGGTCGGCTTCACCGTCCCACACATGGGGCGGCACCAGGCCGTGGGTCAGGCTCAACCAGCAGAACGCCGCTTCCAGCGCACCGGCGGCGCCGAGGGTGTGGCCGCTCATGGGCTTGGTCGACGAGCAGGCCACGCCGTGGGGAAACAGGTCCGCGACGGCGAGGCTTTCCATGGCGTCGTTGTGTTGCGTGGCGGTGCCGTGCAGGTTCAGGTAGCCGATCTGCTCGGGCGCAAGTTTGGCGCTGGCCAATGCTTTGCGCATCGCCAGCAACGCCCCTTTGCCCGTGGGCTCCGGCGCGGAGATATGGTGTGCATCGCAGCTGGCGCCGCTGCCCAGCAAGGCAATCGGCGCAGGTGTTCGGGTCATCAGAAACAGCACCGCCGCTTCACCGATGTTGATGCCATTGCGGTTCACCGAAAACGGGTTGCAGCGCTCGTTCGACACCGCTTCCAGCGAGGTAAACCCGTTGAGGGTGAGCTTGCACAGGCTGTCCACACCGCCACAGATCACGGCATCGCACACGCCCAAGTCGAGCAGACGCTGGGCACTCATCAGCGCACGGGCGCTGGAGGTGCAGGCGGTGGAAATCACATAGGCCGGGCCGCTCAGTTGCAGCCAGTCGGCGAGGAAGTTCGCCGGGGCGCTGAGCTCCTGTTGCTGGTAGTTGTAGTCTGCCGGGAACTGCTGGTCGCGCAGGTAATGCGCAATGCCCCGGCTGGCTTCATCGATGCCTGACGTGCTGGTGCCCAGCACAACCCCCACCCGTGATGCGCCGTAGGTATGAATTGCCTGGCGCAGCTCATCTTCAATCTGCAACGCGGCTTCCAGCAGCAACTGGTTGTTGCGGCTGCTTTGCGAGCTCAACGCCAAGGGCATCGCCGCCAGCTCGCCGTGCACGCCGGCCACCGGCACTACGCGTTCCGGCACCCAGCCACTTTCTGCGCGCATGCCGGAGCAATCGCCGGCAAACAGGCTGCGGCTGACCTCGGCCTGGCCCCGGCCGAGGGCGCAAATCACGCCGAGCGCATTCAGGTAAGCCGTCATCGTGTGGCCCCAAGCGGTGTGATGCGGTAGCTCAACGGCTGCCCGGTCATGTTCACGCTGAACACTTCGGAGGACTGATACACGATCTGCCAATGCCCCGGCAGCGTGCGCGTCAGGTCCCTGGCCTGGGCACTCGGATACAACGTGGGTACGTCATCCGCCGAGGTCAGGGCAAACAGCAGTGCGGCAAACAGCTCCCTTGCCTGGGGGTTGGGCGGCAACAAGCCGTCGGCTTGCCACTGGCCGTTGACCAGCTTCTGCCTGGCTTGGGGAATGCCCAGCGGGTCCATCATCGACCAGCGAATGCCGCCGCCTTCGCGCTGGATCACCAGCAGCCAGTCCTGGCTCTGGCCGTCTGCGCGTCGCTGTATATGCAGCTGCAGCGGCAGGGCCAGGTTCGGGGTTTTTTCGGGCAGCGGTGGCCCGCTGGCGCAGGCGCTCAGCAGCAACAGGCAACCGATCAGCAGCAAGCGGATCATGGCGCGGCGCTCGTCAAAGGTTTACGGGCCACGCAGTTCACCAGGGTTTCTTCGCGCTGGCCCACTGGCGGCGGGTTGCGCAGGCCCCAGCGCTCCAGCAGGCCGAAATCGCTGGAACGGCTCCACCACAAATACGGGTACGAGACGTTCTGCGGGCCAAACTCAAAGCCCTGCTCGCGGAGCATCTCCAGATACTCCTCGGCACTTTTCTGCACGTGCATCGGGTGGCGGAACAGCCAGCGAATCACCCAGGTGTCGATATAGGCTTCGGTGGATTCGGCAAACAGCAAATAGCCGCCCGGTTTGAGCACGCGGTAGAACTCCTTGAGCGCGCGATGCTGTTCAACCAGATGGTGAAACGTCTGGTGGCAGAACAGGATATCGACGCTGGCGTCGGGCACGTCGAGGGTGGCGCAGTCGCTGCCGATCAGCTCGATGGCCAGGCCCTGGCGCGCGGCTTCGGCTTTGCTCAGTGTCAGGCTGTGAGGGTCGGCGTCGAGGCCGATCAGGCGCGCGGGGGCGAACACCTGCTGCAAATACTGGAACGATTTGCCCTGGCCGCAGCCAGCGTCCAGCAGTACCGGCGCCGTCGGCAGCGGATCAGTAAACAAGCTGCGCAGGTCGTTGATTGCCACGCGCAACACGTGGTGCTGCCAGGTGTGGCTGCGCAGGAACCAGAAACCGAAGCGGGTTTCTTCGACGTAGTTTTTGCTTAAATACTGAGTGCTCACGCTGCATCCCCTGCACAAATTTCCGACAACATCCTTAACCGTCGTTTGGGTTCACTCACAAACGGGTTGCGCTCATCCCACGCGTAACCAGCGAGGATCGAACTGATCATGCGGCGGATCTCCGGCGAGCTGCCCGGATGGAAAATCACATCCTGGAACGTGCCCGCGTACCAGCCCTCGACGTAGCAGCGGAAGGTATCGACGCCACGCTTCAGCGGTTCGGCAAACTCGGTTTGCCAGTCCACGGTTTCGCCCTTGAGCTGACGATGCAGCACGGCGGCCGCCATGCTTGCCGAACGCATGGCGATGGTCACGCCAGAAGAGAACACCGGGTCGAGAAATTCCGCGGCGTTGCCCAGCAACGCAAAGCCCGGACCGTGCAGGGTTTTGACGTTTGCCGCGTAGCCGCCGATGGTGCGCGCCGGCGTATCCCATACGGCGTTTTGCAGCACGCGAGACAGGCTTGGGGTTTGCGCGATAAACCCGCGCAGGCAGGCATCGAGGTCTGCGTCGCGGCCGTCGAAATGTTCTTTGGCCGCGACCACGCCCACCGAGCAGCGCCCGTTGCTGAACGGGATGGTCCAGAACCAGATATCGCGCTTCGTCGGGTGAGTGGTGACGAGGATTTTAGTGCGGTCGAACCCCGGGTCTTCGATGTGATCTTCAACATGAGTGAACACCGCCTGGCGCACCGGGAAGTTCGATGGTACGTCCAGGTCCAGCAAGCGTGGCAATACCCGGCCGTAACCGCTGGCGTCGAGTACGAATTTGGCTTTGAGGTGGTATTCGCTGCCGTTCTTGCGGCGCACGTGCAGGTAACGGCTTTCGCCGCCGAAGTCCACGCCGACGATGGTCTCGCCGTAGCGAATTTCCACGCCTTGCAACGTGGCCTGATCGGCCAGCAATTTGTCGAACTCGCCGCGCTGCACCTGGAAGGTGGTCGGCTTGCCATTGCTGAACGTGTCACCGAAATCAAACGCGCTGTAGCGCTCGCCCCAGGCGAATGCCGCGCCGGTTTTCACCTGGAAACCGGCGGCCTGCACGGCGTCGAGCATGCCGGCTTCTTCGATAAAATCGATGCAGTGCGACAGCAGGCTTTCGCCAATCGAGAAACGTGGGAAATGCTCGCGCTCGATAATCAATACATCATGCCCGTTGCGCTTTAACAGCGCGGCCGCGATGGCGCCGGATGGTCCGGCACCGATCACGACTACCTGGCGACGTTCCATTTCAACTATGGGCACGAGGGCTCCTTGCCACTTTGGCGATAATCACATTCATAAGGCGTGCTTCTGTTGCCCGGCCCAGGGCGCCAGCATAAAGCTGAAAGCCAGGCCCAGGCTGACCGACAGGCCGAAATTGCTCACGGCCGGTGTACTCGACACCGCCAGCAGGCCAAACGACAACCAGGTCGTCAGCGCTGCCAGCAGCGTCCCTAAAAGGCTGACGGCGGGGCCGCCGATTTGCTCGCGCATCAATATCGCGTAATCCACGCTGATCGCCGTGACCAGCAGCAGGCCGAACAGGCTGAACAGCGTGAGTGGCTGGCCCAGCCAACCGAGGCTTGCCAAACTGCACAGCGCGGCGAGCAGCGGCAGGGCGACGATGCGCAACGCGCCGCCGACACCGAACGGCAGGATCAGCAACAGCACGATCAATACGCACGACATCAACTTCAATTCCGCCGCGCTGATCTGCGTGTCGGCGAACACCCGGTTCAAATCGCCAAGGCGATCGACCAATTGCACGCCGGGCAAATCCAGTGCCTGCACCCGCAGCAGCGCCGGGTTGTTCAAGCCTTGCAGGCTGACCATCGCCGCCACGCCGCCGTCCACCGGGCCCAGCCACAGCGTGCGCCAGGGTTCGGCGAGCGGGCCGACCAGCGCCGCGTCGATGTCTTCGGTGGGCAGCGCTTGCAGTTGCGCCACTTCGGCCTGCAGAGCGCTGGCGGGTACGCCGAGGTCCAGCAGCGGTTGCCAGAACTGCGGCAGTTTGTTCAACGCATCACGCAGTTGCTGTTGCTCGGCGGGCAGGCTGACCAACTGATTCAGCGCCAGATAGCCTTGCAGCTTGTTCATGTTCACCAGTTGATCCAGACGCTGGCCCAGTGCGGCCTGACGCTCCAGCAGCTGTTGCTGGTTGTCGGCGCGGACCAGGAAGAACTGGCTGGTGGGCTGGAAGCCGGTGATGCGCGCCACGGCCTGGGCTTCTTGCAGCAACTGCGGCGGCGCGCCGATCCATTGGCGAATATCGTTTTTGCTGCTCAAGTGCCACAGGCCGCCGGCGCAAAACAGCAACAGCAATCCCAGCAGCACCGGGCTCGGCACGCGCTTGAGCAATGCAGCACGCGCTAACCACAGGCACTCGGCGATGCGCAGCGGCCATTGCGCCGGGCGCAG
This sequence comes from Pseudomonas fluorescens, assembly GCF_002022275.1. Taxonomy (GTDB): domain Bacteria; phylum Pseudomonadota; class Gammaproteobacteria; order Pseudomonadales; family Pseudomonadaceae; genus Aquipseudomonas; species Aquipseudomonas fluorescens_AJ. The sequence goes on from NZ_MSDF01000016.1 coordinate 354,116, forward strand.
CTCAACGCCCTTGAGCAGCGCGGGCAACAGGCACACGGCGGACAGATAGGCGCCGACTAAACCCGCGGCGGAGAACACCGCGATTTGCGTCAGCGCCGGAAACGGCGTCCAGGCCAGCGCCAGGTAGCCGATGCAACTGGTCGCCAGGCTCAGGCTCAACCCCGGCAGGGTGATGCGCAAGGCCGGCCAACTGCGCCACGGCTGCAGGCTCCAGCTTTTCGACAGGTAGTGCAGCGGGTAATCCACGGCCACGCCGATCAGGCTGGAACCCAGCACCAGGGTCATCACATGCATATGGCCGAACAGCGCCACACAGGCCACCGCGCCAAACAACATACCCACCAGCACCGGCACAAAGGCCAGCAGCACGCGCCAGCGCCGGAAGGCGAGCAACAGCAATAACAGGATGCCCAGCGTGGCGCCGCCGCCGACCCAGGTCATTTCCCGCGTGGCTTGCTGCTGGCCATTGGCGGCGTAGAGCAAACCGCTGGCGGCGAGCAGTTGCGCGCCTTGCAGGCTTGCCTGTTCACGGCTGGCCTTGAGCAAATCCGCCACTTGCAGCGGCAGTTTCATGTCGAAGGCATTGCCGGTGGTGCGCGCGCGTAGCAGCACCCAGCTTTTGCCGTCGGCGTCGGCGATCAACGCGCCGCTGCCGATATCCAGCTGCACCGAGCCGTGCTGCGGCTGGCTGTTCTGAATGCGCCCGGTGAGGCCCAACCAGTCGTCCTGGCTCGGCACCAGGCTGAAGCCGGTGAAGGGGTCGAACAGTGATTGCACACGCTGCTGGATGAAGGCGTCAGGGTGATCGATGAGTTGCTCGCGGTCCTTGGCCGAGAGCATTGCCAAGCGCCCGCGCAGCAGTTGATCACGCAGTGCCGGCAAGTCGGCTTGCAGGTTCCACTGCACTTTTTCGAACAACCCGCTGGCCTGCCAGCGCTCGCCCAATTGCTGCGCCACGGCTACCGCTTGCTGGCGGTCGGTGTGCCCGACCAGCACCAGCATTTCGCGGTTCAGCGGTTCCTGCATGCGCTGTTCGGCTTGCTGCTCCAAGGCGTCTGGCGTGTTACCCGGCACCAGCTCCATCAGGTTCGCCGATAGCGGCGCACCATGGCGCCACTGCCAGCCCGCCAGGGCCAGCACGGCCACCAGCAGGATCAGGAACAGGCGCGGTAACAGGCGCTCACTGGGCAAAGTCGTGCTGCTCCGATTCGCTCAACGGTTGGCTGGCGGTGCTGTCCTGCATGCGCAATACCGTGCTGTCGCCCTGGGTTTCCAGCAGTTCGATTTTCTGTACCAGCTCGCCGCCGTCGATATTGATCTGGGTGAAGACTTGTTTGAGCAACAGCGAGCGCGGGACCAGCGTCAGCTTCCAGCCGTTGGCTTCGCCTTGCAGTTGCAGTTCGAAGTCACGCTGCAAACCGCTGCTGTCGCCCTGGAGCACGGCGAGGAACAGGCGATTCTGCTCGGCGCCGGCGCTCTTGTTGGGCAGCAATTGCCAGCCGTTGGCGTCGCGGCGGGCAATGCCTTGGACGCTGATGCGGTAGTCCTGTTGCAGCGGGGTTTTCAGCAGCCACAGCAGGCCGTGGTCTTTGGCGAGGACGAAGGTGCCTTTGCTGACCAAGGGTTGGGGCAGGGCGCGCAGGTGTTTTTCCTGGGTGAAGGTGCCGTGGATGACGGAGGGTTTGGCGAGCTGGTCGCTGAGTTGCTGCAAATCAAAGGCGTGGGCGCTAAAGCTCAGGAACAACCCGATCAAAAATGTGGGAGCGGGCTTGCCCGCGATGAACCTGAGGGCGCTGCGGAGTGCCAGGCGGATTGCGTTATCGTTGACGACCATCGCGGGCAAGCCCGCTCCCACAGGGGATCTCATTTCAGGGCTCTCTCTACGGCGTCGGTGAATATTTTTGGGGAGGCCAGTTGCATCTCGCGGCTGGCGATTTCCACGGCGACTTGCACGGTGCTGGCGCGGGTCAGGCGTTCGCCGCTGGCAAGATCCGTGATCAGGTAATTCACCTTCAAACGGTTCTCCCACTCCACCAAACTGGCGCGCACATTGATGGTTTGGCCGAACACCGCGCCGCGCACGTAGCGCAGTTGCATATCGATCACCGGCCAGCCGTAGCCGGATTCAAGCATCGCCGTGTAGTTGTGGCCGATCTTGTCGAGCAGCGCGCAGCGCGCCACTTCCAGGTACTTCACGTAATGCCCGTGCCAGACCACGTTCATGGTGTCGACGTCGAAAAACGGCACGAGGATTTCAGTGTCGCTGTGCAGTACGCCCTGGCTACGCATGCAGCCTCCAGTGTTGCTCGGCGATGCGTTTCAGGCACAGGCGCAGTTCGCCTTCCAGCGCGCGGTCTTCGATGACCGGCGGGAAATCTTTGGCCAGTTCAATGTGCATCTCAGCCAACGCCGGTGGCAATTCGCGTGAATCCGAGGCCTGCGCGCGCAGCCACACGCCCTGGTTGGCGGCGAGCAAGGTGGCGGCGGCGACCTGTTCGGTCAGCTCCAGCACACGGATCGCATCGCGGGCGGCGATGGTGCCCATGCTCACCTTGTCCTGGTTGTGGCACTCGGTGGAGCGCGAGAACACGCTGGCCGGCATGGTGTTTTTCAGCGCTTCGGCGGTCCAGGCGCTGGTGCCGATTTGCACCGCTTTGAAGCCGTGGTTGATCATCGCGCGATCTGCCGGCGCGCCGGACAGGTTGCTCGGCAGACCGTGGTTGTAACGCACGTCCACCAGCAGCGCGAGCTGGCGGTCGAGCAGGTCGGCGACGTTGGCCACCAGCGTTTTCAGGCTGTCCATGGCGAAGGCGATGTGGCCGCCGTAGAAGTGGCCGCCATGCAGTACGCGTTCTTCTTCGGCGTCGATGATCGGGTTGTCGTTGGCGCTGTTCAGCTCGATTTCGATAAACGAGCGCAGCCAGTTCAGGCTGTCGGCCAGCACGCCCAGCACGTGGGGCGCGCAGCGCAGCGAATAACGGTCCTGCAGGCGGTGCAGCGGCGCAGTCGGCGCATCAATCGCCAGATCCTTGCGCAACCAGGCGGCCACTTGCATCTGCCCCGGGTGCGGCTTGGCGGCGAACAGGCGCTCGTCGAAGTGCTCCGGGTTGCCCTGCAGCGCCACCACGTTCAGCGCGGTGATGCGCGTGGCCAGTTGCAGCAGGTAGTCGGCGCGGGCGAAGGCCAGGCACGCCAGGCCGGTCATCACGGCGGTGCCGTTCATCAGCGCCAGGGCTTCCTTGGGGCGCAATACCAGCGGCTCCCAGCCCAGTTCGCGATGGACGTCGGCTGCTTCGCGACGTTCGCCACGGAACATCACTTCGCGTTCGCCCGACAGGGTTGCGGCCACGTAAGACAGCGGGGTCAGATCACCGCTGGCGCCCACCGACCCTTCTTCCGGAATCAGCGGCAGCACGTCGTGCTCCAGAAATGCATGCAGACGCTCCAGCAGCTCCACGCGCACGCCAGACACGCCATGGCACAGCGACTGCAAACGCGCGGCCAGCACCGCGCGGGTAGCTTGTGCATCGAGCAACTTGCCCAGGCCGCAGCCGTGGAACGTGTAGAGGTGACGCGGCAACGCCTCGACGTGTTGCAACGGCACCGCCACCACGCAGGAGTCGCCGTAGCCGGTGGTCACACCGTAAATCACGCCTTCCTTGTCCAGCAGCGAGTCGAGGAACTGCGCGCCCTTGGCAATGCGCTGGCGGTACGCGGCGTCGTTTTGCAGCTGCGTGGGCGCCTGACGGTTGGCCAGGGCCAGCACGTCTTCAATGCGCAAAGGGCGTTCGCCAAAGGTTACCGGCTCAAGATGCGTCGTCATCGGTCTTCCAGAAAGGGTAAAAGTTGAACCATTGTCGGGGCGCTTCCAGGCAGAACTGGCCCAGGCGCGCGGCATAGCGCGCGGTCCACTGGGCAATCACCTGCTCGCGGGTGCTGCGCTTCCATTCGATCAAGTCGGCGAACGGCTCGATGGTCAGGCGGTAGCGGCCATTGTGTTTGAGGCACATCAGCAAATTGACCGGGCATTTCAGCAGGCCGGCCAGCAGCCATGGCCCCTGGGGGAACGCCGCGTCGACGCCGAGAAAATCCACGCGCACCTTGCGCCCGCCATGCAGCGGCACGCGGTCGCCGGCGATGGCCAGCCACTCGCCTTCGTCCAGGCGCTGGCTGAGCAGCAGCATGGTGGCCGGGTCCAGCTCGCTGACCTGAATCAGGCGTAAATGCGTGGCCCCGGCTTCGCCGAGCAGGCGGTTGAATTGCTCGGCGTGCTTGGTATGCACCAGCACGTTCATGGTGACTTGCTCACCGATCTCGGCGAGGGCGCGGCACACTTCGAGGTTGCCCAGGTGCGCGCCCACCAGCATCTGCCCGCGCTCGCCGCGCAGTTGGCCGCGCAATTGTGCCGGGTCGTTTATTTCGATCTGTTCGATGCGCAGCTTGCCGTTCCACACGTCGAGCTTGTCGAGCAAGGAATCGGCGAAGGCCATGAACTGGCTGAAGACTGATTTAAGGGTAGGGCGCAGTTCATCGCGGCCACTCCAGTCGGCCAGGCGCTGCTGGTATTCCCAGGCGCTCTGGCGTGCGGTACGGCCGAACAGGAAAAAGTACAAGACGATGCCGTACAGCACCGGGCTCAGCAGGCGACGGCCCAGCACCTTGGCGGCGAAGGCGGTGAGTTTCATCAGCCAGAAACTGCCGCGCTCCTCGCGGTCGGCCCAGTGCTTGGTGCTGTCGTTCATGCTTGCCACCGTCGCCACAGGATCATCGGCGCGCGCACCAGCATGCCGAAGAACAGCCGGGTGTGCATGGCCGAGATGCGCACGTTGTCGCGGAACAGGCGGAAGTGCGACAGGCCGTCCGCCGGGTAATGCACCTGGGTCGGCAGCCAGCGCATCGGCTGGTTGCGCCAGGCCAGGCGCACGAGGATGTCGGAGTCGAAATCCATGCGCGTGCCAATGTAGGCCGAGTTCATCAGGGCCAGGGTCGGCGCCAGCGGGTACACGCGAAAGCCGCACATCGAGTCGCGGATTTGCAGCGAAAGCGTGTTGATCCACACCCACACGTGGGTGAGGTAGCGCGCATAGAGGCGGCCTTTGGGCACGCTGTCGTCGTATTCGGGGTAGCCGCAGATCACCGCATCCGGGTGCCTGCGCGAGGTGTCGATAAAGGTCTCGACTTCGCGCAGGTCGTGCTGGCCGTCGGCGTCGACTTGCAGCGCGTGGGAGTAGCCCAGGCGCGCGGCTTCGCGAAAGCCCGCCATGACGGCGCCGCCTTTGCCTTGATTCGTTGGCAAGGTCAGCAGGGTGACGTGATCGAGTGTCGCCAACTGTGCCAATACCGCAGCGCAGGCCGGGCTACTGCCGTCGTCCACGAGCAAGCACGGCAGGCCGCTGTTCAACAGGCTGTGAACCACGGCGGGCACGGCGGCTTCATGGTTGTAGACCGGGATCAGGGCGCAGGGGTTATGCATGGCGCACGTCTCGGGCTGGAAAACCAACTGTGGCCAGCGGGCTTGTTGTGGCGAGCGGGCTTGCCCCGCGTTGGGCTGCGAAGCAGCCCCAGAAAGGTAGCCCAGGTGTGCCAGACGGAACTCCATTGCAGGTTATGGGGCCGCTTCGCAGCCCAACGCGGGGCAAGCCCGCTCGCCACAACAAGCCCGCTCGCCACAGGAAGCCCGCTTGCCACAACAAACCCGACAGTCTGAAAAACCTACTCACTGGGCTTCTCCAGTTGAATCCGGCCACTGGAGCAGGCCGCGACGCCGTTGCGGTATGCGAAGTACAGCTTTCTGCGTTCGGGGTCGAAGCGCAGGTGCAGTTCGATCGCGTCGCCCGGCCGCACCAGTTGCTGGAACTTGAGTACTTCCATCCCGGCAAAGGTCGCCGGCAGGTCGAGCAGTTGCTGGCCGAGGTTGAACGCCCATTCCACTTGCACTACCCCCGGCAGCACCGGCGTGACCGGGAAGTGGCCGCTGAAATAGGAGAGGTCCGGCGGAATGCTCAGTTGCAGGGTCCATTCGCCGTCGGCCTCGACTTGCTCCAGCACTTCGGGAGCTTTCGGCCGAGGGGCCACCAGTAATGCCTCGACGTGCGCCTGAGGCAGTTTGCCTTGGCTGTTCAGCGGAAGCTGGCGCAGCAAACGCCAGCGGCGCGGCAGGGCCAACGCTTCGCAGTGTTCGCTCAGGTGTTCGCGCAAGGTCTGCGTCACACTGCGGCGACCCTGGTTGCGCAGGGCGTGCAGGCCGTCGGCACTCAACACCACCAGCGCACCGAGCGACGCACGGTTTTCCTGCACCACGCCCAGGCGGGTTTCGGCGACCCACGGATGGGTCATCAGCGCCTGTTCAAGCATGGGCAGGGAGATGCGTTTTTCTTCCAGTTTGACGATGCGGTCCAGGCGCCCGAGCAGCTCAAAACGCCCATCAGAGTGGATACGCGCAGCGTCGGCAGTCTGTTCAATATGCCCTTCGGGCAAATATGGCGAGGCAATGCGCAGGGCGCCGTCGGCGTCCTGGCTCAGCTTCACGTCGGCAAACGGCTGCCAGGGTTGCGCGCCCTGGCGCCAGGCGATGCCGCCGGTTTCGGAGCTGCCGAGGATTTCCGTCGGCCATTGCTGCAAGCGGTCATACAGGTCGCCAGCGGCCTCAACCGGCAGCGTACCGCCGGACGAAAATACCCGCAATACCTGGCTCAGCGCCGGCCAGTCGAGGTTGTCGCCCATGCGCTTGAGCAGCGCCGGGCTGGCGACCCAGGCAAATTGCGGGTGTTCACGGCTGGCCCGTTGCAGGTCTTCGGGAAACGCCAATTGCTTGCGCACAAAGGTGCGACCGGCGCACAACGGCCACAACACGCGAAACAGCAAACCGTATATATGTTGCGTGGCGACGCTGCCGATGATGCAGGCGCCCTTGAGGTCCGCGCCCCACAGGGCTTCCAGGGCCTCCACTTCATTGGCCAGTTGGCGCAGGGATTTGTCGATGCGCTTGGGTTCGCCGCTGGAGCCGGAGGTGCACAGGCTCAATTGGCAGGCGTCCAGATCCAGCGCTGCTGGAGCCAAGGGCGCTTGATACAGCGCGTCGAGGTCAGCCGCTTCGACCAGCCAGGCGTCAACGGCGTTGTCCCAGCGTTGGCGGGTCTGGGGCTGCAAGTCGGCGGGCAGCAACACGCTGACCCCGGCCCGCCAGGCGCCCAGCAGCGCGATCGCCAAAGAGCCGGCGTCTTCCAGGTGCACCGCCAGCCGCTGGACGCCACGCGCGTGCAGCCCGGCTGCCAGGCTCAGGGATTGCTCCCACAACTGGGCATGGTTCATCGCAGGTTCGGTGGTTACCGGACGCTGTTGCAGCGGCTCAAGCAGCAGGTGCTCAAGTTTCAACCCTTTCATACGCGGCCTCGAACCCTTTGTCGTACCAGCCATTCCACGGCAAACAACAGCCCCATCAGCCCGTAGGCGATCAGGCCGTTGTACAACGTCCACCAGCTCAGCGGCGCCCACAACGTGAGGGCGGCGGCGAGCAGGCCATTACACAGAAAAAACACGCTCCACACCACGGTGACCTGGCGGGTATACACAACCGCCTTTGGCGGCAGGTCGGGGTCGGTCATGCGCGCCAGGCGCTCGACCATCGGAGGGCCGTATTTCAGGCTCAAGCCGAACAGTGCCAGCATGAATGCGCTGACCAGGCTCGGGTACCAGCGCAAGAGCTGCGGGCTGTCGAACCAGGCCAGGGCCAGACAAAACACGATCACCGCCACGGCCATCCAGCGGCTGCCGGGGCGCCGCGCGCCGGTAAGTGCGCGTAACAGCCACAGGCTGCCGAGCAGCAAACCGAATTGCCACGGCGCGAAGTGTTCGGTGCCGTAATACACCGCAAAGGGGTACAGCAGCCCCGCCAGCAACAGGCCAAGGCCGATCAACCGGCTCATGCGGCAGGCTGGACCAGACGGTACACCGCCTCAACCACGTCATTGACGGTGCGCACGGCCTTGAATTCTTCGGCGGCGATCTTTTTGCCGGTCTGGCGCTTGATATGGTCGATCAGGTCCACGGCATCGATGCTGTCGATTTCCAGGTCCTGGTACAGGTTGGCGTCAAGGGTGACGCGTTCCGGCGGCAATTCAAACAGTTCCACCAAGGCGTCGCGCAGGGTGTTGAAAATATCGTCACGAGTTTGCATGGTACGGTCTCAAGCTGCCTGTCGGGCCGTGACGAACGCCGCAAGGCTGGCCACGTTAGTGAAGTGATTGCGGGTGTCCTTGGCGTCGGCATCGATCTTGATGCCGTACTTTTTCTGGATCGCCAGGCCCAATTCCAGGGCGTCGACCGAATCCAGGCCCAGGCCTTCGCCGAACAGGGTCTGCTCGCTGCCGATGTCGTCGACGCTGATGTCTTCCAGGCCCAGGGCCTCGATGATCAGCGCCTTTATGTCGTGCTCAAGGCTGTGTCTGTCGCTCATCTTCGGCGAGCTCCTTAATGAAATAGTGGTGCAGGTAATCGTTGAGCTTGCGTGAAGCCTGGGGCGCGGGCCCGAGTGTGGCGAACGCCTGTGGCTCTATATCGGCACCCACGCGCAAACTAAAGTGAAATCGGCGTTTGGGAATGCGATACCAGGGTTCGGCCTTGGTCAGGGTGGTCGGGCTGACTTTGATCACCACGGGGGTGATGATTGTCGCACCGCGCAGCGCAATGGCGGCGCCGCCGCGATGAAAGGCGGGCGCAGCGCCGGGGGTGGTGCGGGTGCCCTCGGGAAAGATGATCAGGGTCTGGCCTTCGCGCAGGGCACTGGCGGCGGCATCAAGCATGTCGGCGCTGCCGTCATTGCTGATGTAGCCGGCGTCGCGCACCGGCCCACGAGTGAACGGGTTCTGGAACAGGCTCTGCTTGACCACGCAATTGGTCTGGCGCATCAGGCCGATCAGGAACACCACGTCGATCAGCGACGGGTGGTTGGCGATGATCATCTGGCCCGGGCGGCCGAGTTTTTCGGCGCCTTCGACGCTGTAAGTCAGCACGCCGCCGCGTTGCATCATGCGGATAAACAGCCAAAACAGTCGGCTGATAGTGTGGCGCGCGCGGCGGCGGTGTTTTTCAGCACTGCCCGGCAGCAGACTCAGCAACGGAAACACCAGCAAACGCAGGCACAGCCCGCCTACACCGAACATAAAGAAGCTCGCGGCGGTGGCGAACAGGCGCCAGTAATAGGCGTCCCGTGGTTTGTCGGTCAGGGCTTGCGTTGCCAGTTCCATACACGGTTCTTCCAGGCATGTTGGCAGGTGGTCTGCTCGGTGAGCAGGGCGCGCAGCAGGTTCAGGGCATGGGGCCACTGGCTGTGACTGAGTTGGACAGCGCCGCTGTTTAGTTCCAGCTGCCACTCGTCGCCGGGTGTCAGCAGCAGGCCGAGGGCGTAGGGGAACGGCACGTCATGGATCCAACCGGCATAGGCTTCAGGCGGCTGTTCTTCGGTAATCACCAGCAACACGGCCGGGGCGCCTTCGTTGAGCAGCGCGGCGGCTTCGAGCATGCCGTGTTCCAGGCCATCGCCGGCGGCGGCGAGGGCGGTCATTTCGCTGGTTTCATTGCGCAGGATCGACCACAGGCCAATCACCGCGTTGTGCACCGACAGGCTGAACTGGGTCGGCGACAAAGGCTCGTTGTTAGCCAGATCGGTCAGGATGTCGAGGGTGCGCGGGGTTTCGCCGTGCCGGGAAATAAACACCAGTGGCAAGTCTTGCAGGCCTTCGGCCAGCGGCCAGCCGACGCTGAAGGCCATCCGTGCCAGGCGGCTCAAGCGGCGGCGTTGCATGGCAGGCAGGAATGACACGTCAGGGGAGGCATCGCTGGCGGGCAGCAACGCGGGAGCCTGGCACCAGGCGTGCCAGTCGTGCGCACTCTCCAGGCCGGGGGCCCAGGCGCGCCATTGGGCGATGTTGAAAGTGATCACTGAGAGGTTATCCCGCCCCTGCGGGCTTCCATGTGCGGCGATTGGCCCCGAATACCGGGACAGGGAGCAATCACCGAGAGGCGCGCATTATCCCGGTGCTGCGGGGTTCTAGCAAACTTTGGTAAAGATTTGTTCACGGCTGATTACAATTTGGTTGGAAAGATTTACAGATTGTCCTTTACCAAGGGGCTGATTGGATCGTCGGCTTTGTCCTGTTCATGTGTGGGGAATGGATGACAGCGAGTGCGCAGAAGGCTTCTGATGCGTCAGTGCATGGATGAACGAGGTAGCTAACAGGCGCTTTTGCCCTCTACACTCGGAGCATCTTTGATACACGGAGGTTTTTCCCCATGCGGCGTGTGGTGTTCAATCAGAAAGGCGGTGTTGGCAAGTCCAGCATTGCCTGCAACCTGGCGGCGGTCAGCGCCAGTGAAGGCTATCGAACCCTGTTGGTGGACCTCGATGCACAGGCCAACTCAACCCAGTACCTCACCGGGCTGACCGGCAACGACATCCCCATGGGGATCGCGGATTTTTTCAAGCAAACCCTGTCTTCCGGACCTTTTTCGAAGAAGAACAAGGTCGATATCTACGAAACGCCCTTCGACAACCTGCACGTGATCACCGCGACTCCGGAACTGGCCGACCTGCAGCCCAAGCTTGAGGCCAAGCACAAGATCAATAAGCTGCGAAAGCTGCTGGATGAACTGAGCGAAGATTACGACCGTATTTACCTGGACACCCCGCCGGCGCTGAATTTCTATGCAGTGTCGGCGCTGATTGCAGCGGATCGTGTGTTGATCCCGTTTGACTGCGACAGCTTCTCGCGCCAGGCGCTGTATGGCCTGTTGGCGGAAATCGAAGAATTGAAGGAAGACCACAACGAAGGCCTGGAAGTGGAAGGTATCGTGGTCAACCAGTTCCAGGCCCGAGCGACGCTGCCGCAGCAGATGCTGGATGAGTTGATTGCAGAGGGTTTGCCGGTATTGCCGGTGTACCTGGCGAGTTCGGTGCGCATGCGTGAGTCGCACCAGGAGAGCAAGCCGCTGATCCACCTGGACCCTCGGCATAAGCTGACGCAGCAGTTTGTGGAATTGCATAACTTGCTGGAAAACAGCTGACACTTGCGAACACTGCATGATCCTGTGGGAGCTGGCTTGCCTGCGATGGCATCACCTCGGTCTACCTGGCAGACCGAGTTGCCTGCATCGCAGGCAAGCCAGCTCCCACATTTGCTTTTGCATTTCTTCAGGGGGATTTGGATTTGTCCCACAGAGGCTGTAGGAAGGGTCTGGCAAGTAGGGTTGTGCCTTGTCTCGTTGCCTACAGATAAGCCAGAATCGCCCGGCTTGTGCGTCTGGATGGGCGTCTCTAAGGTTCTTCGGTCGCTGAATGTTCAGTGATCGGGTTTAGTAGCCCAATCAGACGAAAGTATGTGCTCCGTTCCAAAAGCTTGGCGTTTTATCGCCTATCTGATGGTGGCTGTGCGCAGGGCACCTTCGGGTGCGCCGGTATTGCTTTCGTTCCCGGTCTACTAACCTGCGTATAGCCGCCACCCTTCGTTTAGTAGCGAAATAGGTGGAGGCCCTATCAGAGAACGAAAAGCATGTTATTCACCGTTAGCGCCAACCTCCCTACCGAAACCCTCGTGCTCAACAGCTACGAGACTTTCTCTTCCGTTCGTACCTTATTACTCAACCTGTCCAACGACCTCACCGGCGAACACCGCGACGTGGCGCTAGCCATCCATCAACTAAGCGAGCTCGGCGTAATGCTGGTGGGCCAAATGATGGACCGCGAAGCCCCACTGGCCTAAATCTGGAATACGGTCAATGTGGGAGCTGGCTTGCCTGCGATGGCATCACCTCGGTGTACCTGGCAGACCGAGTTGCCTGCATCGCAGGCAAGCCAGCTCCCACACTTGACCGCGCTACACGCCTTGGCTTCGCAACCAGCTCATCAACTGCGGCAACGGAAACGCTCCACTCTGGCGCGCCACCTCACGGCCATTCTTGAACAGAATCAAACTCGGAATCGAGCGAATCCCCAACTGCGCCGACAACTGCTGATTCGCCTCGCTATCCAGCTTCGCCAGCCGACACTTACCCTCCAACTGCCCAGCCGCCTGCTCAAACACCGGCGCAAACGACTTGCACGGCCCGCACCACTCGGCCCACACATCCACCAGCAACGGCAAATCGCCTTTGATCTGGCTGGCGTAGTCGCCCTGTTTCAGCTCAAAAGGCTTGTTCAACAACACCGGCTGCTTGCAGCGCCCGCATTTCGGCGCATCGCCCAGGCGCTCGCCGGGGATGCGGTTAAGGCTGTTGCAATGCGGGCAGGGGATTACAAAAGGTTCGGACATCGGGGGGCTCCTTGAATGTGGCCAATGGGTTCAATCTGGAGCCGGCAACGTGGTTTATCAAGACTCGATTACAAGGACTACGCATGAACGACGAACTAAAAGTGGCTATTGAGCATTGGCCTTTTGTAGCGCCGCTGCTGCGAAAACCCCAAAACGAAGACGACTACGACTTTCTGGTAGAGGCAGTCGATGAGTTGGTGGATATGACATGGGAAGATGAAACCCATCCACTGAATGGGCTGTTGGACATTATTGTTGACTGGGTCGAGGCATACGATCTGGAGCATCGGCGGATGCCTCAGTCGGACGAATAATTCGATTCAAAGCATTCCCATTGTGGCGAGGGAGCAAGCTCCCTCGCCACAATGTGCGCATCACTCTTTTGATATTACGAGGAACAACTAATCTCCAAATGCTTACCCCAATCCGGTGGCCGCTGGGCGTATTGCTCCATCCCGGCCTGTTCCTCAAACGGCTTGGACAGCACTTCATGCAGCCGCCGCACTTCGCTGTAATCCCCGGACTCGGCGGCGGCGATGGCGTTTTGTGCCAGATAGTTGCGCAGGATGTACAGCGGGTTTACCGCGTGCATCCGCGTGCGGCGTTGTTCTTCGCTGTAGTCGCCATCTCGTGCAACACGGGCCTTGTACAGCTCGGCCCAGGCATCAAACCCGGCGAGGTCGACAAAGTCGTCGCGCAACCGCGCCACGGCGAGCGTCGCCGACTCATCGCCCAGGCGACGGAAGAACAGCGTGTAATCCACTCCGCTGTTCTGCATCAACTTCAACAATTGCTCGACCAGTTTCTGGTCATCCTCTTCGGCCGTGGTCAGCCCCAAGCGCCGACGCATCAGGTCCAGGTAGTGCGCCTGATACAGCGGCAGATACAGCCCCAGCGCTTCTTTCAACGCATCAACGCTGATAAATGGCGTCAGCGCTTGAGCCAAAGCGCTGAGGTTCCACTGCCCGATCGGCACTTGATTGCTGAAGGAGTAACGCCCTTCGTGATCGGAATGGTTGCAGATGAAGTGCGCGTCAAAGTCATCGAGAAACGCAAACGGTCCGAAGTCGAAGGTGATGCCGAGGATCGACATGTTGTCGGTGTTCATCACGCCGTGGCAGAAGCCATACGCCTGCCATTTGGCGATCATTTCGGCGTTGCGCTCGACGATTTCGCGGAACATCGCCAGGTATGGCTCAGGCTGTTCGCGGCATTCGGGGTAGTGCAGGTTCAATACGTGCTCAGCCAAAAGCGCCTGCTGCTCGGGCTTTTTGGTGTAGTAGAAATATTCGAAATGCCCGAAGCGGATATGGCTCGGCGCCAGGCGCAACACCATCGCGCCACGTTCCTGTTTCTCGCGCCACACCGGCGTGCTGGAGCCGATCACGCACAGGGCACGACTGCTGGGGATGCCCAGCGCATGCAGGGCTTCGGAGGCGAGGAATTCACGGATCGAAGAGCGCAGCACGGCGCGGCCATCGCCCATGCGTGAGTATGGCGTCATCCCGGCGCCCTTGAGGTGCAGGTCCCAGTGCTCACCCGCCGTGTTGTAAACCTCGCCGAGCAACAACCCTCGGCCATCGCCGAGTTGTGGGGTGTAGCCGCCGAACTGATGCCCGGAATAGACCATCGCCCGCGGCTCTGCTTCGGCCCACAGCTTGTGCCCGCTGAACAGTTCGGCGAACACCGGCGTTTCGGCCACGGCCGGGTCGAGGTCGAGCAGCGCCATGGCGGCGTTGCTCGCCACCACAAGGCGTGGCTCGTCAAGGGGTTCAGGCAGTACGTGGGTCGAGAACGCGTCGCCCAGGCGTGCGAAGCGGTTGTCGAAGGTCAGTTCGTCGAGGGCTTTCACCGGCCATCTCCAGCAGAATGTCCGAGCATTCTGCTGGGGATAGGCGCGTTAGTCGAGTTTGCTCGGCGGTGGTTCCGGCGCGTCCTCGACTTTACCGGCTGGCGGCTCAGGTGCGTCTTGTTGCGTGGCAGGCCCGACGATGGTCTTGCGATCATCCTCGGCCGGCACCAGTTTGTATTCCTGACCATGCATGTTCTTGAGGTACACCTCCATCTGCCGGAAGGAGATGTTGATGTGCTGTTTCTTGAACTCACGGTTGATATAGCGGTTGACCTCATCCAGCACCGGGTTGCGGTCACCCAGGTCGCGCACGTGCATGCGCAGTTCGTGGTCGAGGGTGCTTTCGCCGAAGTTGAGGAAATACACGTGAGGTTCGGGTTCTTTCAGCACGCGCGGGTTTTCCCGGGCGGCCTTGAGTAACAGATCCTTCACCAGGTCAAGGTCAGAGCCGTAGTCCACGCCGAGTTTCAGCGTGACGCGGGTGATGGTGTCGGTCAGCGACCAGTTGATCAGTTGCCCGGTGATGAACGTCTTGTTCGGGACAATGATGTCCTTGCGGTCAAAGTCGGTGATGGTCGTGGCGCGGATGCGGATCTTGCTCACTGTGCCCGACAGGTTGCCGATGGTGATGGTGTCGCCGATACGCACCGGGCGTTCAAACAGGATCATGATGCCGGAGATGAAGTTCGCAAAGATCTCCTGCATCCCGAAGCCCAACCCCACCGACAGCGCCGCCACCAGCCATTGCAACTTGTCCCAGCTCACGCCGAGTGTGGAAAGCGTCGAGACAAAACCGACACCGGCGATCACGTAGGACAGCAACGTGGTGGTTGCGTAGGCGCTGCCCTGGGCCAGGTCCAGCTTGGACAACACCAGCACTTCCAGCAAACCGGGCAAGTTGCGCGCGAGGGCGAAGGTGATGCCGACGATGATCGACGCGCCGAGCAAGTCGCCGATGCTGATCGGCACCATGCTGATATTGGCGCCAGTGCCGCTGGTGTATTCGTAGAGGGTCACGTTGTCCAGGTAGGAGAACACGGTGATCAGGTCTTTCCACACCCAGTACAGCGCAGCGATAAAGCCGCCGAGCAAGGCCAGGCGGATCAGGCGCATCGACTGTTCATTGACCTGTTCGATGTCCAGCGTCGGCTCTTCGATCACCGCTTCGCCGTCGCCGGCTTCCTTGGCGGCCTGGCGTTTGGCCAGGGCCCGCGCGTAGGCCAGGCGCCGTGCGGCAACGCCCAGGCCGCGCACGAAGGTGGCTTCGATCACCAGCCAGAACATCAGCAGGTACAAGGTATTGATCAAGCGGTCGCTGAGCTTCAGCGCGGTGTAGTAGTAGCCAAAGCACACGGCGATAAACAGCGCGACGGGCAGGGCGGTGAACACCAGCCCCACGAACTTGCGGAACAGCGAAGCTTTTTCATGGGTCGGGCTGTTCAGCAGCAAGCGGCCGAGCAGCCAGGCCATCAGCGCGTAGCAGGTCAGGACAACGCCAATGCCCAGCACGTCGTCGGCTAGCGCCGCGGGTTGGTGCTCGGCTATGGCCACCACGGCCACCAGTGCGAGTACTACGAGGCCCAGTTTGCGAATCCAGCCCTGCAGAAATGCCACCTGAGGCCGTTCCCAGCGGAAATGCAGTTCCGCCACGCCACCCGGCGCGAGAATCCGGTAAGCGGTGTAGAACACCAACCACGCCTGGGCAATCAGCAGCAGCGCCGAGCCCAGGTTGGCGTTCTGCCCACGGGCGTCGATCTGCAGCGCGTAGCCGCAGAGTGCCAAGCCCAGAGAGACCGGCATTGCCAGCAGGATATTGATCAGAATCGCCTGCGGCGTGTGCCATTGGCTGTCGCGCTTGAAATGGCCAATGTCCAGGTGGACTTTGTTCAGGCGCTGATACAAGGCTTTACGCCGCCACAGCAAGGCACCGATCAGCAGCAGCAACGGCAGGAACAGCAGCGGGCGCTGGGTCAGGCCGTCATACAGTTCACTGACGCTGGAGGCCCATGGCAGGGTGGTGACTTGCTTGCTGAAATGCGCCGGGACGGTTTCCAGCCACTCGGTGTCCAGCGGCTTGTTGCTCGGAATCCAGAACATCTGCTCATCCAGCGTCGCGCGCAGGGTGGTGGCGGTGCTGAGCAATTGTTTCTGGTTCAGTTGCAGCGTGATGGATTCGTTGAGCAGCGCGCTGAGCTCACGGCTCAGGCGCTCCAGCAGGTCGCTGCGGGTGATCGCCAGTTCCAGCAGGGTGCGGCGCAGTTGCGGGGTGACGTCTTCCGGCGGCTGGTTGGCCAGCAGGCTATCGACATAAGTGCTGGGGGTGCTGATCAGCTCGCGTTGTTGGTTGACCTCGAACTGGTACAAACGAATGTTGGCGATATCGTCTGCCAGGTTGCGGTCGACCGTCAGGCGCGGCAGCGCTTGCTTTTGTTTGTAGAGAATCTTGGAGAGCAGCAGGCTGCCCTTGAGCACGTTGATTTGCTCGTCCAGCGCAGAGTCGCTCTGGGTGACGGTGTCGAGTTGCTGCTTGGTCTGCAGGTTTTTCTGGGTCAGGTCGTTGAGCCGGTCGGTGCTTTTGAGCAGGTAGTCGGACAGCTTCAGGTTGGCCGCGCTTTCCGTGGCCAGAATGCTGCTGCCACCGGCTTTTTGCGCTTCGATGGACTGCTGGGTAACGGTCTGCTGGGACTGGGCCAGGCGTTTCTGGTTGATCAGGGTTTGCAGGTCCTGGATCTCTTGTTCCAGCCGCGAAGTTTTCTCCAGCACCAGGTCGTGCTGGCTGTTGCCCAAGTCTTGCAGTTGGCTGTTGCCGGCCAGTTCCTGGCGGCGCAGGGGAATCAGGGCATTCAGGGCGGCGAGTTCGGCGTTCAACTGGTTGCGCTGATCGCCGCTGATGGCTTTACCGTTGTCTTTGCCGCCCTTGAGGATCGAGTTGATCTGCTGGATACGCGTCTGGCTGCTGCTGATTTCGGTCTGGGCGCGCTCCGGGCGGGTTTGCGCGGCGATGGTCAGGCTGTTGGCGTCGGCCAGTTCTTTTTGCAGGTCGCCTTGCTGGGTGGTGCGTTGCACCAGCAGTTGCTCAAGCTGCGGCACCGGCAGGGTGGAATAGCGTTGGGCCACCGGGATGACTTTGGTGGCCTTGAGCCGCACCAGATCGCGCTGGTTCTCGGTGGTCTGGCGCGGCGCGTCTTCGAGCTGGCGCTTTAGGTCGGCCAGGCGCTGATCGTAATCCTGCTGGTTGCCCAGGTAAGTGAGGGTCTGTTGCAGGATCGCTTGCAACGCCTTCATGTCGGCGTCGGGCAGCTTGCGGTCGGGCAGCTTGTCCAGGGTTTGCTGGATGGCATCGGCGCTGGGCGGGTCGGCAGCGTAAACGCTGCCGACACAAAGGGTCAGGCCCAGCAGGGCAGTGGCTAAAAAGGTGCGCAGAGTCGTCATGGATACCGGTCGAGCAAGGTAAAGAAGGTGGGGGTGTGACGCCATAGCCCCGCAGTTTAGAGGAAGAGTCCAGGGCCTGGACGACTTCCTTCGGGGAATTTGACGCCGACTTTTCCGATCTTGTTCCCGTCCATGACCGCGACGGTCCACAACGTGTTGTTCCATTCCACCTGGTCGCCCACCACCGGCGCGCCGCCGACCTTCTGGGTGATGAAGCGACTGAGCGGCATATCCGGGTCGATACCCTCGAGTTTGAGCCCGTACAGCGCGGACACCGCGCCCAGCTGGGCGTCGCCTTCAAGTACGAAGTCGCCGAAGAAGCGCAGGTCGAGGCCGCGTTGCGGCGCCTGGCTGAACAGTTTGCCCAGGGCCGGCAGATTGTGTTCATGGCCGATCACGCAGAGCAAATCGTCGACTTCCAGCACCGTACTACCCGACGGATGGAGCAGTTGCTGACCACGAAACAGCGCGGCGATCCGCGTGCCTTCGGGCATTTTCAGCTCACGCAGGGCCGCGCCGATGCACCATTTCTCGGCGCCCAGGCGGTAGACGAACAGCTCCCACTCGCTGGTGACGTGCACTTCCAGGGCGGCGCGCGAGATAGGCGCGGGGTCTGGCGGTACGGTCACTTTGAGCAGCTTGGCCACCCACGGCAGGCTGGTGCCCTGCACCAGCAGCGACACCAGCACGATAAAGAACGCCAGGTTGAAGTACAGCTGCGCGTGAGGCAAACCGGCCATCAGCGGAAACACCGCCAGAATGATCGGCACCGCGCCGCGCAGGCCGACCCAGGCGATAAAGGCTTTTTCGCGGCCGTGGAAGGCCTTGAACGGCAGCAGGCCAACCATCACCGACAGCGGCCGCGCGAACAGAATCATCCACAGCGCCAGGCCCAGCGCCGGCAAGGCAATCGGCAGCAAATCGTGAGGGGTGACCAAGAGTCCCAGCACCAAAAACATGCCGATCTGTGCCAGCCACGCCATGCCGTCGAGCATATGCAAAATGCCATGACGGCTGCGCACCGGGCGGTTGCCGATCACCAGGCCGCACAGGTACACGGCGAGGAAGCCGCTGCCGTGCAGGGCGTTGGTCAGGGCGAAGACGAACAGGCCGCCGGCAATGACCAGGATCGGGTACAGGCCGGTGGCCAGGTTGATGCGGTTGACCAGTTGCAGCATCAGCCAGCCGCCGCCCAGGCCGACGATACCGCCGATGCCGAACTCGCGTATCAGGTGGGTCAGCAGGCTCCAGTGCAGGCCCGTTTGGCCGCTGGCGAGCATGTCGATCAAGGTGACGGTGAGGAACACCGCCATCGGGTCGTTACTGCCGGATTCGATTTCCAGGCTGGCGGTGACCCGTTCGTTCAGGCCCTTGCCGCCGAGCAGCGAGAACACGGCCGCGGCGTCGGTGGAGCCGACGATGGCGCCAATCAACAGGCCTTGAATAATGTTGAGGTTGAACAGCCAGGCCGCCGCCATGCCGGTGAGGCCGGTGGTAATCAGCACCCCCACCGTGGCCAGCGATAACGCCGGCCATAACGCCACGCGAAAACTCGCCACCCGTGTGCGCAGGCCGCCGTCGAGCAGGATCACGGCCAGGGCGAGGTTGCCCACCAGGTAGGCGGTCGGGTAGTTATCGAAGATGATGCCGCCGCCGTCGACGCCGGCGACCATGCCCACGGCCAGGATGATCACCAGAATCGGGATGCCCAGTCGGGACGAAAGGGAGCTCACCAGAATGCTCGCACTCACCAGCAACGCGCCGATCAAGAACAGGCTGTTGATGGTCGTCGCATTCAAAGGCAGTACTCCAGAACTGGGTAGACGAGGCGCAAACTGACCATGCAGTCTGCGTGCCAGCGATTCTAACCTGTTGAATTGCTGCGCTGTCAAAAGATCGTTCCAATCTGGGAGCTGGCTTGTGTGGGAGCCGGGCTTGCCCGCGATGCAGGCACCTCGGTCTTCAGGTGGATCGAGGTGATGCCATCGCAGGCAAGCCAGCTCCCACAGGGGATAGGCGTTGTCAGTTAGAGACGAAACCGCCCCACCATCCCGTTCAAATCCACCGCCAGGCGCGACAACTCACTGCTCGCCGCGCTGGTCTGGCTGGCGCCGGTCGCCGATTGCACCGACAGGTCACGGATATTCACCAGGTTACGGTCCACTTCCCGCGCCACCTGCGCCTGCTCTTCCGCCGCGCTGGCGATGACCAGGTTGCGTTCGTTGATCTCGACGATTGCGCTGTTGATGGTATCAAGCGACATTCCCGCGCCTTTGGCGATATTCAGCGTTGATTCGGCGCGCTCGGTGCTGTTGCGCATCGAATCCACGGCGTGTTCTGTGCCGGCCTGAATGCTGCCGATCATCCGCTCGATCTCGCTGGTCGATTGCTGGGTGCGATGGGCCAGTGCACGCACTTCGTCCGCGACCACCGCAAACCCACGACCCGCTTCACCGGCACGTGCCGCTTCAATCGCTGCGTTCAGGGCCAGCAGGTTGGTCTGGTCGGCGAGGCCGCGAATCACGTCCAGCACTTTGCCGATATCCCGCGATTCATTGGCCAGGTCGCCAATCAAGGTGGCGGTGGCCTGCACGTCGCCGCTCATGCGTTCGATGGCGCTGACGGTTTCCTGCACCAGGTCGCGGCCGTCACCGGCAGAAGTGGTGGCGTTGCGCGAGGCTTCGGAGGTGCTCACCGCGTTGCGCGCGACTTCTTCGACCGCGCTGGTCATCTCGTTGACGGCGGTGGCGGCTTGTTCGATTTCGTTGTTTTGCTGGGTCAGGCCACGGGCGCTTTCGTCGGTGACGGCGTTCAGCTCTTCGGCGGCGGAGGCCAACTGGGTGGCAGAGCCGGCGATGCGTTGCAGGGTGTCGCGCAGCTTGTCCTGCATTTTGGCCATGGCGGCGAGCAAGCGGCCGGCTTCGTCGTTGCCTTCCACCTTGATCGGCCGCGTGAGGTTGCCTTCGGCGACTTCTTCGGCGGCTTCCAGTGCCTGGGAAATCGGCACGGTGATGCTGCGGGTCAGCAGCCAGGCGAACAGCACGGTCAGTGCCGTGGCAACGATCAACAGGCCCACGACCAGGCTGAACGCTGAGTCGTATTGATCCTTGGCGGCCTGGTTGGTGGCCAGCGCCATTTTGCCGTTGATTTCCACCAAGCGGTCCATGGTGGCGTTGATTTTGTCGGAGTTGGCCAACAGTTCGGTATTGAGCAAGGTGCGCAGTTCATCGAGCTGGTTGGCGCTGGACATCGTCATCATGCGCGCTTCGATCTGGTGGTACTGGCTCAGCAGTTGCAGGTATTCGTTGTACGCAGCGCGCTCTTCAGGGCTATCGATCAGCTTCTCGTAAACCCCCTGGGCGGCGCGAATCTGCTGGTTGCGTGTTTCAAACGATTGCAGGGTCTTTTGCTGAACCTCTGGCTCGCGGTTGGTCAGCAGGCGATAAGACAAGACGCGCAAGCGCAGGGTCAACTGGGTGAACTCATCCAGGGCGCGAATGCTTGGCACGCTGCTCAGGGTGATGTCGTCGGTGGCCGCGCGAATTTTGCTCATCTGATTCAAGGCAAACACACCGAGAAACAGCATCAGTGCGCCAATAAAAGCAAAACCGAGGAACGCCCGCGGAGCGATATTCATATTTCGTAGGGACATGCTGAGATCCTGAAAGGACCGCGATCCGTGCGGGCTTGAGACGAGAGTGTGTAAGGCCTATCGGCCATACGACTAAAGTCTTAAGTGGGTGCGCGCTTTTGTCGCATCTGACGAGGGGTTTGACGGATTCAGGAACCAGATGGGGTAAATGCAGTCACTAAGGCTCGAAAGTGCGGCCCGGCCCTTAAAAAACGGGCTGTACGCCAAGGATAACCCTGGCATCCGAGGTGAATTTTCTTTATCGTCACCGCCCTTTGAAAAAGCCCGAGAAATCAAAATGTTAGAAGCATCCCTCAGCCAGCTTGAACAGCTTGTTACTGACCTCGTACAGCACAATCACGACCTGTTGGGCAGCAACGAAGCCCTCAAGGCAGAGCTTGCCCGCGCCAAGGACGAAAACGACAGCCTGCAATTGAACTTGATGGAACAGGAAGAAAAACACGGTGCCACCGCCGCGCGTATTCAAGCGTTGGTTGAGCGCGTGAACGCAGGGCCTGTCAGCGCATGAATGAAGGGATAAAGGTCGTTTCGATTCTCGGTGAGGATTACTCGATCAAGGCGCCGCAAGGGGAGGATCAAACCCTGCTGCACGCCGTGACCATGCTCAAGGCTTCCCTGGCCACCACCAAGAAAAAGTACCCGACCCTGATCGGTGACAAATTATTGGTACTGGCCGCGCTGAACCTGTGCGCCGAGCAGATCGAAATGAAAAAGCACCACCAGCAGGAACTCGACCGTTACCAAGAGCAAGTCAGCGCCACGGTCGATGTGATTTCCAAGGCGATCGGAACGCCTTAGCGGTCAGAACCACTCATCCTGCATGCCGAGGCACGTGTCATCGCGTGCTTCAAGAATCGCCAGTTCATGATGGCAGCCCGGTACTTCCCAGGTCAGGAAGTAGCGGGCGGCCTGGAGCTTGCCTTTATAGAAGGCCACATCGGCCGCATTTCCCTTGGTCAGTCCCTCTTCGGCGCGAATCGCTTGCTCCAGCCAGCGCCAGCCAATCACCGTATGCCCGAACACTTTCAAGTACAGCGCCGAATTCGCCAGGCTGCTGTTGACCTTGCCGTGGGCGAGATCCGTCAGCAGGCCGATCGTCACGCTTTGCACGCGGTTCACCAGGTGTTCCAGTGGCTCTCTTAATGCGGTCAGGCTTGGATATTCCTGAGCCCGCGCGCCGGTTTCGGCGATCAGACGAATCAGCTGTTTCAGCCCGGCGCCGCCGTTTTGCGCGAGCTTGCGCCCCAGCAAATCCAGCGACTGAATACCGTGGGTGCCTTCATGGATCGGGTTCAGACGGTTGTCGCGGTAATACTGCTCCACCGGGTATTCACGGGTGTAGCCGTGGCCGCCGAGAATCTGGATCGCCAGTTCGTTGGCCTTGAGGCAGAACTCCGACGGCCAGGATTTGACGATGGGCGTGAGCAAGTCGAGCAGCTCGTGGGCCTGCTTACGCCCGGCTTCGGTTTCCAGGGTGGTGGTGTCGTCGAACAAGCGCGCGGCGTACAGGCCGAGGTCGAAGGAGCCTTCGACGTAGGCCTTCTGGGTCAGCAACATGCGCTTGATATCGGCGTGCTGAATGATCGAAACCGGCGCGGTGCTTGGGTCTTTGCTGTCGGGCAAGCGACCTTGCGGGCGTTCGCGGGCGTACTCCAGCGAATACAGGTAGCCGGCGTAACCGAGCATGACCGCGCCCATGCCGACGCCGATGCGCGCCTCGTTCATCATCTGGAACATGCAGCTCAAGCCCTGGTGCGGCTTGCCCACCAGATAGCCGACGCAGTGACCGTTATCGCCGAAATTCAGCGCCGTGGACGTAGTGCCACGCCAGCCCATCTTGTGAAACAGGCCCGCCAGCAGCACATCGTTGCGCTCGCCGAGGCTGCCGTCATCGTTAACCAGGAACTTGGGCACGATAAACAGCGAAATGCCCTTCACCCCGGGCGGTGCGTCCGGCAGTTTGGCCAGGACCATGTGCACGATGTTTTCCGACAGCGAGTGGTCGCCGCCGGAAATGAAGATTTTGTTGCCCTTGAGGCGATAAGAACCGTCAGCCGCCGGTTCTGCGCGTGTACGAATATCCGACAAAGACGAGCCGGCATGCGGTTCTGTCAGGGCCATGGTGCCGAAGAAACGGCCGTCGATCATCGGTTGCAGGAAGCGTTGTTTTTGCTCCTCGGTGCCGAAGCTTTCAATCAGGTTGGCGGCGCCCATGGTCAGGAACGGGTAGGACGTGGAGGCGGCGTTGGCGGACTGAAAGTGTGCGAAGCAGGCTTGGGACAGTAAGGTCGGCAATTGCATGCCACCGGCTTCGAAGCTGCGTGCGGCATTGAGGAAGCCGGCTTCGAGGAACGCGTCCACGGCCGGTTTGACTTCCGGGATCAGGATCGCCTTGCCGTCCTCATAGCGCGGTTCGTTTTCGTCGTTTTTGCGGTTGTGCGGCGCGAAGTATTTCTCGGCAATGCTGCGCGCGGTACTGATGGCAGCATCGAAGGTTTCGCGGTTGTGTTCGGCAAACCGCTCGCGCTGAGTCAGGCCTTCGGCATCGAGGACTTCGTAAAGCTCGAAAGCCAGATTGCGGGAACTGAGCAGCGTCTCGGACATGGCGGCTTACCTGTTTGGGGATAGGCCTGAGTCTAAGTGCGCGAATAGAGGCTGGATAGCAAGATTGATTTGCGTGATGGAGGGGCAAAACGCGGGGAGGATGTTGCGAATGCAGTCAATGTGGGAGCTGGCTTGCCTGCGATAGCGGTGGGTCAGCCATAAAGGTGTCGGCTGGCATTGCCCTATCGCAGGCAAGCCAGCTCCCACATTTTTTACCGCGTTGTGTCAGTTAGTTACCCGATGGTCATCAGGCTTGCGTTACCACCCGCCGCAGCCGTGTTAACACTCAACGCCCGCTCAATCACCAACCGCTCCAGCGCAATCGCTGTCTCGCCTTGCGACAAACCATGCACCCCAACAATCGCACCGCCACGCTGCGCCACTTGCTGGCACACCGCACGCAACTGGTCGGAATCGCCGTGATGCAGGACGGCATCGAACACCACCTCGTCCTTGGTCCAGTCAGCCACACGCTTGATCTTCGCCTGAACTTCCTTCGGCAGGCGTGGGAACAAGACCTTGGTCAGGTCGGTTTCCGGCCATACCGCCGAGCCGCCTACGGCCAAGACCGCCGCCAACTGAGTCAGCAGATCGCCTTCGACTTCCGCGAGAGACAGTACATGCTCGCGCGGCAGGATGGCGTAGCTGTTGCGCTCGCCGGTCGGGCCGGCCAGCACGCGGGTGATACCGCTTTGCGATTGCGCTGCAAACTGGCCGCACAGGGCACTCAGGTCGCTGAACTTATTGCTGTCAGCCCAGGTTTTCAGGGCGGTCAGCGGTTGGCTCATGGCATCGCGCAGGCGCACATCCGGCGCAGCCAGCTTGTCGCCACGTACGAAGGATTGTTCGATTGCATCCGTAGGACGCGTCGACAGCAGACGGTACAGGTACAACGGACCACCGGCTTTCGGGCCCGTCCCCGACAGGCCTTCGCCGCCAAACGGCTGCACGCCGACCACGGCTCCCACAATGTTGCGGTTTACGTAGACGTTACCGGCGTTGACGTTGTCGATCACCTTGGCGATGGTCTCATCGATACGCGTATGCACGCCCAGGGTCAGGCCGTAGCCCGACGCATTGATCTGGCCGATCAACTGGTCGATCTCTTTGCGCTTGTAGCGCACCACGTGCAGCACCGGGCCGAAGATCTCGCGTTGCAGTTCGTCGAAGCTTTCCAGTTCGATCAGGGTCGGCATCACGAAGGTGCCGCGTTTGATCTCTTCGCCGTCGGCAATCGCCACCTGATAAACATTGCGGCCTTTGTCGCGCATGGCCTGGATGTGTTTCTCAATGCCGGCTTTGGCTTCGGCGTCGATCACCGGGCCGATGTCGACCGACAGGCGCTCTGGGTTGCCCAGACGGCATTCCGCCATGGCGCCCTTGAGCATTTCGATGACGCGATCTGCCGAATCTTCCTGCAGGCACAGTACGCGCAGGGCCGAGCAACGTTGACCGGCGCTGTCGAAGGCCGACGACACCACGTCGATGACCACTTGTTCGGTCAGTGCCGACGAGTCGACGATCATGGCGTTCTGGCCACCGGTTTCGGCGATCAGCGGAATTGGACGACCCTGGGCATCCAGGCGGCCGGCGACGTTGCGTTGCAGCAAGCGCGCGACTTCGGTGGAGCCGGTGAACATCACGCCTTTGACACGATCATCGCCGACCAAACGTGCGCCGACGCTTTCGCCCTGGCCCGGCAGCAATTGCAGAACGCCTTCCGGAATACCGGCTTCCAGCAGAATGCGCACGGCTTGAGCGGCCACCAGCGGCGTCTGTTCGGCAGGCTTGGCCAGTACCGGGTTACCGGCGGCCAGCGCTGCGGCGACTTGGCCACTGAAAATCGCCAGCGGGAAGTTCCACGGGCTGATGCACACCACCGGGCCCAGTGGGCGGTGGGCGTCGTTGGTGAAATCGTTGCGCGCCTGGACTGCGTAGTAGCGCAGGAAATCCACGGCTTCACGCACTTCGGCGATGGCGTTGGCGAAGGTCTTGCCGGCTTCGCGGGCCAGCAGGCCCATCAGTGGCTGGATTTCGCTTTCCATCAAGTCGGCGGCGCGTTCCAGAATCGCGGCGCGCTCGGCGGGCGGGGTGGCCTGCCAGATCGGGCCAGCATTAATGGCGCACTGAATCGCATTGTCGACGTCTTCGACGGTCGCTTCCTGAACATGGCCGACCACGTCACGCAGGTCGGACGGGTTCAGTACCGGGGCAGCCGCTTCATTGCTGGAGGCGCAACCGAGCATCGGTGCGGCTTTCCAGTGGTTGTGCGCGGTCGCCAGCAGGGCGCAGGACAGTGACGCCAGACGGTGTTCGTTGGCCAGGTCGATACCGGCCGAGTTGGCGCGGTCGCTGCCGTAGAGGTCACGCGGCAGAGGAATACGCGGGTGCGGCAGGCCGAAACCGCCTTCCAGCGTCGCCATCTGCTCAATGCTGGCCACTGGATCGGCCACCAATTCCTGAATCGAAATGGACTGGTCGGCAATCCGGTTGACGAACGAGGTGTTGGCGCCGTTTTCCAGCAAGCGACGCACCAGGTAAGCCAGCAGCGTTTCGTGAGTGCCGACCGGCGCGTACACGCGGCACGGACGGTTCAGCTTGCCTTCGGAAACCTTGCCTACAACCTGCTCGTACAGCGGTTCACCCATGCCGTGCAGGCACTGGAATTCGTACTGGCCGGGGTAATAGTTCTGACCGGCGATATGGTAGATGGCCGACAAGGTGTGGGCGTTGTGCGTAGCGAACTGCGGGTAGATGACTTCCGGCACCGACAGCAGTTTGCGTGCACAGGCGATGTAGGAAACGTCGGTGTACACCTTGCGCGTGTACACCGGGTAGCCTTCCAGGCCTTCAACCTGGGCGCGCTTGATTTCGCTGTCCCAGTACGCGCCTTTTACCAGGCGGATCATCAGGCGGTGACGGCTGCGGCGGGCCAGATCGATTACGTAGTCGATCACATACGGGCAACGCTTCTGGTAAGCCTGAATCACGAAACCGATGCCGTTCCAGCCGGTCAGCTGCGGCTCGAAGCACAGGCGCTCCAGCAGGTCGAGCGACAGCTCCAGGCGGTCGGCTTCTTCGGCGTCGATGTTCAAGCCGATGTCGTAGTGCTTGGCCAGCAGGGTCAGGGACAGCAGGCGCGGGTACAACTCATCCATCACGCGCTCGTACTGCGCACGGCTGTAACGCGGGTGCAGTGCCGAAAGCTTGATGGAAATGCCCGGACCTTCATAAATCCCACGGCCGTGGGAGGCTTTGCCGATGGAGTGAATGGCTTGTTCGTACGAGGCCAGGTACTTCTGGGCGTCGTGTTCGGTGAGTGCGGCTTCACCGAGCATGTCGTAGGAATAACGGAAGCCCTTCGCTTCGAACTTGCTCGCATTGGCGAGGGCTTCGGCGATGGTTTCGCCGGTGACGAACTGCTCGCCCATCAGGCGCATGGCCATGTCGACGCCCTTGCGGATCATCGGCTCGCCGCTCTTGCCGATGATGCGGCTCAGGGACGACGTCAGGCCGGCTTCGTTATGGGTGGCGACCAGTTTGCCGGTCAGCAGCAGGCCCCAGGTGGCGGCGTTGACGAACAGCGACGGGCTGTTGCCCAAGTGCGGCTGCCAGTTGCCGGTGCTGATCTTGTCGCGGATCAGCGCGTCACGGGTGCCTTTGTCCGGGATGCGCAGCAGCGCTTCGGCGAGGCACATCAGCGCTACGCCTTCCTGGGATGACAGCGAAAATTCCTGCAGCAGGCCCTGGACGATGCCTGCACGGCCGCCAGCGCTTTTCTGATTACGCAGTTTTTCGGCGATCGAAGAGGCGAGCTTGTTGGTCGCTTCGGCCATTGCGGCAGGCAAGCGAGCCTGCTCGATCAGCATCGGCACCACTTCCGGCTCCGGGCGACGGTAAGCGGCGGTGATCGAGGCGCGCAGTACGGATTGCGGCAGGATGCTCTCGGCGAACTCCAGGAAGCACTGGTGGGCGTGGTCGTTCTGCACCTCGCCTGCGTCTTCAGCGTCCTTGGTGCTCAAGCCATTGAGCTCGGTCAGGGTTGCACCCCCCTCCAGTTTCTCCAGGTAATTGAAAATCGCCTGCTTGATCAGCCAATGCGGCGTGCGATCAATGGAGGACGCGGCGGCTTTGAGGCGCTCGCGGGTCGGGTCGTCAAGTTTGACCCCAAGGGTGGTGGTTGCCATCTTTTTATCCTCATGGGTGCCACTACCGAGTGGCATCTGCTGGCGGCAAGATTAGCTTTGCGCATGAAGAGGTGCAACCGGGTGCAACCTTTTTATCCATGATAATTTTTGATGGTGATCACGCGGAATGATCAGGGCAACCAAATCGGTCTCACAACGGTGCAATTAGTTCTGAATTTCGCTGGGCTTGCTCCGAAAAGGAGCAAAAACGGCGCATTTTCCGAAATTCGCCTCTGGGTGCAACTTATTCTCAAGAAACTGGTTGCACCTTATTTGCTTTGTTGAATAGCATTCGCGCCAAAGGTGCAACCACCTTAGCGGTTCGGTTCATCGGCTGGCGGCTTTCCTGGGGAAACGTCAGTCATAAATGCGCGGCACGCAGGTTCGTCTTCCACGTAGCAGTGGGTGGCCGTCTGACAGACCGTCGCTACATAAAAACAAAGCCAGGGCGTCACTCTTATGAGCGTTAGTAATCCAACCCTGATCACGTTTGTGATCTACATCGCAGCAATGGTGCTGATCGGCTTCATGGCCTATCGCTCCACCAACAACCTTTCCGATTACATCCTTGGCGGTCGCAGCCTCGGCAGCGTGGTGACAGCTTTGTCCGCCGGCGCATCCGACATGAGCGGCTGGTTGCTGATGGGCCTGCCCGGCGCGATCTACATGTCGGGCCTGTCGGAAAGCTGGATCGCCATCGGCCTGATCGTCGGTGCTTACCTGAACTGGTTGTTCGTGGCCGGTCGCCTGCGCGTGCAGACCGAGCACAACGGCGATGCCCTGACCCTGCCGGATTACTTCTCCAGCCGTTTCGAAGATAAAAGCGGCCTGCTGCGGATCATCTCTGCGGTGGTGATCCTGGTGTTCTTCACCATTTATTGCGCTTCCGGCATCGTTGCCGGCGCCCGTCTGTTTGAAAGCACCTTCGGCATGTCCTACGAGACCGCGCTGTGGGCCGGTGCTGCAGCGACGATTGCCTACACCTTCGTCGGTGGTTTCCTGGCAGTTAGCTGGACAGATACCGTACAAGCCACGCTGATGATTTTCGCGCTGATCCTCACGCCGATCATCGTGCTGCTGGCTACTGGCGGCATCGACACTACCTTCCTGGCGATCGAAGCCAAGAACCCCGACAACTTCAACATGCTGAAAAACACCTCCTTCATCGGCATCATCTCGCTGATGGGCTGGGGCCTGGGTTACTTCGGCCAGCCACATATCCTCGCGCGTTTCATGGCGGCGGATTCGGTGAAGTCGATTGCCAAGGCGCGCCGCATCTCCATGACCTGGATGATCCTGTGCCTGGGCGGCACCGTGGCCGTGGGCTTCTTCGGTATTGCCTACTTCTCGGCGCACCCGGAAGTGGCAGGCCCGGTCACCGAGAACCACGAGCGTGTGTTCATTGAACTGGCCAAGCTGCTGTTCAATCCATGGATCGCCGGTGTACTGCTGTCGGCTATTCTCGCGGCGGTGATGAGCACCCTGAGCTGCCAGTTGCTGGTGTGCTCCAGCGCCCTGACCGAAGACTTCTACAAAACCTTCCTGCGTAAAAACGCCTCCCAGGTTGAACTGGTGTGGGTCGGTCGCCTGATGGTGCTGCTGGTGGCGCTGATCGCCATCGCCATGGCGGCCAACCCGGAAAACCGCGTGCTCGGCCTGGTGAGCTACGCCTGGGCCGGTTTCGGCGCTGCGTTCGGCCCTGTGGTGCTGATCTCGGTGATCTGGAAAGGCATGACCCGCAACGGCGCACTGGCCGGCATCCTGGTCGGCGCGATCACCGTGATCGTGTGGAAGCACTTCTCGCTGCTGGGTTTGTACGAAATCATCCCGGGTTTCATCTTCGCCAGCCTGGCGATCTACGTCGTCAGCAAGCTGGGCGCACCGACTGCCGGTATGGTCGAGCGTTTTGATGCGGCGGAAGCAGACTACAACCTCAACAAGTAATGTCTTCGGGTGCTGAGCGCCCGTCGAGTTGAAAAAAGGCCCGCGTCCTACGGATGGCGGGCCTTTTTTTACGTGCGATTTACGTCGGTCCGAAGAAAGTTCAGACGCTGATTTGTAGGGAATTACTGATTTGTAGTGGGCGTGCTCAGGAGGGTGGAAGAGTGGTGCAGAATCGGCCGCCTACCCCTCGCAGAGAAACACCGGATGTTCGCTCCTGCCAATCAAAGTGCCTTTACCCTGACCCTCGACGGGGAGCCCAGTGAACTCAAGGTATTCAAGTTCAAGGGCACCGAAACCATCAGTCAACCCTATAGCTTTGACCTTGAGCTGGTCAGCGAGCAGCCCGACCTTGACCTGGAAAGCTTGCTGCATCGCCAGGCGTATCTCGGCTTCGATGACAAGGGCCGCGGCGTGCATGGCCTGGTTTATCGGGTGGCGCAAGGCGACGCCGGGCGGCGTTTGACGCGCTATCAGATCAGCGTCGTACCGCAGTTGAAGTATCTGGCTCACAGCAGCCATCAGCGGATTTTCCAGCACAAAACCGTGCCGCAAATTGTGGCGCAGGTACTGGTAGGGCAGGGGATTCAGAGTGACTGTTTCGAGTTTCGCCTGAGCGGCACTTATCCTGTTCGCGAGTATTGCGTGCAGTTCGGTGAGAGCGATCTGGCGTTCATCCAGCGGCTGTGTGCCGAGTTGGGCATTCATTACCACTTCCAGCATTCTCCCGACGGCCACCTAGTGGTGTTTGGCGATGACCAGACGGTATTTGCCCAGCCCGACCAATCCACCCCTTACACGCCTGGCTCCGGAATGGTGGCTGATACGCCCGCCATCAAGCGTTTCACCGTGCAGTTGCAGACCCGCACCACGGCAGTGAGCCTGCGCGATTACGATTTCCGCAAGCCGCGCCTCGGGCTGGAAAGTGCAGTGGCGGGCGAGCAGCTTCCGAAGCTGGAGGCGCAGGATTATCCCGGCCACTTCAGTGACCGGCCCCATGGCAAATACCTCGCGCAGCGCGGCCTGGAGCGACAGCGCAGTGAGTATCGGATTGCCCGTGGCGAAGGCGATGAGCCGGCGCTGGTCAGTGGCCGGTTCCTCAAGCTCAGCGGGCATTCGCGCGCAGACTGGAATGATTTATGGCTGGTGACGAAAGTCACCCACGAAGGCAAGCAGCCCCAAGTGCTGGAGGAGGCTGTTACCGAGGTCTCTGGCGGGGATTTTCGCCAGGGCTATCGCAATGATTTTGTCGCCGCACCGTGGGATGTGATCTTTCGCCCACCATTGCCAGAGCAGCCACGCCCAACCATTCCGGGCTACCAGAACGCGGTCGTCACCGGCCCTGCCAACAGTGAAATTCATTGCGACGAATACGGCCGGGTCAAAGTGCAAATGGCCTGGGACCGCGCCGGCAAGCACGACGACCACTCCAGCTGCTGGCTGCGCGTTGCCAGCGGCTGGGCCCATGACTGTTACGGTTCGGTGCTGATTCCACGGGTCGGCATGGAAGTGCTGGTGGGCTTCGTTAATGGCGACCTGGACATGCCGCTGGTGGTGGGCTGCCTGCCCAACGCCGCTACACCCGTGCCCCTCGACTTGCCAGCCGACATGACCCGCAGCATTTTCCGCAGCCAAAGCAGCCCTGGCGGTGGTGGCTACAACGAACTGCGCATCGAAGACCGCAAGGGCGCCGAAGAAATCTACCTGCGCGCCCAGCGCGACTGGACCCAGCATGTGCTGCATGACCAGCAGGTGCAGGTCGATAACGCGCGACGGGTGAAGGTTGGGGGTGAGTCGCACCATGAGCTGCAGGGCGAAGAAGAGCGCATCACCCATGGCAACCGCCTGACCGAACTCAAGCAGGATGATCACGTGGTGATCGGTGGTTCGCAGCAGATACGCGCGGGGCGGACCATTCAGATTGGCGCGGGGCAGAGCGTGGTCATCGATGCGGGCGCTACCGTCACGATTCAGGCGGGCGGGCAGTCGATCACGCTCTCGGCCGGCGGGATCTTCAGCAGCGTGCCGATCCAGCTCGGCGGCGCGCCCGCTCCGGCAACTTCGCCTTTGATGCCTGGAATCAAGGAAAAACTGCTGGCAGTTATCCCCGCACCGCTAAGCCCCGTGCAAGTCGCCAGCTTGAAACGCAGCGCGCCGTTTTGTGAGGAGTGCGAGCGTTGCAGGAATGGCCAGTGCGACGTCGCCTGAGCCCACTATTACCCCTGAGCCTTAAAAGGAATTTGCCCCTATGCTTCAACCCATGACGCCCATTGCATGGCTGGCCGAAAACCCTCTGCGTCCCGGCGAGCAACTCTTCGCAGTGCTGGGTAACGCCAGTGATGCCAAGCCGCTTGGCGCGTGGCAATCCACCGCCGCCGGAGCATTCCCTCAATCGCTCTGGGCCGGCACGGCTTATGCCGAGTGGAGTGAAGTGATGCCCTATGTTGGCATCATCGAATCCGACAGCCCCTTCCTGGATTGGATAGCCGCGACCGAGGCGACAGACTGGGGCTGGCTGGCGGTGTCGTCGAGCCCGCTGGAAACCGTCGTGGCGCACCTGCAAAGCCTGACCAAGGTGTATTTGCCGGATGATCAGCAGGTGTTTCTGCGTTTTTGGGATGGCACGCAGTTTCTGCCGATGTTGCAAAAGCTGGGCGTCGAGGCGGGAAAGGTATTGCCGGTGTTTGAACGCTATCTGATCAATGGGCAGGCGCTGTCAGTGACGACGGGGGCGGTCACGGCTGCCAAAACCAGCCCATGGTGGCGAGTTCCGGCGCCGTTGCTGGAACACCTGGCTGAGCAATCTCCGCAAACCCTGATCGACAACCTGCTGCAATGGCTTGAGGAGCAACGTCCTGATCTGTACACGGCGTTCAAGCCTGAGACCTTGCAGCACAAGGTCGCCTACTTCGCGCGCAGCCCGGAAGTCAGCCATAAAGCGCTGGTCGATTACCTGGCTTTGGAGTTGAGTTGAGCTCAAGGGCTGTGTCGACGGCATCGGCCCCACCCGACACGCAGCCCTGCACCTTTGCCCGCGTAGAAGGTAAACTTCGCCCCCTGCGCAGGAGCAACCATGAATTATCGTCACGCCTATCACGCCGGCAACCACGCCGATGTCTTCAAACACCTGACCTTGACCCGCCTCATCGCCCTGATGTCGCGCAAGGAGCAGCCGTTCGCCTACCTCGACACCCACGCCGGCATCGGTCTGTACGACCTGCAGGGCGACCAGGCCAACCGCACCGGTGAATACCTGGAAGGCATTGCGCGCCTGTGGGGCGAAAGCGACCTGCCGCCACTGACCGCCGACTACATGCGCGTGCTGCACGAGATGAACCCGGACGGCCAGTTGCGCTATTACCCGGGTTCGCCGGAGCTCGCGCGTCGCCTGACGCGGCCTCAGGACCGTGTTTTGCTCAATGAGAAACACCCGGAAGACGGTGTGCTGCTCAAGGACAACATGAAGGGCGATCGTCGGGTCAAAGTGCACTTGGGCGAAGGCTGGCATGTGCCTCGCGCCATGCTGCCGGTGCCGGAAAAGCGCGCGTTGATGCTGATCGATCCGCCGTTTGAAAAGCTCGACGAGATGCAGCGCTGTGCGGCGTCCCTCAAAGAAGCGGTCAGCCGTATGCGCCAGACCGTTGCGGCGATCTGGTACCCGGTGAAGGACCAGCGCATGCTGCGTCGTTTCTACCAGGACCTGGCCGGCACCGGCGCGCCGAAGCTGCTACGCGTTGAATTGCTGGTGCACCCGCTGGATACGCCAGACACCCTGACGGGTTCGGGCCTGGCGATTGCCAACCCGCCGTGGGGGCTGGAGGAGGAGTTGCGCGAGTTGCTGCCGTGGCTGTCCAAGAAGCTTGGCCAGACCCAGGGTGGGTGGCAGATGGATTGGCTTATCGCGGAATAATCAGCGACGAGCGGGCTGTTGTGGCGAGCGAGCTTGCTCGCGCTGGGCTGCGTAGCAGCCCCAAAACCGGTTAATGCGGTCTATCTGAAAAACCGCAGCGGTCTTGTTGGGGCCGCTTCGCAGCCCAGCGCGAGCAAGCTCGCTCGCCACAGGGGATTTGCATGATCCGCAAGGTGGCCTTAGATCGGGCAGGTCACGCCTGTACCGCCAATCCCGCAATAGCCCTGCGGGTTCTTCGCCAGGTACTGCTGGTGATAGGTCTCGGCAAAGAACACCGTCGGTGCTTCTTCGATTTCCGTGGTAATCACACCCAGGCCAGCCTTGGTCAGTTCACCTTGATACGCCTCGGCACTGGCCTGCGCCGCCGCCAGTTGTTCCGGCGTGGTCGCGTAGATCACCGAGCGGTATTGGCTGCCGATGTCGTTGCCCTGGCGCATGCCCTGAGTCGGGTTGTGCAGTTCCCAGAACATTTTCAACAGGTCTTCGTATTTCACTTTGGCCTGGTCATACACCACCAACACCACTTCGCTGTGGCCGGTCAGGCCCGAGCAGACTTCTTCGTACGTCGGGTTCGGCGTGTAGCCACCGGCATAACCGACCACGGTGCTGACCACGCCATCGCGCTGCCAGAATTTACGCTCGGCGCCCCAGAAGCAACCGAGGCCGAAAATCGCAAAACCAACATCGTCCATGAACGGGCCCAGCAGCGGGTTGCCGTTGACGAAATGCGTCTCCGGCAAGGCCATCGGGGTTTCACGGCCAGGCAAAGCTTGTTCTTGAGTAGGCAACACGTTTTTGTTCACCAGAATTTCCGAGCGCAAGACCATGATCAGTCCTCTCAGTCAGATTGAGTTATGTAATAAGACAGACAACCAGTGTGCCCGAGTGTTACAGCGCTGTCAGGCGATTGGCCCGCGTGGATAGCGTTTAAGCTTCTCCAACAGCTCTGCGCCGGGGATTGGCCGGTCGAACAGGTAGCCCTGGCCGACGTCGCAGCGATGCCTGCGCAGGAACGCCAGCTGCTCGGCGGTCTCGATGCCTTCGGCCACGACCTTGAGTTTGAGGTTGTGGGCCATGGCGATGACCGCCGAGGTGATTTCCATGTCGTCCTGGTTGTCCGGGATTTCGTGGATAAAGCTGCGGTCGATCTTGATGATGTCGATGGGGAATTTTTTCAAATAACTCAACGACGAGTAGCCAGTGCCGAAGTCGTCCATGGCCAGGGTCAAGCCGAAGCTTTTCAGCTGGTCAAGCTGCAGGCGCGTGTCTTCGGTGGCTTCCAGCAACAGGCCTTCGGTCAGCTCCAGTTCCAGCAGGTTGGCGGGCAGCTGTTCTTCCTTGAGGATGGTGGCGATGGAGGCCACCAGGTCCGGGTCGGAGAACTGCTTGGGCGACAGGTTGATCGCCACCTGCAAGTTGCCCATGCCATTGGCGCTCAGTTGCTTGCTCATGCGGCAGGCCTGGCGCGCGATCCATTTGCCGATCGGAATGATCAACCCGGTTTCTTCGGCCACGCTGATGAACTGGTCAGGGCGGATCATGCCCTTTTCCGGATGGTTCCAGCGCAGCAGCGCTTCCATGCCCAGCAAGCGGCCGCTACGCAAGCACAGCTTGGGCTGATAGAACACGTCGAGCTCGTTCTGGGTCAAGGCGCGGCGCAGGTTGTTTTCCACAAACAGCTTGTAGCTGGCCTCGGCGTTCAGCGCTTCGGTGAACACTTGCACCTGATGTTTGCCGTTGGCCTTGGCCTTATGCAGAGCAAGGCCTGCGTTACGCATCAGGGTCTGCGGGTCGCGGCCATGCAGCGGCGCGCAGGCCAGGCCCACGGAGCCGGTGACGCTGATCAACTGGTTGTCGACGAACATCGGCTTGTCGAGGGTGGTCAGCAACTGGCTGGCGATTTGCTGGCCCGTCTCAAGGTCAGTGTCATCCAGCAGCACCGCGAACTCGTTACTGGCAAACCGCGCCAGGCTGCCGCCGGCACTCAGGCTGTTGCGCAGGCGCCGGGCCAGGCTGATCAGCAGTTTGTCGCCGGTCTGGTGGCCGAGGCTGTCGTTGATCCGCTTGAAGTTGTCGATGTCCACCAGCAGCAGGCTGATCGGGCTGTCGCTGTCGCGGGCGAAGCGTTCATCGAGGTTGCGGATAAACGCCGGACGGTTGCCCAGGTTGGTCAGGTTGTCGGTGTAGGCCAGGCGCTCGATGCGCTGCTGCGCGAGCTTGGTCTGGGTGATGTCTTCGTAGATGCCGATGTAGTGGGTCAACTCACGGTTGTCGCCATACACCTTGGAAATCGACAGCTGGCCCCAGTAGGGTTCCAGGTTCTTGCGCCGGCTTTTGAACTCACCTTGCCAACTGTTGCTTTTGGCCAGGGCGGAAGGCGCATCGAAGAGCAATTCGCTGAGGTTCTCCAGCGCCGGCAGTTGTGCCAGGCGGTGGCCGTGGACTTCCTCGGCGCTGTACTGGGTGATCGCAGTAAAGCTCGGGTTGACGTACTCCACCACGCCATCGCAATTGACCAGCAAAAAGGCGTTGGCGCTTTGCTCCACCGCGCGCTGGAACAGGTGCAGGGCGCTGGTCGCGGTGCGGCGGTTGTGGTTGTTGATGACTTGCGCGAACTGGTCCGCCAGCTCACCGGCAAAGGCGATTTCGTCGGATTGCCAAGCGCGCGAGCTGCCGCTTTGCTCCAGGCACAGCACGCCGACCACCTGGCCGTCCACGCGAATACTGGCGTCGAGCATCGCATGAACATCCTTGGCGCGCAGGCTCTCGGCCATTTCCCGGGTGCGCGGGTCGCGCATCGCATGGGTGGCGTCGATAGCGCGGCTGGAGTGCAGGGCTTCGAGGTAGTCGGGGAAGTTGCTGGCGTCGATGGCTTCGGGCAAGTGGTGCTGCTGGTCGTCGCGATGGTAGGCCGAGATCGGCACCAGGCGCTGGCCTTCGAGGTTCCAGATGCTGGCGCAGTCAATCTGGTAGATGTCGCAGGCGCTGCGGGTGATCAGCTCGGCGGCTTCCTGCAGCGAATTGGGCGTGGTGTAGCGCTGGCGGGCGAGCAGCAGGATCAATTCCTGTTGGGCGCGGACGCGTTCCAGGTGCTGCAGCTGTTCCTGCTGGGCGCGCTGGTTGAGCTCCAGAGCAATCTGCAGGCGGCTGTTCTGGTTTTCCAGGTCAGCAGTTGGGGCGGCAGTCGGGATTTCGCTGAACAGCCCGTCAACCACCATCAGGTAGCCGCGCAGCAGGTGACGATTGTGTTGTTTGTAGGCCTCGCCCATTTCCAGCAGGCTCAGCGGGCCGTCGTTGGTGTGCAGGGTGTAGCGCACCAGGTAATGCGGGCTCTGGGTCAGTTGCTGCTGGATCGCGTCGTGCAACTGATAGCGCGCCTGGGGTTCCATCAGGCTGGCGTAGGGCGTGCCGAGCAGGGCACACAGCTCGACCGCCGGCAGGCCGAATTGGCGTTCGCAATTGGGGTCGAGGTACAGCAGGGCCCAGCTTGCCTCATTCAGCCGCTCGAAACGCAGCATACCGAGGCGCGAAGGCACCGGTAACTGCGTCACTACCTCGGCCGCCATACGGGCGACATCGGGTTGGCTTTTCATGGGGGAAACTCGCTTGGGAAGATGCGCACGGCGCCGGGCTCACGCCCTCTTTACTGTCACCTGCGGCAAGGTTGCATCATGCAGCACGCACTGACAAGAGAGGATGAAGGCTAAGTGCTATATGGGTGTTATCGGCCGAGCGGGGGATTTCTGCAATCGGGGTGATGGAAGGTGTACAAGCCTGTTTTGTGTGTCCAATAAACACCCAAAAAAAGCCCCGCCAAGTGGCGGGGTTGAGGTACGAGCGTGGCGCTCGGAAATCGGTGTTGCCAGGCCTCCCTTGCGAAAGGGAGGCCTGTTGAGACTTACAGCAGAATGGTGCGAATGTCGTTCAGCAACTGGCTCAGACGCTGGGTGAAGCGAGCCGCCGCAGCGCCGTTGATCACGCGGTGATCGTAGGACAGCGACAGTGGCAGCATCAGCTTCGGCTGGAACGCTTTACCGTCCCATACAGGCTGAATGGTTGCCTTGGAAACACCCAAAATCGCCACTTCCGGCGCGTTGACGATTGGCGTGAAGCCAGTACCGCCAATGTGACCGAGGCTGGAGATGGTGAAGCAAGCGCCTTGCATGTCGTCGGCAGTCAGCTTCTTGTCGCGGGCCTTGGCAGCCAGCGCAGCGGCTTCGGCAGCCAGTTGCAGCAGGCTCTTCTGGTCAACGTTCTTGATAACCGGTACCAGCAGGCCATCCGGGGTATCGACCGCGAAGCCAACGTTCACGTATTTCTTGCGGATGATCGCTTTGCCGCTTGGTGCCAGCGAACTGTTGAAGTCCGGCAGTTCCTTGAGCAGGTGCGCACAGGCCTTGAGCAGCAGTGGCAACACGGTCAGTTTCACGCCAGCCTTCTCGGCCACGGCTTTCTGCGCAACGCGGAAAGCTTCCAGGTCGGTAATGTCGGCCTGGTCGAACTGAGTCACGTGCGGGATGTTCAGCCAGCTGCGGTGCAGGCTCGACGCGCCGATTTGCATCAGGCGGGTCATCGGCACTTCTTCGGTTTCGCCGAAGCGGCTGAAGTCCACGACCGGGATCGGCGGAATGCCCGAACCACCGGTAGCGCCGCCAGAAGCCGGGGCTTCCTTGGCTTTCTGCATCATGGATTTGACGTAAACCTGTACGTCTTCCTTCAGCACGCGACCGTGAGGGCCGGTGGCCGACACAGCGTTCAGCTCAACGCCGAACTCACGAGCCAGTTGACGCACGGCCGGGCCGGCGTGAACTTTGGCACCGCTTGGCGCAGGTGCAGCCGCCGGAGCCGGTGCGGCCTCGGCTTTTGCAGCAGGTGCCGGGGCAGCGGCGGCGGCGGCGGGTGCAGCTTCAGCCTTGGCAGCCGGAGCGGCCGCGGGTGCTGGAGCAGCAGCAGGCGCAGCGCCTTGTACTTTGAGCTTGAGGATGAAGTCGCCAGTGCCGACTTCGTCTTCCAGCTTGACCGCGATACTTTCCACGACGCCGGCAGCCGGCGAAGGGATTTCCATGGAGGCCTTGTCGGACTCCAGGGTGATCAGCGACTGGTCAGCTTCGACGGTGTCGCCGACCTTGACCAGCAGCTCGATGATCTTGGCCTTGCCTGACGAGCCGATGTCCGGAACATGAATGTCCTGAACACTGGCGGCGGCAGGTGCAGCAGCCGGGGCCGCTGGGGCCTCGGCAGCTTTTTCGGCAGGCTTTTCAGCCGGTGCAGCAGCGGCAGCCGGAGCCGCCGCAGGGGCCGCATCAGCGGCGCCTTCGATTTCCAGCTCAAGCAGTTCGTCGCCTTCTTTCAGGCGGTCGCCCAGCTTCACTTTCAGGCTCTTGACCACACCGGCTTTAGGCGCCGGGATTTCCATGGAGGCCTTGTCGGACTCCAGGGTCAGGATGCTCTGGTCGGCTTCGACGGTGTCGCCGACCTTCACAAACAGCTCGATTACTTCACCTTCACCGCTGCCGATGTCAGGTACGCGAATGAGTTCGCTCACAAAAAATCTCCTCAGCAGTCCAGTGGGTTGCGTTTTTCCGGGTTGATCCCGAACTTGACGATAGCGTCTGCCACTACCTTAGGTTCGATCTCACCACGGTCAGCCAAGGCTTCCAGGGCTGCCAACACCACGAAGTGACGGTCAACTTCGAAGAAGTGACGCAGCTTTTTGCGGCTGTCACTGCGACCGAAACCGTCGGTGCCCAGGACTTTGAATTCCTTGGACGGGACCCACTGGCGAATTTGTTCAGCAAACAGTTTCATGTAGTCGGTAGAAGCGATCACCGGACCTTTGCGGCCGTTCAGGCATTCTTCGACGTAGCTCAGTTGTGGCTTCTGACCCGGGTGCAGACGGTTGTTGCGCTCGACTGCCAGGCCGTCGCGACGCAGTTCGTTGAAGCTGGTAACGCTCCACACGTCAGCGCCGACGTTGAACTCGTCACGCAGGATCTTCGCCGCTTCACGCACTTCACGCAGGATGGTGCCGGAGCCCATCAGTTGCACGTGGTGCGCCGCTTCCTTGGTGTCTTCTTCGAGCAGGTACATGCCCTTGATGATGCCTTCCTCAACACCGGCCGGCATGGCTGGCTGCTGGTAGGACTCGTTCATCACGGTGATGTAGTAGAAAACGTCCTGCTGCTGTTCGGTCATCTTCTTCATGCCGTCCTGGATGATCACCGCCAGCTCATAGCCGTAGGTTGGATCAAAGGTGCGGCAGTTCGGGATGGTGGCCGCCAGGATGTGGCTGTGACCGTCTTCGTGTTGCAGGCCTTCGCCGTTCAGCGTGGTCCGGCCGGCAGTACCGCCGATCAGGAAGCCACGGGTACGGCTGTCGCCGGCTGCCCACGCCAGGTCGCCAATGCGCTGGAAACCGAACATCGAGTAGAAGATGTAGAACGGCAGCATCGGCTGGTTGTGGCTGGAGTACGAAGTACCGGCAGCGATGAAGGAGCTCATGGCGCCCGCTTCGTTGATGCCTTCTTCGAGGATCTGGCCCTTCTTGTCTTCCTTGTAGAACATCACCTGGTCTTTATCGACTGGCTCGTAGAGCTGGCCGACGGAGGAGTAGATGCCCAACTGACGGAACATGCCTTCCATACCGAAGGTACGGGCTTCGTCCGGGATGATCGGGACGATGCGCGAACCGATTTCCTTGTCCTTGACCAGCTGCGCGAGGATCCGCACGAAGGCCATGGTGGTGGAGATTTCACGGTCGCCCGAGCCGTCCAGGATCGCCTTGAGGGTATCCAGCGGTGGCGTCGGGATGTCGAAGCTCTTGGCGCGGCGCTGTGGCACGAAACCGCCCAGGGCAGTGCGGCGCTCGGCCAGGTAACGGGCTTCGGCGCTGTTCGGCTCAGGTTTGAAGAACGGCAGGTTCTCCAGCTCTTCGTCCTTGACCGGGATGTCGAAGCGGTCGCGGAACAACTTCAGGCTGTCGACATCGACTTTCTTGGTGTTGTGCGCAGTGTTCTTCGCTTCGCCGGCACCGGTGCCATAACCCTTGATGGTCTTGGCCAGGATGACGGTCGGTTGTTCTTTGTGGTTGACCGCTTCGTGGTACGCCGCGTAGACCTTGTACGGGTCGTGGCCGCCACGGTTGAGTTTCCAGATCTCGTCGTCGGACAGGTCTGCAACCATTGCCTTGAGTTCAGGCGTGTTGAAGAAGTGTTCACGGACGAACGCGCCGTCTTTGGCTTTGTAGTTCTGGTACTCGCCGTCGATGACTTCGTCCATGCGACGTTGCAGGATGCCGTCGACGTCTTTGGCCAGCAGTGGGTCCCAGAAACGGCCCCAGATGACTTTGGTCACGTTCCACTGAGCACCGCGGAACACACCTTCGAGTTCCTGGATGATCTTGCCGTTGCCGCGAACCGGGCCGTCGAGGCGCTGCAGGTTGCAGTTGATGACGAAGATCAGGTTGTCCAGCTTCTCGCGGCCAGCCAGGGAGATGGCGCCCAGGGATTCCGGCTCGTCACACTCGCCGTCGCCCAGGAAGCACCAGACTTTCTGCTTGCCTTCAGGGATGAAGCCACGCGCTTCCAGGTACTTCATGAAGCGTGCCTGGTAGATCGCCTGGATCGGGCCCAAGCCCATCGATACAGTCGGGAACTGCCAGAAATCAGGCATCAGCCAAGGGTGCGGGTACGACGACAGGCCGTTACCGTCCACTTCCTGGCGGAAGTTGTTCATGTGTTCTTCGGTGATGCGGCCTTCCATGAACGCACGGGCGTAAACGCCTGGGGAGGTGTGGCCCTGGAAGTAGATCAGGTCGCCGCCGTGTTCGTCGGTCGGGGCCTGGAAGAAGTAGTTGAAGCCGATGTCATACAGGGTTGCGCTGGATGCGAAGCTGGAGATGTGACCGCCCAGGTCCGAATCTTTCAAGTTCGTGCGCATTACCATCGCCATGGCGTTCCAGCGTACCAGCGAGCGAATGCGGCGTTCCATGAACAGGTCGCCAGGCATGCGTGCTTCGTGGGTAACGGGGATGGTGTTGCGGTATGGCGTGGTGATGGCGTAAGGCAATTGCGAGCCGCTGCGGGTCGCGAGTTCGCCCATACGGGTCATCAGGTAGTGAGCACGGTCTTCGCCTTCTTTGTCGAGAACCGATTCCAGGGCGTCCAGCCATTCCTGGGTTTCGACGGGATCGAGGTCTTGCATGGCTTGCTCCAGGGCGGAAAGGCTACCAGAATCGGTTGCCTGAAGTTTGCGACTGGCCTTGTGGGCAGACGACATAAATTCTTGGATGGCCGAAGGTTGCTTCGGCGTCCTGTAGTTTTACTACAAATCGTCGGCCATTTCAGCCTTTCGAATGTATATACGAGTAGTAAAACTACACAAGACTGAGCGTATGGCTCGGTCTGGCTGGTGAGCATAATCGTTATTGTTGATCATTTGCGAACAAGAAAAGGTGAAAGTTTGATGTTGGCTGCCAAGATGAAATTAATTTCAGCTATTTCTCACCTTTGTTCGACAGTCCTTCACCAAGCGTGGTTCTTGCCTTCACGGCAACACGCCCTTTACGCGCCGATCAAGGATAGACCATGAGCCTTCCAACGCTGGCCGAATTACCGGCCATTCTCTTGCCTTTTGCCCAGCGGGCCGAGCAGTCATTTCGTGACGCAGTGGCCGCGCTGGACGACGATCATGGACTTTCTGCGTGGACGCCGCAACGGTGGGCCGACTTCGTGCGCGTGTGCGCCGCCAGTGATTTCGTCATTGAACAGAGCGTTCGTGACCCTTTGATGTTGCTCGAGCTGGTGGCCTGGGGCGAGCTGGACCGTGGCTTTGCGCCCGGCGAGCTGTGCAGCCAGATCGCCGGCGCCGTGCAACAGGCCGAAACAGAAGATGAGATGGGCCGCGTGCTGCGTCGCCAGCGCACCCGCCAGCAAGTGCGCATCATCTGGCGCGACCTGACCCGCCAGGCCGATCTGGTGCAAACCTGCCGTGATCTTTCCGACATGGCCGACGCAAGTATCGACCAGGCCTATCAGTGGCTGTATCAACGTCACTGTGTTCAGTTCGGCACGCCGACCGGCCGGCGCAGCGGCGAAGCCCAGCACATGGTCATCCTCGGCATGGGCAAGCTCGGTGCGGTGGAACTGAACCTGTCATCCGACATCGATCTGATCTTCGCCTACCCCGAAGGCGGTGAGACGGTCGGCGTGAAGCGCGCCCTGGATAACCAGGAGTTTTTCATCCGTCTTGGTCAGAAATTGATCAAGGCCCTCGACCCGATGACCGTTGACGGCTTCGTGTTCCGCGTCGACATGCGCCTGCGGCCGTACGGTTCGGCCGGCGCCTTGGTGCTCAGCTTCAATGCGCTGGAGCAGTACTACCAGGACCAGGGCCGCGACTGGGAACGCTACGCCATGATCAAGGCGCGCGTGGTCGCTGGCGATCAAGTGGCTGGCGCGCAATTGCTGGAGATGCTGCGACCGTTTGTGTACCGCCGCTATCTGGACTTTTCCGCCATCGAAGCGCTGCGCACCATGAAGCAGCTGATCCAGCAGGAAGTGCGGCGCAAGGGCATGGCCGAGAACATCAAGCTGGGCTCGGGCGGCATTCGCGAAGTGGAATTTATCGCCCAGGCCTTCCAGCTGATCCACGGCGGCCGCGATCTCAGCCTGCAACAGCGCCCGTTGCTCAAAGTGCTCGGCACCCTGGAAGGCCAAGGCTATTTGCCGCCCGCGGTGATCGCCGAGTTGCGCAATGGCTACGAATTCCTGCGCTACACCGAGCACGCGATTCAGGCGATTGCCGACCGGCAGACGCAAATGCTCCCCGACAGCCCTGAAGACCAGGCGCGCATTGCCTTTATGTTGGGCTTTGCCGACTGGGCCGCGTTCCACGAACGCTTGATGTACTGGCGTGGCCGGGTCGACTGGCATTTTCGCCAAGTCATCGCCGACCCTGATGAAGAGGAAGGCGAAGAAAGCGAGTTGGTTGTGGGCGGCGAGTGGTTGCCGCTGTGGGAAGAGTCCCAGGACGAAGACGCCGCCTGCCGCCAGTTGGCCGAAGGTGGGTTCACTGACGCGCCAAAGGCGCTCAAGGCCTTGGCCGGCTTGCGCGGCAGCCCGCAATTGCGAGCCATGCAGCGCCTGGGGCGTGAGCGTCTGGATGCGTTTATCCCGCGCCTGCTGGCCCAGGCAGTCGAACACGCCAACCCGGATCTAGTGCTGGAGCGCGTCTTGCCGCTGGTCGAAGCCGTCGCCCGGCGTTCCGCTTATCTAGTGCTGCTCACGGAAAACCCCGACGCCCTGCGTCGGCTGTTAACCCTGTGCGCCGCCAGCCCGTGGATCGCCGAACAGATCACGCGTTTCCCGTTGTTGCTCGACGAATTGCTCAACGAAGGCCGCCTGTTCAAGCCGCCCTTGGCGCCGGAACTCGCCGCCGAACTGCGCGAACGCCTGACGCGCATCCCCGAAGATGACCTTGAGCAGCAAATGGAAGCGCTGCGTCACTTCAAACTGGCGCACCGCCTGCGCGTCGCCGCCTCGGAAATCGCCGGCAGCCTGGCGCTGATGAAAGTCAGCGACTACCTGACCTGGCTCGCCGAAGCCATCCTCGAACAAGTGCTGGCCCTGGCCTGGCGCCAGACCGTGGCGCGTTACGGCTCGCCGCAGCGGCTGGATGGCACCCTGTGCGACCCGGGGTTCATCATTGTCGGTTACGGCAAGGTCGGTGGCATCGAGCTGGGGCACGGTTCGGACCTGGACCTGGTGTTTATCCACGACGGCGACCCTCA
Source organism: Pseudomonas fluorescens (assembly GCF_002022275.1). GTDB lineage: Bacteria > Pseudomonadota > Gammaproteobacteria > Pseudomonadales > Pseudomonadaceae > Aquipseudomonas > Aquipseudomonas fluorescens_AJ. The sequence goes on from NZ_MSDF01000016.1 coordinate 398,788, forward strand.
GGCCGAAACCGACGGCGCCAAGCCCATCGACGGCGCGCAGTTCTTCACGCGCCTGGGCCAGCGCATCATTCACTTGCTGACCACTCAGACCAACTCCGGCCAGCTCTATGAAGTGGACATGCGCCTGCGGCCCTCGGGCGCTTCCGGCCTGCTGGTGAGTTCGCTCGGCGCGTTTGAGCGCTATCAACAAAATGAAGCCTGGACGTGGGAGCATCAGGCTCTGATTCGCGCGCGGGTGCTGGTGGGCAGCCAGGATGTGGGCCATGCGTTTGAGCAGGTCCGCGCCAGGGTACTCGGCCGCGAGCGGGAGTTGGCCACGCTGCGCCAGGAGGTCAGCGAGATGCGGGCCAAGATGCGCGACAACCTGGGTACCAAGTCCACAGCTGCCGGAACCGGCGCCAATGCCTTCGAGCCCACGGCAGTGTTCGACCTCAAGCAGGACGCCGGAGGTATCGTCGATATTGAATTTATGGTGCAATACGCGGCTTTGGCGTGGTCTGCGCAACATCCATCGTTGCTGCGCTACACCGACAATATCCGCATTCTGGAAGGCCTGGAGCAGGTGGGGTTGATGCCCGCCGCCGAGGCCCATTTGCTGCGTGAGGTGTACAAGGCCTACCGTTCCGCCGCGCACCGCCAGGCCTTGCAAAACGAGGCCGGTACGGTGGCCGGGGACCAGTTTGCCGACGAACGGCGCCAGGTGATGCGAATCTGGAAAGAACTGGGATTAAGCTGAAACTTGATTAAATGTGGGCGCGGGCTTGTGTGGGAGCTGGCTTGCCTGCGATGCAGAGACCTCGGTTTATCAGTGACACCGGGTCGATGCAATCGCAGGCAAGCCAGCTCCCACATCAACCCGCTCCCACACAAAGCGGTTCCCTGGCCAACCGCGACCTACAGTAATTATCGAGGCGGGGAGGCATAAGCCTCCCCGCATCGTTTGTGGAAACTACATGAATATTCTGATCGTTGGGCCCAGTTGGGTCGGTGACATGGTGATGGCGCAGACACTGTTTCAGTGCCTGCGCATGCGCCATCCAGACTGCCAGATCGACGTGCTCGCCCCCGAGTGGAGCCGGCCGATCCTTGAGCGCATGCCCGAAGTGCGCCAGGCCTTGAGCTTTCCGCTCGGCCACGGCGCCCTGGAACTGGCGACCCGCCGTCGCATCGGCAAATCCCTGGCCGGGCAGTACGACCAGGCGATCCTGTTGCCCAACTCGCTCAAGTCGGCGCTGGTGCCGTATTTTGCCAGCATCCCCAAGCGCACCGGCTGGCGCGGCGAGTTTCGTTACATCTTGCTCAACGATGTGCGCACGCTGGACAAGACGCGCTACCCGCTGATGATCGAACGCTTTATGGCACTGGCCTTTGAGCCGGGCGCCGAGCTGCCCACGCCGTACCCGCGCCCCAGCCTGCAAATCGACCCGGTGAGCCGCGACGCGGCCCTGGCCAAGTTCGGTCTGGAGCTGGACCGTCCGGTGTTGGCGCTGTGCCCGGGCGCCGAGTTTGGTGAGTCCAAACGCTGGCCGTCGGAGCATTACGCCAAAGTCGCCGAAGCGAAGATCCGCGAAGGTTGGCAGGTGTGGCTGTTTGGTTCGAAGAAAGACCACCCGGTGGGCGAAGACATCCGCCAACGCCTGATTCCCGGCCTGCGTGAAGAAGCGGTGAACCTCAGTGGCGATACGTCGCTCGCCGAGGCGATTGATTTGCTCTCCTGCGCCGACTCGGTGGTGTCCAACGACTCCGGCCTGATGCACGTGGCCGCCGCGCTGAACCGCCCGTTGGTGGCGGTTTACGGCTCGACTTCGCCGGGCTTTACGCCACCGTTGGCCGACCAGGTTGAAGTGGTACGCCTGGGCCTGGATTGCAGCCCGTGCTTTGAGCGCACCTGCCGTTTCGGCCACTACAACTGCATGCGCCAGTTGCTGCCGCAGCCGGTCAACGAAGCCTTGCAGCGGTTGCAGGGCACTGCGGTCGAGGTCCGATAGTTTGCGCGTACTGGTAATCAAGACCTCATCCCTGGGCGACGTCATCCATGCCTTGCCGGCACTGACCGATGCCGCGCGGGCGATCCCCGGCATTCGTTTTGACTGGGTGGTGGAAGAAGGCTTTGCCGAAATCCCCACCTGGCACCCGGCGGTGGACAAAGTGATCCCGGTGGCCATCCGCCGCTGGCGCAAAAATATCTGGCAGACCCTCAAGAGCGGCGAGTGGCGGCGTTTCAAGCAGCGCATCCAGTCGACCAAATACGACTTGGTGATCGACGCCCAAGGCCTGCTGAAAAGCGCTTGGCTGACGCGCTATGTGCGTGCGCCGGTGGCGGGGTTTGATAAAAATTCGGCCCGTGAGCCGATTGCTGCGCGCTTTTATTCGCGTCGCCTGGCCGTGGCCCGTGGGCAGCACGCGGTGGAGCGTTTGCGCCAGCTGTTCGCCGTGGCCCTCGGTTATGACTTGCCCAAAGCCATGGGCGACTATGGCCTGAGCGTCGACAAACTGCTCGGCCTGCCGCCGAAAAAACCGTTCGTCCTGTTGCTGCACGGCACCACCTGGGACACCAAGCATTGGCCCGAAGCCTATTGGCGCGAGCTGGCCGAGCGCATGGGGCGTCTGGGTGTGGACGTGAAATTGCCGTGGGGCAACGCCGCCGAAAAGGCCCGCGCCGAACGCCTGGCCCAAGGCCTGCCGAACGCCGAAGTGCTGCCCAAACTGAACCTGGCCGGCGTGGCCCGTGTACTCGCCGGCGCGCGTGCCTGTGTGGCGGTGGACACCGGCCTCGGCCACCTCGCCGCGGCACTCGACGTACCGACCATTTCACTGTTTGGCCCCACCAACCCGGGTCTTACCGGCGCCTACGGCAAGGGCCAGATTCATCTGGCCAGCGACTTCCCTTGCGCGCCGTGCCTGCAAAAAACCTGTACCTATCAACCCACGGCCGACGACCTGCGTCGGTTCGACATCAAGCGCGAGTCGCCCCTGTGCTTCACGCGCTTGAACCCTGAGCGTGTGGCAAGCCGGCTGAGCACGTTGTTACTGGCTGAGGAGCTGCACTGATGCAACTGGCTTTTGTTTTGTACAAATATTTCCCCTTCGGTGGCCTGCAGCGCGACTTCATGCGCATCGCCCTGGAGTGCCAGAAGCGCGGCCACCAGATTCGTGTCTATACGCTGATCTGGGAAGGCGATATTCCGCCGGGCTTTGAAGTGCTGGTGGCGCCGGTCAAGGCGTTCTTCAACCATCGACGCAACGAGAAACTCAGCGCCTGGATGGAAGCCGACCTGGCCAAGCGCCCGGTAGACCGCTTGATCGGCTTCAACAAGATGCCCGGCCTGGACGTCTACTACGCCGCCGACGGCTGCTTTGAAGACAAGGCGCAAAACCTGCGCCACTCCCTGTACCGCTATTTTGGCCGCTACAAGCACTTTGCCGAATACGAGCGCGCGGTGTTTGCCAAGAACGCCAAGACCGAAGTCCTGATGATTTCCGAAGTGCAGCAGCCGCTGTTCATCAAGCATTACGACACCCCGCTGGAGCGCTTCCACCTGTTGCCGCCGGGCATTGCCCAGGACCGCCGCGCGCCGCCAGACGCTGCCGAGATTCGTGAAGGGTTCCGCAAGGAATTCAACCTGCGCGACGACGAGCTGTTGCTGGTGCAAATCGGTTCGGGGTTCAAGACCAAGGGCGTCGACCGCAGCCTCAAGGCCGTGGCCGCGCTACCGGCGGAACTGAAAAAACGCACCCGTCTGTTTGTAATTGGCCAGGACGACCCCAAAGTATTCCAGTTGCAGAGCGCCACGTTGGGCTTGGGCGATAACGTGCAGTTCCTCAAGGGCCGCAGCGATATCCCGCGTTTTCTGCTGGGTGCCGACCTGTTGATCCACCCGGCGTACAACGAAAACACCGGCACCGTGTTGCTCGAAGCCGTAGTCGCCGGGTTGCCGGTGCTGGTCTCGGCGGTGTGCGGTTACGCGCACTACATCAGTGAGGCCGACAGCGGTCTGGTGCTGGATGAACCGTTCGAACAGGCGCAACTCAATCAGTACCTGACGCAGATGCTTTCCGACACCTCACAGCGCGCGGCCTGGGGCCGCAACGGGTTGGCCTTCGCCGAGACGGCCGACCTCTACAGCATGCCGCAGCACGCGGCGGATGTGATTCTGGCGGAGCCAAAACGATGAAGTTGATTCTTGCCGAACCGTTCAAGACTTTATGGGCCGGGCGTGACGCCTTCGCCGAAGTCGAAAAACTGCAAGGCCAGGTGTTTCGTGAACTGGCGGCGCGTCGCACGTTGCGCACCGAGGTCGAAGGCCGCCCGTATTTCGTGAAAATCCACCGGGGCATCGGTTGGGCGGAAATCTTCAAGAACCTGATCACCGCCAAGTTGCCCGTGCTGGGCGCCGGCCTGGAATGGGATGCCATTCACCGCTTGCAGGAACTCGGCGTGCCGACCATGACCGGCGTGGCCTTTGGTGAAAGGGGCAGCAACCCGGCGGACCAGCACTCATTCATCATCACCGAAGAGCTGGCGCCGACCCTCAGCCTGGAAGACTTGACCGTGAACTGGGTGGCCGAGCCGCCCACCCCGGCGTTGCGTCATGCGCTGACGGACGAACTGGCGCGCATGGTCGGCGAGATGCACCGTGGCGGCGTAAACCACCGTGATTGCTACCTCTGCCACTTCCTGCTGGACACGTCCAGACCGATCGACGCCCGCGACATCAAGCTCTCGGTGATCGACCTGCATCGCGCCCAGTTGCGTGCGCACTTGCCGCTGCGCTGGCGCGACAAGGACTTATCGGCGCTGTACTACTCGGCGCTGGAAATCGGCCTGACCCAGCGGGACAAGTTCCGCTTCCTCAAGGGCTATTTCCGACAGCCATTGCGCCAGATTCTCGCCGAGCAGTCGGCGTCCTTGAGCCTGCTGCAGCGTAAGGCCGACAAGCTTTACGCGCGCAAACAACGCCTGGGGGATGCGATCTGATGGCGGGTTGGAACCTGGAACCTGCTTACGCCGCCCTCGCGGATGACTTTGGCAGCCTTGAGGCGGTATTCGCCCTGCAAGGCGAGCGCCTGACGCGTGACCCGCTGTCGGAAGTGATTCGTGTGGAGCGTGGCGGGGTCAATTACTACGTCAAACGTTATGTGGGCGCGGGCAAAGGCCTGCGCCGTTATTTGGGCAAGCCGCGGGTCAAGTCCGAGTGGCAGAACCTCAAGCGTTTCGCCAAATGGGGCATTCCCACCGCCGATGTGGTGGCCTGGGGCCTGGAGCGCAAGGGCCTGGCTTACGACCGTGGTGCGATGATTACCCGAGAGTTGCCGAAAACCGAAGACCTGTCGGCGCTGGCCGAGCGTAAAGACGCACGGTTGAAAGACCCCAAGTGGGTCAATGCGATCAGCCGTCAGCTCGCCGAATACACGCGCACGATGCACGATCATCGCTTCACCCATAACGACTTGAAGTGGCGCAACCTGCTGGTCGACGATCAGCAAACGCTGTACCTGATCGATTGCCCCAATGGTGATTTCTGGCGTGGCTTCTGGCTCAAGTACCGGATCACCAAGGACCTGGCCTGCCTGGACAAGGTTGCCAAGTATCACTTGTCAGCCACCCAGCGCCTGCGTTTCTACCTGCAGTATCGCCAACGTCCGCACTTGTCGGCATCAGACAAACAGCGAATTCGCCACGTAGTGAAGTTTTTCGAGGGACGCGAATGAGTGATTTCCTGGCGGCCGAAGACCGCGCTCTGCTTGAGCGCCACGGCCTGGCAACTTTTGACGCCCTGTGGGCCCGGCAACTGGACGCGGTGGACGAGCCGAACACCAGTGGCGGCGGCTGGAGCAGTGTGTTTCGCCTGGAGCTTGAAGGCCAGGGATACTACCTCAAGCGCCAGAGCAACTACCTGACGCGCACCTTGCACAAGCCGTTTGGCGAGCCGACGTTCGCCCGTGAATTTCGCAATATCAGCCGTTACCAGAAGCTCGGCATTCCCGCGTTGCAGGCGGCGTTCTTCGGGGAGCGCAAGGTCAATGGCGAGCGTCGCGCGATGCTGCTGACCCGTGCCCTCGACGGCTGGAATGATCTGGATTCATTGCTGGAGCAGTGGTCGCAGCTGAGCGACGCCCAGCACCGCGCAATCCTGTTGGCCTGCGGTAAGTTGGCCCGCCACCTGCACAGCGTGGGTCAGGTGCATGGTTGTTTCTACCCCAAGCATATTTTCCTGCAGGCGACCGCTGACGGTTACGCCGCGCGGTTGATCGACCTGGAGAAAACCCGCCCGCTGTTGTTTGGCCAGCGCGATCGGGTCAAAGACCTCGAGCCGCTGCTGCGCCGTGCGCCGCAATGGACGGACTCGCACGTTCGCCAGCTGCTGGCGGCCTACGTTGAACAGCCTGAGGACAGCCCGCTGGTGAGCGCCTGGTACCAGCGTCTGACGGCGCGTCGCAGCCATAAGGAGAAGCGCTGATGCGGTTGTCCGTGCTGAAAACTGCCGGGCGCGCGCCCGAGCTGCCCATCACCCTGGAACTCGCAGATGCCGCAGGCCCGGGGCAATTGCAATTGCTCAGCCTGCTGCGCGTGTTGCCGGGCGAGCGCTATGTGGGCGCCGCCGTCTGGCGCGGGCGCCCGGTGCTGGCCAAGTTGTTGGTGGGCGGCAAGGCTGCGCGGCATTTTCAGCGAGAACTCACTGGCGTACGCCTGCTGGCCGAGCAAGGCCTGACCACGCCGCTGTTGTTGGCGGACGGCTTGCAGGAAGGCGAGGGCGGCTGGCTGCTGTTCGACTTTATTGAAGGCGCCGAGAGCCTTGGCGACGCCTGGCAGGCGGTCGAAAGTTTGCCGCCGCTGGCCGACGAACAAACCGCCGTGCTCGCCGAAGCGCTGGGTGCGATTGCGCAGATGCACGCCAAGGGGTTGTGGCAGGAAGACTTGCACCTGGACAACCTGCTGCGCCAGGACGGCAAGCTGTACCTGATTGATGGTGCCGGGATTCGCGTCGAGGAGGCGGGCAAGCCGCTGTCGCGCCAGCGGGTGCTGGAAAACCTTGGGGTGTTTTTCGCGCAATTGCCGAAAAATCTTGAGCCGTTTACCGAAGAGCTGCTGGTGTATTACTTGCTGAGCAACGGCGAACACGCGTTGCCGCTGGAGGCCCTGGAAAAGCAGGTGCGTAAAGTCAGTGCCTGGCGTTTGAAGGATTTTCTGAGCAAGGTCGGCCGCGAATGCACGCTGTTCAGCGTGGTGCGCGGCGCCTTCGGTTTGCGCGCGATTCGTCGTGAAGAAGAGCCTGCGATGTTGCCGGTATTGGCGCAGGCAGATGCGTTGCTGGATCAAGGGCGCCTGTACAAGACCGGTGGCACGGCGACGGTAGGCAAAGTCGAGGTGGCGGGCCGCCCGCTGGTGATTAAACGCTACAACATCAAGAGCTTTGCCCATTGGCTAAAGCGTTTCTGGCGCCCAAGCCGGGCCTGGCATTCGTGGCGTGAAGGCAATCGCCTGGCGTTTTTGGGGATTGCTACGCCCAAGCCGTTGGCGGTGCTGGAGAAGCGGTTTCTGTGGCTGCGCAGCCGGGCTTATCTGGTGACTGAGTATTTGCCGGGGCCGGACATCATCGAGCGGTTTGCGCCCTACGTTGAGCACGGCGATGCGCCTGAAAGTGAACTGCTGGCGCTGGATCAGCTGTTTGCGCAATTGATTCGCGAGCGGATCAGTCATGGGGATTTCAAAGGCCATAACCTGTTTTGGGCGGGGGATCGGTGGTCGTTGATTGACCTGGATGCCATGTGTCAGCACGGGTCTGATGCGAGTTTTGCTTCGGCGTTCGCCAGGGACCGGGCGCGGTTTATGCGCAATTGGCCGCAGGAGAGTGGGTTGTATCAGGTGATTGATCAGCGGTTGCCTATGGCTCATTGAACGCCAGTGTCCGATTTTCTGTGGGAGCTGGCTTGCCTGCGATGGCGTCAACCGGGTCTGCCTGAGATACCGAGGTGTCTGCATCGCAGGCAAGCCAGCTCCCACACAAGCAAGTGTTGCCTGAGCAACAGCAATCAGGCACTTGGCAGCCGATAACGACAATTCGAACACTGCGGAAAAAATTATCTCTTTGATTTAACTGAATAAAGATTCTGGCACGCGCTCTGCAATGCCTCTGGCTGAACCCTTTAATCGGTCGCCCAGCGGAGCACCAGAATGCCTTTCACCCTTTCCTCGCTTTCCCGCCTGCTGTGCCTGGGCGCCGCCCTGCTACTGACCCAGGTGGCCCAAGCCGCCAACGAAGACGACGACAACGTCCCCTCTCTGGCGGGCAAACGCATCGCCGTCAGCATGACCGGTACCAGTCATTACTTCGACATCAAGGCCTTCCAGGCCCAAGTCGACGAAATCAAGCGCCTGGGTGGCACCCCGATCACTCTGGATGCCGGGCGTAACGACAAAAACCTCGTTACCCAACTGCAAACCGTCGTCACCCAAAAGCCTGACGCGGTGATCCAGACCCTCGGCACCCTCAGCGTGATCGACCCCTGGCTCAAGCGCATCAGCAAAGCCGGCATCCCGCTGTTCACCATCGATGCGCCGTCGCAATACAGCCTCAACAACACCACCTCCGACAACGTCGCCACCGGCAAGGCCCTGGCGGATCAGCTGATCAAGGACGCCGGTGGCAAAGGCAAGATCCTCGTGTTCAACGGCTTCTACGGCGTGCCCGTCTGCGCGATTCGCTACGACCAGCTGAAGCTCGCGCTCAAGGACCACCCGCAACTGGAGATCATCCAGCCCGAGCTGCGCGATGTGATTCCCAACACCGTGCAGGACGCCTATTCCCAGGTCTCGGCCCTGCTTAACAAATACCCCAAAGGCAGCGTCTCGGCGATCTGGTCGGCGTGGGATATTCCGCAACTGGGCGCGAGCAAGGCGTTGATCGACGCCAAGCGCACCGAGATCAAAACCTATGGCGTCGACGGCACGCCCGAAGTGCTGGCACTGCTCGGCCAGGCAGACTCGCCAGTAGGTGCGGTGGTGGCTCAGCAGCCGGCGCTGATCGGCAAGACCGCCGTGCAGAACGTCGCGCGCTACCTGGCCGGGCAGCGTGACCTGCCCAAGGAAACTCACGTGGCCACCTTGCTGACCACCGCCGCCAACCTGGCGCAGGTCCAGCAACTGCGGGGTGACTGATGACGGCGTTGCACCTGCAGCATCTGCACAAACGCTTTGGCGCGACACGGGCGCTGGATGACGCGAGCCTCAAGGTCGAGCGCGGCACCATTCACGGGCTGGTCGGTGAGAACGGCGCGGGCAAGTCGACCTTGATCAAGATCCTCGCCGGCATCCACAAGGCTGACGCGGGGCAGGTGAGTATCGATGGCCAGGCGTATGCCTCGCTGTCGCCGCGCCAGGTGGACGGGCTGGGCGTGCAGTTCATCCATCAGGAGCGCTTGCTGCCCGCCAGTTTCACCGTGGGCGAGGCGCTGTTTTTCGGGCATGAGTTACGCCGAGGCCCGTTTGTGGACCGGCGCCGGCAACAGCGTGAAGCCGAGCGCTTGCTGGCGGAATATTTTGACCTTCAGTTACCGACCGGTGCGCTGGTGAGCGAACTCAATAGCGCCGAGCGTCAGGTGCTGCAAATCACCCGGGCGTTGATTCGCAAGCCCAAGATCCTGGTGTTCGATGAGCCCAGCGTGGCACTGGTCAAGCGTGAGGTTGACCAGCTGTTGCGCATCGTCAAACGCCTGCGCAGCGAAGGTCTGTCGATTCTGTACATCTCCCATTACCTGCAGGAAATCGACAGCCTGTGTGATGAAGTGACGGTACTGCGCAATGGTCGCGACGTGGCAGTGGTGGAGCCTCGGCACACCTCCAGCGCCGAAATTGCGCGGCTGATGGTCAACCGCGAAGTGCAGGAGATGTACCCCAAGGCGAAGGTCGAGCCTGGCGAGCCGCTGCTGCAGGTGCGCGGGCTGAGTCTGGCGCGGCGCTATCAGGCTATTGATCTAGAGGTGCGACGCGGCGAAATCGTCGGCCTCACCGGGTTGGTCGGTTCGGGCGCAAAGGAATTGTTCAAAACGCTGTTTGGCGTCGAGAAAGCCGACAGCGGCAGCCTTCATCTGGAAGGGCATTTGCTGCGCCTGCGCTCGCCGGGCCAGGCAATTGCGGCGGGTATTGCGTTGGTGCCCGAGGAGCGCCGCACCCAAGGGATCTCGCCGGTGCTGTCGGTGCTGGAAAACCTCACGCTGGCGGGGCTCGCGCGGTTCTCGCGCTGGGGCCTGTTGAGTCGGCGTCAGGAGCAGGCCGAAAGCCTGCGGCTGATCGACGAATTGGCGATCAAGGCGCCTGGGCCACACGCGGCAGTCAGCCAGCTCAGTGGTGGCAACCAGCAGAAAGTCGCCTTGGGCAAATGGCTGAGCCGACGCTGCGCCGTGTACCTGCTGGATGAGCCCTGTGTGGGTGTGGATGTGGGTGCCAAAGTGGAGATTTACCGGTTGATCGGGCGCTTGGTGGAAGAGGGCGCGGCGGTGCTGGTGTTGTCGTCGGACCTGCCGGAACTGCTGGGCATCAGTGATCGCATTCTGGTGCTGCATCGCGGCGAGATTGCCGGTGAGTTCCGCGCGGGTGAGGCCGACAGCGATCAGTTGCTGGCCTGCGCCACGGGCGCGGTGTCTGTTCCTGCTGCATCGGTGCGGGAGGTTGAACATGCTTGAAGTCGCGACGCCGGGGTTTTCGCAACGCCTGTGGGTGCTGGTGTTGCGCCGAGGTTCGGTGGGCGTATTCCTGGCGATCCAGTTGGGGTTCGCCGTGGCGGCGCCGAACTTTCTGTCGGTGGGCAATCTGGCCAATGTGTTCAGCCAGTCGGCGATTCTTGGCGTGCTCGCCTTCGGGTTGACCTGCGTGATTATCGGTGGCGGTTCGAATGTGGTGGCCGGTGGGCTCGACCTGTCACTCGCCGCCAACCTGGGGCTGTGCGCCGCCGTGTTCAGTCGCCTCAACAATGCCGGTCTGGAGCTCTGGCAAACCTTGCTGCTGACTCTGGCGTGCGGTCTGGCGGTCGGTTTGCTCAATGGGCTGGCCGTGGTGGTGCTGCGTTTGCCACCGTTGCTGGCAACGCTGGCGAGCATGAATGTGCTGGCCGGGTTGGAGCTGGTGTTGACGGAAAATACCGTGGTCTCCACCGATTCGCCGCTGCTGGACCTGCTCAGTGGCGGGGCCTGGCTGGGCGTGCCCGCGCTGGCCTGGGTGTTGCTGGTGACGGCGGGGTTGCTGACTTTGCTGATCCAGCATTCGACCTACGGGCTGCGCCTGCACGCAGTGGGCGAGTATCCCCAGGCTGCCGAGGCGGCGGGTTTGCGCGTCCCGGTTTATGTACTGTCGAGTTACTTGCTGTCGGGCCTGTGCGCTGCGGTGGCCGCGCTGTGTTCGGCGGCGTTTTTCAGCGGCAGCACCACCGGTTCCGGGGACATGTTGCTGTCGGTGGTGGCGATCGCTTTTCTCGGCGTGGTGTTTTCAAGGCGGCTGGTGGCGAGTATTCCGGGTACGTTGCTGGCGGCATTGTTGATCGGTTTTCTGATCAATGGCTTTCAGTTGCTCAACGTGTCGAGTTTCTGGGTGAACGGCGTGCAAGGGGTGTTGATTCTGTTGGTGGTTGCGGCCTCCAGTGCGCTGAATAAAGGAGCCAGCTCATGAATCTGCGCGCATTGCTGCCGCTGACATTGCCTGTGGTCTTTGCCGTTATCGTGGTGGTGTTTGCGTTACAGGCGCCGGGGTTTCTGAGTGGCGGCAACCTCAAAAGCCTGGTGCTGAATAACTTTGTGTTGCTGGCAATCGTCGCTATCGGCATGACCTACGCGGTGGCCGCCGGTGGTATCGATTTGTCGGTGGGCACAGCGCTGGATTTCGCCAGTTTCAGCTTTGTGGTGCTGCTCAACGGCGGGCACGGCTGGGCCTTTGCCGCAACCGGTGCATTGGCGGCCGCGCTGCTGGTGGGCGTGGTGAATGCCGGGTTGATCGCGGGGCTGCGAATCAGTCCATTTCTCGCGACGTTGGGCACATTGTTTATCGGCACCAGCGCGCAGCAATTGCTCTCGGACGGCGGCCAGCCGATCTATATCGCCCAAGGCTTGAAACCCGAACTGACCGGGCTGACGCCCTTGCTGATCGTGTTGGGCCTGGCACTTTTTTACGGCCTGGCCCTGGCGCGCGGGCGCCTGGGGCGCGAGCTGTTGGCCCAAGGCACCCAGCCGTTGCTGGCGTATTACTCGGGGTTATCGGTGCGGCGCATCGTCACCGTCGTTTCGCTGGCGACGGCCTTGGCCTGCGGCGTGGCGGGGGTGTTGCTCAGTTCGACGGTCAGCGCTTACGTGCCACTGTCCGGCAACGCGTTTTTGCTCAATGCGATTGGCGCGGTGTTCATCGGCACGACCTTGAGCCGGCAGGGTCGGGCGAATATTCCCGGGACCCTGCTGGGTGTGTTGTTTATCAACGTGATTGCCAACGGCCTGCTGCTGATCGGCTGGAATTTTTACTGGCAACAGGTGGCGACGGGGGTATTGATCTTTGTGGTGCTGACCTTCAGTTTTGCGTCACGGCGGGTGCTGGAGCGGCATTAAAGGCGAAACACTGTCAATGCCGATCAGTTAGAGCTGGCACAGCCCTTGTGGCGAGCGGGCTTGCCCCGCGTTGGAGTGCGCAGCGCTCCCGCTTTTTTTGGGGCCGCTTCGCAGCCCAACGCGGGACAAGCCCGCTCGCCACAGTGTGGAGGGTGGGTGGCTTTAGAAGGTGTATTCCGCCCCGGCGCCGGCGTACCACGAGCGCCCCGGAGCTGCTTCGTAATAGCGGAAGTTGCCGTCGCCAACGATCACCGAGCCCACGTACTGGCGGTCGAGCAGGTTGTCCAGGCGCAGGGTCTGGTGGAAGGTCCAGTGTTCGACCTTCTGTTCGAAGCGAGCGCGCCAGTTGAACACGCTGTAACCGGGCGCGGCGTGTTGCGTGTTGGTGTCTTCGACGTAGACCTTGCTGCGGTACATGCCTTCCAGCGCAGTGCTGACCCAGTCGCGAGGCTTCCAGTTGAGCTCGGCGAACAGGGTGGTTTGCGGCACGCCGGGGAGGTAGTTGCCCTTGTCGATGGTTTTCCCGCTGTTGGTGAAGTCGCTGTCATAGGTGGCTTGCAGGCGGGTGTAGGCGAGGTTGGTGCTCCACTGTTCGCTGAGCTGGCTCTCCAGGCCCAGTTCGAAGCCGCGGCGCAGCGTGCGGCCGGCGTTTTGATAGGTGGTTCGGCCGCCATCGGACTTCTGCACCACCAACTCGTCGTCGGTGGTGATCTGGAACACGGCGGCGTTGAGGCGCGTGTCTTGGCCGACACGGGCTTTCAAGCCGACTTCCACTTGCTTGCTGACCGAAGGCTTGAGCGCGAAGTTGAAGCCGTTGGCGGTGCTGGAGTACGCCGACTCGGCCTGGGTCGGGGTTTCGAAGCCTTTGCCCGCGCTGACGTAACCGTGCAGGTCCGGGGTGAAGGCGTACATGACACTGACCGAGGGGGTGTTCTTCTGGTAGGTCTTGTTGCCGCTGTCGTTGCCGTCACTGAGGAAGTGGTCGTCCACGTCCATTTTCATGGTGCTGTGGCGCAGTCCGGCCTGCAGGGTCCAGTTGCCGAGCAGCCAGTTGGCTTGTACGAACGGGTCGAGGCTGGTGGCAGTGTCGATTTCATCGCGGCCCAGGGCACCTTTGACGCCGTGTTCGCCGTCGAGGGTGTTGGAATAGCCTTGGCGGTCATCCCTGCTGCGGTCGTAGTCGAGGCCGGTGATCAGGGTCAGGTCGCCGGGGGCGCTGGTGATGGGTTGCAGCCAGTGGACGGAGCCGCCGTAGAAATTGCGGTCGAAGTCCACGACACTGCCGCGCGCGTTGGCCGGGTTGGGCTGTCCCTTGATAATGTCCGGAATCGACAAATACTGAATCACACTGCGCCGACCGGTGTATGCATTCACCTGCAACGTCGCATCGCCGAAATACCGCTCATAATTCATCCCCAATTGCTGATGATCGATGCTTTTTCGCGTGTTGTACGTCAGCGCGGCCGGTGCCACTGAGCGCGGGTCGGCCTTGTAGGCCTCCCAGGTCTGCCCGAGCGGGTCCTGCGTGCCATTCTGCTCCAGGCTGCTGTAGATCAGCGCCAGCTTGCTGTCGTCGTCCGGCTGGAAGTTGAGTTTGGCAAAGGTCTGATCGCGACGCGCGCTGCTGTGGTCGCGGTAGCCGTCGGTGTCCATGCGTGAAGCGTCGAGCACAAAGCCTGCGCCGTTCGCCGAGCCTTCGGCGGTCAGGTGGTTTTTATTCAGGCCGTCGCTGCCCACCAGTGTCTCAGCGCCAATGCGCGGCGGGCCTTCGCCGTCGCGGGAAAACATCTGGATCACGCCACCGGCGTTGCTGCCATACAGCGTCGCCGCTGGGCCGCGCAGCACTTCGATGCGCTCGGCGGTGTCGAGGTTGAAGGTGGCCGCCTGGCCCTGGCCGTCCGGGGTGCTGGCGGGGATGCCGTCGGCTATCAGCTTGATGCCGCGCACGCCGAATGCCGAGCGGGCGCCGAAGCCTCGCGAGGAAATCTGCAGGTCCTGGGCATAGTTCTGACGGTTCTGCACCACCAGGCCCGGCACGCGGGATAGGGCTTCGGAGGCATTGATGCCAAGTTGGCCGTCGCTGATTTGCTCATGGCTGATGCTGTCGACCGAGTAGGGCAGGTCGAAGGTGGGGCTGGCGCTGCGCGAACCGGTGACGACGCTGGGGTCGAGAACCAGGGCGCTGCCTTCGGCCCGGGCGCTGTCGCACAGGGTAAGCAGGCCGGGCAGCAGCAGGGTGAAGCGGGTAAGGGTTTTCATCTATCAGCCGGAATCCGTGGCGTTTCTTAACGTGTAAACGCGCAAAAGGGCGCGAGTTTAGTGAAAGGGTGGTTTTTTAGCATTTCGGATTTTCCCCACGCAATTTGAAGGCGCCGCGCAGGAAGTGGGTGTGAGTTGGGTGATAGCGTTGCTGACCAATTTCGAGGTCAGGTAATGACAATAAAAATAATGGCTGTACTGGGCTTTGCTGCGCTGCTGTTGAGTGGCTGCGGAACCTTTAACAGCGTCGTGCGCAAGGATGGCGAAACGGCTCGTGAACTCAGGCTGATCAAAACCTATTGCCAGTCCATACCCCGTGTTTACAGTGGAGTGGCCTTTGATTTTTGCGCCCTGCATGCGGCTCCGGACCTCACTGGAATACTCATGCCTTTGGTACTGGTGGACATCGCAGTATCCGGCGTAGCCGACACAGTGGTGCTGCCATACACGATTTACCGGCAAGTAAATGATGGCAATATCAGTATCTACTGGCGCCCCGGCCGTTCTTGAACGGGGCTAGTATAGAGGGCATCGGCGCTGGCCGCGTTTCGCCGCTCAAACCAAAAGGAGTTGCCCATGAGCCCTCAATCCAAAGCCTTGCTGGTTCTAGCCCTGTCATTGGTGTCCGCTTGCGGCACGATCAACACGGTCTTTCGCCCGGATGCCGTCGCCAGTCAGGGCCTCAAGGATTCACGCAGCCACTGCGACAACGTGCCGCGCATCTACAGCGGCGTGATGTATGGGTTTTGTTACCTGAACAGTGAGCCCAAGCCTGCAAAGAGCCCGGAGGATCAAGACTTTGCAGATCGCGGGGCCAATATCTTCCCGATCATCGCCATTGAAGCGCTCGCCTCTGGCGTGGCGGACACGTTGGTGTTGCCCTACACGATCTACCGCCAGGGCAAGGACGGCAGTATCGAGATCTACCAGTGACCCGCCAGCCGCTAACAGCTTCCCCCTGCTTTTAAGTTATAATCCCGCCCTTTAGCTGTTTCCTGCCCAGGCGGGAAGCACACTTTTTCGCGGCGTAACCCGCCTGCATGCAGACTAAAAGAGGCTAGACCCCTGTGGCATTGACGATTCTTGGCCTGTCCGGCGCCCTTAGCCATGATCCTTCCGCAGCCTTGTATATCGACGGCAAGCTGATCGCGGCCGCCGAAGAAGAGCGCTTCGTACGCGACAAACATGCAAAGAACCGCATGCCCTACGAATCGGCGAAATTCTGCCTGGAACAGGCCGGCATCAAGCCTTCCGACGTTGACGTGGTGGCGATCCCGTTCGCCCCGATCAGCCTGTTCGGCGAGGCGCGCTGGCACTATGCCAAGCGTTACTGGTACGCCCCGGACCGCGCGCTCGACGCGATCCTGATGGGTAACCGTCGCTACAAACGCTATCGCAACAAGATCGTCTGGTGCCTTGAGCAACTGGGCTTTGATCCGAAGAAAATCAAGATCGAACCGGTTGAACACCACCTGGCACACGCCTCCAGCGCTTACCACTGCTCGGGCTTCCAGGAAAAAACCGCGATCCTCGGCATCGACGGTAAAGGCGAGTACGCCACCACATTCTTCGGCTACGGCGAAAACGGCAAGATCCACAAGATCAAGGAATTCTACGACCCGGACTCCCTCGGCGGCCTGTACGGCGCGATCACCGAGTTCCTCGGTTTCGAGATGCTCGACGGCGAGTTCAAGGTCATGGGCATGGCGCCGTATGGCGATGCCAGCAAATATGATTTCTCGCGTTTGGCGTCCTTTGAAAACGGCGAGCTGGTGATCAACACCGACTACGCCAACGTCATCGGCCTGCGCCGTTACAAAGAGAAGGGCAAGGGTTTCTATTTTTCGCCAAAACTGATCGAGTGGCTGGGGCCGAAGCGCGAAGGCGATATTGCCGACGAGCCGTATATCCACTACGCGGCCAGCATGCAGGCACTGTTCGAGAAGCTGGCCCTGCAGATGATCGACCACTACCTGGGCGACATCCTCAAAGACACCGGCAAGCTGGCTTTTGCGGGCGGCTGCGCGCTGAACGTCAAGCTGAACCAGAAAATCATCGCCCGTGACGACGTCAAAGAGCTGTTCGTACAACCGGCGTCCGGCGATGCCGGCACCGCCGTTGGCGCGGCGGCCTATGTGTCCCATGCCCGTGGTGTACCGGTCGAGAAGATGGAACACGTCTACCTCGGCCCGTCCTACAGCAACGAAGACGTGATTGCCGCGTGCGCCAAGCATGCGAGCAAACCCAAGTGGCGCCAGATCGAAAACATGCCCAAGCGCATCGCCAAGATAATGGTCGACGGCAACCCGGTGGCCTGGTTCCAGGGCCGCATGGAGTTTGGCCCGCGTGCGTTGGGCGGTCGTTCGATCATCGGTTGCCCAAGCGCTACCGGTGTGGCTGACCGCATCAACCACCAGATCAAGTTCCGCGAGCGCTGGAGGCCTTTCTGCCCGTCGATGCTCGACACCGTGGCCCCGCTGATGATCAAGGTCGATCACCCGGCGCCGTTCATGACCTTCACCTTTGAAGTGTCGGAAGAGTGGAAAACCCGCGTGCCGGAAGTGGTCCATGAAGATGGCACCTCCCGCGCCCAGGTGCTCAAACGCGAATACAACCCGCGCTACTACGACATGATGAAAGAGCTCGAAGTGCTGACCGGTAACGGCGTGTCGCTGAACACCTCGCTCAACCGTCGTGGTGAAGCGATGATCTGTTCGCCGACCGACGCGCTGAACATGTTCTTCGGCTCGGACCTCGAGTACCTGATCATGGAAGACATTCTGGTCGTCAAAGACGGCGTTGACCCTTATGACGCTGTGGTCTGAATGCTGAACCGCTTCCAGGGTTGGCGTGAACGAGGCTGGACGCCTGTTGATGCCGAGGTTTACGCCCAGGCCTGGCAGCGTTTTGGCGGCAGCGTGGCGACCCATCCGCTCATCGTCGAGCGGCTGGCCGAACTGGCGCAGATTCCGGTGCGCTACCTGGCCATCAAGCCAGACGGCGAGCTGAAGGGCGCAGTTGCTACCTGGGGGCGCGACCTGGCGTTGTCCAAGGACGTGCTCAAGCGCAGCGGCAAGAAAGGCCTGTTTGATCTGGGCAATGCCGAGATCATCCTGCCGATTGCCGCCGATGCGCAGGCGCCGCTGCGCCATCGCGGGCGCTACCTGTCGGCGTTGAACGAGGGGCGCGTCAGCACCCTCAAGCCACAGGCCGAACAGTTGGCCATGGCACGCACCCCCGAAGACCTGTCGAAGAAGTTTCGCTACAACCAGCGCCGCGAATTGCGCTTGCTGGAAGAGGCGGGCGGCGTGGTGCGGGCGGTCAGTGAATTCTCCAGCGTTGAGCTGGCGGCGATTTACTGCGACCTGTTCCAGCGCCGCTGGGGGTTCCCGGCCACCGGTGCCGGGCGCTTGGCCGAGGTGCTGGAACTGCTCAAGGAATTCCTGATCGGCTCCGTGCTGTTTCTCAATGGCGCGCCGATTGCCGTGCAGCTGGTGTACCGCGTCGAGGCGCCCGAGTGGGTCAGCATCGAGTACGTCAACGGCGGTGTCGACCCCGAAACCCGCGCGTTCAGCCCCGGCAGTGTGTTGAGCTTCCTCAACACGCAAAGCGCCTGGGAACAGGCCCGCGCACTGAACAAGCCTCTGCGCTTTTCGTTCGGGCGCGCCGACCGTGAATATAAAGAGCGCTGGTGCAACCCGGTGCCGGTGTTCAGCGTATGAATCGCAAACAACAATTGCTCAAGCGCCACCGGCGCAACAAGCGCGTTGCGCTATTGATCGGCTTGCTCGTGCTGCTGGTGGCCGGTGTGCTGGTGGCCTGGTGGCTGCCGCTGATACTGGCGGTGCTGTTGTGGGTCGTGCATGAAGCCTGGTTTGCCGACCATTTGTTCTATTCGCCCAAAGACGACTACCGGTACAACTTTGCGCCGGGTACCCAGCGCGCCGGCCTGCACCTTGCGGCTGGCCGGCTGGTGCCGGATGCGCCGTTGAGCCTGGCGGGCGATGAAACCCTGATCGTCGAAGTGCAGCTTAAAAGCCGTTGGCTGGGGCGCTTTCTTGACCCGGCGGTTGAGCTGTCGGGCGACCGCCAAGCGTTTGAACGTGGCGTGGCGGGCAAGCGCTATCTCAACCTCACAGGGTCGGCGCAAGCGTTGGCCGCAGGTGAGCTTGGGTTGCGTGGCCGATATTGCCGTATCGTCGGCCGGCCGGTGTTGTGGGTGTTTCCTCATCCGGACTACGCCCGTCAGCGGCTGATGGTGATTGCTCCCCATGCCGACGATGCCGAACTGGCTGCCTTCGGTCTGTATGCCCAGGCGGATGAAAGCTGGATCGTGACGCTGACTGCCGGCGAAATCGAGGCTGAGCATTATCAGCAGATGGGCCTGGCACAAGCCGACGCGGCGCAGCTCAAAGGCCGCTTGCGCGCGTGGGACAGCATCGCGGTGCCGCGTTGGGCCGGGGTTCCTGAGGCGCAGTGCGTGCAGTTGGGCTATTTCTGCCTGCAACTGCCTGCCATGCGCGCGGCACCCGACCAGCCTCAGGCATCCCGCGAGGCGGACCTGGACGATACGCGGCTGTTCCGCCAGTTCAATGCGTTCACCTTGCCGGGTGATGTGGACGGTTCGCCGACCTGGCGCAATTTGATTGCCGACCTGCGTGCGGTGCTGCTCAAGGCGCGCCCCGAGGTCATCGTACTGCCCACGCCGGTGCTGGACCCGCACCCCGATCACATCTGCGCCCATGATGCGCTGATCGAGGCCCTGCAAGGGCTTGAGTGGCAGCCGACAACGTTGCTCGGTTATGCCAATCACCTGCATGATAACGACCGCTGGCCCATGGGTGATGCCGGTGCCGGTGTGGCCTTGCCGCCGCAGTTTGAGGCGGATGAAGTCGTTGAGCCTTACTGCCGGGTTGTATCGTTGAGCCATCAGCGAGACAAAGCCATGGCGCTGGGCATGATGCATGATTTGCAGCCACGCGCACCGTTCAAGCGCCGTGTGCGCAGGCTGTTGCAGCAACTGCTGGCGGGCCGGGCCCCGTCGCCCTATGGGGAGAATGAATTCTTCCGCAAGGCGGTGCGGCGTCACGAGCTGCTGTGGGTTTTGAAACAGGACTGAGTCTTTATCTTTTTCGTTGGGCTGCCCGCTCGCAGCCCGATTGCCTCATGGAGTGATATGAAACCTCGTTTCAAGGTTTTGCAGTTACAGCCGGACTACAACGTCAAGGCCAATGACTTCGCCGACCTCGGTGAGCAGATCGTCAAGTCGTTACCGGCGGAACGGTTTGAGGTGACGTCGGCGTTTCTCAGCGGGCGCCCGCAACCGGGCCAGCCCTTGAGCGTGGCGGACCACTCCAAGTATTTCGAATTCCCCGAGAAAGCCCTCAAGGGCATCCGCCTGGGCGCCATGTGGGAAATCTATAAATACTGCCGTGAGCAGAAGTTCGATGTGGTCATCTGTAACCGCTTCAAGTCGGTGAACATGATGTTGTCGCTCAACCGCTGGTTGAAGATCCCGCTGTGCATTGGCATCTCCCATGGTTTTGGCGAGTACGAACGCGCCTATCGTCGGCGCCAGACGCGCCGGCTGGTCAGCCCTGCGTGGCGGTTTGTCGGGGTGTCGGCGGCGGTCAGGGATTATCTGGTCGGTCTCAATTGCGGGTTTACCCGCGAGAACAGCACCTTCGTCACCAACGCCATCGATATCCCTCAGGCCGAAGCGTTGCAATTGCCGCGCGAGCAAGCGCGACAAGCCTTGGGGCTGCCACTGGATGCCCGCATCATCGGCGCCTTGGGGCGGTTGGTGCCGATCAAGGGCCATACCCACTTGTTGCAGGCATTTGCCCGCCTCAAAGACAAATACCCCAATGCCCAGGTCGGCATCATCGGCTCCGGCCGCGCCGAGGCGGACTTGCGTGCGGATATCGAGCGCCTGGGCTTGACCGGTCGCGCGCACCTGCTGGGGTTTCGTGAAGATGGCCTCCAATACGTGCGCGCCTTTGATATCTGGACCATGCCGTCTTTGCTCGAAGGCCTGGGGCTGGCATTGCTGGAGGGTATGAGTGGACGCTTGCCAGTGATCGCCTCCAACGGCCCGGCCATGTTGCCGCTGGTGGAAGGGGCGGGTGGTTTGTCCCATGAGCCTGGCGATGTCGACGGGTTGACGTCCGCCCTGGACACCTACCTGGCCATGACGGATGAGCAGCTGCGGGCCAAGGGCGAACAAGTGTTTCGTTACCTGGAGCACAACCACGCGTTGGCCGAGTTCCAGCACAAGTACCTGAACCTGATCGAAACCGGTTTGAAAGAAGTAGGTAGAGCATGACAACGCAGCAACCCCTGGTCTCGGTGATCATCGCCTCCTATAACCACGGCCGTTACATTGAGGAGAGCATCCTCAGCGTACTGGGCCAGACCTACCCCAACATTGAGTTGCTGGTGGTCGACGATGGCTCCAAAGACGACAGCGTCGAACGTATCCAGCGCCTGCAGGCCGTGCACGGGTTTGATTTTCAGGTGCAGCAGAATCAGGGCCTGACCGCGACGCTCAACGGCGCCTTAGCCCGCGCGAAGGGCAGTTTGATCGCGCCGTTCGGTTCCGACGACATCATGTTGGCGGACCGGATCGCCACTCAGGTCGCGTACATGGAAGGCAAGCCGAAGGTCGGCATCTGCGCCGGCAACATCGAGCTGATCGATGGCGACGGCAACCTGCATCCGGAGAAAAAGCAGCGCCGCAACGTGCCGTTTCGCAGTCTGGACTTCGACGACATGTTCATGGACCTTAAACCCTTCCCGCCTGCGCCGACCATGTTGATTCGCCGCGAAGCGCTGGACGAGGTGGGAGGCTTTGATCCGCTGATCCCGCTGGAAGACTTGTTGATTCAGCTCAAGATCACAGCCGCCGGGTACACCATCGATGCCCTTGGCGTGGTGATGGCGCGCTACCGGCAGCATGCGAGCAACACCTACAAAAACCACCGGTACATGATTCAGAACATCCTCAAGACCTATGCAAAGTTCAGCGAGCACCCGGCGTACGACGCCGTGCGTTACGGTTTCCTGAACTCGATGTTTCTCAAGACTGCCGACCGCGACCGGCCGCTGGCGCGCGAGATCCTCAAGCAGATCCCGTTGAAGTTCTGGGGGCGCAAGACCTTGCGCGGGCTGGTGCGATTGTATTTGGCACCGCTCAGAAAGTGAGGTGTTGCAGCCCGTGAAAAAGGCGACTATCAGTGGGTGATAGTCGCCTTTTTTTTAGCTGACAGGTTTGGCCAGGCTCAGTACGTGCTCGCGGATTTTTGCCGTGGCCTGCGGGCTGGCAACCGAGGCATACCCCTTGGCGAATTGCTCGAAATGGGCATCGAACAGCCAACTGCGATCCTGTGGGTAGCGCTGCATGTGGTTCAGGTTGCGCTGGCGCAATGCGTTGCGCAGGGAGGAGGGGAAGATGCGCAGGTCAGCCACGTCAATCAAGCCAAACTCGCCGTCGTCCATCAGCAGCACGTTGCCCAGGTGCAGCGAGCGAAAGTACACGCCGCGCTCGTGAAGCAGGGCGACAAAGCGGCCGAAACGTTCGATCAGCGATTCACGCAAGCTGCTGTCCAGGCTTTGCAACGCTTGGCGCAGGGTCAGGCCCGGCAGCGGCGTGTAAACGACTGCGCTGTTGCCATGGTGCACGCCATAGAGCGTGAGAATGTGCGGAGCGGGGATGCCCAGGGTGCGCAGTTGTTCGCTGTTGCTGGCGAAGCGCTCGGAGTAAGGGTTGAAGCTGCCCGAGGTGTACCAGCGGCGTGGGCGGAACACCTTGAGGAAGCTGCCGTTTTCCAGGCGTAAGACTTTCGGGCCAAGGCCGTCGGCTTCGATCACGTGAGCGTTGTGGCTCAGTTGATCGAACGCCTGCGGCTTGAGGTTTTGCACCGGCATGCGCAGCATGCTGCTGCGGCGCTGGGCGATGCTCAGTCCGGCCAGGATTGCCAGAGGAATCCACAGCAGGAACCAATGTTCCTTGGGTCGCGACATAATGCCACCGCCTTCGGTCAGGCCTGCGCCGATGCCGTAGGTCAGGAGCGACGATGCCAGGATGAACAGCGGCTTCGCCCGTTCCTCGAAGCCTTTATACAGGCCCCAGCAAAGCATGAAGGCCCATGGGATAAAGCCGATGATGCCGACGTAATAGAGTACGCCGAGCGCAAAGCTGTGGGGCTCGACCAGTTCCATTCCCCCCACTTTCAACAGGAGGTCGGAATTGAAACTGTGGCCGATCCAGGGGTAATCAGCGATGCGCTGCAACGTCATACCCCACAATTCAAGGCGGAACGAACTGCCGCGTTCAGTGATCGCTTCGGGATAAAACATGAGAAGCGCTGCCACCCCCACGATCAACGAGGCGATCAATAGCGCAGAGCGGCGGTTACGGCTGACGAAGGTGATCCAGAGGGCGGCCATTGTCAGTGCAACCAATGGCGTGCGGGAACCGGTGGCCAGCACCGCAAGCGTCATGATCGCCAGCGCTGGCACGCTGAACCACAGCACCTTGTGGCGCTGCGTGGTGATGCACACATAGAGCCAGTAGACGGTGAAAAAGCCGAAGATGTGGGAACTGAGCAGCGGGTTGTCGAGGGCGCCCCGGCCTCCGATCATGCGCATGGTCGGCTCGAAGCCTTTGCCGAAGGCCACCAGGTTACACGCGCACACCACCAGGGCGACCATGGCGGCGCTGAAAAAAATCGGTTTGAACAGATCGTTACGGTAATGCAGCAACAAGCCGCAGCCGGCAAACAGCATGAAGGTGTGCAGGGGACGCTTGAACAGGTCGGAGTCGGCGCTGGGTTCCGGGCTCCACAGCAGGCTGAGTATGGCCCAGGCAGAGAACGCAAGAAAGGCGACAGCCAATGGCTCACGCAGCAACTCCTTGAATTCCCTGGGGCGTATGAGCAACAACAATAAGGTCGGTGCGCTGAAAAAACCGTAGTAGAACTTGTGCAGCACATTGCGGTTGGTTACGAAGAACAGCGAACTCAGAAGCAACAACAAGCCGATGGGCAAAATCCACAGGACCAGGAAGTCGAAAACTCGATTTAAGCCATAGGTGAGGCGCTTGGAGTGCATACAGTAAAGCCATTCCAGAATTGAGAAAGCCGACCATCTTAAAGTGGTGGCTATTTGATATCGTCGGTTGAATCCAACCGGCCCGAGGGTCATGCCGGGTGCAAGTACAACAGAGAAGCTGTGCTAAAGTCAGCCTCCTTTTTCAAAACGCCGCGTGATATGACCGACTCCAGTCCTAGCGCAAGCCCTTCGAGCTTGAAAATATACTTCCGCCTGCTCAGTTACGTTAAGCCCTACATGGGCTTGTTTGCGTTGAGTATTGTCGGATTTCTGATTTTCGCGTCGACCCAGCCCATGCTGGGGTACATCCTCAAGTACTTCGTCGACGGCCTATCCAATCCGGAGGCGGTGCTGTTCCCGAGCGTACCGCTCCTGCGTGACCTGCAATTGCTCCAAGCCGTGCCGTTGTTGATCATTCTGATCGCCGCCTGGCAGGGCCTGGGCTCGTTCCTGGGCAACTACCTGTTGGCCAAGGTTTCTCTGGGCCTGGTCCACGACCTGCGCGTGCAGCTGTTCAACAACCTGCTGACACTGCCCAACCGCTACTTCGACAACCACAACTCCGGGCATCTGATTTCCCGCATCACCTTCAACGTGACCATGGTCACGGGTGCTGCCACCGATGCCATCAAGGTGGTGATCCGCGAAGGCATGACGGTGATCTTCCTGTTTGCCTCGCTGCTGTTCATGAACTGGCGCCTGACGCTGGTGATGGTTGCCATCCTGCCGCTGATCGCGGTGATGGTCAGAACGGCCAGCAAGAAATTCCGCAAGCAGAGCAAGAAAATCCAGGTGGCCATGGGCGACGTGACGCACGTCGCGTCCGAAACCATCCAGGGCTATCGCGTCGTGCGCAGCTTTGGTGGCGAAGTCTACGAGGAGAAGCGTTTCCTCAAGGCCAGCCTGAGCAACACCAACAAACAGTTGAGCATGACCCGCACGGGTGCGATCTACACACCGGCCCTGCAACTGGTGATCTACACCGCCATGGCGGTATTGATGTTCCTCGTGCTTTACCTTCGCGGCGACGCGTCGGCGGGTGACATGGTGGCCTACATCACGCTGGCCGGCCTGCTGCCCAAGCCGATCCGTCAATTGTCGGAAGTCAGCTCGACCATCCAGAAAGGCGTGGCCGGCGCTGAAAGCATCTTCGAACAACTCGACGAAGAACAGGAAGTCGACCGTGGCACCGTTGAGCGCGACGAGGTCAGCGGCCGTCTGGAAGTGCGGAACCTGAACTTCACGTACCCAGGCACCGAACGTCATGTGCTCAAGGACATCAGCTTTACTGCCGAACCTGGGCAGATGATCGCTCTGGTGGGCCGTTCCGGCAGTGGCAAGTCGACCCTGGCCAGCCTGATTCCGCGCTTCTATCACCATGAAAGCGGCGAAATCCTGCTCGATGGCGTTGAGATCGAAGACTACAAGCTGCTCAACCTGCGCAAACACATTGCCCAGGTGACCCAGCACGTGACCCTGTTCAGTGACACCGTGACCAACAACATCGCGTATGGCGACCTGGCCGGTGCGCCACGGGCGGACGTTGAAGCGGCGGCGGCGGATGCCTATGCCAAGGACTTCATCGACCAGTTGCCAAAAGGCTTCGACACCCCGGTCGGCGAAAACGGCGTGCTCTTGTCCGGCGGCCAGCGCCAGCGCCTGGCGATTGCCCGTGCCTTGCTCAAGAACGCGCCACTGCTGATTCTCGACGAGGCCACCTCAGCCCTCGACACCGAGTCCGAGCGGCACATTCAGGCAGCTCTGGACAAGGTCATGCAAGGCCGCACGACGCTGGTGATCGCGCACCGCCTGTCCACTATCGAGAAAGCCGACCTGATCCTGGTGATGGATGATGGCCGGATCGTGGAGCGTGGCTCCCACGGCGAACTGTTGGCGCAGAACGGCTACTACGCGCGCCTGCATGCCATGGGCCTGGATGCCCCCGTGCCCGCCGACATCACCTAAAACCCTGTGGGAGCGGGCTTGCCCGCGATTGCGGAGTGTCAGTCACCGGAAATGTTGACAGGTACACCGCCATCGCGGGCAAGCCCGCTCCCACATTTGCTCTTCATTGTTGCCAGCGCTGTTGCACGGCAACATCTTCCGTCACGCCCCCCACAAGCCTTTGACAACCCTGTGCTAATATCGCGCCCCTGTTCATTTTGTATGTGGGTTGCTCCATGAAGTTGTCCATGCCGCGATTCGATCAAGCCCCTGTCTTGGTGGTCGGCGATGTCATGCTCGACCGTTACTGGCATGGCGGTACCTCACGGATTTCCCCTGAGGCACCGGTACCGGTAGTCAAGGTCGAGCAAATCGAAGACCGTCCAGGTGGCGCTGCCAACGTTGCCCTCAATATTGCCGCTCTCGGCGCTCCGGCCTCTCTGGTGGGTGTGACCGGCGACGACGAAGCCGCCAACAGCCTGGCCAACAGCCTGCGCGGTGCCGGCGTGCGCGCGCTGTTCCAGCGCATCGCCCATCAGCCGACCATCGTCAAGCTGCGGGTCATGAGCCGTCACCAGCAATTGCTCCGTATCGATTTCGAAGAACCCTTCGCCACCGACGCCCTGGCCCTGAGTGGCCAGGTCGACGCATTGCTCGAAGGTATCAAGGTGCTGGTGTTGTCCGACTACGGCAAAGGCGCCTTGAAGAATCACCAGGAATTGATCCAGGCCGCGAAGGCCAGGGGCATTCCTGTACTCGCCGATCCCAAGGGCAAGGACTTCTCGATTTATCGGGGCGCCAGCCTGATCACGCCAAACCTGAGCGAGTTCGAAGCCATCGTCGGCGGTTGCGCCGATGAGCACGAACTCGTGACGAAAGGCGCCACGCTGATGGCCGACCTCGACCTCGGCGCCTTGCTGGTCACCCGTGGCGAACACGGCATGACCCTGCTGCGCCCGGGCCACCCGGCGATGCACCTGCCGGCGCGCGCGCGTGAAGTGTTCGACGTCACTGGCGCTGGTGATACCGTTATTTCCACCCTGGCGGCCTCCATTGCGGCCGGTGAAGAATTGCCCCACGCCGTGGCGCTGGCCAATCTGGCGGCGGGCATTGTGGTTGGCAAATTGGGTACGGCTGCTATCAGCGCCCCCGAGTTGCGCCGCGCGATCCAGCGTTCCGAAGGCTCGGAGCGTGGCGTGTTGACCATTGAGCAATTGCTGCTGGCCATCGACGACGCGCGTGCCCACAACGAAAGCATTGTGTTCACCAACGGCTGCTTCGACATCCTCCACGCAGGCCACGTGACCTACCTGGAGCAGGCTCGCGCGCAAGGCGATCGTCTGATCGTCGCGGTTAACGATGACGCATCGGTCAGCCGCCTCAAAGGCCCGGGCCGTCCGATCAACAGTGTCGACCGGCGCATGGCGGTATTGGCCGGTTTGGGCGCCGTGGACTGGGTGATCAGCTTCCCTGAAGGCACCCCGGAAAACTTGCTGGCCCAGGTCAAGCCGGACGTGCTGGTCAAGGGCGGCGACTATTCCGTCGACCAGGTGGTGGGTGCCGATATCGTCAGCGCCTACGGCGGCAAGGTCAAAGTGTTGGGCCTGGTCGAGAACAGCTCGACCACGGCCATTGTCGAGAAGATCCGAAACAATGAGTAAGTCTGATAATCGGGTTCTGATCACGGGCGGCGCCGGGTTCATCGGTTCGCACCTGGTTGATGCATTGCTCGCCAAGGGCTATGCCGTGCGGGTGCTGGATGACCTGTCCACCGGCAAACGCAGCAACCTGCCGTTGGATAACCCGCGCGTCGAACTGATTGAGGGCGATGTGGCCGATGCCGAGCTCGTGGCGCACGCCGCTATCGGCGCGACGGCGGTGGTGCACCTGGCCGCCGTGGCGTCGGTGCAAGCCTCAGTGGATGACCCGGTCAGCACGCACCAGAGCAATTTTGTCGGCACCCTGAATGTCTGCGAAGCCATGCGCAAAGCCGGTGTGAAGCGCGTGGTATTTGCCTCCAGCGCGGCGGTGTACGGCAACAACGGCGAAGGGGCTTCGATCGACGAAGAGACCACCAAAGCGCCATTGACGCCTTATGCCTCGGACAAGCTGGCCGGTGAGCACTACTTCGACTTCTACCGTCGCCAGCATGGCCTGGAGCCGGTGATCTTCCGCTTCTTCAATATCTTCGGCCCGCGTCAGGATCCGTCATCGCCGTACTCCGGCGTGATCAGCATCTTCAGCGAACGCGTGCAGCAAGGCGTGCCGATCACCGTGTTCGGCGATGGCGAGCAAACCCGCGATTTCATGTACGTGGAAGACCTCGTGGATTTGCTGGTACAAGCCATCGAAGTGCCGCATGCGCCGCTGGGTGCGATCAACGTCGGCTGGAACCGCACCACTACGCTCAAGCAGGTGTTGCAGGCGCTGGAAGAGATTGTTGGCAAGTTGCCAGCTGTGACCTACGGGCCAGCGCGCTCGGGCGACATCCGGCATTCGCGGGCGAATAATCAGCGGTTGCTGGCCAGTTTCACGCTGCCTGAGCCGACGCCGCTGAAGGTCGGCCTTGAGCGCCTGCTTAACGTCTGACTGCGGTCGCCTGTGGGAGCTGGCTTGCCTGCGATAGCATCA
Organism: Pseudomonas fluorescens; assembly: GCF_002022275.1. Lineage (GTDB taxonomy): Bacteria > Pseudomonadota > Gammaproteobacteria > Pseudomonadales > Pseudomonadaceae > Aquipseudomonas > Aquipseudomonas fluorescens_AJ. The sequence continues at coordinate 427,318 of NZ_MSDF01000016.1, forward strand.
CCTCGGTATATCAGTTAGACCGAGGTGGCTGAATCGCAGGCAAGCCAGCTCCCACACAAGCCATATTCCACAACAGGTTTGATTTAGCCTTTGGCTTTTTTCTTCGGCACGATCTTGCGCAGCATCTGCTTGGCCTTCCCGGTCAGGCGCTTGAGCTTCGATTCTTTCTCAGGCTGTGCCAACCCTTGCTGACGAAGCCAATCCTTCCAGCGAATCCGCTCGTCCCGCACCAGCCAGCCTTCCTGCAATGCGAAGCTTTCCGCCAGGTATAAACCGCGGGTGCTGGCCGGGATCAACTGGTCTTTCTTGACGGTGTACAGCTCGGCGATAGGCTGGCCGTCCTTCAATGGCATCAGGTACAGATCCGGGCGCTGGCGGTCGAGGCGCGCCACCAGTTGGTCGCCCTCCAGTCGCTCATCGACATGGAACAGGCTGAGGGATTTGGCTTCCTTGGGCACTTCCAGGCGCAGGTCGTAAATCAGCTGCAGCGACGCCGTGGGCAGGTGCACGTAGGCCCGCGGGCGTTCGATCAGTTGGGTGGTGGCGCAGCGCACCGGGCGGGCGGCGCCGGACAGCGGGCTCAGGCGAAACGGCAGGGCTTCGCGGTAATGCAGGGCGGCGGAGTAGGGCGCCGGCAGCCAGGTGTCATTGAAGCGCCCGCCGAGCCAGCCTTCGGGCGTCTCCAGTAAACATTCTTCGGCAATTTCCTGGATCGCAGTGTGCAGCGGCAGGTTCAGTTCATGGGCGGGCACGTAGCCGGAGATGAGCTTGAGCACCACGTCACCCCGGTCCTGACGGCGCTGGCGCACCAGCACCCAGTAATCCTTGTTTTGCCAGTGAAGGGTCAGGCGTACTGACACGCCCAGGTTGGCCAGTTCCAGGGCGAAACGTTCAGGGTCTGCCACCTCCACCGGCTTGCGCCTTTGCAGGGTCTGGGCGAAGTTGAGCGGCATGCCCACGCTTTGGTAACTCAGGCCTTCGGGTGTGGCTTCGACGTGCAGCGGCAGTGTTTTGAAGTTACTCGGGTTTTTTCTTATGAGCGTTCGCGGCATGTCGGCTCCTTCTTGCGACGGGGTCGGCCGCGTGGGCGGCATCAGAGTTGACGAATGACCTGGGCAGCGGTCGCCACGTTATGGGCCAGGTGCAGCGGATTAATGGTCCCGACAATAGCACTGGCGACGCCCGTTTGCGCAAACAACAACATGAAACTGGCGTGAATTGGATCCATTCCAGGTTCCAGGCATACGTGGCCGCTGGCCAAAGCCTTTTTCACCAGAATTCCCTTGCCATGCGCCGCCGCGTAATCAATCACGGCTTTCTCGGTCTGTTCGTTGAGATTGTAGGTGACCATCGCGCAATCGCCCCTTTCCAGAGCCTTCACGCCGCCTTCAACGGTTTTGCCGGAGAAGCCGAAACCGCGAATCTTGCCTTCTTTTTTCAACGCTTCCAGGGTCTCGTAGACTTCACAGTCGTTGAGGATGTGCAGGTCATTGCCGTCAGAATGCACCAGCACCAGGTCGATGAAATCCGTTTCAAGGCGTTGCAAGCTGCGCTCCACCGACATTCGCGTGTGAGCCGCGCTGAAGTCGTGACGGGACTGGCCCGCTTCGAACTCTTCACCGACCTTGCTGACAATCACCCAGTCCTTGCGCTGGCCACGCAGCAGCGGGCCCAAGCGCTCTTCACTGCGCCCATAAGCGGGGGCGGTGTCGATCAGGTTGATGCCCAATTGTTGGGCCTGGCGCAATAACATCCGCGCTTCGTCATCGTCCGGAATCTGGAAGCCGCTGGGGTATTTCACCCCTTGGTCGCGACCCAATTTGACGGTGCCCAGGCCCAGAGGCGAGACCAGCAGGCCGGTGCTGCCCAAGGGGCGATGCAGGTCGTGCAGGGTTGGCAGGCTCATGGCAACAATTGCTCCCAGGCAGGTTGGCCGAGGGCCGGTTTCGGCAGATCAGGCAGGGCTTCGTTGGCAGTCGGGCGTATGCCGTCGCGTTCCAGTGCGCTGAGCACGCGGTCTGCGAAGTCCGGCGCCAGCGCCAGCTTGGTCGGCCAGCCGACGAGCAGGCGGCCCTGTTCGGCGAGGAAGGCGTTGTCCGGGCGCGTCAGGCCCGATTGCAGCGGCTCGGCGCGGTCGACGCGCAGGGTCGCCCAGCGGGTCTGGCTCATGTCGATCCACGGCAGCAGTTGCGCCAGCTCTTTTTGCGCCGTGGAGATCTGTTCTTCAGGCGTACGCGCCACACCATCGGCCTCGGCAATGTCGCCGCCCATGTACCACACCCAATTGCCATCGGCGGCCGGGTGGGTGGTGACGGTGATGCGCGGTTTGGTGCCGCCGCCCAGGCAGTGGGCGTACAGCGGTTTGAGGCCGGGCCCCTTGGCGATGATCATGTGCAGCGGGCGGGTCTGCATGGCCGGTTGGCTGAGGCCCAGGGCGCTGAGTAAATCCGCCGTGCCGCCGCCTGCGCTCAAGACGATGCGTTGGGCGCGGATCTCGCGCCCGTCCACCTTCAAACCCACCAGCGTGTCGCCTTCCAGCAGCGGTTCGATGTGTTGCCCGGCGAGCACGCCGTCACCGGCCAGTTGCGCCAAGCGTTCGACCAGGCTGGGGACGTCGACCACCAGTTCCGCCAGGCGATAGACCTTGCCCTTGAAGCGGCGGTCTTGCAGGGCCGGGGGCAATTCGTCGCCCTTGACCTGATCGACCCGCCCGCGCACGGCTTTGCTGGCGAAGAAACTGGTGAGGTTGCCGGCGATCGTGCCCGGGGACCACAGGTAATGGGCTTCGGACAGCAAACGCACGCCGGACAGGTCCAGCTCGCCGTTCCCCGCCAGCGCTTCACGCCAGCGGCGCGGCATGTCGGCAATCGCTTCGGAAGCGCCGGTGAGGGCGCCGTGCAGGGCGTATTTCGCACCGCCGTGAATGATCCCCTGGGACTTCACGGTTTGCCCGCCGCCCAAGGTGGCGTTTTCCACCACCACCGTGGAAAACCCCTGGCTGCGCAGGCGCGCATTCAGCCAGAGGCCGGCAACCCCGGCGCCGACAATCAGAACGTCGGTGGAAATAACGGATGGCATCGGCGACCTCAGTGTTCAAGACAAGAGGCGCAGTATACAGGCTGTTGAGGAGTGGTCAGTGCCCGGCGGTTTTCGAGAACAGCTGAATCACCACCACGCCCAGCACAATCAGGCCCATGCCCAGCATCGCCGGTACATCCAGCTTCTGCCCGTAGATAAACAGCGCGGCGACGCTGACCATCACAATTCCGAGGCCGGCCCACACTGCGTACGCCACGCCCACCGGCACGGTGCGCACCACCAGCGTGAGCATCCAGAACGCCACGCCGTAGCCGACGATAACCAGCAGTAACGGAATGGGGGTGCTCCAGCCCTTGATCGCTTTCATGGAAACGGTCGCAATCACTTCCGAGCAAATGGCGATGGCCAAATAAACGTAGGCAGCATTCATGGGGGTTTCCTCGGTGTGCAGCGTGCTTGAATAAGGTCGCCATTCTAACGCTTAACAAGATGGGATAAAGTCATTACCTATCCGATATAAAGATGGGTTGAGCCATGAGCGTGCAGTGGAATCTGGAACAGATGCGCCTGTTTGTCAGCGTCGCCGAGCAGCGTTCGTTTTCGGCAGTAGCGCGTCACCAGCGCAAGGCACAATCGGCGGTGAGCAACGGTATTGCCTTGCTCGAAGCGGATCTGGGCCTGAGCCTGTTCGAGCGTAGCAGCGGTCGCCAGCCGGTCTTGACCGAAGCCGGCAGCGTTTTGCTGGAGGAGGCGCGCGAAGTATTGCGCCAATGCGAGCGCCTCAATGGCCGCGCGCTGTCGCTGACACGTGGCGAAGAAGCCCTGCTGCGTCTGGCCCAGGATGAAGCCATGTTGTTCCAGCCGGTACTCGACAGCCTTGAAGCGTTGGCTGCGCAATACCCGCATCTGGAAGTGCAGCTGTCCAGCGCCGCCCAGGGCGACGTGGCGCGCAAGCTGGTTGAGCGCAAGGCGGACCTGGGCCTGTTGTTCTATCACGACCAGATCCCCGAAGCCCTTGAACGGCGCGTGGTGGGCAGTGTGGAAATGGTCACGGTGTGCGGCGTGAATCACCCGCTGGCACAGGATAAGTACGTAACGTGCCAGCGCCTGGCGCAGTTTCGCCAGTTGCTGATGTCGACCCAGACCAGCGTCTACCCCGGCAGCGAAGCCGCCAGCCCGCTGGTGTGGCGCGCCGACAGTTTTTACGTGCTCGCCGAATGGCTGATGAGCGGCTTGGGCTGGGCGTGGCTGCCCCGGCATATCGTGCAGTACCCGACCTACCAACAGCAGATGGTCGAACTGGACAGCGAATGGACCCCGCCGGCGCTGGTGGTCGAGCTGGTCTGGCGCCGCGACGAACACCTTGGCCCCGCCGCGCGCTTTCTGGCTGAACGATTTGCCGAGTGCTTGCAGGCGATTGACTGAAAAAGCCGATAAACTCCGCCGCCATGAATAGAACTCTCTACAGCTGTCTGTTTTACCTGGCGCTGCCGTTGGTGGCTTTACGTCTGTGGCTGCGCGCGCGCAAGGCCCCGGCCTACGCCAAGCGCGTCGGCGAACGGTTTTCCTATGGCTTGCCGGTGATGAAACCGGGCGGGATCTGGGTGCATGCGGTATCGGTCGGCGAAAGCATCGCCGCCGCACCGATGATTCGCGGGTTGATGGCGCGTCATCCCACGCTGCCCATCACGGTCACCTGCATGACGCCCACCGGTTCCGAGCGCATTCAGGCGCTGTTCGCCAATGAGCCGCGCATTCAGCACTGCTATTTACCCTATGACGTGCCGTGTGCGGCCAAGCGGTTTCTTGATCGCGTGCAGCCGAAACTGGCGGTGATCATGGAGACCGAGCTGTGGCCCAACCATATCCACGCCTGCGCCCAGCGCGGGATTCCGGTGGCGTTAGCCAATGCGCGGTTATCGGCGCGTTCGGCCAAGGGTTACGGGCGTTTCGCCAAACTGACCGCGCCGATGCTGGCTGAAATGAGCCTGTTTGCCGTGCAGACGCACACCGAAGCGCAGCGTTATCTAAACCTGGGCGCGCGCCCGGAAACGGTTGAGGTCACCGGATCGATCAAGTTCGACCTGACCATCGACCCGCAACTGCCCGTGCGCGCCGCCGCCCTGCGTGAACAATGGGGCGCCAGCGAGCGCCCGGTGTGGATCGCCGCCAGCACCCATGAAGGTGAAGACGAGGTAGTCCTTGCTGCGCACCGCCAGCTGCTCGAAAGCTACCCCAATGCACTGCTGATTCTGGTGCCGCGCCATCAGGAGCGCTTCGGCCCGATGTTCGAGCTGTGCACGCAACAGGGGTTTGCCACGGTGCGCCGGTCCAGCGGCGAGCCAGTGACTGCGCAAACCGCGGTGTTGCTGGGCGACACCATGGGCGAACTGCTGTTTCTGTATGCGCTGGCTGATAGCGCTTTCGTCGGTGGCAGCCTGGTGGCGACTGGCGGTCACAACCCGCTGGAACCGGCCGCGCTGGGTAAGCCGGTGATCATGGGGCCGCACGTGTTTAACTTCCTTGAGATCACCGCGATGATGCGCGAGGCCGGGGCGTTGCGAGCGGTGGATGATGCCGAAGGGTTGGCCGAAGCCGTGCGGCAGTTGTTCGAGCTGCCGCAGGACGCGCGCAAGATGGCTGCAGCGGGATCGAAGGTGATGCAGGCCAATCAAGGTGCGCTCAAGCGCTTGCTTGATGGTTTGGACAGATTGCTGAATTAACGCGGAGCAAAATGTGGGAGCTGGCTTGCCTGCGATGCAGACACCTCGGTCTATCAGTTACACCCGGGTGATGCTATCGCAGGCAAGCCAGCTCCCACATGGGGTCTGTGGTGAATTCAGGAACCGGGGCGGGCCTTGAGCTGCTCGGCAGCCGCCTTGGCCAGATCCGGCGGCAGGAAGTCTTTGTCCGGGTTGTAGTCAGCCTTGAGGTAACGCGCCAAATCCTGCAAGTCCCCCGGGTTCAGCGTGCCCGCTGCCTGCTTCAAACGCAGGTTGTCGAGGATGTAGTCATAGCGGCTGTTGTTGTAGTTGCGCACCGACGCGTAAAGCTGGCGTTGTGAATCCAGCACATCAACGATGTTGCGCGTACCCACCTGATAGCCGATTTCTGTAGCTTCCACCGCGCTCTGATTGGAGATGATCGACTGGCGGCGCGCCTGCACCTGTTCCACATCGGTGTTCACCGCGCGATGCAGGTTGCGCGTGTTTTCCACCACCTGACGGCGCAGGCCTTCGCGCTGCTGCTCGCTCTGGTCCAGACGTGAATAGGATTCGCGCACTTGCGAGCTGGTCAGGCCGCCGCTGTAGATCGGGATGCTCAGGCGCAGGCCGATGGTGCGTTGGGACACATCGCCACCGTACGGCACTGGCAGTTGGTTCGGGTTGCTGAAGCCGAGTGCGTCGTTGTCGCCTTTTTCGTATTGCGCCACGGCGTCCAGCGTCGGCAAGTGGCCGGCCTTGCGCTGCCGCAGGGTTTCTTCAGCAGCGGTGACAGCGTAGTTGCTGGCGAGCAGGTTGAGGTTCTGGCGACCGGCCGTTTCAACCCAGGCCTTGGCGTCGTTTGGCGCCGGCGGCAACACCGGCAGCGTGTGCACGATGCCCTGAATCGAATTGTACTGGCGGTTGGTCAGGGTGATCAGCGCTTCGAAGGCGTCGTCGACCTGGCGCTGCGCAACGATGCGGTTGGCGCGTGCGGTGTCGTAGCTGGCCTGGGATTGCAGCACGTCGGTCTTGTCGGAAAGGCCGACGTCGAAGCGCTCGTTGGACTGGTCGAGCTGGCGCTTGAAGGCGTTTTCTTCAGCTTTGGTCGAGGCCAGGTTGTCCTGGGCGCGCAGCACGGCGAAGTAGTTTTCGGCGCTTTGCAGGATCAGGTTCTGTTCGGTGGCCGAGAGTTGCAGCGAGGCTTGCTCGTTGACGGCCTCGGCGGCTTGCAGCTGGAACCAGCGATCGGCGCGGAACAGCGGCTGACTCAAGGTGGCGCGCCAGGAGTGGGCGTCACGGTTGACGGTGGCGGCCGGTTGGTCGATCTGGGTGCGCACGTTATTGCTGTCGGCGCCGGCTGACAGATTGGGCAGCAAGCCGGCGCGGGCCTGGGGTACCACTTCTTTTTGCGCGCCGTACTGGGCGCGGGCTGCGGCCAGGTCGGCGTTGTTGTTGGCCGCCTCCTGGTAGACGCTGACCAGGTCGGTTTGGACGGACAAGGGCGCTTCAGCTGCCCAGACCATTCCGTTGGTCGCACAAGACACGGCGAGAGCCAGTGAGAGTTTGCGCAGCATGTGGCGATCCCTAGATTGAATATTACGGCTGTAATTTAGCGCCCAAGGCTAAGGCTGGCCGTTCCCGGCGTCAAGCGTTGAGGCAACGCCCGAGTGTAGTGGCGAGATCACGGCACAACAATCCCGCAATCACGCCATTCATCACGCTGAATGCGTAGCTCATTGGCAATTTGCCCGCGGCGGTCTAGACTGGCCGCGTTCTTGTCGGGGTGCCTTGTTGGAAGGCTGAGATCGGTAAATACCGGATCCCGTTGAACCTGATCAGGTTAGCGCCTGCGTAGGGAACAAGATTTCTCGTCACCCGGCGAGTCCTCTTGTGCTTCGTCCGGGATGTTGTTCGACAATCGAACAGCCCTCGTGCCTTGCACAGCACTGGTTTCAGTGCGTCCATCCGTCCCAGGTTCGCTCCGACAAAAATCCACCGCCTGGATAGTTGGAGAGCCTGTGATGACTACAAAACTAAAAAATACCGTGCACCTGAGTGAATCGGCAAAAGTCGACTCCGGCTCCGTGCAGCCGTTTACCCGCTCGCAAAAAATCTACGTACAAGGCACTCGCCCGGACATTCTCGTGCCGATGCGCGAAGTCAGCCTGGACGTGACCCCCACCGATTTCGGCGGTGAAATCAACGCGCCCGTGGTGGTCTATGACACCTCCGGCCCGTACACCGACCCCAACGTGATCATCGATGTGCGCAAAGGCCTGGGCGATGTGCGCTCGCCGTGGATAGAGGTGCGTGGCGACACCGAACGCCTGCCGGGCCTCAGCTCGCACTTCGGCCAACAGCGCCTGAGCGATGCCGAACTGACCGCCCTGCGTTTCGCCCACGTGAAAAACCCGCGCCGCGCCAAAGCCGGGGCCAACGTCACGCAGATGCACTACGCGCGCAAAGGCATCATTACCGCCGAGATGGAATACGTCGCCATCCGCGAGAACATGAAGCTCGAAGAAGCCCGTGCCACCGGCCTGCTCGACCAGCAGCACGCCGGCCACAGCTTCGGCGCCAGCGTGCCGAAAATCATCACGCCTGAATTCGTGCGCGAAGAAATCGCCCGTGGCCGCGCGATCATTCCGGCCAACATCAATCACACCGAACTGGAACCGATGATCATCGGCCGTAACTTTCTGGTGAAGATCAACGGCAATATCGGCAACAGCGCTTTGGGTTCGTCCATCGAAGAAGAAGTGGCGAAATTGACCTGGGGCATTCGCTGGGGTTCGGACACCGTGATGGACTTGTCCACCGGCAAACACATCCACGAAACCCGCGAGTGGATTATCCGCAACTCGCCAGTGCCGATCGGCACTGTGCCGATTTACCAGGCGCTGGAAAAAGTCGGCGGCGCCGCCGAAGACCTGACCTGGGAGCTGTTCCGCGACACGCTGATCGAGCAAGCCGAGCAAGGCGTCGACTACTTCACCATCCACGCAGGCGTTTTGCTGCGCTACGTGCCGCTGACCGCCAAGCGCGTCACCGGTATCGTCTCCCGTGGCGGCTCGATCATGGCCAAGTGGTGCCTGGCGCACCACAAAGAGAACTTCACCTACACGCATTTCGACGAAATCTGCGAAATCATGAAGGCCTACGACGTCAGCTTCTCCCTCGGCGATGGCCTGCGCCCAGGCTCGATTGCCGACGCCAACGACGCCGCCCAATTCGGCGAGCTGGAAACCCTTGGCGAGCTGACCAAGACCGCGTGGAAGCACGATGTGCAAACCATGATCGAAGGCCCTGGCCACGTGCCGATGCAGTTGATCAAGGAGAACATGGACAAGCAACTGGAGTGCTGCGACGAGGCGCCGTTCTACACCCTCGGCCCGCTGACCACCGACATTGCGCCGGGTTACGACCACATCACTTCCGGTATCGGTGCGGCGATGATCGGCTGGTTCGGTTGCGCCATGCTTTGCTACGTCACGCCGAAGGAGCACTTGGGCTTGCCGAACAAGGATGACGTGAAGACCGGGATCATCACCTACAAGATCGCGGCGCATGCGGCTGACCTTGCCAAGGGCCACCCGGGCGCGCAGATCCGCGACAACGCCTTGAGCAAGGCGCGCTTCGAATTCCGTTGGGAAGACCAGTTCAACCTCGGCCTGGACCCGGACACCGCGCGGTCCTATCACGACGAAACCCTGCCGAAGGACTCGGCCAAGGTCGCGCATTTCTGCTCGATGTGCGGGCCGAAGTTCTGCTCGATGAAGATTACCCAGGAAGTGCGTGAGTACGCGGCCAACCAGCGCATTGAAGCGGTGGATGTGGACGTGGCCAAGGGCTTGGCCGAGCAGGCGGAGCGGTTTAAGCAGGAAGGTAGCCAGCTGTACAAAAAGGTCTGATCCGGAGGCGGCGGCGACTCTGCCGCCGTCATCGCGGGCAAGCCCGGCTCCCACACTGGAATGCGATCTTCTGTGGGAGCCGGGCTTGCCCGCGATAGCGATCCCACAAACAACAAATGCCCCTCAGAGATTCCACCCTTGAGCATTCAACCCAGTACTTATTCCCCGGACATCGCAGTCCCCGCTGACAAACGCGTGTTCGGCGCCCGCGACCTGTTCTCCCTGTGGTTCTCCCTCGGCATCGGCCTGATGGTCCTGCAAACCGGCGCACTCCTCGCGCCGGGCCTGGGCTTGTCCGGCTCGTTGCTGGCGATTTTCCTCGGCACGCTGGTGGGTGTGTTGCTGCTGGCCGCTGTCGGCGTGATCGGCAGCGACACCGGCCTGTCGGCCATGGCCGCGCTTAAACTCAGCCTCGGCGCCAAAGGCGCGAGCCTGCCCGCATTGCTGAACCTGCTGCAGCTGATCGGCTGGGGTTCGTTCGAAATCATCGTGATGCGTGACGCCGCCAGCCTGCTCGGCACGCGGGCTTTCAGCGAAGGCAGTGTGCTCGCCAGCCCGTTGCTGTGGACACTGTTTTTCGGCGGCTTGGCGACCTTGCTGGCCGTCAGCGGTCCGCTGACCTTCGTGCGGCAAATCCTGCGCAAGTGGGGCATCTGGCTGCTGCTGGCCGCCTGCCTGTGGCTGACCTGGAACCTGTTCGCCAAGGCTGACCTGGCCGCACTGTGGGCCAAGTCCGGCGACGGTTCGATGCCGTTTGCCGTGGGCTTTGATATTGCCATCGCCATGCCCTTGTCGTGGCTGCCGCTGATTGCCGATTACTCACGCTTCGGCAAGCGCGCTAAAAGCGTGTTCGGCGGCACTGCGCTCGGGTTCTTTATCGGTAATTTCTGGCTGATGAGCCTGGGCGTGGCCTACACCCTGGCGTTTGCGCCAAGCGGTGAAGTGAACGCGCTGTTGCTCGCACTGGCCGGGGCAGGGCTGGGCATTCCGCTGTTGCTGATTCTGCTGGACGAGTCGGAAAACGCCTTTGCCGATATTCACTCGGCGGCGGTCTCCAGCGGGATTCTGTTGCGCTTGAAGGTCGAGCACCTGGCCTTGGCCATCGGTGTGATCTGCACCTTGATCGCCTGTTTTGCGCCTTTGGCGCAGTACCAGAACTTCCTGCTGCTGATCGGCTCGGTGTTCGCGCCGCTGTTCGGCGTGGTGCTGGTGGATCACTTTATCCTGCGCCGCCGAGGCCAGGGCCGCGTCGCCAGCCTGCATTGGCCGGCGCTGGTGGCGTGGCTGGGCGGCATCGCCATCTACCACGTGCTGGCCAACCTGTATCCGGATGTTGGCGCGACCCTGCCGGCGCTGGTGCTGGCAGGGCTGTTGCAACTGATGCTGGGCCGAGCGTTTAGCGGCGCGCGGGCATCAGTTCAGGCTTGAGCACACCGGTGAGGCGCGCATAGGGGATGGTCATTTCGATCAGCCCCAATGCGTAAGGGCCGATGGTCGCCACGTTGTACTTGAGCACCACGCCGGCGCTTGTCAGGGCCACGTTCGGGGTTTTCTGGAACGGCCAGCTCTTCACGAACTCCGGGTCGCGGTCCATCTGCGAGTTGATCAGCCAGCTGTTGTGGGCGACCTTCGCGGTGTTCCAGAACGCCTGTTCCTGGCCCGGCAGCAGCATGTCGGTCAGGCTCAGCTCTTTGTGCAGCACGCGCGAATAGTTGATGAAGCCACGGCCAGGCTCGCCATGGGCGGCGCCGGTGTCCAGGTAGCTGGACACTTCAACGATCACCAGTCCGTCATGCTGCTCGCGTACCTTGGCTTGCAAATACATGCTGTTGCGGTCGGGCGACTCGCGCAGGAATTTGTCGCGGTAGGCATTCAAGGTCGGTGGCACGCTGGCGCCCGGCGTGGTGCGGGTCATTTGCAGCAGGCGCTGCTCCACCAGGCTGTCGAGCTGCGGCTCGCTTGGGAAATGCACGGTGTCGATGTTCACCAGCGGGCAGTCAGGGCTGTCGCAGCCGGGCTTGATCTGTTCCGAGGCGTCTTGCTTGGTGTCCAGCGGCTTGAGGTAGCTGGGTTGAAACAGGCTTTGGCAAGCCCCCAGGGTCAAGGCGATACAGGCCACGGAGGCGATTTTCAAAAGCGACATGGGTGTCCTTCACAAATCGATGGAAAGCGAAAAGAGTGGACCTTCGACTACCCACAAGGCAGTCAGTTCGCCACTAAGCTGATTAGAGTGAGTTTGACGCCCGCCGTCTATCCCGGCAACTGTAAAGGGGCTGCACCGAGGGGCGTGAGCGCGTTAGGATGGCGCGAATCTGACGGGCATAACGAGGATGGATATGACGGACATCGCCAAATCGACGCCGAACAAAATTGAAATCGTTCAGCGCGACAATGCCTACAAAGGCTTCTACAAGCTTGATCGCGTGCAGCTGCGCCACGAGAAATTCGACGGCGGCATGAGCCGGGTGATCAACCGCGAAGTCTTCGTTCGTCATGACGCCGTGTGCGTGCTGCCGTACGACCCGCAGCGCGATGAAGTGGTGCTGATCGAGCAATTCCGTGTGGGCGCCATGGGCCGTACCGACAACCCGTGGCTGGTGGAAATGGTCGCCGGCCTGATCGACAAGGACGAAGAGCCGGAGGAGGTTGCACACCGCGAAGCCGAGGAGGAAGCTGGGCTGACGTTCTCCGCGTTGTGGCCGATCACTAAATATTTCCCTTCGCCCGGCGGCAGTACCGAATTTGTTCACTTGTACCTGGGCCGTTGCGACAGCACAGGCGCCGGTGGCGTCCATGGACTGGAAGAAGAGGCAGAAGATATCCGCGTCACCCCTTGGGCGTTTGAAGATGCCCTGCAAGCGGTGCGTGACGGCAAAATTTCCAACGCAGCTAGCATTATCGCCCTGCAATGGCTTGCGCTTAATCGCGCGGAAGTGAGGGGGTTATGGCAGTAAAGGCACGGGAACGTTATCGAGTCGACCTGATCGGGCTGCAAGCCGCCTGCGAGGCCAACTATGCGCGGCTGATGCGCTTGCTCCCCGACATGCGCCACACCCCAGAGGCGCGGCGCATTGCCGTGACCCATGGCGACCAGATGCTGGGCGTGCTGACCCTTGAGGTTATCGTCAACTGCCCGTACACCACCACGCTGCGGGTGCGCCAGGAACACAGCCTGCCGTGGCTGCCGGTGCCGCAACTGGAAGTGCAGGTGTACCACGACGCGCGCATGGCCGAAGTCATCAGCGCCGAACATGCGCGGCGCTTTCGCAGCATCTATCCTTATCCGAACGTGTTCATGCACCAGCCCGATGAGAAAGCACAGCTCAATGTGTTCCTCGGCGAGTGGTTGAGCCATTGCCTGGCCCTGGGCCATGAGTTCGAAGTTGTGCGGTAGATGTGAACTGCATCTGCTTCCTTAGGTTTCCTCTTGTGTCCTGCCCCAGCATAATCGCGCCAACTGTCTATTTTCTGTGATTGCCTGGGAGAGCGCCTTGTCGAGCGTATCCACCGTGAACCCTGATGCGCCGGCGCTGCTGGTGCAGCTGTCCGACAGCCACCTGTTTGCCGAGGCCGACGGTGCGCTGCTGGGCATGAACACCCGCGAGAGCCTGCAGCGGGTGATCGCCTTGGTGCGCGAGCAGCAGCCGCAGATTGATCTGGTGCTGGCGACGGGGGACCTGTCTCAGGACGGCACGCTGGAGTCGTATCAACAGTTTCGCGATATGACGGCGGCGATTTCTGCTCCGGCGCGCTGGATTCCCGGCAACCACGATGAGCCGCAGATCATGGCGCATGCCGCCGTACAGAGTGATTTTCTGGAGCCGGTGGTCGATATCGGTCACTGGCGTGTCACCCTGCTGGACTCTGCGGTGCCCGGCTCCGTGCCCGGTTATCTGCAGGATCAGCAGCTGCAACTCCTCGCCCAGGCGTTGAGTGAAGCGCCGAATCGTCACCATCTGGTGTGTTTTCACCATCACCCGGTGCCGATTGGTTGTGCGTGGATGGAGCCGATTGGGCTACGTAATCCCGAGGCGTTGTTTGCTGTGCTTGACCGGTTTCCGCAGGTCAGGGCAGTGCTATGGGGCCACGTGCACCAGGAAATTGACCGCGAGCGTAATGGCGTGCGGCTGCTGGCCTCGCCGTCCACGTGCATTCAATTCGCGCCGGGCAGTGAAGACTTCAAGGTCAGCGAGCAGGCGCCGGGGTATCGCTGGTTGCGGTTGCATGCTGACGGACGGTTGGAGACCGGGGTGGAGCGGGTTCAAGGCTTCGCGTTTACCGTCGATTACGGCAGCAACGGCTATTAAAGGCTGCAAACACTGATCAAAAATGTGGGAGCTGGCTTGCCTGCGATAGCGGTGTGTCAGTCACACATTTATGGGTAGGCAGACCACTATCGCAGGCAAGCCAGCTCCCACAGGGGTTCTTCAGTGGTTTGAGGGGGAGGGCCTCACATGCCGCCCCGATCCCTGTAAACTGCGCCTCTTTGGCTGACGCACGGAGAGCCCGGCATGTCCGCTTCGATCTTGTATATCCACGGTTTCAACAGCGCGCCTGCGTCCAACAAGGCCAGCCAGTTGATCACCGTAATGGACAGCCTCGGCCTGGCCGACAGCCTGCGCGTGCCGGCCTTGCATCACCATCCGCGTCAGGCCATTCCTCAATTGGAGGAAGCCATTGCGCAGCTCGGTCGGCCGCTGCTGGTCGGAAGCTCACTCGGCGGCTACTATGCAACCCATCTTGCCGAACGCCATGGCCTCAAGGCGCTGCTGGTCAACCCGGCGGTCAGCCCTCATCGGATGTTCGACGGTTACCTGGGCCCCCAGAAGAATCTCTACACCGATGAAACCTGGGAACTGACCCATGACCACGTCACGGCCCTGGCGGAGCTGGAAGTTCCGGCACCCCAGGACGCTGCGCGTTACCAAGTGTGGTTGCAGACCGGCGATGAAACACTGGATTATCGCCTCGCCCAGCAGTATTACCGGGCCTGTGCCTTGCGCATCCAGGCCGGCGGCGATCATGGTTACCAGGGGTTTGCCCGGCAATTGCCGGCAATGTTGAGTTTTGCCGGCATTGGCCCTGATCAGTATCAATCCTTCGATTTTTCGTCACTGTGAAAATCGCAGGTCACTTTTTAATCGAACGACTCACGACGAGACCCCATGGCCACTCCCAGCGCTAGCTCTTATAACGCCGACGCCATCGAAGTCCTCTCGGGCCTCGACCCGGTGCGCAAACGCCCCGGCATGTACACCGACACCAGTCGGCCGAACCACCTCGCCCAGGAAGTCATCGACAACAGCGTCGACGAAGCCTTGGCCGGGCATGCCAAATCGGTACAGGTCATCCTTCACGCCGACCATTCCCTGGAAGTGTCCGACGATGGTCGTGGCATGCCGGTGGACATTCACCCCGAAGAGGGTGTGTCGGGCGTCGAGCTGATCCTCACCAAGCTCCACGCGGGTGGCAAGTTCTCCAACAAGAACTACCAGTTTTCCGGTGGCTTGCACGGTGTGGGTATTTCCGTGGTCAACGCCTTGTCGAACCACGTGCGAGTCAAGGTCAAGCGTGACGGCAACGAGTACGAGATGACTTTCGCCGATGGCTACAAAGCCACCGACCTGCAAGTCATCGGCACCGTTGGCAAGCGCAACACCGGCACCAGCGTGTACTTCGCGCCGGACCCGAAATATTTTGATTCGCCGAAGTTCTCCATCAGCCGCCTCAAGCACGTGCTCAAGGCCAAGGCCGTGTTGTGCCCGGGCTTGCTCGTCAGCTTTGAAGACAAAGGCACCGGCGAGAAGGTCGAGTGGCACTACGAAGACGGCCTGCGCTCCTACCTGGAAGATTCCGTCAGCGATTTCGAACGCCTGCCCAACGAGCCATTCTGCGGCAGCCTGGCCGGTAATAAAGAAGCCGTCGACTGGGCCTTGCTGTGGTTGCCCGAAGGTGGCGACAGCGTGCAGGAAAGCTACGTCAACCTGATCCCGACGGCCCAGGGCGGCACCCACGTCAACGGCCTGCGCCAAGGCTTGCTGGACGCCATGCGCGAATTCTGCGAATACCGCAGCCTGTTGCCGCGCGGTGTGAAGCTGGCGCCGGAAGACGTGTGGGAGCGCATCGCGTTCGTGCTGTCGATGAAAATGCAGGAGCCACAATTCTCCGGCCAGACCAAAGAGCGTCTGTCGTCCCGTGAAGCGGCGGCGTTTGTCTCGGGTGTGGTCAAGGACGCGTTCAGCCTGTGGCTCAACGAGCACCCGGAACTGGGCCTGGCCCTGGCGGAACTGGCGATCAACAACGCCGGCCGTCGTTTGAAGGCCAGCAAGAAGGTCGAACGTAAACGCATCACCCAGGGCCCGGCACTGCCTGGCAAGCTGGCCGACTGCGCCGGGCAAGACCCGATGCGTTCCGAGCTGTTCCTGGTGGAAGGTGACTCCGCCGGCGGATCCGCCAAGCAAGCGCGGGACAAGGAATTTCAGGCGATCCTGCCGTTGCGCGGCAAGATCCTCAACACCTGGGAAGTCGATGGCAGCGAAGTGTTGGCCAGCCAGGAAGTACACAATATCGCGGTGGCCATCGGTGTTGATCCGGGTTCGGCGGATATCGCCCAACTGCGCTACGGCAAGATCTGCATCCTCGCCGACGCCGACTCCGACGGCCTGCACATCGCTACTTTGCTCTGCGCGTTGTTCGTGCAGCATTTCCGCCCATTGGTGGATGCCGGTCACGTCTACGTCGCCATGCCGCCGCTGTACCGCATCGACCTGGGCAAAGAGATTTTCTACGCCCTCGACGAAGCCGAGCGTGATGGCATTCTCGACCGCCTGGTCGCCGAGAAGAAGCGCGGCAAACCACAGGTCACGCGATTCAAAGGCCTGGGTGAAATGAACCCGCCGCAATTGCGCGAAACCACCATGGACCCGAACACCCGGCGCCTGGTGCAGTTGACCCTGGAAGACTACGCCGCGACCTCGGAAATGATGGACATGCTGCTGGCGAAGAAACGCGCGCCGGACCGCAAGTCCTGGCTGGAATCCAAAGGCAACCTGGCCGAGGTTTTGGGCTGATGCGCACAGGCTTCGCCCTGGCGATCCTGATGTTAAGCGGGTTGGCGGCCACTCAAGTGGTTGCCGCACCCGTGGCTGAGCTCAAGCTGGTGTCGGAACACCCGGTGGACGGCATGCGCGGCGGTAACCTGTCGGGCCTGGCGTTGTGCGGCAAGGATTTGTGGACGGTGTCTGATCGCGATGACGATCAGATTTACCGCCTGGATATCAGCGCGCCAACCTGGCAGGCCGAAGCGGTGAAAATCGACGTGCCGCCAGTGCCTGAGTCCGGCTTGCCTTGGGGTTTGCGCTCGCGCACCAAGGCCGCTTCGTTCATTCGCGGTGGCGACCTCGATTTTGAAGGCATTACCTGCGACGGTGCCGGCAACCGCTACATTGTCAGCGAAGCCCACGCGGCGGTGCTGCAAGTGCCGGTGACGGGCGCGCCCGAGTGGTTGAAAATCGCCCCGAGCATGGTCCGTGAGGCCCGCGCCAGTGGCATGTTGCTGCACTTTAATGCGTTGTTCGAAGGCTTGGCGATAAACCCTGAAGGCAATCAGATCTGGTTGGCGGCCGAGCGTGAGCGGCGTGGATTGATCTCCATCAAGCGTCCGCAAAGCCTGTGGGATTGCGACGGGCCTTGCGTATTGTTGAGCGAGGCCGGCCAGGAAGTGCAGCCGGCGCAGTTCACCAACGCCAAGGCGGTGTCCAAGGATTTTGCCGACCTGGCGCTGTTCAACGGCAAGCTGTTTACCCTGGAACGCAATGCGTTTCAGATTTGTCGGCGTGACGCGGTGACTGCCAAAGTCGAGCTGTGCTGGTCGTTTGCCGACGAGACCCTGACGCCGAACCGGCGCTACGCACAGCCCTATGGCCTGGCCGAAGCGCTGGTGATAGAGGCTGACGGTGCCTGGCTGGGCATCGACAACAATTTTGGCCCGCGCGCCGATGGTGAAAAGCGCCCGGTGGTCTATCGTTTCGCCGCCCCTGCGGGTGGCTGGAGCGCCAAACCATGAGTGCACAGCCGCCCGGCAAACGTGCCGGACGTGTGCTGATGTTCGTGGCGTGGGGCGCGGGACTGTTTTTGGCAACACGGTTTTTCGGGCAGTGGGAAGCGCGTCAGGAAAACCCCAATGCCGTGGTGGCCTCAGAGAGGCACGCGGGTTATATCGAAGTAAAACTGCTCGGCAATAACCAGGGGCATTTTGTTGCCAGTGGCCAGATCAACGGCCAGCCGGTGACGTTCATGCTCGATACCGGGGCCACCGATGTGGCGGTTCCGGCTAAGTTGGCCGATCGCCTGGGGCTTAAACGCGGCATGCCGGTCACCTTGAGTACCGCCAATGGCCTGAGCCAAGGGTTTCGTACCCGGCTCGACCGCCTGCAATTGGGCGACATCGTCCTGCAGGACGTGCGTGCCCTGGTGGCACCGGGGTTGGATGGCGACCAGATATTGCTGGGCATGAGTGCACTGAAACAACTTGAATTTACCCAGCGCAGCGGCACTTTGCTGCTGCGCCAGACCAAACAATGATGAGGCCCGCATGAGTGACATCCTCGCAGACAGCTTAGATGGCGTAGAACGCCGGTCGCTGGCTGACTTCACCGAAAATGCCTACCTCAACTACTCCATGTACGTGATCATGGACCGTGCTTTGCCGCATATCGGCGACGGCCTGAAGCCCGTGCAACGGCGCATCATCTACGCGATGAGTGAGTTGGGCCTGGACGCTGACTCCAAGCACAAGAAGTCGGCGCGTACCGTCGGTGACGTGCTCGGCAAGTTCCACCCCCACGGCGATTCGGCGTGCTACGAAGCCATGGTGCTGATGGCGCAGCCGTTCAGCTACCGCTACACGCTGGTGGACGGCCAGGGCAACTGGGGTGCGCCGGATGATCCCAAGTCCTTCGCCGCGATGCGGTACACCGAGGCGCGGCTGTCGCGTTACTCCGAAGTGCTGCTCAGCGAGCTGGGGCAGGGCACCGCCGATTGGGGGCCGAACTTCGACGGTACCCTCGACGAACCGCTGGTGTTGCCGGCACGTTTGCCGAATATCCTGCTCAATGGCACCACCGGCATCGCTGTCGGTATGGCCACCGACGTGCCGCCGCACAACCTGCGCGAAGTCGCCACGGCGTGCGTGCGCTTGTTGGATGAGCCGAAGGCCACCGTCGAGCAGCTCTGCGAACACATCCAGGGCCCGGATTACCCGACTGAAGCGGAAATCATCACGCCGCGTGCCGACTTGTTGAAGATGTACGAAACCGGCAAGGGCTCGGTGCGCATGCGCGCCGTGTATCACATTGAAGACGGCGACATTATTGTCACCGCGCTGCCGCACCAGGTGTCCGGTGCCAAGGTGCTGGAGCAGATCGCCGCGTTAATGCAGGCCAAACCGTCGAAGTTGCCGCAGGTTGCCGACCTGCGTGACGAATCCGACCACGAAAACCCGTGCCGCATCGTGATCATCCCGACCAACAGCCGGGTCGATCACGAAGTGCTGATGCAGCATCTGTTTGCCAGCACCGACCTTGAGTCGAGCTACCGGGTCAACGTCAACATCATCGGCCTGGACGGCAAGCCGCAGCTGAAAAACCTGCGCAACCTGCTGGTAGAGTGGCTGGAGTTCCGAGTCAACACCGTACGCCGCCGCCTGCAATTCCGCCTGGACAAGGTCGAGCGCCGCCTGCACCTGTTGGACGGTTTGTTGATCGCCTACCTCAACCTGGATGAAGTTATCCACATCATCCGTACCGCCGAGCACCCGAAAGCCGAGCTGATCGCGCGTTTCGAGTTGAGCGAGATTCAGGCGGACTACATCCTCGACACCCGTTTGCGTCAGTTGGCGCGACTGGAAGAAATGAAGCTGCGCGACGAGCAAGACGCGCTGCTCAAGGAACAAGCCAAGCTGCAAGCCCTGCTGGGCAGCGAAGCCAAGCTCAAGAAATTGGTACGCAGTGAGCTGATCAAAGACGCCGAAACCTACGGCGACGACCGTCGTTCGCCTATCGTGCAGCGTGCTGAAGCGAAAGCGCTGACAGAAACCGAGCTGTTGCCTAACGAGAAAATTACCGTCGTTCTGTCGGAAAAGGGTTGGGTTCGCTCCGCCAAGGGGCATGATATTGACGCCACTGGCTTGTCGTACAAAGCTGGCGACGGTTTCAAAACCGCTGCCGCCGGGCGCTCCAACCAGTTTGCGGTGTTTATCGACTCCACCGGGCGCAGTTATTCTGTGCCCGCTCACACCTTGCCATCGGCCCGAGGCCAGGGCGAGCCGCTGACCGGGCGGCTTACACCGCCGCCAGGGGCGAATTTTGAGTGTGTGCTGCTGCCGGACGACGATTCGCTGTACGTGATCGCTTCCGACGCGGGTTATGGTTTTGTGGTCAAGGGTGAAGACCTGCAGGCCAAGAACAAGGCGGGCAAGGCGTTGTTGAGCCTGCCGAACAACGCCAAAGTGATCCTGCCACGCACGGTGGAAGACCGTGAGAGCAACTGGCTGGCGTCGGTGACCACCGAAGGGCGTTTGTTGGTGTTCAAGATCAGCGACCTGCCGCAGTTGGGCAAAGGCAAGGGCAACAAGATTATCGGGATTCCAGGGGAGCGCGTGGCCAGTCGCGAAGAGTACGTGACCGACATCGCGGTGATCCCGGAAGGCTCTACCCTGGTGCTTCAGGCCGGCAAGCGTACGTTGTCGCTGCGCCCTGACGACCTTGAACACTACAAGGGTGAGCGCGGCCGACGCGGCAATAAACTGCCTCGGGGCTTCCAGCGGGTAGATGCTTTATTGGTGGAAACACCCGTTTAAGGCACTTTAGAGCCCCCGATCTACGATTTAACGCGTAGATCGGCACTATGACGCTGGAGTCACGGCGCATATTCACGGATGATATGGCCTTTCCAGCGCCGGCGTGGCCGAGCGTGTTTAGGTTATTTTTAGTATTACATTGTGGTTCGCCTTGTGGCAGCCACCTGGATGGGATGATGACTGCTCCACGCCTTCCTTTATTTTTGATGCTCGCTGGCCTTTTGGGGCTGGCGGGTTGCAGCACGCACCAACCGGTGTCGCTGTACCAGCTGGACAGTGGAAGTCCGGCTCAGCCAGCACAAACCGCTGGCATGGCTGTATTGCTTGGCCCGGTAGTCGTTGCCGACTACCTGCAACGCGAAACCCTGCTGCAACGTCAGAACGATGGCAGCCTGCAAGGTTCCGCAGACGGTCGTTGGGCAGGCAGTTTGTCGTCTGACATTAACCAGCTGATGTTGCGCCAGGTGGCTGGTCATCTCGACAGCCAGCGAGTGGTGCTGGCGCCTGCACCTGCCGGCTTCACGCCGGATGTGCAGGTGTTGCTGACCATTACCCGGCTCGACTCGGGGGCTACGCAGCCGGCGATCCTCGATGCGCAGTGGCGCTTGATCGACCGCCGTGGCCAGGTGCGGGATAACCGCATCGTGCACCTGCAGGAAGAACACACCGGTACCACCGCGTCTCAGGTCCAGGCCCAGGGCGTGTTGTTGCAGCATCTGGCGCAGCAGTTGTCGGTGGCCCTCAAGCCATTGGCCAACCAGCCGCCGGTTGCCGAGGCGCCGCGCAAGCAGGCTCCCGCGCAAGCCAAACCGGCAGCGCCGGACAAGCCGAAGATGCCGATGGCTACGCCGATTCGTACGGACATGGAAGTGTTCAGGTTCTGATCTGAATCGCGCCCAAACAAAAGGCCCGCTTACTCAGCGGGCCTTTTTGTTTGTCTGCGATTTGAGCCTTGTTGAAGATCCAATGTGGGAGCGGGCTCGCTCGCGAATGCGGTGGTTCAGTCACTGATATGTCAACTGATACACCGCCTTCGCGAGCAAGCCCGCTCCCACACAAGCCCATTCCACAGTGGGCTTGGTGGTGTTATTCAGGGTTTGCTACGGGTCTCGTGCATCCGCGCCAACTGCCGCTCCAGCATCGACGGATAGGGCTCCATCAACCGTTCCACACAGCTCGCGCCCTCAGGGCTGGCGATCGGGCGGATACGTGCACGCTGGCGGATCAGTGCATCTTCGCTGATCTTGCGCTCCACCAGC
The DNA here is from genome assembly GCF_002022275.1 of Pseudomonas fluorescens. Classification (GTDB taxonomy): domain Bacteria; phylum Pseudomonadota; class Gammaproteobacteria; order Pseudomonadales; family Pseudomonadaceae; genus Aquipseudomonas; species Aquipseudomonas fluorescens_AJ. The sequence continues at coordinate 449,090 of NZ_MSDF01000016.1, forward strand.
AGCAGGTTGCGGCTGTGTTGCGACAAGGCCAGTGCATCCTGGGCGATCTCGGTGAGCAGCAGATCAATCTGGCTCATGCCAAACAGATCATCCCCCACGGTCAGGCCCAACTGCAGCTGCAAGGTGATGCCGCTGTCTGCCACTTCAATCTGCAGGGCGTGGCCCAGGGCGCGCAACAACTCGCCGCAGCAGATGGCGTTGGTCAGGTAGTCTTCGCCACTGTCTTCGCTGTGGAACAGCATCAGCGTGCTGCCGTCGTTCAGGGTGTGCAGCTCGCTCTGATACAGCGAGGCGGCCTGATCGAGGCAATCACGGTAGCGTTCGAGCAACTCCGTCAGGCGGGCGCGGGGCAGGCGGCGCAGTTGGTCCTGGGCACCCAGTTGCACGGCCAATACGGCGCTGTGCTGGGGCTCGGTGCTCTTCACCGGTGCGGGTACCGGTTTGGGCGTTGCGGCTGGGGCGGCGGCTGACGTGTCGCGCAGGTCGGCGAACGGGTCTTCGTCGTCCAGTTCGTCTTCTTCTGCCCTGACCACCTGGCGTGGTGCGGGTTTCGGGCTCGCCACTGGAGCGTCTTCGTCAAAGCCTGGTTCGCGCAGGTCGCGCGTTTCAAACTCGGGCTCGTCGTCGTAATCGGTGTCGTCGTACTCAGGTTCGGCCTCGGGCTCGGGCACTACCGGCTCAGGGGCGAAACTGGCGTGCAGCTGACGGGCGAGGTCGCCGATTTCATCCTGACGGTCGGTAGCCGGAGTGTGCTCGTCAATATCCCGCAGCCAGATGCGCAGCTGCATCAGCGGCGTGGAGATATGACGGCCCAGGCGCAGGCTCAACGCCAATGCCAATGCCAGCAGGATCGCGCTCAAGATACCCATGCTTTGCAGGCTGATGGTCATCGGCTGCTGGAATTGCTGCATGTCGAGGCTGATGCGCAGCTGGCCGGCCTTCACGTCCTGAAACGTAATGTTGCTCTGGTACAGGCCTTCGGCTTCACCCAACAGGCCGTTTTTCGGGCGCTGCCCGGCTTCGGCCATGATCCGGTTGTCCACGCTGTAGATCGCCGCGTGGGCCACCAGCGGGTTCTTGGTCAGGTTATTGAGCAGCACGTTGAGGCTTAAGATGTCGTTGGACACCAACAACTCAGTCGCCGAGGTGGCGGTCTGGGTCGTCAAGCTCTCGCCCAGGGCGTCGGCTTGCTCGTGCATGGCCTGCTTGAACTGCAAACCCATCACGCAGGCGTAGATCACCAGGGCCAGAGCGACCAGGATCACGTTATGGCTGGCGATGCGTAATGCGATCGGTACACGGCGGTGGCGCAGTGCCCGGAAGATCAGCAGGAAGAAGTTATCGGTTTTTACTGGCGTGGGCCGGTTCACTTGCGCTCGGCTCTTGGTCCGTGAAGTTGACGCGCAGTATAGCGACAGCCCTAGAACCGGCAAAGCGCTGGCTGTGCCCGATGGTCACTGAAAGTGGGTAGAATGCGATTTTTTTCCAGCCTGGGGGTGCGCCTTGCGCGAAATTGTCCTGATAAACATCACCGGTGTTGACCGTCCGGGTCTCACCGCCGCCATTACCGGTGTACTGGCCCAGGGTGGTGTGAACATTCTCGACATCGGTCAGGCGGTGATCCACGACACGTTGTCGTTCGGCATCCTGGTGGAAATCCCGAGCACCGAGCAGGCGTCATCGGTACTCAAAGACATCCTGTTTACTGCTTATAAGCTGGATCAGCAGGTGCGTTTCACCCCGGTGTCCGAAGCCGATTACCAACACTGGGTAGAGGGGCAGGGCAAAAAACGCCACATCGTCACGCTGTTGACCCGCAAGGTCACCGCCGAACAATTGCAGCGCGTCAGTTCGATTACTGCGCAATACGGTTTGAATATCGACCATATTGACCGTCTGTCGGGTCGCATGCCGCTGGACACGCCAGCCGACAAGGGCAAGGGCTGTATCGAGTTCTCCGTGCGCGGTGAGCCGGCCGATCCGCAAGCCCTGCGCGCCGAATTCCTGAGCGTGGCCCAGGAGCTGAATGTCGATATTGCCTTCCAGGAAGATTCGCTGTTCCGTCGCAATCGCCGCCTGGCAGTGTTCGACATGGACTCGACACTGATCGAAGCTGAGGTGATCGACGAACTGGCCAAAGCTGCCGGTGTGGGCGAGCAAGTGTCAGAAATCACCGAGCGCGCCATGGCGGGCGAGCTGGATTTTCGTGCCAGTTTCAAGGAGCGCTTGGCGCTGCTCAAAGGCTTGGACGTGAGTGTGCTGGACTCCATCGGCGCGTCCTTGCGCTTGACCGAAGGCGCCGAAACCCTGTTCGCCGAACTCAAGCGCCTGGGCTACAAGACGGCGATTCTGTCTGGCGGCTTTACCTACTTCGCCAAGCAATTGCAGGCCAAGCTGGGCATCGACTACGTGTTCGCCAACGAGCTGGAAGTGGTGGATGGCAAGGTGACAGGCGTGGCGGTCGAGCCGATCGTTGATGCTCAGCGCAAGGCGGATCTGCTGAAGGAATTGGCCCACAAGGAAGGTTTGCGTCTGGAGCAGACCATTGCGGTCGGCGACGGGGCGAATGACTTGCCGATGCTGGCGATTGCCGGGCTGGGTGTGGCGTTTCGCGCCAAACCGCTGGTGAAGCAGTCGGCGAAGCAGGCGATTTCGACGTTGGGGCTGGATGGTGTGTTGTACCTGCTGGGCTTTCGCGACCGCGACGGGCAGCTGTAATCACTGAAGAAACGCGAAAAAAATGTGGGAGCTGGCTTGCCTGCGATAGCGATGGTGGATCCAACACCGCTATCGCAGGCAAGCCAGCTCCCACATTGATCGAGTTCCAGCTTTAAATCTATTGCGAATCAGGCTTTCGGCAGTGCCATGCCCTGACCCATCTGCACCGGCGTACCCGCTACCAACTCTTCAGCCCACTTCACCTGATCCGGCCCGAACAGCACGATTGCGGTCGAACCCAGTTTAAAGCGGCCCAGCTCCGCACCCTTCTCCAGGTGAATCGGCGCACGCGCCGCTTCGTCGTAGCGGAAGGTTTTCAGCTCGCGTTTCGGCGGTGTCACCAGCCCGGCCCACACGGTTTCAATCGACGCCACAATCATCGCACCCACCAACACCACAGCCATCGGGCCGCGTTCGGTGTCGAAAATGCAGGCAACGCGCTCGTTACGTGCAAACAGCTCCGGCACGTTTTCGGCGGTGGTCTGGTTTACCGAGAAGATACGCCCGGGAATGTAGACCATCTCACGCAAGGTGCCGGCGAGTGGCATGTGCACACGGTGGTAGTCCTTCGGCGACAGGTAAACGGTCGCGAAATCACCGCCCATAAACGGCGCGGACAACGCGGCGTCGCCACCCAGCAACTCCAGCACGCTGAAGCTGTGGCCTTTGGCCTGGAACACGCGGCCGTGCTCGATCGGGCCAAGCTGGCTGATCGCGCCGTCGGCCGGGCTCAGCACCGCGCCCGGGGTTTGATCCAGCGGGCGTGCGCCGTCTTTGAGGGCGCGGGTGAAGAAGGCGTTGAAGTGCTCGTAAGCGGTCACGTCTTCAACCAGTGCCTGGGACATGTCCACTTGATAGCGCTTGGCGAACCAACTGGTGAAGGCGTTCTTGAACCAGCGCACGCGGCACTCGGCGATGCAACCGGCCAGGCGCGACAGCAAGTGGTGCGGCAGCAAATATTGGCTGAGGATAAACAACTGCTTTTTCATGAAGTGTCCTTAAACCTTAAATCTCAACGGGGGTGTCGGGGTGGTTGCCCCATTCGCCCCAGGAACCGGCATAACCTTTGACTCGCGGATAACCGAGCGCCTTGGCCACCAGGTAGGTGAAGCCAGAGCGGTGGTGAGTCTGGCAGTGGGTGATGATTTCTTTGTCGCGGGTCAGCCCGAGGTCGTCGAGGATCTGCGGCATGTCGCGGCGGATGCGCAGGTTGCGCGCCTTGTCCATGCCGGCGGTCCATTCGAAGTTCACCGCGCCGGGAATATGCCCGCCCTTGGCGGCGAGGACTTTCTCGCCGGAATACTCCAGCGGGCCACGCGCGTCCCAGATGCCCAGGTCGGCGGCGCCGAGACGGCTTTGCAGGTATTCACGGGTGGCGGTCGGGCCGTCGTGCAAGGTCAGGCTGACCGGGCCGCCGACCGGGGCGGGCATCTCGGTGGACAGCGGGTGCTGGCCTTCCAGCCACGCCAGCAGGCCGCCGTCGAGGTAGTGGTATTTCTGGTGGCCGATCACGTCGAGCATCCAGATAAACCGTCCGGCCCAGCCGCCGCCTTCGTCGTCGTAAACCACGTAGGTCGCGTCCGGTGTGTGGCCCAGTTCGCCGAAGAGTTTTTCCAGATCAGCCTTGTGGGGCAGCAGGCCGGGTGCCGGCGGCTGGCCCAGTTGGGTGCGCTTGGGGTCAACGAAATGCGCGCCGGGGATATGCCCTTCGGCGTAGCGGGCGGCACTGGTGAGGTCCACCAGAATCAGGTGTTCGGCATCGAGGCGACCTTGCAGGTCGCCTGATTCGATCACCAGCGGCAAGCCAGAGAAGTCAGGCATGTGAGGTCTCCTGGGCACAAATGTTGGCGATAAAGGACGGCGATTGTAGCGCAAGCATCAGGCGCTGCGGTTGGTAAAGCTGTGCAGGGCTTTTTCAATGCACTGGGCGGTTTTGCCGAAGGCTTGCACGGTGGTTTCCGAGAAGGGGCCGCCGCCTTGATCCGCCACCATCAGCATCACCACGCGCCCATTGCAGCTCAACGAGCGCAACAGCAGGTGTTCGCCAGGGAACAGGCGGCGCAACGTCGGTGGTAACAGTGCGAAGAACTGCGCGTGATTGTCCGGCGTCAGGCGCACTTGGGCGGACTTTTCGAGCAACCGTTGCAGCAGGGTGCTGTTGACCACATCCAGGCTCAGGTTTGCGGCGTCTTTGGGCAAACCGTCGGCCTGATGTACGCGCAAGGTACTCAAGGCGCGGTCTGCCATAAACAGTAAAACGCGCTGCATGCCGCTGGCGACCAGCGCTTCCCGGGCACAGGTAGTCAGGTGCATGGCGTTGGCAAAGCGGCTCGGCTCAACCAGCAACTCGGTGCAGCGCTTGCGCCAGAGGGCCAGTGATTCGGCGGTAGGCGGTGGCGCCGGTAACAGGCCGCGGTGGACCTTTTGCACATGCCACGGCCAGATCAGCGACAGCGCCGGGTGCCACAGATCAGGCATCAAGGTGGTGCGGGCGCTGGTCACAGCTTGCTGGTGAACCTGCTGCTGCACATCGCCCAGCGGCGCTTGCAGGTACAGCGCCGTAAGGTATTGCCAGCGCTCGGTGTGTGGGCAGGTCCAGGACTCTTGCGCCGACATCGCCAGGCCGTTGGCCAGCAGCACGGTATTGGCCGGCTGGTTCAGCCAGCGCCGCAGGTTGGGCTCGGCGTCGAGCAATTGCTGGTGGCGCAGCGCGTCGTCTTCACGGGCGATGTGCAAGGCCTTGACCAGCAAGCGCTGCTCGTTCAGCAGCAGGGTGTAGCCCTGGGACACCCAGATCGGCAGGTGCCAGGCTTCGGTCAAGCCGAGGCACAGGTCGAGCAGGCGTACGCCGAATAATTCCTGCTCGACCTTGCGAGCCGACTGGCCTTTGTGGATGACCCGCAGTTCCCATTCTTCCAGGAGCTTGGGGTAGGCCACGGCCATTGGCCACAGCGGCGACAGAAACAGCAGGCTGCCCCAGTGGATGTCTTGCCACAACCGCGCCAGGCGGCTGGCGAACAAGCCGCTGGCTTGCTGCGACGCGTGCTGGCTGACCAGCAGCAGTTGGCGCAATGCCACCGGAATGTCTTTTTCCGGCACGGAGGGCAGGCGCGCCAATAACTCTTCGGCGCGTTTGAGGCCGAGGCGGTTGAGCGCCACTTCCAGATTTTCCGCCGGCTCGGCCATGCTGCCGTGGGTGTGACTGTTGGCTTCGCGCATCACGCTGAGTACCAGCGCGGGGCTGTTTTGCATCAGCTCGGCAATGTCCCGCAATGAACTGCGGCTGTCGCGAATGGCTTTGCACACCCGCTCGTGGCTGGCCTGAGGGACGGGCAGCAGCACATCGTCCAGACGCTTGATCCAGGCGGCGAGGGTGGTGGGTTTTGCAGTTGGGACTGTCGTTTCATTGGCCATGATTGGTGCGCGATCATCACTTGCGTTCAACACGCCCGGATCGGGCCGAATTGGCTTTTCGCCTTAACGGGCTATAGTCTGGCGCAGTTTTGCCGATAAGTAGAACAAGAGTTTTCAGCTACACCCAATATGTCCATGAACCCGACGGCGCAAGTACAAATCCCCTATGGCTAAAATTATCGGCATCATCGTCGTCATCGCAAGCGTGCTGGGTGGGTACGTCCTGTCTCACGGTAAAATTGCTGCGCTGATCCAGCCCTTCGAAGTGTTGATTATTGGCGGTGCCGCGTTTGGTGCATTCTTGCAAGCCAACCCCGGCTACATGACCCTGCACGTGATCAAGAAGTCGCTGGGCATGTTCAGCTCGCGCTTCTCCCACACCTTCTATCTGGATGTGCTGGGGCTGATCTACGAGATCCTCAACAAGAGCCGCCGCGAAGGCATGATGGCCATCGAAGGCGACATTGAAGACGCCGCCGCCAGCCCGATTTTCGCCAAATACCCGGCCGTGCTCAAAGACGAGCGCATGACCGCTTACATCTGTGATTACCTGCGCATCATGTCCTCCGGCAACATGGCGCCCCACGAGCTGGAAGGCTTGTTCGACATGGAGCTGTTCAGCCTTAAAGAAGAGCTGGAACACCCGTCTCACGCCGTGACCGGCATCGCCGACGGCATGCCCGGTTTCGGTATTGTTGCGGCGGTACTCGGTATTGTGGTGACCATGGCATCCCTGGGCGAAGGCGACCAAAAGGCTATCGGCATGCACGTGGGTGCGGCCCTTGTGGGTACCTTCTTCGGTATTCTCGCGGCCTACGGTTTCTTCGGCCCACTGGCCACCTCCCTGGCGCATGATGCCAAGGAAGAGGTCAACCTCTACGAGGCGATCAAGGCCTGCCTGGTGGCTTCGGCGTCGGGCATGCCGCCATCGCTGGCGGTGGAGTTCGGGCGCAAGGTGCTGTACCCGAAACATCGCCCAAGTTTTGCCGAGCTGGAACAAGCGGTTCGCGGTCGCTAAGTCATGGAAAACAACCAGCCGATAATCATCAAGCGCGTCAAGCGCTTCGCTGCGGGGCACCATGGCGGCGCCTGGAAAATCGCCTTCGCCGACTTTGCGACGGCGATGATGGCGTTCTTCCTGGTGCTGTGGCTGATGTCTACCGCCACGCCTGAACAGAAGATCGCCATCGCCGGTTACTTCAAGGACCCGATTGGCTTCTCCGAAAGCGGCACGCCGTTTGTGATCGACCTCGGCGGTTCGCCGCAGCTGGCGCCCGAGCGCACCATCAACCCGGAGATCAAGACCGAATCGCCGCAGGAAAACATTCCGATCGAGCGCGAAAAAGTTGAAACCATGGCCGAGCAGGTCGAGAAGGAGCGCTTGGAGTTGCTGTTGCAGGAGTTGCAGACCAAGGTCGAGGAAAACCCGCAACTGCTGAAATTCAAGGATCAGATTTCCTTCGAAATCACGCCTGAAGGCTTGCGCATCCAGATCACCGACGCCGCCAACCGGCCGATGTTCGACTCCGGCAGCGCGCGCCTGAAACCTTACTTTGAAGACATCTTGCTGGCCATGGCCGACACCATCAAGGCGGTGCCGAACAAGATCAGCGTCAGTGGTCACACCGATGCCAAGCCGTATGCGGGCCAAGGCGATTTCGGCAACTGGGAACTGTCGGCCAACCGCGCCAACGCTGCGCGTCGTGCGCTGGTGGCGGGCAGCTACCCGGACCCGCAAGTGGCGCGGGTGGTGGGGTTTGCGTCCTCGCAGCTGTTTGATCCGAAAGACCCGTTCAACCCGATCAACCGCCGTATCGATATCGTGGTGCTGACCAAAAAGGCCCAGCGTGCGATCGAAGGTGATCAAGGTCCAGTGCCTGTCCCGACGCCGGGCGAGGGCGCGCCGGGTGAAGTGCCGGTGGATCCGAACGCCATTCCGCCAGGGCAGGAGCCGTTGCCGGCGCATGAGCTGCGCCAGAAGCTGAACCTGTTTGATGATGGTGGGGTGAAAGATCCTACGGCGCCTGCGCCTGCGCCCGGGTCGTAATAGACCTGCGATATTCTTTATCAATGAAAACGCCCCGAATAGTCGGGGCGTTTTCATTTCGGGTCACAACGGAAGGTAGGCTTTCACGCCGCTGATGACACCTCGCATATCATCGGTACCCAGGCGCGGCACGAAATACTGTCGCCCCGTGGTACGAGTCTTTCTGTGCAGCTTGTCGAGGCGCTCGAAGCTGACGGTATAAATCATGTCGCACTTCACCCACAGTTCTTTGTAACCATCGGTTTGAAGGGGGTTGGTACGTAGCAAGTGATGCCAGTCGTGCTGGATCTCGGGAGCGGTAGAGGAGATCGGCACTACGGTGCAGAGTGTGCGATGGTGAGTAGCGGTAGGGGATATCACTACGACTTTGCGGATCTTCAACATTTCCGGGGCTACAAAGCCTCGGGTGAAGTCGCAGAGCAGCACATCGCCTTGTTTGGGGTGATAGTAGAGAGCCAATGGTTAATTCCCCACAAAAAGCAAAGCCGCCCGAAGGCGGCTTCATTCGACGCGCAGTGGAGCTTGCTTCGCCCCTTCTGCGCCGCTGGATCAACCCCGAAAAGGATCCAGACTCCTGCCAGCTTTCGCTGGTGACGGAGCGATTATGGGCATCGAAAAAACCGAATACAAGCTGGCTTGCGTGTACTCGCCACCCAGTTGGTCCGGATTCTTGATGCCAGCCCCTATTAAATCAATGGATCGGGAGGCTGCTTGCCTTGTTTTATATGTATCAGGAAATGGATCTTCAGTAGCTGCTCTCAGGCAAGCTCGCAATAATCGACCGGTAGCTGTTCATCCGCTGCTGTTGCACGCGGCCATCTTCCAGCGCCTTGAGCAACGCGCAACCCGGCTCGCGGTCGTGTTTGCAGTCGCGGAAGCGGCAGGTGCCGATCAGGTCGTTGAACTCGATGAAACCTGCTTCTACATCGCTGCGGCTGACGTGGCCGAGGCCGAATTCGCGGATACCCGGCGAGTCGATCAACTCACCGCCGCCGGGGAAGTGGAACAGCCGCGCGGTAGTGGTGGTGTGGGTGCCCTGGCCGGAGAGTTCCGACAGCGGGCCGACACGGGTGTCGACCTCCGGCAGCAGGCTGTTGACCAGCGATGACTTGCCCACGCCTGACTGGCCGACGAACACGCTGATGCGCCCGTCCAGCTGCTGCTGGAGTTGTTCCATGCCATTGCCGTGATGCGCCGAGACTTCCAGCACCGGGTAGCCGAGGGTGCGGTAGACCGCCAGCAGTGCGTTGAGCGCCGGGGCGTTCTGTTCGTCGATCAGGTCGAATTTGTTCAGCAGCAACAGCGGGCGGATACCGGCATGTTCGGCGGCTACGAGGTAGCGGTCGATCAGGTTGGCATGGGGCTCGGGCAGTGGCGCGAACACGATCACGATCATGTCGACGTTGGCGGCCACGGGCTTGAGCTGGCCACGGCTGTCGGGGCGACGCAGTTCGGTGGTGCGCGGCAACTGGGCGACGATCACGCCGATACCCTGATTGCCGGCGCGCCACACTACCTTGTCGCCGGTCACCAGCGCAGGCAGGTTGGCCCGCAAGTGGCAACGGAACACCTGGCCCGCGAGTTCGCCTTCCAGCGCCTCGACTTCGACCTGCACGCCAAAGTGCGCGATCACCAGGCCCGTTTGTTCGGGGCCCAGGTCGCCGCCCTCAAGCGCTTCCACGGCGGAGGATTCACGTTTGGCGGCGCGAGCGGCGCGTTCACCCTGAATCTTTTCGATGCGCCAGTTTTGGCGACGATTGAGCTGGCGTTTGGCCATTGGTGTTCCGTGTCGATAATGCAAAGGTTGGGTAAAACGGTCGCGAGTCTAGCACGCCCCTGCCTGCTAAACTGCGCAGCTACGCCAAGGTGCCAAGAGAATAGAGCCATGCAAAACCCACAGAACCTGATTTGGATCGATCTGGAAATGACCGGTCTGAACCCAGACACCGACGTCATCATCGAGATGGCGACCATTGTCACCGACAGCAACCTCAACACCTTGGCCGAAGGTCCGGTGATCGCGATCCACCACAGCGACGCCGTGCTCGCCACCATGGACGAGTGGAATACCCGCACCCACGGCAACTCCGGCCTGACCCAGCGCGTGCGCGACAGCCGCATCAGCATGGCCGAAGCCGAAGCCGAGACCATCAAGTTTCTGGAACAGTGGGTGCCCAAGGGCAAGTCGCCGATCTGCGGCAACAGCATCTGCCAGGACCGTCGCTTCCTTTATACCCACATGAAAGGGCTGGAAAGCTACTTCCACTACCGCAACCTGGACGTATCTACGTTGAAAGAGCTGGCCGCGCGCTGGGCGCCGGAAGTCAAAGACAGCTTCCATAAAGGCAGCACGCATTTGGCGCTGGACGATATTCGCGAGTCGATTGCCGAGTTGCAGCATTACCGCAAGCATTTCATCAAGGCCTGATAAGCGGCGCCTGTTCTGGCCCTATCGCAGGCAAGCCAGCTCCCACACTTTGATTTGTGAACCCATTCAAAATGTGGGAGCTGGCTTGCCTGCGATAGGGGCAACGGGGTCTTTCACCAAGCGCCCCCTTTTGGTGCCACTGCCAAATGATTAGACTGCCGGCCTAATCGCAAGGATCGCCATCATGCTGTTGATGCTCTACCTCATCGCCATCACCGCCGAAGCCATGACCGGTGCCTTGTCGGCCGGGCGCCGTGGCATGGATTGGTTTGGTGTGGTGCTGATCGCCTGCGTCACCGCCCTGGGCGGTGGTTCGGTACGTGACGTGCTGCTGGGGCATTACCCGCTGACGTGGGTCAAACACCCGGAATACCTGGTGCTGACTTCCATCGCGGCGTTGGTGACGATCTTCATTGCACCGCTGATGCGCCACCTGCGCTCGCTGTTTCTGGCGCTGGACGCCGTCGGCCTGGTGGCCTTCACCCTGATCGGCTGCATGACCGCCCTGGAAATGGGCCACGGCATGTTGGTGGCCTCAGTCAGCGGCGTGATCACCGGCGTCTTCGGCGGCATCCTGCGCGACATTTTCTGTAACGACATTCCGCTGATCTTCCGCCGTGAGCTGTACGCCAGCGTGTCGTTTCTCGCGGCCTGGTTCTACATGCTCTGCCTGTACCTGGAACTGCCCAGCGAACAGTCGATTCTGCTGACCCTGTTCAGCGGCTTTCTATTGCGCCTGCTGGCGATCCGTTTTCACTGGGAAATGCCCAAGTTCGTCTACAACGACGACGTGCACTAGCGCTCGGCGTGTTGCTTCAGCGCCCACTCAACGTGTTCGCGCACCAGCTCTGACGGGTAATCACGCCGCGCTTTCAAGGCTTCCAGCACCGGAATGCTCGACGGTGCATTGCCAAGACCCACCGCCAGGTTGCGCAACCAGCGCTCATAACCGGCGCGGCGCAGCGGCGAACCTTCGGTGCTGCTGAGGAATTTATCCTCGTCCCACATAAACAGTTCGGCCAGTTCTGCGTTATCCAGGTTATGCCGTGGCTTGAAATCACTTTCGCCGGTAGCGCGGGCGAAACGATTCCACGGGCAAACGATCTGACAGTCATCGCAGCCAAACACGCGGTTGCCTATCAGCGGGCGCAAGTCTTCGGGGATGGCGCTTTTGAGCTCGATGGTCAGGTAGGAAATGCAGCGCCGGGCGTCGAGTACGTAAGGGCCGACGAAGGCATTGGTGGGGCAGATATCCAGGCAGGCGGTGCAGCGGCCGCAGTGTTCGGTGGAGTGGGGCGGATCTACCGGCAACGGCAAATCGACAAACAGTTCGCTCAGGAAGAAATAACTGCCGGCCTTGCGGTTGAGTACCAGCGTGTTTTTGCCGATCCAGCCTAGCCCGGCTTGTTCCGCGATGGCTTTTTCCAGCACCGGCGCGCTGTCGACGAACGCGCGAAAGCCAAACGGGCCGATCTGCGCCTGAATGCGGTCAGCCAGTTGCTGCACGCGCTTGCGGATCAGTTTGTGGTAGTCGCGGCCCAGGGCGTAGCGCGAGATGTAGGCTTTTTCCGGCTTTGCCAGCAGTTGCGCCATTTGCGTGTCGCCTGGCAGATAATCCATGCGCAGCGAGACCACGCGCAAGGTGCCCGGCACCAGCTCATCGGGGTGCGAGCGTTTGCTGCCATGGGCGCCCATGTACTCCATCTCGCCGTGGTAGCCCGCGTCGAGCCAGCGTTGCAGGTGCTGCTCATGCTCGGCCAGGTCCAGGCCGCTGATGCCGACTTGTTGAAAGCCCAGCTCGCGGCCCCAGTCTTTGATCGATTGGGCGAGGGCGGGCAGATCGGAGGTAATAGCGGGCATGAGACACGGGAAACCACAGGTTAGATGCGTATAATTCTGCCAGACATCGGAGCTTGAAGACGCATGCCGCAGACAAAACACGAAATAACCGACGTTCAGCCCCTGTTGCACGGCCATTTGCCGCAACTGGCTGCGCGTTCCCCGGACGCCCATAAAGGCCAGTTCGGCCACCTGCTGGTCATCGGCGGCGACCGTGGCTTTGGCGGCGCAGCGCTGCTGAGCGCCGAAAGCGCCTTGCGCAGTGGCGCGGGCATGGTGTCGCTGGCGACCCGGCCCGAGCACGTGCCCGCCGCGTTGGCGCGTTTGCCGGAAGTCATGACCGTTGGCGTCAGTTCGGCTAACCAGTTAATGGGGCTGCTGGAAAAGATCTCGGTGATCGTTATCGGCCCGGGGCTGGGCGATGCTGCCTGGGGTAAAAGCCTGCTGTCCGTCGCCGCCAATGCCAAACAGCCACAGGTCTGGGACGCCGACGCCTTGAATCAACTGGCGAAGGGCGGCGTGAGCTTGCCCGCCAACTCAGTGATTACGCCGCACCCAGGTGAAGCTGCGCGTTTGATGGGCATCACGACAGCCGAAGTTCAGGCCGACCGCCTTAAGGTGGCGCGCGCTTTAAGTCAGAAATTCAATGCAGTGGCTATCCTCAAGGGGGCTGGCAGTTTGATAGCCAGCCCGGACGGACGTGTTTCTCGATGTGACCAGGGTCACCCGGCGATGGCCACGGCGGGGCTCGGCGATGTCCTCGCTGGCCTGACCGGCGCGTTGCTCGCCCAAGGCATGCCGGCCTTCGACGCCAGCTGCCTGGCGGTGTGGTTACACGCCACGGCGGGGGATCGCCAAGGCACCTTTGGCCGCGGCTTGGCTGCCAGCGACTTGATACCCGCCATTCGACAATTGCTGGAGGAGCAGTCGCCGTGTCTGAAATAACCCTTTTCCTGGCCGATGAAGACGCGATGGTCGCATTCGGTCATCGCATCGCCCAGGTGACGGCCGGCGCCGGGCTGATCTTCCTCGAGGGCGACCTTGGCGCGGGCAAGACCACACTGTCACGCGGGATTATTCGCGGTCTGGGCCATGCCGGGGCAGTTAAAAGCCCTACGTTCACACTGGTTGAGCCCTACGAGATCGGTGCAATACGCGCCTTTCACTTCGACCTCTATCGCCTGGTCGATCCCGAAGAGCTTGAGTACATGGGCATCCGCGATTACTTCGACGAAGATGCGCTGTGTCTGATCGAGTGGCCAGATAAAGGCACAGGCTTTTTGCCAAAGCCGGACCTGACCATTACCATTACGCCCCAAGAGCAAGGACGTCAGCTGAAGTTGTTGCCCCAGAGCGTGCGCGGCCAGTCGTGGTGCGCCGCTTTGGCATTGGAATTCAAATAATTGGTGGGGTTAGGTATGCGCTTTCGCGCGTTGGTTGCTGTCGTAGGGGTGTTGCTTGCGGCAATGACTGTCAATGCTCTGGCTGCTTCACAGGTGAAAAGTGTTCGCCTGTGGCGAGCGCCGGATAACACGCGGCTGGTGTTCGACCTGTCTGGCCCGGTCCAGCACAGCGTTTTTACCCTGTCGTCGCCTGATCGCCTGGTGATCGATATCAACGGTGCGACCCTGGCCGCGCCGTTGAAAGTGTCCACCGCCAACACCCCGATTACCGCCATGCGCTCGGCCCAACGCACGCCGACCGATTTACGCGTGGTCATCGATCTGAAAAAGGCCGTGACCCCGAAAAGCTTTGTGCTGGCGCCAAACGCCCAGTACGGCAACCGCTTGGTGGTCGACCTGTTCGACAACGCCGCCGATGCCAACCCGCCTCCCGCACCGCCGCCAAGCGTGGCGACCGTGCCCGCTGTGCCCGTCAACCCGTCGCAACCGCAGGTCAAGTTGCCGCCTCCGCCGCCAGCCCCGGCGGGCAAGCGCGACATTATCGTGGTGATCGACGCCGGTCATGGTGGCGAAGACCCGGGCGCTTCCGGCTCGCGCGGCCAGCATGAGAAAGACGTGGTTCTGGCTATCGCCCGTGAACTGCAACGCCAGGTCAACGGCATGAAAGGCTACCGCGCCGAGCTGACGCGCACGGGCGACTATTTCATCCCGTTGCGTGGCCGTACGGAAATCGCGCGCAAGAAAGGCGCTGACCTGTTTGTGTCGATCCACGCCGACGCCGCACCGTCGTCTGCCGCCTTTGGCGCCTCGGTGTTTGCCCTGTCGGATCGCGGCGCCACGTCCGAGACCGCGCGTTGGCTGGCCGACAGTGAAAACCGTTCCGACTTGATCGGCGGGGCGGGCAATGTGTCCCTCGATGACAAGGACAAAATGCTCGCTGGCGTACTGCTCGACCTGTCGATGACGGCCTCGTTGACCTCCAGCCTGAACGTCGGCCAGAAAGTCCTGAGCAATATCGGCCGTGTGACCTCGTTGCACAAACAGCGTGTGGAACAGGCCGGGTTCATGGTGTTGAAGTCGCCGGACATTCCGTCGATCCTGGTGGAAACCGGGTTTATCTCCAACTCCAATGAGGCCTCGAAACTGGCCAGCTCCAGCCACCAGCAGGCGCTGGCGCGTTCGATCAGCGCCGGTATTCGCCAGTTCTTCCAGCAGAACCCGCCGCCGGGCACCTATATCGCCTGGTTGCGTGACTCCGGGAAAATCGCCCAGGGCCCGCGTGATCATCGCGTTCAGCCCGGTGACACGCTGGCCATGCTGGCCGTGCGTTTCCAGGTGTCGCCCGCCACTTTGCGCAGCGCGAATAACCTGAAGACCGATGAGTTGAAAGTCGGCCAGGTGTTGACCATCCCCGGCACTGAATTGGCGGCGCAGTAATGAGCGAATCAGTCTTGAACAGCGGCTCGCGTATCGAGCTGCTCAGCCCGCGCCTTGCCAACCAGATTGCCGCGGGTGAAGTGGTTGAGCGCCCGGCCTCGGTGATCAAGGAGCTGCTGGAAAACAGCATCGACTCCGGCGCCAAGCGCATTGATGTGGACGTGGAACAGGGCGGCGTCAAGCTGCTGCGCGTTCGCGACGATGGCAGCGGCATCTCCTCCGATGACCTGCCGTTGGCACTGGCGCGTCACGCCACCAGCAAGATTCGTGACCTTGAAGACCTGGAACGGGTAATGAGCCTGGGCTTTCGCGGTGAAGCCCTGGCTTCCATCAGCTCCGTGGCTCGCCTGACCCTGACTTCGCGCACCCGCAACGCCGAGCAAGCCTGGCAAGTGGAAACAGAAGGCCGCGACATGGCGCCCCGTGTCCAGCCAGCCGCGCACCCAGTGGGTACGTCGGTGGAAGTGCGCGACCTGTTTTTCAATACCCCGGCGCGCCGCAAATTCCTCAAGGCTGAAAAAACCGAATTCGATCACCTGCAAGAAGTGATCAAGCGCCTGGCACTGGCGCGTTTCGATGTGGCCTTCCACCTGCGCCACAACGGCAAAACCATCCTTAGCCTGCACGAAGCCCATGACGATGCCGCGCGCGCTCGGCGTGTCTCGGCGATTTGCGGTTCGGGCTTCCTGGAGCAGGCGCTGCCGATTGAAATCGAGCGCAATGGCTTGCGGCTATGGGGTTGGGTCGGTCTGCCGACCTTCTCGCGCAGCCAGGCAGATTTGCAGTATTTCTTTGTGAATGGCCGTGCGGTGCGCGACAAGCTGGTAGCGCACGCGGTGCGTCAGGCGTATCGCGATGTGCTGTTCAACGGACGGCACCCGACGTTTGTACTGTTTTTTGAGGTCGACCCGTCGGTGGTTGACGTCAACGTGCACCCGACCAAGCACGAAGTGCGCTTCCGTGACGGGCGCATGGTGCATGACTTCCTTTATGGCACCTTGCACCGCGCGTTGGGTGATGTGCGCCCGGATGATCAGCTGTCTGCGCCGATTGTGACGGCTGTTGTTCGTCCCAGTGGCCCTGAGGCGGGTGAATTTGGCCCGCAAGGCGAAATGAGTCTGGCCGCCAACCTGCTGCAATCGCCGCAGCCTCAACCTTCGTACACCGCACCAGGTTCCGGTTCCGGGGCGGGTTATCAGTACCAGTACACGCCGCGCCCGCAATCTGCCGTGCCGGTGGCCGAGGCGCAGGCGGCGTATCGCGAGTTTTTCGCGCCGCTGCCGGGGGCTGAACCGGGTGCTCCTGTGGCCTTGCCGGAAGGTGGCGGGGATATTCCGCCGTTGGGTTACGCGTTGGCGCAACTCAAGGGCATCTACATCCTTGCGGAAAACGCCCATGGCCTGGTGCTGGTGGACATGCACGCCGCCCACGAGCGGATCATGTACGAGCGCCTGAAGATCGCCATGGCCAGTGAAGGCCTCAGTGGGCAGCCGTTGTTGGTGCCGGAATCCCTGGCCGTCAGCCAGCGCGAAGCCGATTGCGCCGAAGAACACCACAGCGTTTTCCAGAAACTCGGCTTTGAATTGCAGCGCCTGGGCCCGGAAACCCTGGCAATCCGCCAGATTCCTGCGCTGCTCAAGCAGGCCGAAGCCAACCGTCTGGTCGCCGATGTACTGGCCGACCTGATGGAATATGGCACCAGCGACCGTATCCAGGCGCATATCAACGAACTGCTCGGCACCATGGCCTGCCACGGTGCAATCCGCGCCAACCGCCGCCTGGCCTTGCCGGAAATGAACGGTTTGTTGCGCGACATGGAAAACACCGAGCGCAGCGGGCAATGCAACCATGGCCGACCGACCTGGACCCAGATGGGCCTGGACGATCTGGACAAACTGTTCTTGCGCGGCCGCTGATGAGTGCCTTGCCCCCCGCGATTTTCCTGATGGGCCCCACAGCCGCCGGCAAAACCGACTTGGCCATCGAGCTGACCAAAGTGCTGCCGTGCGAGCTCATCAGCGTCGACTCTGCCCTGGTTTACCGGGACATGGACATCGGTACCGCCAAGCCTTCGAAAGCGTTGCTGGCCCGGCATCCGCATCAATTGATCGACATCATTGACCCGTCGCAGAGCTATTCAGCCGCTGATTTTCGCACCGATGCCCTTGCCGCCATGGCCGAGATCACTGCGCGGGGCAATATTCCGCTGCTGGTGGGCGGCACGATGCTTTACTACAAGGCGTTGCAGGAAGGGCTGGCCGATATGCCGCCTGCCGACGCCCAGGTGCGCGCTGAGCTTGAAGAAGAGGCTGCACGCCTTGGCTGGCAAGCCTTGCACGATCAGTTGGCGGCGGTGGATCCAGTTTCAGCGGCGCGCATCCACCCCAATGACCCCCAGCGACTGACGCGCGCGCTGGAAGTCTGGCGGGTCAGCGGCCAGACCATGACTGAACACAGGCTGAAACAAACTGCGCAAAGTGCTGATGCAGGCGCATCTGGTGGGTCACAATTACCCTATACTGTGGCGAATCTGGCCATCGCTCCGGCAAATCGTCAGGTGCTGCATGAACGAATTGCACAAAGATTCACAATTATGTTGGAACAGGGGTTTGTGGACGAGGTCGTAGCACTGCGTTCCAGAGGTGACCTGCATCCCGGGTTGCCTTCGATACGTGCTGTAGGCTACCGCCAAGTCTGGGATCATCTGGATGGCAAGCTGACGTCAGCCGAAATGCAGGAGCGCGGCATCATCGCCACGCGCCAATTGGCGAAGCGCCAGTTCACCTGGTTGCGCAGCTGGAGCGATTTGCACTGGCTGGACAGCCTGGACAGCGACAATCTGTCACGCGCCTTGAAATACTTGGGAACGGTCTCCATATTGAGCTGAGTCCTTGCAATTGCCGTCTATCCTTGGGGGTGTGACGGCCATGAGCTATCTATTTTCCGAATTTTATTATTGATCCTTAAAGGAGTGCGGCACATGTCAAAAGGGCATTCGCTACAAGACCCTTACTTGAATACTTTACGTAAAGAGAAAGTTGGGGTTTCCATCTACCTGGTTAACGGTATCAAGCTGCAAGGCACGATCGAGTCCTTCGACCAGTTCGTGATCCTGCTGAAAAACACCGTCAGCCAGATGGTTTACAAGCACGCTATCTCGACAGTCGTTCCAGTTCGTCCAATTCGTCTGCCTAGCGCAGCCGGTGACGAAGTGGGTGACGCTGAGCCAGGTAACGCCTGATAGGAGTCTCCTTTGTTCTTTGAGCGCCACGGTGGTGGTGAACGGGTAATCCTCGTTCACTTGGATGGACAGGACCCTGAGGCGCGCGAAGATCCGCAGGAGTTTCAGGAGTTGGCAAATTCGGCCGGCGCCGAGACCGTTGCGTTTTTTAACGTACCGCGTCATCGGCCAACCGCCAAATTCCTGATTGGCAGCGGCAAGGTCGAGGAACTGCGCGACCTGGTGCATGCCGAAGAAGCCGATCTGGTGATCTTCAACCACGTCCTCACGCCGAGTCAGGAACGTAACCTCGAACGTGTTTTCGAGTGTCGCGTGATCGACCGTACCGGCCTGATTCTCGATATTTTCGCCCAACGCGCGCGTACCCATGAAGGCAAGCTCCAGGTAGAACTGGCTCAGCTTGACCACATGAGCACCCGGCTGGTTCGCGGCTGGACTCACCTTGAGCGTCAGGGTGGCGGTATCGGTATGCGTGGCCCGGGTGAAACCCAGCTCGAAACCGACCGCCGTCTGCTGCGGGTTCGCCTGCGCCAGATCAAGGGCCGGCTTGAGAAAGTGCGCAGCCAGCGCGAGCAATCGCGACGTGGCCGCATGCGGGCGGATATCCCGACCGTTTCACTGGTGGGCTATACCAACGCCGGTAAATCCACGCTGTTCAACAACGTGACCAAATCCGACGTGTACGCCGCCGACCAACTGTTCGCCACCCTCGACCCGACCTTGCGCCGTCTTGAACTGGACGACCTGGGGCCGATTGTCCTGGCCGACACTGTGGGTTTCATTCGTCACTTGCCCCACAAGCTGGTCGAGGCATTTCGGTCTACGCTCGAAGAGTCGAGCAATTCCGACCTGCTGTTGCACGTGATCGATGCGGCCGAACCGGATCGCATGTTGCAGATCGAGCAGGTGATGGTGGTGCTGGGCGAGATTGGCGCCCAGGACTTGCCGATCCTTGAGGTCTATAACAAACTCGATTTGCTTGAGGGCGTAGAGCCACAGATCCAGCGCGACGAAGACGGCAAGCCCCAGCGGGTCTGGTTGTCGGCGCGTGATGGCAGTGGTCTGGAATTACTTGAACAAGCCATTGCCGAGCTGTTGGGCAGCGATTTGTTTATCGGCACCTTGCGCTTGCCTCAGCGTTTTGCTCGACTGCGTGCACAGTTTTTCGAGCTGGGCGCGGTACAGAAAGAAGAATACGACGAAGAAGGTGTCAGCTTGCTGGCCGTTCGATTGCCGCGCTCGGAGCTGAATCGGCTGGTCAGTCGTGAAGGCGTGGTACCGACAGAGTTCATCGAACAACACACTTTGCAATAAAAGCCTCCGAAAGCGGTTGTGCCGCAGTAGCAGGCATTCTGTAGCATTGGTCGGCGCGCCGTGGGTGCGTCTTTGCTTTATCAGATGGAGAGCGCTATGGCTTGGAATGAGCCGGGTGGCAACTCGAATAATCAGGATCCTTGGGGTGGTAAGCGCCGCAATAATGGCGACCGCAAGGGGCCACCGGATCTCGACGAGGCCTTCCGAAAGCTGCAGGAAAGCCTGAATGGGTTGTTCGGTGGTGGGAAAAAACGTGGTGGTGGTGACGACGGCGGTCGTACCAGCAAGGGCGGCGGCTATGGCCTGTTGGGCCTGGGCCTTGTCGTGCTCGCAGCCGTTTGGCTGTACAGCGCCGTGTATGTCGTGGACGAGCAGGAACAAGCCGTGGTGCTGCGCTTCGGCAAGTACTACGAGACTGTCGGCCCGGGCCTGAACATCTACTTCCCGCCGATCGACAAGAAGTACATGGAGAACGTCACGCGTGAGCGTGCCTACACCAAGCAGGGCCAGATGCTGACCGAAGACGAGAATATCGTCGAAGTGCCGCTGACCGTGCAGTACAAGATCAGCAACCTGCAGGACTTCGTGCTGAACGTTGACCAGCCGGAAATCAGCCTGCAACAAGCGACTGAAAGTGCGCTCCGCCATGTGGTGGGTTCCACCGCCATGGATCAGGTGCTGACCGAAGGTCGTGAATTGATGGCCAGTGAGATCAAGGAGCGCCTGCAACGGTTCCTCGACACCTATCGCACCGGTATTACTGTCACTCAGGTCAACATACAAAGCGCAGCGGCACCGCGTGAAGTACAGGAAGCCTTTGATGACGTGATCCGCGCCCGTGAAGACGAGCAGCGTTCGCGCAACCAGGCTGAAACCTACGCCAACGGCGTCGTGCCGGAAGCCCGTGGTCAGGCCCAGCGCATCCTTGAGGATGCCAACGGTTACCGTGACGAAGTGGTCTCTCGCGCCAAGGGTGAGGCGGATCGCTTCACCAAGCTGGTTGCCGAGTACCGCAAGGCACCTGAAGTGACCCGCGAGCGTCTGTACCTGGACACCATGCAGGAAGTCTTCAGCAACACCAGCAAGGTTCTCGTGACTGGCAGCAAAGGTGGGCAGAACAACCTGCTGTACCTGCCGCTGGACAAGATGATCGAAGGGGGTCGTAGCGGCACCAGCGCGCCGTCCACCAGTTCGAATGCCGCTGCCAATGAAGCGAGCGCCCGTGCGGCCGCTGACTTGCTGCAACAGCAAACACGTACCAGGGAGAGTCGTTGATGAACAATAAATCGCTGACAGCCCTGATTGTGGGTGTCGTCGTGGTCATCGCTGCCTGGAACTGCTTCTACATCGTGTCTCAGACCGAGCGCGCGGTGTTGCTGCAATTCGGTCGTGTGGTCCAGGCGGATGTCCAGCCGGGCCTGCATGTGAAGGTCCCCTACGTGAACCAGGTGCGCAAGTTCGACGGCCGCCTGATGACCCTGGATGCACCGACACAGCGCTTCCTGACCCTGGAAAAGAAAGCCGTGATGGTTGACGCCTACGCCAAGTGGCGCGTCAAGGATGCCGAGCGCTTCTACACCGCGACCTCCGGCCTCAAGCAGATTGCTGACGAGCGTTTGTCGCGCCGTCTGGAGTCGGGCCTGCGTGACCAGTTCGGTAAGCGCACCCTGCACGAGGTGGTATCCGGTGAACGTGATGCGCTGATGGCTGACATCACGCGTTCGTTGAACACAATGGCGGAAAAAGAGCTGGGCATCGAAGTGATTGATGTTCGGGTCAAGGCCATTGACCTGCCGAAAGAAGTGAACCGCAGCGTGTTCGAGCGCATGAGCACCGAGCGTGAGCGTGAAGCCCGTGAGCACCGCGCCAAGGGTAACGAGTTGGCTGAAGGTATCCGTGCGGATGCTGACCGTCAGCGCCGTGTACTGTTGGCCGAAGCCTATCGCGAGTCTGAAGAGGCCCGTGGTGATGGCGACGCTCAAGCCGCGTCGATTTACTCCAAGGCTTACGGCCAGGACCAGGAGTTCTACGCGTTCTACCGTAGCCTGCGTGCTTACCGTGAAAGCTTCGCGAACAAAACCGACGTCATGGTGCTGGACCCAAGCAGCGAGTTCTTCCGCTACCTGGAAAAGTCCAAGTAACAGCCTGTGACCTTGGGGCGCACTCCGTCGGGCGGCTAAAACGCCTGGCGGGGTGATCCTTTCAGAAAACGGGTGTATGATGCGGCAGCCGGGAAATTCCCGGCTTTTTTGCGTCTGCATGTTTGATTGTTGTTGTGCGCTGCAGACGCCACAGGTTTTTCGAGGAAAGTGCCCGACGAGGCCGCTGGCAGGCCATTCGTCACGTCGTTCTTGCGCGTTGTTTATGCGGGGGCCGGGTATTTTCTGCTTCACTCAAGGCTCGGCCGAGGGCTGGCCGCCCGGATCATAGGGGATTGGCGTAATGGCAACGGTAGACCGCTGGCTGCTGCCAGATGGCATCGAAGAAGTACTGCCACCGGAAGCTGCGCGCATTGAAGTAGCGCGTCGCCAGGTGTTGGATCTGTTCCAGAGCTGGGGTTACGAGTTTGTCGTGACCCCCCATATCGAGTACCTGGAATCCCTGCTGACCGGCGCGGGCCAGGACCTGGATCTGCGCACCTTCAAGGTCATCGACCCGCAATCGGGCCGGCAAATGGGTTTCCGTGCCGACATCACGCCGCAAGTGGCGCGCATTGATGCGCACACCCTGCGTCGCGAAGGCCCGAGCCGCTTGTGCTACGCCGGCAGCGTGCTGCATGCGCAACCACGCGCCTTGTCGTCTTCGCGTAGCCCGATCCAGTTGGGCGCCGAGTTGTACGGCGATGCCAGCCCGAGCAGCGACGTTGAAGTGATCAGCTTGATGCTGGCCATGCTGCAATTGGCCGACGTGCCGGATGTGCACATGGACCTCGGTCACGTGGGTATCTACCGTGGCCTGGCCCGTGCGGCCGGTTTGTCCGGTGAAGTGGAACAACAGTTGTTCGATGCCCTGCAACGCAAGGCTATCGATGAAGTGATCGCTCTCACCGAGGGTGTGCCTGCGGATTTGGCTGGCATGCTGCGTGCGTTGGTGAACCTGTGCGGCGGCCCTGAAGTGCTGGTGGCTGCGCGTGAGCGTCTGGCCAATGCGCCAGCGCCGGTATTGGCTGCACTGAATGATGTACTGGCGATTGCCGAGCAGTTGTCGGCCCGGTTCCCGCAGCTGCCGCTGTATTTTGACCTGGGCGAGTTGCGCGGTTACCACTACCACACCGGTGTGGTGTTCGCGGTGTTTGTACCGGGTGTTGGCCAGGCCATCGCCCAGGGCGGTCGTTACGACGATATCGGCGCCGACTTCGGTCGTGCGCGTCCGGCGACCGGCTTTTCCACCGATTTGAAAACCCTGGTGACCCTGGGGCGTGCTGAGGTCGAGCTGCCGTCTGGTGGCATCTGGATGCCCGACAGTACGGACGCAGCACTCTGGCAGCAGGTTTGCCAGTTGCGCAGTGAGGGTCAGCGTGTTGTCCAGGCC
This sequence comes from Pseudomonas fluorescens, assembly GCF_002022275.1. GTDB lineage: Bacteria > Pseudomonadota > Gammaproteobacteria > Pseudomonadales > Pseudomonadaceae > Aquipseudomonas > Aquipseudomonas fluorescens_AJ. The sequence goes on from NZ_MSDF01000016.1 coordinate 472,462, forward strand.
TTGCCTGGGCAGCCATTGGCCGTCGCCCGTGATGCGGACTGCGACCGGCAATTGATTCTGCAGAACGGGCTTTGGCAAGTATCGCCACTGGCTTCTTGAGTTTTCCTGCCGGCCATCGCCGGCACCAAGTTTGCGCGAATGAGGACAAGTGTTATGGGTAAGAATGTCGTAGTCCTGGGCACCCAATGGGGTGATGAGGGCAAAGGCAAGATCGTTGATCTGCTGACCGAACATGCTGCCGCCGTAGTGCGCTACCAAGGTGGCCACAACGCTGGCCACACCCTGGTCATCGATGGCGAAAAAACCGTTTTGCACCTGATCCCGTCGGGCGTACTGCGCGAAGGCGTGCGGTGCCTGATCGGCAACGGCGTGGTCGTTGCACCTGACGCCCTGCTGCGCGAGATCATCAAGCTGGAAGAGAAAGGCGTACCGGTGCGCAAGCGTCTGCGTATCAGCCCGTCCTGCCCGCTGATCCTGTCCTTCCACGTGGCGCTGGACCAGGCCCGTGAAAAGGCCCGTGGCGAGCTGAAGATCGGTACGACCGGTCGCGGCATCGGCCCGGCATACGAAGACAAGGTTGCACGTCGTGGCCTGCGTGTGGGCGACCTGCTCAACATGCCGCGCTTTGAAGACAAACTGCGTGAACTGGTGGATTACCACAACTTCATGCTGGTGGGTTACTACAAAGAGCCGGCCATCGAGTTCGAAAAGACCCTGGCCGAGTGCAAGGAATACGCTGAGCTGCTCAAGCCGCTGATGCTGGACGTGACCGCCGAGCTGCACGACCTGCGTCGCGCTGGCAAAGACATCATGTTCGAAGGCGCTCAAGGCTCGCTGCTGGACATCGACCACGGCACCTACCCGTACGTGACCAGCTCCAACACCACCGCTGGCGGCGTTGCCACCGGTTCCGGCGTGGGCCCGATGTTCCTGGACTACATCCTGGGCATCACCAAGGCTTACACCACCCGCGTAGGTTCGGGGCCGTTCCCGACTGAGCTGTTCGACGAAGTCGGCGCACACCTGGCCAAGCAAGGTCACGAGTTCGGTGCCACCACTGGCCGTGCGCGTCGTTGCGGCTGGTTCGACGCCGTTATCCTGCGTCGCGCTATCGATGTGAACAGCATCTCGGGCATCTGCCTGACCAAGCTGGACGTACTCGACGGTCTGGAAACCATCAACATCTGCGTCGGCTACAAAGATGCAGATGGCAAGGACGTTGCTCCGACTGACGCCGACAGCTACGTAGGCCTGCAGCCTGTGTACGAAGAAGTGCCAGGCTGGACCGAATCGACCGTGGGTGCCAAAACCCTGGAAGAGCTGCCTGCCAACGCACGTGCTTACATCAAACGCGTTGAAGCGCTGATCGGGGCGCCAATCGACATTATTTCGACGGGCCCGGACCGCAACGAGACCATCGTTCTGCGTCACCCGTTCGCTTAATAAGCTGTTGATGTAGAAAGCAAAGGGCTCCTTCGGGAGCCCTTTGTCGTTTCTGCCTGGCAAACGGCACGACCCTTGCTATGGTTCTTTCTTTCGCGGTGCTATCAATTTAATGGCACCCGTGGTGGAGGGATTCACAGTGTCTGCCGTTCTCTCATTGTTACAAAGCCGGCTGTTGCGGCCGGTATTCGTTACCCTCGGTATCGCCCTTTTGGTGCAAGTGCTGGTAGCCGTCGCTCTGACGCGGAGCACTGTCACGGCATTGGAAGCTGATTTGGGCAATCGCCTGGGTATCGACAGCCAGAAACTGTCTGGCGAGCTGGCGCAAGCCGGCAAGGAAGTCACCTCCAGCCTGGACAGCCTGTCGTCCAGCACTCGTCAGCGTCTCACCAGCGGTTTGTCCTCGCGCTTGCAGGACGAGCAGAAGCAACTGCGTGCGACCCTGGAAAAAGACCTGCAAGACTCCGCCAATGACATGGCGCAACTGCTGGCCTCGGTGGCGCCACGCGCCATGTGGGACAGCGACGTGCCGACATTGTCGGAGTTTGCCCGGCGTGCCCAGCGTAATCCCAATGTGCTGTTCGTGGTCTACGACGACGCGGCGGGTGAACATTTGACCCGTTACCTGAACCGTGAAAACCCGATCAACCAGGCATTGCTGGCGAAAGGGGCGGGTGATCGTGCTTTGGACAAAGTGTTGAATGCGGCCAAGGACGACCCATCGGTGTACTACGTTGAAGCATCCATCAGCCCCAACGGGGTGGAAATCGGCAAGGTCCGCATGGGCGTTTCGACGGCCTCGGTTGAAACGGACCTCGCGGCGCTGGATAAGCGCTTTGCCGCGTTGATTGCCAGCAGTGATCAGTTGGTCGGCGACAGCCTGCAAGGCGCTGCGGCGGACAGTGCAGCCGCCATGGGCGCGCGTCTGCAATCGGCGCAAGCCACCGCCACCCAGATGACGGCGAACACCACCGGCGCCGTGCAGGAGGCCGCCGGCACCCTGCGCTGGCGCATCGGCATGGGGCTCGCCATTGTCGGGTTCGGCGTGTTGCTGCTGATCGCCATCGTACTGGGGCGCCGCGTGGTCAATCGTCTGAAGCTGTTGATTGCGGCCATGGATGACCTGGCGGCGGGCGAGGGCGACCTCACCAAGCGTGTGCAGATCAACAGCAAAGATGAGATTGGCGACATGGCGTCGGCGGTCAACCGCTTTGTGGATAAGTTGCAGCCTATCGTGCGCGAGGCGGGGGATGTGGCCCAGCGAACCGGCGTGGAAATCGGCGCGATGACCTTGCGCAATGCCGGGGCTGACGCGGCGGCGGGCTTGCAGCGTGACGAGGTGGCCGAGAGCTTGCGCGCGCTGTCGCAAATGGCTGATGAGGCCCAGGCCGAAAGCCATGCGATGCAGGCAGCACTGCAGCAGGTCGTGGATATTCGTCAGGCCACGGATGAGAACTCGCGGACTTCAGCCGAGGTCGGCAGCTTGATCGAAGCGTTGGCGGGGCAGGTGCAGTCCGGCTCCAAAGTGATTGAGCGACTGGCGCAGCAAAGTCAGCAAATCGAAGTGGTGCTGACGGTGATCCACGGGATTGCCGAGCAGACCAACCTGCTGGCGCTCAACGCTGCGATTGAAGCGGCGCGCGCGGGTGAGACGGGGCGTGGTTTTGCCGTGGTGGCGGACGAAGTGCGTGCGCTGGCGAGTAAAACCCAAAGCTCTACCGGGGATATTCAGGCGCACATCGTGGCGTTGCAGCAGGGTGCGCGCGAAGCGGTGGAGACCATCAGCAAGGCGGGTCGCCAGGCAAACGAAGGCTTACTGGTGTTGCGCGACAGCGTGCGCTTGCAGCAGACGGTGCAGGCGTCGGTGGAGCAGGTGCATGCGGCCATTGGCTTGGCAACGCGTGCGGCTGAGCATCAGGCGCAAGGCGCGCATGCAGTGCGTGGACGGGTCGAGGTGATTCATGCTCAGGCTGAGCGTGCGGCGCAGGCGGTAGTGGAAACGACTGCCAGTGGCAAGGTGCTGGATGGGTTGGCGGCGCAGTTGAAGGCGAGCCTCGGGCAGTTCAGGGCTTAGTGTTGTTTGCACTGGCCCCATCGCAGGCAAGCCAGCTCCCACCTTTGAATGGGTTCGCAATTCAAAATGTGGGAGCTGGCTTGCCTGCGATGGCTATTTCAGCGGCTCAGATACATCCGGGTCGTAAGTAAATAGACCGGTAATCCGGAAACCAGAATCAACAACGCCGCATAAGGCGCCGCCGCCGCGAACTCCACATTCGCGGTATGCGCCCACACGGCGGTCGCCAAGGTATTCAGCCCGGTCGGGCTCAGCAGCAACGTCGCCGTCAGCTCCTTCATCGCATCCAGAAACACCAGCGCAAACGCCGCACCCAATGCCGGGAAAATAATCGGCAGCGTCACCCGGCAAAACGCGCTGAACGACGATGCACCCAATGTGCGCGCCGCCTCTTCCAACTGCGGCGCAGCCTTGTTCAGCGCGGTACGAATCGGCGCCTGTGCCAGCGGCAGAAACAACAACGCATAAGCGATCAGCAACAACGCCGACGTCTGATACAGCGCCGGCACGTAATGCAGCGCGAAATACACCAGCGTCAGCGCAATCACCAGGCCAGGCAGGGCGTGCAGCAAATACGGCAGGCGCTCGGCCCAGATCGCCAGCTGGCCTTTATAGCGAACCACCAACAGTCCAACCGGCACGGCCAGCACCAGGCAAAGCGCCGCGCCACCCAGAGACAGTGCCAGGGAGGACAGCAACGCTTCACCAATCTCGGCCACCGGAAACGCCGCCGACGAACCCACCGCCAGCCAGTAACCCAGCATCCCCAGTGGAATGCCGCTGCCAATAATCGCCAGCGCCAGGCAATAGACTTGCCCCAGCGGCGCCCACTTGCCCAGTCGAACCTGCTCGGCATGCCGCGCCGCGCCTTGGCCGATGCGCACATGCCGGCCCTTGCCTCGCACACGCAACTCCAGCCACAGCAGCGTCAAGCACATCACCAGCAATACCGCCGACAGCATTGCGGCGTTGGCATTGCTGAATTCCAGTTCGAACTGTTGATAGATCGCGGTGGTGAAGGTCTGCAGTCCAATGATCGACAGCGCGCCGAATTCCACCAGCATATGCAAAGCGATCAGCAGCGCGCCGGCCAGTAGCGAAGGCCATAGCAAGGGCAGGGTGATGCGCCAAAACACGCCCCAGCGGTTCAGCCCGAGGGTGCGTGCCGACTCTTCAAGGGACGGATCAAGATTGCGCAAGGTCGCCGCCACCGGCAAAAACACTAAGGGGTATTTGGACAGGCTCATCACCAGAATCGCCCCGCCCAGCCCTTCAAAATTGGCGCTCAGCGACACCCAGGTAAAGCTGCTGACAAACGCCGGCACTGCAAACGGCAGGCACAGGATCACGCCCCAGATGCGCCGACCCGGCAAGTTGCTGCGCTCCAGCAGCCACGCCAGGGACAAACCGATCACACCGCACGCCACTGTCACCCCGACCATCAGCGCCAGGGTGTTGCGCAGCAATCCAAAAACGTAGGGGCGCCAGAGCAGATGCACGGCCTCTGACCAGCCCGCTTGCCAGGCTTTGGTGGCGACATACACCAGCGGCAGCAGGCTCAATCCCACCAGAAACAGCACGGGCAGCAACAGCCAGATCGATGGGCGCTTGCGGCGCGGGCTGAAGCCCCCGCGCAGGGCGGGGGCAGGTAGCGATGGGTTCATCAGTTCAAGCCAACGTCACGTTCCAGGTCCAGCGCTTCTTCGGCATTGCCCAAGTCCGCAGGGGTGACCTTTGGCGGTTGCAGCTCGCTGAAAGGCTTGAGGCCGCGGCTGGATTCCATGCCCTTGCGCAGCGGGTATTCAGCCGAGGTGTTGGTGATGACGCGCTGGCCTTCTTCACTGGCCATGAATGCCAGCAGTTGCTGGGCCTCTTTAGGGTGTTTGCTGGATTTCAGCGCGGCAGCCGAGGACACGGTAATCAGGCCGCCGACGTCGCCGTCGGTGAAGTAATGCAGCTGGGAATCGAGGTTGGTTTTTTCTTTTTTGAGGGCGAACCAGTAGTAATTGTTCACCAGTACGGTGGCTACTTCGCCGTTCTCTACGGCTTTTAGGGCGACCATGTTGTTGCTGTAGACCTTGCCGAACGCGCGCAGGCCGGTCAGCCATTCTTCGGCGGCTTCGCGACCGTGCAGCTTGATGATCGCCACGGCTTGTTCCTGGAACGCGCCGCTGGTGGGCACGAAGCCAACTTTGCCCTGCCACTCGGGGCCGGCGAAATCCAGTACGGATTTGGGCAGGTCTTTTTCTGCGATCAGTTTCGGGTTAAATGCCACGACGCGGGTGCGTGCAGTCACGCCCATCCAGTCGCCGTTGGCGCCGACATAATCCTTGGGCAATACGTCGAGGGTGCTGGCGTCGATTTTGGCCAGCAGGCCTTGCTCGCCAAGTTTGTTCAGCGGCGGCGATTCTTCGGTGTAGATCACGTCGGCAGGCGAGCGGGCGCCTTCTTCGACGATCTGGCTGGCCAGTTGGTTGCTGCTGCCTTTGCGCACGTTGACGTGAATGCCGGTTTTGGCTTCGAAGGCCTTGGCGAGTTCATCGCCAACTTCTTTGTGTTGGCCGTTGTACAGGGTCAAAGAAACCTTGTCGGCGGAGTAGGCGGCGGGCGTGAGCAGGGTCAGGCCGAGCAGGGTGAGGGTCAGGCCACGCAGAAGGGACGTCTTGAGACGGGTATCGCGGATGGTCATCCGAAGGTTTCCTCGCTTGTATGCAACAAATCGTTGCAAGGATAAACGATAAAACTTCTCAAGTGCGAACGAGGGGCAAATCGGCGGGAGGGTTTTCAAACCCCGGAAACGAAAAAACCCGCTTTCGCGGGTTTAATCTGAATTTGGTGCCCAGGAGAAGACTCGAACTTCCACGACCTTGCGATCACCAGCACCTGAAGCTGGCGTGTCTACCAATTTCACCACCTGGGCATTATCAGCAACGCTTGCGCTGTTGATGGAGCGAACTATACGGAGGGCTTTTTGATCTGTAAACCCCTGATTCAAAAATATAAATCAAGAATCCCTTTAAAAATCAAAGGCCTGAAACGAAAAAACCCGCTTTCGCGGGTTTGATCTGAATTTGGTGCCCAGGAGAAGACTCGAACTTCCACGACCTTGCGATCACCAGCACCTGAAGCTGGCGTGTCTACCAATTTCACCACCTGGGCAACATCAACAACGTTGCCGTCGTCGATGGCGCGCACTATACGGAGGGGGATTTGAGCTGTAAAGCCCTGCCATGAAAAAAGCCTGGAAAATTTCGCCAATGGTCGTGCAAGGTGCTCGCTGGGGGCTGCAAAGGGCTTTTAAACACTTGTTGATGCCTGAAATTTCCCGTTTCAATACGCGTATGCCAAACTAACCCGCATATAGACAAGGTGAAAACTCTCTAATGGCCGATTGGCAGTCCCTCGATCCCGAGGCCGCTCGTGAAGCGGAAAAATATGAAAACCCTATTCCTAGCCGCGAACTGATCCTGGCGCACCTCGCCGATCGGGGTTCGCCTGCTAGCCGTGAGCAGCTGGTTGAAGAGTTCGGTCTGACCACCGAAGACCAGCTCGAAGCCCTGCGCCGCCGTTTGCGTGCCATGGAGCGCGACGCTCAACTGATCTACACCCGCCGTGGCACTTACGCGCCTGTGGATAAGCTCGACCTGATCCTGGGCCGCATCGCCGGTCACCGTGACGGCTTCGGCTTCCTGATCCCGGACGACGGCAGCGACGATCTGTTCATGAGCCCGGCGCAAATGCGCCTGGTGTTCGATGGCGACCGTGCCCTGGCACGCGTTTCCGGCCTGGACCGTCGTGGTCGCCGTGAAGGCGTGATCGTCGAAGTGGTGTCGCGTGCTCACGAATCGATCGTTGGCCGTTACTTCGAAGAAGGCGGCATCGGTTTTGTGGTGCCGGATAACCCGAAGGTCCAGCAGGAAGTGCTGATTACCCCGGGCCGCAATGGCGCCGCCAAGGTCGGCCAGTTTGTCGAGGTGAAAATCACCCACTGGCCGACTGCGCGCTTCCAGCCTCAGGGCGATATCGTTGAAGTGGTCGGCAACTACATGGCGCCGGGCATGGAAATCGATGTTGCGCTGCGCACCTACGATATTCCTCACGTGTGGCCTGATGCGGTGCTCAAAGAAGCCGCCAAGCTCAAGCCGCAAGTGGAAGAGAAAGACAAAGAAAAACGCATCGACCTGCGTCATCTGCCGTTCGTCACCATCGACGGCGAAGACGCTCGCGACTTCGACGATGCGGTCTACTGCGAAGCCAAGCCTGGCAAGCTGCGCCTGTTCTCCGGCGGCTGGAAGTTGTTCGTCGCGATTGCCGACGTGTCCAGCTACGTGAAGATTGGTTCGGCGCTGGATAACGAAGCTCAGGTGCGCGGCAACTCCGTGTACTTCCCGGAGCGCGTGATCCCGATGCTGCCTGAGCAGCTGTCCAACGGTCTGTGCTCCCTGAACCCGAAAGTCGACCGTTTGGCCATGGTGTGCGAGATGACCATCTCGAAAACCGGTGAAATGACCGACTACCAGTTCTACGAAGCGGTGATCCACTCCCAGGCGCGCCTGACCTACAACAAGGTCAGCACCATTCTGGAAACGCCAAAAACCAGCGAAGCCAAGGCCCTGCGTACTGAATACGCGGGCGTGGTTCCACACCTCAAGCAGCTGTATTCGCTGTACAAGGTGTTGCTGGGCGCTCGTCACGTGCGTGGCGCGATCGATTTTGAAACCCAGGAAACCCGAATTGTCTTCGGTTCCGAGCGCAAGATCGCCGCGATCACCCCGACTACACGTAACGATGCTCACAAGCTGATCGAGGAATGCATGCTGGCGGCCAACGTGGCCACCGCTGAGTTCCTGAAGAAGCACGAGATTCCGGCGTTGTACCGGGTGCATGACGGCCCGCCGCCGGAGCGTCTGGAAAAACTGCGCGCGTTCCTCGGTGAACTCGGCCTGTCCCTGCACAAAGGCAAGGACGGCCCGTCGCCGAAGGATTACCAGGCACTGCTCGCGAGCATCAAGGACCGTCCGGATTACCACGTGATCCAGACCGTGATGCTGCGCTCCCTGAGCCAGGCGGTGTACAGCGCAGATAACCAGGGCCACTTCGGCTTGAATTATGAAGCGTATACACACTTCACCTCGCCGATTCGCCGTTACCCGGACCTGCTCACGCACCGCGCGATCCGCAGCGTAATTCACTCGAAGCAGAACACCCCGCACGTTCAGCGCGCCGGTGCCATGACCATTCCGAAGGCGCGGATCTATCCGTACGACGAAGCGGCCCTGGAACAGCTGGGCGAGCAGTGCTCCATGAGCGAGCGTCGTGCCGACGAAGCGACCCGCGACGTGGTGAACTGGCTCAAGTGCGAGTTCATGAAAGATCGCGTTGGCGAGACGTTCCCGGGCGTGATCACGGCCGTGACCGGCTTTGGTCTGTTTGTGGAGCTGACCGATATTTACGTCGAAGGCCTGGTACACGTCACCGCCTTGCCGGGTGACTACTACCACTTTGACCCTGTGCATCACCGCTTGGCGGGCGAGCGCACCGGTCGCAGCTTCCGTTTGGGCGACACCGTGGAAGTGCAGGTCATGCGCGTCGATCTCGACGAGCGCAAGATCGACTTCGGTATGCCTGACAAACCTGCCGAAGCACCGGGCAGCCGTAAAAAACGCGGCAGCGAGACTGCTGCGCCAGCCAGCAAAGGCAAAGGGGCTCCCGCGAAAGCGGCGGTCGCCGAGCCTGCGCCAGCCAAGGCGGGCCGTCGCTCGTCGACCAAGGAAAAGGCCCCCGAAGCCTACCGCCCTAGCGACGCTGCGGCGAAAAACGCCGAGCTGCGCAAGAGCCGCGAGTTGAAGCAGCAGTTGCTTAACGAAGCCAAAAGCGGTGGTAAAGCGGCGTCTGGGGGAAAGTCTCGCGGGGCGGAAAATCCGTCGAGCAAGCCAAGTAAACACCGTAAAGGCCCGCCAAAAGCGGGTTCGGCCCCCGCGAAAAGCGGCGGGTCGCGCAAACCTAAGGCCAAGTCATGAGTCTGGAAAAAATCTACGGCGTACACGCCGTAGAAGCCCTGCTGCGTCACCATCCCAAACGCGTCAAGCAAGTGTGGCTGGCGGAAGGTCGCAGTGAGCCGCGCGTACAAGCGCTGGTCGAGCTGGCTACCCAAAACAAGGTTGCCATCGGCCAGGCCGAGCGTCGTGAAATGGACGTGTGGGTAGAGGGCGTTCACCAGGGCGTGGTCGCCGACGTCAGCCCGAGCCAGGTCTGGGGCGAAGCGATGCTCGATGAGCTGCTCGACCGTACCGAAGGTGCTCCGCTGTTGCTGGTGCTGGACGGTGTGACCGACCCGCACAACCTCGGCGCCTGCCTGCGTTCGGCAGATGCTGCCGGTGCGCTGGCGGTGATCGTGCCTAAAGACAAGTCGGCCACCCTGACGCCAGTCGTGCGTAAAGTGGCGTGCGGTGCGGCGGAAGTGATTCCGCTGGTCGCCGTGACTAACCTGGCGCGTACCCTGGAGAAACTCCAGCAGCGTGGCCTGTGGGTTGTGGGCACGGCAGGCGAGGCTGAAGTCAGTATTTATGACCAGGACCTCACCGGCCCGACCATCCTGATCATGGGCGCCGAAGGCAAAGGCATGCGTCGCCTGACCCGTGAGCACTGCGACTATTTGGTGAAACTGCCGATGGCCGGTAGCGTCAGCAGCCTGAACGTGTCGGTTGCGACGGGCGTGTGCCTGTTTGAAGCCCAGCGCCAGCGTGGCGTGAAGGCCAAGACGAAGAAGTAACCAAGCCTCACGCAGTTCCAAATGTGGGAGCTGGCTTGCCTGCGATAGCATCACCTCAGTATCACTGATACACCGAGGTGACTGCATCGCAGGCAAGCCAGCTCCCACAGTTGTTTGGGGTGTTTGGAAGATTGTTCAAATAATCACCAATCACCTTGCGCCGTTTCTCCCCCTTCTCTACAATTGCGCCCCTTGCCTTCCTGGCAGGCACCGATGTGCCTCCCTGCGGCAAGATCCATAAGTGTCATTCACTCCTTGTCTGACCGTTTTTGAGCGGCAGGCTACAACCCGTAAGGAGCATTCATGCGTCATTACGAAATCATCTTTTTGGTCCACCCGGATCAAAGCGAGCAAGTCGGCGGCATGGTAGAGCGTTACACCAAGCTGATCGAAGAAGACGGCGGCAAAATCCACCGTCTGGAAGATTGGGGCCGTCGTCAACTGGCCTACGCAATCAACAATGTTCACAAGGCTCACTACGTGATGCTGAACGTTGAATGCACTGGCAAGGCCCTGGCCGAGCTGGAAGACAACTTCCGCTACAACGATGCAGTGATCCGTAACCTGGTCATCCGTCGCGAAGAAGCCGTTACCGGCCAATCCGAGATGCTCAAGGCTGAAGAAAACCGCAGTGAGCGCCGTGAGCGTCGCGACCGTCCTGAGCACGATGACGCTGATAGCGTTAGCGATGACAGCGACAACAGCGATAACGCTGACGAGTAATCCACGGACCTTTTAAGGAGCCTATCAAATGGCACGTTTCTTCCGTCGTCGTAAATTTTGCCGCTTCACCGCTGAAGACGTCAAAGAGATCGATTACAAAGATCTCAACACTCTGAAAGCCTACGTATCCGAGACCGGCAAAATCGTTCCAAGCCGTATCACCGGTACCAAAGCACGTTATCAGCGTCAGCTGGCCACCGCTATCAAGCGCGCCCGCTTCCTGGCCCTGCTGGCCTACACCGACAGCCACGGCCGCTGAGACCGGGCAGTCGACACGTAGTAAGGGATTGAATGCATGCGCGCCTTAGCTGAGTTCATCATGCGCGGTCGCGTGCAGGCCACTCTGGTAGTGGCTGGATGTGCGGCATTGCCGTTGCTTTATTGGTTGGGTGCTGCTGCAGGTTGCCTTGTGCTCCTGCGGCGCGGTTTGAAGGACGCCCTTGGCGTTCTTGCCCTGGGATTGTTGCCGGCCTTGATCTGGTGGCTGCAATTCGGTGATCCACGGGTACTTCTGGTACTGCTGGGGTCATCGAGCCTTGCGTTGGTTTTACGCGCAAGTGAGTCCTGGGTCCGCACGCTGCTGGTCAGCGTGGCATTGGGGTTGGTGTACTCAGTGATGCTTGGCGCGGCTTTCCGCCCGCAAATCGAAGCGCTGTCGCAAGAGATCGTCAAGATCCTGCCGATGGCGCTCGGGGATCTCTACCAGCAATTGTCGGTAGATGAGCGAGCGCGGTTTGTGTCACTGATTGCACCGGTCCTGACCGGCCTGATTGCGGCTTTGTTGCAGGTTGTCAGCGTGCTGAGCCTGATTCTTGGGCGTTATTGGCAGGCGTTGTTGTACAACCCGGGTGGTTTTGGTCGCGAATTTCGCAGTATCAGAATCCCTGCGGGGCCGGCGATGTTGCTGCTGGCGTGCATGGTTGTCGGACCGAACTTCGGTCCACAGATGGCCTTGCTGGCGCCGATTTGCAGCGTACCGCTGGTGTTTGCCGGGCTGGCCCTGATTCATGGGCTGGTTGCGCGAAAGCGCCTGGCCAGGTTCTGGCTGGTGGGGTTGTACGTCACGCTGTTGCTGTTCATGCAGCTGATCTATCCGTTACTCGTGGTTTTGGCCATTGTCGACGGCCTGATTGATTTTCGCGGTCGTCTCGCATCGAAAGATGCCGATAACGCGAACGGTGAAGGTTAAAAGTTAGAGGATTTTCACATGCAACTGATCCTTCTGGAAAAAGTCGCCAACCTGGGCAACCTGGGCGACAAAGTGAACGTTAAGGCCGGTTACGGTCGTAACTACCTGCTGCCATACGGCAAAGCCACCGCTGCAACCGCTGCCAACCTGGCTGCGTTTGAAGAGCGTCGTGCTGAGCTGGAAAAAGCAGCAGCAGACAAAAAAGCTTCGGCCGAAACTCGCGCTGCCCAACTGGCTGAGCTGGAAGTGACTATCACTGCCACCGCCGGTGACGAAGGCAAGCTGTTCGGTTCGATCGGCACCCACGACATCGCTGATGCACTGACCGCCTCCGGCGTTGAAGTTGCGAAAAGCGAAGTTCGTCTGCCGAACGGCACCATCCGCAACGTAGGCGAATTCGACGTAGCCGTGCACCTGCACGCCGAAGTTGAAGCCACCGTACGCGTTGTAGTGGTAGCAGCTTAAGTCGCACCTAACTGACTGGCACCTCGCGTGTCAGGCGGTTAACATCGGGCACGATCCTGTTTACAGGTCGTGCCTTTTGTTTTTCTACAATCCCCTAATTCCAAGTGGCCATGAACGATATTTCAGCTCCCGAGCAATACGATCTGCAAACCGCTGCCCTGAAGGTGCCGCCGCATTCTATCGAGGCCGAACAGGCTGTACTCGGTGGTTTGATGCTGGACAACAACGCCTGGGAACGCGTGCTGGATCAAGTCTCGGACGGTGACTTCTATCGCCATGACCACCGCCTGATCTTCCGTGCCATCGCCAAGCTGGCCGACCTGAACTCCCCGATCGACGTCGTGACCCTTGCCGAGCAATTGGACAAGGAAGGTCAGACCTCGCAGGTGGGTGGTCTCGGTTACCTCGGTGAGTTGGCCAAAAACACCCCGTCGGTCGCCAACATCAAGGCCTATGCGCAGATCGTCCGCGCGCGGGCTACCTTGCGCCAGTTGATCGGCATTGCCACTGAAATCGCCGACAGCGCGTTTAACCCGGAAGGGCGTACCGCCGAAGAAATTCTCGACGAAGCCGAACGGCAGATCTTCCAGATCGCCGAAGCGCGCCCGAAAACCGGCGGCCCGGTCAGCGTCAACGATCTGTTGACCAAGGCCATCGACCGTATCGACACGCTGTTCAACACCGACAACGCCATCACCGGCCTGTCTACCGGCTACACCGACCTCGATGGCATGACCAGTGGCCTGCAACCGGCCGACTTGATCATCGTCGCGGGCCGTCCGTCGATGGGTAAAACCACCTTCGCCATGAACCTGGTGGAAAACGCGGTGTTACGCAGCGAAAAAGCCGTACTGGTGTACTCCCTCGAGATGCCAGGCGAATCGCTGATCATGCGGATGCTTTCCTCGCTCGGCCGTATCGACCAGACCAAAGTACGGGCGGGTCGCCTGGAAGACGACGATTGGCCGCGGCTGACCTCGGCGGTCAACCTGCTCAATGATCGCAAGCTGTTCATCGATGACACCGCCGGTATCAGCCCCTCGGAAATGCGCGCGCGTACCCGACGGCTGGTGCGTGAGCACGGCGAAATCGGCCTGATCATGATCGACTACCTGCAATTGATGCAGATCGCGGGCTCCAGCGGCGACAACCGGACCAACGAGATTTCCGAGATTTCCCGCTCGTTGAAAGCCCTGGCCAAGGAATTCAACTGCCCGGTGGTGGCGCTCTCGCAGCTCAACCGCTCCCTGGAGCAGCGACCGAACAAACGCCCGATCAACTCCGACTTGCGGGAATCCGGAGCGATCGAGCAGGATGCCGACGTCATCATGTTCGTGTACCGGGACGAGGTGTACCACCCGGAAACCGAGCACAAAGGTATCGCCGAGATCATCATCGGCAAGCAGCGTAACGGCCCGATCGGCACCACGCGCCTGGCGTTTATCGGCAAATACACCCGTTTCGAAAACCTTGCGCCGGGTAGTTACAACTTCGACGACGAGTAACTCCCCCAGAGTCTGTAAGGGCCTCATCGCAGGCAAGCCAGCTCCCACATTTGAAGGTATTAACAATTCAAGTGTGGTAGCTGGCTTGCCTGCGATGGCGTCACCACAATTCCGACTGTTGCCGTCGGAATTGGTCAAAATTTGTGCTATATTCCGCGCCCGCGATTTTTCATCTCAACACCGGTCATCGTCATGCAAACAGCCAAGCCGTTATTTGACTATCCCAAGTACTGGGCCGAATGTTTCGGCCCAGCGCCATTCCTGCCGATGAGCAGGGAGGAGATGGATCAGCTTGGCTGGGATTCCTGCGACATCATCATCGTCACCGGTGATGCCTACGTTGACCATCCGTCGTTCGGCATGGCGATCATCGGCCGGCTGCTGGAGTCTCAGGGCTTCCGCGTCGGGATCATTGCGCAGCCGAACTGGCAGTCCAAAGACGACTTCATGAAGCTCGGCGAGCCGAACCTGTTCTTCGGCGTCGCGGCCGGCAACATGGATTCGATGATCAACCGCTACACCGCTGACAAGAAAATCCGCTCCGACGACGCCTACACCCCGGGCGGCATGGCCGGCAAACGTCCGGACCGCGCGAGCCTGGTGTACAGCCAGCGCTGCAAGGAAGCCTACAAAAACGTGCCGATCGTACTCGGCGGCATCGAAGCCTCCCTGCGCCGCATCGCCCACTACGACTACTGGCAGGATCGTGTGCGCAACTCGATCCTGATCGACGCCACCGCCGATATCCTGCTGTACGGCAACGCCGAACGTGCGATTGTCGAGGTTGCCCAGCGCCTGTCGTGGGGCCATAAGATCGAAGACATTACCGACGTGCGCGGCACCGCGTTCATTCGCCGTGACACGCCGGCGGGCTGGTACGAAGTGGACTCCACGCGTATCGACCGCCCGGGCAAGATCGACAAGATCATCAACCCGTACGTGAACACTCAGGACACCCAGGCCTGCGCCATCGAGCAGGAAAAGGGCCCGGTGGATGATCCGGAAGAAGCCAAGGTCGTGCAGATCCTGGCCAGCCCGCGCATGACCCGCGACAAAACCGTGATCCGCCTGCCGTCGGTAGAAAAAGTCCGTGGCGACGCCGTGCTCTATGCCCACGCCAACCGCGTGTTGCACCTGGAAACCAACCCGGGCAACGCCCGCGCGCTGGTGCAGAAGCACGGCGAAGTGGACGTATGGTTCAACCCGCCGCCCATCCCGATGACCACCGAAGAAATGGACTACGTGTTTGGCATGCCTTACGCACGTATCCCGCACCCGGCGTACGGCAAGGAAAAGATCCCGGCCTACGACATGATCCGCTTCTCGGTGAACATCATGCGTGGCTGCTTCGGCGGCTGCACTTTCTGCTCGATCACCGAGCACGAAGGCCGCATCATCCAGAACCGTTCTGAAGAGTCGATCATTCGCGAGATCGAAGAGATTCGCGACAAGGTCCCGGGCTTTACCGGTGTGATCTCCGACCTCGGCGGACCGACCGCGAACATGTACCGCATCGCTTGCAAGAGCCCGGAAATCGAATCCGCGTGCCGCAAGCCGTCCTGCGTGTTCCCCGGCATCTGCCCGAACCTGAACACCGACCACTCCTCGCTGATCCAGCTGTACCGCAGCGCCCGTGCATTGCCCGGTGTGAAGAAGATTCTGATCGCTTCCGGCCTGCGCTACGACCTGGCCGTAGAGTCGCCGGAATACGTCAAAGAGCTGGTCACCCACCACGTCGGTGGTTACCTCAAGATCGCCCCGGAACACACCGAGGAAGGTCCGCTCAACCAGATGATGAAACCGGGCATTGGCAGCTATGACAAGTTCAAGCGCATGTTCGAGAAGTACACCAAGGAAGCGGGCAAGGAGCAGTACCTGATTCCTTACTTCATCGCCGCCCACCCGGGCACCACCGATGAAGACATGATGAACCTGGCCCTGTGGCTCAAGCGCAATGACTTCCGCGCTGACCAGGTGCAGGCGTTCTACCCGTCGCCAATGGCCACCGCCACCGCGATGTACCACTCGGGCAAGAACCCGTTGCGCAAGGTCACCTACAAGAGCGACGCCGTGGCCATCGTCAAGAGCGAAGACCAGCGCCGTCTGCACAAGGCGTTCCTGCGCTACCACGACCCGAAAGGTTGGCCGATTTTGCGTGAAGCGCTGACCCGCATGGGCCGCGCCGACCTGATCGGGCCGGGCAAGGAGCAGTTGATCCCGCTGCACCAGCCGTCCACCGACAGCTACCAGAGCGCGCGTCGCAAAAACTCGACGCCGGCCGGCAGCCACAAGGTCGCCAAGGAAACCACCAAAATCCTCACCCAGCACACCGGTTTGCCACCGCGCGGCAGCGACGGCAGCAACCCGTGGGACAAGCGTGAGCAAGCCAAGGCTGCGGCCCAGGCCCGCAACAAGCAGGCAGCCAAAGAGCGCAGTGATGCGGCGAAGGGCAAGGGCGGCAAGCCTGCGCGCAAGCCGGTAGTGCCGCGTTGATCGTGATCTGAATACGCAAAACGCCAGCCTCGTGCTGGCGTTTTGCTTTCTAGGCGCTGGGTGGCCTGTTTGTTATGGTGGCGCCCATTAGATTGCTATCGCAGGCAAGCCAGCTCCCACAGTTGGAATGCATTCCCCTGTGGGAGCTGGCTTGCCTGCGATGAGGCCGGTGTGGCCACATCACCTTCAAGGAAGAACACCCCCATGAGCAGCCCCCTGGCCGGCATCGGCATGGACTCCAACCGCTCCCAATTCATGGCGCGCCAGCGCCTCGAAAGCCAGATCAACCTGCGGCGCCTGTTCGCGGCCATCGACGCCGACCCTGCCATCGTGGGTGCCGGCGTCGTCTACATCGACGCCGACTTCAACGTCATCACCCTGCGCGAATTCCAGCCCATCTGCAGCATCGCACCCAAACGCGTCATCCTGCGCGAGGCCCAGAAATACATCGCCCCGGCGCAGTTTGCGCAGCACGTCCAGGACAACCCTCGAGAGTCGCGTGTGGTGGGGGAGGCGCTCAACACCACGTTGTCCTGCGCCGGGGCGGTCATCGGCTGGATCGTGGTACTCAGCGGCTCCGTTGCGGTGCCCTTTACGGCGGGCGCCAGCAGCGTGGTTGCCGCGATTGGCTACACGGCCGCCACGGCCAGCACGTTGCAGTGCGTGGCCAGTGGTTATCGCACGGTCAATGAAATCAGCAACCCGGCCAAAAATGACGAACTCGACAGTGCGCAGTGGTACCAGTACACAATGATCGCGCTGGATGCCGCCTCGCTGGTCGGCGTAGGTGCCTCGGCGCTGACTACGATAAAACTGGTACGCATGAATCAAGCGGCCACCGGCAAAAGCGTGCGGGAAGTCCTCAAGGGTTTGAACCGTCAGGAGCGCGCCAAGTTGACCAAGGAGTTGCTCAGTATCAAGGACCCGCGCATGAGCTCGAAAATGCTCAAGTTGAAGCAGTTGTCAGGCGAGGCGACCAAACGGTTCACGCCCACCCAGGTGAAGCATGCAACGGTGACACAGATAAAAGATGCCTTGGGCGCCGCGATCGGCTTAACCGGCAGTGCTGTTTCAGGGAATGTGCGCACACTTGCCGTCGGCCTGTATGAGGAGATCGAGTGATGCATGAGATGCCCGGTATTCGCAGTTTTCTCTCGCAGTATTTTCCGGTGTTCATGGGCGCGATTTTTGCGGCTGTGTTTACGTTGGTGCTCGCCGTCCCACTGGTGTTCGACAGCTATTTCCCGGACCTGCCATTGGCGCAAAACGCCCAGTATTCTTTTCTGGGCGGCCTGGCACTGGCCTGGCTCGTGGTGCACTGCAATTTCATGATCGCGCGTGGCCGCCCGCAATGGGTTTGGCCGCTGGCAACCCTGTTGGGGCTTTGCCTTCTGGCGGTATTGCCGACAGTCGCGTACCGGCCGCATTTCCTGTTGTATGGCTTGAGCGTGCTGCTACCGCTGCTTGGATTGTTGCTGCTGAACAGCAAACGCCACCGCGAAATGCGCCGGAAGCTGCTTGAGGTGCGCCACCTGCGAGAGGCCGCCAAAGCCGGCTGATTGGGTAGATTCACCACCCACCCCTCACACATCCGCCACAAATATGTGCAAGCCTCGCACCACGGCACCCGCGTTGGCGCCGTTTTGGTGCTGTACTGCACCGGGTCCCACGATAAAGCGCAATGACGACTGCTCTGGCATAAGTCTTGCGCGCTTTGTTTTCATGCCCTGGCTCGCAGGAGGCCGCCGTGTCGATTCATGTCGCGTTGCACCACGTTACGCATTACCGCTACGACCGTGCTGTCGAACTTGGCCCGCAGATTGTGCGTTTGCGTCCGGCGGCCCATAGCCGCACACGGATATTGTCCTACGCACTCAAAGTGCTGCCTGAGCAGCACTTCATCAATTGGCAGCAAGACCCACAGGGCAATTACCTGGCGCGGTTGGTGTTCCCGGAAAAGACTGAAGAACTGCGCATCGAAGTTGACCTGGTCGCCGAGATGGCGGTGTTCAATCCCTTCGACTTTTTCCTTGAGCCCTACGCCGAAAAAATCCCGTTCAGCTACGCCGCCGATGAGCAGCGTGAGCTGGCGCCGTACCTGGAAACCTTGCCGCTGACGCCGAAATTTGCCGCCTACCTGGCCGGCATCGACCGTACGCCGTTGCCTGCGGTGGATTTTCTGGTGGGCCTCAACCAGCGTTTGGCCGCCGATATTGGTTACCTGATTCGCATGGAACCGGGCGTGCAAACCCCGGAGTTCACCCTGGAAAACGCCTCCGGCTCCTGCCGTGATTCGGCGTGGCTGCTGGTGCAGTTGTTGCGTAACCTGGGGTTGGCGGCGCGCTTTGTGTCCGGCTACCTGATTCAGCTCACCGCCGATGTCAAAGCCCTCGACGGCCCGTCCGGCACCGAAGTCGACTTCACCGACCTGCACGCCTGGTGTGAGGTGTATTTGCCCGGCGCGGGCTGGATCGGTCTGGACGCCACGTCCGGGCTGTTCGCCGGTGAAGGGCATATCCCATTGGCCTGTAGTCCCGATCCTTCTTCTGCCGCGCCGATCAGTGGCTTAGTGGAACCGTGCGAGTGCGAATTTACCCACGAAATGTCGGTCGAGCGGATTTGGGAAGCGCCGCGCGTCACCAAGCCCTACACCGAAGAGCAATGGCTGGCGATCCAGGCCCTGGGCCGACAGATCGACGGCGACCTGCTCAAGGACGATGTGCGCCTGACCATGGGCGGCGAACCGACCTTTGTGTCCATCGATGACCCCGACGGTGCCGAGTGGAACACCGCCGCATTGGGGCCGGACAAACGCCGCTTGTCCGCCGAACTGTTTCAGCGCATGCGCAACCACTACGCGCCCAAAGGCCTTGTGCATTTCGGCCAGGGCAAGTGGTACCCGGGCGAGCAACTGCCGCGCTGGTCGCTCAACTGCTATTGGCGCCGCGATGGGGTGCCGATCTGGCACAACAGCGCGCTGATCGCCGATGAGCAGGAGGATTACGGCGCTGATGGCGTGATGGCTGGGCGTTTTCTGGCCAGCGTCGCCGAGCGCCTCAAGCTGCCCGCGCGCTTCGTGTTCCCGGCTTTCGAAGACAATTTCTACTATCTGTGGCGCGAAGGTGCTTTGCCGCAAAACGTCACCGCCCAGGACCCGCGCCTGAGCGACGACCTGGAGCGCGAGCGCCTGCGCAAAGTGTTCAGTCAGGGCCTGGATAAAGTCATCGGCCAAGTGCTGCCGCTGGCGCGCACCGCTGCCAATGACCGTTGGCAGAGCGGGCGCTGGTACCTGCGCGATAACCACTGTCGCTTGGTGCCGGGCGACTCGCCGCTGGGTTATCGCCTGCCGCTGGCCTCGCAGCCTTGGGTGACGGCGGCGGAGTATCCGTTTGTGCACCCGGTTGATCCCAATCAGGATCTGCCTGACTTGCCGACGACGGCGCAACTGCAAAGCCACGCCGACGCTGCGCCGAGTGATGAGCGGGTGCCAGAGGTGGATCAGTCCGCCGACTGGCTGACGCGCACCGCACTGTGCGCCGAAGCGCGGGAAGGGCGGCTGTACCTGTTCATGCCGCCACTGGAACGCGTCGAGGATTACCTGGAGCTGGTGGCCGCCATCGAGGCCACTGCCGAGGAGCTGCATTGCCCCGTATTGCTGGAGGGCTACGAGCCACCGGCCGACACACGCCTGAGCAACTTCCGCGTCACCCCGGACCCGGGTGTGATCGAGGTTAACGTGCAGCCGTCCGCTACGTGGGACGAGCTGGTGGAGCGCACCGAATTCCTCTACGAAGAGGCGCGGCAGACTCGCCTGACCACTGAAAAATTCATGATCGACGGGCGCCACACCGGCACCGGCGGCGGTAACCATTTTGTACTCGGCGGCGCGACGCCCAAAGACTCACCGTTCCTGCGCCGCCCTGATTTGCTGCGCAGCCTGATCAGCTATTGGCACAACCATCCGTCGTTGTCCTACCTGTTTTCCGGCTTATTCATCGGCCCGACTTCCCAGGCACCACGGGTAGACGAAGCCCGCAACGACGCGCTGTACGAGCTGGAAATTGCCTTCGCACAAATGCCTGAACCGGGCGAAGACTGCCCGCCATGGTTGGTAGATCGCTTGCTGCGCAACCTGTTGATCGATGTGACGGGCAACACCCACCGCGCCGAATTCTGTGTCGACAAACTCTACTCGCCCGACGGCGCCACTGGCCGTTTGGGCCTGCTGGAACTGCGCGCGTTTGAAATGCCGCCCCATGCGCGCATGAGCCTCACCCAGCAATTGCTGTTGCGCGCTCTGGTTGCGCGCTTCTGGCGTGAGCCCTACGCGCCGCCGAAACTGGCGCGCTGGGGTACCGAGCTGCACGACCGTTTCCTGCTGCCGCACTTTATCGAGCAGGACTTCGCCGACGTGATCGTCGAACTCAACGCCGCCGGTTACCCGCTGCGCGCCGAATGGTTTGCGGCGCACCTGGAGTTCCGTTTCCCCAAGGTCGGCGACTACGCCGTCAGCGGTATCGAACTGGAACTGCGCCAGGCCCTGGAGCCCTGGCACGTGCTGGGCGAGGAGGGCGCGGTGGGCGGCACGGTGCGCTACGTGGATTCGTCCCTGGAGCGTTTGCAGGTGAAGTTGAGCGGGCTGGCGCCGCAGCGTTATCTGCTGACCTGCAATGGCATCCCGGTGCCGCTGCAAGCCACCGGGCGCGTGGGCGAATTCGTCGCGGGCGTGCGTTATCGCGCCTGGCAACCGGCCAACTGTTTGCAGCCGACAATCCCGGTGCATGCGCCGTTGGTGTTCGATTTACTGGATACGTGGATGCAGCGCTCGCTGGGCGGTTGCCAGTATCATGTCGCCCATCCGGGCGGGCGCAATTACGACAGCTTGCCGGTGAATGCCAATGAAGCTGAAAGCCGGCGCATGGCGCGGTTTTTCCGGTTGGGGCATACCCCAGGGAAACTCCCGGTGCCGACTGTGGTGGTGAACGACGAGTTGCCCATGACCCTGGATTTACGGCGTTTCCCGAATAAAAATGACTAAATGCGGTTAAAATGTGGGAGCGGGCTTGCTCGCGAATGCGGTGGATCAGCCGATACAGGTATTGACTGATCCACCGCATTCGCGAGCAAGCCCGCTCCCACATTAGACTGTGGTGAATTTGAATTCCTTGCCCCTGCCGAGCGTTCCATGTCCGACTTGCTCGACCGTTACCCGCTGACCGCGGGCACTTATCATGAATTGCTGGATGACAGTGGCGCCGTGCGTGCCCACTGGCAGCGCTTGCTCGATCACCTGCAACGCAGTACACCAGCGCAACTGGCCCAGCGTCAGGCGCTGTTGACCCGCCAGATTCAGGAAAACGGCGTGACCTACAACGTCTACGCCGACCCCAAGGGCGCCGATCGCCCGTGGGAGCTGGATTTGCTGCCCCACGTGCTGGCCGCTGATGAGTGGCAGCAGCTGTCCGCCGGCATCGCCCAGCGTGCACGCCTGCTCAATGCCGTGCTGGCTGACCTGTATGGCCCGCAGCGCCTGATCAAGGAAGGCCTGCTGCCCGCGGAGCTGGTGTTTGGTCACAACAATTTCCTGTGGCCGTGCCAGGGCATTCAGCCGCCCGACGGCGCTTTCCTGCATCTGTACGCCGTGGACCTGGCGCGCACCCCGGATGGCCGCTGGTGGGTCACGGCCGACCGTACCCAGGCGCCCTCGGGCGCGGGTTATGCGCTGGAAAACCGCACCATCGTGTCCCGTGCGTTCCCGGACCTGTACCGCGATCTGCAGGTGCAGCACCTCACCGGCTTCTTCCGCACCTTGCAGGAAACCCTGGCCCGCCAGGCGCCCGGCGATGACCAGCCGCCGTTGATCGTGCTGCTCACGCCGGGGCGGTTCAACGAGAGCTATTTCGAACACCTCTACCTCGCACGCCAGCTCGGCTACCCGCTGGTGGAAGGTGGCGACCTCACCGTGCGCGACAGCACCGTGTTCCTGAAAACCCTCAGCGGCCTGCGTCGGGTGAACGCGATCATGCGTCGCCTGGACGATGACTTCTGCGACCCGCTGGAGCTGCGCACCGACTCCGCCCTCGGCGTGCCCGGCCTGCTCGATGCGGTGCGCCAGGGCAATGTGCTGGTGGCCAACGCCTTGGGCAGCGGCGTGCTGGAGTCCCCGGGTTTGCTCGGCTTTCTGCCGAAGATCAACGAGTTTCTGTTTGGCGAAGAATTGATTCTGCCGTCGATCGCCACCTGGTGGTGCGGTGAGGCGCCGGTGCTGGCGGAGGCGCTGGAGAAGTTGCCGGAGCTGCTGATCAAACCGGCGTTCCCGTCGCAAAGTTTCAGCCCGGTATTCGGCCGCGACTTGAATGATGAACAACGTCAGGCCCTGGCTGAACGCATGCGCGCGCGGCCTTATGCCTACGTCGCCCAAGAGCTGGCGCAGTTGTCCCAGGCACCGGTGTGGCACACGGTGGATGACCACTTGCAGCACCGCGCCATCGGCATGCGTGTGTACGCCGTGGCCAGCGATGAAGGCTATCGCGTGCTGCCCGGCGGGCTGACTCGAGTCGCCGCAGAGGCCGATGCCGAAGTGGTGTCGATGCAGCGTGGCGGCGCGAGCAAGGACACTTGGGTGCTTGGCGAGCGTGCCATCGGCGGCGAGCACTGGCGGGCGCAGCGGGCGATTGGTGCCCATGATTTGGTGCGTCGCGACCCTTATTTGCCGTCGCGGGTGGTGGAAAACCTGTTCTGGTTCGGCCGCTATTGCGAGCGTTGCGATGACAGCGCGCGTTGGTTGCGCATCGTGCTGGCGCGTTATGTCGACGGCGATGATCCGCTGGCCTTGCAGGCGGCGGTCGAGCTGGGCGAGAACCTGCGCCTGCTACCGGAAGAGGGCGAGTTGCCCGAGCGTCTGCTCGCGGCCTTGCTCGGTGATGACTGGCCTTCGAGCCTGCGGGCCAACCTGCAGCGCTTGCAGTGGGCGGCCTCCCAGGTGCGCGGCAAGTTGTCCCGGGAAAACTGGCAGGCCTTGGTGGAGCTGCAACGCGAAGCCATGGAGCTGGAAAGCGAAACGCCGGACTTCGGCGAGTTGCTGGATTTCCTCAACCGCTTGGTGATGTCGCTCGCGGCGCTGTCCGGGTTTGCGCTGGACGACATGACCCGCGACGAAGGTTGGCGCTTTTTGATGATGGGCCGGCGCATTGAGCGTCTGCAGTTTCTCAGCAGCAGTCTGGCGGCGTTCCTGCGTGGCGTGGCGGTGTTTGATCAGGCGGGGCTTGAGTGGTTGCTGGAGTTGGGCAACAGCAGCATCACGTATCGCTCGCGTTACCTGGCGGTGCCGCAGTTGATCCCGGTGCTCGACCTGCTGTTGCTGGATGAGCAAAACCCGCATGCCGTGTTGTTCCAGTTAAAACTGGTGAACCGCACGTTGCGTCGCCTCAACGATGACTTTGCCGTGCCACGGGAAACCGGGCTGGCGCCCCTGGTGGAACGCCTGTCGCGTTTTGACCTGGGTTGCCTGGAGAACCCGTTGTTTGGTGAGTCCAGCGTGCGAGCCGCGCTGGATGGCCTGGCCGACCTGCTGCAAGCGGTGGCCGATGAGAGTGGGCAAGTGTCGGATCGCCTCGCGTTGCGTCACTTTGCCCACGTGGATGATGTCAGCCAGCAGACGGTGTCGGTGTGATGAGTGCGCGTTATCAGATTTTCCACGACACCCATTACCACTACGACAGCCCGGTGTCCCTGGCCCAGCAACTGGCGCATTTGTGGCCACGGCCGTGCGCCTGGCAGCGTTGCACCTGGCAGCAGCTGGATATCAGCCCGCAGCCGTCTTCGCGCCGCGATGAGCTGGACGTGTTCGGCAACCCGATCACGCGGCTGGCGTTCGAGCGGCCCCACGATGAATTACTGGTGAATGCCGGGCTGACCGTGGAGGTGTTGGCACGGCCGGCACTGGACTTCCAGTTGTCGCCGCCGTGGGATCAGACCTGCGACAGCCTCACCTACAGCAGCCAGGCGCTGTCGCCGGAGCGGCTGGAAGCCTGTCGGTATCGCTTCGAGTCGCCTTATGTGCACCTGAAAAACACCTTTGTCGAGTTCTCCGAAAGCTGCTTCCCGCCCGGCAAGCCGTTGTTACTTGGTGTGCAGGCCTTGATGGAAAAGATCTTCAGTGAGTTCACCTTCGATGCCGAGGCCACGCAGGTCGCCACGCCGCTGGTGGAAGTGCTGGAGCGCCGGCGCGGCGTGTGCCAGGACTTCGCTCACCTGATGCTCGCTTGTTTGCGCTCACGGGGGCTGGCGGCGCGCTATATCAGCGGCTACCTGCTGACCCAGCCACCGCCCGGCCAGCCACGGCTGATCGGCGCCGATGCGTCCCATGCGTGGGTCTCGGTGTATTGCCCGGTGTCGGGCTGGGTGGATTTTGATCCGACGAACAATGTGCAGCCGGCACTGGAGCACATCACCCTGGCCTGGGGCCGGGACTTTTCCGATGTGTCGCCGTTGCGGGGGGTGATTCTGGGGGGAGGGAGCCATGACCCGGAGGTGCGGGTGACGGTGATGCCGCTGGAATAGACGCTTGCGGGCTAGCTTGTGTGGGAGCTGGCTTGCCTGCGATGGCAGCCACTCGATTTGACGGATACACCGAGTCGCCTGCATCGCGGGCAAGCCCGGCTCCCACATTAAGCCGGTTACAGCCTTTGCTGCGCTGCTGTTCAGGCCTGAGGCGGTGTTTCGGTGTCGTCTGCTGCCACTTCACCTTCGGCATCCGGGTTCAGTGCACCGGCTTCTTCGTCTGCAGCGGCTTTCTTGCGTTGCAGTTTTTCCTCTTTCTTCTGTTCCTTGGCCAAGTCTCTCTGACGTTTGGCGAAGGAGTAATTAGGTTTGGCCATGGGCGATCCTCTAGGGTCGAAGGTGAGGGTGGGCGGCGCGCAGCTGCCTTGGGTCGCTATGGTAGCAGCTTAGCAGCGCGCTTGGGCCTCACTTACCGCAGGCGTAAGCGGCCAGCAGGCCGTTGAAGAGTTGGTTGAGGTGCATGGCGATGGCTCCAGTGGTTGATGGGCCGATCATAGGCGGGTGGTGCTGCTTTGGCTGGTAGATTGTGTTGATCACGCTGATAGCCTAAAGTTGTATACAATCTGTTGATGCAGATCATAAGAATCTTTGCCAGCCTGATGCACCCTTGTCGCAATAAGCGTTTTTTAAACCCTGCCTTGGAGATTCACATGTTTGCCAAACTCGTTGCTGTTTCCCTGCTGACTCTGGCGAGCGGCCAGTTGCTTGCCGCAGAGTGCAAGGTCACCGTCGACTCTACCGACCAGATGTCTTTCAACACCAAAGCCGTTGAAATCGACAAAAGCTGCAAGACCTTCACCGTTGAACTGACCCACTCCGGCAGCTTGCCGAAAAACGTCATGGGTCATAACTGGGTGCTCACCTCTGCCGCCGACATGCCTGGCGTGGCCAGCGACGGCATGGCTGCCGGTATCGACAAGAACTATCTGAAAGACGGCGACACGCGCATCATCGCCCACACCAAGATCATCGGTGCCGGCGAGAAAGATTCGGTGACCTTCGATGTGTCGAAGCTGGCGGCCGGGACGGATTACGCGTTCTTCTGCTCGTTCCCGGGGCACATTTCGATGATGAAAGGCACTGTGACCCTGAAGTAACAGGGTTTCAGCGGCAAAAAAAGCGCCTTGCGGGGCGCTTTTTTGTGGGCGGTCAGTAGTACCGTGTCATCGTTCATCGCAGGCAAGCCAGCTCCCACATTTGATCGCATTCTCAGGCTGGAACTCGGTCAAGTGTGGGAGCTGGCTTGCCTGCGATAGCGATCTACCTCACGGCGCGAACGGCATAACCCGCTTGTGCTCAGTCTTGCGGTAGGTCTCGCAAATAATCCTGAACGCTTCCTCACGCACCGGCTCGCCGTGCAGGAACGCATCGATCTCGGCGTAAGTCACGCCATGTGACGCTTCATCCGGCTTGCCTGGCGACAGGTCTTCCAGGTCCGCCGTCGGCACTTTCTCGACCAACGACTCCGGCGCACCAAAATGCCGTGCAATCGCACGCACCTGGTTTTTCACCAGCCCGCTCAACGGCGCGAGATCACAGGCGCCATCTCCGAATTTGGTGAAAAAGCCCATCACCGCTTCCGCTGCATGGTCGGTACCAATTACCAGGCCACCGGCCGCACCGGCGATGGTGTACTGCGCCACCATGCGCATGCGCGCCTTGGTGTTGCCCAGCACGAAATCACGGGACACCGCCGCCTTGCCTTCAAACGCCGCGACTTCATTGGCCAGGGATTTCACGGCCGGGCCGATGTTCACAGTGTGGCGCTCGTCCGGGTCGATAAAATCCACCGAGGCGGTGGCATCGAGTTCGTCGAACTGGGTTTCGTAGGGCAGGCGCACCGCAATAAACCGGTAAGCCTCATCACCCGTGCTGGCGCGCAGTTCTTTCATCGCGCGTTGGGCCAGCAGGCCTGCGGTGAGCGAGTCGACGCCACCGCTGATGCCCAGCACCAAGGTTTTGAGCCCGGAATTGCGCAGGCAATCCTGGATAAAGGCCACGCGGCGGGCGACTTCTGCTTCAAGGGCAGCCTGGTCGTTGAACGGCGCCTGGACCTTGAGCTGCTGCGCAATCTCACGCTGTACGGCTTGCATGATTCACTCCTTGCTGGAAAGGGCAGGTACTTTGAAAACGTGACGCAAATAGGCGACAAAATTCGGGTCGGTGCAGTGGGTCTTGCCCGCTTCATCGGAAATCTTCGCGACGGGCTGGCCATTGCAGGCCGTCATTTTAAGCACGATGCTCATCGGCTCAACACCTGGAATGTCACAGGTCAGGTTGGTGCCGATGCCGAAGCTCACATTAATGCGACCACGCAGCGCTCGGAAAATCTCCAGCGCCTTGGGCAGCGACAGGCTGTCGGAGAACACCAGGGTCTTGCTCATCGGCTCGATGCCGAGCTTGTGGTAGTGAGCGATGGCCTTTTCGGCCCACTGCACCGGGTCGCCGGAGTCGTGGCGCAGGCCGTCGAACAGCTTGGCGAAGTACAAATCGAAGTCGCCGAGGAACGCGTCAGTGGTGATGCAATCGGTCAGGGCGATGCCGAGCAGGCCACGGTATTCGCGAACCCAGCAATCGAGCGCGGCGATCTGACTGTCGATCAGGCGCGGCCCCAGTTGTTGGTGCGCCATGATCCACTCATGGGCCATGGTGCCGAGCGGCTTCATGCCGAATTCGCGGGCCAGGTGCACGTTGCTGGTGCCGACGAAGCGCCCGGGGAAGTCATGCTTGAGCACGCTGACCACTTCTTCCTGCACGCGGTACGAGAAGCGCCGGCGTGTGCCGAAATCCGCCACTTGCAGCTCGGATAATTCTTCGACGCTGGCGTTTGCCGTCAGCCAGTCAAACTTGCGGTACAGCTGCTCCCGGGCCTGTTCCAGGATCACGGTCTGGTAGCGGTAGCGGTTGCGTACTTCGCTGACGATGGCCAGCATCGGCACTTCAAACAGGATCACATGCAGCCACGGCCCGCGCAGGCGGATAAACAACTCGCCGTTTTCGATACCGGTTTGCACATAACGCAGGTTGAAGCGGAACAGCCCGAGGAAGCGCAAAAAGTCCGGTTTCATGAAACTGATGCGTTCCAGGAAACCCAACTGGTCAGGGCTCAGACTCAGCTCGGCAAGGCGCTCGATCTGGTAGCGGATCTCCGCCAGGTACGGGCGCAGGTCTTCGCTGTTACGGCAACGAAACTCCCATTCAACTTCCACGTTCGGGTAGTTGTGCAGCACCGCCTGCATCATGGTCAGCTTGTAGAAGTCGGTGTCGAGCAAGTTCTGCACGATGCGATCGGCAAACACACTCTCGCTCATAACGGGAATCTCCAGACGGGTCGGCGATGGGCGCCGGCCTTTACGCACAATTAAGGAATGGCGCTAGTGGCGCATAGACGTGGGTGGGTATGCCAGTGATTTTTTCAGTGCGGCCACCGGCCTTATCGCAGGCAAGCCAGCTCCCACCCTTGAAATGCGTTCCAAATGTGGGAGCTGGCTTGCCTGCGATAGCATTCTTACAGGCGCTAAAGCACTTGCTCCATCATCCACTTCACAAAATCCCTGACCTTCGGCACCTCCGCCGAATGCTCCGGATACGCCAGGTAATACGCATCCTCGCTCGGCATTGCATGCTGCCAGGGAATCACCAGCTTGCCTTCCGCCAGCTCTTCTTCCACCAGAAACCGTGGCAACAACGCCACACCACAGCCCACCTGCGCCGCACGAATGCACATATAAAAGGTGTCAAAACGCGGCCCGTGGTAGCTGTGTTCAGTCTGGTAGCCCTGGCTTGCGAACCAGTCATGCCAGCCCTGCGGCCGCGAGGCGTTTTGCAGCAGTACCAGGTTGCTCAGTTGCGTGGGGTCGGTAAACGGCTGCACTGGCAGGCTCTCGGGCGAGCAAACGGGCACCAGCTCTTCGCTGAACAACTTCAGGCTTTCGGTGCCGGGCCGTGAGCCCTGGCCGAAGTAAAAGGCCATGTCGGCCTTGCCTTGCAGCAGTTCGTCCGGCTCCTGCTCGTTGCACAGGTCCAGATGGATGTGCGGGTGCCGCAGCCGCCAACCCTTGAGGCGCGGGACCAGCCAGCGCGCGCCAAAGGTGTAGGGCGTGGACACGCGCAGCACTTCGGTCTCGCCGCCGTAGGAGCGCAAGTAGTGGGTGGACATCTCCACTTGCGTGAGAATTTTTCGTACTTCCACCAGGTACAAGTCGCCTGCCGGGGTCATCTGCAAGCGTCGGCGTACCCGGCGGAACAGCAGATGTTGCAGCAGCTCTTCCAACTGCGCCACCTGCTTGCTCACCGCGCTTTGCGTGAGGTTCAGCTCCTCGGCGGCGCGGGTGAAGCTCAAATGGCGGGTGGCCGCTTCGAAACACTGCAGGGCGGTGATCGAGGGCAAATGTCTTCTGTTCAGCACGGCACGCCTCTTTTTATTCTTTGCATGAATAAACGGAATGATATCTCGCCTAATCGTCGTTTGTTGGCAAGTCTTCAGCCAGCTACAAATAAGGTCTGGATCGCCGTGTCTGCAACGGCGCGAATTTTCTGTTTGAGATTGAAGGAGTGACCCATGGTTGCCGCATTGCTTGATCGTCTCGGGGTAAACCCGGCGCTGTACCAGTCGGGTAAACAACCCGTGCACTCGCCGATTGATGGCAGCCGTATCGGCAGCGTGCATTGGGAAGGTGCCGCCGAGGTGGAGCAGCAGGTCAGTCGCGCCGAGCATGCATTCGAGGCCTGGCGCAAGGTGCCTGCACCACGTCGTGGCGAGCTGGTGCGCCAGTTCGGCGACGTGTTGCGCGAATACAAGGCCGACCTCGGCGAGCTGGTGTCGTGGGAAGCCGGCAAGATCACTCAGGAAGGCTTGGGTGAAGTGCAGGAGATGATCGACATCTGCGACTTCGCCATTGGTCTGTCCCGCCAACTGTACGGTTTGACCATCGCCTCCGAGCGCCCGGGCCACCACATGCGTGAAACCTGGCACCCGCTGGGCGTGGTCGGCGTGATCAGCGCCTTCAACTTCCCGGTCGCCGTGTGGGCGTGGAACACCACGCTGGCGCTGGTGTGCGGCAACGCCGTGATCTGGAAACCGTCGGAAAAAACCCCGCTCACCGCCCTGGCCTGCCAGGCGCTGTTCGAGCGCGTGCTGAAAAAATTCACTGACGCCCCCGAGTACCTCAGCCAAGTGGTCATCGGTGGCCGCGACGCCGGCGCCGCACTGGTGGATGACCCGCGCGTGGCCCTGATCAGCGCCACCGGCAGCACCCGTATGGGCCGCGAAGTGGCGCCGAAAGTCGCGGCACGCTTCGCCCGCAGCATTCTGGAGCTGGGCGGCAACAACGCGATGATCCTCGGCCCAAGCGCCGACCTGGACATGGCCGTGCGCGCCATCCTGTTCAGCGCGGTCGGCACCGCTGGCCAGCGGTGCACCAGCCTGCGCCGCCTGATCGCCCACGAGTCGGTCAAGGAAGAAATCGTCACCCGCCTCAAGGCTGCGTACTCCAAAGTGCGCATCGGCCACCCGCTGGAAGGCAACCTGATCGGCCCGCTGATCGACAAGCACGGCTTCGAGAACATGCAGGACGCGCTGGAGCAGGCCTTGAGCGAAGGTGGCAAAGTGTTCGGTGGCAAGCGCCAACTGGAAGATAAATTCCCGAATGCCTACTACGTGGCACCGGCGATTGTGGAAATGCCTGAGCAAAGCGAAGTGGTGTGCACCGAGACCTTCGCGCCGATTCTGTATGTGATCGGCTATAAGGATTTCACCGAAGCGCTGCGCCTGAACAATGCCGTGCCTCAGGGCCTGTCGTCGTGCATCTTCACCACCGATGTGCGTGAAGCCGAGCAGTTCATGTCGGCGGTCGGCAGTGACTGCGGCATCGCCAACGTCAACATCGGCCCGAGCGGCGCAGAAATCGGCGGCGCGTTTGGCGGTGAGAAAGAGACCGGCGGCGGGCGTGAGTCGGGTTCGGATGCATGGCGCGGGTATATGCGTCGTCAGACCAATACCGTGAACTACTCGCTGGAATTGCCGCTGGCGCAGGGCATTACCTTCGACTGATCCCTCGAGTCGAAGTGAGGTCAATGTGGGAGCTGGCTAGCCTGCGATAGCGGTGGTGACTGACACACCGCTATCGCAGGCAAGCCAGCTCCCACAGTTGATTGGGTTCGCAAAGAAAAATAATAGTGGTTTGTTAGGTTTCATTCGGAGTCTGGCAATGGCATTACGCGAAGCATGTTTGTGGGAACACCTCACCCCTGGCCGGCCGGATCGTGCGGCGCTCAAGGGCGAGGTCAAGGTGGATGTGTGCGTGATCGGCGCCGGGATCACCGGTTTGTCCGCCGCCATTCACCTGCTGGAGCAGGGCAAGAGCGTGGTTGTGCTGGAGGCTCATCGCACAGGCCATGGCGGTTCAGGTCGCAACGTCGGGTTGGTTAACGCCGGCATGTGGATCCCGCCGGACGAGATCGAAGCCGGTTTCGGCGAAGCGGTGGGCAGTCAGCTCAACCGCATGTTGGGCGCGGCACCCTCGCTGGTGTTCAGCCTGATCGACAAATACAACATCGATTGCCAATTACGCCGCGAAGGCACCTTGCACATGGCGCATAACGCCCGGGGCGAGGCGGATTTGCGCAGTCGTGAAGAACAATGGAAGCGCCGTGGCGCGCCGGTCGAACTGTTGACCGGCCAGGCCTGTGAGCAGGCCACGGGCACCAAAAAGATCGCCGCGGCTTTGCTGGACAGGCGCGCCGGCACCCTGAACCCGATGGCGTACACCAGTGGTTTGGCCAACGCGGTTGCCGGGCTGGGCGGGCAGTTGTTCGATCATTCCCCGGTCACTCAGCTTGAGCGTCAGGGTTCACACTGGTCGGTGCAGACCGCCCAGGGCTCCGTGCAGGCGGCACAGGTGGTGATCGCCTCCAACGCCTACACCGAAGGCGAATGGACCGAGCTGCGTCGCAACTTCTTCCCCGGTTATTACTACCAGGTTGCCTCGGCCCCACTGACGGACGACGCCGCCCGACAAATCCTCCCGGGTGGTCAGGGCTCGTGGGACACGCGTCAGGTGTTGAGCAGCATTCGTCGCGATGCCAACGGCCGTCTGCTGCTGGGCAGCCTGGGCAATGGCAATCAGAAACCTGCGTGGTTCCTCAAAGCGTGGGCCGATCGGGTGCAGCAGCATTATTTCCCGTACCTCAAATCGGTGCAGTGGGAGTGCACCTGGACCGGCTGCATCGCTTTCACTCCGGACCACTTGATGCGGCTGTTCGAGCCGGCACCGGGCCTCGTGGCAGTTACGGGCTATAACGGGCGCGGCGTGACCACCGGCAGTGTGGTCGGCAAGGCGTTCGCCGATTATTTGTGTCACCAGAATCCCCAGGCGCTGCCGATTCCGTTCGCGCCGATGCAGCCGTTGGCCGGGGTGGGCCTGCGCAGTTGCTTATATGAAGCCGGGTTCTCGCTGTATCACGCGGGGCAATGCCTGAGGATCGTGATCTGATCAGCGAAATACCCCTCAAAAGCCTGCATTTTCTTAGCAGGCTACTAATCTGTATTGGTGCAAGTCGTAGCAATCGCGCACTGTAAATGTGCAGTTCCGTTACGCACGTTGTTACAGGTGTAGAAACTGTCGTTTATTCGTCTGGTTGCAGGTACGACCTGCTCGGGTTGTACTTTTTCGGTCCATTGGTTGCACCTCTCGGCGCTAGAGGGTTGCACGTGCTGGAGTGATGAGCCGAAACGCCTGTAATAACAATGACACGGTGTCTTTTCTGTTAATAAAAACGTAATGGCACGCGCTTTGCTCTGGGCTTTCCTTGAAAGTTTCAATCGGAAGTTCGTAGTGATTTCGTAGTGCCAATAAACAAAAACCTCGGAGCACCACTCATGTCCCAGACGTTTTACAAGAAAGGTTTTCTAGCCCTCGCCGTAGCAGCGGCGCTGGGTGTTTCTGCGTTTGTTCAAGCTGATGTGAAGATTGGCGTGGCAGGCCCGATGACCGGCGCCAACGCAGCTTTCGGTGAGCAGTACATGAAGGGTGCCCAAGCGGCAGCCGATGTGATCAACAAGGCCGGTGGCATCAACGGTGAGCAGATCAAGCTGGTAGCCGGCGACGACGCCTGCGAGCCCAAGCAAGCTGTGGCCGTGGCCAACCGCCTGGCAGACCAGGACAAAGTGATTGGCGTGGTCGGGCACTTCTGCTCCTCCAACACCATCCCGGCGTCCGAGGTGTACGACGAAGCGGGCATCATCATGATCACCCCGGGTTCTACCAACCCACAGGTGACCGAGCGTGGCCTGGGCGCCGTGTTCCGTATGTGCGGGCGTGATGACCAGCAAGGTATCGTCGCCGGCGACTACATCGTCGACGTGCTCAAGGGCAAGAAAGTCGCGGTCATCAACGACAAAGACACCTACGGCAAAGGCCTGGCCGATGCCACCGCTGCCCAGCTGACCAAGCGTGGCGTCAAGCCAGTGCTGGAAGAAGGCCTGACCCGTGGCGAGAAAGATTTCAGCGCCCTGGTCACCAAAATCCGCTCCACCGGTGCTGACGTTGTTTACTTCGGCGGCCTGCACCCGGAAGCCGGTCCTCTGGTTCGCCAGATTCGTGAAGCCGGCCTCAAAGACGTCAAGTTCATGTCCGATGACGGCGTAGTAACCGACGAACTGGTAGCAACCGCCGGTGGCAAACAATACGTGGATGGCGTGTACATGACCTTCGGCGCTGACCCGCGCCTGCTGCCAGACAGCAAGACCGTCGTTGAAGAGTTCCGCAAAAATGGCACCGAGCCAGAAGGCTACACCCTGTACGCCTACGCCTCGATCCAGGCCCTGGCTGCCGGTTTCAACGGTTCCAAGTCCAACAAAGGTGAAGATGCGGCCAAGTGGCTGAAATCCCACCCAGTGAAAACCGTGATGGGCGAAAAAGCCTGGGATTCGAAGGGCGACCTGAAAATCTCCGACTACGTGGTTTACCAGTGGGACAAAGACGGCAAATACCACCAGTTGGAAAAACAGAAGTAAGCCTGAGCGCCACAGATCCAATGTGGGAGGGGGCTTGCTCCCGATGGCGGTGTGTCAGTCACCAGATGTACAGCTGATCCACCGCAATCGGGAGCAAGCCCCCTCCCACAAGGAAGTGATGTCGTGATCGAGATCTGTCTTTTCCTCCAGAAGCGCCGCACACCCACCGGTGTGCAGGTGCTCACCGCGTGAGATTGCGTTATGGATGGTATTTTCCTGCAGCAACTGGTCAACGGCCTGACCCTCGGGTCGGTCTATGGCCTGATCGCCATCGGCTACACAATGGTCTATGGCATCATTGGCATGATCAACTTCGCCCACGGCGAGGTTTATATGATTTCCGCTTACCTCGCGGCGATCAGTCTGGCACTGCTGGCTTACTTCGGCATCGAGTCCTTCCCGCTGCTCATTCTCGGCACCCTGATCTTTACCGTGGTCGTCACTGGCGTTTACGGATGGGTTATTGAGCGTGTCGCCTACAAACCACTGCGCAACTCCACCCGACTGGCACCGCTGATCAGCGCCATCGGTATCTCGCTGATCCTGCAGAACTACGCCCAGATCGCACAGGGCGCCAAGCAACAAGGTATTCCCACTCTGCTGGCCGGGGCCTGGCGTGTCGACATCGGCACCGGCTTTGTTCAGTTGACGTACACCAAGGTGTTCATCCTGGTCGCAGCCTTCGCGGGCATGGCCTTGCTGACCTACATCATCAAATACACCAAACTCGGCCGCATGTGCCGCGCAACCCAGCAAGACCGCAAGATGGCCTCCATTCTCGGCATCAACACCGACCGTGTGATCTCCTACGTGTTTGTCATCGGTGCCGCCATGGCCGCCCTGGCCGGTGTGTTGATCACGCTCAACTACGGCACCTTCGACTTCTATGCCGGCTTTATCATCGGCATCAAGGCGTTCACCGCAGCGGTACTCGGCGGCATCGGTTCCCTGCCTGGGGCCATGCTCGGCGGGATCATCCTGGGTATCTCCGAGTCGCTGTTCTCCGGGTTGATCAATTCCGACTACAAAGACGTGTTCAGTTTCTCCCTGCTGGTGGTGATTCTGATCTTCCGTCCCCAGGGCCTGCTGGGTCGCCCACTCGTGGCTAAGGTGTAAACATGTCTGCTGCCAAACCCATCGATATCAAGAAAAGTCTGGTCGATACGGTCCTCGCCGGGTTGATTTCCCTGATCGTGTTCGGTCCGATCGTCGGCGTGGTCCTCGACGGCTACAGCTTCAACCTGGAACCTGCGCGTGTCGGGCTGCTGGTCGCCATTGTGATGGCCGGTCGCTTTGCCTTGAGCCTGTTCCTGCAAACCCCCAGGGGCCTGAAGATTCTGCAAGGCTTCGAAAGCAGCGGCTCGGGCGTGCACGTGCTGCCGCCGGACTACAAATCCCGCCTGCGCTGGATCATTCCGGCATTGATCGTGATTGCCATCGTGTTCCCGATCTTTGCCAACAAGTACCTGCTCACCGTGGTGATTCTCGGGCTGATCTACGTGCTGCTCGGGCTTGGCCTGAACATCGTGGTCGGCCTGGCGGGCCTGCTCGACCTGGGTTACGTGGCGTTCTACGCCATCGGTGCCTACGGCTTGGCATTGGGCTATCAATACCTGGGCCTGGGTTTCTGGAGTGTGCTGCCTTTGGCCGCCATCGCGGCGGCGCTAGCGGGGTGCATACTCGGGTTCCCGGTGCTGCGAATGCACGGTGACTATTTGGCCATCGTGACCCTGGGCTTTGGTGAAATCATCCGACTGGTGCTGAATAACTGGCTGTCGTTTACCGGTGGCCCGAACGGCATGCCGGTGCCTTCGCCAACGTTCCTCGGCCTGGAGTTCGGGCGCAAAGCGAAGGATGGCGGGATTCCGTTCCACGAGTTCTTTGGTCTCGATTACAACCCCAACATCAAGTTCATCTTCATCTATATCGTGCTGTTCCTGGTGGTGCTGGCCGTGCTCTACATCAAGCACCGTCTGACCCGTATGCCGGTGGGCCGCGCCTGGGAAGCCTTGCGCGAAGATGAAATCGCCTGTCGCTCCATGGGCCTGAACCACGTGCTGGTCAAACTCTCGGCATTCACCATTGGCGCCTCCACTGCCGGTCTGGCCGGGGTGTTTTTTGCCAGCTATCAGGGCTTCGTCAACCCGTCGTCGTTTACCTTCTTCGAATCGGCACTGATCCTGGCGATCGTGGTGTTGGGCGGCATGGGCTCGACGGTGGGCGTGGTGATCGCGGCGTTCGTATTGACCGTCGCGCCTGAATTGCTGCGCGGGTTCTCTGAATACCGCGTGCTGCTGTTCGGCGTGTTGATGGTGGTGATGATGATCTGGCGCCCACGCGGCCTGATCCGGATCAGCCGAACCGGTGTTACGCCACGCAAGGGGGTAGCGCCATGAGCAAGGAAGTCGTCCTCTCCGTGGAACACTTGATGATGCACTTCGGTGGCATCAAGGCCTTGAGCGATGTGAGCCTCAAGGTCGAACGCAATTCGATCTTCGCCCTGATCGGCCCCAACGGCGCCGGTAAAACCACCGTGTTCAACTGCCTCACGGGTTTCTACAAGGCCAGTGGTGGCAAGATCCAATTGAACATTCGCGGCAAGCAGACCAACGTCATCCAGTTGCTCGGCGAACGCTTCAAGGCCGCCGACTTTGTCTCGCCGAAAAGCTTCTTCAGCCGTGTGTACTACAAGATGTTCGGCGGTACCCACCTGGTGAATCGTGCAGGTTTGGCGCGGACGTTCCAGAACATTCGCCTGTTCAAGGAAATGTCGGTGCTGGAAAACCTGCTGGTGGCCCAGCACATGTGGGTCAACCGCAACATGCTCGCGGGCATCCTCAACACCAAGGGTTACCGCAAGGCTGAAAGCGATGCGCTCGACCACGCCTTCTACTGGCTGGAAGTGGTGGACCTGGTGGACTGCGCCAACCGCCTGGCGGGTGAGCTTTCCTACGGCCAACAGCGCCGCCTGGAAATTGCCCGCGCCATGTGCACCCGGCCGCAGATCATCTGTCTGGACGAACCGGCAGCGGGCCTCAACCCGCAGGAAACCGAAGCCCTCAGCGCGATGATTCGCCTGCTGCGCGACGAACACGACCTTACGGTGGTGCTGATCGAACACGACATGGGCATGGTGATGAGTATTTCCGACCACATCGTGGTGCTCGACCACGGCAACGTGATCGCCGAAGGCGGGCCGGACGCGATCCGCAACGACCCGAAAGTGATTGCCGCCTACCTGGGCGCTGACGAAGAGGAGCTGGTATGAGCGGGCCTATCCTCGAAATGAAGGACCTGGACGTGTTTTACGGCCCGATCCAGGCCCTGAAAAAAGTCTCGCTGCACATCAACGAAGGCGAAACCGTGAGCCTCATCGGCTCCAACGGCGCGGGCAAGTCCACGCTGCTGATGTCGATCTTCGGCCAGCCGCGTGCCGAGTCGGGGCAGATCCTCTACAACGGCGTCGACATCACCCACAAGTCGTCCCACTACATTGCCTCCAACGGCATTGCGCAGTCGCCGGAAGGGCGGCGGGTATTCCCCGACATGACTGTCGAGGAAAACCTGCTGATGGGCACCATCCCGATTGGCGACAAGTACGCCCAGGAAGACATGCAGCGCATGTTCGAGTTGTTCCCGCGGCTCAAGGAACGGCGCACCCAACGTGCCATGACCATGTCCGGTGGCGAGCAGCAAATGCTCGCCATCGCCCGCGCACTGATGAGCCGGCCCAAGCTGTTGCTGCTGGACGAACCGAGCCTGGGCCTGGCGCCGATTGTGGTGAAGCAGATCTTCGCCACCCTGCGCGAACTGGCGGCTACCGGCATGACCATCTTCCTGGTGGAGCAGAACGCCAACCACGCGCTGCGCTTGTCGGACAGGGCGTATGTGATGGTCAACGGCGAGATTCGCCTGACGGGCACCGGCAAGGAATTGCTGGTGAATGAGGAAGTGCGCAACGCCTACCTCGGCGGGCACTGATTTAAATAACACTGCAGAACCCACTGTGGGAGCC
>NZ_MSDF01000016.1:510763-643547 GCF_002022275.1 Pseudomonas fluorescens
AGCCAGCTCCCACATAAAGCGGCTCCCACATTCTTTTTTGTGCTATCCACAGACCGTTCCGGAAATTGTGGAAAACAAATCCAGCCTCCTCTCAAAGCGCGACATATAGCCGCCGCAAATCCCTGTTTTGTCACAGTTTTGACTTGTCCCCATCGGCTGTGGAACCGGCTGTGGGTAACGTGGGAGTAGCTGGCTGAAAGCCAATAACCACGGGGCTTGCAGCGCGATGGTTGTTTTTTGATCAGGCGGTTTTTCGTGACCTGCCGGGGGTTTTGTCAACCTGTTTAAAGACACAGGTATATGACTGAAATATGTCGCTTCAGCCTGTGGATAAGT
Organism: Pseudomonas fluorescens; assembly: GCF_002022275.1. Classification (GTDB taxonomy): domain Bacteria; phylum Pseudomonadota; class Gammaproteobacteria; order Pseudomonadales; family Pseudomonadaceae; genus Aquipseudomonas; species Aquipseudomonas fluorescens_AJ. Next base: position 511,100 of record NZ_MSDF01000016.1, read on the forward strand.
CTGTGACTAAACTCTGGAAAGACTGCCGCAGAGGCCGGAATGACTGGCCTGGAGCCATCGTTCGGATTTTCCCTCTTTACGCGGGCCTACATACGGCCCGGTCCAGGTCAAGCAATAAACTTTCTAAAACCGTCTGCAGGCCTTGTGCACAGCGGCCTGAGGCATTTTGCACTTGCCCCCAAAGACTGTGGGCGCAGTTGTGGATAACCTGCGTGCATGTTGCTGCAGGCCACGTTTCATAAGGCTTTGCTCGAGGTGGTCAAATATTGATCAGCCTTGGATGAAGGTGTGTGCTTAGCGGTTGCCGCAGACGCGGCGTACGGGCATTCTGCTGGCAACTTTTTCCCCGATGCCCGCAAGGAGAACTCCATGTCCGACACGCTGTTTATTACTGGCGCCACTTCAGGTTTCGGCGAAGCCTGTGCCCGTCGTTTTGCCGACGCCGGCTGGAAACTGGTGCTCACTGGCCGTCGTGCCGACCGCTTGAATGCCTTGGTCGAAGAGCTTTCTAAACAAACCGAAGTCCACGGCCTGGTCGTGGACGTGCGTGACCGCAAGGGCATGGAAGACGCCATCGCCAACCTGCCGCCGTCGTTTGCCAAACTGCGCGGGTTGATCAACAACGCCGGCCTGGCCGTGGGCACCGACCCTGCGCCCAAGTGCAGCCTCGACGATTGGGAAACCATGGTCGACACCAACATCAAAGGCCTGCTGACCACCACCAGCCTGCTGCTGCCGCGTTTGATCGCCCATGGCCGTGGCGCCGGGATCATCAACCTGGGCTCCATCGCCGGCAGCTACCCGTATCCGGGCAGCCACGTGTATGGCGGCTCCAAGGCGTTCGTGAAGCAGTTCTCGCTGAACCTGCGTTGCGACCTGCAGGGCACCGGCGTGCGTGTCACCAACATCGAGCCAGGGCTGTGTGAGAGCGAGTTCTCGCTGGTGCGCTTTGGTGGCGATCAGGCGCGCTATGACGCGACTTACGCGGGTGCCGAGCCGATTCAACCGCAGGATATTGCCGACACCATCTTCTGGGTGCTGAACACGCCGGCGCACGTGAATATCAACCGGTTGGAGTTGATGCCGGTGAGCCAGACCTGGGCTGGGTTTGCCATTGAGCGTGGTGCCAAGTAAGGCTTTAAACCGGGTTGCTGCCATCGCAGGCAAGCCAGCTCCCACATTTGATTGGGTTCACACGGTCAAAATGTGGGAGCGGGCTTGCTCGCGAAGGCGCCAGATCGGCCAAAACAGGCCATAAGGTACACTCCCCTCCTGAAAACCCCTCCGCGCTGTGCGGATTTAAGGTTTTGACGGGAGGAAATGTGAGTAACCGAGGTGAGCAGGCACTGCTCAAACAATCGACCATCCTGATGTTCGCGGTCGCGATCGCCGGGATTGTCACGGGTGTGATATCCGGCGCCCAATCCATTCTCTTCGACGGCTTTTTCTCGCTGATCGCCACCGCCATCAAGGTGTTGATGCTGATCACGGCCAAGCTGATCGCCAAGCAAAGCAACGAGCGCTTCCAGTTCGGTTATTGGCACCTGGAACCCATGGTGCTGTTGATCGAAGGCAGCTTCCTGTTGTTGATCGCGATCTACGCGTTCCTCAACGGCGTGTTCGGCATTATCAACGGCGGGCGCGAGATCGAGTTGGGGTTGGTGATCGTCTATGCGGCGGTGTTTACCGTCGTCGAATTCGCCTACTTCTTCTACGTGCGCTACCGCAATCGCCAGCTTAAATCTTCATTGATCCAGTTCGACAACATCAGCTGGCTGGTGGACGCGATGCTCTCGGTGGGCTTGCTGATCAGCTTTCTTGCGGCCTTGCTGCTCAAGTCCCAGGGCTATGGTGAGTGGGCGGTATATGTGGACCCATTGATCCTGATCCTGTTGGCCCTGAGCATGCTGGCGCCGGCGTTCAAGATCCTGCGCCCGGCGTTGCGCGAGGTGCTCGGGATTGCCCCGGACCAGTTGGACGACAAGGTGCGTGAGGTGATGGACGCGGCGCAGGCCAAACATGGTTTCGACGGCTACGTGTCCTACGTGCAAAAGCACGGCCGGGCACGGTTTATCGAGATTCATGTGGTGTTGCCGGCGGATTACCCGGTGGATAACGTCGCGACGCTGGACGGGCTGCGTGAGGAGATATCCACAGGGCTCGGCAAAGCGGATGCGGCGCGGTGGTTGACGATCAGTTTTACCGGGGATCGCAAGTGGGTTGCGTGACCGTCAGTTAGACCGAGGTGAGGCCATCGCAGGCAAGCCAGCTCCCACATTTTGACCGTGTGAACCCGATCAAATGTGGGAGCTGGCTTGCCTGCGATGAGGCCCTGAAGGTCAGCCCAGATGCCGGATAAGGCCCTGATAGCAGGTCGCCAAATGATAAGGCGTGGTCGACGGCATATCCCTCCGACTCACCTCTCCCCGGGCATCCAGGCATTCATTCCAACCCTTCTCATGTAAAAAGTGCTGCTGCAGCGCCAGCAATTGGCGTTCCAGCACCGCTTCACTGCCAGGCCGCAAGGTCAGTGCCCGCAGGTATTCCGCCTGGGCCCAGATCCGTTGCGTGGCGTCGCGCACGCTGCCATCCAGAGCGAGCATGCCGCTGACCGCGCCACTCACGTTATCCACACCCTTGAGCTCGGCGTAGGCAAACGCGCGGGTCAATGAAGCGTGCAAAGGCGTGCCCCGCAGCACATCCGACGATTCCAGCAAAAAGAACCATTCGAACTGGTGCCCGGGCTCAAACCAGTTATCCACAGCGCCCAGCGGTTTTTCCATCATCACGCCGGTCTGGCGGTCGATGAAGCGCTTTTGCATGGACGTGGCCAAATCCAGCAGCGCGTCGCGGGTGATGGCGTCTTCACGCACGGCCAGGGTGGCCAGGAAACCTTCGGCCAGGTGCATCAACGGGTTTTGCAGCGGCCCGGAATTGAGCGAAGACCAGTTGCGCTCCAGCACCGCGTCGTACAGGCCGTCGCCTGTGGCAAAGCGTTTGGCGACCACATCCAGCGCGGCATTGAGCACCGATTCCACCAGGGGCTCACGCACTTTGGCCCAGTAATGAGCGCAGGCGAAGATGATGAAGGCGTGGGTGTAGAGGTCTTTGCGCTTGTCCAGCGGCTTGCCGGCGGCGTCGATGCTGTAGAACCAGCCGCCGTGTTCGGCGTCGTGGAAATGCCGTTGCAGCGAGCGGAACAGCGCCGCCGCGCGGTTCTCAGCACACTCGGCGCCCGGCTCGCCGATCAGGCTGGCGAACAGGTACAGCTGACGGGCACAGGCCATGGCGCGGTAGCGTTGCGGGGGCAATGGCCGGTGATCGGCGTCCAGGGCTTCATAGGGCAATGCCAGCTCGGCATTCCAGCCCGGGCCCTGCCAGAGTGGCACGATCAGGCTGTGGAAGTGGGTGAGTAGAGTGTTCAAGGAGGGTTGGGAAGCGCTGGGCATTGGCTGGCGTCGTCACGGCAGGGGTGTAGGCGCGCATGGTAGCAGGCTTGAGTTCTGTGGTGTCTGTGAGACCGCCATCGCGGGCAAGCCCGCTCCCACATTTGGAATGGCGAACCCAATCCAATGTGGGAGCTGGCTTGCCTGCGATGGGGGCCTTGAAGGCGCTGAAAATCAGCCCGCCAACAACCAAACCCCAGTCGCCGCCGAAGCCGCCCCGGCCACGCGCACCAACGGCGCCGCCGCAGCCGGCAGGAAGCGCACGACGGCATAACCCGCCGCGTGCAGGACGGCAGTCGCCCCCACAAACCCGGCGGCATACGCCCACGGGCTGGACATGTCCGGCAGCTCCAGGCCATGCGCCACACCATGAAACAGTGCAAACAACGCCGTAGCACCCACAGCCACAAACAACGGCGGCCGCACCGCCAGTGCCACCGCCAAACCGAGCGCCAGCACCGAAGCAGCAATCCCGCCTTCCAGCGCCGGCAATTCCAGCCCTTCAAAACCGAGCAGGCCGCCAATCAACATGGTGCCGACAAACGCACACGGCAGGGCCCAGCGCGCATTACCTTTTTGCTGCGCCGCCCACAAGCCGACAGCGACCATGGCCAATAAGTGATCAATGCCGCCCAAAGGATGGCTGATACCGGCCACCAGACCATTATCGCCATGCCCGGGGTGAGCAAAAGCGATGGCGGGGGCCAGCAGCAGGGCGGCGGTTGCGAGAAGTTTGTTGAGACCCATGAACAGGCTCCTTTCAGGGTAGGGTCAGGCTGCAGTCAGCAAGCCCTGACGTTCGATAAAGGCGACGATTTCTTCCAGGCCGACGCCGGTTTTCTGGTTGCTGAACACAAAGGGTTTGCCGTTACGCATGCGCGTGGTGTCGCTGTTCATCAACTCAAGTGACGCGCCGACCAGGGGGGCAAGGTCGATCTTGTTGATCACCAGCAGGTCGGATTTGCAAATACCGGGCCCGCCTTTGCGCGGCAGCTTGTCGCCCGCCGATACATCGATCACGTAGATGGTCAGGTCCGATAGCTCGGGGCTGAAGGTCGCGGACAGGTTGTCGCCGCCGGACTCCACCAGAATCAGGTCCAGGCCGGGGAAGCGGCGGTTGAGTTGGTCCACGGCTTCCAGGTTGATCGAAGCGTCTTCGCGAATTGCCGTGTGCGGGCAGCCGCCGGTTTCCACGCCGATGATGCGCTCCGGCGCCAGCGCCTGGTTGCGCACCAGGAAGTCGGCATCTTCGCGGGTGTAGATGTCGTTGGTGACCACCGCCAGGTTGTAGCGATCGCGCAGGGCCAGGCACAGGGCCAGGGTCAGGGCCGTCTTGCCGGAACCTACCGGGCCGCCGATGCCGACACGCAGGGGTTGTGTGTTCATATGTGCTTCTCCTAGGAACGGAACAGGCGGCTGTACTGGCGCTCGTGGGCCATGCACGCCAGGGACAGGCCGAACGCGGCGCTGCCCAGGTGATTGAGGTCGATGCGGGAGGCGTCCTGCTGGGCTTGTTGCAGCAGCGGCAGCAGTTCACTGGTCAGGCGTTGCGCGGCTTGCTGGCCCAGGGGCAGGGTTTTCATCAGCACGGCCAATTGGTTTTCCAGCCAACTCCATAGCCAGGCGGCGAGGGCGTCATCGGGGCTGATATGCCAGGCGCGGGCTGCCAGGGCCCAACCCAGGGCGAGATGAGGTTCTGCTAGCTGTTCAAGCAAACTGCGCGCGGCGTCGTCCAGTTCGGGCAAGCCGTTGAGTAGTTGCTGCAGGGAATAGCCCATCTGCCGGCTTTCCTGGTACAGCTCGCGGGTCTCGCGGCTGGCGCGGTGTTCTTCACACAGCGTGCTCAGCTGCGGCCAATCTTCATCCGCCGCGGCGCGGCAGTGGGCGAGCAGCAGCGGCGCTTCGAAGCGGGCGAGGTTGAGCGTCAACTGATCACTGATCCAGCGTCGTGCGCTGGCGGCATCCTTGACGCGACCATTCTCCACGGCCATTTCCAGGCCCTGGGAGTAGCTGTAGCCGCCAATCGGCAATTGCGGACTGGCCAGGCGCAACAGCGCCCAGGCCTGGTTCACAGGCGTACGCCGAACTGGTGCAGCTTGGGCGGGTAGTTAAAGTCTTCGTCGCCATGGCGCGAATGATGATGGCCGCCGCCGTAGGCGCCGTGTTCCGGCTGGAACGGGGCTTCGATGGTTTCAGTGGTGGCGCCCAATTGATCGAGCATCGCCTTGAGCACGTAGTCATCGAGCAGGCGCAGCCAGCCATCGCCCACTTGCAGCGCGACGTGGCGGTTGCCGAGGTGGTAGGCGGCGCGGGTCAATTCAAAGGCGTTGGTGCAAGTGACGTGCAGCAGCTGTTCAGGGCGGGCACGCACGCGTACGACGCGTCCGTCTTCGGCTTGTAGGCATTCGCCATCGTGCAGCGGCGGCTGGCCGCGCTCCAGAAACAGGCCGACGTCTTCACCGTCGGCACTGAAACAGCGCAGACGGCTCTTGCTGCGCGCTTCGAAGTTCAGCAGCAACTCGGCGGCCCAGAGGGCTTGGGGGGCGATTCGGCGGTGGATCACCAGCATCAGAAGGCTTCCAGCTATGAGCGATAAGAGAGCCAGAGCAAGGGGCTTGCCAACCCTGTAGTCGGGTGGGAAATCCCTGTAGGCAGGCGCGGTCATGCCACCGAATAGGGCGTCAGCGCGGTCCGGCAGTGATTCAATTTGGTGCGTGTTTTGAATGTATAGCACTGGATGTGGGCGTTTTGCGTTGAGATCCGCTACTCACAGGGTGAAATTTCTTTCATCTGTTTCTTTTCGGATTTTTATTCGGACTTGTCCTACTGGGTTTCGAGATTTGGCCTTCCATAAGTTACGCGCCGTTTGATTAGGATTTGCGCCGTGTTTAATCCACCGCGACGTTCATCATGTTCAAATCATTTTTGTATGTACTTATCGTCAGTCTGGCCTGTGCCCTGCCATCGGCGTCGGCCAACCTTCAGCATCGCCCCACCTCCATCAGCAATGTGATCGATCGCGCCCATGAGCTGCTCGGCACGCCTTATAACGCGGGCGGGGATTCGGCGCAGCGTGGCTTCGATTGCAGCAGTTTCCTGGTCTATCTGTTCAAGACCGAGGCCAATATCCAACTGCCCCGCACCACCACCGACATGCACCGCTCAACGGCGGCGACCATCGAGCGCAGCGCGCTCAAGCCGGGCGATGCGGTGTTCTTTTCGGGTAATGGGCGCGGCCGGGTCAGCCACGTCGGCCTTTATATAGGCCAGGACAAGTTCATCCATTCGCCCAGCAGTGGCAAGCGTGTGCGAATCGACTCGCTGACCAACACCTACTGGAAGAAGAACTACACCACCGCCAAGCGCTTTCACACGGCGGGCTGACAGGCTTACTCGGTACTGCCCAGCCCTTGCCAGTGCTTGAGGCCGATAAAGATAAAGCGCAGTTGCTGGGTGATTTTCGCTTGGGGCGTGAGGTGGGCAGGCAACGCGTGTGCCGGCGGGTCGATGATGTCGGGCAGGGTGGCGAACACGCTCTTGACGATCAGGTCGGCCATTACATGCAAACCATCAGCGTCCAAATGCTGGAGCTTGGGCATAAACGTCAGGTCGGCGGCGAGGTCTCGCGTGATGTCTTCGCGCAGCGCACCAATGGCTTGGCGCACGGCCAGGCAGCCACCGTATTGCTCGCGGGCCAGGAACAGGAATTGCGAACGGTTGGCCGAGACCACATCGAGAAAGATCCGCACGGACGCGTCAATAATGCCACCCATCACGAATTCGTTATGGCGCACCAGGCGAATCGTGGCGCGGAAGGTCTGGCCGACTTCACTCACCAAGACCAGGCCCAACTGGTCCATATCATCAAAATGGCGATAGAACCCGGTCGGCACGATGCCGGCGGTTTTGGCCACTTCGCGCAGGCTCAGGCTGCCAAACCCACGGCCACACTCCATCAGATGGCGGGCAGCGTCCATCAAGGCGAGGCGGGTCTGTTGCTTCTGTTCGGCGCGGGGCAGCATTGGCGGGTGGGCTTTGTCGGCAAGTACAGCGACGCACTCTAGCAAAACAGCTTTGCCGGCGTCGAACTTGGCAGGCGTAAGGCGTGACGCGGTTTATAAAAAAGCAAAAGCCCGATCGGCAGATCGGGCTTTTTTCTGGGCCACCACGGGGTTAGCTCTGTGCTTGATGCAGTTCTTGCAGACGGTCCGAACCACCTTCAGCAACACCTTCGGTGTAAGCGCGTTTGTTGGCTTGTTCAGAGCCGCCTTCTACCAGACCTTTCTGTTCCAGGCGATCACGGCCACCTTCAGCAACACCTTCGGTGTAGGCGCGTTTGTTGGCGTGTTCCGAACCATTTTCAGCAACGGCGCCTTTGGCGTAGTCACGGTTTTCGTCTTCTTGCGAACCGCTGCGAGCCAGGGTCTGGCTGGATTCAACGGCTTGAGCTTTGTTCTGTGGGGTAGCTTGTTCAGCGGCTGGCAGGGCAAAAGCACTGGAAGCGAGAACAGACAGCAGGGCGACAGCAAGTACTTGGCGTTTCATGAGGGTTGCTCCTTGGGAGGGCGATAAAGTGGGTACAGGGCTAATGCTACTCTCGATAAGTCGATATGAAAGTTCATAAACACAATGGTAATAATCAACAGAATTGATTGTTCCCGGCAGAGGCTCTAGAACGGACCTCTCAAGCCCGCGGTTTTGCACCAAGGTGGGTATTTTCGACCCGTTCGCGGGTAACACTGGTGCATTGTTGATGGTTCGGGCGACTGGGGCTGTAGGAAGAATCGCTTTTTTTGCGGTTAATTCGTTCTCCGGCTAAACCCCGGGGCTGTTTGCCAGTCGTAGCCTTATAAGCTGTAGTCACAAGGTGCGCCGCAGCGCGCACCCTCAGTCGTAATCAGGAGTCATGTGCAATGACGCGCACTCGTAAAATCGTTGCCTGGAGCTGCGCCAGCTTCGTTCTGTTAATCGCCGTGGTGGTGTTGGTGCTGGTGTTTTTTGACTGGAACCGCATCAAGCCGCCGCTCAATGCCAAGGTCTCCGAAGAGCTGCATCGCCCGTTTGCCATCAATGGCAACCTGGCTGTGGTGTGGGCGCGGGAGCCCGATGAAGGCGGCTGGCGCGCCTGGGTGCCATGGCCTCACGTGATTGCCGAAGACCTGACGTTGGGCAACCCCGACTGGTCGAAAAAGCCGCAAATGGTCACGCTCAAGAAAGTCGAATTGCGCATTTCGCCCTTGGCCTTGCTGGTGCAGCGCGTGGTGATCCCGCGCATCGACCTCACCGAACCGAGCGCCGACTTGCAGCGCCTGGCCGACGGCCGCGCCAACTGGACGTTCAAATTCGATCCCAAAGACCCCAACGCCGAGCCCTCCAGCTGGGTCGTGGACATTGGCGCCATCGGCTTCGACAAGGGGCACGTGACCCTCGACGACCAAACGCTCAAAACCCAACTCGATGTGATCATCGACCCGCTCGGCAAGCCGATTCCTTTCGGTGAAATCGTCGGCGACGCGCAGGCCAAGAAGGCGCTGGAAAAAGGTTCGGCACCTCAGGACTACGCGTTCGCCCTCAAGGTCAAAGGCCAGTACCACGGTCAGAAGCTCGACGGCACCGGCAAGATCGGTGGCCTGCTGGCCCTGCAGGACGCGGCCAAGCCGTTCCCGCTGCAAGCCCAGGTCAAGATCGCCGACACCAGCATCGCGCTCGCCGGCACGCTGACCGATCCGCTGAACCTCGGCGCGCTGGACCTGCGCCTGAAACTTTCCGGCAGCAGCCTGGGCAATCTCTACCCGCTGACCGGTGTCACACTGCCCGATTCCCCGGCTTACTCCACCGACGGTCACCTGATCGCCAAATTGCATGAGGCCAGCGGCGCGTCGTTCACCTATGAAAACTTCAACGGCAAGATCGGCAACAGCGATATCCACGGCGACCTCGGCTACGTCGCCAGTCAGCCACGGCCCAAGCTTACGGGCGCGCTGGTCTCCAACCAATTGCTGATGGCTGACCTTGCGCCCCTGATCGGCGCCGACTCCAACGCCAAGCAAAAAGCCCGTGGCGGCGAGAGCAAACAACCGGCGACCAAAGTGCTGCCGGTGGAAGAGTTCCGCACCGAGCGCTGGCGCGATATGGACGCTGACGTGGAGTTCACCGGCAAGCGCATCGTGCACAGCGCCGAGTTGCCGTTCACCGACCTCTACACCCACGTGGTGCTCAACGATGGCGAGCTGAGCCTGGAGCCCCTGCGTTTTGGCGTGGCCGGCGGCAAGCTGGATGCGCAGATTCGCCTGAACGGGCGCACCACGCCGATGGAAGGCCGCGCCAAACTCACCGCGCGCAATTTCAAGCTCAAGCAGTTGTTCCCGACGTTCGAGCCGATGAAGACCAGCTTTGGTGAACTCAACGGCGATGCGGATATTTCCGGGCGCGGCAACTCGGTGGCGGCGCTGTTGGGCACCTCCAACGGTGACCTGAAAATGCTCATCAACGACGGCGCGATCAGCCGCAGCCTGATGGAAATTGCCGGGCTCAACGTGGGTAACTACGTAGTGGGCCGCCTGTTCGGCGACAAGGAAGTGAAGATCAACTGCGCAGCGGCAGACTTCGGTATCAAAACCGGCCTGGCGACGACTCGTTTGTTTGTGTTCGATACCGAGAACGCGATCATCTACATCGACGGCACCGCGAACATGGCCAGCGAGCAGCTTGATTTGACGATCACACCGGAATCCAAAGGCTTCCGCCTGTTCTCCCTGCGCTCACCGTTGTACGTCAATGGCCCGTTCATCAAGCCGAATGCCGGTGTGAAGGCCGTGCCGTTGATGCTGCGTGGTGCAGGCATGGTCGCCCTGGGTGTTATCGCCGGCCCGGCAGCCGGGTTGCTCGCACTGGTCGCACCGAGCGGCGATGAGCCGAACCAGTGCGCGCCGCTGCTGCAACAGATGAAGGAAGGCAAGGCGCCAAAAACAGTGAAAGGCAACTGACGAAACCGGGTACAAAATGTGGGAGCTGGCTTGTCGGGTCGCCGCATCGCTGCGATAGCGGTGTAACAGTCGATACAGGGGCTGACTGTCAGATAGCTATCGCGGGCAAGCCCGCTCCCACATTGGAAAAAAAGAGGGGCTGATTAATCAGCCCCCTCTTTTTCGTGTTGCGAATTACAAGCTGCCAAGAATATCCGCCATGTCATCGGCGTGCTCTTCTTCCTGCGCCAGGATTTCTTCGAACAGGCGGCGAGTAGTCGGGTCCTTGTCACCGATGTACTGAATGATCTCGCGATAGCTGTCCACCGCGATCCGCTCGGCCACCAGGTCTTCGTAGACCATTTCCTTCAAGTTATTGCCGGCCACGTACTGAGCGTGGGAGTTTTTCGACAGCAGGTCCGGGTTGAACTCCGGCTCGCCGCCCAGCTGCACGATGCGCTCAGCCAGCTTGTCGGCGTGTTCGGCTTCCTGGGTGGCGTGTTCCAGAAACTCCTCGGCCGCCACATGCGCTTTCACGCCGGTGGCCATGAAGTAGTGACGCTTGTAGCGCAGCACGCAGACCAGTTCGGTGGCCAGCGAGGCGTTAAGCAGGCGAATAATCTCTTCGCGGTCAGCGTCGTAGCCTTCGGTCACGGCACCGTTTTCGACGTTCTGGCGGGCGCGTTCGCGCAGGGTCGCAACGTCAGTCAAATGTGCTTCAGTCATCTCAATCTCCTGGTGCTAATCCGGTTTTACGCCACGCTCTGCTGGCGTGATCGCTCCAAGTTGTGAGTGTTGCGCGAGGCGAAAAGTTTTATCGGATTTCAAAGTGCATGGCCGGACAGCTGCGCTTCTTCCTGTACCCATTGGAAAAACGCCCGTACCGGCGCATGCCGTTCGCGGCCGGGCACGCACAGCGCGCTGTAACCGGCGCCGTCCACGCGCACTTGCGGCCGGTAAGGCACCAACAAACCGCTGGCAACGCTTTCCGAGACGAGGATGTTGCTCGCCAACACCAACCCCTGGCCGGCAATCGCCGCCTGCAGTGCGTAGTGCTCTTCGTCGTATTCGCGCAGCAGCGAGGTGTGGGCCAGCCAGGGCTCGCCGGCCTTTTCGCACCAGGTTTGCCAGCCCAGGGCATACAGATCGGAGTTGTGCCAGCGCACGCTGATCAGCGTTGGCACTTGGGAGGCGGCCCGTGCGACCTGTTCGGGGGAGCCATACACCGCAAACGATTCATCGAACAGGCACAGGCCGTACAAGTGCGGGTAATCGCCAAGGCTGTAGCGAATCACCAGGTCGACGCTGGCGTCCTGCTGCAAGTCGACCACGGCGCAGCGTGTGTCCAGGCGCAGGTTGATATCCGGATGGGCGGCATAAAAACGCCCCAGCCGTGGCACCAGCCACAACGCGGCAAAGGCCGGCGTGGTGGACACGGTGAGTTGCCCGGCGCTGCGTTGCGGGCGCAAGGCGTCGAGGCTGTGCGCCACATCAAGCAGCGCGCCGTGCAGGCTTTGGAACAGCCGCTCGCCGCCCTCGGTCAGGCGAACCTGGCGCGGCAGCCGCTCAAACAGTGCAATGCCCAGCCAGGTTTCCAGGCTGCGGATCTGATGGGACACGGCCGTGGGCGTCACCGACAGCTCTTCGGCAGCGGCTTTGAAACTCAGCAGGCGCGACGCGGATTCAAACGTGCGCAGGGCGGTCAGGGGCAGCGAGGCGAACATTTTGGCTCCATGGATGAAATGGATTCATCCAGATCAACTATTGCTCATTTGTCGGTCGGCACCCTCGGCTCTAGATTTGTGAGCAAGAACGGCGGCCGCCACGGTTGCCGGAGTCTAACTCGCGAAGGGTATACAGATGAAAAAAATGCTAGTGATCCACGCAAGTCCGCGTGGCGAACGCTCTCACTCCCGGCATTTGGCCGAGTCGTTTCTCGACGCCTGGCAGGATGCCAATCCGCAGGCGCAGATCACCCGTCGCGAAGTCGGCCGGGCGTTTATCCCCCACGTCACCGAAGCCTTCGTGGCGGCGAATTTCTACCCCGAACCGCAATCCTTGCCGAAGGTGATGAAGGCCGACCTGCAATTGAGCGATGAGTTGGTGGGCGAACTGATCGAGCACGAGCTGCTGGTGATCTCCATGCCGCTCTACAACTTCGGCGTCCCCAGTGGCCTCAAGGCCTGGATCGACCAGATCGTGCGCATGGGCCTCACCTTTGACATCACCCAGGACAGCAACGGCATTGCGCAGTATCAGGCGTTGTTGAAGGGTAAAAAGGCGCTGATCATCACCAGTCGGGGCGGCAGTGGCTTTGGTCCGGGCGGGGAGTTTGAATGGATGAACCATGCCGACCCGCACTTGCGCACGGTGTTGGGTTACATCGGCATCGACGACGTGAGTGTGATCGCCGCCGAAGGTGAAGAGTCGGACAAAAGCGTGTTCCAGCGCTCCTGCGAAGAAGCTGAACGCCAACTGCATGACGTTGCGCGGCGGTTTTAACGTGTCATGAGTCTGTCATGGGGCGGTCATGTCGATTTATGAAAGGCTGGTCTAGGATGGACCCATTGCTTTGCTGATCAGAGCCGCGCCCATGCCGCAACCCCTTGCCACGCGTTATCCCCTGGTGCTGGTACCCGGCATGCTGGGGTTTGTGCGCCTGGGCCTGTTCCCGTATTGGTACGGCATCGTCCCGGCGTTGCGGGCGGGTGGGGCGCAGGTGTTTCCCGTGCAGGTGGCGCCGCTTGACGCCAACGAAGTGCGCGGCGAGCAATTGCTGGTGCAGATCGAGCGCATTCGCCGCGAGACAGGCGCCGCCAAGGTCAATTTGATCGGCCACAGCCAGGGCTCGCTGACCGCGCGGTATGCGGCGGCCAAGCGCCCGGACTGGGTGGCGTCGGTGACCTCGGTGGCCGGGCCCAACCATGGCTCGGAACTGGCGGACCATATTCACGCGCATTACCCGGCGGACAGCGTAAAAGGCCGGATCATGAGTGCGGTGTTTCACGCGGTCGCGTGGATGATGGGCCTGTTGGAAACCGGCTATCGCGGGCCACGCTTCAAGGCCGATTTGCAGGCGTCGCACCATTCGCTGACCAGCGCGGGAGTAGCGCTGTTCAATCGCGACTACCCCCAGGGTTTGCCGCAGGCATGGGGCGGGCAGGGTGCCGAGGAGGTCAATGGCGTGCGCTACTACTCGTGGTCCGGCACGTTGCAGCCGGGCAAGACGGACCGTGGGCGCAACTTGTTCGATGGTACGAATCGCAGTTGTCGGCTGTTCGCCCGCAGTTTTGTGCGGGAGAAGGGGCAGTGCGACGGCATGGTCGGGCGGTACAGCTCACACCTGGGCCTGGTGATTGGCGACGACTACGCCCTGGATCACTTCGATATCGTCAACCAGTCGATGGGGTTGGTGGGCAAGGGGGCGGAGCCGATTCGGTTGTTTGTGGAGCATGCGCAGCGGTTGAAGGCGGCGGGGGTTTAGCCCGGGACCGCGTTATCGTTCATCGCAGGCAAGCCAGCTCCCACATTCGACTGCATTCCAAAGGATGAACTCGGTCAACTGTGGGAGCTGGCTTGCCTGCGATAGCGATTTATCAGGCAACACCGAGCTCACGGCGAAACGGCGTCGTCCAGCGCTCCGACAAAATCACCCCACCTAATGTCAGCAACCCACCGACCAGGTGATACATCGCCAACTCTTCCTTCAGTACCAACGCTGCAATCAGCGCGGTGATCAGTGGCAGCAGATTGAAAAACAGCGTGGTACGGCTCGGCCCCAAGGTTTTGATCGAATGCATCCACGCCAACGGCGCCAGCATCGAGGCCAGCAAGCACGCATACAGAATCAGCGGGACATTCGCCCAGCCCAGGCCGGCCTTCGCCGAAAACAGGTACAGCGGAAACAGCACCACCACCGCCACCAGTATCTGCAGATACAGCAGCACCAACGGCGGCAAGCGCAGTTGCCATTTCTTCAGCAGGGTGCTGTAGACCGCGTAGGCGAGGGTGGCGACCAACATCATGCCGTCGCCCAGGTTGACCCCGTGTTGCAGCAACGCCCCGAGGCTGCCGGCCGACACCACCACCACCACGCCAGCGAAGGACAGCACTGCGCCGGTCAGCGCGCCGAAGGTCAGGCGCTGCCCGAGGCTGATGATGGCCGCCGTCAGTGCCATCAACGGCATCAGCGACAGGATGATGCCCATGTTGGTCGCGGTGGTGACCGTCGCGGCGTAGTAGGCCAGGCTTTGATAAACCGCCATGCCCAGCACGCCAAGAATGAAGATCTTGCCCAGGTTCGGGCGGATCAGTGCCCAATTGGCGATCACCGGTTTGAGCATGAACGGCGTGAACAGCAGCGCCGCCAGCAGCCAGCGGTAAAAGCCGATTTCAGCGGGAAAGATCGAGCCCACGGCAAGCTTGTTGACCACGGTGTTGCCGGCCCAGATAAAAATGGCGAGCAGGGGATACACGTATTGCATCGAAGGAAACCAGATAGGGTGTTGAGCCGGGATTATCGCTTGTCTGGATCGAAGCCTATACTGCGATCCAGACAAACGACCTCTGTATGCAGACAATATGCCCCGACACACCATACGCCTCGCGGATTTCCCCGCCCTGCCGAGCCCTGTGTACTTCCGCTACTCCGATTTGGCCCCTGATACCGAGTGCACGCCGCATCAGCACTTCTGGGGCTCGCTGGACTATTCGGCCAGCGGCGTGATGCGCATGGAAGTGGCCGGCAACCGCTTCATGTCGCCGCCGCAGTACGCGGTATGGATTCCGCCCTATACCGAGCACAGCTCATACAACGCGCAGGCCATTGTCTACCGCTCGGTGGGCCTGGCCCCGGAACTCTGCGAGCACTTGCCGCAGGCGCCGTGCACCCTGGCGATCAGCGAGATTCTCAAGGCTATCCTCAGTGACTTTGCCCGGCGAGACGTCAATATCCCGCAAACCGAGGCGGATGTCCGTCTGGCGCATGCGCTGGTGGACCAGCTCAAACAGGCGCCGATTCACGATTGCTTCCTGCCCTACGCCCGTCACTCCGGGCTGCTGGGCGTGCTCGAAGGCATGCAGGCCGACCCCGGCGATAATCGGCCCCTGGCGCAGTGGGCGGAGCAAGTGCACGTCAGCGAAAGAACCCTGGCCCGCCAGTTTGTGCGGGAAGTCGGCATGAGCTTCGGCGAGTGGCGTCAGCGCCTGCGTTATCTGGCCGCCATCGAGGCGCTGGACAGCGAGCGCAGCGTGCAGCACGTGGCCTTCGACCTCGGTTACAGCACCGCGTCGGCCTTCATCGCGATGTTCCAGCGCCACGCCGGCTGTACCCCGGAGCAGTACCGTCGGTCGAATATTCGCAGTCGGTAGAGATGTAACAGGCTTTGACTACACTGGCGTGTAGGCCGTGCCCCTTCGGTACGGTAACAGGGAGAAAACTCCATGAAGATGCTGCGTATTCCGCTGTTGATGATGGGCCTGCTGCTGTGTTCCCAAGGGTTTGCCGCCACGGCGCAGCAAAACAAGATGACCACCTGCAACGCTGAAGCCACCACCAAGACGCTCAAAGGCGACGATCGCAAAGCCTTTATGAAAACCTGCCTGTCGGCACCCGCGGCCAACGACGCCAAGACCCTGACCCCGCAGCAGCAGAAGATGAAAGACTGCAATGCGTCGGCGAAAACCAAGGCGCTGACCGGCGATGCGCGTAAAACCTTTATGAGCACTTGCCTCAAAGGTAGCTAAATACGCGAATCCCCCTGTGGGAGCGGGCTTTTGTGGGAGCCGGGCTTGCCCGCGATGCAGGCACCTCGGTCTTGCTCTGAATCGAGGTGATGCCATCGCAGGCAAGCCAGCTCCCACACAAGCCAGCTCCCACACTGACGGTGTTCCCCATTGAGACCCCTCGCTTGATTCCTCCAAGGCTGGCAGACTGCCCATCCTTTAACGCCGTTCGTTTTGAGGCTGTATGCCAACGTTTTCGCAGCGTCACGTGTTGTTGCTGGTCAGTTGCATCATCATTTTCGGTGGATTACTGCTGGTCCTGCCGCTCAAGCTGCTGCCCAGCCTGCTGGCCGGCTTGTTGGTCTATGAACTGGTCAATATGCTCACCCCGCAACTGCAGCGCCTCATCGAAGGTCGGCGCGCGCGTTGGCTGGCGGTGGCTTTGCTCGGCACCCTGATCGTCAGCGTGCTGACCCTGATTTTTGCCGGCGCTATCAGCTTCCTGCTCCACGAAGCAGAAAACCCCGGGGCCTCCCTCGACAAATTCATGGGCGTGGTCGACCGCGCGCGCGGCCAGCTGCCGCCGTTCGTCGACGCCTACCTGCCCGCCAGCGCCGCCGAATTTCGCGTGGCCATCGGTGACTGGCTGAGCAAGCACCTGAGCGAACTGCAGCTGGTGGGCAAGGATGCCGCGCACATGTTCGTCACCTTGCTGATCGGCATGGTGCTTGGCGCAATCATCGCCCTGCAGCGCGTGCCCGACCTGACCAAACGCAAGCCCCTGGCTGCCGCCTTGTTCGACCGCCTGCACCTGCTGGTCCAGGCCTTTCGCAACATCGTCTTTGCCCAGATCAAAATCGCTGCGCTCAACACCGC
Organism: Pseudomonas fluorescens; assembly: GCF_002022275.1. GTDB lineage: Bacteria > Pseudomonadota > Gammaproteobacteria > Pseudomonadales > Pseudomonadaceae > Aquipseudomonas > Aquipseudomonas fluorescens_AJ. The sequence goes on from NZ_MSDF01000016.1 coordinate 528,111, forward strand.
CTTTACCGCGATCTTCCTGGCTGTGGTGCTGCCGCTGTGCGGGATTCACCTGCCGCTGACCAAAACCCTGATCGTGCTGACCTTCCTGCTCGGCCTGTTGCCGGTGATCGGCAACCTCATGTCCAACACGCTGATCACCATCGTCGCGCTGTCGCTGTCGATCTGGGTAGCCGTGGCGGCGCTGGGGTATTTGATCGTGATCCACAAGGTCGAGTACTTCCTCAACGCGCGGATTGTGGGCGGGCAGATCAGTGCCAAGTCGTGGGAATTGTTGTTAGCGATGCTGGTGTTTGAAGCCGCATTCGGCCTGCCGGGCGTGGTGGCGGGGCCGATTTACTATGCGTATCTCAAGAGTGAGCTGAAGCTCGGCGGGATGGTTTAAGGCTTGATGTTGCCTGGGCTGACGCCATCGCGGGCAAGCCCGGCTCCCACATTTGGAATGCATTCCAGTGTGGGAGCCGGGCTTGCCCGCGATAGGGGCGCCACGGTCTTTCAGCTAAAACTCAGTAGCCGTACCGTTTGCTGGCCTCAATCGCCAGACCACTGCCAATACTGCCAAAGATATTCCCTTCCACATGCCGCGCATTCGGCAGCATTGCCGAGATGCTGTGGCGCAGGGCCGGAATGCCGCTGGAACCACCGGTAAAGAACACCGTGTCGACCTGATCGACCGTCACTGTTGCGTCGTTGAGCAGCTGCGTAACACTGCCGCGCACGCGCTCCAGCAGGCCATCGATCGCCGATTCAAACAGCGCGCGGCTAAGCTCCACGCTCAAACCCGGTTCCACCCGGTCGAGCAGCACATGGCGGCTGTCTTCGCGGGTCAGCTGGATCTTGGTTTCTTCCACTTCCATCGCCAGCCAGTGGCCTGCGCGCTGTTCAATCAACTTGAACAGGCGGTCGATGCCGCCGGTGTCTTCGATGTCGTAGCGCATGCTGCCCAGGGCCAGCTGGGATTTTTGCGAGTACACCGAGTTGATCGTGTGCCAGGTGGCGAGGTTCATGTGGTGGCTGGTGGGCATGTAGGCACCGCTTTTCATGCGGCTGCCGTAGCCGAACAGCGGCATCATGCCTTGCAGGCTGAGCTGTTTGTCGAAGTCGGTCCCGCCGATGTGCACACCGCCGGTGGCGAGGATGTCGCTTTGGCGGTTGTCGTTGTGACGGCGGTCCGGGCTCAGGCGCACCAGCGAGAAGTCAGACGTACCCCCGCCGATGTCGACGATCAGTACCAGCTCTTCTTTCTGGATGGTCGACTCGTAGTCGAAGGCCGCCGCAATCGGTTCGTACTGGAACGAGATGTCCTTGAAGCCGATCTTGCGCGCCACATCCACCAGGGTGTTTTCCGCTTCCTGGTCGGCCATCGGGTCGTCATCGACGAAAAACACCGGACGGCCCAGCACCACTTCTTCGAATTCACGGCCGGCGTTGGCTTCGGCGCGGCTCTTGAGCTGGCCGATAAACAGCGCCAGCAGGTCGGTGAACGGCATCGCGGTGCCGAGCACGCTGGTGTCGTGCTTGATCAGCTTGGAACCCAACAGGCTCTTGAGCGAGCGCATCAACCGGCCTTCGTAGTTTTCCAGGTACTCGTGCAGCGCCAGGCGACCGTAGACCGGGCGGCGCTCCTCGAAGTTGAAGAACACCACTGACGGCAAGGTGATCTTGTCGTCCTCCAGCGCGATAAGCGTTTCCATGCCGGGACGAATCCAGCCGACGGTGGAGTTGGACGTGCCAAAGTCGATACCGCAGGCACGGGCTGGGGATGGGTTTTCCATGACAATCAGGTTCCGGTTGAAAAACGGCCGCGCAGTGTATGCCAGTCGAGGGCGGATGCGTAGGCCGACCATCCGTTAAATCGTGCTTGAAACCTGGGGATTTGCCCCCACATCTGCTGCATACGGCAAGCGCCGATAACACGTTGACGCACCCCCCAGGCCACATCACTCAACAAGTGCAATGCAGCGCACGTTGTGCCCCGGGCTGTGCGATCCCGATTTAGGAGGCTGAACCGCCGATGGATTTCAAAGATTACTACAAGATATTGGGTGTTGAGCCGAGCGCCGATGACAAGGAAATCAAGGCCGCCTATCGCAAGCTCGCACGCAAATATCATCCGGATGTGAGCAAGGAAAAAGACGCCGAAGAGAAATTCAAGGACGCGTCCGAAGCCTATGAAGCGCTTAAAAGCGCCGATAAGCGCGCCGAATACGACGAACTGCGCAAATACGGCCAGCATGGCCAGCCGTTCCAGGGGCCACCGGGCTGGCAGAGCCGTGGCGGTTTTGGCGGCGGCGGCCATGATCAGGGCGATTTCTCGGACTTCTTCAGCTCGATCTTCGGCTCGCGCGGCGGCGGTTTTGACGGCGGTCAGCGCCGTCCTGCCGGGCGTAAGGGCCAGGACGTTGAAATGCAGCTGACCGTGGCGCTCGAAGAGACGCTGTCCACCGAGTCCAAGCAGATCAGCTTCCAGGTGCCGCAATACGACGCCTCGGGCCGGCATGTCAGCAACACCACCAAGAGCCTGAACGTGAAGATCCCCGCCGGCGTGGCCGACGGTGAACGCATCCGCCTCAAGGCGCAGGGTGCGCCGGGGATTGGCGGTGGAGCCAATGGCGATCTGTACCTGATCATCAAGTTTGCTACCCATTCGAAGTTTGAAGTGGAGGGCGAAAACCTGGTGATCACCCTGCCGCTGGCGCCGTGGGAACTGGCGCTGGGCGCAGAAGTGGCGGTGCCGACGTTGACCGGCAAGATCAACCTCAAGGTGCCCGCCGGCAGTCAGAACGGCCAGCGCATGCGTGCCAAGGGTCACGGTTTGCTGAATAAGGCCGGGGAGCGCGGCTTCCTGTACATCCTGCTCAAGGCCGTGATGCCTAAACACGCAGATGAGGAGACCGTCGCCCTGTGGCAGGAATTGTCCAAAAAGGCCGCGTTCAACCCCCGGGAACACTTCTGAAAATAGGCGCCCGGCGCTAACTATCTAGCGCTGTTCCCCTTGTCGGCCATGATGTGCTGACGCTCCATTTGAAAGGAGCGACATCATGGCCGATCTCTTGTCCGGCGCCCTGCCGGCAGCGACCCGAAGCATCCACCGCAACTACCTGGAACAGGCCACGCCTGCCTGGCTGATTGACGCCACGTCGGCCCGCCGCGCCCAACTCAAAAAGGCTCCAGCGCAATTGCCGGCCTGGTTCCTGCGTGCCACCGCGCAACAACAGCGGGCACTGAATGAAAAATTCACCGCCAGCTTTAAACAACAAACCGTACTCGATAAGGCAATGGCACGGCTGCAGGACATTGATGCGTTTGCCGAGCCCTTGCTGGTCAAGGCGCTGCAGGAACAGTTCCAGGTGAAGCTGGACGTCCATCAAACGCTGCTGCAATTGCATAAACCTGTAGAGGTCGAGCAGGTTGGCGTGACCTTTCGCACCTATGAAATCATGCGCTTGCCCTTGCTGCAGGCCGCCTTGCATAACTTTGAAGCCCGCGAGTGTGAGCCGGGGGCTTTTCTGGCTTCGTCGGGGTTTATTACCCAAGGCACGTTGGCGGGTAAAACCGTGCCGGTCAGCACCCTGTTGACGGTGCCGCAATTCACCGCGCTGTGCCGCTCGCTGGACATCGGAGCGAAGTATCAACGTTACCTCAACGACTTCTTGCGTGGCGCAGACCCTGTCGCAGAACAGGTGATGCGGCAGCGGTTTACCCGTGCGCGCAAGGCCGACCTGGCGGCGTCGGCGGAGCAGGCGTTGCTCACCAAGGACATTGAACCGGCGGACTACCAGATGATCGTTTCGGTCATCAATGGCGAAACAAACCCCAGGATGGGGAAAAAGCAGGTGTGGTTCCAAGACCTTGGGCTGATGAAAAAGCGCATGACCGGCTGCGTGGCGTTTGTTATCTGCGAAAAATACCGCTACGCCGATGAACTGATTCTCTACATCCCCCATGACCCGCATCACCCTTTGAAGCGCTACACCTGGCCGCAGATGCAGGCGATGTTCAAGCAGCGATTTACGGCTCGCGATACCCCGGACCCGGGTGATGGCAGCCCGACGGCCTATCAGCGGTTTTTCAGCCAGTTTGTCGGTTACGGCGACCTTCCCGCGTACTTCAATGAACTCAACGAATCGGTTCCAGCGTCGGAAGCGATTGCCAGCAAGGCGCCCTATTCACCGTTGCTCGTGTCGGTGATCAACGGCTTCAACCCGTTTTCGGCGTTTACTCCGGTGCTTGATCTACCGCCGGACCCGCCGCCGACACAGCGGCCCAACATGGACCCTTTCCTGAATGCGATCACGCTGACGCGCAAAGGTCACGGTATCTGGGCGGACAATATCGACCTGTGGGATTACCTCTTCGAGCAGCACCGCGACAAGCTGTTTGCCGATGCCCGTCGCCACGCGGTGCCTACCGCGGATGTCGACGCACGTGTGCGCTCCGAGAAGTTCGCCAAACTGCTTGGCATCGGCTTGCTGGCCTTGAACGTGGTGTCCATGTTCGTGCCGGTGCTGGGGGAGGTGATGATGGTCGTGATGGCCGGCCAACTGCTCTACGAAACCCTGGAGGGCAGTATCGAATGGAGTGAGGGCGATCGCCGTGCTGCCAAGGCGCACCTGGTAGACGTTGCTGAAAACCTGGCGTTTCTGGCAGTCATGGCGGTGGGCGGCAAAGTCCTTTCCAGGGTCATTGCCACCCAGCCTGAACCGCTGATCGAGGACCTTGATCCGGTGGCTCTGCCCAACGGCCAGAAACGTTTGTGGCGTGCCGACCTGGCCGGTTATGAAAGCGCGGTCACCTTGCCGGCTGACGTTATGGCCAACCCACAGGGTGAATACCAGCATGCGGGCAAGAGCTACATCCGTCAGTCAGGCAAGCTGTTTGAAAAAACCTTAGATGCGTCCCTCAATCGGTGGCGCATTCGGCATCCCACTGACCCCCAGGCTTATCAGCCGCTGCTGAGTCACAACGGCGCCGGGGCCTGGCGGCATACGCTGGAACGGCCGCTGACCTGGGACCGCACCACCCTGATGCGGCGCATGGGGCCTGCCGTCGACCGGTTTACCGACGAGCAGTTGCTGCAGATCGCTACTATCAGCGGTACCCGCGATAGCGCATTGCGCAAGATGCATCTGGATGATGCGCCGCCGCCGCCGGTGTTGGCCGACACGCTGCGGTTGTTCAAGGCGGAGCAGGATGTGGCACACGTCATCGAACAGATAGGCAGTGGCCATGCGGTCGATGAACGTTATCTCTATACCTTGCCGTTGGTGACTGAAATGCCGCGCTGGCCAGTGGGGCGGGTGCTCGAAGTGTTTGATGAGCCGAGTCTTACTGGGCCGTCTCAGCGCTACGGTGTCGAGCGGCTGTTCCACGGGGTAAAGCTCAAGCCGCCGATTCGCATCAGCCGCGCAGACGTGCTGGCGAACAAATTGCCTGCGCATGTTCTTGGCGCACTTGATGAGTCGGAAGTGGTTGGCCTGCTGGGCAATGAACCGGCGCGTGTGCGAAGCAACCGTCCTCAGGAATTTCGCAGGCAAATTGCCGATTACGCGCGCACCCGCCAACCCGCGCTCTTCGACAGTCTTTATGCCGGCACTGAAAAGCCTTCCGTCATGGTCGCCAAGTTGCAACGCTTGCATCCAGGCCTCAGCGAGCATGCCGCGCAAAGCGTGCTGGATGAAGCCAGTATCGAGCAGCTGGAACGGCTGTACACCACCGGACGCGCGCCCTTGGCGATGCAGGAGCACGCCCGTTGGTACATCCTTCAGGGCCGTTTGGGGCGAGCCTATACAGGCCTGCACATGGAAAATATGCTCAGCGCCGACAGCAAGCGCCTGGCTCTGCACACCTTGGGCAAACTACCAGGCTGGCCGCAGGATGTACGCCTGGAGAACCGTGAAGGCAGCATCGCGGGTGTTTTGCTGGACAGCATTGGCCCCGAGACCGCGAGGCATCATAAGTACCTGGTCAAGCGAGGGCCGAGTTATCAGGCGTTCAATGACCGCGGTGAGGCCCTCACCTTACGGGTCAGCAGAACCGAACTGATGACGGGGCAATTGCCGGCACGCATCGCGCGTTTTCTGAGTGAACCGCAGATGGATGCACTGGTGGGGCGCTATACGTCGCGTTTGCCGGCTGAGCGTATTGCTGCGGTTCAGAAGAAACTGCAGGAACAAGCGGTGCTGGTCCGAGCGCGTCTGATGCGCAGTTTGTACACCGAGCAGCAGCCAATGACTGACGCGGCGGTCACGTTGATTCAGCGTGATTTCAAACGCCTGCCCACGTTGATGGTGCGCGAGATGCTGGCCCAGGCGACGCCTCAGGAACGGGCGACTCTCGACGGTACCGGACGTATTCCATTGACCCTCGCCCAGCGGGCGCGCTTGCTGCAGCAGGACGTGCGGTTGAGCCTGGCCTACGAAGGGCTCTACCTCGACGGGATGGCGGACCAGGACACCGAAGCCCTGGTGCTCAACACCCTCGGGCGTTTGCCTGGCTGGACCGACAATGTGCGCCTGGAAGTGCGCGAAGGCGGCCAAGGTGGTGCACTGCGCGCCAGTTTTGGGCCCGACGACGCCGCTGAGCGCAAGGTGTTGGTGCGCGTTGGGGACGCTCGTTATCAGGCCCGCAATGAGCGCGACGAGCATTTGCACGGCGTCGATGACCTCTACGCCTCCCTGCAACATGCCTTGCCCGACCGGCATCGTCAGGCGCTGGGGCTGCCGCATGTCGGACAGGGCGCACAGCTCAAGCAAGCGATCATTGCCCATGCATTGCCTCGCGAACAATTACGTACCGTGCTGAAGATGCAGTCACCCGTGCAACCCTTGTTCAAACTGCCGTCACGTTGGGTCGATGGCCGCATTGGCTACCCCTTGAGTGGTCAAGGACGCTACACGCAAGAGGTGACGATCAGGCGCCGGGTACATAAGCTATTTCCAGCTATGACCGAGGCCCACCTGAATAAATTTTTGCAGGGGCGCGACCTCGAAGACGATTCCTGGCTGCTGGCGCTGGAACAAGAATTCGCACAACTGGACGTCGTGTTGAGCCAGTGGATGTGGGATAACAGCCCCGGCCGGCGTGTGCTGAGCGTGCGTCGCAACATCTCTAAAACCATCCGGGCCGCATGGAGAAACAGCAGCGCTCGATGGGACGTTGATGCGCGTGGAGCTTATCGTGGGCAAGCCATAGAGTTCAGTGACCGACGTATCGGCCGCGAGCTGGCAACCCTGCCCGCGTTGCCGGGGAATTTTGATCACGTCACTGGCGTGTCGTTGTCTGATATCGGGCTGACCGAGGAAGGTACAGCCTTTCTGGCGACATTCCGTCGCCTGCGTGCGCTGGACCTGTCGGACAATGACCTCACGCAGTTGCCCAAGGTGCTGGAGCAGTTGCCGCACCTGGAGCATCTGGCTCTGGAAAACAACGAGATCGTCCTGACCCCCGAGGCAGTTGCAGTGTTGAGGGCGCAGACGCGTTTGAACTATCTCTTCCTTGACGGTAACCCGTTGGGTCTGACCCCCGATATTGGTCGCATGGGTCAGTTGAATATGCTGACGCTGGCTGGCTGCGAGTTGAGACAGTGGCCCGTGGGCATTTTCGGGCAACAGAGGCCGCGAGAATTCCAACTGGATTTGACCTACAACGAGCTCACCGAGATACCGGATGTCGCGCCGGGCTCCGAGCGCGCGCAAGTGCTTGCCAGAACCATCGTGAGCCGTGAACAGGTGTCGCCTCAAGTACTGGCGAGCCTGATGCTCTATATCGAGTCAGTGGGGCTGGACCCAGAGCGTAATTTCCCGCCACGTGGCAAGCACGACAGCGTGCGCTGGAAGGCAGGCTTGACTGATGAGCAATGGCTGGCAAAGCAACCTGCCTGGGATGCACTTGAAGCGGCGCCGAAGTCTGAACCGTTTTTCGATGAGTTGCGCAAGTTAAGCACGTCCTCTGATACCGAAGACCCGGAGTACAGCCTCCTGCTGACGGCCAAAGTCTGGCGGATGCTGGAGGCGATGGCGCAATACGCAACACTGCGAAAACGCCTGTTTCGCATGGCGTTGGCGCCGACGACGTGTGTGGATGCCGGCGCGCAGCTGTTCAATGCGATGGGGGTTGAGATTCTGCTGCAGGAAGCGCTGGCGATCCCTGATGAGCCGCTGCGCACCCGCACACTCCTGGAATTAGCGATCGGCCGGTCGCGCCTAACCAGATTGAGCAAAATCGCCGGCGGTCGGATTGATCAGCTCATGGCTCAAGGGCGCGTCGCCCCGCGCTTCGATGGGGACGGGTACTTGATTCCCCAGTACGACGAGCAGGGGAATTTGCGTGCAACATTTGACGAAGTGGAGATCCACTTGGCGTATGCCACGCAATTGGCGGACCCGCTGGCGCTGCCCTGGCAGTCACGCAGCATGAAATTCCCGGAATCGGATGTCACCGAGGAGCACTTGGAGATTGCCTACAAAAGCATTGCCGATTTCGAGCGTGGCGAGCTGCTGATTGATCAGATCCATGAACAGCCGTTCTGGACCAACTATATCCAAGTATCTTTTGGTGATGCCTTCCAGGCTGCTAGAAACAAAATCGAGGCAATCACGGACTTGCAGATGGCGCAGCGGCAGTGGAGCGAAAACGGGCGCCTGAACGCACAGGAAAAACAGGCACTGCGCGATACGATCACCACGGCGGGGCGGATATTGGGTAAGTCGGCTGAGCAGATCCGCGAAGGCGTGGTCATGGATAACGCGCAATATGATGAAGAAATGGAGGCGCTGGCCGTTGAGTTCACGAATGTTCCGACCACGCTGACGCGCCAGCAACTCGCCAGGTTCCCGCAACAGGCCCTGGCGCCCTGGTCGCCAGGGTTATTGGGTCAAAACAGGAAATAACGCTGCGCCATCGGCAACACGTCCGCCGGTTCACACCACAGCAACACCCCGTCGGCCTTGACCTGATAGGTCTGCGGGTCCACCTCGATATCCGGCAGGTAGTCGTTGTGGATCAAGTCGGTTTTCTGCACGTTGCGGCAACCCTTGACCACGGCGATCTGCTTCTTCAACCCCAATGCTTCGGGCAACCCGGCGTCATGCGCCGCCTGGCTGATAAAAGTCAGGCTGGTGGCGTGCAGCGAGCTGCCGAAGCTGGCGAACATGGGGCGGTAGTGCACCGGCTGCGGCGTCGGGATCGAGGCGTTGGCGTCGCCCATCAGGCTGGAAGCAATCGCGCCGCCCTTGAGGATCAAAGTTGGCTTGATACCGAAAAACGCCGGGCGCCACAGCACCAGGTCGGCCCATTTGCCGACTTCAATGGAGCCGACAATATGGCTCACGCCGTGGGTGATCGCCGGGTTGATGGTGTACTTGGCGATGTAGCGTTTGGCGCGGAAATTGTCATTGCCAGGGCCGTCGCCGGGCAACGGACCGCGCTGTTTTTTCATCTTGTCGGCGGTCTGCCAGGTGCGCGTGATCACTTCGCCGACGCGGCCCATGGCTTGGCTGTCGGAGCTGATCATCGAGAACGCGCCAAGGTCGTGCAGGATGTCTTCGGCGGCGATGGTCTCGCGGCGGATGCGGCTTTCGGCAAAGGCCACGTCCTCGGCAATGCTCGGGTCCAGGTGGTGGCAGACCATCAGCATGTCGAGGTGCTCGTCGATGGTATTGCGAGTGAATGGCCGGGTCGGGTTGGTCGAGCTTGGCAGCACATTGGCAAACCCGCAGGCCTTGATAATGTCCGGCGCATGGCCGCCCCCGGCACCTTCTGTATGGTAGGTGTGAATGGTGCGACCCTTGAGCGCGGCGAGGGTGGTTTCGACGAAACCGGATTCGTTGAGCGTGTCGCTGTGGATCGCCACCTGCACATCGTATTCGTCGGCGACGCTCAGGCAGTTGTCGATGCTCGCGGGCGTGGTGCCCCAGTCTTCATGCAGCTTCAAACCGATGGCGCCGGCCTTGACCTGCTCGATCAACGGCTCGGGCAAGCTGGCGTTGCCCTTGCCGGTGAAGCCGATGTTCATCGGGAACGAATCACTGGCTTGGAGCATGCGCGCCAAGTGCCAAGGGCCCGACGTGCAAGTGGTGGCGTTGGTGCCGGTCGCAGGTCCCGTGCCGCCGCCGATCATGGTGGTCACGCCGCTGGTCAGCGCTTCTTCGATCTGCTGCGGGCAGATGAAATGCACATGGCTGTCGATGCCGCCGGCGGTGAGGATCATGCCTTCGCCCGCGATGACTTCGGTGCTCGCGCCGATGGCCATGGTCACGCCGGGCTGGATATCCGGGTTACCGGCCTTGCCGATGGCGTGGATGCGGCCGTTTTTCAGGCCGACGTCTGCTTTGACGATGCCCCAGTGGTCGATGATCAGCGCGTTGGTAATGACCGTGTCGACCACTTCATGGGCGAGCAGCTGGCTTTGGCCCTGGCCGTCGCGGATCACTTTACCGCCGCCGAATTTGACTTCTTCACCATAGACGGTGAAGTCCTGTTCGACTTCGACGAACAGTTCGGTGTCGGCCAGGCGGACCTTGTCACCGACGGTGGGGCCGTACATGTCGGCGTAGGCTTGGCGGCTGATTTTCATCTGTGTGTACCCTGAGAAATTTGTGTTGAATGTGAGACCGCTATCGCAGGCAAGCCAGCTCCCACAGGGGAACGCATTCCAACTGTGGGAGCTGGCTTGCCTGCGATGAGGCCCTAGAGGTCGCCCATGATCCGCCCGGCAAACCCAAATACTCGCCTGCCTCCACTCAAATCCACCAACTCGATTTCGCGACTCTGCCCCGGCTCAAACCGCACCGCCGTCCCCGCCGGAATATTCAAACGCATGCCACGGCTCGCCGCGCGATCAAACGTCAGCGCGTCATTGGTTTCGAAAAAATGGTAATGCGAGCCCACCTGAATCGGCCGGTCACCGCTGTTGGCCACGCTTAAACTGATAGTGCGTCGGCCGACATTGAGTTCAATGTCGCCAGGCTGAATCTGATATTCACCAGGAATCATGCAGGTTGCCCCAGGGTCTTGAAGTAGATGGCGGTCGGGCTGTAACGCCCGTCCGGGCTTTGGCAGTAGTCGGGCAGTTCACCGACTTTGGTGTAGCGCAGCGACTGGTAGAACGCTTCCGCGCCCGAGCCGGCCTCGGTGTCCAGGTACAGCAGCCCGCGCTTGTGCTGGCGCGCGGCGAGTTCCAGGGTGTTCATCAGTTGTTGACCCAGGCCATGGCGCCGCGCGTTGCTGTGCACCAGCAGCTTTTGCACCTCGGCACGGTTCAGGCCGTTGGCTTTCTGGCACAGCGCCAATTGCACGCTGGCGATCACTTGTTCGTCGCGCACCACCACCCACAGCAGCAGGCTGGCGTCTTCAATGCTTGCTTGCACACCGCTCAGGTAGGTGCGGGCTTGGCCTTCATCGAAGTCGGCCATGAAGCCGACCGAAGCACCGTGCTTCACCGCGTCCAGCAACAGCTCAATCAAGCCCAGGCGGTAATGGGCAAAACTTTCAGCATTGACTCGACGCAGTTGCGCGGCGTTCATCGACCTCACTCCTTGGGCGGTTCGGCGCCCGGATTCAATGTCAGTTGCATAAAGGTCAGGTCCAGCCAGCGGCCGAACTTGATGCCCACCTGCGGCATCTGCCCGGTGGTGATAAAGCCTTGGCGCTCATGCAGGCGGATTGACGCCAGGTTGCCGCTTTCGATGGCGGCGACCATCACGTGCTTGCCACAGTCGCGCGCGCGTTCGATCAGCGCTTCCATCAGGCGCGGGCCGAGGCCCTTGCCGCGCTGGTCATTGCGCACGTACACCGAGTGCTCGACGCTGTAGCGGAAACCCTCGAATGGCCGCCAGTCGCCGAAGGAGGCATAGCCGGTGACTTGATCATTGTCGACCGAGACCAGCACCGGATAACCCTGGGCATGCCGTGCACTGAACCAGGCCTGGCGGTTGCCCAGGTCCACCGGTTGTTCGTTCCAGATCGCCGTGGTGTTCAGCACCGCGTCGTTGTAGATATCGCGGATCGCCGGCAAGTCGCTTTGGGTGGCATCACGAATCATGGCCGGGCCTCACGCGATCGGCTGGTGAACGGTGACCAGCTTGGTACCGTCGGGGAAGGTGGCTTCCACCTGGATGTCCGGGATCATTTCCGGGATGCCTTCCATCACCTGCTCACGGCTGAGCAGGGTGGTGCCGAAGTGCATCAGGTCGGCCACGGTACGGCCATCGCGGGCGCCTTCCATCAGGGCGGCGGAGATGTAGGCGATGGTCTCCGGGTAGTTGAGCTTAACGCCACGCGCCAGGCGGCGCTCGGCGACCAGGCCTGCGGTGAAGATCAGCAGCTTGTCTTTTTCCCGTGGGGTCAAATCCATGGTTCAAGGTCTCTCATAAACAGCATTCTTAAAAACAACGAAGATCCGATGTGGGAGCGGGCTTGTGTGGGAGCTGGCTTGCCTGCGATGGCATCAACTCAGTGTCCTGTTTAACCGAGTCGTCTGCATCGCAGGCAAGCCAGCTCCCACAGAGGGCAGGTTCCACTTCAAATCTTCATGTGCTCCAGATTCTTGGTGCTACGGCCTCTCGGCCCAGTACGGCCGGTCGCAAAAGCCGCCATAAATCAATCAACCAACCCCGAGCATGCAACGCCTCGCTGGCCAGACAACGGGCCACCAGCAGGCCCGGCAATTGGGTCAGGTCACCGCGCACCGCGTGGGGCAGGTTGCGACACTGCTCAAGCAATTCAGGCTCGATATCACCGGTCAGCAGCAACGTGGCAAACACCGGCTGGCCGTCCAGCCCGATCGGCGAGTCGAGCAAACCGTCGGCGCCTACAATGCGCTGGCGCTCATGCCAGAGCAACTGGCCGTCGCGGCGAATGTCCAGGTGCGATTGAAAGTGGCCGAGGTCGAAACGCTCGCCGCTGGCCGGGCGGCCGAGTGCGACCACGTCCCAGTAGAACAGGCGGGCATCGCCCTGCAGATCAATGCGCGTGGTGAGTTCGGCCTGGGCGGCGCTGAAGACGATGGTTTCCTGGGGCAGCCATTCCAGCGTGGCGCCGGCTTCCACGCTCAGTTCGAGCTGCTGAAACGCCGGGCCGTTGGCGCGGTACCACTTGGCCGCGCCGGGGCTGGTCAACTGGGCCCAGGCCCCGGCGCCGACGTGGGCGCTGATGTTCAGGCGATCGCCGCCGGCAATGCCGCCTGGCGGGTGCACGATGATGTGCTGGCACACCTCGGGGCCTTCGGCGTACAGGTGCTTTTGCACCCGCAGCGGGCCGAGGTGGCGGCGCATGACCGGGCGCGTGGTGTCGCCGAAACGCGCGTAGCCGAGTTCCAGCTCGGCGTGCCAGCTGGGGGTGAACAGGGCGGGGGAAACGGGCAGGTTCATGGTTCAGTGCTTTTCGTCAGGACGCTACAGATTAGATGGTTACCAGCCCGCGTACACCCTCGGTTTCCATATTTTCACCGCGGCCCTGCGCCACGATTTCCCCGCGCGACATCACCAGGTATTGGTCGGCCAATTCGGCGGCAAAGTCGTAGAATTGCTCCACCAGCAGAATCGCCATGTCGCCACGCGCTGCAAGCTTCTTGATCACCGCGCCGATCTCCTTGATCACCGACGGCTGAATTCCTTCGGTGGGCTCATCGAGAATCAGCAGGCGCGGGCGGCTGGCCAGCGCGCGGCCAATCGCCAATTGTTGTTGCTGGCCGCCGGACAGGTCTCCACCGCGCCGATGTTTCATCTGCAGCAGCACCGGGAACAGTTCGTAGATGAAGGCGGGCACTTCCTTGGCTTCGGAGCCGGGGAAGCGTGAGAGCCCCATCAGCAGATTCTCTTCCACGGTCAGCCGCCCGAAAATCTCCCGGCCTTGTGGCACATAAGCGATTCCCGCATGCACACGCTGGTGCGGCTTGAACCCGGTGATGGCCTTGCCTTCCCAATTCACCGCGCCTTCTTTGGCCGGCAGCAGGCCCATCAGGCACTTGAGCAGGGTGGTCTTGCCCATGCCGTTACGGCCGAGCAGGCAAGTGACTTCGCCTACCTTCACGTCGAATGAAAGCCCGCGCAGGATGTGGCTACCGCCGTAGTACTGGTGCAGCTTGTCGACTTGCAGCATGTTCAAATTCTCCTCAATTCCCTGATTGGAACCGGATCAACTGTGGGAGCTGGCTTGCCTGCGATGACGGTGTATCTGATACACCGCCATCGCAGGCAAGCCAACTCCCACATAAAGCAGTCCTTGGCAGCGTTAGCGACCGAGGTACACCTCGATCACCCGCTCGTTTTCCTGCACCTGCTCCAGCGACCCTTCGGCCAACACGCTGCCCTGGTGCAACACGGTCACGTGGTCGGCAATCGCGCCGACAAAGCCCATGTCGTGCTCCACCACCATCAACGAATGCTTGCCCGCCAGGCGCTTGAACAGTTCGGCGGTGAATTCGGTTTCGGCGTCGGTCATGCCCGCCACCGGCTCATCCAGCAGCAACAGTTGCGGGTCTTGCATCAGCAGCATGCCGATCTCCAGAAACTGCTTCTGGCCATGGGACAATAGCCCCGCCGGACGCTGCACTGAGGCCGTCAGGCGGATGGTGTCGAGCACTTCGTCGATGCGGTCTTTCTGCTCGCCACTCAGGCGCGCACGCAAACTGGCCCAGACTGACTTGTCGGTCTTTTGCGCCAGCTCCAGGTTTTCAAACACGCTCAGGGCTTCAAACACCGTGGGTTTTTGAAACTTGCGCCCGATACCGGCCTGGGCGATCTGTACTTCGCTCATGCCAGTTAAATCGATGTTTTCGCCAAACCAGGCGGTGCCGTGGCTGGGGCGGGTCTTGCCGGTGATCACGTCCATCAGCGTGGTCTTGCCCGCGCCGTTGGGGCCGATGATGCAGCGCAGTTCGCCGACGCCGATGTAGAGGTTCAAGTCGTTGAGCGCCTTGAAACCGTCGAAGCTGACGCTGATGTCTTCCAGGGTCAGGATGGTGCCGTGGCGGGTGTTCAGGCCTTTGCCGGCGGCTTGACCAATGCCGATGGCGTCCCGGCCGCTGCCTGCGTCGAAAATAGGTTCAAGCATGACGTTCCTCATTTCTTCAACAGGCCGATAACGCCCTTGGGCAGGTACAAGGTGACGATGATGAACAGCGCCCCGAGGAAGAACAGCCAGTATTCCGGGAAGGCCACGGTGAACCAGCTCTTCATACCGTTTACCACGCCTGCGCCCAACAACGGGCCGATCAGCGTGCCACGCCCGCCCAAGGCGACCCATACAGCGGCTTCGATCGAGTTGGTCGGCGACATCTCGCTGGGGTTGATGATGCCGACCTGCGGCACATACAGCGCACCCGCCAGGCCGCACAGCACCGCGCTCAACACCCATACGAACAGCTTGAACCCGCGCGGGTCGTAGCCGCAGAACATCAGGCGGTTTTCCGCATCGCGCAGGGCCGTCAGCACCCGGCCGAACTTGCTCTGCGCCAGGCGCCAGCCGGTGTACAGGCTGGCGACCAGCAACACCACCGTGGCGAAAAACAACACCGCCCGCGTGCCCGGTTCAGTGATGCCAAAACCCAGGATGCTGCGGAAGTTAGTGAAGCCGTTATTGCCACCAAACCCGGTCTCATTGCGAAAGAACAGCAGCATTCCGGCAAAGGTCAGCGCCTGGGTCATGATCGAGAAATACACGCCCTTGATCCGCGAACGGAAGGCAAAGAACCCGAACACCAACGCCAGCAAACCCGGGGCCAGCACCACCAGGCACATCGCCCAGAGGAAATGCTCGGTGCCGGTCCAGTACCACGGCAACTCGGTCCACGACAGGAAGGTCATGAACGCCGGCAGTTCGTCCCCGGACGCCTGGCGCATCAGGTACATGCCCATCGCATAGCCGCCGAGGGCAAAGAACAATCCGTGGCCCAGCGACAACATGCCCGCGTAACCCCACACCAGGTCCAGCGCGAGGGCGACGATGGCGTAGCACAGAATCTTGCCCACCAGCGTCAGGGTGTAGGCCGAGATATGGAAGGCGTTGTCCGGCGGCAACAAAGACAGCAACGGCAGCGCCAGCAGCACGAGCAGAATCAGCGCGCCGACTGCAATCGTGACCTTGGGGCCGGCCTTCTGTGTGGCTGTAAGCATCAATGGCTGGTTCATCAGTCGATCACCCGTCCTTTCAGTGCGAAGAGTCCTTGCGGGCGTTTCTGGATGAACAGAATGATCAGCGCAAGGATCAGGATCTTGCCGAGCACGGCGCCGATCTGCGGTTCAAGAATCTTGTTGGCGATGCCCAGCCCGAAGGCCGCCATGACGCTGCCGGCCAACTGGCCGACGCCGCCGAGCACCACCACCAGGAACGAGTCGATGATGTAGCTCTGGCCCAGGTCCGGGCCGACGTTGCCGATCTGGCTCAGCGCCACGCCGCCCAAGCCTGCGATGCCGGAGCCGAGGCCAAACGCGAGCATGTCCACACGCCCGGTCGGCACGCCGCAGCAGGCGGCCATGTTGCGGTTCTGGGTGACGGCGCGCACGTTGAGGCCCAGGCGTGTCTTGTTCAGCAGCAGCCAGGTCAGCACCACCACGCACAGGGCGAAGGCGATGATCACGATGCGGTTGTACGGCAGCACCAGGTTGGGCAGTACTTGAATGCCGCCGGACAGCCATTCGGGGTTGGACACTTCGACGTTCTGCGCACCGAACACCAGGCGTACCAGCTGGATCAACATCAGGCTGATGCCCCAGGTGGCGAGCAGCGTTTCCAGCGGGCGGCCGTAGAGGTGACGAATCACCGTGCGTTCCAGCGCCATGCCGATGGTCGCGGTGACGAAAAACGCCACCGGCAGCGCGATCAGCGGGTAGAACTCGATGGCTGCGGGCACGTAGCGCTGCATCAGCATTTGCACCACGTAGGTGGAATAGGCGCCGAGCATCAGCATCTCGCCGTGGGCCATGTTGATCACGCCGAGCAGGCCGAAGGTGATCGCCAAACCGAGGGCGGCCAGCAGCAGGATTGAGCCCAGGGACATGCCGCTGAAGGCCTGGCCGAGGATCTCGCCGAACATCAATTTGCGTTTGACCTGGGCCAGGCTGGTTTCAGCGGCAGTGTGCACGGCGGCATCGGTTTCAACGCCGGGAGCGAGCAAGGCTTCAAGGCGCGTGCGGGCCAGTGGGTCGCCGGTGCCACCCAGCAAGCGAACGGCGGCGAGGCGCACAACCGGGTCGGCGTCGACCAGTTGCAGGTTGGCCAGCGCAAGGCTGAGGGCGGTGTGTACGTCTTCGTTTGTTTCGGCGGCGACTTGTTGATCGAGGAATTTCAGCTGCGCAGGTTGTGCGCTTTTTTGCAGGGTTTGTGCCGCAGCCAAGCGCACCTTGGGGTCGGCGGCGAGTAATTGCTGGCTGGCTTGAACGTTGTCGATCAAGCCGCGCAGGCGGTTGTTCAGGCGTACGGTTTTGGTTTCACCGTTGACGGTGAGCTGGCCTTGTTGCAGGGCGTCCACCAACTCGATGCGCGCCGGGTCGGGTGTGGCGGCCCAGTTCTGGAGCAGTTTGGCTTGTTCGGTCGGGTTGGCGTTGAGGAAGTCTTCGGCGTCGCTGGCGTGTGCGCCAAAGGGCAGCAACAACAGGGCTGTGAGGATGAGGCGGTACAGGGCAGTGGGCATATTCTTGGGCCTTGCTCAAACTAATGTGGGAGCTGGCTTGCCTGCGATTGCGGTGTATCAGATACACCGAGTCGTCTGCATCGCAGGCAAGCCAGCTCCCACAGGGATTGTGTCGACACTCAAGTGCCGACACCCCTCGGATCAGTTGCTCTTGACGGCGTAATCCGGCTTCTTGTCATTGCCCGGAATGTACGGGCTCCATGGCTGGGCGCGAATCGGCTCTTTGGTCTGCCACACCACCGAGAACTGACCATCGGCCTGGATCTCGCCGATCATCACCGGTTTGTGCAGGTGGTGGTTGGTCTTGTCCATGGTCAGGGTGAAGCCCGACGGCGCGGCAAAGGTCTGGCCGGCCATGGCTTCGCGCACTTTGTCGACGTCTGTGGACTTGGCTTTCTCCACCGCCTGCGCCCACATATGAATACCCACGTAAGTGGCTTCCATCGGGTCGTTGGTCACGGCTTTGTCCGCGCCCGGCAGGTTGTGGGCCTTGGCATAGGCTTTCCAGTCGGCGACAAACTTCTTGTTCACCGGGTTCTCCACCGACTGGAAGTAGTTCCAGGCGGCGAGGTTGCCCACCAGCGGCTTGGTGTCGATGCCGCGCAGTTCTTCTTCACCCACGGAGAACGCCACTACCGGTACGTCGGTGGCTTTCAAACCCTGGTTGGCCAGTTCCTTGTAGAACGGCACGTTGGAGTCGCCATTCACGGTGGAGATCACCGCGGTTTTGCCGCCGGCCGAGAATTTTTTGATGTTGGCCACGATGGTCTGGTAATCGGCGTGGCCGAACGGGGTGTAGACCTCTTCGATGTCTTTATCCGCTACGCCTTTGGAATGCAGGAACGAGCGCAGGATCTTGTTGGTGGTGCGCGGGTACACGTAGTCGGTGCCCAACAGGAAGAAACGCTTGGCACCGCCGCCGTCTTCGCTCATCAAGTATTCCACCGCCGGGATCGCCTGCTGGTTCGGCGCTGCACCGGTGTAGAACACGTTCGGCGACATCTCTTCACCTTCGTATTGCACCGGGTAGAACAGCAGGCCGTTGAGTTCTTCAAACACCGGCAATACCGATTTGCGCGACACCGACGTCCAGCAGCCGAACACCACGGCGACCTTGTCCTGGGTCAGCAGCTGGCGACCCTTTTCGGCGAACAGCGGCCAGTTCGACGCAGGGTCCACCACCACAGGTTCGAGCATCTTGCCGTTCACCCCGCCCTTGGCATTGATCTCGTCAATGGTCATCAGCGCCATGTCTTTGAGCGACGTTTCGGAGATGGCCATGGTCCCGGACAACGAGTGCAGGATGCCGACCTTGATGGTCTCGGCGGCCTGCACGGTCCAGGTCAGGCCCATGGCGGCAATGGATGCCGAAAGAGTGAAAGCCTTGATCAAGCTGCGACGCTTCATGGTGCGATCTCCGAGAACCCAAGTGTTGTTATTGGACAGATACCAAGGCTTTTGCAAAGGCTGTGCCTGCTTTGGAATAGGCCGTATTCAAGGGTGCTCGGATGGCGCTTTCAGTCGGCGGTGCACTGAATAGGCGCCGGATGGATAGGGTAGCAAGGGTAGGGCACTGTCTTGGTGCGAGGGCCTGACTAACTATGTAGCCCCCCCGGAATCAGCGGGTGTTCAGGATGGCTGTACATCCAATCTTGTTCCGAGGATTTATCATGGACGACCAACCCATGCGCGAAAAACGCGCAACCCTTCCCCGTGGCCACGCCAAGCTGGGCACCCTCACCCCGGCGTTTTCCAGCGTCGATGAAGTCGCCCGCTACCTTCACGGGAGCGTGGGGAGCAATTTGCAAGTGGAGTACGGCAGCGTCATTCTGCGGCGTTCAGCGGATGGGCTTTACGTTGGCAGCGAACCGATTTCGGACCGGCCAACCGTGTTCAATTTTGATCTTTTGCTCGACAGTGACGCCGGCTACACCACCTACCTCGAACCAGAGGGTTACCAGATTGTTGCCAGTTGGCACACGCACCCCAACAGCACTGCGTGGGTTGCCCGCGAAAATCCTGCATGGACGGCGCATCAAATCACGGCTTTCCAGGGGTTTTACTCAGAGCCGGACATCATGTTCAATCACCAGAACCGTTCAAAATTCAGGGAGGCTTACCTCTCCGGGCCAAACGGCACTCTGGTCAAATACCAATTTGATGAAACAGCAGCGGCGTTAGGCTTTGCTCATTGGATCATTACCAGAGGGAAGTTTGAATCGCCCCACGCCTTTGATGGGACGATTGAAGGGTTTTACAAAAAAGTCGCCTCGGTAGGGAGGTTGACGTTTTTAATCTCAAGCCCGTACTGGGGCGGCTCCTTGGGCCAGGTGCCGGCTGACTGGGTCCCCTACAAGCCATGGCCGGTTTTCGCGGACGCCCAGCGTGCGCTCGCGCATGCCTCGGTGCAGATCCAGCGCAAGCCCAACCTGCGTCAGCAAGCATTGATCCTGCAGTCCGATGCGCTGGCGGACTATGCCGCTCGTGACCCGGACCCCGTCGAAGGCTTGGCGGGCGTGCTGCCTCAGCTTCCTCTGGGCTATCACCTGCACGGGATTTACGTCCACGCACGGCCGCTGCCCGTCCAGTACCCCACGCTGGAAAGCTGGCTGTACAAAAACTTCATTAGCCCGCTGGAGCTTGCACAGCACATCGCGCGGTTTCGCGGTTACAGCCAGGGGCCGCAATCCACGTTGGGCGCTTCGTTGTACATCCGCCTGCGGGACGAAGCCGTCTTGCGCTATCGCTTCTCCGGCTCGGCGCTTGAATCCCAGTTGTTTGCTCAGGCACCCGATGGCCAGGTAATCGACAACGGTTGGCAAGCCGAGCTCCTCCAGGGTTCATTACTGACCCGCGACTTCGTCCGTAAAGTGGCCGCTGCCGGCGAGCTGAGCGTGGAAAAAACCAGCGCACTGTGGGATCGCAGTGGCATTGTCGATACGGATTGGACCCCTTTTTCGCGTTTCACCCTGCCGTCCTTGAGCATTACCTTTTTGTCAGCCGACGACGCCGCTCGCTTTATCCACGGGGACATTAATGGACGTCGCGAGCAGGTACTCGGCGGGATGATTCTTCAACAACCCGACGGCCGCTTCGTGGCGACTCAGCCCGTGCCCACGGGGCCAAGGCCGTTTGCCTTCGACGGCCTCTACCCTGTGGATCGCCAGAACAACCCGATTATCCTGAATGCGGGTTATCGTCTGCATGCCCGCTACGGCACGCGCCTCGCGTTGTCGAAGACTGACCCGGCCTATGTTGCTCGTTTCAAGTGGACTCGCCAGGAAGCCGAGCTGAGCGGCCAGATGTTCCACCCGCAAGACGTAGCCGACCTGCTTGCTGCGGGCGTCACGGGCTACCTGTCGGGCTCGCAGGACAGCTTGATCGCGTGCAGTCCTGCTACCACGTCGTCGGAGTGGCGCAAGCAATGGAAGGGCAATGCCGCCAGGGACGACAGCGCGATTGCCACACGCCTGGCCGACGCGACGATAAAACCTGCGGATGTAGTCAGGACCCTGGCCGAGTCGGGTACGCTGCGGGTGGTGATCGGCAATGCGCTGTGGGGGCCCGCCGATTTTGTTGAAGTGGACTGGGGGCCGTGGGTGCGCGTCCTGGAATTCCAGCGCCCGGCGACGGTGAGCCACGGGCCTGTCTTCAGGACCGCTGACGACGCTGCCAGCGATCTGTACCGACGCGACCCGCGGGACCACGTGCAATACTTTGCCAGCCGCTACTTTGCGTTCATCCTCAAACATCAAAGCCGGGAGGAATACGTTGCCAGTGAGCTGATTCCAGTCACCGGCAAATCTCCGCTGCTGTCCCTTGCCAGCCTCTATGGCACCCGACTGCCCGACGGTTTCGATTGTCACAGCCTGTACTACGCCAACCAATTTGTCGGGAATGGCTCGGCAGCCTGGTTAAAGCGGGTGTTTATCGAACCCGAGGACTTGAGCGAGGCCATTGCCCAGGCGCGTATCCAGACGATGCTGCCTCCCCGCGGCGCCCCGGTGTACATCGCCACACCGGAAGGTGCTTTGTTGCGCTACCAGTCGCCCTCTACCCAAGGGATTTTCGAGTCACGAAGTGAAGCGGACTCACTTGAAACGGTGCGCGCCAAGCTGAATATCGGCACCTTGCAACCCCTGCAGTTTGTGCGGCGGGTAGCGTCCTCCGGCCACTTGCAGGTGGTGCGGACCAGTCATTGTTGGGGCGTCTCCAGCGATGTGACGGGACTGTGGGTGCCCTACGAAAACCTGCAACGGCGCCGTCTCAGCCCGGCGTTTCTTTCCATGGATGATGTTGCGCAGTACATCCGCCGTCGCGTCCTGCCGAACCTGGATCAGCCATACGGCGGTATTATCCTGCGTCGTGACGATGGCTGGTTTGTTGCTACTGAACCGGTGCGCGTGTCGGACGAGGTATTCGATATCAAAAGTATCTTCCCCGACGAGATGGTGACCCGTGGGCTGTACCCGCCGCGCACGGCGGTCGTTGCCAGCTATCACTCCAGACCGGCGACGCAATGGCCGTTTTTGCTCTCGCCAGCGCAGTCGGCGGTGTACGGCAACATGTTTTCCACACGGTTGCTGGCCCATTCACTGTCCGCTGCTCAAGCGCGTCACTACCACTATCTGTTGGCACCCGATGGTGCCTTGATACGCTTGAAGCCGCGTCCGGAATTGAAATACCCGCCTATTTCGGCCGCAGCGCTCGTCACACGCCCGCGCAATCGTCGCGACTGGCTCAGCGGGGCGCTTGAACGGCAGATACGCAACGGTGAATTGGCCCCCGGCGAGTATGTAACTCGCGTGAGTAAAACGTTTGACTTGCAGGTGGTTGTTGGCAGCACGATGTGGGGAGCTCCGGGAGTGGTTGCCGATTGGAGTCCGTTTGCCAGCGTGAACTTGCGTGGTCGGCGTTACCTGGAAGCGAGTGTCGATCCTGCTTTCAGCCCGCTGCACACCCGCGCCGATGATGCTGTGCGTTATGCCCATGAACATGCCGGATCAAGGGATGAGGCACAGTTTGGCTATGTACTCCAATCGACTGGCAACGGGCATTTTGTCGCAACGCTGCCAGTCACTGAGGGAGGCTCGGACCTGGCCCATCGTCGGGTTTTTGCGGATGCAGGCTACCCCTATCGATATCAAATGGCGGGGCTATATCTGTGTGGGTTGCACTGGGGAGACATTCAACCCGGCGGCCAAATAATGACCCTGGACTCCATTTATCGCGGGTTGATCTCGCCCTCGCGGTTGATACAGGCGATGTACCAGGTCAGCGCCACTGCGAGCCGCGCGGCGTTGCCAATTTATTTGTCGTGTGCCGATGGCGCCTTGCTGAAGTTCACCGTGCGCAATAATCGATTTGTCGACTACCGGGACGACCTCAGATTGAAACTGAGCCAGCTCAGCCCGCGTGATTATTTCCGGCGTATGGCGGCGGCGGGCGATTTGCGCATTCTGGTGCCCAGTGTCAATTGGCCAAGCGTCGGCGTTGTGGATGCACAGTGGCAGCCAGGGCGTTCACGCGGCGTGCCGGCGGTTGGCGACAACAGATGGGCGCTGGGGCCGGTGCATGCCCACCGTGACGATGCGGCCGGCTATGTCCATGGCCGCGCAGACGTCTTTAACCGCCAGCAGGCGATCAGTGCGTTGCTCGAGAAAACGGCGGCGAACTTGTATGTGCCAGTGCTGGCGACACCCGATGAAGGTTTTCCCTCCAGCATTGCCCCGCAGCTGTTCTCCAGCGTTTCCAGTTGGCCGACAGGCTATCAGATCAGCGCCGCTCATCTGTTGTTTCACACAGGGCAGGACCAGCAGCGAGCAGACGTTGACGCATCGTACGTCGAGTACTTTGTCTCCTGGCGAGAGCTGAGTTTTTATCTGTACGGGTTGAAAGAAAAGAAGCTGCCAATCACCGGCTTTTACCTGACGGCGCTGGACGGCGCGTTGCTGAGCTATACGCCGAGCTTTGGCAAGGACGAAGAGGATTTACTGGCGGTACCCGGCAAATGGACGGCCAAGGACGGCTATACCGCACTGGCCCCAACGCCGTCGCGGGTGTTGTCCGAACTGGCGCGACTCGGTCAGTTTCGGGTGCTGCGCCGCGGCAGTTTCTGGACCATACGTACCCTGTTGGGCAGCGATTTGAGGCTTCCAGGCAACTCGACTTACCGTCCAGGCAAAGATGAGTTGTGAGCAATCCGGTCTAACGCTTGCGCATCAAGCCAATAAAAAACAACCCGCCAATCGCCGCCGTGGCTACGCCGATCGGCAAGTCCTCGGGGGCGATCAGCGTGCGCGCGGCCACATCCACCCACACCAGGAACAGGCTGCCTAGCAGCGCGCATACCGGCAATAACCGACGGTGCTCGGCGCCGACAAGGCGCCGGGCGATATGCGGCACCATCAGCCCCACAAAGCCGATGGAACCGCTGATGGACACCAGCACGCCGGTCATCAGCGAGGCGACCAAAAACACCTTTAAACGCACATTGCGCGCATTCAGGCCCAGGGTCACGGCCGTCTGCTCACCGGCCATCAAGGCGTTCAACGGGCGAGCCATGCCCAACAGCACCAGCAGCCCCAGCAGCACCGTGGCGGCTGGAATCGCCAGCAACTCCCACCGCGCCAGGCCGAGACCGCCGAGCATCCAGAACATGACGGCCGATGCGGCGCGATGATCGCCCATGAACAGCAACAGGTTGGCCGCCGCCATCATCACAAACGACACCGCCACGCCGCACAGCAACAGGCGATCACTCTCCAGCCGCCCATTGCGGCTGGCCACCGCCAGCACCACCAGCATGCTCGCCAACGCGCCGATAAACGCGGCGATGGGCAGCGTCAGCAGCCCGACGATTTCACCCACATGCAACACCACAATCACCGCGCCCAGGGTGGCGCCTGAAGTGACGCCGAGCAGGTGCGGGTCAGCCAGCGGGTTGCGTGTGACGGCCTGCAACACCGCGCCAATCAATGCCAGCCCGGCACCCACCAGCGCGCCGAGGAGCATGCGCGGCACGCGAATCAACCACACGATATGTTCCTGCCCGGCCAGCCAGTTCACCTCGCCGACACCGAAGGCCTTGTACAGCACAATTCGCCACACCACCTCCACCGGCACCCGCGCCGGGCCAAAGCCCAAAGAGATCACGCAGGAGACCAGTAACACCGCGCCGAGCGCGGCAAGCAACAAGGCGTAGCGACGGGTAATCATTCGCCGTGGAACCCCTTGGCCAGGGTTTCGACCGCCAGCACGTTGTCGATCCCCGGCGTGGCCTGCACATACGGGATCACGATAAAGCGCTGGTTCCTGATCGCGTCCACGGCTTGCAGCGCCGGGTTGTTCAGCAGGAACTGCTCTTTCTGCTCGGCAGTGATTTCGCTGTAGTCGACGATCACGATCACCTGCGGGTTGCGTTCCACGACGGTTTCCCAGTTGACGCGAGTCCAGCTGGCGTCGATGTCATCGAGAATATTGCGCCCGCCCGCCGCATCGATCAGCGCCTGGGGCATGCCGAGGCGGCCGGAGGTCATGGCGCGGTCTTCACCGCTGTCATAGAGGAACACGCGCGGTTTGTCGGCGGGCAAGTCTTTTTGCACCTCGGCGACTTGCGCCTGCATCTGTGCGATCAGCGCGTTGGCGCGGTCCTGCACGTCGAAGATCTTGCCGAGGTTGCGCAGGTCGTTATAGGTGTCGTCCAGGGTCGCGGCCGGGCGCTTCATCACAAAGGCGCACGACTCGGTCAGCTCATACACATTGATGCCCAGCGGTTGCAGAGTGGCCGGCGTGAGGTCGCCGCCCACGCGCATGCCGTAATCCCAGCCGGCGAAGAAGAAATCCACATTGGCGTTGAGTAGGGTTTCCACCGACGGGTATTTGCTCGCCAGTTCCGGCAGGCCGTCGAGTATCGCGGTCATTTCCGGCGTCACCGATTTCCAGCCGGTTACGCCGCTGTAGCCAGCCATGTGCGACTTGAGGCCCAGGGCGAGCATCATCTGGGTCATATTGATGTCGTGGCTGACCGCGTGTTTCGGCGCTTCCTGGAAGGTGACGTCGCGGTTGCAGCTTTTGATGGTGACCGGGTAATGGGTCGCCTCGGCGAACGCTTGGGATGTGCCGAACAGCAAAGCAATAGCAAGGAGGGCGCGAAG
The DNA here is from genome assembly GCF_002022275.1 of Pseudomonas fluorescens. Taxonomy (GTDB): domain Bacteria; phylum Pseudomonadota; class Gammaproteobacteria; order Pseudomonadales; family Pseudomonadaceae; genus Aquipseudomonas; species Aquipseudomonas fluorescens_AJ. The sequence goes on from NZ_MSDF01000016.1 coordinate 553,896, forward strand.
GATCATGGTTGGGTTATCCAGGTGATTCGGGGGTAGCCGGACAGGGGGTGGGTGTCGACCAGTGCTTCGACGCCAAAGACATCGCGCAGCAACTCGACGGTCAGCACTTCATGGGGCGTGCCGCTGGCGATGATGCGGCCGTGGTTGATCACGTACAGGCGGTCGCAGAAGGCGGCGGCCAGGTTAAGGTCATGGATGCTCGCCAGGGTGCCGATGTTCAGGCGCTTGACCAGCCGCAGCAACTCCAGCTGATAACGCGGGTCGAGGTGGTTGGTCGGTTCGTCGAGCACCAGTAGCTCGGGTTGCTGGGCCAGGGCGCGGGCGAGGATCACGCGTTGTTTTTCACCGCCTGAGAGGGTGGCGAAGGCGTGGTCCTCGAAGCCCTGCATGCCGACGGATTCCAGCGCTTGCTGGATCAGCTGTTGATCATGCAGGGTGTCGCTGTCGAACAAACCTTTATGCGGTGTGCGGCCCATGGCGACCACTTCATCCACGCGCAGGCCGAACGCATCGGGGAATTCCTGCAGCACCACCGCGACGCGTTGCGCGCACCATTTCGCGCTCTGTTTCCACACGTTCTGGTGGGCGAGAGACACATCCCCCTGATCGGGCCGGGTGAACCGATAGGCGCAGCGCAACAGGCTGGTTTTACCGCTGCCATTGGGCCCGATCAACCCCACAAACTCCCCCGCGCCGACCTGCAGGCTGGCGTCACACAGGTGGAACTGGTGAAGGCAGTGGCCGTGAACCTGGGGTGTCCAGGTGAGGCGGGTGAGGGTGAGTGAAGTCATCGTGTCTCTCAAATTAAACGCTGTTCAACATGTGGGAGCTGGCTTGCCTGCGATAGCGGTCTCCCCAGCACAGATGCATTGCCTGACCCACCGCTATCGCAGGCAAGCCAGCTCCCACAGGGGTTCTATGTGATGACCGGTTAAAAGGTGTAATCCGCCGTGACGAAGAACGAGCGTGGCTCACCGAGGATCCACTGCTGGCCTTCGTTGTACTGGCTGACGGCGTAGGTGCGATCGAACAGGTTATTCAATTGCAAACCCAGCGTGGTGTTGCGCATCGCCTTCCATGACACAGTGGCGTCAACCACGGTGTAGCTCGGTACTTCGCTGGTGTTGGCAGTATCGGCAAACCGCGAGCCCACATAGCGCACCCCGGCACCCGCGCGAATATCGTCGGTCACGGCCTTGCTCAGCCACAGGTTGGCGGTGCGGCGCGGCACGTCGGTGGGGCGGTTGCCGTTGCGGGAAACGGCCTGGCCGTCGACCACTTCGGAGAAGTCGTCGTACTGCGCGCGCACGATGGCCGCATTGGCTTGCAGTTGCCAGGCGTCAGGCAGTTGCAGGTCAAGGCTGGCTTCCAGCCCGTTGGAAGATTGCTGGCCGACCTGTTCCTTCTGATCAGTGCCGGGAATGCTCACCAACAGTTTCTTTTTCACAATGTGATACGCCGCCAACGTCCATTCGCCGCGCGAATCCCAGAAGGATTGCTTGAGGCCGACTTCGGCTTGCTTGGCGGTGGACAGGCCGAACTGCTGCTGGCTCGGGCTCAAGGTGATGAGGCTGCCGACGCCGTCGGTGCTGGTGGCGTACTGGCCGTAGACCGAGGTGTCGGGGGTGATCGCGTAGACCAGACCGGCTTTCCAGTTGTTGCCGGTGAGGGTTTTGTCAGAGTCGCTGCCATCTATCAGGGATTCGCGGTCGATGTGTAGATAGTCACGGCGCACGCCGGTGATCAGCGAGAGCTTGTCGGTCAGTTGCAGGCGGTTTTCAGCGAAGGCGGCCAGCTGTTTGGTGGTGCTGACCGACTGTGGAATGAACGGGCTGGCACTTTCAAAGGGCTGCGGCACTGGGTGCTGAATGTCCACCGGCTGGCCGCCGCCCGGCACGTCGTCGAAAGGCGCGTTACTGGCAAGACGGAACCGAATACGGTTGTACTCGACGCCGGTCACGGTCTGGCTGTCGAGGCCAAAGAGCGTGTGCTTGAACGTGAAGGTCTGACGATCACCGACCTGTTCCTGGTCATGCTTGATGCCCAGGTAATCCTGGCGTACCAGGCCGCCATTCACATAGTTGTAGCTCTCGGCGTTCTGCCAGCGACGCTGGTTTTTCAGGTACGACAGTTCGTTGGTGGCGGTGACGTTATCGTTGATCTGCCACTCGCCTGTCAGGCGCGTCCATTGGTCGTTGTAGAGTTGTTTGTCGTCGCTGACGTTGTAGTTCTTGTCACGCAGGCCTTTGTGCAATTGGCCGTTGATCAGCGGCGTGCCGTAATAGTTCTGCGGGCTCTGGTTGCCGTAATCGTGGGCCAGTGTGAAGCTCAAGTTGTCGGCCGGCTGCCAACGCAAGGCGCCGCTGACGAAGTCGCTGGCGGAGTCGCCACGGTCGATGAAACCGTTGCTGCGCAGGCGGTTTACGTTCAGGCGATAGCTCAAGGTGTCGGTCAGCGAGCCGCCACTGTCGAGGGCTTCCTGCTGTCGATCATCGGAGCCATAACCGAGGCGGACATGGTTTTCGATCTCGCCTTCAAACGGCTTTTTCGGGATCGTATTGATCACCGCGCCGGTAGCGCCCTGGCCATACATCACCGACGCCGGGCCGCGCAGCACGTCCACGCGTTCAACCGACCAGGTGTCCACCGGGAAGGTGGAAGTGCCGGCGCCGTCGAACATGCGCTGGCCGTCGTACAGTTGCAGCACGGAGCTCTGCCCGGTAAAACCGCGTGCCTGCAACGAAGTACCACCGTCACCCGGTGAGCCCGTACGGGTGATGCCGGTGGCGCGGGAGATTGCGTCCTGCACGCTCGCGTCGCCACGTTCGCGAATTTTCTCGCCGGTCTGGCTTTCGACACTGACTGGGGTTTGCCGCGCCGTGAGGTTCAGGCGCGAGCCGGCCGTGGTCGGGGTGTCCAGGTCGATACGTTCTTCATCGACGGCGGGTGCCGTGACGGGGCTGGCGGGCAGGGTCAGGGCCTGGGCACTGTTATGCAGGGCGAGCAGGCACAAGCCGGACGCGAGGTACTTGTTCATCGGTCGATCAGTCTTCTTGGAGGGTTGCTCGCCGCAGGGCGCGGCGAGCAACGATAGCGCAGAAAGTGTTATAAGTTAACACTTATTGGCTGCGGGACAAAAGTCGCGCAAGGCTACAGAACGCCTCTGCCATGGGCATCTCGCTTGATTCATGCCGAACCTGAGGCAGATTCATGTTGATTGAACAAGCGTGACAAGACGAGGCGATCCAGCGCCCACACAACGATCAACGAGGCGCCCACCAACGGGAAAATGATCGCCAGCGCCAGCATGATCACCATTGCGGTTTTCCATTTCGGCAGGTCATGGCGCAGCGGTGGAACCCCCAGCCCGCCCGCTGGCCGACGCTTCCACCAGATCACCACGCCGCTGACGGCGCTGAGCAGAATCATCAGGCAAATCAGCAGTACGATCAGTTGATTGACCCAGCCGAACATCTTGCCCTCATGCAGCATCACACCGCTCTCGGTGGCTCGCGCGACCGTGTTGTAGTGTTCCCAGCGCACGTCAGCGAGGACCTTGCCGGTGTACTGGTCCACATGCAGCGTGGCGTCGTTGCGCGGGTCGTTGGCGAACACCGAGACAGTGAACACCCCGGTGGCGGTGGTCGGGAGGGTAATGCTGTAGCCAGGCTCGACTTTACGCGCGCCCGCCAGGTCCACCACCTGTTGCAAGCTCACCATCGGCGCGGCCGGACCTGCCTGCATGGCGCCGTGGTTCATGTGTTCGGCATGCTCGCCGGACATCGGCATCGGCGTGTTTTCCATGGCCCACGGCACGGTCTGCTGGCTGGCGGTGTTGAGGATGCGCGCCTGCTGATCGGACTGCGGAACGTTGTTCCACATCGCCACGGGGAAGGTGTTCCACAGCTCGGCATATTGCTTGCCCCAGAAGCCGGTCCAGGTCATGCCGCTGAGCAGCATCACCAACAAAAAGGCTGCGCCCCAGAAGCCGGCGACCGCGTGCATATCGCGCCAGAACACCCGGCCACGGGTGCTGAAACGCGGCCACAAAACGCCCGCCGAAGACTTGCCGCGCGGCCACCACAGGTACACGCCGGACACCACCAGCATCACGCCCCAACCGGCGGCGAGCTCCACCAGGCGATCGCCCACAGTGCCGATCATCAGCTCACCGTGCAGCGCACGGGCGATGGCTTGCAGGTTGTACTTCGAGTCCTGTTCGCCGAGGACTGTGCCGCGATAAGGGTCGACAAAGACGGTCACTTCGCGGCCTTCGTTGTGCATCACGAATTGCGCACTGCTGGTGGCGTCGGCGGGTGGCAGGTATTTGCTGATCGAGGCATGCGGGTAGGCTGCCTGGGCGCGTTGCAGTTGTTCATCGGCGCTCATTGCGTGTTCGGCGGTTTGGACCTTTAGCAGGTCGCCGTACATCAGCGGATCAAGCTGGGGTTTGAACAGGTAGATGATGCCGGTCAGGGCCAGCAGCACCATGAACGGGGCGACGAAGAGCCCGGCGTAGAAGTGCCAGCGCCAGGCGAGGTTGTAGAAGGAAATTTTTTGAGTGGTCATCAGGGTGCTCCGCAAGGCTTTGAATTTTTTATGTCAGTTGGGCCGCCATCGCAGGCAAGCCAGCTCCCACATTTGAATGTATTCACAAATCTAAGGTGGGAGCTGGCTTGCCTGCGATGCTCTTAGAAGCTCATATCCACCTTGGTCCAGAGGGTTCGCCCCGGCTCCTTGATGGCTTGCGGGTCATTGGCCGGGTAGCCGAACCCGGCGTTGCCGGCCAGGTTCAAGTGCTCGGCATACGCCTTGCCGAACAGGTTGTCGACGCCGGTGCTGACCTTGAAATGTTTATTGATGCGGTACGCCGCGTTCAGCGAGAACACGCCAAAACCACCGCTTTTGTCGAAGTCCTTGCCGACCACGTTGCCCTTGTTCTGATCAATGCGATTCTGCGCCGCGACCACGCGCCACAAGGCACCGGCGCTCCAGTCGTCTTCGCTGTAGGTCAGGCCGAAGCGTGCATCCAGCGGCGGCATTTGTGGCAGCGCCTTGCCGTCGCTGGTGTTCTTGCCCCAGGCGTAGGCGAGGGTGGCGTCGGCTTTCCAGTGGCGCGTGAGCTTGTACGCCGTGCCCAGTTCGCCGCCCATGATGCGCGCGTCCACGTTGCGCGCCTGGGAGGTGGTGCCCATCATGCCGGGCGTGTAGTCGAACAGGATGAAGTCCTGCACACGGCCGATATAGCCCGAAGCCCAGGCTTCGAGGTCGGAGGTTTTGTATTGCGCGCCGAAGTCGAACTGGGTGGTTTTCTCGGGTTTTACGCCGTCGAAGGCGTTCACTGAACCGGCTGCGCCCGTGTTCGGGGAGAACAACTCCCAGTAGTCCGGGAAGCGCTCCGAGTGGCCCAGGCCGGCGTAGACGGTGGTCGGGCTGTCGGCCAAATCATGTTCAAAGCGCACGAAGCCCGATGGCAGGGTGTCGGCGCGGGTGTCATTGGCGGTCGGGTTGGGGCGGCTCATCATTCCTGAATCGGTGGTTTGACGGAAATCCTTGGCCGAGGCGCGGTCCAGGCGTGCGCCGGTGATCAGGCGGTCGCGGTCGGCGGCGTACCAGGTCAACTCGCCGAACACGCCGTAGTTGTGGAAGTTGGCGTCCTTTTCCCGTGGCAGGTCCTTGTAGGTGTCGATACCCATGCTGCTGCGTTCGCGGTGTTCGTTGGTCTGCGCGTCCAGGCCGCCGATCAGTTGCACATCGGCCCAGCGCCAGGTCGCCTTGATCCGTGCGCCGAGGGTGCGGCGGTCGACGTTGGCGGCCATGGGCCCGGCCATCATCCCCGTACCGGACGGCGTGCGCAGCGTGTAGTTGTCCATCACGTGGTCGGCGTAGTTGTAGTAGACCTGGGCTTCGACCTTATCCAGCACCTCACCAATATTGGACTTTTCGAAACGCAGCCCCAGGCTTTCGCGCAGGAATTGAGAGCCGTCCATGCCGCGCCCGGCGTAACGCGCTTCGCCATCGCCACGGCCGGCGGTGAGTTCGAGCAGGGTGTCGGCGTCGGGGGTGAAACCCACGGCCACGTCGCCGTTCCACTTGTCGTAGCGCGAGGCGACGGTGTCGTTGTTGCCATCCTTGTAATCGTCGGCGTGGGCCTGGTTACCGATGACTCGCACATAACCCAAAGGCCCACCGGCAGCTGCGTCGACAACCTTATCGAAGCGCCCGTTGGAGCCGGCCAGCACACTGGCGTTGAGCCGCGTGCCCAGCTCGCCGAACTGCTCTGGCTCGCGTTCGAACAGGACGGTGCCGGCCGATGCGCCCGGGCCCCAGATCACGGTTTGCGGGCCTTTGATCACGGTGAGCTTGTCGTAGGTTTCCGGGGAAATGTAGGAGGTGGGCGCATCCATCCGGCCCGGGCAGGCGCCGAGCATCATGCTGCCGTTGGTGAGGATATTCAGGCGCGAGCCGAACATGCCGCGCAGCACCGGGTCGCCGTTGGTGCCGCCGTTACGCACCAGTGCGAAACCGGGAATGGTCTTGAGGTAGTCGCCGCCGTCGCTGGCGGGCACCGGTTGGCGCGGGTCTTTCGGGTCTGTGATCACGGTCAGCGGCGAACTGGGAGCGATCGCGGTGATGACCGTGGGGCTCAGTTCGTGCTCGTCGGCGTGGGCGAGTGGAGTCAAAAGTGCGCCGCACAGAACGGCGACCACGGGAGTGCTTCCCAAACGGGTGTCAGCAGAAAACCTGGACATGACAAATTCCATCAATCAATCGTAAACAACACGGCCAGCAGCCTGCGGCTGTCTGTCTAAAGTCGGCCGGGGTGAAGTAACGCTGTGAAGTGCTTACGCGTTGACGGGCGGTGCGCGGCTGCGGGCGCCGGGGAAGATGCTCTGCCGGGCGTGGCCCAGGCGAGTGGCGGGGGTAAGGGCGTTGGCGGGCGGCAGGGTGCCAAGGGTGAAAGTTGAAATACCGCCGGGCAGAGCCGGGCAGCTATACAGCAGGTCGCAATAGCCGCACTTGGACCAGAGGGCGTGGTGTTCGTCAGGGGCTTTGGGGTGATGGGAGTCGCCGTGGTCCATCGGCATGTCCATGGACATGCTCATCGACATACCGGCGTGATGGTCCATCGGCATCGCCTGGGAAATCAGCGGACCGATAAAGATCATCAGCATGGCGAACAGGCTGATCCAACTGCCGCGTCTTACGCGGGCGTGTGGAGAAAACCTGGCGCGAGGGGCGCCCATCGAGGTTGGCCTACTGGGCGTGCTTATGCTCGTGGGTGGCCACAGGCGGCACTTTCTGCACCGAGACTTCGACTTCCACCTTGCCGGCTTTTTCGAAGGTCAGTGTCAGTGGGAATTGCTTGCCGTCGGCCAACAGGCTGCGGTCTTTGAGGCCCAGCAGCATCACGTGATAGGCCATCGGTGCGAAGGTCAACTCGCCTTTGGCCGGCACGGCGACGCTGGGCACTTGCTGCATTTTCATCAGGTCGCCCTGCATCACATGCTCATGCAGCTCGGCCTTGTCCGCCACGGGCGTTTCGACGCTGAGCAGGCGATCGGGTGCTTCGCCCGTGTTGTGAATTACAAAATACGCCGCCACTGTCGGCGCGTTGGGCGGCAATTCCTGGGACCAGGGGTCGCTCACCAGCAAGTCGCCGGCCTTGTAGTCATCGGCATTGGCAGCACTGAACACCGGCAACAACAACGCAGCCAGAAGCAGGGAAGATTTAAGCATGGCAGTTCTCCAGAACGGTTCTAAACGCAGTTCACTTGCGAAGAAATCAGACCGTGGGAGAGGCGCGCGGGTTGAGGCTCGGCCATTGCTGGCGCGGGGTAGGGTTTTGTAGGGCAGGCGGCGACAGGCCCAACACAGCATCAAAGCGTGTGACATACAACTGCGGCGCGTACCCCGGCAACGCCACCACCGGCGCCGAGCCCGAGCAACACCAGCAATGCTGCATGGTGGAGTGATCGTCCTGTTGCGGTGACGGAATGTCCAGTTTGCCCAAGGCAATGGTTTTCAGACTGGCGCCGTTGGACGAGCAGAAACTGCCCCACAGCAGTTGTTTAACCGGGTCATCCGACTGCTGCATCGCACTGGCCATCGGCATGGCAAAGGCGTTGAACAGCACTGCAAAGCAGGCGATCCACACAATTGCAAAGCGTTGACGGGCCATGGCGGACAATCCGTAGGGTTAAACGATCAGGTGGGTATTTAGCCTGATCGAGGGGGATAAGTAAAAAGGGGCGGTGTGGTTTGGTGTCGCAGTGACTGGTTTGAGGATAGACGGGAAACGCAGATTGCCAATTTTGCACTCCACACTGTGGGAGCTGGCTTGCCTGCGATTCAGACAACTCGGTCTTCCAGTTGGACCGAGGCGATGCTATCGCAGGCAAGCCAGCTCCCACAGTGTGGAGTGCGCTTGGTTATTGCTTGGCGTTGATTCTGCTGGTTGCGCGAGCAATGTCGTCTTGCCCTATTTTGATCAATGAGCCATCGCCAGGGTCTTCTTCGATGCAGGCTTGGAGAAATGCATCCATATCTTCTTGTGTGTGGAGATAGTCGGCAGCGTCGAAAGGAGTGAACTCTGTCGTTCTGTCAGATAGCTGTTGGGCTTTTTCCAGCCATTGGTTTAACCGTGCTGCGACTTCGGGTTCATCCAATGCCAGGGCTTGCGCTTCAACGCCAAGTGCGTTCGCAAACTCGGGGTTCCCGAATATGTGTTCGACAATGGTTTGTTCGGTTGGTCGAGTGAAGCGCTGGGAGCGGTTGTTTTGGGGCATGCGATGAGCCTTGTGTTTAACGTCGGTGGACGAAGTATTGAGCATCATCGCGAAGGGTATATGGGGCTCGGTAGTCAGCGGGTTCTGGTGTCTGTGTAGGTCCGTTCCTATCTGGATTTTGTGCAGTTCTAGCCTTGAAGTTCTCTTCAGAAATTTCCGACAAGTCTTTAAGGTTGTCCCTAGGACACTCGATCTCTAGTCTCCGGACACCGCTGCACACTCAGCGGTCGGGCGTCGCGGCCCGTATTTCTCCAGACGCAGAAGCGTCATTGTCTCCTTTCAGTTGGCGCTTTTTTATCGTCTACTGTGCGGCGCTATGGCGGCTGTGCGCGGGATACCTTCGGGTATGCCGGTGTTCTGGAGAGTCGGTCCGCGAACCTGCGTACAGCTGCCACCCCCCATCGCGTCGCGGCGATCAGTGGCGGCTCCTTCTAACATCTCCGGAGCTTCATAATGATCAAACCCACCCCAAATCCCCCCATCCGCCTATTCACCGTGGCCGATGGCATCAGTACCGAAGACTTGCTGGTCAACCTCAACGAAACCCTAGCCTCGGCGAATGCGCTGGGCTGCGATCTTGCATTTGACCTGGATGGCTCGAAGCGAGAGGCGTTGCTGGGCGTTGTGCAATTGATTGAGCTGGCGCAGTTGCTGGCTGATCGTGTGCAGGAAGGCACAGGGCAGGCGACCACCGCCAGCAGCTAACTACACAGATCAAATGTGGGAGCGGGCTTGCTCGCGAAAGCGGAGTGTCAGCCAATACATCAGGTGACTGATACACCGCCTTCGCGAGCAAGCCCGCTCCCACAGGGGATAGTCGTCGTTTAGAAGGTGGTGATTGCCTGTAGCACCGCGGCCACGGTGGTGAATTCTCGGTCTACGGCCGCCAACACTGGCCGTTTCAACACCAACACAGGCACCCCGCGCTCCCGCGCCACTTCAAGCTTGGGCTCGGTCGCCGTGCTGCCGCTGTTCTTGCTGATCAGCACATCAATCTGTCGCCGCTCAAACAACGCGCGCTCATCCTCGATCAGAAACGGCCCACGTGCGCCGATCACCTCACACCGCTCATTCCCCGGATACACGTCCAGCGCGCGCAGCGTCCAGAACTGCTCCGGCGGGATTTCATCCAGGTGCTGCAACGGCTCGCGGCCCAGCGTGAACAGCGGGCGCTTGAAGAGCTTCAACGCGTCAATCAACTCAGCCCAATCACTGACCTCGCGCCAGTCATCCCCAACCTGCAGCTGCCACGCCGGGCGGCGCAAGGCCCAGCACGGAACTTCGCCCAAACGCGCCGCTTCGGCGGCATTGCGGCTGATCTGCGCCGCATAGGGATGGGTCGCGTCGAGGATCAGGCTGATATTTTCCTCGCGAACAAACTGCGCCAAGCCTTCAGCCCCACCGTAACCGCCGACACGCACCTGGCAGGTCAGGTCAGTCGGCACCCGCCCAACTCCTGCCAGGCTATAGATATGCTCCGGACCGAGTGTGCGAGCAATGGCCAGCGCTTCTGTCACACCGCCCAACAACAAGATGCGCTTCATAGCGGCTTGACCACTTCCAGCAAGGTGATCGGCAGCGCCTGGCGCCAGGTATCAAATTCGCCCAGCGGCTGGGCCTGCGCGACGTGGATGCGCGTCAACTCGCCGCCGTGCTGCGCGCGCCAGTTCATCAGGGTCATTTCACTTTGCAGGGTCACGGCGTTGGCGACCAAGCGACCACCGGGGCGCAGGTGTTGCCAGCAGGTATCGAGCACGCCTTCACGCGTGACGCCGCCGCCGATAAAGATCGCATCCGGCGCTTCCAGGCCCTGCAAGACATCCGGTGCCTTGCCGCGAACCAGCTGTAAGCCAGGCACACCCAGAGCATCGCGGTTATGTTCGATCAACCCTTGGCGGCCTTCATCGGCCTCAATCGCTAAAGCGCGACAACTCGGATGGGTGCGCATCCACTCAATCCCGATCGACCCGCTGCCCGCGCCCACATCCCAGAGCAATTCACCCGGCACAGGCGCGAGGCGGGCGAGGGTCATGGCGCGTACGTCGCGTTTGGTCAGTTGGCCGTCGTGCTTGAACGCCGAATCGGGCAAGCCGGCGAGGCGCGACAGGCGCGGCGCATGGGCGTCGGCCACGCAGTCGATGGCAACAACATTTAAATCGGCAACCGAGGCGCGGTCCCACGCCTGAGCCAGCCCGTCGATGCGCCGCTCGTCCGCGCCGCCGAGGTGTTCAAACACGCTGATCCGGCTCTGCCCAAACCCGGACTCAGCCAATAACGCGGACATCAGCGCAGGGCTGCGGCCATCATTACTCAACACCAACAACCGCACGCCACTGGCTAGCTGCGCATTCAGCGCCGCCAATGGCCGAGCCACCACAGACAACGTCACCACGTCCTGCAACGGCCAGCCCAGCCGCGCCGCCGCCAGTGACACGGACGAAGGCGCCGGCAAAATCAGCAACTCATCCGCCGCCACCTGCCGCGCCAGGCTCGCGCCCACGCCATAAAACATCGGGTCGCCGCTGGCCAGCACGCAAACAGGTTCGCCACGCTTTGCCAGCACCGGCTCCAGCGAAAACGGGCTCGGCCACAGCTCACGCTCACCCCGAATACACACCGGCAGCAGGTCCAACTGGCGCTGACCACCTATAATCCGCGAGGCGCGCAACAGGGCATGCCGGGCATTCCTGCCCAGCCCCTTGAAGCCGTCTTCACCGATGCCTACTACCGTCAGCCAGGGCGACATATGAATTCCTTGAACGACATCCGACGGGCAGGCTTTTCATGCCGCCGGACAAAGCAGGCATAATACCGCGCCTTTACCCGTCAACCGGTAGCCCCGTGAACCAGACGCCCGTCCTGAATACCTTACGCCCCTCGGCCTGCCCGGGGTTGCTGCGTATCGTCCAGGCGTTGGACGGCGGCATTTGCCGGATCAAATTGGCTGGCGGTTCCATCAGTGCCGCGCAAGCCATCGCGGTGGCGGACGCGGCGCAGGCCTATGCGGGTGGCGTGATCGAGGCGACCAACCGCGCCAACCTGCAGATTCGCGGGATCGGCGTCGAGCAGGAGGCCTTGATCGCGATGCTGCTGGCCGCCGACCTCGGCCCGAACAACGCCGCCGGCGACGATGTGCGCAACCTGATGCTCAGCCCCAGCGCCGGGATCGACCCGCAGATGCTGTTCGACACCCGCCCGCTGGCGGATCAAATCCTCGCCACCCTGCAAAACCACCCGCGTTTTCATGAGCTGTCGGCCAAATTCGCCGTGCAAGTGGACGGCGGGGAAGCCCTGGCGATGCTCGAGCATCATCACGACCTGTGGTTATCGGCGTTTGAGCGCGACGGCGAAACGTTGTTGGCGTTCGGCCTGGCTGGCTGCCCGGGGCTGGATGCGCCCTTGGCTGCCGTGCCGCTGGACCAAGGCCATGCGCTGGTGGTGGCTGTGCTGGAGGCCTTTCTCGATCTGGCCACGCCTGAGCAAACCCGCATGCGCCATCTGGCTGTGGATAACGTGCTGAGCCGTCTGGGCCTGCCGCTGCTGCCGGTCGACGGCTTCAAACGCCCGGCCAGTGGCGCTTTGCTGCACCTCGGCACTTATCCACAGCGGCAAAAAAACCGGTTCTACGTTGCCGCCGTTGCGCCCTTGGGCCGCCTGGACTCGAACATGCTCAAGGGCGTCGCACAGTTGGCCAGCGAGTTCGGCGACGGCACTTTGCGTTTCACGCCGTGGCAGGGCGTGCTGCTGCCAGACGTTAAAAATCATGGCGCCGTAACTCAAGGTCTTCAGCAACTGGGCTTTCTCTGCTCAGTCGACCAACCCCTGGCACGCATGATCGCCTGCACCGGCTCAAGTGGCTGCGGCAAAGGCCTGGCCGACACCAAGGCCGATGCCGTGCAACTGGCCGCGCTGCAACCGGAACACGACGTGCACCTGTCCGGCTGCCCACGCTCCTGCGCTGCGGCGCACGTGGCGCCAGTCACCTTGCTGGCCGTCAGCCCCGGCCACTACGACCTCTATTTTCGCGATGCAGCCCACCCGGGTTTCGGCCGGGTGCACGCGCGCACCCTTTCCATTGAAGCGGCGGGCGCCCTGTTGCGCGCTCACCCACGGAGCAACACCGATGATTGATTACATCCGCGACGGTCAGGAGATCTATCGCAACTCCTTCGCCATTATTCGCGCGGAAGCCAAGCTGGACCGTATCCCGGCCGACCTGGAGAAACTCGCGGTGCGGGTGATTCATGCGTGCGGCATGGTCGATGCCATCGATGGCCTGCAGTTTTCCGAAGGCGCAGGCAAGGCCGGGCGTGATGCGCTGGCCGCGGGTGCGCCAATTCTGTGTGATGCGCGGATGGTCTCCGAGGGTGTAACCCGCACGCGTCTGCCGGCCAACAACGAAGTGATCTGCACTCTGCGCGACGACAGCGTGCCTGAGCTGGCGCGGGAGCTGGGCAACACCCGTTCCGCCGCCGCCCTGGAGCTGTGGCGCCCGCACCTCGAAGGCAGCGTGGTGGTGATCGGCAACGCGCCGACAGCGTTGTTCTACCTGCTGGAAATGCTCGACGCGGGCGCGCCAAAACCGGCGTTGATCCTCGGCTTCCCGGTGGGTTTCGTGGGCGCCGCTGAATCCAAGGCAATGCTCGCGGCAGACAGCCGTGGCGTGCCGTTCGTGATCATGCAAGGCCGCCTCGGTGGCAGCGCCATGGCCGCCGCGGCGGTCAACGCCCTGGCCACGGAGGTCGAATAATGCCGGCACGCGGACGTTTGATTGGCCTGGGCGTAGGCCCGGGTGATCCGGAACTGATCACGCTCAAGGCCTTGCGCCTGCTGCGCGAATCGCCGGTGGTGGCGTACTTTGTGGCCAAGGGCAAGAAGGGCAACGCCTTCGGCATTATCGAGGACCACCTGGTGCCACAGCAGACGCTGATGCCGCTGGTGTACCCGGTGACCACTGAAGTGCTGCCGGCGCCAATGTCGTACGAGCAAGTGATCAGCGATTTCTACGATGCGGCCAGTGTTGATGTGGCCGCGCATCTGGATGCCGGCCGTGACGTGGCGGTGATCTGCGAAGGCGACCCGTTCTTCTACGGCTCCTATATGTATTTGCATGACCGTCTTGCCGAGCGCTATGAAGCCCAGGTCATCCCTGGCGTGTGCTCGATGCTTGGCGGCGCTTCGGTACTTGGCGCGCCGCTGGTCTATCGCAACCAGAGCCTGTCGGTGCTGTCGGGTGTGTTGCCCCATGACGATCTCAAGCGTCGCCTGGCAGATGCCGATGCGGCGGTGATCATGAAGCTCGGTCGCAACTTTCCGAAAGTGCGCCAGGTGCTGCAAGAACTCGGTCTGGCCGAGCGCGCGTTGTATGTGGAGCGGGCAACCATGGCCAACCAGAAGATTGTGCCGCTGGATCAGGTCGATCCGGCCTCGTCGCCGTACTTCTCGCTGATCATCGTGCCCGGCGAACGGTGGCAAGGGTGATGACTCCGGCGATTGTTATTTTGGGTCAGGGCAGCCTGGCCACTGCGCGCACGATTCAGCAGGTGTACCCGGGCGCGCTGATTCATGGCTTGGTCGGGCGCGTTGAAGGTGCCGACATCACTTACAGCGAATTCGGTGCGACTTTGCGCCAGCTTTATGCGCAAGGCACGCCGCTGATTGCCTTGTGCGCGGCCGGTATTGTGATCCGCACGCTGGCGCCGTTGCTGCTGGAGAAGGGCGAAGAGCCTGCCGTACTGGCCGTGGCCGAAGACGGCAGCGCCGTGGTGCCGTTGCTCGGGGGGCTGGGCGGTGTGAACGTCATGGCGCGTGAGATTGCTGCTGTATTCGCGGTAGAGGCTGCGATCACCACCAGTGGCGAGCTGCGTTTTGGCACCTGCCTGCTCAACCCGCCCAAGGGCTACGAGCTGGCGGACCTGGAACTGGGCAAGCGCTTTGTCTCGGAACTGCTGGCGGGTGAAAGCGTGCGTATCGAAGGCGCCGCGCCATGGCTGGACCACGCCAATTTGCCGCAGGATCTGCAGGCGCGTCTGGCCATTCATGTCGGCAGCGCCGAGCGCGAACCGGCGGCCAATGAGTTGCTGATTTATCCGAAGACCGTGTGTGTCACCTGCAAGCCGGGTGAGCATCTGGCCGAGCGTGTGCGAACGGCACTGCATGAGGCGGGCGTTGCTGTGCAATCGCTGGCGTGCCTGTTGGCCAGTGATACGCACATGGCTGAAGCTTCGTTGCATCAAGCCGCGCTGGCGTTGGCTGTGCCGCTGCGTTTCGCTCCTGTCGTGCAAGACGCCGACATCCTGATCAGCGTCGCCGAGCAACCGCTGGACGTGTCGCACGTCGGCCGTGCCCGTGGCCGCCTCGCCGTGATCGGCCTGGGACCCGGTGCTGCCGAGCTGATGGTGCCGGCAGTGAAAGCCGAACTGGCGCGCTGCACCGACGTACTCGGCTACGAGACCTACGTGCGCATGGCCGGGCCGTTTCGTGACGATCAGGTGCAGCACTGCACCGACAACCGCGAAGAAATGCAGCGCGCACGCCATGCGTTCGAGCTGGCCGCGCAAGGCCGTTCGGTGGTGGTGGTGTCGTCTGGCGACCCCGGCGTGTTTGCCATGGCGTCGGCGGTTATCGAGGCGTTGCACGAGTCCAGCGACCCGGCCTGGCATCAGGTCGACCTGGATATCCTGCCGGGCGTTTCAGCCTCCCTGGCGACTGCCGCACAGGCGGGCGCGCCGCTGGGGCATGACTTCTGCGTGATGTCGCTGTCGGATAACCTCAAGCCTTGGTCGATCATCGAAAAGCGTCTGGACCTCGCGTCCCAGGCCGACCTGGCGCTGGCGTTCTACAACCCCATCTCACGTTCGCGGCCGTGGCAATTGGGGCGTGCGCTGGAAATCGTCGCACTGCACCGCACGCCGCAAACGCCGGTGGTGCTGGGCCGTGACATTGGTCGCCCGGGCCAGACCCTGCGCGTCACCACGCTGGGGCAACTGACGCCGGAGCAGGTGGATATGCGCACCATGGTGCTGATCGGCTCGTCCACTACCTGCGTGTTTGCGCGCGCCGGTGGTGGTGAGTGGGTGTACACACCGCGCTGGTATGGCGAAAAGCCCGTCTCCTGAAAACGGTCTGCTGCACGCGCGAAAGCTCCGAATAATGCCGGGTAAAAACCTGCCGTTGTTCGGGGCTTTTTCTTTTTTTGCGCAGGAAAACCGGAAGGCTGTTGCGCGAGTCCCGCAGGTGCTGGGCAGCGTTTTTTCGAGGGGGTGGGCAAGCGATGTTTGTCGTCTGGAAAGCGCGCCCGTGCCTGGACTAGTGTGAACACACGCCCCATGTGGGGTGCTTGTGGAGAACTGAAAATGGAGCGATATCACAGGCGGATCAACAGCGTGAAAAGGCGCAAGTTGATTGCTGCCTACAAGCTGCCGGGAGCGCCGGGTTTGCCTGGCACATTGCCGGTGGACACTGAAGATGACAGCAATGCGGCGGTGGTGAACAACGGCGTGATCTCGTTTGTGGAGGGCATGTCGGCGTTGAACCGCGAATACATCCGCAAAAGCTATCTGCTGGCCAGCAGTTATGTGAGCGACGTGTTGAAGGTGCAACGAGGCACGGAGGGGTGGTACGACGAATTTATCAAGGTGATGGTCAGCCTCGGCTGGCTGCCGGTGCGCAGCAGTTTCGAGCGGGTTTCGAGTGCCGGCAAGGGGCTGACGGTGCAGTTGGCGGCGTTGAATATGATTGCGGCGATGTTGGCGACGACCTCGCTGGCCGGGCCGCTGCTAAGTGCGCTGCCGAAACTGGCCGCTGATGCGCTGGAGGCGTTGAAGCGGCAACCGGCGTCTTTCGAGCTGTTCAAGCGCAACAGTTCGGTGCATCAGGGCGGTGATTTCGGCCTGGCGTCCTGCGCCGAAACCGACGGCGAAGTCACGATGGTGCTGGTGACTTACAGCAGTCACGGCACGAGCAAACAGGTGGGGCTGCCGTTTCTGGAGTGGGACAGTTCTTCGTTCGAGGCTTTCAGCGGCCAGACGTGCCTGGTGCTGAATACCTCGGTGGTCAACGAAAAAACCATTCGCCTGATGCGCGAAAGCGCGGGTGACAAGGTGCAGCTGGCGATTGCGAAGTACCGGATCTAGGGCACAAGGTAACCACGAACTCCGGTAAAGATAATTTGTGCGGCCAGGGCACACACGAACAACCCCATCAACCGGCTGACAATCTGCAAACCCTGGTCGCCAAGAATGCGTTCGATACGGTTGGACAAGTACAGCACCACGCCCACCGTGAGGCTGGCCAGGGCGATGCTGAGAATCGCCATGATCTTGTCGTCCCAATGCGGCTGGCTGACGCCCATCACCAGCAGGGCGCCGATGGTGCCGGGGCCGACCGTGAGGGGGATGGTCAGCGGCACGATGGTCACATCTTGCTGCACATTGTCGGTCTGCACCGCCGACTTGCCCTGGGCCATGCCCAGCGCGGAGATGAACAGCACGCTGCCGGCGCCAATGCGGAAGGCGTCCACGGTGATACCGAACACACTGAAAATCACCCGGCCGAACAGGTAGAGCAATACGCTGGATACCAAGGTCGCCAGCGCGACTTTCCAGGCCAGACGTCGACGTTCCTTGCTGGAGTAACCGCGAGTCAGGCTGATAAAGCAGGACAGCACGAAGAACGGGCTGTAGAGCACCAGCATTTTCAGGTAGACGCTGAATAACACGTGGAGCATGGGGTGGGCTCGCGGCGAGAGAAGTGGGGAGAGTCTATCAGGCGACAAAGATCAAATGTGGGAGCTGGCTTGTGTGGGAGCTGGCTTGCCTGCGATGCAGACACCTCGGTATCTCAGACGGACCCGGTTGATGCCATCGCAGGCAAGCCAGCTCCCACACAAGCCAGCTCCTCCAGGGGAGCCTGTTTCAGGTCAGGAGGGGGCGTGCTCGGGGCGCTGCTGACGCTGCGCCACCCAGAACTCCACCAGCTCACGCAACTGCGACAACTCCACCGGCTTGGCCATGTGCCCGTCCATGCCTGCCTGGCGCGCGCGCTCTTTATGTTCTGAAAGAATGTGCGCCGTGAGTGCCACCACCGGTGTACGAATGCGCTGGTGGCTGACTTCCCACGCGCGCAGTTGCTGGGTGGCGGAGAACCCGTCGAGGATCGGCATTTCGCAGTCCATCAACACCAGGTCATAACGCTGGGCTTTCATCGCCTCCAGCGCTTCTTCGCCGTTGCTGGCGGTGTCCGGGTTGAGGTTGAGCTTGCCGAGCATGCCGCGAATGACTTTGGTGGAGATGCTGTTGTCTTCGGCCACCAGGATGCGGAAGTCGCTGGGCACGGTCACCGCCGCTGGCGCGCTGATGGCCGGGCGCGGTTGCACCACGCCCTTGTTGCGTTGGGTCAGCTCGTCGGCCAGGGTGGTCTTCAGCGTATAGCCGGCCACCGGTTTGGCGAGGATGCGCTTGATCCCGCAGTTGCGCGCGATGATCTTGCTCGGCGCGTTGCTGATGCCGGTGAGCATGATCAGCAGGATGTCGTGGTTCAGGCTCGGGTCTTCCTTGATCTTCGCCGCCAGTTGCATGCCGGTCATGCCGGGCATGTTCTGGTCGAGCAGCACCACATCGAAGTAGTCACGCAAGTGCGCCTTGGTGCGCAGCAGCGCGAGCGCTTCCTTGCCCGACGGTACGGCGCTGACGTTGAGGCCCCAGGCCGTGCATTGCTGCACCAGCACTTTGCGGCAGGTGTCGTTGTCGTCCACTACCAGTACGCGGGCGCCTTTGAGCGGGCCGTCGAGGTCGGAGGTCGGATGTTCGAGGCGTTCCGGGTCCAGCGGCAGCGTCAGCCACAGGGTGCTGCCCTGATGGCTGCCGCTCTTGATGCCGAATTCGCCGTTCATCAACAGGATCAGTTGGCGTGCAATCACCAGGCCCAAGTGGCCGCTCAGGCGAGTGGCCGAGAGGAAGTTCTTGCTGTGCAATTCGCTGTGCAGCAACGCGTCGCGTTCGGCAGCTTCCATCGGCAGGCCGCTATCTTGCACGGCAATGCGCAAGCGTGGCTTGGTGCTGCGCTCGTCGAGGGCGACGACGATCAGCACTTCGCCTTCATCGGTTTTCTGCAGGGCGTTTTCCAGCAGGCTCAACATCGCCTGGCGCAGGCGCGTCGGGTCACCGCTGATAACGCGGGGCACCTGAGGCTGGATAAAGCTGATCAACTCGACGTTTTGTTGCTCGGCCTTGGCGCGGAAGATACTCAAGCAATCTTCTATCAGTGCGTTGAGGTCAAATTGCACGTCGTCCAGTTCGATCTGCCCGGACTCCAGCTTGGAGATGTCGAGGATCTCGTTGATCAGCGTCAGCAGTTCATTGCCGGCGCTGTGGATGGTCTGCACGTAGTCGCGCTGTTTCACCGACAGCGGCGTGCCCAGCAACAACTCGGTCATGCCCAGCACGCCGTTCATGGGGGTGCGGATTTCGTGGCTGATCTTCGCCAGGAACTCGGCCTTGGCGGCGATCTCGGCGTTGCTGGCGGCCAGGTCGCGGCTGAGGCTGAAGCGTGCCTCGACAATCGCGCGTTGGCGCTCGCCCAGGGCCAGGCTCATCAGCAAACCACTGAGGCAGATAAAGCTGAGCAGGGTCACGATCAAACCTTGCGGCGCCACCAGCGTCAAGCCGAGGAGGGCCGGGAGGATGATCAACGTGCCGATGTTGAACACCACCATCGCCGCCACGAACAAACGCGCCGGCCGGTAGCCTTTTTGCCAGTGATAGGCCGAGACAAACAGCATGCTCAGGCCAGCCAGAGCGACCAGCGCGTAGGTGATGATGTTCAGCGGCAACGTGTTGACGAACAACAGCAGCAGGCCGGACAGCACGATCAGCAGAATATCGGCCATCAACAGCTTGTTCAGCGGGTGCGGGCCTAACGGCATGAAGAAACGGTAGGCAAACATCAGCCCGCACGGGGCGGTCAGCAACAGGGCGAGGTAAGCGCCCGGGGTCTGAATGGCATGCCAGTCCGGCAGCCACGGGCCTACCAGGTTGAGCAGCAACGCCAGGCTCAGCATCAACAGCACTTCGCAGGCCGCCAGCCACAGGCTGCTGCGCGAGCGGTGGTAGGCGAAGCGCGTGAGGTTATGCAGGATCAGCATCAACAGGACGCCGAACAGCAACCCGTAGATCAGCGTCTGATTCTGATCGGCGGCGGCCAATACGGCCGGTTCCAGGGTGATGTAGGGGCGCAGTTCGTGTTCCGACACCAGGCGCAGGTAAACTTCCAGCGGCTTCTGGCTTTGCGGCATCGGCAGCATGAAATCGCTGCTGGGCAGTGGGCGTTCCGCCTGGGGCTGGCGGGTGCCGGTGCTTTGTTGTTCGACCAACGTGTCGCCATCGAGCACATACAGGCTCAAGTGGGACAGGTCCGGGGCGAACACCCGCAGCACTTGTTCGTGCTTGCCGGGTTGCAGTTTGAAGCGTACCCACAACGCACCGTCCGGTTCCGCGGCGGTAATGCGGTCCAGTTCGATGGGGCTGAATTGATTGGTGTAGCGGGCGGAACGGATGTCGCTCAGTTGCAGGTCGGCCTGTTCATCAAGCAATACCGCCCAACCACTGCCTTGTGCGGCGGCCTGGGCCGGGAACAAGCAGAGCAGGGTCAGCAGGCTGACTGTGAAACCTATGGCGATCCTGAGCCAGCGCACGGCGAAATCCCTTCGTAGGTTGATGCACGGGTTAACTATGCGCGGGGCGACATATATACGGCAAGGGCCAGAGGCCCTTACCTAACCGAACGGATAGCTACTCAAGTGTAGTTGTTCAGCTGTTCTCGCCGCGTTCCCGGGCAATGGCGCGATAGCCGATGTCCGTGCGGTAGAAGCAGCCTTTCCAGTCGATTTTTGCGGCCAGTTTGTACGCTTGTTGTTGCGCGGCGTCGACACTGGCACCCATTGCGGTGGCGCACAACACGCGGCCACCTGCGGTTACAACTTTGCCATCCTTGAGCGCGGTGCCCGCATGGAACACCTTGCCTTCCAGCGTAGCAGCCGCGTCCAGACCTTCAATTACATCGCCCTTGGCGTAGTCGGCAGGGTAGCCACCGGCGGCCAGTACAATGCCGACGCTTGGGCGCGGATCCCACTGTGCTTCAACCTTGTCCAGCGCCTGGGCCAGGGCGGCTTCCACCAGCAGCACCAGGCTCGATTGCAGACGCAGCATCACCGGTTGGGTTTCCGGGTCGCCGAAACGGCAGTTGAACTCGATGACTTTCGGGTTGCCGGCCTTGTCGATCATCAGGCCTGCGTACAGGAAACCTGTGTAGACATTGCCTTCGTCGGCCATGCCACGCACGGTCGGCCAAATCACCAGGTCCATGACGCGCTGGTGCACTTCGGCGGTAACCACCGGGGCAGGGGAGTAAGCACCCATGCCGCCTGTGTTCGGGCCGCTGTCGCCGTCGCCTACACGTTTGTGGTCCTGACTGGTGGCCATCGGCAGCACGTTCTTGCCGTCGACCATGACGATGAAGCTGGCTTCTTCGCCGTCGAGGAATTCCTCGATGACCACACGCGAACCGGCGTCACCAAAGGCGTTGCCGGCGAGCATGTCGCGCACGGCGTCTTCGGCTTCCTGCAGGGTCATCGCAACAATCACGCCTTTGCCGGCGGCCAGGCCATCGGCCTTGATCACGATCGGCGCGCCTTTTTCACGCAAGTAAGCCAGGGCCGGCTCGATCTCGGTGAAGTTCTGGTAATCAGCGGTCGGGATCTTGTGGCGCGCCAGGAAATCCTTGGTGAAGGCTTTGGAGCCTTCCAGCTGGGCAGCACCGGCGGTAGGGCCGAAGCAATCCAGGCCACGGCTGCGGAACAAGTCCACGACGCCAGCGACCAACGGGACTTCCGGACCGACGATGGTCAGAGAGACATTCTTCTCGGCAAAATCTGCCAGCTGCTCAAGGGCCAGCACGTCGATGGCGACGTTTTCGCACTTGGCTTCAATGGCGGTACCCGCGTTGCCAGGTGCTACGAATACTGTCTGGACGCGTGGGTCCTGGGCAACTTTCCAGGCCAGGGCGTGTTCACGGCCACCGCTGCCAATGATCAAAACATTCATTTCAAAAACCTCAAATTCTGTAGGCGCTCAGGGCGCGCTTCAATGTGGAGCCGAACTCACGTGGCGAGCGGGCTTGCCCCGCGTTGGGCTGCGAAGCGGCCCCAAAACCAGACACCGCAGATTGCCCGATCCAGAGCGTTCTGCTTGATTGGGGCTGCTGCGCAGCCCAACGCGGGGCAAGCCCGCTCGCCACAAAGGGCCCGCTCCCACATTTCAATCGGGTTGTATCAGTGGCGGAAGTGGCGCATGCCGGTGAAGACCATGGCGATGCCGGCTTCGTCAGCAGCAGCAATCACTTCAGCATCACGCATCGAGCCGCCTGGCTGGATCACGGCGGTCACACCGGCTTTCGCGGCATTATCCAGGCCATCGCGGAACGGGAAGAACGCGTCAGACGCCATCACCGAGCCTTGTACCTTCAAACCGGCGTGTTCAGCCTTGATCGCAGCAATACGCGCCGAGTTCACGCGGCTCATCTGGCCCGCGCCGACGCCGATGGTCTGGCGGTTCTTGGCGTAAACGATAGCGTTGGATTTAACGTACTTGGCCACTTTCCAGGCGAAGATCAGGTCGTTGATCTCTTGCTCGGTCGGCGCGCGCTTGGTAACGACTTTCAGGTCTTCGCTGCCGATCATGCCGATGTCGCGGCTCTGTACCAGCAAGCCGCCATTGACGCGCTTGTAGTCCCAGGCAGCGGCACGGTCAGCCGACCACTCGCCGCAGGCCAGCAGGCGCACATTGGCCTTGGCCGCCACAATGGCGCGGGCCTCTTCGCTCACGGATGGGGCGATGATCACTTCGACGAACTGACGCTCAACGATCGCTTTAGCGGTCTCGGCGTCCAGTTCACGGTTGAAGGCGATGATGCCGCCGAACGCGGATTCAGTGTCGGTGGCGTAAGCCAGCTCGTACGCCTGGCGGATGCCGCCTTCAGCGTCCGGGCTGACGGCCACGCCGCACGGGTTGGCGTGCTTGACGATGACGCAAGCCGGCTTGATGAAGCTCTTCACGCATTCCAGCGCAGCGTCGGTGTCGGCCACGTTGTTGTAGGACAGCTCTTTGCCTTGCAGTTGGGTCGCGGTGGCAATACCGACTTCAGCCGGTTTGGCCTCAACGTAGAACGCCGCGCTCTGGTGCGGGTTCTCGCCGTAGCGCATTTCCTGGGCCTTGATGAACTGGCTGTTGAAGGTGCGCGGGAACTGGCTGCGGCCTTCTGTGCTGAGGGTGTCGGCGGCTTGATTTACGCTGCCCATGTAGTTGGCGATCATGCCGTCGTAAGCGGCGGTGTGTTCGAACGCCTTGAGCATCAGATCGAAACGCTGAGCGTAGGTCAGGCCACCGGCTTTCAGGCTTTCGAGCACTTGGCTGTAGTCGCTGGCGTTGACCACGATGGCCACGTCTTTGTGGTTCTTGGCCGCGGAGCGAACCATGGTCGGGCCGCCGATATCGATGTTTTCGATGGCGGTCGGCAGGTCGCAGCCTGGCTTGTTGATGGTGGCTTCGAACGGGTAGAGGTTAACGGCCACCAGGTCGATCGGCTTGATGCCGTGCTCGCTCATGATGGCGTCGTCGATGCCACGACGGCCGAGGATGCCGCCGTGGATTTTCGGGTGCAGGGTCTTGACCCGACCGTCCATCATTTCTGCGAAACCGGTGTAGTCCGCCACTTCTACTGCGGCCACGCCGTTGTCCTGCAGCAGTTTGAAGGTCCCGCCCGTGGAGAGGATTTCCACGCCCAGAGCTTCCAGCTCCCGGGCAAAGTCGAGGATCCCGGTCTTGTCGGAGACGCTGATCAAGGCACGGCGGATCGGCAGGCGGGTAGTCTGGTCGGTCATTTCAATTTCCATCAAAAGCAAAGGAGTCAGCAAAAAAGGCGACCGTTTTTTACGCGGGCGCCTTTCTGGTTTGATTGAATGCTTACAGCAAATCGTACTGCTTGAGCTTTTTGCGCAAGGTCCCACGGTTCAGGCCCAGCAGCTCACTGGCTTTGGTCTGGTTGCCCTTGACGTAGTTCATCACGCTTTCGAGCAACGGCGCTTCGACTTCGGAGAGCACCAGGTTGTACACGTCCGTGACGGAAGCGCCCTCAAGGTGGGCGAAATAATTGTGCAGCGCCTTCTCGACACTCCCGCGAAGGGTCTGGCCTTCTTCGCTCGGCGTGTTGAGGTGCTGTTTCAAATTGACGTTGTCGCTCACGGGTGTTGTTCCACTCACTAAAGTCTCGGTCATCATCGTCATGCGGCCACCCCCTCTCCGTCCCCTGTCCCCAGGCTCTTGTAACGCTCGCTGAAAAACTCACGAACGTTGGCGCACTGTGCTTCCGTATCATCCAAACGATTGAAGTGGGCGCGAAACTCCCTGGCGCCCGGCAAGGTTGCGAGATACCAGCCCACATGCTTGCGAGCAATGCGTACTCCCATCACGTCTCCATAGAAGGCGTGCAGGGCGGCCAGATGCTCTAGCAGAATACGTTCCACCTCGATCAGCTCCGGTGCCGGCAACACTTCGCCAGTACGCAGAAAATGCTCGATCTCACGAAAAATCCACGGCCGCCCCTGGGCGGCCCGGCCAATCAACAAGCCATCGGCACCGGTTGCGTGCAAGACGCGCCGGGCTTTCTCGGCTGAGTCGATGTCGCCATTGGCAAACACCGGCATCGACACCGCCTGCTTGATTGCGGCGATGGTGTCGTACTCGGCTTCACCGGTGTAAAGGTCGGCGCGGGTGCGGCCATGCACTGCCAGCGCTGTAATGCCTGCCTGTTCGGCGATCTTCGCCACCGTCAGGCCGTTCTTGTTGTCCCGGTCCCAGCCGGTACGAATCTTCAGGGTCACCGGCACATCCACTGCGGCGACAACGGCCTGCAGGATCTCGGCGACCAACTGCTCATCTTTCAACAATGCGGAACCGGCGGCCTTGTTGCAGACCTTCTTGGCCGGGCAGCCCATGTTGATGTCGATGATTTGTGCACCCAGCTCCACGTTGGCCCGGGCCGCATCCGCCAGCATCTGTGCATCTCCACCGGCGATCTGTACCGAGCGGGGCTCGGGATCACCTTCGTGGATCATGCGCATCCGCGATTTGCGGGTGTTCCACAAGCTCATGTCGCTGGTGACCATTTCCGAGACTACTAGACCCGCGCCCAAACGCTTGCACAGCTGACGAAAGGGCTGGTCGGTGACACCCGCCATCGGGGCGAGGATCAAGCCGTTGTGCAATGTGTATGGGCCGATGCGTACCGCCGACATAGGACTTCCCTGTTGTGGGGCCGGATCATTAGAGTTCGAAAAAGGGTTGGCATGATACCCGCTCTCGATGACTGGATAAAGGCTGAATTGGATAAAATCTGAACAGTTATTTCTTTATCGCGACCGGTTTGGTTGCGAACGGTCAAGTCAAGAATCTGCCGTCAAACCTCGGTGCATGCACCTATTCACTCGGGCGAGTGGAAACTCAGGCTGTAATTCACGGCTTTATTGCCCGGATCGAGGATATCCAGGGAGATATGGATCGGCGTTTGCGATGGCATTTCGCTCACTCCGGCCAGCTCGCCGCTCAGGTATTCGGCAGGCTTGAAGCGACGACTGGCAATCAGGCCGCCATTCAAATCGGCGAAGCGCAGCTCCAGCAGCGGGAACGGCTGGGAGAACGTCGCACGGTTATAGATGATCGCGTCCACCACCAGTGCGCCGGCAAACTCCGGGTTGCTGCGTACGACCAGGTTGCTGCTCTTGATATGGGCGATGTCCACGCGCGATGGCACGGTGCAACCCAGCGTTGGGCACAACTGCTGGAACCATGGGCGGTAAGCGTCCTGGCGGGCCAGGTCGTCAAACTGGTAGGCGATGTACTGGCCTGCCAGGCCTGCGGCGGCCAGCAATACCAGGATGATCCAGATCAGGCGGCGGCCCCAGCCGGAGGGGCGTTTTTGCCCGTACAGGTGCAGCGGGTCGTCTTCCAGGTCCTGGAGCACGTCGTCGTGAACACTGGCTTCGGGGCGTGGGCGCTTGCGACGAGGCTGCACACGCTCCTCGGGTTCCGGTTCGTCCACGTCGACACGGATGGGGCTGAACGGCGGGTCGAGGTCTTCGTCGTCCGGGGTCGAACGCAGCGTCGGCTCGTCGTCGACCTCGTCGAGGTGAAAGGACATCGACGGTTCGGTGCGCTGTTTGGTGGCCAGCGGCTTGGCGGGTTCAGGTTCGTCTTCGGGCGTTGTTGCGCGCTCCTCAGGCGGTTCGCTGAACAGGCTGGCGGCCCATTTTTCTTCCTCGGCCTTGACGGTGTCGCGGCGGGCGCTGAGGGAATCTTCCTTTTGTCGGCGGTCAGTATGGGCCTGACGACGCTCCGCACCCACTGGCTGGGTGTGCTGAATCTCGCGGCGCTCCAGTTTGGCCAGCTCTTCGTCCAGGTCCAGGTTGTCCAGGTCCAGCTCTTCGGCCGTCCACTGTTTCTGGCTGATTGCGCGCGGCGCCTCGGGAGCAGGCTCGGTGGTTTTCTCAGCGACGACCGGCTGCTCAGGCTCCGCCGCAGGCGCTTTGGCGCGCTGCTCCAGCAGCTGGCGTGCGGCATTGAACACTTGCAGGCACGAGCCGCAGCGAACCGCGCCACGCGCCACGCTGAGTTGGGCGTGGCTGACGCGGAAGCGGGCTTGGCAATGCGGGCACTGGGTGACGAAACTGTCGGTCATGCGGCCATCCGATTCAGGCAGGCGCTCATTCTAGCGCCGACGACCACTGATGCGTACCCAGCCGTCACGGTTTGCGATCGGATCCAGATCGAAATCCTGCGCATAAGCGGCGGCGACGTCTTCACCCTGCTCGGCGAGGATGCCCGACAGCGCCAGACGGCCCCCCGGCTTGACCAGGCTGGACAGTTGCGGCGCCAGCGAAACCAGCGGCCCGGCGAGGATATTGGCGACCAAGACGTCAGCCTGCACCTGGGGCAATTGCTCCGGCAGGTAAAGTGGGAATTTGCCTTCAGGGATGTGGTTGCGCCCGGCGTTATCGCGCGAGGCTTCCAGGGCCTGCACGTCGATGTCGGTGCCGACGGCTTCCTTGGCGCCCAGCAGCAGGGCGGCAATCGCCAGGATCCCCGAGCCGCAACCGAAGTCCAGCACGTTGCAGTCGGTCAAGTCCTGGCCGTCCAGCCACTCCAGGCACAGCGCGGTGGTGGGGTGAGTGCCGGTGCCGAACGCCAGGCCCGGGTCGAGCAGCAGGTTGACGGCATCTGGCTCAGGCGCGGCATGCCAGCTCGGCACGATCCACAGACGCTGGCCGAAACGCATGGGCTGGAAGTTGTCCATCCAGCTGCGTTCCCAGTCCTGGTCTTCGATGATTTCGCTGTGGTGCTCCGGCAGCGGGCTGCCGGTGAGCAGTTCCATATGGGCCAGCACGGCGGCGGCGTCGGTGCCGTCTTCGAACAGGGCCAGTAAATGGGTGTGGGACCACAGCGGGGTGGTGTTGAGTTCGGGTTCGAAGATCGGTTGGTCTTCAGCGTCCATGAAGGTCACCGAAACGGCGCCGACTTCGAGGAAAGCGTCTTCGTAGGTTTCGGCTTGTTCTGGGCTGATGGCGAGACGGACTTGCAGCCAAGGCATGGCGGGCACCTTTGAAAATAATGAGTGTGCAGCGAGGTGGGCTGCGAAAGCGCGCAAGTTTACGCGAGCGGCGGGAAGAAGACGACACCACTGACGGCACTCGGTCCAAATGTGGGAGCTGGCTTGTGTGGGAGCTGGCTTGCCTGCGATTGTATCGCCCCGGTTGGGTTGACAGACCGAGTCGCCTGCATCGCGGGCAAGCCCGGCTCCCACACAAGCCAGCTCCCACAGGGTTTTGTGGTGTCTTTGGTATCCCACAAACAACAAAACCGCCCGAAGGCGGCTTTGTCAGGTAGAGCACTTACTGGTTGGCCAGCTTGTGTTCCAGGTAGTGAATGTTCACACCACCTTCGCAGAAGCCTTCATCACGAACCAGGTCCCGGTGCAGCGGGATGTTGGTCTTGATGCCGTCCACCACGATTTCGTCCAGGGCGTTGCGCATACGGGCCATGGCCTCGTCGCGGGTGGCGCCCCAGGTGATCAGCTTGCCGATCAACGAGTCATAGTTGGACGGAACCTTGTAGCCGCTGTACAGGTGCGAATCCACACGTACGCCGTTGCCGCCGGGCGCGTGGAAATGCTTGACCAGGCCAGGGCTTGGCATAAAGGTTTGCGGGTCTTCGGCGTTGATCCGGCACTCCAGGGAGTGACCGTGGATCTTCACGTCGTCCTGGGTGAAGGACAGCACGTTGCCAGCGGCGATGCTGAGCATCTCCTTGACGATGTCGATACCGGTGACCATCTCCGAAACCGGGTGCTCTACCTGCACACGAGTGTTCATCTCGATGAAGTAGAAACGGCCGTTTTCGTAGAGGAACTCGAAGGTCCCTGCGCCACGGTAGTTGATATCGATGCACGCCTTGACGCAGCGAGCGAGTACTTCTTCGCGCGCTTTTTCGTCCAGGCCTGGCGCCGGAGCTTCTTCCAGAACCTTCTGGTGACGACGTTGCAGCGAGCAATCGCGGTCGCCCAGGTGGATGGCGTGGCCCTGGCCGTCGGACAGTACCTGCACTTCCACGTGACGCGGGTTGATCAGGTACTTTTCCAGGTAGACCATCGGGTTGCCGAACCAGGCGCCCGCTTCGGAGCGAGTCTGCTTGGCGGCTTCGATCAGGTCTTCTTCCTTGTGCACAACACGCATGCCGCGACCACCACCGCCACCGGCGGCCTTGATGATCACCGGGTAACCCACTTCACGACCAATGCGCAGAGCGGTTTCCTCGTCTTCAGGCAGTGGGCCGTCGGAACCAGGAACGGTGGGCACGCCGGCAGCGATCATGGCGTCCTTGGCCGACACCTTGTCGCCCATCAGGCGAATGGTTTCGGCTTTCGGGCCGATGAAGGCAAACCCGGATTTCTCCACCTGTTCGGCGAAGTCGGCGTTTTCCGCGAGGAAGCCGTAGCCCGGGTGGATGCCATCAGCGCCGGTCACTTCAGCCGCGGCGATGATGTTCGAGACTTTCAGGTACGAGTTCGTGGCCAGTGGCGGGCCGATGCAGATGCTTTCGTCCGCCAGTTTCACGTGCATCAATTCGGTATCGGCCGTCGAGTAAACAGCGACGGTCTTGATGCCCTCTTCCTTACAGGCGCGCAGGATACGCAGCGCGATCTCGCCGCGGTTGGCGATCAGGACTTTTTGCAGTTTCTTCGCAGGTTTCAACATCGAAGGCGCTCCGCGGTTCAAACGATGGTGAACAGCGGCTGGTCGTACTCAACCGGCTGACCGTTTTCTACCAGGATGGATTCGATGACGCCGGCTTTTTCAGCGGTGATGTGGTTCATCATCTTCATCGCTTCAACGATGCAGATGGTGTCGCCCACTTTCACGGTCTTGCCGACTTCAACGAAGGCTGGCGAGGTCGGTGCCGGGGTGCGGTAGAACGTACCGACCATTGGCGACTTGACCACGAAGCCGTTCAGCGCAGGTGCGGCCGGGGCAGCAGGTGCAGCGGCAGCAGCAGGGGCGGCCGGTGCAGCAGCGGCCGGAGCCGGCGCTTGCATCTGTGGCGCGTAGAACTGTTGAGCCGGGGTCTTGCTGTGACGGCTGATCCGTACGGACTCTTCGCCTTCCTTGATTTCCAGCTCGTCGATACCGGATTCTTCCAGCAGTTCGATCAATTTCTTAACTTTACGGATATCCATGAATCATCAACTCCCAAGGGTCGGTCAGGGGCGCTTGGCCGGTTGTTCAAGTTGTTCCAGGGCGGCCTCCAGGGCCAGTCGGTACCCGCTGGCGCCAAGGCCGCAGATCACACCTACCGCTACATCGGAGAAGTAGGAGTGATGGCGGAAAGCTTCGCGTTTGTGCACGTTCGACAAATGCACTTCGATGAATGGGATGCTCACCGCCAGCAGCGCGTCACGTAATGCAACACTTGTATGCGTAAAAGCGGCGGGATTGATCAGGATAAAGTCCACGCCTTCGCCACGCGCGGCATGGATGCGATCAATCAATTCGTACTCGGCATTGCTTTGCAGGTAGAGCAGATGGTGGCCGGCTTCACGTGCCCTGCGTTCAAGATCGAGGTTGATCTGATCCAGGGTCACTGCCCCGTAGACGCCCGGTTCGCGGGTGCCGAGCAGGTTTAGGTTGGGTCCGTGAAGAACCAGTAAGGTCGCCATCGGCTGTTCCTTGTTATTGATGTGGGTACGGCAGAACCCGGCGACTATGCCGCAAAGCCTTTGTGACTGTCCAGTTCTATGCAGTAGGCGGCACGATTAGCGAGGATTGCGCAAAATTTGTGACTGGGCCCCGGATTCCGGTCATTGGCGATACGGTCTTGAGCCTGGCACAGATCCAATGTGGGAGCTGGCTTGCCTGCGATGGCGGTATGTCAGTTAACAATAAGGTGCTGACCCACCGTCATCGCAGGCAAGCCAGCTCCCACATTTTTGATCTCCATATGATTGTTGATCTTCATATGACGGGAGATTGGGTCAGACGCGGAAAGCTTTGACTGCCGTATTGAGCTGCCCACCCAGCACCAACAAATGCTCACCCTGACTACGCCCCTGCCCGATACGCAGCAAATTATCCTCACCCAGCTGGTGAATCCGCTCGCTATTGTCACGAATCTCACTCACGGCGCCACTCTGCTGCGCCGTCACATCGGCAATCCGCACGGCAGTGTCGGAAATAGTCTGGATCGCGCCGACAATCTCATCCAGCGCGCCATCCGCTGCCTGGGCTTGCTGCGCCGTGGCTTCGGCGTGTTCGACCTGCGCGCGCATGCCTTCCACCGACTGGCGGGCGGCCGTTTGCAGGCTGGCGATGAGGCCTTGAATTTCAGCGGTGGCGCCTGCTGTGCGCTGCGCCAGCGAGCGCACTTCATCGGCGACTACGGCAAACCCGCGCCCGGCTTCACCGGCCCGCGCAGCCTCGATGGCGGCGTTAAGGGCGAGTAAATTGGTCTGGTCGGCAATCGAGCGAATTACCGTCAGCACGCCGCCGATGGTGGCGGACTCTTCAGCGAGTTTCTCGATCATCTGCGCGTTTTGCTGCACTTCTCCGACCAGCGCGTGCAAGCCTGTCAGGCTCAGGCCGATCACTCGCTGACCTTGCTCCACTGCCTGGCCCGCGCTGCGGCTGGCGCCGGCAGCCTGGCTGGCGTCACCGGCCACTTGCTGGATAGTCGCTTCCAGTTCACCCAGCGAATCACGAATCTGCGCGGTATCACCCGCCTGGCGCTCGGCGCCGTCATGCAGGCCGCTGCTCAGTTCGGCAAGGGCGCGACTGCTGCCGGCAACTTCCTCGGCATTGCCGCGAATGGTGCCGACCAAGTCCACCAGGTAAGCGCGTAGGCGGTTCAACGAGGCTTCGATGTCGTGCAGCTCGCGGTTGGTCTTGCCCAAGGCTATCGGCTGGCTGAAATCACCCTCGGCCCACGTCGACAGCGCCGGTGCCAGGCCGGTCAGCACCCGTGCCAGACGGCGTTGCAGGGTATCGATCAGCAGCGCAATCAGCAGGATCAGGCCGATCATCACGCCTTGCATCAGGCGCACTTCGCCCTGGATCTTGCCGTGTTGCGCGCGCACTACCGGCTCCAGCCCGGCGATGGCGTGTTGTACGGCGGCGACTTTCAACTGGGTGGCGGTGGCGAGGTCGGCGCGTTGCTGGATTTGCTCACGGGTGCGCTTGAGTTCGGCGGGGTAACGGGTCAGCAGGCTGTTGAGTTCGCGCTTGAGGTCAACGCCGGTGTCTTGCACTTCGGCTTTTTCGCTGTTTTCCAGGCCCATCATCGCGGAAAAATCATCG
The DNA here is from genome assembly GCF_002022275.1 of Pseudomonas fluorescens. Classification (GTDB taxonomy): domain Bacteria; phylum Pseudomonadota; class Gammaproteobacteria; order Pseudomonadales; family Pseudomonadaceae; genus Aquipseudomonas; species Aquipseudomonas fluorescens_AJ. The sequence goes on from NZ_MSDF01000016.1 coordinate 585,636, forward strand.
GTGCTGGATTCGCTGCTGGCTTTAACGCCGAGCAATGGCAGCTGCGCCAACAGGTCGGCCTGGGCGCGGATGCTGACAATTTCGCGCTCCACGTCATCGGCCAATTCCGCGCGCCCGCTGCTCACCAGCTTGTCGCGGGCCAGCGACAGTTTGCCCAGGTGCTGGGACGCGGTCAGCAGCGGCGGCAAGTAGCGCGCCGCGTCAGGCGAGTTGACGCCCGTGGCGTACTGGCTCAATTGCTCCAGGTTCGCTCCCAGTTCACGCTCGGCTTGCAGCAGCAAGGCTTGCGGGTCGCCAGCCAGTTTTCCGGCGGCCAGCAGGTCGGTTTTGCTGAAGGCATCCAGGTCCACCAGGCTTGGGCGCAGGTTTTGCGCGAGGTCGGCGGGGAGCTCATCCAGATGCTGCAACAGGTTTTCCAGGCTTTGGCTGGCACTGCTCAAACGCAAGGCGTCGCCGCTGGCCAGGTAGTCGTCGATATTGCGCGCGGCCTGATTCTGGAAGGTCTGGGACAGGCCCAGGTAGCGCTCCATCAACAAATAGGGACGCTCCAGCGCCCGTTGCGACCACCACAGCGTCGCCCCAAGTGCCAGGCACACGGCCACCAACAGGAGGGTATTGAGATTGGTCAGCAGCTTCAGGCGCATGCGTGGTTTCAACCGACAGCAAAAGATAAGTGCCTGAAGTTATTGCGTTTCCATTACAGAGTTATGACGGAATCGGTGGATTCCGGTGAAAAGATGGCACTTTGCTTTGATGAGCGTGCGGCTTGCACGCGATTGCGCCCGGCATCCTTGGCGCGGTACAGCGCCTCGTCGGCCTGGGCCGCCATCATCAAGCTGTCGGAGCCGTCGCACAGCTCCACCAGCCCGGCGCTGAACGTGCACCACAAATCCTGCGGTTGGGCGGGGTAGTGGATTTCGGCAAAACGCCCGCGGATTTCGTCCAGCACCTTGCAGGCCGATTCCAGGTCGGTGTCGGGCATTACGATGGCGAACTCTTCGCCGCCGTAGCGCCCGATAAAGTCGGTTTTGCGCAAACGCTGCTTGAGAAACAACGCGAGGCTTTTGATCACGCGGTCGCCCATGGGGTGGCCGTGGCTGTCGTTGACCCGCTTGAAGTGGTCAATGTCGAGCATGGCAAAGCTCAACGGCTTGTTCTCACGGCGCGCGCGGAAGCTGCAGTCTTCGAGCAATTGCAGGATATGGGTGTGGTTATACAGACCGGTCAGGCTGTCGCGCACCATCCGCGCCTTCAAGTTGCGCGCACGTGCGGCGCGGTTGCGCACGGTGGTGATCAGGTGGCGCGGCTTGATCGGCTTGGTGAGGAAGTCGTCGCCGCCTTCGCTCATGGCGTCCAGTTGCTTGTCCAGGTCATCTTCGGCCGACAGGTAAATGATCGGCACGCTGACATAACGGTCGTTGTGGCGAATGACCTTGGCCAGTTCGGTGCCGGTACAGGCGGGCATATACATGTCGAGGATGATCAGGTCCGGCTGGAAGTCCGCCAGCTCGGCCATGGCCTGGATCGGCTCGATCAGAGTGCGCGTGACAATACCGGCGCTGTTGAGCAGGCGTTCGGTGTGCAGCGCCTGGGCCCGAGAGTCGTCGATGATCAGCACTTTGTACGGCTCGTACTGGGCCACGCAGGTCAGCACTTCGATCTTTTCCAGCAGGCTTGAGGCTTCCAGCGTGCCGGTGAGGAATTCCTGACCGCCCGCGCGCACGGCGGCAAGGCGGGTCGGCGTGTCGGTTTCATGCAGGCTGAAAAACAGCAGCGGCAGCTTTTGCTCCAGGCCTTCCTGGGCTTCGGCGGCCAGTTTGAGGCCCAGGCCTGCGCCGCAGAAATCCACGTCCATCACAATCGCCGAAGGCAAACGCTCGGCCATGGACGCACGAAACGCCGCCACGCTGTCGAGGGACTGCGCGCTCATGCCAAAGAACTCCAGCTGCTTGGCCAGGCGTTCGGCGCGGTCGTGATCGGCCAGCATTACGTAGATCGGCTTGCGCATCGGCGGCAGGAAGGTTTGTTCCAGCTGGTCGCCTTGGCGCAAGCCGGTACGGGACAGCCGCTGCATCAGGCGGTTGAGTTCGGTGATCAGTTGGCTGCTCAGACGGCCGCGATTGTCATCCACGGCCTTGAGGGACTCTCCGATGTGCCGCGCCAGTTGGCCGTGCTCCGGCTGCTCGAAGCGCTCGGCAAAGCGCAGCAGGCGCAGGTTCGCTTCGCTGAGTTCGGAAAAATCGGCGTTCGACCATTCGCTGCGTTGCAGGCGCTGCCAGATCTCAAGAATTTGACGTGCCTGATGAATTACCCGCTGGGCAAAATGGTGCTTGAGACGCTCACGGCTGGGGTCTTCTGGCTCGGTCATATCCTGACTACTAGTGAGGGTGCATGCTGAGGTCGACTGATGGCTCTATGCTAGCACCTCTTCTCCGTTACATGAGTGTCATACGTCAATTAAGTACACGCGGGTGTCATTCAGTTTTTGACCTGATGGTCGCGCAGCGTAAAAAGCGTGCATCCTTTATAGTCCAGGCTTTGTCGCGCGCCACTTTCGTGAAAAGCCCCGCACCGACGGGCACGATGGGGTAGGGTTGTGGTCGGAGTGTTTGAACGCACCCGGACCATTGACGTGCATGTACTCAAGTGATTGAAAGGATATCGCCATGCTGGACTGGAAAAATCGTGCAGGAGCCGCCAAAGGCCCCGCCCCTGAGCCCAAATCGGCCAACCGCGGCTATTTTCGCAACCTGCTCATGAGCAAAGCCTTGCTCAGCGTGCTGGTCTTGTACCTGTTGGTCACCGGTGGCCTGGGGTGGTACTGGAGCGAAGAGCCAGCGCTGTTCCCGGTTCAGCAAAATGCCCAACTGGCCGCTGAAAAAGACGGCAAGCAGATGGTAGTGGGCTTCACTACTGTAGAAACCCTCAAGACCGTGGCTGGCACCTTGCTGAGCAAGCCAGGCGGCTACATTTCCAACGACCGTTTCCCGCCAGGCCTGTGGATGGACAACATGCCGAGCTGGGAATACGGCGTGCTGGTGCAGGTGCGTGACCTGACTCGCGCCCTGCGTAAAGATTTCGCCCGTTCGCAGTCCCAGTCGGCTGAAGACGCGGATTTGGCCAAGGCCGAGCCGCGTTTCAACTTCGACAACAAGAGCTGGGTGCTGCCGTCCAGCGAGTCGGAATATCAGGAAGGCATCAATTCCCTGAGCCGTTACGAGGCGCGCCTCTCCGACCCGAATCAACGCGGCGCTTTGTTCTATGCGCGTGCTGACAACCTGAACAACTGGCTGGGTGACGTCGCCACTCGCTTGGGTTCGTTGTCGCAACGCCTGTCGGCCAGCGTGGGTCGGGTCAAGCTCAATACCGCACTGAAAACCGAGGCCCTCGCGCCGGGTGAAGTGCCGCAGCTGGACGAAGAAATCGTCGAAACCCCGTGGATGCAGATCGACAACGTGTTCTACGAAGCCCGTGGTCAGGCGTGGGCCTTGTCCCATTTGCTGCGCGCCATTGAGGTCGACTTTGCCGACGTGCTGGCCAAGAAAAACGCCACCGTCAGCGTGCGTCAGATCATTCGTGAGTTGGAGGCCTCGCAGGAACCGGTTTGGAGCCCTATGATCCTTAATGGCAGTGGCTTTGGCATTCTCGCCAACCACTCGCTGGTCATGGCCAATTACATTTCCCGGGCAAACGCTGCAGTTATAGATTTGCGTCAGCTCCTCAACCAGGGGTGATGATGGACGCTATTCAAAAGGAGGCTGCGCACCGCGCGGCCTCTGATGCTGAACGAATCTGCTGGGTCGACGAACAGGACAACCTGCTCGGCGCCCTGGTCAGGTCCGACCTTCGCCAGCGCGGCCTGATCGGCCGTTGCACCTTTATCTTTCTGTTCAATTCAGCCGGTGAGCTGTGTGTGCATCGACGCACCCTGAGCAAAGCCATGTACCCGGGGTTCTGGGATACGGCGGCCGGCGGGATGGTGGCGGAGGGCGAATCCTACGGATTATCGGCGGCCCGGGAGCTGGAAGAAGAGCTGGGCGTTGCCGGGGTGGAGTTGACCGAGCACGACCATTTCTACTTTGAAGACGGTGACAGCAAGCTGTGGTGCAAATCCTACTCGGCGATCTGGGACGGCCCGCTGCACCTGCAGCCCGAAGAAGTCATGGAGGCGCGCTTTTTACCCCTTGAAATTGTCCTGCAGGAGGCTGAACAAAAGCCTTACTGCCCGGACGCACAAGAGGGCTTGCGCCGCTATCTGGCCTCACGTCGCTAAAGTTGCATAAATTGGCGCCATTTGACCCTTAGCAAGCCGGCTTTTTGCCGTTACACTGCGCGACTTTTCACCCGAACCACCCTGCTATTAGGTGTAGGCAGGTTCGGTAGCGCTGCCCCTGCCTGAGTGGGGCTTCGCGGTCGGCCACCTCTTTGCAGGTACCGATCAGTCTTTGTCCTCCCAAGAGGATTGCCGGTGGCCAAAAAAGCCGCATCCTTCGCCGCCCTTGGTGGCCTGGTATTTTCCACCGACGCAGGTCGACACTGCCCGGACTGTCGTCAGCCCGTGGACGCGTGCACCTGCAAACAGACCCTGATCCCTGAAGGCGACGGTATTGCCCGCGTGCGACGCGAGAGCAAAGGCCGTGGCGGCAAGACGGTGACCACCATCACCGGCGTGCCCCTGGCCGAAGAGGCCTTGAAGGAACTGGCCACCACGCTGAAAAAGCGTTGTGGCACCGGTGGCGCCCTTAAAGAAGGTGTCATCGAAATTCAGGGCGATCACGTCGAGTTGCTGTTGGCCGAACTGATCAAGCTCGGTTACAAGGCCAAGAAGTCCGGCGGCTGAAAGCCTCTTCCAGACCTGTGTCTAAACTCTGTCCTGCAAGTGAGGTCTACCTCCCTTACAGGCAAATCGTCATTTTCATTCTTTAGACTGCGCCAGCCTCAAACGAGGGGCGGCGCCTTCGCCTTCATTTATAGGGGACTTCGATGTCCGTACGACGCACACGCAAAGACGATGGCAGCCAATGGACAGTTGCGGACAGCCGCAGTGTTTACGGGATTCGCCATTGGGGGGCCGGGTATTTCGCGATCAATGATGCCGGTCGCGTTGAAGTCCGTCCGAACGGCCCGAACAGCACGCCTGTCGATCTGTACGAGCAAGTCGACGAGCTGCGCAAAAGCGGCCTGTCCTTGCCGTTGCTGGTGCGCTTCCCTGACATCCTGCAAGACCGTGTACGTCAGCTGACCGGCGCCTTCGATTCGAACATCGAGCGCCTGGAGTACCAGAGCAAGTACACCGCGCTGTACCCGATCAAGGTGAACCAGCAGGAAGCGGTGATCGAGAACATCATCGCCACCCAGGACGTGTCCATCGGCCTGGAAGCCGGTTCCAAGCCTGAGCTGCTGGCCGTGCTGGCCCTGGCGCCAAAGGGCGGCACCATCGTGTGCAACGGTTACAAGGACCGTGAGTTCATCCGCCTCGCGCTGATGGGCCAGAAACTCGGCCACAACGTGTTCATCGTGATCGAGAAGGAATCCGAAGTCGCGCTGGTGATCGAGGAGGCCGCGAACCTCAAGGTCAAGCCTCAGGTTGGCCTGCGCGTGCGTTTGTCCTCCCTGGCGTCGAGCAAGTGGGCGGACACCGGCGGTGAGAAGTCCAAGTTCGGTCTGTCGGCGGCGCAACTGCTGTCGGTGGTTGAGCGCTTCCGCGACGCGGGCCTGGACCAGGGCATCCGCCTGCTGCACTTCCACATGGGCTCGCAGATCGCCAACCTGGCCGACTACCAGCACGGGTTCAAGGAAGCGATTCGTTACTACGGCGAACTGCGCAACCTCGGCCTGCCGGTCGATCACATCGACGTCGGCGGCGGCCTGGGCGTGGACTACGACGGTACTCACTCGCGTAACGCCAGCTCGATCAACTACGACATGGACGACTACGCCGGTGTGGTGGTGGGCATGCTCAAGGAATTCTGCGACGCGCAGAGCCTGCCGCACCCGCACATTTTCTCCGAAAGCGGCCGTTCCCTGACCGCCCACCACGCCATGCTGGTGGTGCAGGTCACCGACGTCGAGAAGCACAACGACGAAATCCCGCTGATCGAAAACAAGGAAAGCCTGCCGGAAACCGTGCAATGGCTGGTGGACCTGCTGGGCCCGACCGACATTGAAATGGTCACCGAAACCTACTGGCGTGCCACGCACTACATGAGCGACGTGGCCACCCAGTACGCCGACGGCAAGATCACCCTGGCCGAAAAAGCCCTGGCCGAGCAGTGCTACTTCGCCGTGTGCCGTCGCCTGCACGACTCGCTCAAAGCCCGTCAGCGTTCTCACCGCCAGGTGCTGGACGAGCTCAACGACAAGCTGGCCGACAAGTACATCTGCAACTTCTCGGTGTTCCAGAGCCTGCCGGACACCTGGGCCATCGGCCAGGTCCTGCCGATTCTGCCGCTGCACCGTCTCGACGAAGAGCCGCTGCGCCGCGCAGTGTTGCAGGATTTGACCTGCGACTCCGATGGCAAGATCAAGCAATACGTCGACGAGCAGAGCATCGAGACCAGCCTGCCGGTGCACGCCCTGAATGAAGGCGAAGACTACTTGCTGGGCATCTTCCTGGTGGGCGCTTACCAGGAAATCCTCGGTGACATGCACAACCTGTTCGGCGACACCGACTCGGTGAACATCTACCAGCGTGAAGACGGTTCGGTGTACAGCGCCGGCATCGAGACCCACGACACCATCGAAGACATGCTGCGCTACGTGCACTTGTCGCCGGAAGAGTTGATGACGCACTACCGTGACAAGTGTGCGAGCGCGAAGATCACTGCGGCTGAGCGTACTCAGTTTCTGGATGCGTTGCGGTTGGGTCTGACGCGGTCGTCTTACCTGTCCTCGTAAGCTGAATTGACACAAATCCCCTGTGGGAGCGGGCTTGCCCGCGATGGCGATGTATCAGTGCAGATTTTTTTGCCTGACACACCGCTATCGCAGGCAAGCCAGCTCCCACATGTGGACCTTCGTTTGGTAGTACCTTCCGTGTGAGGTCTGAACGATGTCGAGCAAACTCCTGCAAGCATTCACCCTCGCATTCGCCGCATGCCTCGCGGCCTGCTCCCCGATCAAAGTGCTCAACGCACTCACCCCCTCCAGCACCTTCAGCAAAACCTCGGCCATCGCTTACGGCGATGACCCACGGCAAAAGCTCGACATCTACCGCCCGGCCCCGGCCGTGACCAATGCCCCCGTCGTCGTGTTTTTCTACGGCGGCAGCTGGAACAGCGGCTCCAAAGATGACTACAGTTTCGTCGGCGAAGCCCTGGCCTCGCGCGGTATCGTGGTGGTCATCGCCGATTACCGGCTCTACCCCCAGGTGCGTTACCCCGCGTTTCTTCAGGACAACGCCAAAGCGGTGGCCTGGACGCACCAGCACATCGCCGACTACGGCGCCGACCCCACGCAGATGTATGTAATGGGCCACAGCTCCGGCGCTTATAACGCGTCGATGCTGGCGCTGGATCCGCGTTGGCTGAACGCCGTAGGCTTGTCGCCTTCAATCTTCAAAGGCTGGATCGGTCTTGCCGGGCCGTATGATTTCCTGCCGATTGAAAACCGCGACGTGCGGCCGGTGTTTTTCTTTCCGGACTCGCCGCCGGATTCCCAGCCGATCAACCACGTCAGCGCCGCTGCACCGCCAAGTCTGTTGATCGCCTCGAGGGACGACGACCTGGTCAACCCCACGCGCAATACCGGTGGGCTAGCCAATAAACTGCGGGCAGCGGGTGTGTCGGTTGAGGAGTTCTACTTCACCAGGACCAGCCACGCGACGCTGGTGGCGTCTATCGCCAAGCCGCTGCGCTGGCTCGCACCCGTGCTGGACCGCGTAACAGCGTTTATCCAAGCCACTGATTCTGCCGGTTCAAGCGCCAGGCAATCGCCCACAAAGTGAGGCTGCGCAAGGCCATGAACAGCAGGAACGTCAGCCACAGGCCGTGGTTGCCCAGGCCCTGCAAGGCCCAGGCGACTGGCAGCGTCAGTAGTACGGTGAGCAACATGCCGTTGCGCATTTCGCGGGCGCGGGTGGCGCCGATGAACAGGCCGTCGAGCAGGTAACTCCACACGGCAATCAATGGCAGTACTGCCAGATACGGCAGGTAGAGATCGGCGGTTTCGCGCACGCTGGGGATATCGGTCTGCATGGCGATAAACACATGCCCCGCGACCGTAAACAGCAGCGCGAAGCCAACACTGGCGATCAGTGACCAGCCGCCTGCCACCACCAGGGAACGACGCAGCGACTGGCGGTCGTGCGCGCCGATGGCATGGCCGCACAGCGCTTCGACCGCGTGGGCCAGGCCGTCCAGCGCGTGGGCGGTCAGCAGCAGGCCGTTGAGCAGCAAGGCGTTGGCGGCCACGGTGGCATCGCCCAGCCGCGCGCCTTGCACCGTGATCATGAAAAATACCGATTGCAGCGCGAGGCTGCGGATAAAAATGTCACGGTTGACCGCCAGCAGCGGACGCCAGCTCTCCCACACCTTCAAGGCCGCCCAGGCGATATGCCCGGGGTAGGCGCGCAGGGCTTTTTGCGTCAGGGCCAGGCCGAGCAGGGCGCCGGTCCATTCCGCCACGACGGAGGCGCGGGCCGAACCGACCACGCCCCAGTCCAGCCCGAGGACGAACCACAGGTTCAGGGCGATATTCACCAGGTTTGTCGTCAGCAAAATCGCCAGCGGCGCACGCGCGTTTTGTGTGCCGAGGAACCAGCCGACCAAGGCATAGCTGGCGAGTGCGGCGGGCAAGCCAAATAGCCGGGTGTGGAAAAAGTCCTGAGTCAGTTGATTGAGCTCGGGGGATGGCTGCATCCATTCCAGCGCCAGATGGCTCAGGGGAATGCCCACCGTGCCCAGCAGCATCGCCAGCCCCAGCGCGAGCAACAAACCCTGCAACAGGATCTGCCGCAATGCCGCGCCATCGTTACGCCCGGCAGCCTGGGCGGCGAAACCGGTGGAGCCCATGCGCAGAAAACCCATGGCCCAGGCGAGGAAGGTATACAGGCTGGCGCCGACGGCCACGGCGCCGAGCTGGTGAGCGTGGGGCAGGTGGCCGATGACCATGCTGTCGACCAGCGCCACCAGCGGCACCGAGATATTCGACAGGATCATCGGCGCGGCCAGGGCCCAGACGCGGCGATGGGTGGGGCGGTGGCGCCAGTCGGTGAGCAGGGTGGTCATGGAGGCTCCTTCGGGGGAGCCGCATTGTAACCATCCCTCATCCACAGAGGAGATCCAATGTGGGAGCTGGCTTGCCTGCGATAGCGGTAGGTCAGCGACTGGATGTTTGGCTGACCCACCGCCATCGCGGGCAAGCCCGGCTCCCACAGGAGATGGGGGAGGTTTGGCGATTAGTGGACGACCCAGCTCAGCAGCCACAGCCCCAGCATCAACCAGATGATGCCCATGATGATCGACGCCCGCATGAAGGCGCGTACGGCTGAGTACAACAGCATCAGGCCGATGATCAGGATGACGATGCTGATGATCGAAGTGTCCATGCCCAGGGCGCGGGACATGCCTGCGAGGAAGTCGCCGCCGGCATTGGAGAGCATATTGAACAGCCCGCTGAAGAACTCAACGACGTTGTGGATGATGAAGCCGAGTGCGTGACCCAGCCATCCGAAAAAGTCTGTCTGCATAGGTGTGTCTCGATGAATGGGTGGACGAAATTACCAGGACTGAACCTTTGGTCGCGACTGGGCGTGGCTAGTTCCGTCAAGCATAGAGGTTTAGCCGGGGGAATTTGCGATTAATCATGCTGCTCCTGTTTACCCGGTGTGCTCGTTCCAGTGTGGGAGCAGGCTTGCCCGCGATGGCACCCCAAAGGTTAACTTGCCTTCACGGCTGAACCCTCGGAAGCTATACACCTTCAGGAGCCCCCGCATGAACCTCGAACACCTCACCGAACGCCTGCATCGCATCCGCGATACCAACGACTGGAAGCAGTTCCACAGCCCGAAAAACCTGGCCATGGCCGCCAGCGTGGAAATGGCCGAGTTGGTGGAAATCTTCCAGTGGTTGACCGAAGACCAGTCGCGCCAGTTGCTCGCCGAGAAGCTCGCCCACGCCGGGCAGGAAGTCGGCGATATCGTGTTGTACCTGCTGTTGCTGTGCAGCGAGCTGGGCCTGGACATGAATGAGGTGGTGCGCGCCAAGCTGGCCGACAGCGAACGGCGGTTCGCCCATGAGTGACCGTCATTTCGACCAGTTGGCCACGCGCTTCGCCGAGAAGATCTACGGCGGCGCCAAGGGCGCGATTCGTTTGGCGGTGCTGCAAGCCGACCTGACCGAAGCCCTGCCAAAACGCCCATTACGTGTGCTGGATATTGGCGCGGGCCTGGGCCACATGTCGTTGTGGCTCGCCGAACAAGGCCATCAAGTGACCCTGGCCGAGCCCGCCGAGCCGATGCTCGAAGGCGCGCGTCAGCGCTTTGCCGACGCGGGCCAGAGCGCCACGTTTATCCATGCGCCCTGGCAAGAACTGCTTGGTCAACTCACCGAACCTTACGACCTGGTGCTGTGCCACGCCGTGCTTGAATGGCTGGCCGAACCCCACGCGATCCTGCCGGTGCTGCACCAGCTCACGGCGCCTGGCGGCCTGTTGTCGCTGGCGTTCTACAACCGCGATGCGCTGATTTACCGCAACCTGCTCAAAGGCCACTTCCGCAAAATGCGCAAGAACGACATGGCCGGCGAAAAGCAAAGCCTCACCCCGCAACAGCCGCTCGACCCGCGTGAGCTGGCGGCGCAACTCGAGGGGCTTTGGCAGGTCGAAAGCCAAAGTGGCGTGCGGGTATTCCACGACTATATGCCCGTGGAATTCCAGGCCCGCGCCGATTTACAGGACTTGTTGGAGATGGAACTCGCTCACCGTCGTCACCCAAGCTTTGCCGGACTTGGGCGTTATTTGCACTGGATTTGCCGTCCGGTTTAAGCGGCCCAGTCTGCGGAGGTCGAAATGCGTCGTCTCTGTTTAATCCTGTTGTCCCTCGGCTTGGGCGCCTGCTCCACGCCCAACCCTTACGTGGCCGCTTCGGCCCCGATGCCGCCGGCCCCGGCCCAGGCGGCGAATACCTTTGATGCCAGCGCCTACCCGGCGCCCGTGCGTGATTACGGTGCTTACCGCAGTTGGGGCTGGCTTAACGGCCAACTTCCAGCGGGCTCGGCCTGGGCGGACTCGGCGCAGATTGCCGAGGCGGTCAGTGGCGCGCTGGACCAGCGCGGTTTGCGCCCTTTGCATGACAACCGTGCGCCCGACCTGCTGGTCAGCGCCGACGTGCGTCTGGAGAAACGCCTCAAGCAAGTCCAGGACGACTATGGCTACGGTTATGGCGGCTACAACCGGTATGGCAACGGTTACGGCATGTACAACACGGTGCCGGTGGTACGCACCTATGAAGTGACGGTCGCGGTGGCGCGGATCAGCCTGTTCGACGGCCGTACCCGCCAGCCGGTCTGGAGCACCAGTGCCGAAACCGCCAGCCAGGGCAGCCTCAGCGAACGTGCTGATGCAATGCGCGAGGCGATGCAGAAGGCAATGACGGCCTATCCTCCCAGTTAACAGCTATTCTCATTTCAAGAACGGTTCGTCCTTTTTGGAGAAACACCATGCTTCGTCGCATTGCTGCACTTGCTGTTGTTGTATTGCTGGGCGGCTGCCAGACCAACCAGGTCAACCACGACTTTGATGCCAGTCGCGACTTCGGCGCCTACCGCAACTGGGCCTGGAAAGACCCGGCGCTGCAATATCGGCCGGATGACCCGCGCATCAAGAGTGACCTCACCGAGCAGCGCATCCGCCAGGCTGTGGGTGAACAACTCGACCAGCGTGGCCTGCGCCCTGCAGCGGCGGGCACCAAGGCTGACCTGAATGTGCAGACCTACCTGATCGTTGAAGACCGCCAGCAACAAGTCACCACCAACTACGGCGGCGCCTGGGGCGGCCCGTGGAATGGCTACTGGGGCGCGCCGATGTACAACGAAACGCGCAACATCACCTACAAAGTGGCGACCATCCAGATCGACCTGCTCGACGGCAAGGACGGCAAACTGGTGTGGCGCGGCAGTGACGAGCAGATGATGGCCAGCTCGCCCAATCCTCAGGACCGCGACACTGCGATTCGCACCACCGTCACCAAAATCCTTTCCAACTACCCGCCGCGCTAAACACTCACACGCTCAGGCGGGAGGCCTCCCGCCTGAGGCACTGAACTGGCAAGTTGCCAGCAGCCTTGCCATCCCTTGTCTACACTCCACACATCACCGGAGGGTAGGCGAAGGAGTGCGCGATGTCGTCCCGACTCGGTTCCAGGCAGCGTGGTGCGATAGGTCTGATGGCGGCGGCTACCCTGTCCCTTGCCCTGATATTCCTGTTGCTCGCGGTTGACAGTGGCCGCCTGTACCTGGAAAAACGCAAATTGCAGTCCATTGCCGACACGTCCGCACTTGAAGCGGCGGGCCTGGGGGGCCAATGCGGCAATGCCACCACGGCCAACACCTATGCCACGCAAAATGCCACACGTAATGGGTTCGTCGCGGGCGGCGCCCGGGCGTTGGTGGTGACCTGCGGCACGGTGTCCACCAATGCCGGCAAAACCCGCGTATTTACTCCCGATGCTGCCAAGAGCGAAGCGATCCGCGTGGTCGCCTCGCACACGGTGATGAGCAGCATCGCCAATGGCATCTGGAACCTGTTCAGTGGCGTGCCGATTGCCGCGCAAACCGTGTTGAGCGCGACGGCGGTGGCGGCGGTGGCGCCGCCTGTGGCGCAACTGACGATCCGCAGCAGCCTGGCAACGGTCGACTCGACCAAATCCCCGCTCTTGAACCTGGCCATCGGCAACTTGCTGGGTGGCAGCCTCACACTCACGGCGGCGGGCTGGAATGGCCTGTTGCAGACCAACGTCAACCTGCTCAGCTACCTGGACCAACTGGCGATCAACCTGAATGTGACGGCCGGCGACTACGATGCGTTGCTGAACACTGCCGTTTCCGCCACCCAATTGATCGACGCGGCGGTCAAAGTCCTGCAAAGAAACGGCGCGGCGGTGACTGCGGTGGTCAATGACGTGTTGTCGATTGAAGCGATCGCGCCCAATACCAAGCTGTTGACCGTGGGCGATCTGATCGACATCGCCAGCGGAACGCCAACGGCGGCGCTCAATACCAATGTGCAACTGTTCCAGCTGCTGGAGGCGGTCGCGCAGTTGTCCAGCAGCAAGAGCGCTGTGAGTGCCGGCGTTCAGGTCAGTATTCCACTGGTCGGCAACGTCACTATCCAAACCAAAGTCATTGAGGCGCCGCAACTTTCAGCCATCGGCAACCCCCTGCTGGCGAAGCGGGGGTTGCAGAATACTCCGCCCACGGATCAGATTTTTGTGCGCACCGCGCAAGTCAGGACGCTGGTGACGGTACAGGCACCGATCATCAAGGCGGTGTCCGGCGTTGCGTCGATATTGACCGGGCTTGGGACGCCCGTGTCTCAGGTCGTCAAAGGCCTGTTGAACCTGAATATTCCGGCTGTGGTCGGCGGGGTGTTATGCCTGGTGGCCTGTAATGTCACCGACGTTGATATCACCACGAGTTTGTCGATTTATATCGAAGCGGCCAGTGGCGAAAGCCATGTCACGGATTTCAACTGTGATGCGCCGGTCGCCAAGTCCCTGACCGTGCGGACCACCACGTCACTGGCAACGCTGGCAGTGGGGACGGTCGATCCGGTTGCCGCGTTTTCGTCAGCCGCACCGGTCGACGTGCAGCCGGTCAGGCTGGTCGATTTTGGCCAGCGGTTCTGCATTGTCGCGACCTTGCTGTGCAGCCCCACCCGGACGCCCGGTGTAGGCGGTGGCCTGACGCTTAAAGCGCTGTCCACCGTGGGCGCACAAACCACGCCGATGGTATTTTCGCCCGTGGCTGAGATGAACGCGCCGCCGACGTACCTCAGTGCGCCGGGTACCGCCAATATCGTCAACAGCCTGGGGGCGACGTTGAGCGGTTTGCAGGTGACGTACGTGCCTCCCAGCGGCACCGTGTCCAATGGCGCCCTGGCCGGGGTCGCGGGTCTGCTGACGACCATCACCAACGCACTGGTCGGGCTGATCCAGAATGTGCTCTCGCCCATCCTGGACCCCATTGTGAATACCTTGCTGAGCGCGCTGGGCATCAAACTGGGCAACGCTGAAGTGGGCGCCAACCTCACCTGTCACATGGGCCGCGCGTACCTGGTGATTTAAGCCTGGGCGATCGGCAGTTCGACGCAAAACCTTGCGCCTGCCTCGCCGTTGGTCACGCTGAGGCGCCCGCCCATGTTTTCCACGATTCCGTAACTGACCGACAGCCCCAGCCCGGTGCCCACGCCAATCGGTTTGGTGGTGAAAAACGGCTCGAAAATGCGCTCCAGCAACCGTGGGTCGATACCTCCGCCGTTGTCTTCGACCCAGATGCGTACGTGGCGGCTGTCGTGTTCGCTGTGCACGGCAATCCACGGACGCAGGTCCGCGCGTTGTTCACGCTGGCTCAGCAGCGCATCGCGGGCGTTGACCAACAGGTTGATCAGCACCTGCTCCAGTTGGTCCACGTAGCCTTTGACCTGCACCTGGAAGTCCACCGGGGTCACCCGCACCTCCACGCCTTTGCCGCGCAGGCCTTCGCTGAGCAGTGCCAGCGTGCCCTCCATGGCCTGTGTCGGGTCGAAAGGTTGCTGCTCGATTTCCGAGCGCCGGCCGAACACCCGCATGTGGTCGACTACCCGTGCAGCCCGTTGGACCTGGGTGTCGATCCGCCGGAGTTTTTCGACGAGGTAGTCCAGTTGCACATCGCCGCTTTCCAGGCGCTTGAGTACGTTGGCGATGGCCATGCGCATCACGTTCAGCGGCTGGTTGATCTCGTGGGCAAGGCCGGTGGCCATTTCGCCCAGGGTGGCCATTTTTGCGCTTTGGGTCAGTTGCTGCTGGGAACGGCGTACTTCGGTGTTGTCGCGGCCCACCGCCTGGACCTCGATCAACTCACCGTTCTCATCAAAAACACCCCGGTCGGACCACACCCACCAGGCATGCTCGCGGCCTGGCAGTTGCAGGCTGATTTCGGCGGTACTCACAGGAAACTCCGGGGTCAACTGGCGGATGCGCTGCACAAAGGCTTCGCGTTGTTGCGGCGAGAGCCATTGGCCCAGATCCATGCCCGGCAGTTGTGCCGGTGCGCATTCCAGGTAGTTGGCCAGCGGTGTATTACCGAAGGTCAACTGCAGATCGGGGCGATAGCGGCAGATCATCGCCGGTGAGTCCTCCACCAAAATGCGATAGCGCTCTTCACTCTGGCGCATCTGTTCGCTTGCCTGGGTTGCCTCGGTGACGTCCAGCCACAGGCCGACGGCTTCCACCGGCAGGCCGAGGTCGTCGCGCAGCAACTTGGCCTCGTCCAGCAGCCAGTGGTAGTCGCCCTGTTTGTCGCGTACCCGGTAGCGGCTGCGCACCGTGCCTTCGCGCAGCAGCTGGCGGGTGCGTTCGAAGTAGAGGTCGCGGTCTGCCGGGTGAATCAGGGAGGCCAGCGTGTCCTCGCTGAAATCGGCCAGGGTCCAGCCCAGCAGCGGCATCAGGCTGTCGCTGAAGAAGGCCGGGTGCAGCGCACCGTTGGCGTAGCGTTGCACGTAGATCACGGCCGGTGAGCTGGCGATCAGGTTGTCCAGGCGGGCATGGGCGGCAGCGGCCTGCAATTGCTGGTTCTTGATGTCGCTGATGTCGAGCATGAAACCGACCCAGCGTCGATGGTCGCCCGTCCCCAGCACTTGGCCTTGTACGCGGTACCAGATCGGGTTCTGCTCGGCATCCGTGCGTTGCAGGCGTACGCCTGTGAGCAAGGTTTTGCCCAGCGCCTGCAAGTCCTGCAGTCGGCTGTTGAGCTCCTGGCGGTCGGCGGGGTGGATCAGCTCCAGCCAGGTGCCAAGGGCCTGGCGTGCCGGGCCATCCTCCTGGCTCAGGCTGCGCAGCAGTTGGGGCGCGAGCTGGATCTCATCGGTGGCGGGCAACAACTCCCACCAGCCGGTGCCGAGCAAGCCTTGCAGGGCTTCCACGCGCTCAAGTTGCTGGTGGTGACGTTGTTCGCGCAGGCGGCTCAACAGCGGGGCGGCGAGGGCAGCGCACAGGTTGAGCCAGTCGCGTTCGCCGGTCTGTGGCTCACCGCTGTAAAAACCGCAGAGCAACCAGGCCGCTACGCCCCGGCTATCCCGATAGGGCACCAGCAAGCCTTCGGCGTTGCCAAACACGCTGTGCAGACGCGGGTTATCGCTGCGCCCCTGGGCGGCGTCCAGGCTCAGCGGGGTGTTGCCATTGGCGCTGTCCAGGCAGGTGCCCAGGCCTTGGCCGGTGTGCCACAAGGCCGGTGCATCGTGGGCCGCATACTGGCTGTGGATTCGCCAACCCTGGTCTTCCTCATCCAGCAGCGCCATGGCCACACAGGGGATGTGCCAGCGCTGTGCCAGGCTGCGCAGGTGCTCGGTGAAGACCTCCTGCAACCGGTTCAGGCTGCACACGCGCAGCTGTTCGCTCATCAGGCAGGCGAGTTGATGATTCTGCTCGCGCTGCTGCGCGCGTTGTCGGCCCGCCAGCAAGTCGCCGACGTCGATCAGGTGCAAGGTCCAGCCGTCGCCGTCGGGCTCAAGCGCGCCTCGTGTGTGCAGGGTCTGGCCGCCGGCGCCCTGGAAATCCAGGTCCAGGGCGTGCCGTTGCCAGTCGCCCGGGTTGCCTTCGAGGCTCACCGCGCGCGCGTCGCACAGCAGGGTCTGCAACCGCGGGCCGGGTTCGTTGAGCAGGTGCTGGGCGAGTTGTGCGCGCAGCGTGCCCGCGATGCTGAGCACGCGGCCGTGCGGGTCCAGATGCAGTTGCAGGCCCACGTCGGGCGCCGCCGGCGCCCCGAGCGCCAGGGCCTCGTTGCGGCCCAGCAGGCGAGCGAACAGTTTATCCCCCGGCGTCAAAACTGCAGGCTCGAAGTGGCGACGAGGTTGGTCGGCAAGTTAGGCACCGTGCCGATGACGGGCAGTACCAGCGCCGGTAGCACGGCCTTGAGACTGGAAGAGGGGTACGTGACGGTGACCGTCAGCAACTTGTTGGTGTAGGTCACATTGATGTACTGGGGCAGGAACTTCAACGACCCGGGGATCCAGTTCAACTGGGCTTGTGCAGCCTCTTTTGCACGCTGGATGACCACGGCATCGTAGTTGCTGGCAGCCGGGTCGACAGACACGCTGCGCCTCACGCCCTCTGCCGCGGCGTGATGAAACGACTGCATCAGCAGCAGTGGCAGGCTATAGCTGAGCAACCCGTAAAACACGCCAAAAAAAATCACGAAGACCAAGGCAAACTCGATCGCCGCTGCACCTTTTTGCTTCCCGGGGAGGCCTGTTTTCATGACTGCGTCTACCCTGACGGCTAGTACTTGATATCAGCATAGAATCATTCAGCGAAAAGGGACGTTTTTCCGTGATGCAAGGCGTAGTGATGATGCTCTGGCTGGGGCTCTGTGCGGTGCAGGACTGTCGGCAGCGGCAGATTTCCAACGGGCTGACGATCGGCGTGGCGCTGGGGGCGTTGATTTACCTGCTGTGGACCGGCGTCACCTGGCTCGGCTCGCCGGCCAGATATGGCGGTCTGGCCTTTGCGTTGGCGCTGTTGCTGACACTGCCGGGTTACGCGCTAGGCCGCTTTGGCGCTGGCGATGTGAAATTGCTGGCCGCGTTGGGTCTGGCCTCCAATACCGACTATTTACTGGGCTCTTTGGTGGGCGCTGGACTGGGGTTTGCGGTGTGGGGCCTTGTGCGTCAAAGGCTTAGCGCGCGTGTGGAGAACCTGTCTGGCGAGGCGTCAACGAAACTGCCTTTTGCACCGTTCGTATTGACAGGTTTTGTCGCCAGCTGGTTTTGGATCCATTAGTCGAACGTTCCACCTACTGCTATGTACATAGTCGGAAAGTAGAGCTACGTTTATTGAGTGGATATGTAGGAATCTTCGTCAAAAAGGATAGGTCGTTATCTGGCTGCCATGCATGGAGTAGCGCGTGAACAAGCTTACGTCAGCAGTAAAAGTGCTCGTAGTCGATGATCAACCATTGATCGTGGAAGAGCTCTGCGAATTTCTCGAAAGCAGCGGGTACCGTTGTGTCCCGTGTCAGTCCAGCCAGGAGGCAGTACAGCGTTTCAGCGATGACGCGCAGATCGGTCTGGTACTGTGCGACCTGCACATGCCGGACATGGACGGTATCGAACTGGTTCAGGCGTTGCAGCGCATCGCCGGCAAGCGTCGGGCGTTCGAGGCGATCATGCTCACCGGTCGCGCCGATAAACAGGATGTGATCAAGGCCCTGCGTGCCGGAATTTCGGATTACTACCAGAAGCCGATCAACCTTGCGGAGCTGCTCGAAGGCCTGCAACGCCAGGAGACGGCGCTGGAGGAACGGCAGAAAGAGTTGCAGCTGGGCACGCTGAACCAGAAGCTGCAGTACCTCTCCGAATCCATCAATGACTTGTATCAGGACCTCGACAAGGCGCGCCGCAGCCCTGGCTCCGGGATGGTCGAGGCCGACGGTGAACTGTCTGCCGAAGACGTCGCGCCCGTGGAAATTCCGACAATCTTTCACCAGCTGTCTCCGCGCCAATTGGACGTGGCGCGGCTGGTGGGCAAAGGCCAGACCAATTACCAGATTGCCTGTGAGTTGGGGATTACCGAAAACACCGTCAAGTTGTATGTCTCTCAGGTGTTGCGTCTGACCCACATGCATAACCGCACTCAGCTTGCACTGGCATTGTCGCCGAGCAATTCGGCCATGCGCCAGCGTGTGACGGCACACTGACAGCATCAAAAAGAGGAGGGCGCTTGCGCGTTTCCTCCTCTTTTATGCGGCGCTCGCTTACTTGCTCCCACTCTGCGCACTGCCCCCCACTTTCTGGTCGAAAAACTCCGGAATCGGGTGTTTGTTGCTGTCCAGCCAGCGCTTCAATGCCTGCTCGCGTTCTGCCGGGGTGGTTGCCTGGGGGTTGGCGGACGCCACGCTCCCGCTGAGTTGCAGCGCCATCCAGTGTTCGGTCTCGGCCTGCTGCGGGGACGATGGCCCGGGCTCGATTGCCTGCGCCGCGAAAGGCAGTGCCAGCACCATCAGGCCAGCGAGGAAGTGCAGTTTCATCATCAACTCCTTATTTCGCCGTGGCCGGCAGCACGTCGCCGACGGTCGCCACTTGATCTTTGGATGGGCGCGCGGTTGCAGGGCGTGAGGCCTTGAGTTTTCCTGCCCGCGACTGGGCTTCGTTGACTTGTGCCGGGCTCAGGCCGAGCTGACTGACCAGTTGCGCCGCCTGCCCCCAGTTGCCCTGGTAGATCAGCAGAGTGACCAGATTGACGGCGGCCAGTGGGTCACTCTGCTTCAGCTCAATGGCCGTCAAAAACTCAAAGCGCGCGTCTTCAAGGCGCAACTGGTCGAGGTAAACCACGCCCAAATCATTGCGGATTTTTTCGTCGGTGGGCGCCAGCCGCGCAGCGCGTTGCAAGTGCTCCATGGCCTGGCCGTTGTCGCCCTTGGCCGAGGCCAGTTGCCCCAGGCCATGTTCACCGTCGGCGGCCAGGCACGTGCCGAGCAGGCTGCGATACAGCGGCTCTGCCTCGTTGCGGCCCAGCAAACGGTAGGCGCGGGCTTTGCGCTGGCGCACTTGGGGCAGTGCGTCGGGCAGGCTTTGCAAGTTGGCGAGGCTGGCGTGCAGCTTGCCTTCATTGGCCATGTCATCCGCCAGGTTCAATGCCAGTTCCTGGTCCGAGCCCGGTTTGGGGCAACTGCCGGGAGACATCAGCCCCGCCCAAGGCGACTGGCCGTTGGCGGCACAACCGCCGAGTATCAGCAGGCTGACTGCGACAATCAGTATTTTCATCAAGCGCTCCTCAAAAGGTATTCAGGGCTCGGGAAATGGCGATAAAGGCCGGGCCCCCGAGAACAATCAACAGGGCAGGAAACAGGAACACCATCATCACCACGGACATCTTTGCCGACATTTTCGAAATGTATTCCTGCAAGCGCGTGAGGCGCCGGTCGTCGAGCAATTGCTTGAGCGCCAGCAGCGATTTCATCGCACCACCGCCTTGTTGGATCAATTGCTGAAGGATGATGCAGGTGTCGGTGAATTCATCCACGGCCAGCAACCGTGAGGTCTTGCCCAGCTCCTCCGACAGCTCAAGGCCGGAGTCAACGCGCGTCAGAATGATGCGCAGCTCGTGGGTCAGGTCGGGGAGCAGGCGCTGTGCTTCGATGCTCAACACGCGCAGCGATTGTTCAACCGCCATGCCCGATTCAAACAGAATGCGCAGCAACGGGATGAACGTTGAAATCTCTTGCGAGATGCGTTTTTGCCGATGTTGTGCGGCGGCGGCCAGGATGCGTTTGGGTAACAGGTAGCCGATGCCCACGGCAATCAATGGCGCGATCCACGGTGACCCGACTTTGGGGAACAGCAGTTGCTGGCCGAGCAGGGTCAAGCCCAGCAGCACGATGGGCACGCCGATCTGGCAGGCGGCAAACATCGAACGCTGGCTCGCCTTGCGCCAGCCGACGCGGTTGAGCAGGGTTTGGGTTTCGTTGTCGAGGCTGACCGAACGCTGTGCCAAGGGGCTCGCGCCCAGTTGGCGCATCAGGCTGCCGAGTTTGTCTTCGCGGGTCAGTTGGCCTTGCAGGCGTTGGGTAACCATGCGCCGGCGGCGGCGTTGCTCCAGCGAGTGGCCCGCGATGACGGCGACGGCGGCGAGCAACAGCAGGACGCTGATCAGGAAGGCCATCTCAAATACTCCGCAACATGCGCCACATGATGAAGGTGCCCGTCATGTCGATCGCCAGAGCGCCGAGCAGCATGTAGCGGCCTGAGTCGTCGTTCCACATGGTCATCAGGTAGCCCGGGTTGACCGTCAGAAAGTACGCGACCATGGCGATTGGCAAACCGGCCAGCACGTAAGCAGTCATGCGCGTTTCACCGGTCATGGCCTTGAGCTGACGGGCGCCTTGTTCGCGCTCGCGAATCATCTTCATCAGGTTTTCCAGCAGCTCGCTGGCATTGCCGCCATAGCGGTGGTTGACCTTCAAACCAAGGGCGAACAGGCGGAATTCATCGCGCTCGTAAAATTCGGCAAAATCATTGGCCGAGTCCGGCAGGCTCACGCCCATCTGGACGTTGCGCTGGATACGGCCCATTGCCTCTTTGAGCGGGTCTTCAATATTCTCGATGCCGCCCAGTACTGCGTCTGCCAAGGTGCGCCCCGACTTCAAGCTGCGTACGCTGTGGTCGAGCATTTGCGGCAGCTGCTCAATCATGCGCTGGACGCGCCGTTGGTAACGCCACGCGATATACAGGCGCAACACCAGTGGCGGCAGCACGAGCATCGCCAGCAAGCCCAGCCACTGCGCCAGCACATATCCCAGCATGACGCCCAACACCCAGCCGGCCAGCCATAGGCCGAGGCGGTCGGTGGGTTTGCCCAGGCCTGCGCGCTGGAACATGCGCTCAATGGCTGTCCAGCTGCTGTTGGGTTCTTGCGGCACCGGTTGGCCGTCGGCGAGGCGTTCCAGCACGCGGTCGGTGCCGGCCTGGCGCAAGCCGTTTTGAAACAGCCGAAGCGACAAGCCGATCAGGATGATGCAGATGAGCAGCAGGATCATTCCGGTCATCAGGCGTGTCTCCTTTCTACAGCGACAGTTTCTACAGCGGCAGCGCCGACTCGCGTCGCAGCTTGTCGCCAGCCGGGTTGATCGCCTCGCGCAGGAAACCGAAGCCGGTACGTCGGTCAAAACGAAACAGGGTGTTGATCACGTAGACGTCGTCGCGCACGCCCACGACTTCCACCACCTCACTCACGCAGCGGCGACCGTCAGGCAAGCGCGTCAGTTGCACCACTACATCCAGGGCGGCGCAGATCATCTGTCGCAGGGTCTTTTCCGCCACCACACGGCCTGTCAGGCCCACCAGGGTTTCCAGGCGCAGCAGCGCATCCTGGGCGTTGTTGGCGTGCACGGTGCTCATGGAGCCGTCGTGGCCGGTGTTCATCGCCGTCATCACGTCGAGCACTTCCACACCACGGATTTCGCCAAGGATGATGCGGTCGGGGCGCATCCGCAGCGCGTTGCGAATCAGGTCACTGGCCTTGACCTCGCCATGGCCTTCGGCGTTGGGCGGGCGTGTTTCCAGGCGGACCACGTGCGGGTGGCCCAGCTGCAGTTCGGCCACATCTTCGATGGTCACCAGGCGTTCGTGGGGGTTGATCAGTTGGCTGAGAATATTCAGCAACGTGGTCTTGCCGGTGCCGGTACCGCCACTGATCAGGATATTGCAGCGTTTACCCACCGCCTCCTGGAAGAACTCGAAAATGCTTTGGTCGATGGTCTGCATGGCCACCAGATCGGTGCTTTTGAGCATGTCTTTGCGGAACTTTCGAATCGACAGGCAGGGCCCATCCAGGGCGATTGGCGGAATGATCGCATTGACCCGGCTGCCGTCGGGCAAGCGCGCATCCACCATGGGCGACGATTCATCCAGGCGTCGGCCCAGCGGCGCCAGGATGCGCTGCATCACGCGTTCCACATGGTGTGCATCGATAAAACGCAGGTCGCTCTGGTGCAGCAGGCCATCGCGCTCGATAAACACCCGGTGCGGCCCGTTGACCAGAATTTCGGTCACCGACGGGTCGCGCAGCAGCACCTCCAGCGGGCCGAAGCCGGTCAGTTCATCGACGATTTCCTCCGCGAGGCGCTCCATCTCGTAGCGCGAAATCGCCAGGTGCATGCGGGTGATGTATTCGGAGACTTTGTCGATGACAAATTGCGCCAGGGACTGGCGCGAGCCCTCCAGCAGGTTTTGCCCGGACTCTTCAATGGCATCGATGATGTAGCGATGCAGCACCAGCTTCAGGCCGTCGTGATCGCTATGCCCGACAGCGCCGCGCGCGGGTGCACCGAAGAGTTTTTCGCCGTTCATTTACCCGTCCCCAGCAAGCGCTCGAACCAACTCCCCGACGGTTTGGACATGCCCTCCGAGCGTTTGGCCAGGCGCTCGCCGAGGGTACGCAAGGCCTGGGTCAAGGGCTCGCGCGGGGCCAGGGTAAAGAGTGTCTGGCCCTGGTTTTTTGCGTTCAGGCGCACATCGGCGCTTAACGGCAGTACCGCGATGCATTCCAGGCCGTAACTTTTTTCAAGGGTCTCGGTGTCGGGCGCACAGCCTTTGAGGTAGCGGTCTACCAGCAGTTTGGCGTGGTCCAGTTTCATGCCTTTTTCGCGCCACAGGTTCAACACCGCCAGGTTGCGGCGGCAGTCCAGCACACTCTGGTCGGTGCACCACAGCAACTTGTCGCAGTGGCTCACAAACGTGCGCAAGGCCTCGCTGTCGGACTGCCCGGTGAGGTTGACGACGATGTGCTGGAAGTGTTGGCGCAAGGCACTGAGCAGCATGTACAGCTCGGCCGCGCTGGTTTGCTCCAGCGGCTCATCGCTGGAGGCATAGGCCAGGATGCGCAAGCCGTCCTCTGCGCTGGCAAATGCACTGTTGATCAAGGTGGTGTCGAGGCGTCGCAGATGCCGCAGCGCATCGCCGAAATTGAACGCGCTTTCCAGCCCCAGCAACGCCAGGCTGTCACCCCGGGGCAGGCCCAGGTCCAGCAGCAAGGTCTGCTGCCCGCTCTTTTGCACCACCATGGCCAGGTGGCTGGCGACCAACGCACCGTCGGCGTTGCCTTGGGTGCCATAGAGCACCGTCAGGCCGCCGAGGTGGGCATTGGGTGTCGAAGGCGGCAAGCGTTTGCTGAGGCGCCGCACCAGGCCGGCCACTTCGCTGGAACGCGAGCCATAGGCGACAAAATCCCGTGCGCCTGCGCGCATCGCGTTCAGCACCAATTGGTTGTCCATGCCATCACCCAGCGCCACGACGGCCAGCATCG
Organism: Pseudomonas fluorescens; assembly: GCF_002022275.1. Lineage (GTDB taxonomy): Bacteria > Pseudomonadota > Gammaproteobacteria > Pseudomonadales > Pseudomonadaceae > Aquipseudomonas > Aquipseudomonas fluorescens_AJ. The sequence goes on from NZ_MSDF01000016.1 coordinate 609,628, forward strand.
GCTTGGCTTCCAGCGCACCCTCGATCAGTGCGCTTTGGGCCACCACGTGTTCACGGTCGAGGCCGACAAACACCAGGTTGGCGAAGGTCACGTCCACCAGCGCGAGCAGCTCGTCCAGGCTGCCTGCGCCGGCGCTCACCACTTGGCCGAGCGGCGCCAATGCGCCCTGCAGCCATTCCAGGTCGGTGTTGTTACGGGTAATTGCCAGAAACGTCTGGCTCAGGCTATCGCTCATTGGGAAAGCCCGCTGCGACGGTCGAAATTACCGTTTTCGAGGAAGAACAGGCGGAACCAGTTCGGGTCATAGGTGCGCAAACTCTCGCCGGGCAAGGAAGGTAATTGGGCGTTGGCGGCAAGCGGGCGCACCAGGTGCGGAGTGACGATCATCAACAGCTCTTTTTCTTCACTGTTGATATTGGAGTCGCGGAAGAAAGCACCAATGATCGGGATGTCCCCCAGGCCTGGCAATTTGCTGATAGTGGAGCGGTTGGTGCTGCTGATCAGGCCGCTGATCACAAAGCTTTCGCCATCGGCCAGCGACACACTGGTGTCGGTGCGACGCACGGTCAGCGCCGGTACCTGGATGCCCTGGATCTGTATCGCGTTGACGTAATCCAGCTCGCTGACTTCCGGCGCGACCTTCAGGGAAATGCGGTTGTGATCAATCACCGTTGGCGTCAGTGTCAGGCGAATGCCGAACTCCTTGTACTCAATGGTGATGGTGTCGCTGCCGGAGCTGGGCACCGGGATCGGCACTTCACCGCCGGCGAGAAAGGTTGCGCTCTGGCCGCTCATGGCCACCAGGCTCGGGCGTGCCAGGGTGTAGGCAAAGCCGCTGCTTTCCATGGCGTTGATCAGCGCCGTGACCCGCCCACCGCCGAACCCGATGTTGTAGAAGTCGGAGCTGATGGGGAGTTTGAACACGCCTTCAGAGGGGGAGAGAAGGTTGGGGCTGCCGACGAAAAAGTTTTTGCCCATGCCCAGCAGTTTGGTGCTGGCTTCCTTGAGCTTGGTGCGGCTGACTTCGACAAAACGGATATCGGTCTGCACCTGGCTGGGCAGCGACGGGTCTTCGGACGGTGACAGTGATTGGCTGGTGAGTGCAGAGGTTGCTTTGCCTTTGACGAACACCATGCTCTGGCGCGGCGTGGTCGAGCAGCCCGTCCACACCATCAGGCTGGTGGCGCCGCTGCTCACGCCCGTGAGCAGGAAGTTACGGTCGCCATTGACGCGAACATCGGCAATTTTCGGGTCGCCAATGGCCAGGCGGGTAATCGCGACGGGCGATTGCAGTTCCTGTTGCAGCCCCTCACCCACTTCGACCACGGCGGGCAATTGGCCCAAGGCGCTGCAGTTGCCCGCCGCTGCCTGAGCTGCGCCCAGAGGCAGGCTTGACAGTATCAGGGCCCAGGCTAGTTGAGCGTAGCGCTGACTCATTCAAGGCATCCTTGTTCTTGTTCAATCAGGGAGTTTGTTGGGTCGCTGCCGCGCCGCGAATCACTTCGACGCCTCTGCGCTGGCCGCTGTCAGCAACCCTGGGGACGACTTTTTTCGGCGGGCCGGTGAGGGCCAGTTGGTTGAATTGATAGAGGTCACGGTTGGCGCTTTGCAACTTGTCCGGCGCGTCGCTTTCACCGGCCCAGTAACGGCTGAGCAGTTGCTCGTCAGCGCTGCGCACCGCCAGCCTGAGGGTGCCGGCTTGAGAGGCGAGCATCAGGCGGCTCAGCAGCGGCTCCGGCACGGCCAGCACCACGCTGCGGGCTGCAGTGCGACGTTGGGCGGCTTGAGCACGTTCTTCGGGCGTGGCGGGCGGCGGCACGGCGGGGTTGCCGTCGTTGGCCAGGCCGAGCTGATCGCCGACGCTGAGCAGGCGAATGGCCGGGATGACCACCTGCGCCGATTGCTCGGTGTTGATCGTGTCCTGGCGCAGAAACAACAGCACGTCGACATAATCACCGGGGCTCAGTTGACCGCCTGCGCCGATCACCTCATCCACGGCAACCGCCAGTGCCCGTTCACTCGGACGAATCATCCGCGCCAACGGGCCGCCGGCCGTGAAGCTTGCGTCATTGAGCCAAGTGCCTGCACCGAGGCTGCGCAAGGGCATACGGCCGATCGCCTGATCCAGTTGGGTCAGGCTGCCGGCCGGTACCGTACGCAGTTTTTCGAGCGCCAGGTCGGCGGCGGTGAGTGCAACGAAGGGCGGCACGTCGTGCACCAGAACCACAACGGGTTGGCGTGTCTGGTCTTCAACGACGGCGACGGTTTTTTCAACGGAAACGACAGGTGCGGGGGCGGGAGTTTCGTCAGGCACCGGCGGACGGCTCAACACCAGGCCCCAGTAACCGACGATCAGTGCTCCAACAAGCAGCACGCCCGCCAGGGCCATGCTGATGCGACTGTTCATAACGGCTCTCCCTTTCCCGTCGCAGCGTATCTGTCCGTTAATCCAAACGAGCTAATTCGCAACTTGGCTGTAATGAACATCTAACGATTTGGCTATTTGAAGGTAGCTCAGCTAGGACAAAATGCCATTACCGCGCAGAAAATTTATCTGAACACTGGAAAGTTCCTTCCAGATTGCGGGTTTGGAGGAGTAACGATGTGATTAATACTTTAGGGTTAATGCGTTCTTACAGTTGTGAGGGCGAGGTTTGTTGACAATGCTCTAATGGCACACGGCAATCATCGTGCAAGCCAGTTGTACCGGCGCTCTCAGGCGCATTAAGGAGAAATGTTATGGTCCTTGAACTGATTTTGAAGTTCTACATTCAAACCCAACTGTTTCTCCGTCGCAGAGACGGTGCATCGGCCATTGAATACGCGATTATTGTCGCTATGGTTGCGTTGGTGATCATTGGATTCAGTACCGATATCGGCGTGAAAATCAAATCCATCTTCCAGCAAATTAAAGATGGTCTGCCGGCCGCTGTGTAAGTGCGAACGAAACCCTTTATAGTCTGGGATCACCCATTATCAGGTATTGCCCATGAGCCACCCTTTGTCACCCCGCCAACAAATCTTATTGGTGGACGACGAGGAGGATGCGCTGGTTGAATTGGCTGAATCCCTCGAAAACGAGGGATTCACTTGTTTTACCGCCACGTCGGTGACCTATGCACTGCAAGAATTGACACTTCACCCCGACATTGCGCTGATCATCACCGACCTGCGCATGCCGGAGGAGAGTGGCATCTCCCTGATCAAACGCCTGCGCGAACACACCTCCCGCCAGCACCTGCCTGTGATCGTCATGTCGGGTCACGCCGAGATGGATGACGTCAGCGATATGTTGCGCCTTCAGGTGCTGGATCTGTTTCGCAAGCCCATCTACCTGGTGCGGTTGATCGATACGCTCAACAGCCTGTTTCCCCTGCGTAAAACCCCTTTGTAACCTGAGAGCTGGCTTACTGTGACGAGCGAGCTTGCTGTGGCGAGCGGGCTTGCCCCGCGTTGGGTTGCGCAGCAGCCCCAAAAAAAGCGGGAGCGCTGCGCACTCCAACGCGGGGCAAGCCCGCTCGCCACAACAGCTTTATCTCCTGCAGTTTAAGCGCCCGCTCCCACATTCGGTCACAGTTGATAGCTGAAACTCAGCGTATAACGCGGCCGCCGGTTGAAGCTGTCCAGGGCGATGTCCGACATCGGCTTGGCCGCTTCCAGCGCAATGTTGTAGTACTTGTTGTCGCCAAAACGCAGGCCCACGGCGGCGGATGACATGTCGTTGCCTTTGACCGGCAGTTCGTTGAACCAGGTCTTGGCGCGGTCAAGCACCACGTAGGGTTGCAGGACCTTCACCCAGTCACCGGCGCGGTTGAAGCTGTAGTTGACCTCATACGCCAACCCCCAGCCCTTGTCGCCCGAGCCTTGGTCATCCGGGTAGCCACGGCCGAAGTTCTGCCCGCCGAAGGTGGCGCGCTCGCTGTCGGGCAGGGTGTTGTCGCTCCAGTAGAACGCACCCGACAGCACGCCTTGCCAGTTATCGAAAAACTTGTCGCTCTGCACGCCGGAGAGGCGCAGGCGGAAGAAATCCAGATCAGGTTCTGCGGTGCCGAGGTCGCTGTGGGTGCTGGCCCCCAGGCCATTGATGCCTTGGTACAGACCGGCGCTGAGGATGCGCAATTGTCGGGTGTCGGACTTGCGCCAGTCGCCCTCAAACGCCAACGCGCGCAAGTTGGTTTCGATGTCGAATCGTGGCTGGAAGCCGACCAGTTGATAGCGCGTGGTCTGGTCCACCGCGTACAAGCGTGTGCCCAGGGTCAAGGATTCGTTTGGCGAAGCAATCACCGGATGGCTCAGGCCAATGGTGTAGCGGTCAATCGACTGGTGCGGCTTGAGTTCAAAACCTCCGTCGAGCTGGATGTTGCTTCTGGGATCGGCCCGATAGCGCTCCGCCCCCAGCGCAAGCTGAGTGCCTTCAGCATTGATGAACTGGCTGTAGCCCACGCGGTAGTAGTGCTCTTTGTCGTCGCCGGGCGGGAACAGGCCGCTGATGTTGAGCTGCTCGCCCACGGAGGTCTGGGAGTTGCTCGTGGCCGTCAGCAACGCTTGGGTGCCGCCACGGTTTTGATCGACCAGGCTCATGCTGGTGGTGAACGGTTTGCGGCTGGCCTGGATGATCATGTGCGTGGCGCCATCGGTGGTGCCTGGCGGCGGCACTTGCGCTTGCAGGGTTACGCCCGGAATGCGGCCCATCAGGGTGGTATAGCGTTCGAACGTCTTGCGCGTGAGTGGGCGTTCGCCCACGAGTTTGCTCGCCAGTTTGTCGACGTAGGCCGAGACCGAGCCGATGTCGCCGGTTTGTTGATAATCCTTGATGTAACCCTCCACCAGGACCACGCGCACCAGGCCGTTTTCGAAGGTCTGTTGCGGCAGGAACGCGTAGGACAACAGGTAGCCGTCGTCCTGGTAGCGGCGGGTGATGCCGCGTGTGGCTTCGATCAGTTGCGCGAGGTTGGTCTCGTGGCCAATCAGCGGCGCAAAGGCCTTGGCTGTCTCGTCCAGCGGGTAAATCGTGCCACCGTCGATCTGCAGCTTGCGGATGGTGACCTTGGTGTCCATCAACAAGGGTTGGCCTTGAGTGGGCGAGGCTTCCGGAACCTGGGTCCGGGGTGTGACAGGGCGGTAGGCGTCGGCCGGCAAGTTGGGCACCGGCAGGGTGCGGATGGTGTCGTTGCTGTTAAGGAAGCTGGGAAGGGTCTCGGCCTGTGCATAAGCGCTGAGGGTGAGCAATAACAACGGCGTCAACACGCGCATAGGACACTCCATGGTCAAATTGCAGCAGCGTTTTGGGCCCGCCGGGTTCTGGGACGCGGTTCGGGAGGGCCAAGCCTTTGTGATAAACGCCAGCCCATAAAAAAGACGAGAGACTTATAAGGGTCTCTCGTCTCAACCAAGCGTAGGCGCTGTAGGGGAGGCCGTCTAATCGGCCAGGTGCAATTCTATTTTTTGCCGGTCAGGCCATTCAACAAACCTCCCAGACCGCCGCTTGTGCCAGTGGTTGCGGTACCGCCTGCCGAGGCACCGGCACCTACAGTCAGACCACCCAGCAAGCCGCCGCCGCTGCTGCTGGTGCCGCCGGTGACCAGGCCACCCACCGACGCCACGGTGCCGCCAACGGCTGTCACGGTGGTGCCCAGGGCGTTAGTGATCGGGTTGGCGTTTGCTGCAGTCAGGTTGGTACCCAGGCTGCCTACTGCACCGCCGACTTGAGCCACCAGGCCGTTGACCGGAGCGCCAAGCCCCGTGGTAGTACCGATGTTTTGGGTCAGGCTGGCGACACCGGATGTCACAGGGTTGAGGGCTGCGCCGACGTTGGTTGCCAGGCCGGCTACCGGAGCAGTGGCGGCCGTGTTGGCCACGCCAGTGCCGCCGATGATGGTGCCGAGGGAGGCGACGGTATTGCCCAGCGTGCCACCGGTTACACCCGCTGCACTGATGGTGCCGTTGGTGTTGCCGACATTCAGGCCGTTACCCACGTTGGCGACCAGGCCTCCGACCAGTTCAGGCAGGCCAGGAGCCGAAGCGCCACCGGCGGGTGCTACATAACCGCCAGACTTGTCGAGTGTGCCACCCACACCGGCCAATGCGCCGCCGACGATAGTCGTCACAGGGTTGCCGGTGCCGCCGGCACTGGCGACTTGACCACCCAGGCCTTTGACGGTGGAGCCCACTTGACTCAGCAGGCCGTTGACCGGGTTACCCAGGCCGGTTGCCTTGCCGAGGTTGCCGGTGGTGTTCTCTACGAGGGAGACAACCGGCACCAGCACTTTGCCGCCGACAGTGTTGGTCAGCGAACCCAGCGGGCCGGTGGTGCTGGCCGTGCTGAGGGTATCGCCGAGCATGGTCACGGCTTGGCCGACGTTATCCACCAGGCCACCGGCTGCACCGCCGACGCCGCCGGTCAAGCCGCCTACCACCGGAATGCCGCCCAATGTAGTGCCCAGGGACTTGCCGGTGTTCGACAGGCCGGTGCCCAGGTCGGCCACGCCATCGCCCACACCGGCGACAGTGATGCCCAGGGAGTTGCTGTTGGTGCCCAGCGAGCCAAGGCCGTTGGTAACGCCGCTGCCGATGCTGGTGACCGCGTTGCCGGTCGCCGTGACGAGGCCGCCAGCGGTGACACCGACAATGGGCACGTCATTCAGGGTCGAGCCCAGATCACCCACGGCAGCGCCCACGTTGCCAACCGTGGTGCCCAGTGTCCCGGCAATCTGACCGGTGACCAGAGGCGTGGTTGTCGAGCCGGTGCCACCGCCAGTGCCGCCACCTGTACCACCGCCGGTTCCGCCTCCTGTACCGCCACCGGTTCCGCCGCCAGTTCCACCACCAGTTCCACCACCAGTGCCACCGCCAGTTCCACCACCGGTTCCACCGCCAGTGCCGCCACCGGTTCCACCACCAGTGCCACCGCCAGTACCGCCATCGGTACCGCCGCCGGTGCCACCGCCAGTACCGCCATCGGTACCGCCGCCAGTACCGCCACCAGTCCCACCGTCTGTGCCGCCACCCGTTCCACCACCTGCGCCCGCGTCAGGAGAAGAAGCAGCCACGCTGCTGTGATGTCCGCCACCGCCGCTGCTGCAGCCACCGAGGCTCATCGCCATGATCAGGGCCAGCGCGGTACTTGCCTTCCAAAGCACTACTTGAGTTTGAGTTTTCATGATTGAGTTCCCTTGCACCTGTACAACCTTGGTTGTTTCAAACGCTCGTTATTTCTGGGGATAGCGATACGTTTGTCCGTATGTCCATAACAGACCCGGGTTCGCGTTCTCACAATGCTCAACTTTGTATTAACGATTTATATACAGGCGGGCCGTTAGCACTTAGGGACTAATACCAACGCACGGGAGGGAGGATGTATCAAGAGATGTATTCGAATAAAATCAATTGGTTGAACAAGATAGCGGGCTAACTAAAGCCCGCTATAACTTAGGGTGTATATATACAATTAATCAGTGTTTTTCAGGCGATCGGCTGCCACTTGCCTACCATGTGTTCAATGTTTCCCGAGCCCATTAACAACAACTCGCCGCTGGAGCCGGGCGCGCTGGTCATTAACGTAACTTCACTGGGCAGGCGGACCGGCTTTTTGAACTCAACGACAATCTCAATGTTCGCGGCAGGCAAATGCTCGCCGAGCGCCGCAAGGGTATGCGCTTTGTTCCACAACCCGTGGGCGATGGCCTGTGGAAAGCCGAATAACTTGGCGGTGAGTGCGCTCAAGTGGATCGGGTTGTAATCCCCTGACACCCGGGCATAACGGCGGCCGATATCAGCCGGGGCTTTCCAGCGCGTGAGCTCATTGACCTGAGTGGGAGTGGGCAGTGCCTCCTCGGTGGACTCGCCTTCGAGCTTCACGCCCCGGCAGAGCATTTGGCTCTCGGCTTCCCACAGCAGACCGAGGGAATCCTCGACGGTGGTGACCACCTCAAACGTTGCGCCCTTGGCGTGAGGCTTGAGGTTTCGCGCGTGCACCGCCAGGGTCACGTCACTGACGGCGCCCATGGGCCGGTGAATGCGGATCTGGTTACTCAGGTGAATCAAACCCAGCAGCGGGAAGGGGAAGTTTTTCGCCGTCAGCAGCTGCATCTGCAGGCCGAACGCCAGGATGTGCGGATACGTCGCCGGCAGAATGGGGCTGTCGGCAAACCCGCAGACCTTGCGATACGCCGCAACCTCTTTGGGGTTCACGCTCACCCGGCAGCGCAAGCCCTGTTCGGGCAAGGTCTTGCCGGTAATCTTGCGCTTGAGCGCCGCACGCCAGTACAGCGGCGGCAGGAACGGAGTACCTCCCAACGTTTGCCAATCCATGCTTACGCTCCCAATAGACTTTGCCCACACACCCGCAACGCCTGGCCGCTGACCGCCCCGCTACCGGGTTGCCCGAGCCACGCCACCGCTTCGGCGACGTCTTGCGGCAAACCGCCCTGGCCCAATGAGCTCATGCGCCGCCCGGCTTCACGCAAGGCAAAGGGGATATGCGCAGTCATCTGGGTTTCGATAAAACCCGGTGCCACCGCATTGATGCTGATGCCACGCGCCTTCAACAGCGGCGCCCATGCCTGCGCGAGCCCGATCAAACCGGCTTTGCTCGCGGCATAGTTGGTTTGCCCACGGTTGCCGGCGATGCCGCTGATGGAGGCCAACAACACCACGCGGGCGTTGTCGTGCAGGGTGCCGCTGTCGAGCAGCGCTTTGGTCAACACCTGCGGTGCATTGAGGTTGACCGCCAGCACCGCGTCCCAGTATTCCGGGGTCATGTTGGCCAGGGTTTTGTCGCGGGTGATGCCGGCGTTGTGCACCAGAATGTCGAGGCCATCCGGCAGCTGTTCGACCAACTGCGTGGCGGCGTCTTCGGCGCAGATATCCAGCACCACGGTGCGCGCACCGAGGCGCGCGGCAAGGGCTTCAAGGTCGGCCTTGGCTTGCGGCACGTCGAGCAGGATCACTTCGGCGCCGTCGCGGGCGAGGGTTTCGGCGATGGACGCACCGATGCCACGGGCGGCGCCGGTGACCAGCGCCTTGCGCCCGGCCAGCGGGCGAGTCCAATCCTCGACCGGCGTGTCGCAGGCTGCAAGGCGAATGACCTGGCCTGAGATATAGGCGCTTTTGGGCGACAGGAAAAACCGCAGCGCGCCTTCCAGTTGGTCCTCGGCGCCGTCGCCGACGTAGAGCAACTGCAACACGCCGCCATTGCGCAGTTCTTTGGCCAGCGAGCGGCTGAAACCTTCCAATGCCCGCTGGGCGCTGGCGGCAAACGGATCGCTGAGGGTTTCCGGCGCGCGGCCGAGGATGACCAGGTGCGCGCTGTTATCCAGATTTTTCAGCAACGGCTGAAAGAACTCGCGCAGTTGCTTGAGCTGGTCAGTGTGCTGCAAGTCACTGGCATCGAACACCACCGCCTTGAGCTTGGGGCCGTGACCAGGAATCCATGTCGACGATTCACTGCCGTAGGTATAAATCGCATCGGTCAGTTTGGGCGCAAACGCCTGCACCTTGGCGGCCAGCGCACCGCCACCCAGCAGCAATGCACCCTCGACCGGGCGCAGACGCCCGGCTTGCCAGCGTTCCAGGCGTACCGGTGACGGCAGGCCAATGGCGGCGACCAGGCGATGGCCGAGGCTTGAGTTGGCGAAGTCGATATAACGGTCAGACATGGAACGCTCTCCGAAGGCTGGGGTTCAAAGGGTTGACCACCCCGGGGCGGTAGTCGTTCGATCAGCCTAGGCTAGTCTGAGAGACTCACCCCACAACCGACAGGGAGCTTTCCATGACTCAATTGCGCCGTGTAGCGATCATTGGCGGTAACCGCATTCCTTTCGCCCGTTCCAATGGCCCGTACGCCACGGCGAGCAACCAGGACATGCTGACCGCTGCCCTGGAGGGCTTGATCGAACGCTACAACCTGCACGGCCTGCGCCTGGGTGAAGTGGCCGCCGGCGCGGTGCTCAAGCATTCCCGCGACTTCAACCTCACCCGCGAATGCGTGCTGGGCTCGCGCCTGTCGCCGCAAACCCCGGCCTACGACATCCAGCAGGCTTGCGGCACCGGGCTTGAGGCGGCGTTGCTGGTGGCCAACAAGATCGCCCTGGGCCAGATCGAATGCGGCATCGCCGGTGGGGTCGACACCACCTCCGACGCGCCCATCGGTGTGAATGAGGGGCTGCGCAAGATCCTGCTGCAAGCCAACCGCAGCAAATCCATGGCGGATAAATTAAAACTCCTGTTACAACTTCGCCCCCATCACCTCAAGCCGCAGCTGCCACGCAACGGCGAACCGCGCACCGGTTTGTCGATGGGGCAGCACTGCGAGTTGATGGCGCAAACCTGGCAGATTCCTCGTGCCGAACAAGATCAACTCGCCCTGGAAAGCCATCAGAAAATGGCCGCATCCTACGCCGAAGGCTGGCACAACGATTTGCTCACGCCGTTTTTGGGGCTGACCCGCGACAACAACCTGCGCCCCGACTTGACCCTGGAGAAACTCGCCAGCCTCAAGCCAGCGTTCGAACGCAGCGAAAAGGGCACGCTGACCGCCGGCAACTCTACGCCGCTCACCGACGGTGCATCGTTGGTGCTGTTGGGCAGTGAAGCATGGGCGAAAGAACGCGGCCTGCCGATCCTTGCGTATTTGCGCGACGGCGAGGCGGCGGCTGTAGATTTCGTCAACGGTGCCGAAGGCCTGTTAATGGCGCCGGTGTATGCCGTGCCGCGTTTGCTGGCCAGGAATGGCCTGACGCTGCAGGATTTTGATTACTACGAGATTCACGAAGCCTTCGCTGCTCAGGTGTTGTGCACGCTCAAGGCCTGGGAAGACGCCGACTACTGCAAGACCCGCCTGGGACTTGACGCGCCACTGGGCTCGATTGACCGCAGCCGGCTCAACGTCAAAGGCAGCTCGCTGGCGGCCGGGCACCCGTTTGCGGCGACCGGCGGGCGTATCGTCGCCAACCTTGCAAAATTGCTGGATGCGGCGGGCAAGGGCCGAGGGCTGATTTCGATCTGTGCGGCGGGCGGGCAGGGCGTAACCGCGATCATCGAGCGCTGATCAGGCATCAAATTGGCATATCTGATGCATTCTTCAGTGGTCAGAGGTCGGTAGCCTCTCCCACCGGCGAGCCGATTGCCGTATAACGAGTGCCACACGCGTGTTTGGTAATACAGGACCCACAATAAAAGCTGATGAAGACTCCTAAACGCATTGAACCCCTGATCGAAGACGGTCTGGTCGACGAAGTGCTGCGCCCACTCATGAGTGGTAAAGAAGCAGCTGTTTATGTGGTGCGCTGCGGCAATGAATTGCGTTGCGCCAAGGTTTACAAGGAGGCAAATAAACGAAGTTTTCGTCAGGCGTCCGAATACCAGGAAGGCCGTAAGGTTCGTAACAGCCGCCAGGCCCGGGCCATGGCCAAGGGCTCCAAGTTCGGCAAGAAAGAAACCGAAGACGCCTGGCAGAACGCTGAAGTGGCGGCGTTGTTCCGCCTGGCCGGTGCCGGCGTTCGTGTGCCGCAGCCGTTCGACTTCCTTGAAGGCGTGCTGTTGATGGAACTGGTAGCCGACGAATATGGTGATGCGGCGCCGCGTCTGAACGACGTGACGCTGGAGCCGGACCAGGCGCGCGAATACCACGCCTTCCTGATTTCCCAGATCGTGCTGATGCTGTGTACCGGCCTGGTGCACGGTGACTTGTCTGAGTTCAACGTGCTGTTGACCCCGACTGGCCCAGTGATCATCGACCTGCCTCAAGCAGTGGATGCCGCGGGCAACAACCACGCGTTCAGCATGCTGGAGCGGGATGTGGGTAACATGGCTTCCTACTTCGGGCGCTTTGCCCCGGAATTGAAGAAGACCAAGTACGCCAAGGAAATGTGGGCGCTGTACGAAGCGGGCACCTTGCACCCGGCCAGCGTATTGACCGGCGAGTTTGATGAGCCGGAAGAGCTGGCCGACGTGGGCGGTGTGATCCGCGAAATCGAAGCGGCGCGGCTGGATGAAGAGCGCAAGCAGGCGATTCGTGCGGCGGATGATGCGCCACCGACCAAGACGGCGGAAGAACCACCGCCGCCCTGGATGCAGTAACCCTGTGGGAACTGGCTTGTGTGGGAGCTGGCTTGCCTGCGATAGCATCACCTCGGTGTAACTGATTTACCGAGGTGTCTGCATCGCAGGCAAGCCAGCTCCCACAATCAGGCGCAGCAACTGCCTGATGCCAACTCCTTGAGAATCGGGCAATCCGGCCGATGATCGCCCTGGCAGTGTTCCACCAGGTCCTGCAACGTATCGCGCAGTTGCCCCAGCTCACGAATTTTCTGGTTCAGCTCCTCGATGTGCTGGCGCGCCAAGGCCTTCACGTCGGCACTGGCCCGTTGCCGGTCTTGCCACAACGTCAGCAACTTGCCGACTTCCTCCAATGAAAACCCCAAATCCCGCGAGCGCTTGATAAACGCCAGCGTGTGCAAATCGTCCGGGCCGTACACGCGGTAACCACTGTCGGTACGGTGCGCGGCTTTCAGCAGGCCGATGGATTCGTAATAGCGAATCATCTTTGCGCTCAGCCCGCTTTCGCGAGCCGCTTGGCCGATGTTCATGGGCGTTGATCCTCCAGGTTCTCGGGTTTCCAGGTTTTCAACAGTAACGCATTGCTCACCACACTGACGCTCGACAGCGCCATCGCCGCGCCGGCCAGCACCGGGTTGAGCAGGCCAAAGGCGGCCAGGGGAATGCCGATCAGGTTATACACAAAGGCCCAAAACAGGTTCTGGCGGATTTTTGCGTAAGTCTTGCGGCTGATCTCCAGCGCCGCCGGCACCAGACGCGGATCGCCGCGCATCAAAGTGATACCGGCCGCGTGCATCGCCACGTCAGTGCCACCGCCCATGGCGATGCCGATATCGGCTGCGGCCAGGGCCGGGGCGTCGTTGATGCCGTCGCCGACCATGGCCACCACGCCGGTTTTTTTAAGCTCGGCGACGGTGGCGGCTTTGTCGGCGGGCAGCACTTCTGCGTGCACGTCCTCGATGCCCAGCGCTTCGGCGACCACACGGGCGCTGCCGCGATTGTCGCCGGTCAGCAAGTGGCTGCTGATGTGCTGCGCCTTGAGTTGTTCCACCGCGTGTAATGCGCCGGGCTTGAGGGTGTCGCCAAAGGCGAACAACCCCAGCACGCGCGGTTGCGCGCCTGTTTCGATCAGCCACGATAGCGTGCGGCCTTCGGCCTCCCACGTTTTGGCGGAGTCTGTCAGGGCGCCTGCGTTCAAGCCGTTTTCTTCCAGCATGCGCCGGTTGCCCAGGGCCAGTTGCCGGCCGTCGAGTGTGCCCGCAATGCCACGCCCGGTCAGGGATTGGCTGGCGCTCACGTCGGCCACGGTCAAACCCCGGTCGCTGCACGCATCCAGCACGGCCTTTGCCAGCGGATGTTCGCTGCCGCGTTGCAGTGCGCCAGCCTGTTGCAGGAGTAGAGCTTCATTGCCGTCCACTGCCGCCAAGTGCGCAATTTTTGGCGCGCCGGAGGTGAGGGTGCCGGTTTTGTCGAAGACCACGGCACTCACTTCATGGGCGCGCTCCAGGGCTTCGGCGTCTTTGATCAAAATGCCGTAGCGCGCAGCGACGCCAGTGCCGGCCATGATCGCGGTCGGCGTTGCCAGGCCCAGGGCGCAGGGGCAGGCGATCACCAAAACGGCGACGGCGTTGATAATCGCAGTCTCCAGCGGTGCGCCGTATAACCACCAGCCCACCAGCGTGATCAACGCCACAACCAGTACAGCCGGGACGAACACCTGGCTGACTTTATCCACCAGTTTCTGAATGGGCGCCTTGGCGGCCTGGGCGTCTTCCACCAGGCGGATGATGCGTGCCAATACGCTTTCGGCGCCAAGGGCCCGGGTGCTCACCAGCAAACGGCCTTCACCATTGATGGCACCACCGGTCACGCTGTCGCCGGGCTGTTTCGGCACCGGCAGGCTTTCACCGCTGATCAAGGCTTCGTCCGCGTGGCTCTGGCCGTCCACCACTTCGCCGTCCACCGGGAAACGCTCGCCAGGCTTGACCAGCACCAAGTCACCGAGCTTCAAGGCGTTGATGGCGACCTCTTCTTCGCGACCGTCAATCACCCGAATCGCGCGCTCTGGGCGCAGCGCTTCAAGGGCGCGAATGGCGCTGGCGGTCTGGCGTTTGGCGCGGCTTTCCAGGTATTTGCCCAGCAACACCAGCGCGATCACCACCGCCGACGCTTCAAAGTACAAATGGGGCAGGGTGCCCGCTGGTGCGGTCAGCCATTCATAAATGCTCAAGCCGTAACCGGCACTGGTGCCGATCGCCACCAGCAAATCCATATTGCCCGCGCCGGCACGTACGGCTTTCCACGCGGCTATATAAAAGCGCGCACCGAAGATGAACTGCACCGGCGTGGCCAGGGCGAACTGCACCCAGGCGGGGAGCATCCAGTGCAGGCCAAAGGGCTCCACCAGCATCGGCAGCACCAGCGGCAACGCCAGAGCAATCGCCAGCAGCAACGACCAGCGCTCGCGGTGCAGGCGCTGCGCTTGATTGGCCTCGGTGGTGGTTTCGCTTTGCGGCAGGCTCGCGCTGTAGCCGGCCTTATCGACGGCGGCGATCAGCACGCCAGGGTCCATCTGGCCCAGCACTTCGACATGGGCGCGCTCATTTGCCAGGTTGACGCTGACGCTTTGCACCCCCGGCACCTTGCCCAGCGCGCGCTCGACGCGGCCGGCACAGCTGGCGCAGGTCATGCCGCTGATGGGCAGGTCAAAGGTGGTGGATCCGTTCATGGGGCAGTCCTCCAGGAGAAGTTGCCCCCAGCATCAACCTTGACCTGTGGGGAAGGTCAAGCGCTTTATGGGTACCCCAATGCGGCCGGCTTCAGGTAGATACCGTCCTGCCCGAGGGCGATTCGAAATTTGTTCACACTGCTTGCCCTCAACTTGATGTCCTGGGCCGGCGGCGCGAGCATTCCCGGCTGGCAACCAGGGGATTGCCCCGGCAGAAGCTTGAGGCGCACCGACACCTTACCCGGTGGCAGGTTGAAAGAGACGGACTGCTCCTGGAAAACCCGGTCTGCCAACTGGTCATTCAGGTACACGCCAATCTCGCAGTTGGTTGGCACTTCCAGGCGCTCACGGGAGATGATCAGCACCGCATAGTCTTCAGCGGCGTTGGCCAGGGGCGCAACGGCAGACAAGCTCATCAGGCCGACAAGGCCAAAAAACGACCAGCGCATGGAGAATGCTCCGTGGTTCAAATACAAGAGGAATGAAGCTTGGCCGAGGTGGCCGCCGAATACCAGCCCGGCTGATGTTTTCAGAACTTGACCTTGCCACGATGGCAAGGTCGACACTCGCCTTGACCCACTATCGGACCTGTAGTGAGCGGGCTTGCCCCGCGCTGGGGGGCGAAGCCGCCCCAATAAGTCCGCCGCGGTGTTCCAGATAATCCGAGGTGCCTGGGTTTAGGGCGGCTTCGCCCCCAACGCGGGGCAAGCCCGCTCACTACACAACTTTTATTGAAGGAGTCATGCCATGCAAGTATTCAGCGTTGAAGGAATGACCTGCGGCCATTGCGTCCGCGCGGTGACCCAGGCGGTGCAGAGCCAGGACCCGGCGGCCAGCGTGAAGGTCGACCTGGCGGCAAAAGAAGTGGGCGTGGAAAGCCGCCTGTCTGCCGATCAGGTCATCAGCCTGATCACTGAAGAAGGCTACAGCGCCCGGCTTGCGTGAAATTTCCGATAGTTAGCGAGCTATCGTAATGTTCATGGCACCCAAGCACGGCTAGACTATCGGGCTGCCGACTCACTTGGGTGTCTGATGAACCTCCGCATAATCCTGATTCTGGGCGCCTTGAGCGCCTTCGCGCCGTTGGCGATCGATTTTTACCTGCCGGGCTTTCCGGCGATGGCCACGGCGTTTGCCACCGACGAAAAACACATCCAGCTGACCCTTGCGGTCTACTTCGGCGGCCTGGCCATCGGCCAATTGATCTACGGCCCGCTCGCCGATCGTTTTGGTCGGCGTGGCCCGCTGCTCAGTGGCGTGACCCTGTTTACCCTGGCGTCCTTCGCCTGCGCTTACGCGCCATCCCTGGAATGGCTGATCGGCGCGCGCTTCGTGCAGGCCCTTGGCGGATGCGCGGGCATGGTGATTTCCCGCGCGGTGGTCAGCGACAAATGTGATGCCGTGGGCTCGGCCAAGGTGTATTCGCAACTGATGCTGGTGACTGGCCTGGCGCCGATCCTTGCGCCGCTGGCAGGCGGAGTGATGGTCGGGGTGTGGGGCTGGCAGTCGATTTTCCTGGCGCTGTCGATATTCAGCGTGATGGCCGCCATCGCCGTGGCATTGTGGTTGCCGGAAACCTTCCCGGTCGACAAGCCGCGCCAGCCGTTATCAGGCTCGCTGCGCCGGTACGCCAGCTTATTGTCGGACCGCGTCTACCTCGGTTACGCCTTGACCGGCGGTATCTCGATTGCCGGGATGTTTGCCTATATCGCAGGTTCTCCTTTCGTCTTCATCAAACTCTATGGCGTGCCCGCCGAGCATTACGGCTGGGTATTCGGCTCCAACGCTGCCGGCTTTATTCTGGTGGCGCAGCTCAATGCACGATTGCTGGCCAAACGCGGCCCGGCGTTTTTGCTGTCGCGCACGGTGTGGGTCTACGTGGCGGCGGCGTTGACGCTGCTGGGCATTACCGCCTTGCGCACCGAGGCCTTGTGGCCGTTGCTGGTGCCGCTGTTTATCTGCATCGCCAGCCTGGGCTGCATTTTGCCCAATACTTCGGCCTGTGCCATGGCCGGACAGGGCGCCCGGGCCGGCAGTGCGTCGGCGTTGCTCGGTTGCATTCAGTTTGGTGTGGCGGCGGGGGCGGCGTCGTTGGTCGGCGTGTTACACGACGGCACGGCGATGCCGATGGCGATGGTCATCAGCTTGTGCGGCGTATTGGCGGTGACGGTGGCAGTGTCGACCCAGCGCCTGCAACGGGCGAGGGCCCTGCAGGCGCAGGTCTGAAACGCGGGTCAGCCAGCGGCGGAACGTTGCTGGCTGAGGGGAAAGCGGTGGGGCGCCTGGATGCGGGTTTGCAACGTGTCGGCAAAGGCGCGGGCCTCGGCTTCACTGCGAAAGGTGAAGGCGTCGCCGTCGAGGCTGACCTGCCATTTGTGGCCTGGGGATTTTGCTAACGCTTTTATCAGGATCTTCATTGCTGACTTCCTCACGTAAAAGAATCGTGGCAAAGGCGGCCAATATAAACCCGAATACGCTCACAAATATGACAAAGATCAACTGTCGGACTAATGGCACTCGGCAGTCAGAAAAGTAGTATCTGTGGCGAGCGGGGCTGTTGTGGCGACCGGCTTGTTGTGGCGAGCGGGCTTGCCCCGCGTTGGGCTGCGAAGCGGCCCCAATAAAAAACACCGCGTTCTGCCAGGCAGACCGCGGTGTTTGGTTTTAGGGCTGCTGCGCAGCCCAACGCGGGGCAAGCCCGCTCGCCACAACAAGCCCGCTCGCCACAGGTAAATCGGCGGTTCCGGGTTTTTTAGAATCCTTCCAGCACAATCTTGCCCTTGGCCTTGCCACTTTCCAGCAGAGTGTGGGCGCGGCGCAGGTTTTCGGCGTTGATCACACCGAAGTGCTCACCCACGGTGGTTTTCAGGGTGCCGGCGTCGATCAGTTCGGCCACGCGGTTGAGCAGGTTGTGCTGCTCGATCATGTCCGGCGTCTCGAACATCGAGCGGGTGTACATGAACTCCCAGTGCAGCGACAGGCTCTTGCGCTTGAGCTTGCTGACGTCCAGCGCCTTGGGGTCGTCGATCAGCGCCAGTTTGCCTTGGGGTTGCAGGGCTTCGACCAGTTGGTCCAGGTGAGTGTCGGTCTGGGTCAGGCTGGCGACGTGGGTCACGTGTGCATGGCCGGCGGCTTTCAGCGCTTCGCTGAGCGGTTGGCTGTGGTCGATTACCAGATCGGCGCCCAGCGCCTTGGCCCACTCCTGGGTTTCCGGGCGTGAGGCGGTGCCGATGACTTTCAGTGCGGTGAGCTGGCTGGCCAGTTGGGTCAGGATCGAACCCACCCCACCGGCGGCGCCGACGATCAGCAGGCTCTGGCCTTGATCTTCCTTGCCCTCGCACACTTGCAGACGCTCGAACAGCAGCTCCCAGGCGGTGATTGCGGTCAGCGGCAGCGCGGCGGCTTCAGCAAAACCCAGGCTTTTCGGCATATGGCCGACGATGCGCTCGTCCACAGTGTGTAACTCGCTGTTGCCGCCCGGGCGAGTCAGGGAGCCGGCGTAGAACACCTTGTCACCGGCCTTGAACAGCGTCACGTCGCTGCCGACCGCCTTGACCACACCGGCCACGTCCCAGCCCAGCACTTTGGCGGCGCCGTTTTCTGGGGCGACGTTCTGGCGCACCTTGGTGTCCACCGGGTTGACCGAGATGGCTTTGACTTCCACCAGCAGGTCGCGCGGGCCGGCGACCGGGGCTGGCAGCTCGATGTCTTGCAGGGATTTTGGATCGTTGATCGGCAGTGCTGCGTAGTAGGCAATGGCTTTCATGTGGGCTCCGGAAAAAGGGCGGTGATCAGGCAAGAAACTTCAGGCGCTTGAGTTCGAAGTGTTCAAGCACATCGGCGGCTTTGGCGCGGAAACTCTGGATATGCGCGCTGGCATCGTGGTCGGCCAGGGCTGCGTCGTCGCTCCAGCGTTCGAGCATGTAGAAAGTCTCGGGATGTTGCAGGTCCTGGTGCAGGTCGTATTGCTCGCAGCCGGCTTCGAGGCGGGTAGGTTCCAGCAGGCCGCGCAGCAGGGTTTCCAGAGTGGCTTGCTGGCCGGGTTTGGCGATCAGCGTGGCGATGACGTTAAAGGCAGTGGACATATTCAACTCCTGACACGTGATGAACGGGATGGGCAGATGATTGGCTATTTCCCGCGAAGATAAAAGCGGCTAAAACAGAGGTCTGTTTCAATGAAATTTTGATAATCGGTGTTTAAAGTGCTGCGTTTTGACGATTTACAGCTGTTTGTACGCGCGGCGGATTTGGGCAGCTTGTCGGCTGCCGCTCGGGTGATGGACCTGTCGCCCGCTGTGGCCAGCGCGGCGCTCAAGCGTATCGAAGAGCAATTGGGCGCGCGTTTACTGGCGCGTTCTACTCGCAGCCTGCGTTTAACCGCTGAAGGCGAGGGCTTTCTGGAATACGCCCGTGCTGCACTGAGCTCACTCGACGAAGGGCGGCGCTTATTGGCCAGTGGCCAGGACCATGTCAGCGGCGTGCTGCAACTGTCGGCCCCTTCGGACTTCGGTCGTAACCAGCTGTTGCCGTGGCTGGATGAGTTCCAGCGTGAACACCCGCAACTGAGCGTGCGCCTGCTCCTCGGCGACCGGATTGCCGACCTGTTCCGCCAGCCGGTCGACATTGCCCTGCGTTATGGCGAACCCGAAGACTCCAGCCTGATCGCGCTGCCCATCGCCCCGGAGAATAGTCGCGTGCTGTGCGCCGCCCCCAGCTACCTCGCTCGGCATGGCGAACCCCGGCACCTGGAGCAACTGGCCCAGCATAACTGCTTGCTGTATATGCTCGGCAGCCGCGTGCATGACCACTGGGGGTTTCACGACGGCAAGCGCGACGTCAGCCTGACGGTGACCGGCGACCGTTTCAGTGATGACGCCGACGTGGTGCGGCGCTGGGCGGTGGCGGGGGTGGGCATTGCCTACAAGTCGTGGCTGGATGTGAGTTCCGACGTGCTGGCGGGGCGCTTGCGCGTCATCCTGCCAGAGCTGCGCGGCGAGCGTACGCCACTCAATCTGCTGTGCGCGCACCGTGCGCAATTGAGCAAACCGATCAACTTGCTGCGGGAAATGCTCGTGTCTCGCTGTGCGACCTTGACCGCGCTCTGGCCGGAGCGATTGAACACACCGCAATAGCCTCCACCAAAGCCGGAAATTTCCCTCAGAACCTGTCCCTATCCACGCTGTAAGACGGCGCGGAACTGGCGGTTTACACCCCTATACTTTGGCGCAAACCGCAGCAGACAAATGATCAACAGGGAGTGAATACATGGAAGAAGCACCTTGCATCAGCCAGATCGCCAGCTTGCTCGCCGAGCCCAAGCGCACCGCCATGCTTTGGGCGTTGATGGACGGCTCGGCAAAATCCTCTGAGGAGTTGGCGACGGTCGCCGGGCTGTCCTCGGCGTCGGCCAACGCGCATTTGGCGCGGTTGATCGGCGGCGGTTTGCTGCGCACCGAGGCGCGACGCGGCAAGCGCTTGTTCCGTGTGGCGGCCAATGACGTCAGCGCCGCGATCGATGCGTTGGCCATTACCACCGTGGCCAGTGCCATGCGCTGTGCTTCCCACACTTCACCGCCCGCTTTGGTGGCGCCGCTGCCCTTGCGCCATGCCCGGTTATGCCAGGGTCACCTGGGTGGCAAGCTGGCGGCTGCGTTGTATCAACGCATGGTGGGCGCGGGGTGGCTGGAGTGCGGTGAGCAGCGCACAGATGTCACGCTCAGAGGCGCGCGGCAGTTTGCGAACCTGGGCATTTTCACCCAGGCGCTGGCGTCACCGCTGGTGTGCGACTGTTTTGACTGGAGCTAGCAGCAACCGCACTTGGGCGGTGCGTTGGGGGCGGGGTTGTTGCAACTGTTTTTACAGTCCGGCTGGATCTGCGTTATCAGTGAGTCCAGGGCCTTGCGGGTGACTGATCTCGGGCTGTCGGAAATCAACCGGCTGGCGGCGCCGTCGCAGTCTTAGCCCGTGTTGCGTCGTTCACAGTTTCAGTCAGGTCGCATTCAGCAATAATCCGGCAAAACGATGCCGCACACTCGCCGAGGGGACTATTCACACAGGGGGTGCGGCATGGGTATGACAGGCTATAGCGCAGCGGAACGGCTGGAACGGTTGCCCATCAGTGGCTACCACCGAATCATTTTCATCATCATCGCCCTGGCGTTTTTCTTTGACTCCATGGACCTGGCGATGATGACGTTCCTGCTGGGCTCGATCAAAACCGAGTTCGGCCTGAGCACGGCCCAGGCCGGGTTGCTGGCCAGTTCAAGTTTTTTCGGCATGGTGGTGGGCGCGTCTTTGTCGGGGATGCTCGCAGACCGTTTCGGCCGCAAACCGGTGTTTCAGTGGAGCATCGTGTTATGGGGCATCGCCAGCTACCTGTGCTCCACGGCGCAGACGGTGGAGACGCTGACGCTGTTTCGCATTCTGCTCGGCATTGGCATGGGCATGGAGTTTCCGATTGCGCAGTCGATGCTCTCGGAGCTGATCCCGGCCAAGGGGCGTGGGCGTTATATCGCCTTGATGGACGGCTTCTGGCCGTTGGGTTTTGTCGCGGCAGGCGTGCTGTCGTATTTTCTGCTGCCGGTGATCGGCTGGCGTGACATCTTCCTGGTATTGGCGGTGCCGGCGGTGTTCGTGCTGGCGATCCGCTTTTTTATCCCGGAGTCACCGCGCTGGCTGGAGCAGGCCGGGCGACACGCTGCGGCAGACAAAGTGTTGCTGGGCATTGAGCAGAAAGTGCGCGACTCACTGGGGCGCGCCGACTTGCCGGAGCCGATTCGTCTGCCACGGGTGGAGAGTACGCCGGGGAATTTTTTCTCGGCGTTTCATCAATTGTGGTCGGCGCAGTACCGCCAACGCACGATGATGATCTGGAGTGTGTGGTTCTTTGCGTTGCTCGGCTTTTACGGGCTGACCTCGTGGCTCAGCGCGTTGTTGCAGCAGTCGGGTTTTGCCGTGACCCAGTCGGTGTATTACACGGTGATCATTTCACTGGGCGGGATCCCCGGGTTCCTGATGGCGGCGTGGCTGGTGGAGCGCTGGGGGCGTAAGCCGGTGTGTGTCGTGACACTGCTCGGCGGCGGGGTAATGGCGTTTTTGTATGGGCAAAGCGCGGTGTTCGGCGGCAACGTGGGGCTATTGATTACCTCGGGGTTGCTGATGCAGTTCTTTCTGTTTGGTATGTGGGCGGTGTTGTACACCTACACGCCGGAGCTGTATCCCACGTCGGCGCGGGCGACCGGTTCCGGGTTTGCGTCGGCAATTGGCCGCGTCGGTTCGTTGCTGGGGCCGTTGGTGACCGGGTTGGTGTTTCCGGTGACCGGGCAGGGCGGGGTGTTTGCCTTGGGCGCACTGTGTTTTGCCGTGGCGGCGGTGGTGGTGTGGGTGTTCGGGATGGAGACGAAGGGCAAGACGCTGGAAGAACTCACCGAAATTTAACGGCCAATATAAAACCAGTGTGGGAGCTGGCTTGTCGAATCGTCGCACCGCTGCGATGCAGGCACCTCGGTTTTTCAGTTGCACCGAGGTGATGCTATCGCAGGCAAGCCAGCTCCCACATTCAGACCGTATTCATTCAGCCAGTTATGGCTTGACCAAGCGCGCATCCAGGCTGTTCTGCGCCAGGCGTTTGGCCTGGTCCTGGGTCATCCCCAGGCTGGTGTACAGCGCGTGGAAATTCTCGGTCACATAACCACCGAAATACGCCGGGTCATCCGAGTTCACGGTCACCTTCACGCCACGCTCAAGCATGTCGAGAATGTTGTGCTGGGCCATGTCATCGAACACACACAGCTTGGTGTTGGACAGCGGGCACACGGTCAGCGGGATCTGCTCGTCGATGATGCGTTGCATCAAACGCTCGTCTTCAATGGCGCGTACGCCATGGTCGATGCGCTGGATTTTCAGCAGGTCGAGGGCTTCCCAAATGTACTCGGGCGGGCCTTCTTCGCCGGCGTGGGCCACGGTGAGGAAGCCTTCGTGACGGGCACGGTCGAACACGCGCTGGAACTTGCTCGGCGGGTGGCCCATTTCCGAACTGTCCAGGCCCACGGCCACAAACGCATCACGGAATGGCAGGGCCTGGTCGAGGGTTTTCTCGGCTTCGGCTTCGCTCAAGTGGCGCAGGAAACTCAGGATCAAACCGCTGGTGATGCCCAGTTGCTGTTCGCCATCTTTGAGCGCGGCGGCGATGCCGTTGAGCACCACTTCGAACGGAATGCCACGGTCGGTGTGGGTTTGCGGGTCGAAGAAGGGTTCGGTGTGGATTACGTTCTGTGCTTTGCAGCGCAGCAGGTAGGCCCAGGTCAGGTCGTAAAAATCCTGGGAGGTGCGCAACACGTCGGCGCCCTTGTAATACAGGTCGAGAAACTCTTGCAGGTTGTTGAAGGCGTAGGCCTTGCGCAGGGTTTCGACGTCGTTCCACGGCAGCGCAATCTTGTTGCGTTCGGCCAGGGCGAACAGCAGCTCAGGCTCCAGCGAGCCTTCCAGGTGCAGGTGCAATTCAGCCTTGGGCAGGGCGTTGAGCCAATCGTACATTTTCTAAATTCTCATCAGGTGCAATGGCGGCATTCTACAGGCCATGGCTGAAATAATCGGCAAAACCTGACCAGCAGGAGAGTATTGGTTTTATTCACGCAAGGGCGGCGTGAACTAAGGTGTAACGAAACGTTAGCGACGTGGTGCAGTCTGTACCCCATCAATGACTGATTTGCTGCACCAAAAGGCCCGGAATGCTCACATCCCTCAAGCAAGAAAAATTCATGCTGCTGGCGCTGATTGCCGCCATCGCCGCTTACCCGCTGGAGCACTGGATGCTCAACAGCGGGCAGATGGTCGCGCTGCTCGGTGGCGTGGTGCTGATCGGCTTTATCGTGGTGGCGTCGATGCGCGTGGCGCACCATGCCGAACAGCTTGCGGAAAAGGTCGGCGACCCCTACGGCACCATGATCCTGACCCTCGCCGCGGTGCTGGTGGAAGTGGTGATCCTGGCGATCATGATGAGTAACGAGCCCTCACCGACCCTGGTGCGCGACACGATTTATTCGGCGGTGATGCTCGACATCAACGGCATCCTCGGCCTCGCCGCGCTGATGGGTGGCATCAAGCATGGTGAACAGTCCTACAACGATGACTCCGCGCGCAGCTACAGCGTGATGATTCTTACCGCCATGGGCGTGTCCATGGTGGTGCCGGAATTTATCCCCGAGGCCGACTGGAAAATTTACTCGGCCTTCACCATTGGCGCGATGGTGTTGCTCTACACCCTGTTTCTGCGCATGCAGGTGGGGCCACACAGTTACTTCTTCAGCTACAGCTACCCGGAAAAACGCCGCAAGAAGCAGCCGGAAGAAGAGGAAGCGCCGCCGATCAACCTGGCGTTCTCCATTGGCACGCTGGTGTTTGGGGTCATCGTGATTGGTGCGCTGGCTGAGGTGATGTCGAAAACCCTGGACCTTGGCCTGGAAGGCACGGGCGCGCCGCCGGTGATCACGGCGATTGTGGTGGCGGCGATTTCGGCGGCGCCGGAGATTCTAACCGCCTTGCGCGCTGCATTGGCCAACCGCATGCAGTCGGTGGTGAATATTGCGTTGGGCGCGTCGTTGTCGACGGTGATTTTGACCGTGCCGGTGATGGAAGCCATGGCGCTCTATACCGGCCAGCCGTTCCAGATGGCGATGACGCCGGTGCAAACGGTGATGGTGTTTATCACGCTGATTGTGAGTGCGATCAACCTGAACGATGGCGAAACCAATGCCATCGAAGGGATGACGCATTTTGTGTTGTTTGCGACTTTTATTATGTTGTCGTTGTTGGGGTTGTAAACACCGCAGGACCTTATGTGGGAGCTGGCTTGCCTGCGATGCAGGCACCTCGGTTTTTCAGTTGCACCGGGGTGATGCTATCGCAGGCAAGCCAGCTCCCACAGAGGTCTCCTCCCACATTTGGACCTGTGTCTGGCTTAGGTTCCGGCGATCAGCTGGCGGGCGGCCTGGGTGTGATCGGCGATCAGGCCTTTGAGGTCCAGGCCCTCCACCTGACCATCAATCACCCGCCATTTACCACCCACCATCACCCGATCCGCACGATCTGCACCGCACAGCAGCAGCGCCGAAATCGGATCATGGCTGCCGGAAAAACGCAGTTCATCGAGCTTGAACAGCGCCAGGTCAGCCTGTTTTCCTACGGCCAGCTCACCAATATCCGTACGCCCCAACAACTGCGCTGAACCCTTGGTCGCCCAGCCCAGCACGCCTTCGGGGGTGATCTTTTCCGCGCCGTAACGCAGGCGCTGAATGTACAAGGCCTGGCGGGCTTCGAGGATCATGTTGGACGCGTCATTGGAGGCGGAACCGTCCACGCCCAATCCAATCGGTGCACCTGCGGCGAGCAAATCCAGGGTTGGGCAGATGCCCGACGCCAAACGCATATTCGAACTCGGGCAATGGCAGATGCCCGTGCCGGCGGCGCCCAGGCGTGCGATTTCATCCGGGTTGAAGTGAATGCCGTGGGCCAGCCAGGTGCGCGGGCCGAGCCAGCCGACGCTGTCGAGATAATCCACGGTACGCAGGCCGAAACGCTGCAGGCAGAAGTCTTCTTCGTCGAGGGTTTCCGCCAGGTGGGTGTGCAGGCGCACGTCGAGGCTGTTGGCCAGTTCGGCGCTGGCTTCCATGATTTCCGGGGTGACCGAAAACGGTGAGCAGGGCGCCAGGGCTATCTGGATTTGCGCACCGTCGCCACGCTCGTGGTACTCGCGAATCAGGCGTTTACTGTCTTCGAGAATGACTTGGCCTTGCTGCACGGTTTGCTGCGGTGGCAGGCCGCCGTCGGCTTCGCCCAGGCTCATGGAACCGCGGGTGAGCATGGCGCGCATGCCCAGTTCGCGCACGCTTTCCACTTGCACGTCGATGGCGTTTTCCAGACCGTCAGGGAACAGGTAGTGGTGATCCGCTGCCGTGGTGCAGCCCGAGAGCAGCAGTTCGGCCAGGGCGACTTTGGAGGCGAGTGCGAGTTTTTCAGGCGTCAGCCGTGCCCAGACCGGGTACAGGGTTTTCAGCCACGGAAATAACGGCTGATTGACCACCGGCGCCCAGGCGCGGGTCAGGGTTTGGTAGAAATGGTGGTGGGTGTTGATCAGGCCCGGCAGGACCACATGTTCGCGCGCATCAAATATTTGTCCACAGGGCACGCTGGGCTCGCGTCCCCAGCCCAGCACTTCGGTGATCACACCGTCTTGCAGCACTAGGCCGCCACGGGCGTCGAGGCCATTGGCAGTGAAAATCGCGAGGGGGTTTTTTAACCAGATACGGGTCGCAGGCATTGGCCGGCTCCTCTGAATGATGGGTTCAGGTTTGCCAGCTCAGTGTTGCCCTGTCTGCTGATCCAGGGTCGCCGGTGAGGGCGAGGGGAGTAGATTACGTGGAGTTCGGGTGCGGGTCTAGCTGTGGGAGTGAGTGCTCTTGAGATCATCGCGGGCAAGCCCGCTCCCACAGTGGGCCGAGGGTTTACCAGGCGATGGTGTCGCCCTTGTAGTCGATGAAGTGGTGGCCGCCTTTGCCGGTGTAGGCATTTACCTGATCGACCAGGCCGCGCACGCTGGTGTCGACGTCGATGTGCGCGTTTTCACCGCCCATGTCGGTTTTCACCCAGCCCGGGTGCAGCGATAGCACAGTCAGTTTGTGGTCGCCGAGTTGGGTGATGAAACTGTTGGTCATGGAGTTGAGCGCGGCCTTGCTGGCCTTGTACAGCGCCAGGTCCGAGCCGTCCGGGATGGTGACGCTGCCCAGCACCGAACTCATGAACGCCAGCACGCCGCTGTCTTTGCGGATTTGCCCGGCAAAACGCTGGGCCAGGTTGATCGGCGCCACGGCGTTGGTGAAAAACAGCTGGCCGACTTCCGCCAGGGTGGCGTGGCCTGGTTCCTGGTTGGCCGGGCCTTTGACGCCGGCGTTGACGAACAGCAGGTCGAAGGTGCGCTCCTTGAGGCGCTGGCTCAGGGCGATCACGGCTTGCTGATCGTCCATGTCCAGCTTCTCGATCTTTACCGGGCCGACGGCTTTCAGGGCGTCGGCGTTGTTCGGGTCGCGCACGGTGGCGGTCACGTCCCAGCCGTCCTGGAGCAATTGCTTGACCAGGCCAAGGCCCAGCCCGCGCGAGGCGCCGATGATCAGTGCGGTTTTTGGCGTAGACATGAATAGCTTCCTTTAGAGTCGCGGTTCAGGGAGTTCAACGTTGTAGCAGGATACGCCCACGGCTGAGGTCGGCGAGTTGAATTTGCAGGGTGTCGATATGCGCCTCGCCCAAGGCAAGCTGCAACTCGACGCCGTTGGCGGTAAAGACTTCTTCGACCACCAGCCCGCCCAGTTCGGCAACGCGCAGTTTCACCAGGTTCAGCTCGGCGAAAGCGCAGGCGCAACTCAAGGGCACGCGGCTGATCAGCTCGATGCGTTCGGCCGTTTGCAGGCATTTGTTCGCACCGCCGCCGTAGGCCCGGGCGAGGCCGCCAGTGCCCAGTTGGATGCCGCCGTACCAGCGAATCACCAGCACTGCGACCTGATCAAACCCCTGCGCTTCAATAGCTGCAAGGATCGGCCGCCCGGCGGTGCCGCCGGGTTCGCCATCGTCATTGCTGCGATACTGGTCCGCCAGCTTCCAGGCCCAGCAGTTGTGCGTGGCGTTCAGGTCACTGTGTTGCTCGAAAAACGCCTGGGCGTCTTGCGCGCTGGTAATGGGCGCGGCGAGGGTGATGAAGCGGCTTTTGCGTATTTCTTCACGAAATTCGCAAAGGCCGGTAAGCGTGAAAGGCATAAGTCGCTTCGTTTAGAGGGCCGGCTGGATGCCACAGCCCTTGAGAATAATGTGGATCAGGTTAGTGCCGGCCTCTTCCATGTCTTGCTTGGTCAGCTTGGTGCGACCGGTGACACGGCAGATCTGGGTGGCGAAGTCGGCATAGTGCTGGGTGCTGCCCCACAGCAGGAAGATCAGGTGCACCGGGTCGATCGGGTCCATCTTGCCGGCGTCGATCCAGGCCTGGAACACCGCCGCCCGGCCGCTGAACCAGGCGCGGTAGTCCTGGCTGAAATATTCGGTCAGGCATTCGCCGCCGCTGATGATCTCCATGGCGAAGATCCGTGAGGCTTGCGGGTGGCGCCGCGAAAATTCCATCTTGGTGCGGATGTAGCGGGTGAGGGCCACGGCAGGATCGTCCTCGGCGGTCAGCGCGTTGAACGTGCTGTCCCACAGTTCGAGGATATTGCTGAGCACCGCGATATACAGGCCCAGCTTGTTGGTGAAGTAGTAATGCAGATTGGCCTTGGGCAGCCCGGCACTTGAGGCAATGGTGTTCATACTCGTGCCTTTGTAGCCATGGCGCGCGAACTCATCTTCAGCAGCCTGGAGAATCGCTTGTTCGTTCTTTTGTCGAATGCGGCTGGCGGGTTTACCGGCGTGGTTGCTGTGGGCAGGAACTTCGAGGCTCATGGAGGTTTCCGTGCTGATCGATAAAGACGACGTGTGCACAGATAACCCACCCTCAAGCCTCAGACAAGTCCTGATGCAATAAAACCGTCAAAGCGGTTCCAGTGTGTCGCTTTCCGCCGCGTGGTTTGCGGCATCGCGGGTGGTTTTGGCTTCCGGCAACAGCAGGCAGAGCACGATAGCGGTCAGCCCGCCGCTGGTGATGGCGGAGTCGAACAGGTTTTGTACCAGGCTCGGCATCAGGTGCAGCAAGTCGGGCTGGGCGGCGATGCCCAGGCCGACGCCGAACGAGGTGGCGATGATCAACATGCTGCGCCGGTCGAGCGGCGCCTGGGCGAGGATGCGCACGCCGGCAGCGGCGACGCTGCCGAACATCACCAGGGTGGCGCCGCCCAATACGGGTTTGGGGATTTGCTGCAGTACGGCGCCAATCAGCGGAAACAAGCCGAGGCAAAACAGCAGCACGCCTATATATAAGCCGACGTAACGGCTGGCCACGCCGGTGAGTTGGATCACGCCATTGTTCTGCGCAAACGTGGTGTTGGGGAAGGCACTGAAGGTGGCGGCAATCATGCAGCTCACGCCATCGCCGAGTACGCCACCCTTGAGCCGGCTTATATAAGAAGGGCCACTGATGGGTTGGCGGGCAATCATGCAGTTGGCGGTAAGGTCGCCGACAGTTTCGATACTGCTGATCAGATAAATCAGCGCGATCGGCAGGAAAGCGCTCCAGTCGAAGTTGAAACCGAAGCGAAACGGGATGGGCATGCTGATCAACGGCAAGTCGGGCAAGGCCTGAGGCACCAGTTTTCCGCTGAACCAAGCGGCGAGGCTGCCGACGGCGAGGCCGATAATGATCGCCGAGAGACGCACCCACGGCGTGTTCGAGCGATTGAGCAGGATGATGGTCAGCACCACGAACACACCCAATGCCAGGTTGATCGGTGCGCCGAAGTCGGGGGCGTTAAAGCCGCCGCCGAGGTCTGTGATGCCGACCTTGATTAGGCTGATGCCGATCAGGGTAATCACGATGCCGGTGACCAACGGGGTGATCACCCGGCGCAGTTGCCCGATAAAGCGGCTCAGCACGATCTGCACCGCCGCGCCGAAAAAGCACACGCCGAAGATCATCGCCATGATGTCTTCCGGGCTGCCGCCGCGTTGTTTCACTAGAAAGCCTGCCGATAGCACCGCGCCGAGGAACGCAAAACTGGTGCCTTGCAGGCAGATCATCCCGGCGCCGATGCCAAACGGCCTGCGCGCCTGGATGAAGGTGCCTACACCGGAAACCATCAATGCCATGCTGATCAGGTACGGCAGGTGGGCGGTCAGGCCGAGGGTGGAGCCGATGATCAGCGGTGGTGTGATGATGCCGACAAAGGCGGCCAGCACATGTTGCAGGGCGGCGAGTGTAGCGGGCACGGGTTTCGGACGGTCGTTGAGGCCGTAGATCAGGTCGCTGGGGCTGGACGATTCTGGTGGCATGGTGGGCAAACTCGGGGCGGACAGTTCAAGGTAGTGGTCTCCTTGCAAAAAGCTGTCCACTTGCTCAAGTTTTAATGAAAGGCCCGGGCTAGCGTGTTGCGGCCAGACTCTCCAGAAAACTCTCCAGCACCAAATGAGGGCGACGGCCCTTGCGCGTGACCGATGCGAGGCTCAAATCGTAAAAACGTGTAGCCGGTTTCAGCGCGCGCAGTCGGCCTTGTTGCACCCACAGGCTGGCGTAGTGATCGGGCAGGTAGCCTATGTAGCGGCCGGTGAGGATCAGGAACGCCATGCCTTCGCGGTCCGAAGCGCTGGCGGTGCAGTTGAGGGCCTGGTAATGCGCCTGGATGTCGGCGGGCAGGCGGAAGGTTGGGGCGATGGCGTCCTGGCTGTCGATGCGCGGGTCGCCCAGCTGTTTGTCGTCGGCGTAGAACAATGGGTGGCCGACGGCGCAATAGAGCAGCGAACGTTCGCTGTACAACGGCTGGTACTCCAACCCCGACAAGGCGCTGGCCTGTGGCACCACGCCGACATGCAGGCGGCCGTCGAGTACGCCTTGTTCGACTTCATTGGGGGCGATCATGCGGATCTGGATCTGCACGTCCGGGCCGCGTTCCTTCAACTGCGCCAATGCATGGGTGATGCGCATGTGGGGCAGGGTGACGAGGTTGTCAGTCAGGCCGATGATCAGTTCGCCACGCAAATGCTGGTGCAGGCCGTTGACCTCGGTGCGAAAGCTCTCCAGGGCACTCAATAGTTGCAGCGCGGACTGGTAAACCTCGCGGCCCTCTTCGGTCAGGGAAAACCCGGCGCGGCCGCGTTGGCAGAGTCTTAATCCAAGGCGCTGCTCGAGGTCGCTCATCTGCTGGCTGATGGCTGAGCGCCCGATGCCCAGGACGGTTTCCGCCGCTGAGAAGCCGCCGCATTCCACCACGCTGCGAAAGATGCGCAACAAGCGGATATCGAAGTCGCTGACTTGGGCAAGTGGGTCGGGTCGGCGGCTGCTCATAGTTTAGTAAAGGCCTGACTGAAGGTTAGAAGAGTTGAATTTCACCGACTTTATCGCCGTGGCAATTTAGCTGCAACAACGCTTTTCAATCCCGACGCTGCCTTTTGCCTTGCGAGGTTTTGCTGATGAACATGCCCGAAAACGCCCCATCGTCCCTGGCCAGCCAACTGAAGTTGGACGCCCACTGGATGCCTTACACCGCCAACCGTAACTTCCAGCGTGACCCGCGCCTGATCGTGGCCGCCGAAGGCAGCTGGTTGATCGATGACAAGGGGCGCAAGGTCTACGATTCGCTGTCGGGGCTGTGGACCTGCGGCGCCGGGCATACGCGCAAGGAAATTCAGGAAGCGGTCTCCAGGCAATTGGGCACGCTGGACTACTCTCCGGGCTTCCAATACGGTCATCCGTTGTCCTTTCAGCTGGCGGAAAAGATCACCGATTTGACCCCAGGCAACCTGAACCACGTGTTCTTCACCGATTCCGGCTCCGAATGCGCCGATACCGCGGTGAAGATGGTGCGTGCGTACTGGCGCCTAAAAGGCCAGGCGACCAAGACCAAGATGATTGGCCGTGCCCGTGGTTATCACGGTGTGAACATTGCCGGTACCAGCCTCGGCGGCGTTAACGGCAACCGCAAGCTATTTGGCCAAGGTTTGATGGACGTCGACCATCTGCCGCACACCTTGCTGGCGAGCAATGCGTTCTCCCGTGGCATGCCGGAGCTGGGTGGTATTGCACTGGCAGATGAATTGCTCAAGCTGATCGAATTGCACGACGCCTCAAACATCGCAGCCGTATTTGTTGAGCCAATGGCCGGTTCCGCCGGCGTGCTGGTGCCGCCACAGGGTTACCTGAAACGTCTGCGCGAAATCTGCGACCAACACAACATCCTTCTGGTGTTCGACGAAGTGATCACCGGTTTTGGCCGTACCGGTTCGATGTTCGGCGCTGACAGCTTCGGCGTAACGCCGGACCTGATGTGCATCGCCAAGCAAGTCACCAACGGCGCGATCCCAATGGGCGCAGTGATTGCCAGCAGCGAGATCTATCAAACCTTCATGAACCAGGCGACGCCTGAGTACGCGGTGGAATTCCCACACGGCTACACCTACTCGGCGCACCCCGTAGCCTGCGCAGCTGGCTTGGCGGCACTGGACCTGTTGCAGAAAGAAAACCTGGTGCAGAGCGTGGCCGAAGTTGCGCCGCACTTTGAGAATGCGCTGCACGGCTTGAAGGGCAGCAAGAACGTCATCGACATCCGTAACTACGGCCTGGCCGGTGCGATCCAGATCGCCCCGCGCGACGGTGATGCCATCGTGCGTCCATTCGAGGCTGGCATGGCCTTGTGGAAAGCCGGGTTCTACGTGCGCTTTGGCGGCGACACCCTGCAGTTCGGGCCAACCTTCAACAGCAAGCCGCAGGACCTGGATCGTCTGTTCGATGCGGTCGGCGAAGTGCTGAACAAGATCGACTGATTTCTCCTTCTATATAGAACAATTAGAACAATTTTTCAGGAGCCCTGCATGAGCCTTATCCAGCATTTGATCAACGGTGAGTTGGTCAATGACAGCGGCCGTAGCGCCGACGTGTACAACCCGTCCACCGGCCAGGTGATTCACCAGGTGCCATTGGCCAGCCGTGAAACCATTCAACAGGCGATCGACTCGGCCAAAGCCGCGTTCCCGGCCTGGCGTAATACGCCGCCGGCCAAACGTGCTCAGGTGATGTATCGTTTCAAGCAGTTGCTGGAGCAGAACGAAGCGCGCATCTCGCAGTTGATCAGCGAAGAGCACGGCAAGACCCTTGAAGACGCAGCGGGTGAGTTGAAGCGCGGGATCGAGAACGTCGAATACGCGTGCTCGGCGCCGGAGATTCTCAAGGGCGAGTACAGCCGTAACGTCGGGCCGAACATTGATGCGTGGTCGGATTTCCAGCCCTTGGGTGTGGTGGCCGGTATTACGCCGTTCAACTTCCCGGCCATGGTGCCTTTGTGGATGTACCCGCTGGCGATCGTCTGCGGTAACTGTTTTATTCTGAAACCATCGGAGCGTGATCCGAGCTCGACGCTGCTGATTGCGCAATTGCTGCAAGAGGCCGGTCTGCCTAAAGGCGTGCTGAGCGTGGTGCATGGCGATAAGGGCGCAGTGGATGCGTTGATCGAAGCGCCAGAGGTGAAAGCCTTGAGCTTTGTCGGCTCGACGCCGATTGCCGAGTACATCTATTCCGAAGCGACCAAGCGCGGCAAACGTGTGCAGGCGCTGGGCGGGGCGAAGAACCATGCGGTGTTGATGCCGGACGCGGATCTGGATAACGCCGTCAGTGCTTTGATGGGCGCGGCGTACGGTTCCTGTGGTGAGCGTTGCATGGCGATTTCGGTGGCCGTGTGCGTGGGTGACCAGGTGGCGGATGCGTTGATTGCCAAGTTGGTACCGCAGATCAAGGCGCTGAAGATTGGTGCGGGCACCACGTGCGGTCTGGATATGGGGCCGTTGGTGACCGGTCAGGCGCGCGATAAGGTCAGTGGCTATATAGAAGACGGTGTTTCCTCAGGCGCAACGTTGGTGGTTGATGGTCGCGGGCTGAGTGTTTCGGGCCATGAGGAGGGTTTCTTCCTGGGCGGTAGCCTGTTTGATCGCGTGACGCCTGAGATGCGCATCTATAAAGAAGAGATCTTCGGGCCGGTGCTGTGCGTGGTGCGGGTGGATAGCCTGGAAGCAGCGATGCAACTGATCAATGATCACGAGTATGGCAACGGTACGTGCATCTTTACCCGTGACGGTGAGGCGGCGCGTCTGTTCTGTGACGAGATCGAAGTGGGCATGGTGGGGGTTAACGTTCCGCTGCCGGTGCCGGTGGCGTATCACAGCTTTGGTGGCTGGAAGCGTTCACTGTTTGGCGATTTGCATGCTTATGGGCCGGATGGGGTGCGTTTCTATACCCGTCGCAAGGCGATTACCCAGCGCTGGCCGCAGCGTGCCAGCCATGAAGCGTCGCAGTTTGCTTTCCCCAGCTTGACGTAGGGAGAGCAGAAAGCCGGCCCCTTGGGGCCGGCTTTCGCGTTTTTGGGGGCTTTTTGACCGATATGACAGAAATGTGAAAAAAGGGGTTGACGGCAGATTCTGGAAGTCTATAATTCGCCCCACTTCCGGCGCAGTCGAAACGGAAAAC